>JAVDCA010000013.1 GCA_030848545.1 Astrobacterium formosum
GGACAAGCCCGGCCATGACGCGTGACGTCGATAGTGGCCAGAACCGACGACTACTTCTTCGGCTCGGCCGGCGCTGGCGCCGGTGCCGGAGCGGCGGCCGGCGCGTCAGCCTTCTTGTCGAGCCGCTCCACCTTGGCGTCGGCACGCAGCTTGGTGACGAGATCCATCTGCGCCTTGCGGGTGACGAAGCTTTCGAGCTGCTCCTTGACCTTGTCGAATTCCGGCGGCTGCTTCTTGCGCTTGTCCTCGACCTTGAGGACGTGCCAGCCGAACTGGGTCTTTACCGGCTCGGAAATCTGGCCCTTGTCGAGCTTGAAGGCCACTTCGGCGAATTCCGGCACCATCTGGTCCTTGGTGAAGTAGCCGAGATCGCCGCCGTCCTTTTTGCCGGAGGGATCCTCGGTCAGCTCCTTGGCGATGGTGGTGAAATCCTCGCCCTTCTTGAGGCGGTCGATGACCGCCTTGACCTTGCCCTCGGCTGCGTCGCTCGCCGCCTTGTCGTCGGCCTTCTCGACCCGGAACAGGATGTGGCGGGCGTGCACCTCTTCGTCGCTGCCCATCTGCTTGATGGCATCCTGGTAGACGGCGCGCAGGGCCTGGTCGGTGACGGCGCTCTTGCCCTCACCCATCAGCATCGCCTCCATCAGCGCCTTGTTGCGGGCGAAGGCGATCCGGCGCTTGGTGTCGGGCTCGTCGGCGAGCTTCTTGGCGTCGGCGGCCTTGGACAACAGGATGATGTCGGTCAGGTAGGTGACGAGCTGTTCGCGTTTGGCCTCTTCAGGCAACTGGGCCAGGTTCTGGCCGATGTCCTCGGCCGCCAGGTTGATGTCGCTCTGGCGGATTTCGGTGCCGTTGACGGTGGCGACGACAGGATCGGGCGCCTGCGCGGCCGCGAGGCCCGCCAGGCCGACGACCGCCGTCGTGGCGACCGCAAGCAGGAGGCCGCACCGGCGCGCGGGCGCCGCCCGGGATGCGGTGGACAGGGACGCAGTCATGGCGGAGAACCTCGGTTGTTGAGACGATATGCCTATTTTGTCTGTGAGCCGGGACACTCGCCCAATCGTCGGGCGATGGCAACGGAAGATTGCCGGCACAGCCTAACGAGGGCGTGATTGCGGTGCATTTATGATTGCCGGATGACAAACCGCCGCCGCCCGACGGCGGTCGGTATTGCCCGGATAGAATGAACGCGCTCGGCTCGAAACCATACTACCGGTATCGAAGGGAACACTGCTCGCGGAGCGGTATTCCCTATGATTGACAAGGACCAGACCCCCTCATATCTCTCGCCCGCTCGCCGTTTGCAGGGGGCATCAGTCATTTCGCCCCAGGGAGCCCGAAAAGCGCCGTAATTTCAGCGGCCTCCCATAGGCCCCGCCCGCGCGGTCAAGTTTCGATCGCGGCAAGACCCGCAACCGGCGGGACAGGAAAGGATCTCCGCCATGTTTGGCGCCGTTGCCCGCAAATTGTTTGGTTCCGCCAATGACCGCCGCCTGAAGGCCTATCGGCCCAAGGTCGAGGCGATCAATGCGCTGGAAAAGGAGCTGGAGGGCCTCACCGACGAGGCCTTGCGGGCCCGCACCGACGAATTCCGCAAAGCCTACAATGAGGGCACCAGCCTGGACGACCTCCTGGTGCCGGCCTTTGCGACCGTGCGCGAGGCATCCAAGCGCACGCTGGGGCAGCGTCACTTCGACGTCCAGCTCATCGGCGGCATGATCCTGCACGAAGGCGCGATTTCCGAAATGAAGACCGGCGAAGGCAAGACGCTGGTCGCCACCTTGGCGGTCTACCTCAACGCCATCTCGAGCCGCGGCGTCCACGTCGTCACCGTCAACGACTACCTCGCCAGCCGCGACGCCGAGTGGATGGGCCAGATCTACAAGTTCCTCGGCCTCACGGTCGGCACCATCGTGCACGGATTGGACGACACGCAGCGCAAGGCCTCCTACGACTGCGACGTCACCTACGGGACCAACAACGAATTGGGCTTCGACTACCTGCGCGACAATATGAAGTACCGCCTGGAGGATATGGTCCAGCGCGGGCACAACTTCGCCATCGTGGACGAAGTGGACTCGATCCTGATCGACGAGGCGAGGACGCCGCTGATCATCTCCGGCCCGCTCGACGACCGCTCCGACTTCTACAATACCATCGACGCCTTCATTCCGCGCCTCGACAAGACGGACTACGAGGTCGACGAAAAGCAGCGCACCGTCACCATGTCCGAAGCCGGCATGGAGAAGATGGAGCAGATGCTCAAAGCGGCCGGCCTCCTCAAGGCCGAGTCGCTCTACGACGTCGAAAACGTCTCGACCGTGCACCACGTCAACCAGGCACTGCGCGCCCACAAGCTGTTCACGCGCGACAAGGACTACATCGTCAGGAACGGCGAGGTGGTCATCATCGACGAATTCACCGGCCGCATGATGCCGGGCCGGCGTTATTCCGACGGCCTGCACCAGTCGCTCGAGGCCAAGGAGCGCCAGCCGATCCAGCCCGAGAACCAGACGCTCGCCTCGATCACCTTCCAGAACTACTTCCGCATGTACGACAAGCTCGCCGGCATGACCGGCACGGCGCTGACGGAAGCCGACGAGTTCATGGACATCTACAACCTCGAGGTCATCGAGGTGCCCACCAACATGCCGATGGTGCGCATCGACGACGACGACGAGGTCTATCGGACCGCCGCGGAGAAGTACCGGGCGATCATCACCCTGATCGAGGACTGCAAGGCACGCGGCCAACCCATGCTGGTCGGCACGACTTCGATCGAGAAGTCCGAGCAACTCGCCGACGAGCTGCGCAAGAAGGGTTGGGAAGCGCACGACTTCACCGATGTGCACGCCTTCTCCGAACTCTATGGCGGCGACGACGGGGCATCGAAGAAGAAGGTGTTCGCCATCCTCAATGCCCGCTACCACGAGCAGGAGGCCTACATCGTCTCCCAGGCGGGCGTGCCTGGCGCCATCACGATCGCGACCAACATGGCCGGCCGCGGCACCGACATCCAGCTCGGCGGCAACGCCGACATGCGCATCCGCCAGGAACTCGTGGGCGTCGAGGGCGAGGAGCGCCAGCGTCGCGCCGAGGAGATCCGCGTCCAGGTGGCGCGCCTCAAGGAGAAGGCGCTCGCCGCCGGCGGCATGTACGTGGTCGGCACCGAGCGCCACGAGTCGCGGCGCATCGACAACCAGCTGCGCGGCCGCTCCGGCCGCCAGGGCGACCCCGGGCATTCCAAGTTCTTCCTGTCGCTCGAAGACGACCTGATGCGCATCTTCGGCTCCGACAAGCTCGACGGCATGCTCACCAAGCTCGGGCTCAAGGAGGACGAGGCGATCGTCCATCCGTGGATCAACAAGGCGCTCGAAAAGGCGCAGCAGAAGGTCGAGGCGCGCAACTTCGACATCCGCAAGAACATCCTCAAGTTCGACAACGTCATGAACGATCAGCGCAAGGTGATCTTCGAGCAGCGTGTCGAATGGATGCACGACGAGACCACCGCCGAGATCGTCGCCGACATGCGCCATACCGTGATCGACGATTTCGTGCGCAAGCACGTGCCCGAGAACGCCTATCCGGAGCAGTGGGACACGGCCGGCCTCAAGGATGAACTCGCGCGCATCTTCGGCCTCGATCTGCCGGTCGACGAATGGGCGAAGGAAGAGGGCATCGCCGAGGAGGAATTGACCAACCGCGTCGAGCGCCGCGCCGACGAGCACATGGCCGCCAAGGTCGCCCAGTGGGGCCCCGACGTGATGCGCTACGTCGAGAAGTCGATTCTGCTGCAGACCCTCGACCATCTCTGGCGCGAGCACCTACTGATGCTCGAGCACTTGCGCAACGTCGTCGGGCTGCGCGGCTATGCCCAGCGCGATCCGCTCAACGAGTACAAGGCCGAGGCCTTCAACCTGTTCGAGGCGCTGTCGACGCAGCTGCGCGAAGCCGTGACGGCACAGCTGATGCGGGTCGAGATCAGGCAAGAGCCGCCGCCGGAAGAGCCGGCGCCGTCGCTGCCCTATATGGAGGCCTATCACGCCGATCCGTCGACCGGCGAGAACCAGCTCGCACTCGCGGGCCCTTATGGCGACGACGACGGCACCAGCCGCCAGGCGGAGGCGCGCAACCCGTCCGACCCGTCCACCTGGGGCAAGGTGGGCCGCAACGAGCCGTGCCCGTGCGGTTCCGGCAAGAAGTACAAGCACTGCCACGGCCGCTTCGCCTGAGCGGTCGCCTGTCGGGGACCACTCACGTCGTCATGGCCGGGCATTTCGTCCCGGCCATCCACGTCTTTGACGCGGCGAGGACTTGAAGACGGGGGGTGTCCGCGCCAAGCGCGGGCATGACGAACGCGAAATAAATCGCGGGTGTGGGCTGCCCGCCGCTCAGGGTCTTGGACGCGATCCTGTGTCTTGGATCGTGGTCCTGTCAGCCCGTCAGCGGAATGCGCCCCAGCGGCTTTCGAAGTTCGACGACGACATCACCGGCGCGGCGCCGGCCATCATGCCGGAACTCGGGGCCGGCATCGGCGCAAGGGCTGTCGCGGTCGGCGGCATGCTGGCAGGCTTGGCGGGGGCGGCGGCAGCCGTGTGGGTCGGCGGTTGCGCCGGCACGGCAGCCGGCGGGCGCACCGCGCCCGGTGCGGAGGACGCGACCGCCCTCGGCGGTGTGGCCGGCCTCGCCGGACTGGCCTGGGCCGGACGGGTCTTCTTGGCCGGTTTGCTGTTCGGCGGCGGCGGCACGTCGTCCTTGCCGCCGCGCAGCCCGAACATCTTCGAAACTGTCGAGTTCGAATCGGAGAACAGGCTGCCGAAGAAGTTGCTGTTGCTGCCGGGCGGTTCGGCGGTGGCGGTGCGCACCGGCGCCGGCCGCTCGGGCGTGGTGCCGGTCTGGATATCGGTGCCGGCCGCCAAGTTCTTGGGCGGATTGACGGTCGGGGGCAAAGGCGGCGTCGAGGAGTCGCTCGAAGCGAGCAGGAAGCGTCCGGTTTGGTCGAACTGGCCACCGGGCTTGAGCTTGGCGGCGAAGGTCGGATGCATGCCGCCGTCATTGCCGGTGGTCACCGCCACGGTCTGCGTGCCGCGCTGCACCAGGGCGACGAATTCGCGCTGGTCCTTCTCCTGCTTCTCGGCGACCGCGGTGGCGATCTCCTGCGCGACCTCGTAGGTCGGGCACTTGGCGCGCGCATTGAAGGCGAGGGGCTTGGGGTCGCCCGTCGGCGCCTGGGCGTTGAACACGTAGCGCCGCTCGCACACGTCCACCTTGGGCTCGGCGCGGGTCAACTCGAAGTGGTCGTTGCCCTCCTTGAGCATCTTCCAGAACGCCATGTGCGGCGAATTGCGATGCTTGGCCATATTGAGCGGCGTCATGCGGAACGGATAGGCCTGGACCTGGAACGATTTCTGGCCGCCGAAGAACGACTCGCGCCCGAGGGCGTAAATCTCGCCCATCTGCTCGTCCGTCATGGCGTAGCAGCCCGCCGACGAGCAGTCGCCATGCACCATCAGGAACTGGCCGGTGCGGTCATAGGCGCGGTCGAAGGCGTTGGGGAAGCCGAGGTTGAACGACAGATAATAGCTGGAGTTGGGATTCATCTGGCCGGGGGTGATGGCGTAGAAGCCCTCCGGCGCCTGGCGGTCGCCCTGCTTGATCTTCGGCCCGAGTTCGCCCGACCAGCGGCAGATCGGATAGGTTTTCAGGAGTGCGAACTGGCCGTTTGCGTCCTGCTTCCAGACTTCGAGCTCGGCCTCTTCCTTGAAGATGCGCACCAGAATGGGCGACTCGAGCGGCATCTGCTTCTTTTCGAGCTCGGCCCGCATGGCCGCCGATACCGGCTTGAGCGCCTTGGCGGGCAGATTCGAGACCGATCCGTCGGTCTGGCAGCCGGCCAGCGCGACGGCAGCAAGAAGCGCAACGGAAGCGAGCAGCGCGCGCGGCCGGGCCGTCAGACGAGACGCCGACAAGCTTGCTGCCGGGAAGAGAGCCGTCGGAAAACGAGTCAACGCTGAACTCCCCCACAGATGGATGTGGGCCATCTTTGAAGAATCGTTATCCTTAAGATGTGGTCTAAGCAAGGCAAAGATTCCAACAGGTCCGGCCGCACTTGGCTATGGTGAACGGAGCGTAAAATTGTGGCAAAGTCGTATATTGCTTGGAGATGGTATGTATTAGGTAGGAGACTCGGAACTCTGTCCGCCTAAGCTTGGCTGACACGTTCGATTACTTTGGCCTTGTGGCGAAAACAAGGGTTAGGCCGGTGCCTGCGATCCGCTCGTCCTGGACAGCGGCGCTCGATCACGATCGCCCGGCAGGGCTCGACTGGATTTTTTCGTGGAATTATTTGAGGCGTTTCGGGCGACGCGGCCGGGCCGCGCTCAGCCCACCGCGCGTCCGATCGCCAGGAACTTGTCGCGCCGCTGGCGGCGCAATGTCTCGCGGTCCAACCGGCCGAGCTCCGTGAAGGCAACCGCGATGGCGTCCGCGGCCGCCGCGATAGTGGCCGCCGGGTTGCGGTGCGCGCCGCCGACCGGCTCGGGCACGATCTTGTCGATGACGCCGAAGCGCAGCAGGTCCTCGGCGGTGATCTTCATGTTGGTGGCCGCTTCCTGGGCCTTGGCGGTGTCCCGCCACAGGATCGAGGCGGCGCCCTCCGGCGAGATCACGCTGTAGATCGAGTTCTGCAGCATCAGCACCCGGTTGGCGGTGGCGATCGCGATCGCCCCGCCAGAGCCGCCCTCGCCGATGACGACTGCGACATTGGGAACGCCGAGCGCCAGGCAGGCGTCGGTCGAGCGGGCGATGGCTTCGGCCTGGCCGCGTTCTTCGGCGCCGATGCCCGGATAGGCGCCGGGCGTGTCCACGAGCGCGATCACCGGCAGGTCGAAACGGTCGGCCATGTCCATCAGGCGCACCGCCTTGCGGTAGCCCTCCGGCCGCGCCATGCCGAAATTGTGCTTGAGCCGGGCCTCGGTGGAGGAGCCCTTCTCGTGGCCGATGATGCACACGCTCTCGCCGCGGAAACGGCCGAGTCCGCCGACGATGGCCTCGTCCTCGGCGAACTTGCGGTCGCCGGCGAATAGCGTGAAATCGGTGATCATGCCGGCGATGTAGTCGAGCGCATGCGGCCGCTGCGGATGGCGCGCCACCTGGGTCTTCTGCCACGGGGTCAGACCGGCGTAGAGGGCCGCGAGCGTCTCGGCGGCCTTGCCTTCCAGGCGTACCACCTCCTCGCGAATCGCCGGCGAGGTATCGGCGTCGGTCAACGCCTTGAGTTCCTCCGCCTTGGCATCGACCTCGGCGACGGGCTTTTCAAAATCAAGGTAACTGCGCATCAATTGGTTGACCGGCGTTAATGATATCGCACGCAGGGGGTGCTGCGGACCGGCGACAAAAGCCCTTCACGGGGGCGGAAGTCAAGGGAAGCGGTCAATCCGTCCGGCGGAGCTCGGATTCCATGGCGACCAGCAACGGCTCCAGGCTTTGCTGAACCGTCGTCCAGATGATGTCGTCGCGGACGTCTTGATAAATGTGACGATAGAAATTTCCCGACGCCGCGACCTGATTCCATTCGATATTCGGATGACGTTCCTTTACGTCGTCGGCCAGCCGTCGCGATGCCTCCGATATGATTTCCAAACAGCGGATGACCGCATAGACAGTTCGCCGATCGGCTTGAAACTGTGAATACGTAAATCCAGCAACGAAAGATCGCGCCAAGGCAATACTCGACGCAATGTCTCTGAGCGCTTTTGATGCCGGATCAGAATGCATAGATCGCTTCGGATTCTGCGCGGCCACGAATGGAAGGCCTGAGGGCGTCGAGATCGACCACGTCGACGGGGCTGGGGAACAGCTTTTCGATGTACATGGTCAATCCGGCATACTGAAATACATCCGGCAATTTTCCCGAATCCAACGTGATCAGGATGTCGACATCGCTGTCGGCATGTGCTTCGCCGCGGGCGAGTGATCCGAACAAGGCAGCATGGGTAACGCCACGGGAGCGGAGTGCCTCCTCGTTGCGGCGGAGTATGTCGAGCACGTCGTTCTTGTTCACCACGGTCTCTGCCCGTCTGTTCACGCCCCGTTGGTTCTCGCCTGGATGATCCGCCGCGACGGGAATTCACGGTCCGCAACCCAGAATACCACGGCGGCATCCGCGCTACCACATACCCGCCGGCCGAAGGCCGGACCCGGGGCCCTCTCGCGATGACGGGCTTTAGCCTTCTCAACTCTCCGCCAGCGGATGCAGGTCGCGCACGATGGCCTTGAGCCGCTCGTCGAGCACGTGGGTGTAGATCTGCGTCGTCGAGATGTCGGCGTGACCGAGCAGCGTCTGCACGATGCGCAGATCGGCGCCGTTCTGAAGCAGATGGCTCGCGAAGGCGTGGCGCAGGACGTGCGGCGACACCTTTGCGGCTGAAAGCCCGGCGGCGACCGCGAGGTTCTTGAGTTCGCGCGCCGCATGCTGGCGCGTCAGGTGCCCAGCCTCGGCGAAGGAGGGGAACAGCCATTTGGACGGCGCCGCCTTGTCGGCCTTGCCGGCCTCGGCGATCAGGGCGAGGTAGTCCCGCATCGCCGCCTTGGCGGCGTCGTTCAACGGGACGAGCCGTTCCTTGCCGCCCTTGCCGCGTACCACCAGAAGGCGTTCGTCGCGCCGCGCCGCTGCGGCGGGCAGCGCGATCAGTTCGGAAACCCGCAGCCCGGTAGCGTAGAGTACTTCCAGGAGGCAGACGAGCCGCGTCGCCCGTAGCCGTTCGGGCATCTTCTCCGCCGCCGCGACGGCGGCGCGCGCGGCGATGAGCAGGCGGTCCACGTCCTTGATGGTCAATACCTTGGGGAGCGGCCGGCCGCGCTTCGGCCCCTCGATTACCGCCGCGGGATCGTCGCCGCGATGGCCCTCCGCATAGAGGAAGCGATAGAGCTGGCGGATCGCGGAGAGCCGCCGCGCCGTCGATGCAGGCGCGAAACCGCGTGCATGCAATGCGTGCAGATAGCCGCGCAATTCGTCGGTGGTCGCAGCCTGGATGCTGCCGCCGTCGGCGGCGAGGTGGCTGGAAAAATCGTCGAGGTCGCGACGGTAGGCCTCGAGGGTATTCTTGGCCCCACCCCGCTCCGCCGCCAGCATGTCGAGAAAGAGTTCGATCAGCCGCCGGTTCGCGTCCTTCCCGCGGGCGGAGGATGTGGCGCGTTTCATGTCAGCGCGGCTTGACGAAGCGGTCCGGTGAGATCGTGACCGTCATGTCGCGCTGCTGCGGCTCCACCATGGTGGCGAGCGCGAACATGCCGGCATAGACGAGCCCGGCGAGAACGCCGATCGCCATCAGGAAACGGAACAGGCTCGGCATGTGTGCAGCAATATCCCAGTTGTCATGCGGGAGCTCGACGCGACTACGATCACTTTCCCCGCCGTCTGGCAAGGGGTTCGCTCAAGCGGCGGCGATCCGCACCAGGAAGCGGCTCGTCGCCTCCGCGGTCGGCGCCACCACGGCATCGCCGCCGTGCAGGCGGGCGATCTGGCGCACCAGCGCGAGCCCCAGTCCGGTGCCCTTGCGGTCGCCGCCGAGGCGGTAGAAGGGCATGAAGATGTGCGCGTGCTCGCTTGCCGGGATGCCGGTGCCGGCGTCCGTGACGGTGAGGACGGCGTCGCGGCCGTCCCGGTGCAACTCGACCGTGATGGGCGGCTTGCCGTGCTTGGCGGCGTTCTCCAGGAGGTTGCGGATCAGCCGGCGCAGGAGGCGCGGGTCGCCCATCACGTCGATCGGTTCGCCATCGAGCGTCGCGTCGTCGTAGTGCGCGCATTCTTCCGCGCAGAGCGCCAGGAGGTCGACCTCCTCGCGGGTCTGGGTGGTGTTGGTGACGTCGAGACGGCTCGCCAGCAGGATCTCGTCGATGAGGTGGTCGAGTTCGCCGATGTCGCGGGCGAGCTCGGCCTTGATGAGCGGGTCGTTCTTTTGTTCGTAAAGCTCGAGGCCGAGGCGCAGCCGCGACAGCGGCGTGCGCAATTCGTGCGAGGCGTTGGCGAGCAGGAGCCGGTGGGCGCCGATGAGTTCCTCGATGCGGGCGGCGGCGCGGTTGAAGCTGTCGGCGAGCCGCGCCACCTCGTCGCGGCCCTCGATGTCGACGCGCGCCGACAGGTTGCCGGCGCCGAGGGTCTCGACACCGGCCTGCAGGCGCTCGATGCGCTTGGTCAGGCTGCGGACCACCGGATAGGCGAACACCGCGATGGCGACCGCCATGAAACCGAGGAAGAACAGGAGCCCGGTCATGCGGCTGCGGGCCGAGAACGGGCTGCCGGGTCTATCGAGGGGAATGCGCACCACGATCCAGCGGTCGTCGGGAAGGTGAAACGCCCAGGATGGACCGCCGCGCCGCCAGCGCATGCGGCCGCTGCGGTCGCCGGAGGGAGGTGGCACCGGCCGTCCGGCCATCACGATGGGTTCCAACTCGTCGTCGAACAGACCGACATCGGCGTGCAGCCGATGGGCGAGATCGTCGATCGCCTCCTGCTGCTTCGCGATCGGAGCGTCCTCCGAAGGCAGCGCCGCAGCCGCGATGGCGGCGGCGAATTCGGCCTCCTGGCCACGCGGCGTGTTCGGAGGCCCAAGCCGCCAGAAGACGGCGGAGATCGCCAGCACGGCCAGCAGGCTGGCGATGAAGACGAGGTAGATTTTCTGGTACAGGCGCACGGGTCAGGCGCTCCGTGCTGCCATGTGACGGACGTGCTCTCTCGCCCGACGGGCCTGCTCCCTCCCCCGCTTGCGGGGGAGGGTGGGGGAGGGGGGAGCCTCCGCGCACAGCGCCCGCGACAGCCCCCTCCCTGACCCTCCCCCGCAAGCGGGGGAGGGGACGGTGGGGCGGGCGCGGGAATCAACCAGTTCGCTCACGACCACGTCCTCAATCCTGCGCCTTGGCGAATACGTAGCCGGCGCCCCGCACGGTGATGACCCGGCGCGGCTTCTTGGCGTCGTCCTCGATGGCCGCCCGGATGCGCGAGATGTGCACGTCGATGGAGCGGTCGAAGGCCTCCAGGCGCTCGTGCTTGACGAGGTCCATCAGGGCGTCGCGCGACATCACCCGGCCGGCATGGCGGGCGAGGATGAGCAACAATTCGAACTGATAGCCGGTGAGCGGGCGCTCCTCGCCGTCGAGCCGCACCTGGCGGGCCCCGATATCGATCTCGATGCGGCCGAAGCGCATGACCTCGGCCTTGGCGTCGCCCCTGGAGCGACGCAGAATGGCCTTCAACCGCGCCAGGAGTTCGCGTGGCTCGAACGGCTTGGGCAGATAGTCGTCGGCGCCCATTTCCAGGCCGATGACGCGGTCCATGGCGTCGCCGCGGGCGGTCAGCATCAGGATCGGGGTGGAGCCCTCGCCGCGGACTTTACGGCAGACGTCGAGACCGTCCATGTCCGGCAGCATCAGGTCGAGGACCAGGGCGTCGAATCCTTCGCGGCCGTGCAGGGCCAATCCCGCCGAGCCGGTGTGGGCGGCGGTAACCGAAAAGCCGGCCTCTTCGAGATAGTTCGAGACCATCTCGGCGAGTCGCTTGTCGTCCTCGATCAGAAGGATGCGTGCCATGACCTAAGGGCGCCGCGCGCCGGAATGGTCGCCGCCGGGCCGAGGAGGGGGAGCTCGGCCCGGCGACGGGGTGGAGTTGCCTCTCACCTATCACGGCTCTGGACGCGCCGCGATTCCTCCAAGAACTTGTCTTCCAAGAACTTGTCTTCCAAGTGCTTGTCTTCCAAGTGCTTGCGATGAGCTTGCGGTTCGCGCGTCAGCGCCAACCGCCCCAGCTGCCCCAGCCTTTCATCATGTGGCCCATGTTCCAGCCGTGTCCCCAGCCGCGCCCTCGCCGGCGCTCCGCGATCATGGTGTCGAGCTTCTTGCGCTGCTCGGGGGTGAGCACCTCGGCGGCGTCGGCGAGCGCCTGGACCAGCCTTTTCGAGGTGGCCTCGTGGGTAGCAATCTGCTCGGCGCGCAATTTCTCCAGGGCGTCGCGATCAATCTTGTCGGCGGTCAGGAGTTCGCGGCCCTGCTTGCGGGCGGCCAGCAGCTTTTCGCGTACCGGCAAGATGTCCTTCAAGGCCGCCTTGACGATGGTGCTGAGCTTCTCCTGCTGGTCGGCATTGGCCCCCAGTTCGACCGCGGCATGGCGCACCATGCGGTCGGCGCGCGCCTCGAGCCTCGCGGGGTCGAAACTGGCCGGCCCGCCGCGCCAGAAGCCGGGACCGTCCTGGCGCCAGCCGGGCCCGGAGCCGTCCGGGCCGCCGCCGAAACCCATGCCGCGGGCGTAGCCGGGTCCGTCGCCGGGCCCGAAGCCCTGCGCGAAGGATGCCGTCGCGACGGTCACGGCGAGGCCGGTGGTCAGGACGATGGCGAGGATGGGCAGGCCCTTGCGGCGCTGTGCGGGCGTGGTCGGAAGGGCAATGCGTTCGTTCATGGTGGTCTCCTTCGGGGGGGCGTCGCCCGGTTGCTGTGGTGACGACTATCCGGGACGGCCATTTCGCCCACTTCTCCGGCGGGTAAAGTTATGTAAAGGCTTTGCCGGTGCGATGGTACCCCCTCGTGGGGCGGCCCGATGAGCTATCGGGGACGTCCGTCCGGCTCCGCCGGGCCGCATGGGTTCGGGTCGAGGCCATGGGCGACAAGGGGCGCCGCCATGCTATACGACCATCGGCCGGGGAGGGCGCGGGTGGCCGTGCTTTTCGGCTCACAGGGGTTTGTGGGAGCGTGTGTTTTCCGACTTCCGGAAGCTGCGAAACGGGAATGGCGGTAGCGAAGGATGAGGTGGAGACCGCTGCCGACCTGGCGCTGATCAAAGCGCTCGGTGAGCGGTCGATCGTGCTGGTGGGGATGATGGGAGCAGGAAAGACCTCGGTCGGGCGTCGCCTGGCCCTTCGGCTCGGCCTGCCCTTCGTCGACGCCGACGTGGAGATCGAGGCTGCCGCCGGCATGACCATTCCAGAGATATTCGCCACCTATGGGGAGCCCTATTTCCGCAACGGCGAGGTGAGGGTGATTGCCCGCCTCCTCGAGGGCGGCCCGCAGGTGCTGGCGACCGGGGGCGGTGCCTACATGAACGCCGACACCCGCGGTAATATCCGTCAACGGGGCGTATCGGTGTTCCTCAAGGCCGAGCTCGACGTCCTGCTCCGGCGCGTCAAGCGCCGCAGCGATCGTCCGCTCCTGAAGACTGCCGATCCGGCGGCGACGCTCGCCAATCTGATCGAGCAGCGCTATCCGGTCTACGCCGAAGCCGATGTCACCGTGATGTCGCACGAGGTGCCGCACGACAGCATGGTCGACATCATCATCGCCGCCCTCAAGCCACTCATCGGCGTCGCCGTGGAAGGACAGCCATGACGGTGCCCTCGCGCGCCAGCGAGCCGACCACCGTGCGCGTCGCACTCGGCGAACGCGCCTACGACATCATCATCGGCCGCGGCGTGATCGCGTCCCTGGGTGCGCGCATCGCCGCGCGGGCGCCGGGCGCGAAGGCGGCGATCGTCGTCGACGAGACCGTCGCGAGCATGCACCTTCCCGCCGTCCAGGCGGCACTCGCGGCGGACGGGATCGCCAGTTCGGTCATCACCGTGCCGCCGGGCGAACGCTCCAAGCGTTTCGCCGAGTTCGAGCGTGTCTGCGAGGCGCTGGTCGAGGCCCGGATCGAGCGCGACGACATCGTCGTGGCACTCGGTGGCGGCGTCGTCGGCGATCTCACCGGCTTCGCCGCATCGGTCGTCCGGCGCGGCGTCGACTTCGTCCAGGTGCCGACCTCACTGCTCGCCCAGGTGGATTCCTCGGTGGGCGGCAAGACGGCGATCAATTCCCGTCACGGCAAAAATCTCCTCGGCGCCTTCCACCAGCCGGTGCTGGTCCTTGCCGACACGGCGCTCCTCGACAGTCTGCCGCCGCGCGAGTTTTCCTCCGGCTATGCCGAAGTGGTGAAGTACGCCCTCGCCGAAGACGCCGCCTTCTTCGAGTGGCTCGAAGCCAACATGCACGCCGTCGTGGCGGGCGAGGGCGGTGCCCGCGAATACGCCATTTCGATGTGCTGCCGCATGAAAGCCGACATCGTTGCCCGCGACGAACGCGAGACCGGCGACCGGGCGCTTCTCAATCTCGGGCACACTTTCGGGCATGCGTTCGAGGCGGCGGCCGGGTTCTCGAAGAAGCTCCTGCACGGCGAGGCGGTGGCGTTCGGCTGCGTGCTCGCCTTCGAGTTCTCGCGGGCGCTCGGCATCTCCGCCGGTAACGAAGTCGGCCGCGTCGCCCGCCACCTCGCCGCCGCCGGCCTGCCGACTCGCATCGGCGACCTCGCCGGACCGCTGCCCGACGTCGACACGCTGATGGATCTGATCGCCCAGGACAAGAAGGTCCGCCGCGGGGCGCTCACCTTCATTCTGGTCCGCGGCATCGGCGATGCCTTCGTGGCCCACGACGTTGACCGTGCGGCCGTGCGCGCCTTCCTCGCCGCCAAGCTCGAAAATCCATGACCTCCGCCGACTGGATCATCCTTGTCGCCGTCTTCGCCTGCCTGCTCGCCTCGTTCTTCTTTTCCGGCAGCGAGACGGCGCTGACCGCCTGTTCGAAGGCGACGATGATCCGCCTCGCCAAGGACGGCGAGCGCCGCGCCGCCGTCGTCGCCCGTCTCCTGGAAAGCCGCGAACGGCTCCTGGGCGCGCTCCTTCTCGGCAACAACCTCGTCAACATCGCGGCCTCGGCCATGGCGACCGGGCTCCTGCTCGCCTGGTTCGGCGATGTCGGCGTCATCTACGCCACCGCGCTGATGACCGTGCTGGTGGTGGTGTTTTGCGAGATCCTGCCCAAGACGGCGGCGATCGATGCGCCCGACCGCGTCGCGCTCAAAGTGGCGCGGCCGTTGGCCGTCCTGGTGGCGCTGCTCGCGCCGGTGCTCGCCGGCGTCAACGTCCTGGTGCGCAGACTGCTTGCGCTCGCCGGCGTCAGGATCGGCGAGAGCGAGCCGATTCTGTCCGCCCACGACGAACTGCGTGGCGCCGTCGATCTGCTCCATCGCGAGGGCTCGGTCGAGAAGCAGGATCGCGACATGATCGGTGGTCTTCTGGAGTTGCGCGACCTGACCGTCGCCGACGTCATGATCCACCGGACCGAGGTGATCGCCGTCGATGTCGGCCTGCCGCCCGAGGAGGCCATCAATGAAGTGCTCGCCGCGCCGGTGACGCGGGTGCCGCTGTGGCGCGACAAGCCGGAAAACATCGTCGGCATCCTGCACGCCAAGGATCTCCTGCATGCGCTGCAGAAAATTGGTGGCGATGCCGCCAAAATCGATCTCATGGAGGTCGCCCGCCCGGCCTGGTTCGTGCCCGAGATCCGGCCGGTGTCGGAGCAGATCAAGGCGTTCCGCCGCCGCCGCACGCCGCTCGCCCTGGTGGTCGACGAGTACGGCGAGTTCATGGGCCTGGTCACGCTCGAAGACATTCTGGAGGAGATCGTCGGCGACATCACCGATGAGCACGACGTCGAACTGCCCGGCGTACGGCCTCTGCCCGACGGTTCGGTCAATGTGGACGGCGCCGTGCCGATCCGCGACTTGAATCGGGCCATGGACTGGCACCTGCCCGACGAAGAGGCGACGACCATCGCGGGCCTGGTCATCCACGACGCCATGTCGATCCCCGAAGTGGGCCAGAGTTTCACGTTCCACGGCTTCCGCTTCCGCATCCTGCGTCGCGAGAAAAACCGCATCACGGCGCTCAGGGTGACGCCCGTCGAGCGCAAGGCCGCAAGGGCGAAGTGAGGGTGCTCGTCGATCGCGAAAAGGCGAAGTGGACGAAGCGATCCGGTTCTTCCGTCCGGGCTCCTGGATTGCGTCGCTGCGCTCGCAAAGACGGCGGTGCGCCCTACTCCCCCGGCGCCTTCGCGTTTATCGCGAGCGCGTGTACGCCGCCCTGCAGTTCGGCGGCGAGCGCCTCGTTGATCATGCGATGGCGTTCGATCCGGCTCCTGCCCCGAAAGGCCTCGGCCACGATGGTGACGCGGAAATGCGTCTGTCCTCCCGGCCGGTGCCCGGCATGGCCCTCGTGGCGGTGCGATTCGTCTTCGATCGCGAGGTCCGCCGGCGCGAAGGCGGCGGTCAGCTTCTCTGTCATGATGTCGGCGGTGCGCATGGGGTGCCCCGTCTGATGGCAGTTGGACCCGCAGGTCGGTATCGAAAGGCAGGAACGCACTCTCGCGATCCGGTCAAGTCGCCCGGGCGAAAAATATTTTTTGAACGCTCACGACACGCTTACGCGTCTGTCAAGCTTGCGAGCCTAGTCTCCTGGTCCACATAATGGACGATCATGAAGCTCGACTCCCCCCTCTTCGACTCGATCCGCGTCAAGCCGGATCAGGACCGGCGGCTGCGCTCGACCTGCCCGGGCTGCGATTGGCCGGGCTGCACCGCGCCGGCGACCCATCGCGCCCCCAAGGGCCGCGATCAGGAGCGCGAATACTGGCGCTTCTGCCTCGACCATGTGCGCGAATACAACCAGTCCTATAACTTCTTTTCGGGCATGAGCGACGCCGCCGTGGCGAACTTCCAGAAGGATGCGCTCACCGGTCACCGCCCGACCTGGAAGATGGGCTCGCTCGGCGGCAAGCGCTCGAAAAAGCCGATGTCCGGCCGGTTCTTCCACGAATTCGGCGGTGCCGACGATCCCTTCGACCTGTTCCGCGATGTCGGCACCGACCGACCGCACGGCTCGGCGCGCGCCGAGGCCGAACGGCGCGCGGTGCGCAATGTGGAGCGCAAGGCCTTCGAAACCCTCGGCCTCGAGACCGATGCCGAAAAGGCGGACATCAAGGCGCGCTTCAAGGAACTGGTGAAGCGTCATCATCCTGACGTCAACGGCGGCGACCGCGGCTCCGAGGACAAATTGCGCGAAATCATCGCCGCCTACAACCATCTCAAGTCGTCCGGACGCTGCTGAGCCGTGGCCGGGTCGAGGATTCGGCCCCCGTCCGGTT
This sequence comes from Astrobacterium formosum, assembly GCA_030848545.1. GTDB lineage: Bacteria > Pseudomonadota > Alphaproteobacteria > Rhizobiales > Xanthobacteraceae > Astrobacterium > Astrobacterium formosum. Next base: position 16,999 of record JAVDCA010000013.1, read on the forward strand.
AAGGGGCTGAGCCATGCGGATCGGCCGCAGCCGCCATGTTGACCCGGGGTTTGATCATAGGTGTTTGAAACGGCGATGTTTTTTCATTCAGCCTGCCGGCTTTCGCCGGTGCCGGGGTTTCTGCTAAGTTGACGGTCGAATCCGCCCCCCACCGCGTAGCTGCCTTAAGTCGCGCCTCGGACGGAGTTCGAGGCCCTGGAGGTTCAATGACTGCGGCCATAGAGGAAGTCACCGGCCTGCCCGACATGAAAGTGTCGGTGCGCCAGGTGTTCGGTATCGACAGCGACATGGAAGTGCCGGCCTATTCGGAGTCGGACCAGCACGTGCCCGATCTCGATCCGGACTATCGCTTCGACCGACCGACCACGCTCGCGATTCTCGCCGGCTTCGCCAGGAACCGCCGCGTCATCGTCACGGGCTATCACGGCACCGGCAAGTCCACCCATATCGAGCAGGTGGCGGCGCGGTTGAATTGGCCGTGCGTGCGCGTCAATCTCGACAGCCACATCAGCCGCATCGATCTGATCGGCAAGGACGCCATCGTGATCAAGGACGGCCTGCAGGTCACCGAGTTCCGCGACGGCATCCTGCCCTGGGCCTACCAGCACAATGTCGCTTTGTGCTTCGACGAATACGACGCCGGCCGTCCCGACGTCATGTTCGTGATCCAGCGCGTGCTCGAATCCTCTGGCCGCTTGACGCTGCTCGACCAGAGCCGTGTGATCAAGCCGCATCCGGCCTTTCGCCTGTTCGCCACGGCGAACACGATCGGGCTCGGCGACACTTCCGGCCTCTATCACGGCACCCAGCAGATCAACCAGGCGCAGATGGACCGCTGGTCCATCGTGACGACCCTCAACTACCTGCCGCACGACAACGAAGTCGAAATCGTGCTCGCCAAGGCCAAGCACTACCGGAACGACAAGGGCCGCGAGATCGTCAACAAGATGGTGCGCGTCGCCGACCTGACCCGCAATGCCTTCGTCAACGGCGACCTCTCCACCGTGATGAGCCCGCGCACGGTCATCACCTGGGCGGAGAACTCGGACATCTTCAAGGACGTCGGCTTTGCGTTCCGGCTCACCTTCGTGAACAAGTGCGACGAGCTCGAACGGCCGATCGTCGCCGAGTTCTTCCAGCGCTGCTTCGGCCAGGAACTGCCGGAGAGTTCGGTGAATGTCGCGCTGAGCTGACGCTCAGCGCTTTTCCTCGAGGGCGGAGACGCGCTGTTCGAGATTGTCGAGGCGTTCTTCGACCTCCGCGACCGTGTAGCGGCCGAGGACGCTTTCGCCGATCATCGCCTGCTGGAGATTCTTGAGGCGCTCGTTCACGTGTTCGAAGCCCTCGCGCATCTCCGCGCGGAGAGCATTATTCTGCCCGATCATGTCAGCGCGGAACTGACTACTCTGCTCCCGCAATTCGCGGAGTAGGCGCAAAGTTTGATTTTCCGGGTCCGCCATGATGGGCCATCCTCGTCGCTGTATCCAAGATAGTCATTCCCGATGGTTGAATAAAGGGGCGATTTCGCGCCGTGGCATTCGGCGTCTGACCCCGAGCAATCGGCGGGAGCGCACCAGGCCGCCTTCCAGCCATGCGGTGGCGCGACGGCCGCCATGTGGCGACGCTCGCGCACTAAGCATCTGAAATGCATATATTTCTGTGAACACGTCGCGTCTTTCGCCGGCCCGGAGGTTTCTGCTAAGGTCGAATCTCCATGATGATCCCGAGGCCCCATGGCGGATAGCGACGACGGCGGAGGAGTTGACCCGCGAGAATCGTGGATATGGACTCCGCGCCGGCCGGCCACACCTGCGCCCCGAACCGACGAACCAAGCATGACCTCCAACACCAAGCCCCGGTCCAGCGCCAAGGAATCCCCCAACGAGCCGTTCAAGCGCGCCGTCACCGGCTGCCTGCGTGCCATCGCCAAGCAGTCCGACGTGGAGGTGGCGTTCGCGGCCGAGCGGCCCGGCCTGATGGGCAAAAAGGCGCGCCTGCCCGAGCCGCCGCGCCGCATGACGGCCCATGACGCGGCCATCGTGCGCGGCCATGCCGACTCGATGGCGCTGCGGATGGCCTGTCACGATGCCGCCGTGCACAGGAAGCTGGTGCCGGGCGGCCAGCAGGCGCGTGCCGTCTTCGACGCCATCGAGCAGACCCGCGTCGAGTCGATCGGCGCCCGGCGTATGCACGGCGTCGCCGGCAATCTCTCCGCCATGCTGGAGGACAAGTTCCACCGCGGCAAGTTCGACGACGTCACCGATCGGGCCGACGCGCCCATCGAAGAGGCGGTTGCCCTCATGGTGCGCGAGCGCCTGACCGGCGAGCCGCCGCCTTCAGCCGCGCGAAAGCTCGTCGATCTGTGGCGGCCGTTCATCGAAGAGCGTGCCGGCGGTGATCTCGATCGCCTCGACAAGCTCATCCTCGACCAGAAGAAGTTCGGTTCCGTCGTCCACGATCTCTTGACCTCCCTCGACATGGGCGAGGAGAGGAGTCGCGACGACGAGGACGAGGAGGCCGAGGACGACAACAACCAGGACGGACAGAAGCAGGAGGAGAGCGAGGAGGGCGAAGCCGCCGAAACGGACGACGAGCGCATGAGCGCCGATGATCCGGAGGCGGGCGAGCAGGAATTGTCCGACGAGACCACCGAGGCCCAGGAGGCGCCCGCCGACGAGACGCCCGACGATGCCGACATGGGCGATGCCGACAATCCGGCCGAGCCGTGGCGGCCGCGCCAGTTCGGCAAGAACGAGCCGCGCGGCCCCGACTATCGCCCGTTCACGCCGAAGCACGACGAAACCATCGAGGCCAGCGAACTGTGCGAGCCGGAAGAGCTCGACCGCCTGCGCGGCTATCTCGACAAGCAGCTCGCCAACCTGCAAGGCGTCGTCGCACGCCTCGCCAACCGCCTGCAGCGCCGCCTGATGGCGCAGCAGAACCGCTCGTGGGAGTTCGATCTCGAGGAAGGCTTGCTCGATCCGGCGCGGCTGCCGCGGGTGATCATGGATCCCCTGCATTCGCTGTCGTTCAAGTGGGAGAAGGACACCAATTTCCGCGACACCGTAGTGACGCTCTTGCTCGACAATTCCGGCTCCATGCGCGGCCGTCCCATCACGGTGGCGGCGACCTGCGCCGACATCCTCGCGCGCACGCTGGAGCGCTGCGGCGTCAAAGTGGAGATTCTCGGCTTCACGACGCGGGCCTGGAAGGGCGGGCAATCGCGTGAAGCCTGGCTCGCCGCCGGCAAGCCGCCGAACCCGGGCCGCCTCAACGACCTGCGTCACATCATCTACAAATCCGCGGATGCCCCCTGGCGTCGGGCACGCAAAAATCTCGGGCTGATGATGCGCGAGGGGCTTCTCAAGGAGAACATCGACGGCGAAGCGCTCGACTGGGCCCACAAGCGCCTGTTGGCGCGGCCCGAGCAGCGCAAGATCCTGATGATGATCTCCGACGGCGCGCCGGTCGACGATTCCACCCTGTCGGTCAATCCCGGCAACTATCTCGAACGCCACCTGCGCTGGATCATCGAAGAGATCGAGACGCGCTCGCCGGTCGAACTCATCGCCATCGGCATCGGCCACGATGTCACGCGATACTACCGCCGCGCCGTCACCATCGTGGATGCCGAGGAACTCGGCGGCGCCATGACGGAGAAGCTTGCCGAACTGTTCGACGAACACGCGGAGGCGTTCGAGCCGCGGCGGCGCCCACGCCGCATGCACGCGTGAGCGTAGCGGCTCAAACCCTGCTACAGGCGCTCGCCTCCACCTCTCCCCGCTTGCGGGGAGAGGCCGCCGCACGAAGTGCGGCGGGTGAGGGGGCGCTTCCACGGATTGCGAGCTTGCGGCCCGTGCCCCTCACCCCGACCCTCTCCCCGCAAGCGGGGAGAGGGAGAAGAGCGGCGCTTGCGATCGCCCTTTGTCTTCTTGCCGGGCCGTCTTTCGCCCAATCCGCCCAGCGCGCCGTACGCCCGACTTCGGCGCCGGTCGCCATCTCGGTCGAAGCCGTACCGATCACCCAGTTCGACAACCGCGCGCCCGAGCTGCGCCGCTTCGGCTCGCTCGACTTCATCGGCGGCCTCGACCTCACCTCGCGCCATCGCGACTTCGGTGGCATCTCGGCATGGCGCATGACCCCCGACGGCGAGCGCTTTGTCGCCGTCACCGACCGCGGCCACTGGTTCACCGGCCGCATGTCCTATGCGGACGGCCGTCCCGCGGGTATCACCGACGCCGTCATGGCGCCGATCCTCGCCGCCGATGGACGCCCCATCACGGCGAACGGCCTATACGATACCGAGTCGCTCACCGGCGACGGCGACACGCTCTATGTGGGCGTCGAGCGCATGCATCGCCTGCTCAAGTTCGACTTCGGCCGCTCCGGCGTCGCCGCCCGCGGCGAACTCGTGCCGCTGCCCGCCGAGGTCGCCACCCTGCCGGCCAACAAGGGGCTGGAGATGCTCGCTTACGCGGGCGCCAGCCATCCGCTCGCCGGCACCCTGATCGCCCTCTCGGAGCGCGGCCTTGACCGCGCCGGCAACATCAAGGGCTGGCTCGTCGGCGGCGCGACGCCCGGCGCCTTTTCGGTTCGGCTCCGGGACGGCTTCGACATCAGCGACGGCGTGCTTTTGCCTTCGGGCGACCTAGTCATTCTGGAGCGACGCTTTTCCTGGACGAGCGGCATCGCGGTGCGGCTTCGCCGCATCGCGGCTCGCGCCATCCGTCCCGGTGCGGTACTCGACGGGCCGGTGCTGATGTTCGCTGACATGGGCTACCAGGTGGATAATTTCGAAGGCCTCGGCGTGCACACCGACGCCGCCGGTGACGTCATCCTGACGCTGGTATCGGACGACAATTTCTCCCCGATCCAGCGTACCCTGCTGATGCAGTTCCGTCTGGTCGGGGAGGGCGGAATGCCGGTGGCCCCCACGAGCGGCGGCAAGGCGTCCGTAGCCCGATAAGGGACCGAACCCTGATCCGCCCCGCCAAGCGTTTCAGCTTGTTCAAGAGTAACTCGACGTCAATCTGACCATGTTGTAATGCGCGACCGACACGATTGGTCCGAACCCATGTTGGCCGCGCAAGTCCCTCCGAACGACGCCGAGCGTGTCGCCGCGCTGCGGCGTTTCGGCATTCTCAATACGGCCCCCGAGGAGACGTTCGACCGCATCGCATTCGTGGCCAAGGCCGTTCTGGCGGTACCGGCCGCGGCCGTGACCTTCATCGATGCCGATCGACAGTTCTTCAAGGCGCGGTTGGGTACCCCGTTCACGCAAACGCCGCGCGACGTCGCCTTCTGCGCGCACACCATCCTGTCGTCCGAACCGCTCGTCGTTCTCGATGCCACCCGAGACGAGCGCTTTCACGACAACCCGCTCGTGACCTGCCCGGCGGGCGTGCGCTTTTATGCCGGTGCGCCAATCCGCACGCGCGACGGCTTCAACATCGGCGTCGTGTGTGCGATCGATTTCCATCCGCACCAAAACCCGCCGTCGCAAGCCCAGCTTGCCAGCCTGAGCAAACTCGCCGCCATGGCGGCCGACGAGCTCGAGCTCCGCAACGCCATGGTGAGATTGGGCGAAGCGCTCGAACGGCAGACGGCCGCCGAGCAGGCGCGGGCGATGAGCGAACAGCGGTTGAAGGACTTCCTCGATACCGCCATGGACTGGCTGTGGGAGACCGACGCAAACCATCGCTTCACGCTGGTGCTGGCGGGTAATCGCGTCCCCGTCGGCACGCCTCCGTCCGTCGGCGCGACGCGCCTGGAGCATGCAGGTGCGGACGCCAGTGACCCGCATTGGGCGGCACACCTCGATGACCTCGCCGCCCATCGGCCCTTCCGGCTGTTCCGCTACTCCGTTCCCGATGGAGCGGGCGGAAGGCTCCACCTCTCGGTGAGCGGGAACCCGGTGTTCGATTCGGACGGCGGCTTTTGCGGCTATCGCGGCACAGGCCGGAACGTTACGGCTCTGGCCCAGGCCGAAGCCGCCATGCGCGATCTGGGCAAGCGCCTGTCGATCCTCTCCGCCTCAGGGGCGATCGGCATGATGGTTTGCCGGCACGACCGCCTGATCGAGGCCAATGACGAACTGCTGCGCATCATCGGCTACGGCCAGGCCGATCTGGACGCCGGCCTTTCGTGGTCGGATCTGCGTCCGGCCGGTGAAGTCTCCGGCATCGCACGGCCGTCGCCGACGGAAGCCGTCCGCGCCGGCGAGCGTCCGAAATTCATCGATGCCGAGTTCCTGCACAAGGACGGCCGATCGGTTCCCGTCTCGATCAATTGGGTGTTTCTCGACGAGAGCGAAGGGCTGTGGATGGCTCTGGTCAAGGACATCGGCGACCGCAAGGCCGTGGAGGCCCATATCCGCGAGTTGGCGTTCCACGACAGCCTGACCGGATTGTCGAATCGGCGCTCCCTGATCGACGAACTGGCGCGCCGCATCGCCAGCCCCGATCCACGCGACAATTCCGGCGCCCTGTTGCTGATCGATCTCGATTACTTCAAGACCGTCAACGACAATCTGGGGCATGATGTCGGAGATGATCTGCTGCAGCGAACCAGCTCCAAGCTTCAATCGATCGTTCGTCAAAACGACATGGTGGCACGGCTCGGCGGCGACGAGTTCGTGGTGGTACTGTTCGGGCTCACCGATCGGGCGGAGGTTGCCGCGACGGCTGAGCGGATCGTCGAGGCGTGCCGGGCGGCTTCACGGGAGCTCGCCGCTCCGCTTCACACCAGCGCCAGCGTCGGCGTCGCGATGTTTCCGGCCGACGGCACCGATCCGAAAGGCTTGCTCAAGAGCGCCGATATCGCCCTTTACGAGGCGAAGGCCAGGGGGCGGTGCTCCGTCCGCTTTTTCGCGCGCGCGCCGGCCGCCTCGGCGGTCTCATAGCCGGTGCGGTTGGACGCGCGCCTGCCGCCGCGAAACTCGCCCGCGACGGGCAATTTGCCGCCGCAGTGGAACCGGGTGACACAGTCCGCATGACCAGTCTTGCCGTCTATGCCGGCCTGTTCTTCACCGCGCTCGTGGCCGCCACCATCCTGCCCATGCAGTCGGAAGCAGCGCTGGTCGCGCTCCTCGTCGGCGGCGCCTGGCCGGCCTGGGCGCTGGTGGCCGTGGTGAGTGCCGGCAATGTCGCCGGATCGGTGATCAACTGGCTCATCGGCCGCGGTATCGAGCGCTTTCGCGATCGGCGCTGGTTTCCGGTCGGTCCTGCGGCCCTGGAGCGGGCGCAACGCTGGTATCAGCGCTACGGCAAGTGGTCGCTTCTCCTGAGTTGGGCGCCCGTCATCGGCGATCCGCTCACTGTCGCGGCCGGTGTTCTGCGCGAGCCTTTCGCCATGTTCCTGCTCCTCGTCACGCTTGCCAAGGTCGGTCGCTATCTCGTGCTCGCGGCCGTGACCCTGAGCGTGATCTGAGATCGAAAGCCAGGGTGGTCCCGGAGTCCGCCCGGCATCCGTGCCCTTGTCTGCAACGCACAGTTCTGATGCGGCGTCGCCGAAGCTTTCGCGGCTTCTCCGATCAGCCGGTCGCCCTGGGTGACCTGGGCGACGGCCTGTTCGCCGGATTGGGCATCACGGGCTGCGTCAGGGGGTCGTTCGACGAAGGATCTCTTCCCTTGTCCATGACGCCTTCGGGAGGCGGTCGAAATCCCTACGAGGCCTATGTGTATGTGCGACGGGTCGGCGGCCTTGCGCCGGGCACCTGTCACTATTCCGCGCTCGATCACCGCTCGCGGCTTCCCACCGCGGCCGACCCGATCCACGTCGTTCCGAACGGTGCGCATTCCGGCCGGTGATGACCATAACCCCGCGGCGTCGCATGACGGAACGACAACTGGGGCGATAACCGCTGCGGCGGCTCCGGCAAGATCAGCCCACGGTATGTCTCGATAACACAAATTGATGACGGCGCGTGCCCTTGGCGATTGCCTTTGTGGGCTGGCAATTCCCTTATGTTCCGTGATCGCATGTCCAACATGAGGGAAGACCATGTCCGGATTTGTTCTTGCAACAGGTCGGCTCCGCGTTGCATCGCTGGCCCTGCTGTGCGCCGCCGCGCTGCTACCGGGTGGTATTGCTCACGCAAAGTCGACGTTGCGCCTCGCCCACGCATCCAGCACCACGAGCCTCATTCAGCAGGCGAGCCAAATGTTCGCCGACGAAGTCCAGAAGAGGACCAAAGGCGAGATCACCATTCGGATTTATCCCGATGCGCAATTGGGCGATGAAGGCCCCATCGCCGACGGCGTCGGCTCCGGCTCCATCGATATCGGCCTTGGCGGTGTCGTCGACGGCATCGATCCCAAGCTCAATGCCGTCACGCTGCCGTTCCTTTTTGCCAACGCCAAAGCCGCGCACAACTTCCTCGACAGCGCGGAGGGAAAGAAGCTGTTTAGCACCGGCGGCAGCCGCGGCTTCTACATGCTCGGGGCGCTCGATTCCGGTTTTCGTCAGTTCGCCAACAGCGCCCGTGCGATCAAGTCTCCCCAGGACCTCCAGGGCTTGAAGCTGCGCACACCGCCGAACCCGGTCATCCTCGCGACCATCAAGCGGCTCGGCGCCTTGCCTCAGTCCATCCCCTTCGGCGAGGTCTATACGTCGTTGCAGGCCAAGGTGGTCGACGGCGTCGAACCGGAGATCCGCGATTTCTACGACCAGAAGTGGTACGAGAGCGTTAAGTTCCTGTCGATCTCCAACTATATCTGGACACCCAACTACTGGTTCATGAACAAGGCCAAGTTCGACGCCCTGCCGGAGGACCAGCGCAAGGCCATCGACGAGGCCGCGGTGGTGACCACGCGCTGGTATCGCGGCGCGCTCGATCAGGTCTATGCCGATATCCTCGCCAAGCTCAAGGCGCAAGGCGTGCAGGTGAATGAAGTCGATCCGGCACCCTTCCGGGCCATGGTGAAGCCCGTTTACGATCAATTCGGCGCCGAATGGGGCGTGGAACTGGTGGAGCGCGTGCGCAAATCCGCCGCGGGCGAATAGCGGCGCCGGCGAAGCCCGGCCTGCCGCGCACCGACGGTTTGCGATCGCCGGTCATGAAATCCGGCGATCGCCCGCCTCGTTTCCGTGTGCATGACCTATATTCAAGGAGAACATGTTCGTGTCCGACTGCGCTGCCACTCCGCGCCCGCATCGGCAACCGGCCGAACACGGCAACGCCTTCGCATCCTTCCTCACCAATGTTCTGAAAGTCTTGGGAGTGGCCGCCTTCGCGGTCACGCTGCTGGCGACTCTCGCAGGTGTGTTCGCGCGTTATCTCGGCCTGGCACATTTCGAATGGACGTTCGAAATCGCCGGCATCGCCTTTCTGTGGACGACGTTCCTCGGCGTGGTGATCGCTGAAATCAAAGGCGAAAACGTCGCCTTCACGGCGTTGACCCAAAAGGCGAGGGGTAAGCCGAAGCGGGTTCTCGTCGCCCTCTCGAGGGCCGCCCTGATCGTACTGGGCGTCTACATGCTGTGGAGCGGATTCGCCGTCCTGGCGCGTTCCGGCGCGGTGCCCACTCCCGTGCTGCGGTGGCCGTCGGCGGTGTCGATCAGCGCCCTCGTTGTCTTCGCCGCCGCCATCATCGTCGTGGCGGTGGTCCAAGGCATCGCGGCTTTGCGCGTCACATCGCGGCGGACTGGAGCACAGCCATGACGCTGACCATCCTGTTCGTCAGCTTCATGGTCGCGGTGTTGGCCGGCGTTCCGATCGTCTGGAGCATGGGGCTTTCCAGCCTGGCAGCGTTGACTTTCGGCGACGTCGGCTTACCGGTGTCGTGGTTCGCCCAGCAGACGCTGCGGGGCGCCGACTCCATCTCCCTTGCCGCCATTCCGATGTTCCTGTTCGCCGGCGAAATCATGAACCGCGGCGGCCTGACGCCGCGCCTGATGCGCCTCGCCGAACACATGTTCGGCCGTGTCGCCGGTGGGCTCGGCCTCGTCAACGTGGCGACGGCCTTCGTCTACGGCGGCATCACCGGCTCGGCGACGGCGGACACCGGCGCGGTCGCCAAGCTGATGATTCCGACCATGGAGGAGCGCGGATATCCGCGCGCCTTTTCGGCGGCGTTGACCGCGGCGTCCGGCACGCTCGGCATCATCGTGCCGCCCAGCGTCGTCTTCATCATCTACGGCGTCCTCACCAATACGTCGATCGGCGGCCTGTTCCTCGCCGGCGTGGTGCCGGGCGTGCTGATTGCCGCGCTGTTCATGGCGACCGCGTACATCATCGGCCGTATCAACGGCTACAAGGGCGTCGACAGCATGGGGGGCTGGCCGGAATTCCGCCGCGATTTCTACGCGGCGTTGCCGGCGCTCGGCATGCCGCTGTTCATCCTTGGCGCCATCCTGGGCGGTTTCGCCACCGCGACCGAAGCGGCGGCTCTGGCGGTCGTCTACGCTCTCGTGGTCGGCATGTTCGTCTATCGCGAGTTTCCCCTGCGGGCGCTTTGGCCGGCGACCGTGGAGACGGTCGCCGGCACCGGCGCCATCATGATGATCATGGCGCTGGCGACGCCGTTCGCGTGGATCCTCACGGTCGAACGTTTGCCGGCGGACGCCGCCGCCTGGATCATCGGGCTGGGCGTCGGAAACGGTGCGCAGATCGCGCTGATCATCGTTCTCCTGCTCTTCGTCGGCCTGTGGCTCGATCTCGGTCCGGCCCTGATCATCCTGGCGCCGATCCTGTCGCCGATCATGCTCAAGTGCGGGCTCGGCCCGTTCCAGACCGGCATCCTGTTCTCGGTCGCTCTCGGCATCGGCCTCTACACGCCGCCGGTCGGCACCAACATCTACGTGGTCTGCAATGTCGGCCATGTCGACATGACGGCTGTTTCGACGCGGCTCGTACCGTTCTGGATCGTCAGCGCGATCGTGCTTTTGCTGCTGGTGGTGTTTCCCGGTCTGTCGGAAACGCTGCCGCGCATGTACCTGCAATGAAGGATCATCATGGGCCATTTGGTTGGAGGCATTTCCAGTGCCGGCCGTGTCATGCCGTCGCTCGACGGCGTCCCGTTCCTGGTCACGCGGGCGCAAGGGCCTTACGTCTGGGACCGTGAGCGCCGCTACATCGACACGGCGCTCGGCTTCGGCGCCACGTTGGTCGGCCACGCCCACCCGGCCGTGGTCGAAGCCATTTCGCATGCCGCGTCGCAGGGCTCGATGCCGGCGTTCGCGCATCCCGGCGAAGAGGCCGCCGCCGCCGCCCTGTCCGCCGCGACCGGCAACCTGTCGCGGGTCATCTTCACCAACACCGGCAGTGAGGCCGTCCACCTGGCTTGCCGGCTGGCGCGCGCCTACACACGGCGCGGTCGCATCGCCAAGATGGCGGCCGGGTTCGACGGCTGGTACGACGAGGTCGCGTACGGAAATGCCGGTGCGTCGGAGGCCGCGATGCTGTCCAACACGCGCCCGATACGTGACCACATGACCCTGGTGCGGTTCAACGACTTCGACGACGTCGAGCGGCTCTTCGAGGAGTTCGACGACATCGCCGCGATCCTGTTCGAACCGATGCTCGCCAATGCCGGCTGCCTCTCGCCTGCCGAGGGCTATCTGCGCCATGTCGAGGCGGTCGCCCGGCGCCACGGCGCCCTTCTGATCGCCGACGAGGTGCTGATGGGTTTCCGGACCAGGTTCGGACTGACCTGTCATGCGCACGGAATCTCTCCCGACATCGCCACTCTCGGTAAGCTGATCGGCAGCGGCGTTCCGGTCGCCGCCGTGGTCGGGACGCCCGAAGTCATGGAAGGATGCGAACGTGGCGAGGTCGTGCGCGCGGGCACCTACAGCGGCAATCCGATCGCCACCGGCGCGGTCAGCGCCACCATGGAAATCCTCGGGAAGCTCGACTATGAAGCCCTGCTGGCGCGCGGTGAGGGCCTGCGCGGTGAGATCGTGCGGGCGTTCGCCGAGGCCGGCATCGAGGTGTCGACCTCGGGTTGCGGTACCGTCTTCACACTGTGGTTCACTCCGCATCTCCCGCGTACCTATGCGGAGGCGCTCGCCGTCATGGCGCCGCCGCGGACTGTGGCCTTTCATCTGGAGGCGCGGCGCCGCGGCTTGGTGACCATGCCTTTCGCGTTCGGCCGGATGTATCTGTCGACCGCCCACGAACCGGAAGTGTTGGCGGAAATGACCGAGGTCGTCCGCGGGATCGCGAAAACGATGTCGTAGAACGACCGTGAGGCGCGGGCGTCAGGCTTGCTGGGCCTCGACGCGCAGGAAACTGGCGAGCCGACGGACAGACGCCTTGGCGACCGGGGGGACCAGCATGGCCAATTCCACCGGCTTCAATTCCGGCATTCCTTCCCGGTTTCCCAGGCGCCGGTAGTCCGGTGACACGATCGAAGACGGTAATGCCGTCACGGCCCGACCCTGGACAATGGCGGATTGGATCGACGGAAGATGCGACGACGTCCAGGCGATCCGCCATGGCCGGCCGGCGCGGTTCAACGCGTCGAGCACGTGCGGACGGGCGCGGCAGCCTTCCGGAAACAAGGCCAAGGGCAGGGGATCGACCAGTTCCGGGCGGTGGTCGCGGGAAGAGCACCACACCAGCGGCTCTTCCCGCAGGAACTCGCCGAGGTTGCGGTTCGTGCCGCGCGTGATCAACGCAAGGTCGATGTCGCCACGCTCCAGCATGTGTTCGAGCGAATAAGAGAAGTCGCAGACGATCTCAACCTGGATGCGGGGGTTCTGCGGCAGGAATTGGTCCATGACCGTGGCGCCGAATGTGTTCAGGTAGTCGTCCGGCATGCCCAACCGGACGCGTCCTTCGAAGCGATGCGGCCGAAGGGCCGCCAGTGCATCGTCCTGCAGGGTCAGCATCCGTCGCGCATAGCCGACGAGAATTTGACCATCATCGGTCAGGTCGACGCCGCGCTGGGCTCGGTCGAGCAGTTTGGCGTCGAGTTGCCCCTCCAGCCGGGCGATCGCCATGCTGACGGCCGCCTGTGTCTTGCCGATGCGTTTACCTGCCGCCGTGAAACCGTTTGCGTCCACGACGGCGACGAACGTGGCCAAGGCTTCCATGTCGAAGTGGTGCATTGGAATGACCCGCTGTTTTCGCGCCGCGTCCCCGTAAAAGAGGGGCGATCGCCCTTGCCGTCGTCCCACGATAGCGCAAACGCGATACCGGCGCTCCCTTACGGGCCCGGCGCGTGGTTTGTCATGCGAGTTCCGTGCCACATCGGGGGTGGGGCCGCCGGGCTGCCGCTGGTCGGAAGACAGGCGCGGCGGTTGGTCCGCCTTAGCGTATCGCGCTGAGCTCGGTGAGCAGCGTTCACGGACGACCGCGGGGATTCACGAAATGAATCAATCCTAGACAGCGAGTCGGCGCTGCGCCCATAGGTGTCATGGTCCGGGGGCCAAAGGGATTCTTGCCGGCCCGCTCTGCAGGCCGACAACGGAGCGCGACACAATGCGTAAGCCGGCGCCTCGAAGCGACCTTCGATGCGAGCCGTATGCCTGCAAATGATTTTTAAGCGTCGCCGCGGGCTCAGAAGCCGTCCATCGCCTCGTGCACGTGTTCGACATTTGGCGCCGCCGCAAAGCAGTGGCCGACGAGCTTGCGCCATTCCTGGAAATCGTTCGATTCGCGGAAATCGACGGTGTGGTGCTCCAGCGTCGCCCAGCGCACGAACAGGCGATAATGGGCCGGATTCTCCACCGAGCGCAGGAGCTTCATGGAGGTGCAGCCCTTGGCACGGCGGAACAGCGGTACCGCCTTGCGGGCGCCTTCTTCGAACTCCTGCTCCATTCCGGGCTTGATTTCGAACTGCGCGACTTCAAGAACGACCATGGCTGAACCTGTATTTGGGTGGGAGAGCGGACAAATAGGGCCCGGAAGGGGCAGTTATTATCGGACGAAGCCGGCCGAATGTCGATTGTGAACGCCCATATGCGCCGGGAAGACTGCCATGTCGCCGCTCTGTACATTCCCTATCTCCCTCGCACCGGCGCGCCCATGTGAAAGCGCGGCGGGTAACCCAACGCGTCGAAACAGATTGCGACTGTCGGTTTCGAGGAGACCCCATCTCGCCGCGGTAGCCGGACTGGCGAGCCTCTTCTGCACCTGGGGCGGCAAGCCGGGCGTGTGATGGTGTGACGACCGTCGCCCTGACAAGGGGCAGCATCGAGGCGGCCGGCACGGATCGGATTCAATCAGCGGTTTACGTCAGTGTGCGCTGAGCAGCTCGACGGCCTGCTCGAAATGTCCGTCCCGCTCGGCCCAACGGAGGAATTCCACCCGGTTCACCAGGATCTCCTTGGGGGTCGGCCGGCGCAGGAACAGCGTCATGACCTCGCCGATGAAGGCGTTGAGGGGCATGTACCCGTCGCGTGTCGATTGTCCGGGCGTGAGTTCGGTTTGGACCGCGGGCGGTACGAGTTCGATGACTTCGACGCTGCCCTTGAGCTGATCGCGCAGCGACACCGTGTAGGAGTGAAGTGCCGCCTTGGTGGCGTTGTAGGTCGGTGTGTGGCAGAGCGGCACGAAAGCCAATCCGGACGTCACATTGACGATCGCGGCGTCGGGCTGCGTTCGAAGCTGGTCGACGAGAGCGTTGATGAGTCGGATCGGACCCAACAGATTGGTGACGATCGTGTCTTCGGCTTTGCCGAGCTCCCGTGACCTGGTGAGATCCTCGCGGTGCATGATGCCGGCATTGTTGATCAGCACGTTGAGCGATGGAAACTCAGCAATGACGCGGCCGGCAAATGCCCGGACCGCCTCCGGCGCCTCGATATCGACCGGCATCGCATGCATGCCGGTGCGGCCGTCGATCGTGTCCTGCAGTGCCGGCAGGCGTCTGCCTGCGACGATCACGGTGTTGCCGAGATCGTTGAACCGGCGCGCCAACTCCCGGCCGATACCGGAGCCGCCGCCGGTGATGAGAATGGTGTTGCCCGCTGTCTTCATTGTCCGTGCCCTCCACTGCTCAGTGTGGTCAGACGATGCCGCCATTGGCGAACACCGTCTGGCCGTTGATCCAGGCGCCGTCGCCGGCGCACAGCGCCGCGATGACGTCGGCGATGTCGGTCGGCTCGCCGAGTCGCTTGTGGGGCGTTCGCTCGGCGAAGCCGGCGATCTGCTGCGACGTCTTTCCGTCGGTGAACAGCGTGGTGTTCACGAGTCCCGGCGCGATGGCATTCACCGAGATCATGCGGCCCGCGAGCTCCTTGGCGAGGATGTTGGCGAACAGCTCCTGCGCGGCTTTGGTCGCCGCATAGGCTCCGTAGGTCGGCGAGCGCAACTGCGTGATGCTCGACGAGAGCGCAATGATCCGGCCGCCGTCGCGCACGCGTCGCGCCGCCTCGCGCAACACGAAGAAGCTGCCCTTCTGGTTGACATCGACCATCCGGGCGAAGTCGGCATCGGTCATGTCGCGGAACGGCGACAGCCGCATGATGCCGGCATTGCTGACGACGATGTCGACGCCGCCGAATGCGCGTTCGTTGGCCTCGAACAGGCGCCGGACCGCGCTCGGATCGCTGACGTCCGCCTGCAGCCAGATGGCGCGACCACCGGCGGCCTCGATGTCGCGAACGACGCCGGCGGCGAGGTCGCGGTTCTTCTCGCAGTTGACGGTCACCGCGTAGCCGTCGCGCGCCAGCCGCCTGGCCGTCGCCGCGCCGATGCCGCGAGACGATCCCGTCACCAGTGCGACTTTGCCGTTCGATCTCGGAGCGGCCGTCTGCGCCCTTGCGGATCCCACGGCGTATGCGGCGGATGTGATCGCGGCGGCCGCCAGGACGGTGCGTCGCGGGAATTCGTCGGTTCCAGACATCGCGTGCTCCTTTTACGTTTGCACGACCGTATCGGTCTGCACACTTCGTACCCGTGTGTGCGCACGACGGTCTTGCCGGGAGCTCCACGAAACTTGCCCATTCCTGCAGGTCCGCTGTTCTTGGCCGGAAGCCGTGCTAGGCTGGGGCCGAAACTGGAGGACCCGCCGCATGCAGACGCTCAAAGAGGCCGTGCAGGCCTATGCGGACCGCCACGCCAACAGCGACGGTCTGGCGCTGACGCCGATCCCCGGGCTGCGCATGATGTGCGTGCGTTCGCCGCGCGCGAATCTGCATTCGATCTATCGGCCGCTGATCTGCATGGTCCTGCAGGGGGCCAAGCACATGACGGTGGGAACGCACGCGCGGATCTTTGCCGCCGGCGAGTCGGTCATCGTCAGCGCCGACATGCCGGTGGTGGGAAGGATCGTGCAGGCGAACCGCGACGAACCGTATCTAGCCGTCGCCGTCGAAATCGAGATGACGGTCTTGCGTGAGTTGGGTTCTCAAATGGGCACTGCGCGCGCGCCGCTTCCGGCCGGCACGCGGTCCGTTTTCGCCGTCGATACCGATGCCGAGATCCTGGATTGTGCGTCGCGGCTGATGCGCCTGCTGGAACGTCCCGATGCGGTGCCGCTCCTGCGTCCCGGCATCATGCGTGAGCTGTATTACTGGCTGTTGTCGGGAAAGCACGGCGCTGCCTTGTCGGCGCTGGCGCTTCCCGACAGCTATGCGAGCCAAATTGCCAAGGCGGTCGTCATTCTCAGAGACGAGTA
The DNA here is from genome assembly GCA_030848545.1 of Astrobacterium formosum. Taxonomy (GTDB): domain Bacteria; phylum Pseudomonadota; class Alphaproteobacteria; order Rhizobiales; family Xanthobacteraceae; genus Astrobacterium; species Astrobacterium formosum. Next base: position 33,567 of record JAVDCA010000013.1, read on the forward strand.
TCGCTCGCGTGTGCCCGTCGAACGGCTGGCCGCTGCCGCGGCCATGAGCCTGACCGCGTTCCACAAGCGTTTCAAGGAACTGACGAGCCTCACTCCGGTGCAATACCAGAAGCGGTTACGCCTCATCGAAGCGCGTCGTATCATGCTCGACGAAGGTTTGTCGGCGACCGCGGCCGCTTTCGAAGTCGGGTATGAGAGCGTCTCCCAGTTCACCAGGGAATACGGCCGGATGTTCCAGGTCCCGCCGAAGCGGGATGCACGTCGGGCCCGCACGCGATTGAACGCGCCCCGGGCCGCATCGGATGGCGAAAGCCGCCCGACCCTCGCCTGGCAGTCCGCCGATACTTGCGAATCCAGAGCGTGACCCGATTCGATACGATCGGGTTGCGCTGCGGTCCAGGCGGGCGGTGGCGACGGATGGTGGCGACGGATGGTGGCGATGGATGGTGGAACGAGGGCGAACGGATGCGGGTCCATCGAGTGCCGGGGATGACCCCCCGGCACTCGCGGCGACCGGCCGTCAGTTCGAGACGCGATCGCGATGCAACTGCTGGCGAATACGCACATCCGGATCGACGCCGTCTTCGGACGGCGTCGCCATCGCATAGAAGCCGGATTTTTCGATGGAAGCGAAACGCCGAAGGCCGATCGGCGCGCTCGTATCGACGGAGGACCGGGTTCCGGCAGCCTGGCCGGGGGCACACAGCGGCATGGCCGTAGCCACGGCACTTGTGAGTATCAAAGACGAAACAGCGAGTGCAGCGAGGGTTTTCATGCTCGGATTCCTTCGTGTCCTGGTGCCGGGGATCGGCGCCTTCGACCTCATCGGTCTGAAGCATGTCGTACCGGTCGTCCGGGAACGGGTCTTGCCGAGCACTCCGCAGTACTTGCCCGATCCTGCGGGCCTGTTGACGACGTCGAGGAAAGCATCGGTGAGGCGGCGCTCGGGCGTGCCGCGATAAAAAACCGAGGATGGCTCGCTTGGAGAGAGGGCGCAGAAAGTGCCGAGACCAATCCGCTGCCTGTCGGATGCGCACCCATGCAAAAGCGCGGCGGCAAGCCCACCGCGCCGAAGCAAACCGCGACTAACGGTTTCGAGGAGGCTCAGCCCGCCGCAGCAACGGGAGCAGCAAGCTTCTTCTGCACCTGACGCTTGAGGTCGAGCGCGCGATCGGACAGCTCCTCGGCCCGCGCCTTGACCAGATAGGCGTCGAGGCCGCCACGGTGGTCGACCGACTTGAGCGCGTTCGCCGAAATGCGCAGCCGCACCGAACGGCCGAGCGCGTCGGAGATCAGCGTCACATTGAGCAGGTTGGGCAGGAAACGCCGCTTGGTCTTGATATTGGAATGGCTGACCTTATGGCCGGTCTGGGCCGACTTGCCGGTCAGTTCGCAACGCCGCGACATGGGAAAACCTCAACCTCTCGTGCCGCCGGCCATAGGGCGCGCAACGGACAACCCAGGGAATTTTTGGACCGCGGACCTATAGAGACCCTCTGCAGGGGCGTCAAGGGAGGCGTCGCCCGACAGGCGGGCAAGGGAAGTTCCCGGAAAGTGCTGCGGATTTGAATACCTTTGCTTGCGGCCGTGGCGAGCGATAGGCGTCTTCGGCAGGGCCGGACCACATAAAGGACGCATTCCCCATCGACAGAGTCGGGTCTTGCGCCATCGGAACACCCGCTCGACACTCCGCGAAGCTCGCCGGCCTGCCAGGAAGGACTTCCGTGCTGACCAGCCATCGTTCCGTATTTCTGGCTTGCCGCGCCGTTGTCCTGATGACGGCCGCCACGGCGGTGTGGGGCGGGGCGGCGGTGGCGGAAGGCAAGCTCGAAGCCCGCTATACGGTGACGCTCGCCGGCGTGCCGATCGGCAAGGGTGCGTGGGTGATCGACGTCTCCGACGGCCAGTACACCGCGGCCGCGAGCGGCATGACCACCGGCCTCCTGCGGGTTTTTGCCTCCGGCCAGGGTTCGAGCGCCTCGCGCGGGCAGATCAACGGCACCGGCCAGCTGGCTCCGACGACCTATGCGTCCTCGATCACTTCGGGCAAATGGTCCGAGGAGATGCGCATCACGCTCGCCAACGGCAACGTCAAGGAAGTCTCCATCGATCCGCCGGTGACGCCCCATCCCGAGCGCGTCCCCGTCACCGACGCCCACCGCAAGGGCGTGAGCGATCCCATGTCGGCCGCGCTCGTCGCCATGCCGGGCAACGGCAGTCCGGTGTCGGCGCAGGCGTGCAACCGGCGCGCGGCGGTCTTCGACGGCCGCATGCGCTACGACCTCAAAATGGCGTTCAAGCGCATGGAGGTGGTCAAGGCCGACAGGGGCTATGAGGGCGAAACCGTGGTGTGCGCTCTCTATTTCACGCCCCTGGCGGGTTACATCCCGAACCGTCCGGCGATCAAATATCTGATCGAGCAGCGCGACATGGAGGTCTGGTTTGCACCGGTCGCCGGCACACGGCTCCTGGTGCCATTCCGCGTCAGCATTCCGACGCCGCTTGGTGTCGGCGTCCTGCAGGCCACCCAGTTCATGACGGGGGCGCAACCCCCGCGCGCAACGCCGACCAGTGTTCGCGTGCGCTAGGCTCCGGTTAACCTCGTGGAGCTCGGGCGCAGGTCATGTCGACGGCCCTGCTGCACATCTGGGGTGTCTGGCTGACCGCGCCCCCGACATGTTGAGGGAACGAATCCCGACAACTTCCGAGTCAGCGATTCGGCCGTGATTTGTTCCAGACTCGTTCCATCGCTTAACGCCGGGCCCCGGAATCGGGCTGCGGCGTCACATTTCGAGACATTCGGCCACCGGTGATCCCAAGGAGGGGCTGTGGGGAGGTTGTCGGCGCCTTCTGGGGAAGGGAGCGCCACCGTGGCGAAGACCGGAATGTGCGACCATCGGCAGTCACGTCCTGCCTCGCACCGCCGGCCGGTTTGGTTTAAGGAAGGGTCCAGGCGGGCGGGCGTGGATCGTTCACGCTTCTCGCATGCGCGGCCCCGGTCGCGAAAGGCGGACGCGCATGGCGAAATGTTCTAGGCAATGCCCTACAGGTGCCCGCACCGGCGGCACCCGCCTGCCGCCGTCGATGCCCAGGGCCGCTGCCCGCCGCAGTGTTCGGCTGACCCGTCACGCCAGCGTCTGATCCGGATTCCTCATGTCGATTTCGTTGTCCAATTCGAACTCCCGCGGCGGTGCCGCTTTGCGCGGCCACGGCGTCACGGCCGTGCTCGGCCCCACCAACACCGGCAAGACCCACCTCGCCATCGAGCGCATGCTGGCGCACTCGTCGGGCATGATCGGGCTGCCGCTGCGGCTGCTTGCCCGCGAGGTCTACAACAAGGTGGCCGACCGCATCGGCGCCGACAATGTCGCGCTGATCACCGGCGAGGAGAAGATCAAGCCGGCAAACCCGCGCTTCTGGGTGTCCACCGTCGAAGCAATGCCGCGCGACCTTGACGTCGCCTTCGTGGCCGTCGACGAAGTCCAGCTCGGCGCCGATCTCGATCGCGGCCACGTCTTCACCGACCGCATGCTCAACTGCCGCGGCCGCGAGGAGACGCTGGTTCTCGGCGCCGCCACCATCCGCGGCATGATCGACAAGATCCTGCCGGGCGCCAATGTGGTTTCGCGGCCGCGCCTGTCGCAATTGACCTTCGCGGGCGAGAAGAAGCTCACCCGCCAGCCGCGCCGCACTGCGATCGTCGCCTTCTCGGCCGACGAGGTCTACGCCATCGCGGAACTGATCCGCCGCCAGCGCGGCGGCGCCGCCGTCGTGCTCGGTGGGCTGTCGCCGCGCACCCGGAACGCCCAGGTGGCACTCTACCAGAACGGCGACGTCGACTATCTGGTCGCCACCGACGCCATCGGCATGGGGCTCAATCTCGACGTCGACCACGTCGCCTTCGCGTCCGACCGCAAGTTCGACGGGTTCCAGTTTCGCCGCCTCAACCCGGCCGAGTTCGGCCAGATCGCCGGCCGCGCCGGTCGCCACACCAGAGACGGGACCTTCGGCACCACCGGCCGCTGTCCGGCCTTCGAGCCCGAACTGGTGCAGGCCCTGGAAAGCCACAACTTCGAACCCGTCAGAGTGCTGCAGTGGCGCAACAGCGATCTCGACTTCGCCTCGCTCGGCGCGCTCGCGGCCTCGCTGGCGGTAGTCCCGACCCAGGTCGGGCTGACGCGGGCGCCGTTCGCCGAGGACATTCTCGTGCTTGAGCATGCCTCCCGCGACGAGGACGTGCGCGGCATGGCGACTTCGCGCGAATGGGTGCAGAAGCTGTGGGACGTCTGCCAGATTCCCGACTATCGCAAGATCTCGCCCGCCGCCCACGCGGAACTCGTGGTCACCCTCTATGGTTTTCTGCGCCGTGAGGGTACAATTCCCGACGACTGGTTTGCGCGCCAGGTCGCGCAGGCCGATCACAATGAGGGCGACATCGACACGCTGTCGCAGCGCATCGCCCATATCAGGACCTGGACCTTTGCCGCGAACCGTCCGGACTGGCTCAAAGACCCCGACCATTGGCAAGGCGTCACCCGTGCCGTCGAGGACAAGTTGTCGGACGCGCTGCACGAGCGATTGGCGGAACGCTTCGTCGATCGCCGTACCAGTGTATTGATGCGGCGCCTGCGAGAGAACGCGATGCTGGACACCGAAATCACCAAGACCGGCGAAGTCGTCGTCGAAGGCCACCCCATCGGACGCCTTGATGGCTTCCGTTTCGCGCCCGACGCGACCGCCGGCGGCTCCGATGCCAAGGCGCTCTCCGCCGCCGCCCAGAAAGCGCTCGCCGGCGAAATCGAGAATCGCGCCGCGCGCCTCGCCCATGCCCCGGATTCCCAGTTCGTGCTCGCCTCCGGCGGCACGCTGCGCTGGATGGGCGAGGTGGTCGCCAAGATCACCGCCGGTGACAATGTGCTGCGTCCGCGCGTGCGCATCCTCGCCGACGAGCACCTGACCGGCGCCACCCAGGAGAGCGTGCAGACCCGCCTCGACCTGTGGACCCGCACCCATATCGAGCGCCTGCTGTCCCCCTTGTTCGTACTCGGCGCGGCGGAAGACATCACCGGGCTCGCCCGCGGCATCGCGTTCCAGATCGTCGAGGCGCTCGGCGTTCTGGAGCGTTCGAAGGTCGCCGAGGACGTCAAGACCCTCGATCAGGCGGCGCGCGCCAACCTGCGCAAGCACGGGGTGCGCTTTGGCGCGTTCCATATCTACGTGCCGTCGCTCCTCAAACCGGCGCCGCGCTCGCTTGCTGCCGAACTGTGGGCCCTCAAGCACGGCGGCCTGGAGGTCAAGGGGCTCGATGACCTGCAGCGGCTGGCCTCGTCGGGGCGCACTTCGTTCCCGGCCGACAAGGAAATTTCCCGCGCGCTCTACCGCACCATCGGGTATCGGGTGTGCGGCGAACGCGCCGTGCGCGTCGACATCCTGGAGCGCCTCGCCGATCTGATCCGCCCGGCCCTGGCCTGGCGCGAAGGCGCCTCCGGGCAGAAGCCGCCGGGCGCATTCGACGGCCGCGGATTCGTGGTCACCCAGGCGATGACGTCGTTGACGGGATCGTCCGGCGAGGATTTTGCCTCGGTGCTGCGGGCGCTCGGCTATCGCATGGACCGGCGGCCGAAGCCGGCCGAGCCGGAAGCGGTGCCGCCCGTCGAGGCGGTGGTCGCCGTAACAGTCGAGGAGAGCGCCGGCGAAACCACGGTGGTGGCGGATGCTGACAGCCCGGTGGTCGCAGAGGCCGCCAACGCCGAGAGCGCGCCGACGGAGCCGGCCGTTATCGAGGAAATGTCGGCCGCGCCCGATGAGCCGCCACCAGCCGGCGTCCCAGACGAGCCCGCTCCGGCGGTCGAGGTATCTGAACCGGAGCCGGCCGCGATCGAAGTTGAGGTTGTTGCCGCGCCCGTTGACGAGGCACAGGTCGCCGAGATTGCGCTCGCGGAGCCGCCGGTCGCAGACGCGCCAGCGGCCGAGGCCGTCGCCGGCGAGACGCCGGCCGAGGCGGGCGTGACGGAGCCTGTCGTCGCGGCCGAAGCCAGCGAAACCGCCGCCGAGCCCGCCGCCGAGCCCGTCATGGCCGAAGAGGCCACCTTCATCGAAGTCTGGCGCCCGGGCTGGTCCGAGGAGCGCCGCCCGCGCCGCCACACCCCCCGCCGCGAGAATCGCGACGGCCGCCACCGGGGTCCGGAGGCCGCAACGGCTGCCACCCCCGCTGACGGCACCGCGCCCGCAGTCACCGATTCCGGGGAAGCGGCGGTGCCGAGCGAGGCCGCCGCCGAGGCGCCGCGGCCGCATGACGGCCGCCGCCGCCATGGCCGGTCGCACCGGCCAGAAGGTGCTCCCGGCGAGCGCGAGGCCCGCGACGATCGTGGTCCGCGCCCCGATCGCGGCCCGCGACCCGACCGTGGTCCGCAGCCCGATCGTGGTCCGCGGCCCGACCGCCGGCCCGATCGCGGCGACCGTCCGCGCCGTCCGCGCAATGAGCGCTCCGAGGAACGAGCCGAGGAGCGGCGTTTGATCGCCAAGCTCAATGAGCGGCGCACGAACAAGGAGCCAGATCCGGATTCGCCCTTCGCCAAGCTGGCGGCCCTGAAGGCGCAGCTCGAATCCAACGCCAAGGACGGCCATTGAACGAAGCGAGCGACCGCCAGGGTGAGGCGAGCGACCGCCAGCGGGTCGACAAGTGGCTGTGGCACGCCCGCTTGGTGCGTACCCGCACGGCGGCGGCGGCGCTGGCCGGCGAAGGCCATGTACGCATCAACGGCGCCCGCATCGACGCCGCCAGCCGGCCGGTCAGGCTGGGCGACGTCCTCACCGTCGCCCTCGACCGCCGTGTGCGCGTCCTCAAGGTCATGGGCTTCGCGGCCCGCCGCGGTTCGGCAAGCCATGCTGCCGTTCTGTTCGAGGACCTTGCCCCGGCGACCCCGGAACCGGAGTCCAGCTCGGGAGTGCCGGCCCGGCGCGACGCCGGGGCCGGCCGGCCGACCAAACGGGAGCGCCGCGAGCTTGCCCGTTTCGTCGGCGGGGAGGGCGATCGCGACTGAATGGGTGGGTTGTAGAAGCCGGGCCGACCCGAGCCCGGCATGCCGGCGCGTCTGCGGCGATGCCTCCCATGCACTTGCCACATGGCTGCGCTTGCACGCCGCCCAGCCATGGGCTAGCACCTCATCGGGTCTACGGGACCCGCGCCGGGCCGGAGCTGTCGATGACCTACGTCGTCACTGAAAACTGCATTAAGTGCAAATACATGGACTGCGTCGAAGTGTGTCCGGTGGACTGCTTCTACGAAGGCGCCAACATGCTCGTCATCCATCCTGACGAATGCATCGATTGCGGCGTCTGCGAGCCCGAGTGTCCGGCCGAGGCGATCAAGCCCGATACCGAGCCGGGTTTGGAGAAGTGGCTGGAACTCAATGCGGAATACGCCAAGTCCTGGCCCAATATCACGGTCAAGAAAGAGCCTCCCGTCGATTCCAAGGAATGGGACGGCAAGGCCGGAAAACTTGAGAAGTTTGATCCCGAGCCGGGAACCGGCGACTAGCCTGTTTCATTAACTTGTTGCCAAAGATGTGAGCGGCGCGGGGGGTGGCATACCTCTCTGGCGCCGCCATAAGGCTTTGATTTCGGACAAAAATGTGTTATATGAATTACACAATGAACGACCACCGCTCCGAGGCTCCCCAAGGGGAGCATATTTTTTCGGGGTGTTTCCGAGGAAACCGTCAATAGGGGCGTGAGATCCACGCGAAAGCTGTGGCTGGCAAGACACGTCATAGGTCCAAGAAGACCGCCAATAAACCCTCGTCGGCACAACGCCGGAGGACCCCGAAGGCTCCCCGGAGCGTTGTGCGCCGCCGGGCTGCCCCTGTGGCCAAGCCGACGCGCCGGGCTCAAACCCGGGCGGAACCGGTGCAAGGAGTTACACAAGGAATGGTTGCAACAAAGAAGACGACCCAACGTCAAGGATTCAAGACCAGCGAATTCATCGTGTACCCGGCCCATGGTGTCGGCCAGATCATGGCTATCGAGGAGCAGGAAGTCGCCGGCTGCAAGCTGGAACTGTTCGTCATCAATTTCGTCAAAGACAAGATGACCCTGCGGGTGCCGACGGCGAAGATCGCCGCGGTGGGCATGCGCAAATTGGCCGAGCCGCCGATCGTCAAGCGCGCCATCGAGACCCTCAAGGGTCGTGCCCGCATCAAGCGCACCATGTGGTCGCGCCGGGCGCAGGAATACGAGGCCAAGATCAACTCCGGCAATATCGTCTCGATCGCCGAGGTGGTGCGCGACCTCTACCGGTCCGACAGCCAGCCCGAGCAGTCCTACTCCGAGCGGCAGCTCTACGAGGCGGCGCTCGATCGCCTGGCCCGCGAAATCTCGGCGGTGCAGCGCGTCACCGAGACCGAAGCCGTCAAGGAGATCGAAGCCGCGCTTGCCAAGGGCCCGCGTCGCGGCGCCAAGACGGAAGCGGCCGAGCCGGCCGATGCCGACGAGGAAGCGATCGTCGAGGACGAGGCCGCCTGAGCGGCCCCGACAGTCCAATCCATTTTGGCCCGGCCTTGCGCCGGGCTTTTTTTATAAGCGTGATGCACCGGCATTGCCGGTGTGCCGGCGTGTCCGATTCGGCTTCGACGGCGGGAGAGTGCCATGCAGGTCAACGTCATTCTGGTCCCCGACATGGTCCAGCTCGACATTGCAGGGCCCTATGAAGTGCTCGCCCGCGTGCCGGGCTGGACCCTCGATCTCGTCGCCGCCACGACCGCGCCGGTGCGCACCGATCGCGGCCTCGCCATGGTGCCGACCCGCACCCGCGAGAGCGCGCCGCCGTCCGACATCCTGGTGGTGCCCGGCGGCACCGGGATCGACCGCGCCATGCTCGACGAAAGCTGGCTCGCCTATGTGCGCCGCGAAGTGCAGGCGGCGAAATACGTGTTCGGCATCTGCACGGGCTCGTTCCTCCTCGCGGCCGCCGGCGTGCTCGCCGGTCGTCGCGCCGGCGCCCACTGGCAGGCCCGCGATCTTCTCAGTCGCTTCGGCGTCACGCCGTCCGACGCCCGGCTGACCGTGGACGGGAAATTCTACACCTCCGGCGGCGTCACTTCCGGCATCGACATGGCCTTGAAGGTGGTCGCCGACGCTGCCGGCGAGACGACGGCGCGCGCCATCCAGCTTGGCATCGAATATGACCCGGCGCCGCCGTTTCCCGGCGGCACGCCCTTCACGTCGCCGGCAGCGATCGTCGCAGCCGTGAACGCCATGTCGGCAAAGCGCCGCGCCGAGCGCGAGGCCATGGTCGAGGAGGCGGCGAAGAGATTGAAGCGGACTAAAATATCCCTCCCCTGAAAAGGGAGGGCGCAGGAGGCCTTCGGCCGCCGTCCTTAAGAATGCCGATGCGAAGCATCGGCTGTGCCAAAGGGCGGGGGTGGGGGCAACGGCATCGGCCAAAACTTCGGGATCACGTCTGCGGGGCCAAGAGCCCCACTTGGAGCCCCCACTTGGAGCCCCCACTCGGCCGCAGAGCCTGTGCTCGGGCCCGCCGGAGGCGGCATCCCGGGTGCGGGCCATTCTCCCCCGCGCGAGAGCGCGGAGGAGGGATCAGGGCAGCCGTCACTCCACCACGATCTTGACCTGATCGCCCGGCTTGACGCGGTCGCCGGCGTCGAGGCCGTTGAGGACGCGGAAGCGCTCCACTTGGCGGTCGATCAGCGCCATGCGGGTGGCGAGCTTCTCCACCGTGTCGCCGGGAGCCACGGTGACGATCTTGATGCGCAGCGGCTTGGCCTGCTCGATCTCCTCGAGGGTCAGGCGGCGGAAGGTGCCGACCGATTCGCGAAACGCGCGGTCGGTCTCCGCGGTCTTGGTCTTGGCGGCGTAGATGAAGCGGTAGACCTCGCTGCCGAAGCGGACAACGTAGAGGCGGAACGCCCACAAGTCGCTCTTCGCCGTCGCGGTCGCGGCCGGGAAACCGTTGAGCGTCACGTCCTCGATGGAGGACGCGTCGACGTTCTCCATCCAGCCCGATTTCAGGTAGTCGGAGAGGCTCTGCTCCGGCGGCACGCGGACCACGTCGAGGCGCATGGCCTGGCTGCCGCCTTCCTTGAGACCGAGCACCGCCTGGGCGGTGTTCTCGAGGGTGAACTCTTCCGGCGCCGTGAAGGTGAAGCCGAGCTTGGGATGCAGGAAGCGGCGGCCGCGCACATAGCCCTCGATCGGATCCTCGCCGTAGACGAGCCCCTCGATCTCGCTGAGGTAGGCGGCGCGGTCGCGTTCGCCGGCCCCGGGCGCCGCGAACTGGCGGGCGTTGGTCTGGGCATTGCGGATGCGGTCCGGCGTTGCCGGGTGCGACGACAGGAAGTCGAGCGATCGCGGATCGGCGCCGTTCGCCGGCGCTTTGAGGCCGGCATTGCGTCCCATGGAGGTGAGGAAGCGCACGGCTCCGTAGGGGTCGTAGCCGGACTTGGCCGCGATGCCGACCCCGATGCCGTCGGCTTCGAATTCCTGCGCTCGCGAAAAGCTCGCCATCGCGAGCTTCGACTTGGCGAGAGCCAGGGCCCCCACCTGTGGATCGCTGACCACGTCGGAGACGACGCGGCTGACGATCGCGGCCTGCTTGGCTTGGTCCTCGCGGATCGCCGCGTGCTGGGCAATGACGTGCGACATCTCGTGGGCGAGCACGGAGGCGAGCTCGGAATGGTCGTTGGCGAGCCCGATCAGACCGCGGGTGACATAGATATTGCCGGTCGGAAGCGCGAAGGCGTTGACGGCCGGCGAATTGAGGATCGTCACCTTATAGTGCTGGTCGGGTCGTTCGGAACTGGCCACCAGCCGCTCGACCGTCTTTGTCACCATGGCTTCCAGCCGGGCGTCCTCGTAGGCGCCCCCATAGGTGGCGAGGATCCTCTGGTGTTCGCGCCGCGCCGCCGGCGGCGCCTCGCTCTGCTTGGGCGGCTCGCGCAGCATCACCTGCTGGGGGCCGACGAAGCGGTCGCCCGAACAACCGGCCAACGCCAGCGCCACGACGAGCAAGGCCGAGGCGCGCAGCCGCAGGGGTGCGCTCGCGCGCCCCGTCGTGCCGATCAGCCTCGCAAAGATTCGTGCCAACTCAGTTGCCGTCCAAGATCTCGATCTGCTCGGGGCGTGTCGCCTCGATCCAGGGGCCGCCGCGTTCTTCCACCACGCCGCGGATACTTACGCGCCGCCCCTGCAGAACCTTCGGGACGAGGCCCGCGGCGGTGAAGAGACGTTCGTTTCGTTTCGAAATGGTGACGGTAAAGTCCTCTGTCCAGCGGCGGCCGAAATTGACGTAGATGACGCCACCGCTCTCGCGGACGGACAATACCGGTCCTTCGACCAACGAAAACCGGCCCCGTGCCGCCGCGATCTCACCCGGATTCTGCGCCCGCTTCAATTCATAGCGCGGATCGCCCCACAGGCCAAGTTTGCCGGCCCTGGCTACGCGCTCCGCGGCGAGGAGAGTACCCATGCAGGCACGCTCGCCGGAAGGTATCGCCACCCGGGCGTGGCCCTTCGCCAGCAGGAGGGCGGCGAGGCTTTCCTCGCCCACGGGGGTGCGCCGGAACCCCCAGGCCACGAGCCGTCCATAGCGGTCGGTCGCCGGTTTCAAGTGCTTGAGGACGATGTCTTTTCCCGCCACCAGCGCGTGCAGGGCCTGGGCGTCGCCGGCACCCATGGTGCGCGCCTCTTCAGTTGCCGGTATCTCGATGCCGGCAAGCCGGACCTCGCGCCCGTCGGCGAGCAGGATGGTGCGCCCGTCGACGGCGCCCTGCGCTCGGGCTTCGGCGAAGAACGTGAGTGGGCAGGGGGGCGGCGGCGAGGCAGCCGAGGCGGGGTCGGGGAACTGATAGGCAGCGGCGATCAACCCTGCGACCAGAGTGATGCGCCGGTGGAGTGACTTGCCGAGTTCAATCGGATCGACCATTGGCTGATGGTAGCTGCATGGCCGTAAGGCAGCCAGAGATTGTGTTTGTTCACTTTACGTTCTATAATAACCCGCGTTTAGGCGAAGAGGGCGGGCGGGCGATGGTGTATGCATTTGATACGCTGGGTTACGCGAAACGTTTGTGCGACGGCGGCGTTTCGGAAGAGCAGGCCGAGGCACATGCCGAGGCGGCGCGGGATTTCATCATGGCCGAGCTGTTCACCAAAGCGGACTCCATCGGGCTGAGGCAGGACATCGACGGGCGCTTTGTCGCCCTCGATGCAAGCTTTGCCGCTTTCAAACAGTATGTCGATGCACGCTTTTTGGTCATCGAGTCGAAGATCGACACGCTGGGCCTTCGACTTACGGTTCGGCTCGGCGCCATGCTGGCCGCCGGCATTGCCTTGCTGGCGGCGCTGCAAAAACTGTCCTGACGCGGCTCGTCGCGCCGTTCAGGTGCCGGCGATCACCTTGGCGAAATCCTGCAGTCCCGCCTTCACCTGGGCATCATCCATGACATCGGCGCAGGCGAGCGCCAGTTGCCGAAGATCGTTCTTCTGCGTGCTTTCGAGGAATTTGGCGAGCTTTGGCGCAATCGCGGTGAGCGCCGGCAGGCGTTCGCGGCGCCACTCCTCGGTGATGCCGTTGACGGCGAGCGTCTCGACCACGCCCGACACCGAGCGGGCGCTGCCGTCGCGGATGTCGGCGAGTCCGCTCTTGAAATTGGGCCTGGCCAGGTCCTCCGGCTTGGCGGTCGCGAGCCGGGCCAACACGGCGTCGATCACGGCGCCCTGGATGCGCATCTGGAAGTCGAAGAAGCGGCCCATTTCCGGGGCGAACTTGATGACGTTGAGATTGACCTTCTCGCCGGCGTTGGGATCGTTGCCCAATTGGCCGATCTCGATCGCGCCGGTACCGGCGAGCATGTAGACGACGCCGATCCGCACGCCCGTGACCATGCGCTCGGAGAGCTGCGACAGTTCGCTGAAGGGAATCGCCTGGGCGGCCTCCACGTCGCGGGTGTCGAAGGCGGCATCGAGGAGCTGCTTGACCGCCGGATCGCTCTGGCGCGGGGCGTTGCCGCTCTTTTCCGAGTCCTGGGCAAGCCTGACAAAGCTCTCGGTGGCGTTTTTGGCGAAGGTCAGCTTGTTGCGCTCGACCTGGGCGGAGGCCGGCAGGACGAGAGCCGCCGCGAGCGCCACCGCGGCCACCAATGTTCTGACGAGCGGCGCGGGGGGGGCGGACATGGTCGTCTCCCGTCTGCAACGAAGCATCATTCTGGCACCGGCGGGCGGTGGGGCGCCACGGGGAACTCGGGTTCCGCTACGAAATGAAACCGCGCCGCTGCGGACTGGTTCCGGGCGGACGCTCACATGGCGGGCGGCCGACAGCCCGAAGCGGGCGTCCTTGCCGCCCTGCCAAAACTCACTTAGTAATTCTGCCGCCCGGTGATTGCCCCTTATGACTGCGCCGGGCCCATGAGGACCGGGCCCCAGCCGCGCCGGCCTCTCAAGCACGGTCCCGTAGCTCAGCCGGATAGAGCAGCGGTTTCCTAAACCGAAGGTCGCAGGTTCGAGTCCTGCCGGGACCGCCATCGTCTGAAAGCCAACTTCTGATCCGCCATCCGGCCGCAGCGCCCCGCGTCGGCAGGAACCCGGGAGCCGCCGCGTGCAACGGCCCCGGATGCCCGCCTTCGCGGGTATATGCGCGACCTGTTCAAGCCGGTCTTGCGCCTTACAGCGCCAGCACGCCGAAGAACACGTAGCAGAGGAGCGCGCCGACCACCGACATGGAGAACCCCCAGACGATCAGCTTGCGGAACAGCCGGCCCTTGTCCTCGTTCGCGGCCGCGCAGGCGAGGCAGATGGCGCCGAACAGGGACAGGGGCGAGGTGTCGACCATGTGCGAGCCGACATTGATGGACGAGATCATCGCCACTGGATCACCGCCGACGGCTTTGACGAGGCCGGGCACCAGCGGCAGGAACATCGGCATGATGACGCCCGACGAACTCGAATAGGCCGACAGGATGCCGGTGACGAATCCGAGCACGCCCGTGACCGTGGTGGGGTCGGAGACGACGGCGATCATACCGACGAGGGCGCCGAGGCCGCCCGCCTTGTCCATGATTTCGATGAGAATCCCCATGCCACCCACCATGATGATGACCGACCACGGCATGGACAGGACCGCTTTGGTGCTGTCGCCCGCCTTGAGGACCAGCAGGATGGTCGAGAGCACGAAGGCGAGCGCGCCGACATTGGCCGTCTTGCCGTTGCCGATCACGTTCATCACCACGGGCGGGAAGAGCGGCTTGGTGATCGACAGGCCGGGCAGGATGACGAGAAGAACCAGCATTGCGACGGCCGCGACCGTCATCCATTGCGGCGCCGTGAACGGCTCCGGCTTCGGCGCGACGTCGTCGATGCTCAGCGTCGCGTGCTTCTGCCGTGCCATCCAGGCGAGGCCGCCGAGGGCGAAGAAACCGCCCATGTTGACGATCAACTGCGCCACCTGGCAGTCGAGATAGATGCGCCACGCGATGGTGTCGAGGTCGCCGAGCGGCGTGCCGAGGCTCGTCAGTTCCGGCGCCATTCTGGTCACGAAGAACTGCGAGATGATGCCGGTCGGGGCGATCGGCGAGAATGCCGCGCCGTTCGCCGCGCCCACCACCAGAAGCGTCATCAGGAAGGCGTTCAGCCCGATCCGCCCGGCGATCGCCATGGCGACGGGGGCCATCAGTGTCACGGTGGCGATGTTGCCCGGTCCGATCGTGGTGATGATTGCGATCAGAAGAAATACGATGAAGGGGATCACCGCCGTATTGCCGCCCGCGAGCCGGATGGCATTCGCCGTCACCTTGTCCATGGTCCCGTTGGTGATCGCGATGCCGAACAGGAAGGTGACGCCGGCGAGAATCATGAACAGGTCGATGGGCCAGAACTGCATGACCTTGGCGGCGGGAATGCCGGCGAAGATCGCGCCGATCAGGATCGCGAAGGCGATCGCCACGATGCCGACATTGAGGTCCTCGTTGTACATCGAGATGGCGACCACGACGACGATGCCGAGCAGTGAGACGAGCGCCGGCATGGATAGTCCGAGTATCATTTGGTTCTCCTATGGGGTGGGACGTCCCCGAACGGCGTCGAGGCCGGCAGCGCGCACAGCGCTGCCGTTCCCCGGCGGCTGAACCGCGAGGTGCGAAGACGTCGTGAATGGATTTGCGACGGCGTCGAAGGCGGCGCCGGTCGTCCCTCAGTCGCGGAGGAAACCAGCGTTGCCGTCTCGACGCGATCGACGGCTAGGGCGGCAGCGCGCTCAGAAAGGATCGCCCGCGCGTGTTCGCGAAGGCGAGCCTCGGCTCGATGGAATGCGGAATTTGCTCATGGGACTCTCGAGGGACGAAGCCGAACAGCACGTCACCCGCGAAAGCATGTCGTCCCGTCGCCACGCATCGGCGGACGGGAACAAATCACTCCACCAGGACACCCCGCCCGGCGTTTTCGCGCGTGACCACGGCGACGGCAGGTCTCCTGGCTCGCGGGTCACCGTCGCTCCATCGCCTTCCCGGGCCTCGAAACCCAGTGGCCGATGACGGAGGACTCTCCGCTCACAGTTGCGGGGGCAGCCGCGGGTTTGGAACAAGACTCCGCACCGCGTTCCCGTATTAATCCCCGAAGGGAACCGTCACGTCGACCATAGAAGGCGGGGCCGAAGACCGTCAATCGCAGCGGCGCAGGGGAGCCCATGAACGCAGCGCATAGCCGCGAGCAATGCGGCCCGGC
This sequence comes from Astrobacterium formosum, assembly GCA_030848545.1. Taxonomy (GTDB): domain Bacteria; phylum Pseudomonadota; class Alphaproteobacteria; order Rhizobiales; family Xanthobacteraceae; genus Astrobacterium; species Astrobacterium formosum. The sequence goes on from JAVDCA010000013.1 coordinate 49,293, forward strand.
GGATCGGGAAGCAGGAGGGATCTACGACAGCTTCTGCATGGCCGCCAGGATCGCGATGCCGGTGGCGAGCATGGCGCCGAGCCGCACCGTGAGCCGGAGCGTCTGCGTTTCGATCTGCGACTGCACCAGTGTGACGGCGCCCTGCAGGTCAGTCTTGGTAACGAGCTCCACCATGACGAAGTCCCTCGCGGCTTCCGCATGCGCTTCCGCTTGTGGCACGCCCCCGTCACGTAGCCGCTTCGAGTAACCCAGTGTATCGAAGGCATATGCCATCGTCATCTCCTCCCTATGTGGTGGGGCGGGCCTGCGACCACATCCCCGGGCGCATGCTGCCTCGCAATCTGGAGGAGAACATAAAAGGAACGTAGAGGAAAAAGTGTCAAGTTCGAAAATGCCGGCGGAGGCGGTAACTGCGGCCTCGGCTCCCCCTTCGCCATTCGGATGACTTGCGAAGGAGACGGTCGCTCGGGCAGGTAACAGGACCATGGAGGATGGCGGCTTCACCACGTCGATGACGGACGATGCGGCTCCGGTGCGGGTCGGCCGGCTGCCCGCGGCCGCCGAAGTGGAGCGCCTTGCGGCGCATCCCCGCTTCGATGCCGCCCTGGTGATGGCGGCGGGCGGCACCGCCGACCTCTACCAGGGCAACCGGCTCCTCAACAGTCTTATCAACGACCGCGCCCGCCTCCTGTTCGGCATGCTGGCGCTCGACCTGCACTTCACCGGCCAGGCGGACGGCGACATCGGCTTCTCGGTCACGCAAGCGCAGGAAAATTGCCTCGCCCAGGGCATCTGCAGCCCCGGCCGCACCACGGCGATGATCGCGCTCATGCGCTTCGGCGGCTATCTCGAAGTCCTGCCCTCGCGCGACCGTCGCCGCCGCCTCCTCGGCGTCACCGCAAAGCTCATCGCCGCCCATCACGCGCGCTGGCGTTGTATGTTCACCGCCATCGCGATGATGCGGCCCGAGGGCGAGGCGGCACTATCGGCCCTCGACCGGAGCGATTTCACGCCCACCTATGCGCGTCTCCTGGCCGACGATTTCCGCGCCGGCCTGCGCGTTCTCCTGGACAGTGCGCCCGAGCTCGGCCTGTTCGCCGAGCGAAATTCCGGCATGGTGATCCTGTTCCGGCTCGTGGCCGACAGCGGCGCCACGACGGCATCGGTGCCGGTGTCCATCTCGGCGTTGGCGCAACGCTACGGCGTCTCGCGTGCCCATGCGGGCAAGCTCCTGCGCGACGCCGAGGCCGATGGCTTCCTGAGCCTGTCGCAGGATCGCGGCTACCGCGTCACCCTGACGCCACGCCTTCTGCAGGCGACCCGGACATTCTTCGCCACCGCCTTCCTGTATGTCGCGCGGCGCGCCGCCGAGGCCGCCGCCGTCTCGGCGAGAACCTGACGGCCAACACCCGCCGCCGGGACGCGACGGCCGCCCGTCAGCCCCCGAAGGCGCAACCGGATTTGACACCGAGCTTGGCCAGGATCATCGCCGCCGGGCAGAAACCGGTGAACGCGGCCTGCACCATGTTGGCGCCCACGAAGGCGGTGAGCAGAAGCCAGTAGGGGCTCACAGCCCAGGCCAGCAGGGCGCTCGCGAGCACCATGGCGCCCGCAAAGGCGAGGACGGCACGATCGACGTTCATCGGTTTCACTCCTTGGAAAGCGCTGAATTTTTCAAAGCCGCACGGGACGTCCCGTCGACGGCACTTGACTTTATATCGTAATATTCGTATATTCGCAACTATGAAAATAAGCCCCCCTGACATGCAGGCCGCTGCGGCCCATGCGAGCGAGCTCCTCAAGGCGCTTGCCAATCCGCACCGGCTGATGATCGTCTGCCAGCTGATCGAGCGCGAGCGCTCGGTCGGCGAACTCGCCGGTCTACTGGAGCTGCGCGACTCGACGGTGTCGCAGCATCTCGCATTGCTGCGCCGCGACGGCCTGGTGGAGGCGCGCCGCGACGGCCAGACCATCTGGTACTCCATCGCGAGCCAGCCGGCGCGCGAGCTCCTGGAGACCCTCTACCGCGTTTATTGCGGGCCGAACATGGCGTGCGGCCCCGCGCAAGAACCCGCCGCGAAGACCCGTTCCGCAAGGAAGCGATCATGATCCGCCCTCTCGTCCTCGCCGCCGTCCTCTCCTCCGTCCTGGCCGGCCTGCCGACCGTCGTGTCGGCGCAGACCTTCACCGTCGCCCCTGTCACCATCGGGGACGACAAGGCGGTGTTCGCCACCGTCGAGAGCGCCAATGTGGTGCCGGCACGCGCGCGCATCGGCGGCACGGTCGCCGAGCTCGGCGTCAAGGAGGGCGACAAGGTCGAACGGGGGCAAGTGGTCGGCATCGTCGGCGACGACAAGCTCGTCCTGCAGATGAAGTCGCTCGATGCGCAGATCGCCGGCCTGGACGCCCAGCTCGCGCAGGCGCAGACCGATCTCACTCGCGCCGAGGATCTGTTCGCCAAGGGTACGATCCCGCGCGCCAATCTCGACCAGGCGCGTACCGCTTTTAATATCGCCAGCAATTCCCATCGCTCGCGCGTCGCCGAGCGCTCGGTGATCGAACAACAATTGTCGGAAGGCAAAGTACTGGCTCCGGCCGCCGGTCGGGTGTTGAAGGTCCCGGTCACGGCCGGCACCGTCATCCTGCCGGGCGAGCCCGTCGCCACCATCGCGGAGCAGAATTTCGTGCTGCGCCTGCGCGTGCCCGAGCGTCACGCCCGCTTCCTGAAAGCGGGCGATCCGGTGCGTGTCGACGGCGAGGAATTGGGTGCATCCGCGCCGCTCGCCGGCACCATCAAGCTCGTCTATCCGCAGGTGGAGGACGGTCGCGTCGTCGCCGACGCCCAGGTCGACGGGCTCGGCGACTATTTCGTCGCCCGTCGCGTGCGGGTATGGTTGTCGGCCGGCGAGCGCCGCGCCATCGTGGTGCCGGCCGCCTATGTGGCCACCCGCTTCGGCATCGATTATGCGCGGCTCGCGATGGCGGGCGGCAAGGAAACCGACATCGTCGTCCAGCGCGGTCGCAGCGTGCCACGCCCCGGCATGCCCGACGGCCTCGAAATCCTGTCCGGCCTCGAGGCCGGCGACATCCTGGTGAAGCCGTGAAGCTTGGACTCTCTGGCCGGCTGACGCAAGCGACCATCCGCTCGCCGCTGACGCCCCTGTTTCTCATCGCCTCCATCGCGGTCGGGCTGATCGCCCTCCTGGTCATTCCCCGGGAGGAGGAGCCGCAGATCAGCGTCCCCATGGTCGACATCCGCGTCATGGCCGACGGATTGAAGGCGGCCGACGCAGTCGAACTGGTGACGCGCCCGCTCGAGACCATCGTCAAGGGCATCGACGGCGTCGAGCACGTCTATTCCCAGACCCAGGACGATCGCACCATGGTGACGGCGCGTTTCCTCGTCGGCACCAAGGCCGACGACGCCATCCTGCGCGTCCACGAGAAGATCCGCGCCAATTACGACCGGATCCCGGTCGGCATACCGGAGCCGCTGATCGTCGGCCGCGGCATCAGCGACGTCGCCGTCGTGGTTCTGACGCTCGCTCCCAAACCCGAAGTCGCCGGACGCTGGACTGACCGCGATCTCTACGAAATCGCCGACAAGCTGCGCGGCGAACTCGTGAAAGTCGACAATATCGGGCTCACCTATGTGTCCGGCGGCGCCCCGCAGCAGATCCGGGTCGAGCCCGACCCGGAAAAGCTCGCGCTCCATGGCGTCACTCTGCAGCAGCTCACCGCCAAGGTGCGCGACGCCAACCGTTCCTTCCTCGCCGGCAGCGTGCGCGACGGCGGCGGCGCCCGCGCGGTCGTCGCCGGCCAGACGCTGGCGGGCCAGCCCGATATCGGACTTCTGCTCCTCACGACCCGCGACAACCGTCCGGTCTATGTGCGCGACGTTGCCACCGTGGTGATCGGCCCGAGCCCGCTGGAGGCGCGGGTGTGGAGCGAGGCGCGCGGCGAGGGCGACAGTTTCGCGCGCGTGCCGGCAGTCAGCGTCGCCTTCGCCAAGCGCGACGGCGCGAACGCGGTCGTGGTCGCCCACGATCTCCTCGCTCGTCTCGATGGTATCAAGGGCCGGCTGGTCCCCGACGGCGTCTCCGTGACGGTCACCCGCGACTACGGCGAGACCGCCAACGAAAAGGCCAACGAGCTCCTGTTCCACCTCGCGCTGGCCACGGTCTCCATCGTCGTCCTGATCGCCTTCGCGATCGGCTGGCGCGAGGCGCTGGTGACCCTCGTGGTCATCCCGACCACCATCCTGTTGACGCTCTTCGCCGCCAACCTGATGGGCTACACCATCAACCGCGTCAGCCTGTTCGCCCTCATCTTCTCCATCGGCATCCTGGTCGACGACGCCATCGTGATGGTGGAGAACATCGCCCGCCATTGGGCGATGCGCGACGGCCGCTCGCGCCTCGACGCCGCCGTCGACGCCGTCGCCGAGGTGGGCAATCCCACCATCGTGGCGACCCTGACGGTGGTCGCCGCGCTCCTGCCCATGCTGTTCGTCTCCGGGCTGATGGGCCCCTACATGGCGCCGATCCCGGCCAATGCCTCGGCCGCCATGCTGTTCTCCTTCGTCGTCGCCGTCGTCATCGCGCCCTGGCTGATGCTCAGGCTGGCGCCATCTCCCCGCGCCGGGGAGGCTTCGGGTTCGCACGGGCATGACGGAGGCGCCCTCGGCCGTCTCTACCGCCGCTTCGCCGCCCCGATCGTGGCGAGCCGCCGCAACGCCTGGGTGTTCCTGATCGGCGTCGGCGTCGCCACGCTTGCGGTGTGCGTCCTGTTCGCGACCCGCAGCGTGACCGTGAAGCTCCTGCCCTTCGACAACAAGTCCGAACTTGCGGTCATCGTCGACCTCGCCGAGGGAGCGAGCCTCGAGGACACCGAGCGCACTTTGTTCGCCGCTGCCGAGATCGCCCGCTCCCTGCCGGAAGTCACCTCCATCCAGAGCTATGCCGGTACGGCGGCGCCGTTCAATTTCAACGGCCTCGTGCGCCACTACTATCTGCGGCAGTCGCCCGAGTTGGGCGAACTGCAGATCAATCTCAGCTCCCGCGCCGAACGCTCGCGTGCGAGCCATGCCATCGCCCTCGATCTGCGCGAAAGGCTCAAGCGCCTCGCGCTACCCGACGGCGCCGTCGCCAAGGTCGTCGAGGTGCCGCCGGGCCCGCCGGTGCTCGCGACGCTCCTCGCCGAGATCTACGGTCCCGACGCCGAGACGCGCCGCGCCGTCGTCACCGAACTCAAGAAGCTGTTCGCCACCGTGCCCTATGTGGTCGACATCGACGATTCGGTCGGGGCACCGCAGCCGCGCCTGCGCGTCGCCATCGACCAGGATCGGCTGGAGTTCTTCGGCGTCGAGCAGCGCGACGTCTACGACACCGTCCAGATGCTCCTCTCCGGCACCACGGTCGGCTATTCGCACCGGGGCGACGGCCGCAACCCGATCGAGATCGCGGTGCGCTTGGGAAAGCGCGATCTTGCCTGGACCGAGGCGATGGCGGCGACCCCGGTTGCGGCGAACACTCTGCCGGGCGCCAAGACGGTGGTGGAGCTGGGCGAGGTGGTGCGCGTCTCCCGCGAACTCGGCTCGCCGACGATCTTCCGCCGCGACGGCCGCTTCGCCGACATGGTGACGGCCGAACTCGCCGGCGCATACGAAGCCCCCATCTACGGCATGCTCGACATCGCCAAGGTGATCGACGCCCACGACTGGGGCAAGTTGCCCAAGCCGGTGATCGCCTTGCACGGCCAGCCCACCGACGAGTCGAAGACGACGCTGCTGTGGGACGGCGAATGGGAGATCACTTATGTGACCTTCCGCGACATGGGTGCAGCCTTCGGTGCCGCCATCCTCGGCATCTACATCCTGGTGGTGGCCCAGTTCGGTTCGTTCCTGCTGCCGCTCGTGATCTTGACCCCGATCCCCCTCACGCTGATCGGTATCGTCATCGGCCATTTCCTCTTCGGCGCCCCGTTCACGGCTACCTCCATGATCGGCTTCATCGCGCTCGCCGGCATCATCGTGCGCAACTCGATCCTGCTCGTCGACTTCATCCGCCACGGTTCCGGCCATGGCCAGACGCTGCGCGAGACGTTGCTCACGGCCGGCGCGGTGCGCTTCAAGCCGATCCTTCTGACCGCGCTCGCCGCCATGATCGGTGCCGCCACGATCCTGGTCGATCCCATCTTCCAGGGGCTCGCCATCTCGCTCCTGTTCGGGCTCGCCTCTTCGACCCTCCTCACCGTGCTGGTGATCCCGGCGATCTACGTGGTGTTGCGGGATGCCGACCGCGTGGTGGGGTGACGGGCAACGCTCCCGTCGTCACCGTGGCAGCACGCGGCGGGCGACGTCGATGAAGGCACGCAGTTTCGGCTGTGCCTGCGCCCGGTTGGGAAAATAGAGGTGGAAGCCCGGACTTTCGGGCGCGAATGCCGTCAACACCGCCTCGAGGCGGCCGGTTTCGAGATGCGGCGTCACGATGCGGTCGGCTGTGTAGGCGAGGCCAAGACCGCGCAATGCGCAATCGATCGCCAGGCCGCCGTCGTTGACGACGATCGGACCGTGCACCGCGACCGTGAACTCCTTGTTTTCCCGCACAAACTCCCAGCGATACAGCGCTCCGGAGCCCGGGAAGCGATAGCCGATCAGGGCGTGCTCGGCGAGCGCTTCCGGGGTCGCGGGCCGGCCGTTCCGGGCGAAATAGGTCGGGCTGCCGACCGCGATCCAGCGGAAGGCCGGCGTCAGCCGGACCGCGATCATGTCGCGCTCGATCAGCTCGCCGATGCGGATGCCGGCATCGAAGCCGCCGACGGCGAGGTCGATCGCGGTGTCGTCCACCGCGATTTCCACGCGCACCTCGGGACAGGCGTCGCGGTAGGCGGCAAGCACTGGCGCCACCACCATGTCGAGGGCGATGCGCGGCACCGTCAGGCGCAGCAGGCCGATGGGCCGTTGCCCCATGAGACCCGCCGCTTCCGTTGCCGCCGCGATTTCGCCGACGGCGGGTCGTACGCGCGCCAGGAACGCCGCGCCCGCCTCGGTAAGCCCGACCCGGCGCGTGGTGCGGGCGAACAAGGGCGTGCCGATGCGGCGCTCGACCTCCTTCACGGTCTGGCTCACCGCCGCCGCGGAAACGCCGAGCCGCGCCGCCGCCGCCGTGAAGCTTTTGGTTTCGGCCACCGCCAGCACGGCCGCGAGACCGGTGAAGACCTCGTTCGCGATCATGGGGGGATTATAAAGTCCTTCTTAATTACGCAAATAGGCGGACCCCATTTTTCTAAACAATCTTCGAGCATACGCAGGGTAGCCGCTGGGGGCAGCGCGCCTCTTGTCCAACTTTCCGGTCTCCGGAATCGGGATGGGTGAGGGGCCTTTGTCCGTGGTCGATGCCGTTCGGCGTATTCCGCCACGCGCCATCCGCCGCACCATTGCGACCCGGGAGGTCATTCCATGATTGACATCGAACGGCGTGACGTGCTGGCGGGCTTGGCGTCGTCTGCCGTCATCGCGTCCACGACCACGGGCACTGCGCAATCGGTGCCGGCCGGGGGCAGTTTCACCGGGAAAACCGTGATTGTCACCGGCGGCACGTCCGGCATCGGCCGCGCGACCGTCCAGGCTTTCGCTGCTGCCGGCGCCCGCGTCGCCTTCAACGGCCGCCGCGAGGCGCTCGGCCGCGAGGTCGAAGCGCTCGTGCGCGCGGCCGGTGGAGAAGCCACCTACGTCCGTTCCGACGTGCGCGTGGCCGACGACATGCAGCGCTTCGTCGCCGCCACCGTCGAGCGTTACGGCGGCCTCGACGTCGCCTTCAACAATGCCGGCATCGATTATCCGCCGGCTCCCATCGCCGATACCACCATCGAGTCCTACGATGACCTCGTCGCCACCAACCTGCGTGGCGTGTTCCTGGCGATGAAATACGAGCTGCCGCATCTCGTGCGTTCGCGCGGCGCCATCATCAACATGGCGTCCATCGGCGGCCGCCATGCCTTTCCGAACATCGCCGGCTACAGCGTTTCCAAAGCGGGCGTCATCCATCTCACGCGTACCGCCGCCCAGGAATACGGCAAGAGCGTGCGCATCAACGCCATCGCGCCCGGCGCCGTCGAGACGCCCATGCTCGAACGCGTGCGCCGCGACTGGAAGGTGACGACCGAGCAGCTCGTCGCCCCCTATCCGATGCAGCGCGCCGGCACGCCGGCCGAAATCGCGGCGGTGGTGATGTGGCTCACCGGCGCCGAGGCCTCCTACGTGTCCGGCCAGGTCATCGGCATCGACGGCGGCGACCTGCCGTGATCTGCCTGTAGCGACGTCACATGCACGTCCTCCGCAGGCGCGGAGAGGCGGGGGTCGGCAGCTTATCCCCTGATCACCCGCGGCAGCAGCATCTGGTGGCGCGGGCAGATCGACTTCGGGTGCTGGTAGACGGCGCCCGCGAAGGCTTCCAGATAGGCGCGCAGACCCGTGAGTTCGACGACCTCGTCGACGAAGCCGTGGCGGGCGCAATAGGCCGGCCGCGACGTGTCGAAATACTTCTTCGCCATCTCGTTCATCTTGTCGGCGATGGGCTGGAGCGGTTTGCCGGCCTCGTGGTCCTTGGCGGCGCGCCGGGCGTAGCTCGCCGCCGCTGCCGTCTCGCCGTGCATGACGTAGATTTCCGTCGCCGCGGTGCCGAGCGTGAAGGCGTTGTGGCGGTTCGCGGTCGGGCCGCCGAGCACGTAGTGGGCCGCCGCCGAACCCTTGCGCAGCACGACAAGCATCATGGGAACGTCGGTCGCCTGGATCGAATAGATCAGCGACTGGCCGAGCCCGAGGAGTTCGGCGCGCTCGGCGACGTCGCCGACATCGATGCCGGTCGTGTCCTGGAACCAGACGATCGGGATGCGGTCGCGCCCGCACAAAGTGACGAATTCGCTGAGCTTGATCAGCCCCTGCCGGTAGAGCTTGCCGCCGACGCCCGGATAGTCGGCATATTCAGGATAGCCCTTCGGCAACAGCCCCTGGCGATTGCCGATGGCGCCGATTAGCAAGCCGTCGATCTTGACGAGGCCGGTGTACATTTCCGGTCCGTAGTCGGGCCGGAATTCCATGTGCTCGGAGCCGTCGACGAGGCGCGCCAGCACGTCCTCGAACACATAGCTTTCCTTCTGGTTCGCCGGCAGCAGGTGGTAGAGGTCGTCGGCAGCCAGGCGCGGCGCCGCCGGTTCCGCGACGCGGAAGAATTTCGGGTCATAGGCCGGAATCGCCCGCATGTAGTCCCTGATGCCGTCGAGGACGCCGTCCTCGCTGTCGGCCACCTGCGTGAAAAACCCGGTCGCATCGTAGTGGGTCGAAACGCCGCCGGGCGGCTGCTCGGCGAGGCCGCGCGTCTGCGCGATCAGCTCTTCGAGTCCGGCGACGTCGAAGCCGCCCTTGGGCGACATGCCCGACACGATGCCGACGCCGCCGACCGCAATATTGGCGTCCTTGTGGGCAATCAGGATCGTGGGCGAGATCGACTGATAGCCGCCGCCCGCCGGGTTGGTCCCAAAAATGCCGGCCAGGATCGGGATGCCGAGCTGCTGGAGCTCGGCATGACGGAAGAACGTCGTGCCGCCGCCGCGGCGGTCGGCATAGAATTTTTCCTGGTCGGGAAGTTTGACGCCGCTGCAGTTGACGAGCCACACGAGCGGTACGTTGAGGCGCTTGGCGAGGTCGGTGACCCGCAGGATGTTTTCCGCCTGGCCCGGCAGCCAGGCGCCGGCCAATACCTTGTTGTCGAAGCCGATGATCACCGCCCAGCGGCCGGCGATCTGCGCGAGCCCGTCGACCACGTTGGTGGTGCCTTCCTCGTTGTCCTGCGGGTTGTAGAGGGAATGCAGCGACCGCCACGTGCCGGCATCGACGAGGCGTTCGAGTCGTTGCCAGACGGTGAGCGCGCCGCGCTTGTTGACGGTTTCGGCCGGCATGCCGACATTCATCCGCGCGCTCTTCGCCGCCGCGATCTCGGCCTCGATGCGCTCGATCTCGGTGCGGCTCGCCCCTGTGCGGGCGCGGCTCTTGTCCTTCAACTCACGCCCGAGTGGCGGCATCTTTTCGAAATAGGGGCGCATGCCTCGTTCCTCCATGACTTCGTCATGGCCGGCCTTGTGCCGGCCATCCACGTCTTGCTTCCAGGCTGTGCCGGAAGGCGTGGATGCCCGGCACAAGGCCGGGCATGACGGACGTTGGTGTTCGGCGCTTTGTTATTCCGAGACGCGCCGGCCTTGTTACTTCCGTCATTGCGAGCGAAGCAAAGCAATCCAGGGGCCGCGAAGGAAGGACTGTATTGCTTCGCTCAGTTCGCAATGACGGCTCACTCCCGGTTCGGCGTCGTGCCGAGCGCCATGCCTGAAATGATGATCTTCTGGATGTTGGACGTGCCTTCGACGATCTGCAGCGACTTGGCGTCGCGATAGAAGCGCTCGGCCGGGTATTCGGTCGAGAAGCCGTAGGAGCCGAAGATCTTCATGCATTCGTTGGCGGCGTGGACGGCGGCTTCGGAAGCGGCGAGTTTGGCGACCGAGGTCTCGTACTGATTCGGCTTGCCCTGGTCCTTGAGCCATGCGGCGCGGTAGACCAGCATCTGGGCGGCCTGGTGCTCGACCACGAGATCGGCGATCTGCGCCTGCACCATCTGGTGGGCGCCGATCGGCTTGCCGAACTGGTGGCGGTCTTTGGCGTATTGGATGGCGAGATCAAGGGCGCCGCCCGCGACCCCCAGCGCGCCGGCCGCGCAGCCGATCCGGGTCTGGTTGAGTTGCCACATGCAGATGCGAAAACCGTCGCCGGGCGCCCCGATCACGTTCTCCTTCGGCACCTTCATGCCGTCGAACGCAAACTCGCCGGTGGGCGCGCAGTGAAGGCCGAGCTTCGATTCGATCGGCCGCGCCGTGCAGCCGGGAAAACTCTTCGGCTCGATCACGAAGGCGGTCATGCCCCGGTTGCCGGCGGCGCGGTCCGTATAGGCGTAGAGAAGCCCGGCATCGCCCACATGGGCCTGTGAGATCCACATCTTGCTGCCGTGAACTTCGTAGTGGTCGTCACGGTCGACGGCGTGGGTCTTCATCGAGGCGACGTCGGAGCCGGTGTTGGGCTCGGTCATGGCGAAGAAGCCGAGCGAGTGACCGGAGACCCAGCCCGGAATGTACTTTTCCTTCTGGGTCGGCGTGCCGAACTTGGCGAGCGTGAGTGCCGGCCCGAGATTCTGCATGTTGAACGGCAGCCGCCACGAGGCCGAGATTTTTGCGATCTCCTCCGCCATCAAGACCGATTCCATGAACCCCATGCCGCTGCCGCCGAACTCCTCCGGCAACGCACAAGTGAAGAAGCCGAGTGCGCCCATTTTGGCGACGCGCTCGGCCTTGAAGGCATGGGCACGTTCCTCCTCGGCGAGCGTCGGCGCGATCTCGTCGGCGGCAAAGCGGCGCGCCGTTTCCTGGATCAGGCGTTGCTCGTCCGTCAGTTCGAAATGCATGGCCCTGCCTTCGTGTTCAGATCATTCGATGGTCAGGAGAACGGCGTCCGGCTCGACCTTGTCGCCCGGTTTGACGCGCAACTCGCCGACCGTTCCGGCGACGGGCGCATAGATCAGGTTCTGCATCTTCATGGCTTCGATGATGATGAGTTCCTCGTCAGCTTCCACCGTGTCGCCCGGGTCGACTAGAACGTCCAAAATCGTACCGGCGAGCGGCGCCCGCACTTCCTCGGCCATGAATCACTCCTTCGGTTGGCGAGATGGCTCAAATCGACCACACGGCTTCAGGGCCGGTGGCGTGGACCGCGTCGGGGGGCGCGCGACAGCGACGATCCTAGTGCGCCCGGCAGCGGTAAGGGAACAGGGTATTTTCCCGAATCACCAGTGTTTGGATCGCCGATCAACCCCGCCGAGAATTCCTTGTTGTTAGAAGAATTCCTCGTTGTAAGAAAATAATCCACGGCCGCGACGGGCGCGGCCACGACAAAGACACAATGGATATATGGAAACCGAAAGAACGCCGGCGAGCATGTGACGCCCGCACGGATCGCTCATCCTGCGAGAGTCGCGTTCATGCGTGCGCTTCAGCGCGAGCGATCGAGTCGTCGGCCAATGGGGCCCTTCAGGCTCTTTGATTGCAGCTCGAAAACGCGATGCGCCGTCAGTGTTTCCAGCGTGTCGAGACGGCCGGCATGATGGCGTCGATGGCGCCCATGGAATCCGTCGTGGTGCGCAGCCAGCCGAGCGCGCGGCGGCCATCTTCGCTCATGCGGTCGGGCGACCAGCGGCGGTCCAGCACCAGATCGACGCGGATGTTGCGCATTTCCGGAAAATGCCGCCGCAATGCCGATCCAGCCTGCTCGACCAGAAGCTCCGCGGCCGGGCAGGTCGGCGCCGTCAAGGTCATTGCCACTTCGATACCCACCGGCGTCCAGTCAGCGTGATAGATCAGCCCGAGATCGACAATGTTGATGCCGAGTTCGGGATCCAGCACGTCCTTCAGGGCCGCCAGGATCTGCGGATCGTTCATGACAGTTCCTCGCGCAGCAGGGCGGATGACGGGGGCGATCAGCCGCTCGGAAACCTGCCGCAAAGAGCCAACCCGCTACCGTGTGGGTTGATTGCAAGTACACTGCCTCGAAAAGCCCTGACCGCGCTTTGCCCTAGATCAACTGAAAATATTGCAATAGTTCACCGCGCCCGCGCAGGTGATTAATGTTCATGCACCTGGTCGACACGTAATTCAGAACGCACCTATTCACGTTTCACCCCGGTTGCGCGTCGGCTCTTCTGCTGCGTTCCGTGCGCCCGGGCTCGTGTTCAGGCTCACGACGAACCGGGCGGGCCATCGGCCCACAGGGGCGCGATCACGATGGTGGCCAGGCTCACGGCGAGCAGGAGATGCGGAAATAAGGCGCTGAAATTCATCACGACGGTTCCTTTCTGCCGCCGTGGCGGCAGGACGGCCAACTCCCTCCCGCAGAATTGAAGTCACGAAGTAAATTATTCGATTAAACGACCGAGCCGGCACATACGTTCCAATACGAGTCCGTAAACATCTTGCCGGCCGCGCCGGTAGAAGAGTGGCGAAATCCCACCGAGTTTTGTGGTAAACCGCAGGGGCATATGCGGGAACGCCGCAACAAAACCCGGCGAGCATCCTGCGCTCGCGGCCACGAGCTGCAACGAGACGCAACGAGACGCAACGAGACGCAACGAAACGACATCGTCTCCGCCGTCGTCAACGAGGTGGTGGTGACGGTTCGGTCGTTGCGTAAAGCACGCGCGTCGATCGCATGCGCCCGTGCGATCCGAAGGCTCGCGAGACAGTCGGATGCTCGAAGAGCGTTTCGCGCAGACGTGATCGTGCGACGGCGCTGCTGCGAGCCTGTGGGCGGCACGCATGAAGATATTGCGGCCGGCGCCTTCATGGCTGGGCGAAACAGAAAGCGGAAATCAAGCCGCCGGATGCGGCTTGTCGCCGCCGGTGTCGAATATCGACGCGACGGCATCCTCCGGATCATGTATCATCCGATCCCGTCGACGAATGCCCGTCTCCGCGCCGCGATCAAGTCCCCCGGGAAACGAGTGCGGAAATCGATGCGTTCGTCGCGGCGCCGTCTTGGCGCCCGCAGGCAAGAGGATCAAGGCCGTGTCGCGCGACGTCCCGTCGTTGTCGATTTCGCCCGCGAAGGTCCACTTCGTGATCGCCAAGGCGCGCGAGTTCGACGTCAAGGACGTGGTCACCGATCCCGACCCCGCATCCAGCGCCGCCGACGATGCCATGATGTCGGTGCTCGAGGATCATCCCGACGATCCGACCTACGAGGAGCTGCGTTCGTTCATCGCCTCGCTGACGCAGGACGAGCAGATCGACCTCGTGGCGCTGACCTGGCTCGGCCGCGGCGACGGCACGGTCGACGAGTGGGACGATCTGCGCGAGGAGGCCACGCGCGCCCACAACCGGCGCACGGCAACCTATCTTCTCGGCAAGCCGATGCTCGCCGACCACCTCGAGGAAGCCCTCGACCAACTCGGTATTACCTACGAGGAGGATATCGGGCGGCGCTGATGGCGCCGTTGTCGATGTACGGCGATAATGCTCGATGATTCTGATTCGAATTTTCGGGTTTGATCGCAATCAAGGGAGCCGGTCGCAGACCGGAAGAAAATAAATGCCGGACCAATGGAGGATATCGTGTCCTTCGCAGCATTGATGGTCCATGTCGAGATCGAACCGCATGTGCCGCGACGAGTGGATATCGCCGTCGATCTTGCCGAACGTTTTCAGGCAGCGCTGATCGGAGTGGCCGGCTGGGCGCCGCATCCTGCCTTCGCGGCCGAAGGCGTCGTGATCGACGCCGAGTACACCGCGCGCGAATTCGAAGACATGCGCGTTCGGCTCGCCGAGACCGAGGCCGCCTTCCGCCAGGCCGCCAAGCCGCTGCGCAACGTCGAATGGCGCGGCAGCCTCGAAATGCCCATCGACGTCGTCCTGCGCGAGGCGCGCGCCGCCGATCTCCTCGTCCTCGGCCGTGCCCAACGTTCCGCCGACTGGTACAGTTCACTCGACGTCGGCGGCACGCTCCTGCGCGCCGGACGACCGGTGCTGGTGGTGCCGCCGGACATCGACCGGCTGTCGGCGCGACGCATCGTCGTGGCGTGGAAGGACACGCGCGAATGCCGGCGTGCCATCGTGGATGCCATGCCGTTCCTGACCGCGGCCGATCAGGTGCTGCTCTTGCAGGCTTGCGAACGCACGCCGGAAGCGGAACGGCGCCTCGACGACGTCACCGCCTATCTGGTGCGCCATCGCGTGGCGGTCGGCGCCAAGACGTGCCTGCCCGCCAAGGGAACGGTCGCCGCCAAGCTGCTGAGCTTCGCGGCCGACGAGAAAGCCGATCTTCTGGTCGCCGGCGGTTACGGCCACAGCCGCCTGGGCGAATGGATCTTTGGTGGCGTCACGAAGGAGGTCATCGAAAAAAGCCCGATCTGTTGCCTCTTGTCTCACTGATGCGCTCCGCGTGGCCACATGCGTCCGCGCCGGCTCTCGGGGTCGGACGGGTGAGGACCGCAGGAGCGTTTGCGTCTCTTTCAACCGAGAAAAGAACGGCATGGTCATGGAAACCACGGCTCAAATCGATTTCCAGGGAATGAACGCTTCGGATCGCGTTCGCGTCGAGATCGATCAGCAGATCGCCGCATTGGAGGAAAGGTTCGGCCGCGTCACCGCCTGCCGGGTCGTGGTCAAGGCGCCGAGCGGGCGCCACAAGAACGGAGGTCAGTACGAGATCAACATCAAGCTCGGCCTGCCGAGCGGCCGCGAGGTCAATATCGGCCGCACCGTGAGCGAGGACGAGCGCCATGCCGACCTCGCCTTCGCGCTCAACGACGCTTTCAAGCGGGCGCGCCGGCAATTGCAGGACGAGATTGATTTGATGCGGGGCAACGTCAAGTCGCGTGCCTGACGGCCCGTCGAAAGCCGAAACGGGTATTCCGGGCCGGCCCAACCATGATCGGCGTCGGATTATACCTGGATCAGGCTGATCAATTCGATCCTTCCGGGGCGCGAGCGCAAGCTCGCGAACCTGGAATCCATACTCCGCAACACTGCGGACGGCGTACCGGAGCGGATTGCCGTTTCTGCAGCCTTCGGGCGAACTTTCGTCGTCGCGCCACCGCTGCGACGACGGACATTCGGTGGTGGACGCCGTACTGCCTGCCTGACCTGCGGCCGGCCTCTGATTTGCATCAAGGGAAATGCACGGCCTCCATGGCATAGGGACCGCAATGGGCTCGCCGGCGTCGCACCGGCCGAGTCGGACGTGTCGCGGAAGGGTTTTTGCCCGATGCCGGTGCATAACGCCGAAATCGCGGCGATCTTCGAGCAGACCGCCGAGCTACTGGAAATCAAGGGCGAGGAGGTATCGCGCATCCGCGCGTTCCGCCGTGCGGCGCGAACCGTCGAGGCGCTGCCCATGAGCATCGCCACGCTCATGGACCGCGGCGTCGATCCCTCGTCCATTCCGGGGATCGGCACGGATTTCGCGCGCGACGTCGCGGCGATCGTGGCGACGTCGCGCTTCGATCTGCTCGAATCCCTGCGCCGGCAGCTGCCGGGCGAACTCGGCGCCCTGACCGCGATTCCGGGCCTCGGCCCCAAGCGCGTCAAGCTTCTGTTCGAGCATCTGCGCGTTCGCTCCATCGACGACCTGCGTCGAGCCGCCCAGGAAGGCCGCCTGCGCGACATTCGTGGCCTCGGGCTCGCGGTCGAGAAGCGGGTGCTGACGCTGCTCGCCCGGCCCCATGAGGCGAAGCGCTTCCGTCTCGCCGACCTGCAGGAGGAGATCGAGGCCCTCGTGGCCATGCTCGGTGCCGGCCTGGCCGATACTCGCGTCGCCATCGCCGGCAGCGTCCGCCGCCGCCGCGATACGGTCAGCGACGTCGACCTTCTGGTCGCCGGGCAGAACGCGAACGCGGTGTCGGAGCGGCTCATCGGCGCCGAGAACGTCGCCGACATCCGGCTTCATGGTCCGGCGCGAACCACGGTGGTGTTGCGCTCCGGTCCTCAGGTTGACTTGAGGGTCATTGCCGAGGACTGCTGGGGCGCGGCGCTGCTCTACTTCACGGGGTCGAAACGCCACAATGTGGCGCTGCGCGGCATCGCCGGCGTGCGCGGCTGGAAGCTCAACGAATACGGATTGTTTGCCGGCAAGCGTCGGGTCGCCGGCGAACACGAGGAGGACATCTACGCTCGGCTCGGCCTCCAGTTCGTGCCGCCGGAGCTGCGCGAAGACCGCGATGAAATCGCCGCGGCACGCGAGAACCGATTGCCCGAACTGGTGACCACCGGCGATATCCGCGGCGACATGCGCATCGCCTTCGCCGCGGCGGACGCGGCCGGCGCAATGGACGACCTCGTCGCCGAAGCAGCCGCGCGCGGCTACCGTCACATGACGCTCGTCTGCGACGGCCGCCGTCTCCAGGAAGCCTCGCTGGCCGAGATCGCCGCCCTGCGATCGCGCATCGACGCGGTCGAGCGGCGGGCGCGGGCCGCCGCGATAGACGTTTTCAAGGCCGTCGAGGCCGACATCCTGCCGGACGGAAAGCTGGATCTCGCGGCGGCGGTCGCCGCTCCGTTCGATTTTGTCGCTGCCGTCGTGCCGGTACAGCTCGACGGCCCGACGGCCGAGCACGCCGCCAAGCTGGTGCGCACGATCCGGGACAGGCGCATCGCCGTTCTGGTGTGCCGGCGCCACGACACCGTTGCTCCGGCCAGCACCGGTGCGCTCGAATTCGAACGCGTCGTCGCCGCCGCGCGCGAAGCGTCGTGCGTCATCGAACTGGGCGCCCATGCGGGCACGTCTGATCTCGACGGGGCGCGGCCGCGCGCCGCCAAGACCGCCGGCGTCATGGTCGCGATCGGCTCGAACGCGGCCCGCGCCGGTATGCTGCGCCGCCTGCAGTTTGGCATCGACCGGGCGCGGCGCGCCTGGCTTTCGGCGCAGGACGTCGTCAACACGCGCTCCGCCGAAGAGGTCCGCGCACTGCTCGTGCGGTGAGGGATACGACGCGCTCATCCGTCATTGCGAGCGAAGCTAGCCTCGAAGGGCGATGGCCCGGGCCGTTCGTCCTTCGAGAGCCGCGCCTCGCACGGCCACCTCAGGACGACGGTCGAGGTCTACGATAGTCGGTATCACCCGATCGGCAGCGTCACCGTGCAGATGTCGGCTTCGTGCGGATCGTACTCGACCTTGAAGCCCAGCTCGCGGCACATCTGCAGCATGACGGTGTTCTCGCGCAGCACTTGGCCGGTGATGCGCCGGATGCCTTCGCTCTTGGCGTAGGCGACGATGAGTTCCATCATCTTCCAGCCGAGCCCGCGTCCCTTGAGGTCGGAACGCAACAGGATCGAGTATTCGCCGCATTCATAGTTGGCGTCGGCGTGCAGCCGCACGGCGCCGAGCATGTCGTTGGTCTTCTCGTCGAATGCCACGAAGGCCATGGCGCGGGCGTAGTCGAGTTGCGTCAGCCTGGCGATGAAGGTGTGGCTAAACTCCTTGATGGGCGCGAAGAAGCGCAGCCTGAGGTCCTCCGGCGTGACGTGGGGGAAGAATTCGGCGAACAGCGCCTCGTCCTCGGGACGGACCGGGCGCACGAACACGTGCCAGTCGTTGGGCAGCGTCAGCCGGCGCTCCCATTCGGTCGGATAGGGGCGCACCGCGAAGCTCGGATGGGCGCGGCTCTTGAACTTGGCCGATGCCGCCCCGACGGCAACCCGCACGTCGATCGCCAGGACGCCGGTCTCGTCGGCGAGCAGCGGGTTGATGTCGATCGCGTGCACCTCCGGGATGTCGGCGACCAGTTGGGCGAGCTTGATGAGGACGAGCGCGATGTCGCTCTCCCGCGCCGCCGGAACGTCGCGATAGGCCTTGAGGATGCGCGACACGCGGGTGCGGCCGATCAGTTCGCGGGCGAGGTTGAGGTCGAGCGGCGGCAGTGCCAGCGCCCGGTCGTTGATGACTTCGACCGCGGTACCGCCGCGGCCGAACACGATCACCGGGCCGAAGGTCGGGTCGTCGGCGACGCCGGCGATCAGTTCGCGCGCCTTCGGCCGCACGATCATCGGCTGCAGGACCACGCCTTCGATGCGGGCGTCGGGGCGCAACTCCCTCGCCTTGGCGATCATCTCGGCCGCCGCCTGGCGAACCGCCGGGCCGGTGGTGAGATTGAGGCGCACGCCGCCGACGTCGGACTTGTGGATGATGTCGCGGGACACGATCTTGGCGACGACGCTGTGGCCGGCGGCGAGCATCGGCTCGGCCGCGACCGCGGCTTCGTCAGGGGTTTTGGCGAGCACCGTCGAGATGATCGGGATTGCGTAGGCGGTCATCAGCCGCGCCACTTCGAGCGGATCGAGCCAGGTCGAGCCGCGCGCCATTACGTCGGCGACGATGCTCTTGGCCGTCGCGACGTCGGGCGTGAAATGCTCCGGCAGGCTCGCCGGTGTCTCCATCAGGGTCTTTTGCGCCTCTCCGTAACGCACCAGATGCATGAAGGCGCGCACCGCCTCGCCTTCGGATTCGAAATGCGGCACGCCGGCCTTGTTGAAGATGTCGGAGACGGTGGGGTCGGTGCCGAGCCAGACGGCGAGCACCGGCTTCGGGCGTAGCGTCTTGCTGCGGCCGCGCCGCACGATGTCGGCGATCGCGGTCGCGGTGTCGGCGGCGGGTGCCACCGCGGTCTGGACGTTGAGGACCAGGACGGCGTCGTTCGCCGGATCGGCGAGCAGCGTTTCGAGGGCATCGGCATAGCGTTGTGCGCCGGCATCTCCCGTCAGGTCGACCGGATCAGCATGCGACCAGGTCGGCGGCATGATGGCGTCGAGCCGTTCGCGCGTGGCCGGCGACAATTCGGCGAGAACGCCGCCGAAGTCGATCAGGCGGTCGGTCGCGAGCACGCCGACGCCGCCCCCATTGGTCAGGATGGCGAGCCGCTTGCCGGCGGTGTAGCGCAGCCGGCTCAGGATCTCGGCGGCGTCGAAGAGTTCGTCGAGGTCGACGACCCGCAACAGGCCGGCGCGCTGGAAGGCGGCCTCGTAGACGGCGTCGATGCCGGCGAGGGCGCCGGTGTGGGTGTGCACCGCACGGGCAGCCTGAGCGTGGCGTCCGGCCTTGATCACGACGACCGGCTTGGTGCGGGCGGCGGCGCGCGCCGCCGACATGAATTTGCGCGCGTCCTTGATGGATTCGACGTAGAGCAGGATCGTGCGCGTCGCTTGGTCGAGGGCGAAATAGTCGAGCAGGTCGCCGAAGTCGACGTCGACTTGGTCGCCTATGGAGACGACGGCCGAAAAGCCGACGCCGCGCCGCGCCGCCCATTCGGAGACGCCGGCCGCGATGAGGCCCGATTGGGAAATGAGCGCCAGATCACCCGTGGTCGCCATGCCGGCCGCAAAGGTGGCGTTGAACTTGAGCCGCGGCACCATCACGCCCAGGCAGTTGGGCCCGATCATGCGCAGGCGGCTGCCGCGGGCGGCCTCCTGGCAGGCTTCGACGAGCGAGCCGGCGCCATTGCCGAGGCCTGTCGAGATGATGACGGCGGCCGGAACGCCGTGGGCGACCGCATCGGCGATGACGCCCGGTGTGACGGCAGCCGGCACCGCGACCACGGCGACGTCCGGGGTTTCGTCGAGGTCGAGGATCGACTTGACGGAGCGGACGCCCTCGATCTCCTCGTAGTCCGGATTGACGAGGTCGATGCGGCCGGCGAATCCGCCCTGGCGCAGGTTGCGCAGGATGGCGCGTCCGAGCGAACCTTCGCGGGGATTTCCGCCGACGACGGCAACGGAGCGGGGGGCGAACACTTTATCGAGATGATAGGTGGACATTCGCGTTCGTTCCATCCCTGTGGCGCGCTCTGCTCCGTGCCGTTCATGCGTATTCGGAGCCGGCATGAGCGCACGGCGGATCGGTGGCCGGTATTAACCTGTCTGTCATTGCGAGCCACCGGGTCCGGCCTTTGGCCGACCCGATGACAGGCTTAAGCGAAGCAGTCCAGCTCTTTACGTCGTGGCCCCTGGATTGCTTCGTCGCTTCGTTCCTCACAATGACGAGTCTGGGGCGATGGCTGTCGGCATGAATTGCGGCCATCGGCATCGTTCAAGAGTGCCGGGAGGCAGTCAAGCCGGTTCCGCGGCGGTCGCCTTGATATGGCTCAAGGATGGCCTTCGTCTTTAGGAGCGGAACGCGGGGCCGGCGGACTGTTGGTCAGTGGAAATTCCGGCCTTTCGGCATCACGGCCCCGACATTGGAGGTGTCGGCGGGCTGCGGCTCGTCGGCGAGGAGCGCCGACAGCGCCTTGACGGAGCGTGGCGGCAGCCGCCATTCGAGAATCGGGCGCTTGATCTCGTCGCAACGCACCAGCGCGTCGACCTCGCCGCCGTCGTCGGCGAGGCGGCGCAGGAGCGGCGTCAGGTCTTCGAGCCGCTCGGCGACCACGTGGATGACGCCCTGCTCGTTCTGCAGTTTCCCGGTGACGGCGACCAGACGGGCGCCGAGTACGATCGGGCGATACTGCTCGAACACCTGCGGCCACACGATGGTATTGGCGATCGCGCCTTCGTCCTCCAGCGTCATGAAGATGACGCCGTTGGCGCTGCCCGGTCGCTGACGCACCAGCACCAGGCCGGCGACGGTGACGCGGCGGCTGGAAGGAAGCGAAGCCAGCCGTTCGCTGGCCAGAATGCCGCGGCGGTCGAGCTCGGCGCGCAGGAACGAGACCGGATGGGCTTTCAGCGACAGGTGCAGCCAGCGATAATCCTCGACGGTGTGCTCGCCGAGAAGCATAGGCGGCAGCGCCACATCGGGCTCGAGTTCCGGCGTCGTGACGCGGGCGAACAGGGGCAGGTCGTCCTTGTCGCCCGAGCGGCGCAGGGCGCGGACGGCCCACAAGGCCTGGCGGCGGTCGAGCCCGAGGGAACGGAAGGCATCGGCGAGCGCCAGCTTTTCCAGCGCCGCCGGCGCGAGGGAAGTGCGCAGCCACAGGTCGCGGATGGAATCGAAGCCGGCGCTGCGCGCCGTCTCGATGGCGCGTGCGTCCGCCTCGGCGAAGCCCTTGATCTGGCGCAGGCCGAGCCGCAGCGCATGGGTCGCGCGGATGTCGCTGGCCATCGCGGCGTGGCGGGGATGGAGGCGGGGGGGCTCTGCCTGCTCCCTCCCCCGCTTGCGGGGGAGGGTTGGGGAGGGGGCCGACACGAATTCCGCGCCGGCGGCCATTCCCCCTCCCTGTCCCTCCCCCGCAAGCGGGGGAGGGGACGGTGGGGCGGGCTCCAGTGTCGAATCCCAATCCGAATGATTGACGTCGATCTCGCGCACCTCGACGCCGTGCTCCTGCGCGTCGCGCACGATCTGGGCCGGGGCGTAGAAGCCCATGGGCTGGCTGTTGAGGAGCGCGGCCGCGAACACGTCCGGATAGCGGCACTTCATCCAGGCGGACGCGTAGACGAGGAGCGCAAAACTCGCCGCATGGCTTTCCGGGAATCCGTATTCGCCGAAACCTTCGATCTGGCGGAAGCAGCGCTCGGCGAAGTCGCGCGGATATCCCCGCGCCGCCATGCCTTCGATCAGCTTGCCACGGAAATACGAGATGGTGCCGACGCGCCGGAAGGTCGCCATGGCGCGGCGCAGCCGGTCGGCCTCCGAGGGCGTGAAGCCGGCGGCCACAATGGCGATGCGCATGGCCTGCTCCTGGAACAGGGGCACGCCGAGGGTCTTGCCGAGCACCTGGCGGAGTTCGTCCGCCGGTCCGTGCTGCGGCGACGGTGAGGGATAGTGCACCTCTTCGAGCTGCTGCCGGCGGCGCAGATAGGGATGCACCATGTCGCCCTGGATCGGACCGGGCCGCACGATCGCGACTTCGATGACGAGATCGTAGAACTCCTTCGGTCGCAGCCGTGGCAGCATCGACATCTGCGCCCGGCTCTCGACCTGGAATACGCCGATCGAGTCGGCCCGCGACAGCATGCGGTAGACAGCCTCCTCCTCCGGCGGAATGAGCGAGAGGGTGAGGGGAGGGAGCACGGGCACGGCGTCCCTTCTCCCTCTCCCCGTTGGGGAGAGGGCCGGGGTGAGGGGGTGACGAAGCGAGTTTGGCGCGTGGTCTTCACGCCGAATCAGGTGAGGGCGGAACGGTGTCGTGTTCGATTGCACCGCCGGAGCCCCCTCACCCCAACCCTCTCCCCGCTGGGGAGAGGGAGCTGGCTGCGGCGAGCTGGCCAGCCGCACGTTCTCTCCGTAATGCTTCTCCATCAATTCCAGTCCACGCCGCAGGCAGGTGAGCATGCCGAGCGCCAGGACGTCGATCTTGAGGATCTTGAGACTATCGAGATCGTCCTTGTCCCATTCGACGACGGTGCGATCGTCCATGGCGGCGTTCTCGATCGGCACCACCTCGTCGAGGCGGCCGCGGGTGATGACGAAGCCGCCCACATGCTGCGACAGATGGCGGGGAAAGCCGATCAATTCGTGGGCGAGCGCCAGCACGCGGGCAAGGGTCGGGTCGCGTGGGTCGTAGCCGACGCGGCGGGCATGCTGCTCCGACACGCCCTCAACCGACCAGCCCCACAGGGTGCCGGCAAGCGCCCCGACCGTGTCGTCCGATAATCCGAACGCCTTGCCGACTTCGCGGATGGCCGAGCGCGCCCGATAGGAGATCACCGTGGCGGCGAGGGAAGCGCGTTCGCGGCCGTAGCGTTGGTAGATGTACTGGATCACTTCCTCGCGCCGCTCGTGCTCGAAATCCACGTCGATGTCGGGGGGCTCGCGCCGCTCGGCGGAGACGAAGCGCTCGAACAGGAGGTCGGAGCGCTCGGGATCGACCTCGGTGATGCCGAGGCAGAAGCAGACGGCGGAATTGGCGGCCGAGCCGCGGCCCTGGCACAGGATGTTCTTTTCGCGCGCATGGCGCACGATGTCGTGCACGGTGAGGAAATAGGGGGCGTAATCGAGTTCCGCGATCAGCGCCAACTCGTGGTCGAGGGCGCGGCGCACCTTCAGTGGCACGCCGGCGGGATAGCGCTGGCGCGCGCCCGCCTCGGCGAAGGCGGCGAGCGCCTCCTGCGGGGTCGCGAAGCCGGCGCGTGTCTCGTCGGGATACTCGTAGGAGAGCTCGTCGAGGCAAAAGCGGCAGCGTTCGAGGAATCGCAGCGTCTCCGCGACGGCTTGCGGGGCGGCGCGGAACAGGCGCGTCATTTCCCCGGATGATTTCAGATGCCGCTCCGCATTGGCTTCGAGCCGGCGGCCGGCGGTCGCAAGCGTCACGTGCTCGCGCACGCAGGTCATGACGTCCTGCAAAGGGCGCCGTTCGGGGGCATGATAGAGCACGTCGCCGACACCGATCAGCGGCAGGCGCGCCTCGCCGGCGAGCGCCGCCCGGCGGGCGAGACGGCGCGCATCGTCGCCGCGATAGCGCATGCTGGCGGCAAGCCACACCGCACGCGGCGCCGCCTCGCGCAGGCGGGCGAGGAGGGAGGAAATGCCGCGCCTCCTTTCTCCCTCCCCCGCTTGCGGGGGAGGGTTGGGGAGGGGGGAGCTCGAAACTCTGTGCGGGTGACGGCCCCCTCCCTGTCCCTCCCCCGCAAGCGGGGGAGGGGACGGTGGGGCGGGGTTCGTCGACAAAGAAGGCCTCTCCATCACGATCAGGCTCTGCCCTTCGACGTGATCGAGGAGGTCGCCGAAGGACAGCGTGCAGCGCCCTTTTTCGGCGCGCCGCTTGCCGAGCGTGAGCAGGCGCGTCAGCCGGCCCCAGGCGGCACGGTCGCGCGGATAGGCGAGGATATCGGGCGTGCCGTCGGCGAAGACGAGGCGGGTGCCGACCGCAAGCCTGACGCCGTGCTCCTTGGCGGCATCGTGGGCGCGCACGACGCCGGCGACGCTGTTGATGTCGGCGACGCCGAGGCCGGCGAGGCCGAGCTCCTTGGCGCGCGCCACCAGTTCCTCCGCATGCGAAGCGCCGCGCAGGAAGGAGAAATTGGTAGTGACGGCAAGCTCCGCATAGGCGGTCATGGCTCCTCACGCGCCTTCATCCGAACAGCCCGTGCACGAACCAGCGCGGGCTGCCCGTCTCGCGGCCGTAGAGGCCCTCGCGATAGAGCCACACGCGCATGCCGGCGCGGGTCTCGGCGCGAAAATAGTCGCGCGTCAGGGCATGTCCGTCGGCGTCGCGCCACCATTCCATGGCGATGCGCTCGGGCCCCTCGGTGGCGGCGATCTCGTGCAGCACACGGCGCCAGCGGAAGCGCACCGGCGGTCCGTCCGGCACCTCGGCGATGGCCTCGATCGCTTCCGGCCGTTCGAACAGGCGGATCGGCCGCGCCGGCGCGCGGCTGTCCTGCTCGATCACCGGCGCCGCGACGACGGCATGTGAAACGGCCGCATGCGCCGGCACCGCCGCGACGGCATATTCGGGAATATGCGTGTCGCGCGCGACCGGAACGGTGACGCGGTCGAGGCCGAAGCGGGCGCCGAGCCGGTCGATCAGATGGGCGAGCTCGGCGGCGCCGTCGGGGCCGGCGAGCGAACTTTGAACTTCGGATTGGCGTTCCGCCACCAGGGCCGAAAGCCGCACGAGATCGAAGCCAAATCCGGGATCGCAGGCTTCCCCGATTGCCGCCAGGCGATCGCCGAACAGGCGCGTCACCGCCTCGGCGTCGCGCAATGGCGCGCTGGTGCCGAGGCGGACGCGATAGACCTTGCCGTCGGTGCGAAAGAGGGCCGCCTGCAGCACGCGGGCGCCGTCGCCGTGCTGCTCCAGGACGCGGCCGAGCCGGCCGGCGAGGCGGTGCAGGGTGCCGAGGACGTCGCGTTCAAGGCCGATCGGCTCGGCGAAGGGCTGCTCGACCACGTATGTGGGCGGCGGCAGGCGGGGCGTGATGGGCTCGTCCTCGCGGCCGAGGGCCTGGTCGAGGCGGCGCACGAGGGCGACGCCGAAGCGGGCGGCCAGCGCCGCCCGCGGCAGGTCGATCAAGTCGGCGATGCGCTTGAGTCCCGCCTGCGCCAGTGCCTCGGCGACGCCGGCCTCGAGCCGTAGCGCCGCCGGCGGCAGGGGCAGGATCGCCGCGCGTATTCCGCCCAAGGGGACGATCGAGGACGTGCCGTGATGGGCGGACGCCCAGGCGCAGCCGACCGTGTCGGCGATGGCGACGCGGGCCGCGTAGCCGCCCTTGTCGAGCCGGCGCACCATGTCGCTTAAAAGCGCGACCTCGCCGCCGAACAGATGGGTGCAGCCGGTGATGTCGAGGACGAGACCGTCCGGGGGATCGAGGCCGACGAGGGGCGTGTAGCGGTCGCACCAGTCGGCGACGGCCGCGAGGAGATCGGCGTCGGCGCGCGGATCGGCGTCGACGACGGCCAGGGCCGGATACATGGCGCGGGCGTCGGCGAGCGCCATGCCGGGAACGAGGCCGAGGCGGCTTGCCTCGTCGTCGACGGCCGTCAGGCGCTGCGCCCCCTTGACCGGCGCGACGGCGGCGAGGGGGCCGTCAGGCGGAGCGGGCGAGTGGTGTGCGATCCGGTCGGTCGAAAGCCGCCGCAACCACACCACCAGATGTCGCCGCGGAGAAGACGCGCTCATGGTGATTCCAGACGATGTGCCAGCAGCCGGTGGGCCCGTGGCGGTTCTTGACGAGGGAGAGGGTGAAGGCGGTGAGCCCGAGGCCGCCGAAGGCGTCGCGCGGACCCGGATGGGCGCAGACGCGCCATCGCGTCGCCGCCGCGCTGGCATGGGGCGAGACCTGGTGGTTGAGGAGCAAAGCGAGGGTGTCGGCTTCGGCGGCGGCGAGCGACAGGCGGCGTGTCGCGGTCAGATCGGCTTCGTTCTTCACCAGTTCGGCGACGACGGCGGCGAGCGCTCCTGAGGCGAGCGCTTCCTCCATGGCCCACAGGACGTCGCGGGTGCGCATCACCCGCAGCACCACGAGACGCCCCATGGGCAACCCGAAGGCCGAAAAGCCCGGCCCGTACAAGCCGCCGGCCTCGAAGGAGGCGACCTCCTGCTGGATCCACAGAACGGGGCGCGACGGTATCGCCCGGGCTGCAGCCCGGGCGGCGAGCGCCGCCGCAAATCCGGCGGCGGCGCCCATCTCTGCGGGTGCTTCGGCGGCGATGTCGTGGAGCGTGCCGAAAACGAGCCCGCCGCCGAGGGCGGCATCGACGGTCGCAACCCCGAGGGGAAGGACGTCGGGCTGCTGGCGGCGGCCAGCTTTGGCGTCGAGATGCGCCAGAGTCTGGCGCAGGGCATCGAGCCGGCGCGGATCGGGCATGGGAACAGGCCTGTAATGTTCGTGCTTTGTTCTATTGATTCCCCTCCCGGGCGGGAGAGTCAAGCAACTGCTTTTCGGCTTGAAAAAGCTGGTAAAATTTCACCAAAAAGACGGGCGTTGGGCGCGCGCGGCACGCCCCTTACGGCGCCGTAGTCACCCGCGTGGTGGCGAGGTGCCGGCGCAGATCGGCGGAGACCTTCCTGGAATCCTCGATCGGGGTGAAGTCGGCGCTCTTGTGGGTCTCGCCCTTGCCGCCCTTGAACACCTTCAGTCCGCCGGTGGTGGCGACCACGTCGCCGGCCTTGAGGGTCGGATCGGTGGCGATGTCGAGGCGGGCGAGGCCGAGCGGGTCCTTGCCGTTGCAGGTGCAGCCGTCGACGAGCTTGGTGCGATACACGAAGGCGTTGGCAAGATCGGCATAGCGATCGCCGTTCCGGGCGACGGCCTCGTCGATCTCGCCGCCGCGATAGACGGCGGTCTTGCTCGCCGGACACAGGGCCGAACAGGTCTTGGCGGCGCTCGCCTGCGAAGCCGCCGCAGGACCGGACATGGGGAAGAAACGGCCGTCGCACAGTCGCACGCAATAGGTCGCGCGCGGTGCCTGTTCGATGGTGCGTGCCGGCCCGCGGGAGCGGTATTCCGGCGGCACTTCGGAGGGGTCCGCATAAGCATAGGGCTCATGATAGCGGCCGGATCGGTAGCGATCGGGTTGGTATCGCTCCTGGTATTCATTGCGGTTGCGATCATGACGGAACGAGCGCTCGCGCTGGCCGAAGAAGAAGCCGAAAAAATCCTGCGTCACGCCCCTATCCGGGGCCAGCACCGCACCCGCCGCCACCGCGGCGAGCAACAGGCACGCCGCCCGCCGCCGCCGTGCCGGCGTCTTCGACGCGGGCGTCTTCGGCGAACTAGCGGAAGGGGCGCACTGGCGCATCGGTACGAGCTTTCCCAGGGCAGCGGCGATCCGTCGTTTCGCGACGGCCGCCGGTTCAAATCCGGCGGCGGCGGACATGGCGGCGTCGCTCAATACAGAGTTGATCCGAGCGACGCACGTGCCGCGATCGGCGCCACCGCCGCCCTGCGCTCGGCCGTGCGTCCCGGCGAACCGGGCAGCACCACGACGGTCGCGCCCATGCGGGCGCGCGCATAGAGATCGGCGACGTCTTCGTTGGTGAGCCGAATGCAGCCGCTCGACACCGCCTTGCCGATGGTGGACGGATCATTGGTGCCGTGGATGCGGTACTGCGAATTGCCGAGATACAGGGCGCGGGCGCCGAGGGGATTGCCCGGCCCGCCGGCGACGAAGCGCGGCAGATAGGGCTGGCGGCGGATCATCTCGGCGGGCGGATGCCAGTCCGGCCATTCCGCCATGCGGGTGATCTTTTCCACGCCCGACCAGGTGAAACCGTCGCGGCCGACGCCGATGCCGTAGCGCATGGCGCGGCCGCCGCCGAGAACCAGATACAGGTAGGTATTGGCCGTATCGATCACGATGGTGCCGGCCGGGTGCGGCGACGCATAGGCGACGATCTGGCGGCGCAGATGGGCGGGCAGTTCGTAGCCCGGATCGGCGGGCTCGTCCTCGCGCAGCGACGGCGCGAAGATTTCGGACGTCGCCGCCTCGCCGTAGGGCGCGAGCGCCAGGGGCTCCGCGATCGCGCTGCCGACCAGGCTCGACGCGCCGATGCCGGCTATGAACACGGACGCGATCGCGACACACATGGATGAGCGCACATTCGCCGGGAGATTCATGTCGTCCCTCCTCCGCAGTAATGGCTGACGTTCGACAAATCTAAGTTTGTTGACGGCAGGATGGTTCCGCGGAGTGCGAGAGCGCGACGTTATTCAGAGCGGGATGATCGATGAGTGAAGCTTGACGGCCAACCGCCATTGCGAGCCACCGGGGCCGGCCTTTGGCCGGACCCGGTGGCTCGCAATGACGAGGTTCTTCGCCAGACGAGGCTCTTCGCAAATTGCGAACGGAAGATCAGGCGAGCGGCACCTGCGGGCGCTCGCCGTAACTCCATCTGGTGACGAAGTGATCCTTGACGTCCTCGACCAGGACGCTGGAATCGCGCTCGCGTTCGCCGAGTTTCTGCGCCGCCTCGATGGCGAACAGGAGCGCTTCATCGCGGGTGCGGTACGGGCCGAAGACTTCGCCGCGAAACTTGATCATCCAGCAGTCGTCGCCTTGCAGAATGAAATACCGGGCCATGCGCGACCTCCATGCTCTCGATGCCGAGCTCACCGGATGCGAAGCCCTAGGCCAACGGGCCGTACGGAGGCCGGTTCCCTGCGCCCGTTGAATAGCGGCGGATCAAGATCTGCAACGCTTGCAGATCAGGTCGCTTCAGCGTAGCGCCGTGCCTATCGCGGCGCCAGAGCGTCCGTGTCGAGAGCTGCGAGGCAGAGGCCGGTCAGGTGCGAGAGATGCGGCGAGGCGATCGGGCTCGCCGCCGGTTCGCAGCCGACCGGCAGCTTGGCCGGCTTGCCGGCATCGGGGACGGTCATGGGCACCGGCGTGGTCGGACTGCGGTCGCCTTGCCGCACAGTGACCTCCGGCAGTTTGACGCCTTTGGCGATCACCGTGACGTTCCTGACCGGGTCGGTGCGATAGAGGATGTTGCCGTCGCGATCCCGATACAGGATCGAAGCGTCGTCGATACCGACCACCTCGATCGAGGTCACGATGCGCCTGACGCCGACGTCGGGCAGCGCCTGCTGCGAAACGGCCGGCGGCAGACGATCGCCCTTGCGATCGCCTTTGGCGGCGCGCATCACCGTCTCGGAAGCGGCCTGGTCGGGCGCGCGGAAAATGTCGACGAAAGACGGCGTCGCGGAGTCGCCCGGCGCCACCATTGCCCAGGAGGAGACGGCGGCGAAGCCGCCGAGAAGGTATGAGGTAACGTGGCCCATCGGATTGCTCCGCTGCGCTGGGGGTGACCGGCTCGGTTCGATGGTTGGGATCGGGAAGCCATGATGATGCGTCCCCGAACCACCCATATAACGGTTGGCCCGCGGTGCTGGTTCCATGTCCGCGGACTCACACTGGCGTGACAGACGGTCCAGTTTGCCGCGGCCGTCATTGCGAGTCGAAGGCGAGGCAAGCCAAAGGCCGCAGGAAATCCGGATTGCCTCGTCGCTTTCCGGCCTCGCAATCCGCAAGGCGTCAGCGGCCCGCGAGCAGGTGCGCGGGCGGAATGATGATCCGGCAACGCACGCCGGCGGGATCGAAATCGAGATGGACATCGGCGTCGAGGGCGCGCGACAGGTTCTTCTCCACGACCAGGCTGCCGAAGCCACGGTGGTCCGGGACGCGCACGCTCGGTCCGTCGCTCTCCGCCCACGAGAGTTCGATTCCCTTTTCGTCCTCCCCGCGACGCCAACGAATGTCCACATGCCCGTCGGGGACCGACAAGGCACCGTACTTGGCGGCGTTGGCGGCCAGCTCGTGCAGGGCGAGGCCGACGCTCTGGGCGGCTTCGGGACGCAGCACCACCGGCGGACCGTCGATGGAGATCTGCGTGCGTGGCCCGTTGAGATAGTGGCCGAGCTGCTGCCGGGTGAGGGCGGTCAGGGAGGCCCCATGCCAGCTCTCCTGGACCAGGATGTCGTGGGAAGTCGCGAGCGCCTGCAGGCGGGCGCCGAACTGGTCGAGGAATTCGTCGGGAGAGCTCGTGTGCCGTGCGGTCTGACGGGCCATCGCCTGGATCACCGCGAGGAGATTTTTCGAGCGGTGGGTGAGTTCGCGCATGAGGAGGCGCAGGTGCGCCTCGCCCTGCTTGCGCTCGGTGACGTCCACGGCGGCGCCGGCAAGGCCGACGACCGCGCCGGTCAGGTCGGGCAGGGGTTCGAGGTGGACGTCGTACCAGTGCGTGGCGCCGTTGGTCTGGACGCGGATCTCGCTGTCCCTGGGTTCGGCGGAGTCGAGGATCTCGCGCTTGAGGGCGGAGAGGCGGCGGTGATCCTGGATGCCGAAATCCTCTTCCTCGGTACGGCCGACGATCTCGTCGGGATCGCGGCCGAACATCGGTCCGCTCACTGACGTGTAGGCGAGGGCGCGATCTTGCGTGAACACCGTCACGTGCGAGCCCCGAAGCGCGATCTCGTAGCGCGTCAGCGCCGCCCGAAGTTCGGCGGCAAGCCGTCTCTGCTCGCTCTCGAGCGAGCGCAGGCGCGAAATGTCGATGGCGGCGCAGGTGACGCCCTCGATGCGGCCGTCGCCGCCCACCGCCGGCTCCACATGAAGCGACAGAAGAACGCTGCCGTGCGGGATCGGATAGAAGACCTCGCAATCCTCGGCGACGCCGGTCTCGATGACACGCCGCTTGAGGGCGATGACGGCATCGCGCTCCGTGGCCGGCAGGACCTCCTGGTCGGTGCGCCCGACGATGTCGCCGTTGGCATCGCCCGATGGGCTGTAGGCCCACAGGTAGCGCAGATCGCGATCCTGGGAGAATGCGTATACCTTGCCGCCGCGCAACGCCGTCTCGAAGCGGGCCTTGACGCGCGTGACCTCGCGGGTGCGGTCGGCGACCCGCTGCTCGAGGTCGTGGTGGACCGTTTCCAATTCCCGCAGCGTCGCCTCGTGGGCGGCGACCTCGCGCCGAAGCTGCCGGTTGGTGTCCTCCACCTGGCGCAGCGACGGCAGGCGGACGAGGTTGGATAACAAGGGCCAGAACGCCAGCACGGTCAGGATCGAAATCCCTGCGGTGGCCGCCTTGACGACGTGGCGCAGCCCCGCCGGCAGACCGACCGCAAAGGCATCGACGGCGTGGGTCAGGCCACCGGCGAAGATGAAGATGCCGCACAGCCAGACGTGCAGATTGCGACCTTCGAAGAAGTCCGGCCGTCGGCGCAACAACCAGATGACGCCGATGCCGATGAGCACATAACTCGCCCCGATGATGCCATCGGAAACGGCCTGCCACACCCCCGCCAGCGCCGGTGATTCCGGGATGTACCCTGTGAGCCAGCCCAGCACATCCATCCGCCACTCCGCACTCGTCTAGGGTTCGGCGCCGGGCGGCGATTTCGCCCCGATCCCGCCTCACCTGGAAATGGGCGCCGTCGACAAAGAGAAACGCGCAAGTTTTTCAAATAGTTCCCTGGTGGCAGGAGCCCACGGGCGGCGCCCGGAGGCATACGCAAAGCTGTCCGGCCGTGCGAAAATGACCTTCACAAGTTTCCGCGCCGGCCATGGAACGAAGGCTTGGGGACCACGTTATCTGTGTGACCGGCCGCCATTCCCCCTCCCCCCGTGCTCGGCCGGCCAACAGTCGCGGTTAGCGCCAGTCGCTAACCGCGACTTTTTTTTATGCCGCGGGGTCCGCGCGCTGTGCCTCGCAATGACGCGGATCGGAGCGACTCCACTTTCGCCGATGGAAATGCCCGGCACAGGGCCGGGCATTTCCATGCGTTGGAATGGTTGCGGGAGGCCGTGGGTCAGGCCGAAGCCCGCCGCTGGCTGCGGCTGGCATTGCGCTCGAAGAACAGCGCCTGGCTGACCACCGCCGACACGGTCGCGGGCTGGAAGGGTTTGGCGATCAGGAATGCGGGTTCAGGACGTTGGCCGGTCAGGAACCGCTCCGGATAGGCGGTGATGAAGATAACCGGTACCTCGAAGGTGGCCAGAAGTTCGTTGACGGCGTCGAGGCCCGAACTGCCGTCGGCGAGCTGGATGTCGGCCAGAATGAGACCGGGCCGCTTGGTCTTGGCCAGACTGATCGCCTCGGTGTGGGTGCGGGCGATGCCGACCACCTTGTGGCCAAGGGTTTCCACCAGACCCTCCAGGTCGAGGGCGATGAAGGTCTCGTCCTCGATGATGAGCACGTCGGTGGCGATTTCGTCGGCCAGTTCGCGGCCGGCCTGCTCGACCAAGCCGCGCACCGCCTGGACGTCGAGCCCCAGAATATGGGCGGCATCCTGCTCGGAAAAACCCTCCAGAGAGACGAGCAGGAAGGCCTGCCGAGCCCGTGGGGTCAGATTGCCCAGCCGGCGTTCGGCCGCCAGCCCGCCGACGGGTTCGGGGGTGCCGTTGAGTGGCATCGAACTCCAGATCGAGGTGAACAGTCGGAACAGGGAGACGCGTGGTTTCTCGTTGGTTTCCAGAAGGTTGGGCTCCTTGATCAGAGCCTCGAGGGTGGCCGCCACATAAGCATCGCCGCTACTCTGGCTGCCCGTGAGGGCGCGCGCATAGCGGCGCAGATATGGCAGATGCTGGCCAACAGATTGAGCCGATGACACGGAAAACCCTCCCGCTGTTATGGTCCGTATGGTGCAAAACGCGTAGGGAACAAAAAAGTTCCGGTTCCATTGGAACCGATGTCCGGGTCCTGAGTTTCCCCCAACGTCGCGGGGACCCGCAGAGCCCGGACTGAACCGGGCAAAAGGGTGGCGAGGACGCACGATGAACGATCGTAAAACAGCAAGGCCGGAACGTTCGATGCAGGTGCAATCGCCAGGCGAAAAGACCGGAAAGATCCTGAATCGTGAGATTCAAGCCAAGATCGGCCAACAGCTGCGGGCTGTCTACAACGATGTGGTCGATCAGGGTGTGCCGGACCGCTTCGCCGATCTTCTCAGCCGCCTCGACGCCGAGCCCAATAATCAGCCGAGCGACAAGGAAACGCAGGAATGAGCCTGAATCCCTCAGTCCGGGATGCCATGCTCTCGGCGGTACCGTCTTTGCGCGCCTTCGCGATCTCGCTGTGCGGGAATGTGGACCGCGCCGATGACCTGGTGCAGGAAACGCTGCTGCGGGCATGGGCCAACATCCATTCGTTCGAGCCGGGCACCAACATGTCGGCCTGGCTGTTCACCATCCTGCGCAATCTGTTCCGGTCGGAGTACCGCAAGCGCCGCCGCGAAGTGCCCGACGGCGACGGCACCTATGCGGACACGATGAAGACCCAACCGGAACAGTCGAGCCGCGTCGAGTTCGAGGAATTCCGCGTCGCGCTCAACAAGCTGCCCACCGATCAGCGTGAGGCACTGGTTCTGGTCGGCGCCTCCGGGTTCTCCTACGAGGAGGCGGCCGAAATCTGCGGCTGCGCGGTCGGCACCATCAAGAGCCGCGTCAACCGCGCCCGCACGCGTCTTGCCGAACTGATGGCCATCGAAAGCGCCGACGATTTCGGTCCCGATCGCGAATTGCGCGCCGTCCTCACCGGCGGCAGCGGCAGCTGAGGCCATCTTCCTCGGCGATGCCGGCGGACGCACGAACCTCTGACCTCGTTCCGCCAGCTTTTGGCCGGCGCTGGCAGCAGCGCCGGCCGTTCTCTGCCCGCATCCGCGTGAGGTTGCGATCCCATGACATCCAAGACGATCACTGATCCGCGTGAAGTCGTGGCTGCGCGCGCGGTCACAGGCGACGAGTGGCATCACTGGTTCAGCTGGTTCGCCCGAGGGACGGCACATTTTGCGGGATCGCCCGCCACGTTCCTCAGCGCCGTGCTGTTGATCATCGTGTGGGCGGTGACCGGCCCGCTGTTCGGCTTCAGCGACACCTGGCAACTCGTCATCAATACCGGCACGACGATCATCACCTTCCTGATGGTATTCTTGATCCAGAACACCCAGAACCGGGACTCCATGGCGGTGCAGCTCAAATTGGCCGAGCTGATCATGGCCATGAAAGGCGCCGAGAACCGCCTTGCCGATGCCGAGGAATTGTCCGACGAGGAGCTTGAGAATCTCCACCAAGAATACCGCCGCCGCGCATCGAGCGCGCTCGACAAGTTGAACCGGCGGCGGACGGCGGTCGAGGAGACGAAGCGGTCCGATAAACCGCACCGGCCGCCTCACCAATAGGTGCGTTCCGCCTCACGGCGAATGACTGGCGGCTTCACGCCGTCCATTGCTGCACGGGCAACCGCTCGGCCTCGGCTGCGAGCCGGTGATCCAACGCCTCGCGCTTCAGGAGACCGGTTTGCGTATCCACGTGGCCGACCACGGAGGCGGCGTTGAGGGTGGCGGCGCGCAGCGCCTCTTCGGGGGGGCGGCCGAGCCCCACATAGGCCGCGAAGGTGGCCGAGAAGGCGTCGCCGGCTCCGGCTGTGCTCGCCACGTTGGGAAGGCGCAAAGCCGGGCAATGGATGATGCGCTCGGGGGTCTTGAGGAAGGCGCCGCCGCCGCCGTCGGTCAGGAGCACATTGGCGACGCCGAGGCCCCGCACCGCATTGAGGAAGGCCGAAAGCGACATCTGGAAACCGCCGCCCACGAGCCCGCGCATTTCGAGCTCCGGCGCCTCTTCGTCCGGCGCGAGCGGCAGGGGCGGGCCGCCTTCGCCGAAGCGGGCGATCAGGCTTGGCACCAGCACCTCGGCTTCGGCGCGGTTGATGGACAGGATGTCGATCAGCGGCAGGCATTCCATGAAAGGTCCGCCGCGCGCCGATAGCTGGCGGATGCCCGGATTGGTGGCCACCTGGGCGCCGTGGCTCTTGGCGCAGCGCACGATGGACGGAAAACAGTCGGCCGACTTGTTGCTGAGATTGGAGATGAAGACGAGGTCGACCGCGAAGGCGTCGTCGCGCAGGTCGGGTGGCTCCAACAGCGTGTTGGCGCCCCGGAAGGTGAACACGGCGGCATTGCGCTCATGGGCCGAGATGATCACCGAGGCGCCCGTCGGGGCGCGGCTGTCGCGCACCACGTAGCGGGTCGAGACGCCCTCGTCCATCAACCGGTTGAGAATGGTCTCGGCGCGGGCGTCGCGGCCGAGCTTGGCGACGGCCGCGGTGTCGAGCCCCAACCGGGCCAGCGCCACCGCGGCATTGATGCCGCCGCCGCCCACATGGGTGGAAATGTCCTCCGCCTCGGTCTTGCGCCCCTCTTCGAGCAGCAGGAACGAGGAATCGGCATTGCGCATGCTCATGCGCTCGATGCGGGCGCTGTCGATGACCGCGACCGTGTCGATCATGGCACCGCCGACCGTCAGCACTTTCATGGGTCACCTCGAAAAGGCCGCCCGTCGGCATCGTCGGTTGCGCCGATGTTCCTGGACCCGGCTAGGATGCCGCCAAGCCGGTTGCGGAGCAACAAGAGCTGGGGTGGGGCGGCGCATTTGCGGCCCCGCCTTGACACTGTTGGCGCCGGGCGTGACATCCGCCAAGGGGTCGCCATGCATCGATTCGTCCGTCATCGCTTTGTCATTCAAGCACTTGCGGGGGCGCTCGGCGTTCTTGTGGCCGTCCTCCTCCTGGCCGGCGGCTTCGCCCATGCGCAAACCCGGCCGCCGGTGGATTTCGAAGCCACCAAGATGACGCTCGATCGAATCGAGGAGGCGGTGCAGCGGGAGGTTGTGTCCGACCAGCAACTCGGTGCGCTCAAGCAGCAGCTTACGCCGCTGCGGGAGGAGCTGCGTGCCCGCACCGAGGCTTTGGCACCGGAACTCGCCCGCATCGTCGATCGCCTCAAGGAACTGGGCGAGGCGCCCGCCGCCGACGCGACGCCGGAAGATCCCTCCCTGACGGGCGAGCGCAAAAGCCTCGCCACGGTGCGGGCCGAGAAGGAGGCGGCGCTCAAGCAGGGCCGCCTGATGCTGCTGCGCGCCGACCAGATTTCCGCCCGCATCAACGAACGCTGGCGCGACCTGTTCACGCGCGAATTGTTCGCGCGCCATGCCGGCCTGTTCGATTTCAACCTCTGGCGATCGACCGCCGTCGCGGCTCTGGACGAGGCGAAGAGCGTCGCCAATCTCCTCGGCGTCTGGTGGGATTACGTGCTGTCGGCCGGCGTACGTGCCGGTTTCGCCGCGGCCTTGTCGGTGCTGCTGATCCTGCTCGGAGGCGCGATGGTGCTGCGCCGCTGGTGGATGCGCCGCCTCACCGACGAGGTCTTCGATACCCGCTTCGGTCGTGCGCTGTCGGCGCTTGCCGTGCTGGTCTACCATGCGGCGGCGCCCGCCCTGTCGGTCGCGGCGGCGGTCGCGGTGCTCGACAGCCACGGCCTGACGCCGCCGCGCATCGTCCATCTGGGATTTGCCTTCGCGGTCGCGGTCGCGATCACGGGGTTCAGTCGTGGCGTCGCCTACGGGCTGTTCGCCCCCGGAAAGCCGAACCGTCGCCTGCTCCGATACGGGGAAGACGAGGCGCGCATACTGGGCTCGCATCTCGTTTGGGGCGGACGGCTGCTCGCCCTCGTGGTCTTCGTCAATGCCGTCCACAAGGAGTTCGCGGCGCCGGTGTCGCTGACGGTTGCCACCAGCGCGCTGCTCGCCGTCGCCCTGTCGCTCCTAACACTGCACCTCTTGCGGCGGCTGCCGCGGGCGGTCGACGGCGAAACCGCGCGGCTCGACTGGCTGCGCGTGCCGGGCTGGCTCCTGATCGCCATGCTGGTCGGCGCACTGCTGACCGGCTACATCGGCATGGCGGCCTACGTGGCGGGTCGCGTCCTCGTCGCCGTCGCCATGATCGGTGCCGCCTACATCGCCGTCACCTTCGTGGACGCGCTGTTCTGCGACGTCCTCACCGGCGACACCCAGGCCGGGCGCTCGCTCGCGGCGGCGCTCGGCATCTCGCTGCGGGCGCTCGAACTGATCGGCACGCTCGCCTCCGCTCTCATCCGGATCATATTGATCCTGCTCGCCTGCCTGCCGGTGCTCGGTCAGTGGGGCGTGTTCGCCGCCGATGTGTTCGGCGTGCTCGACGACGTCGCCAATGGCGTGCGCATGGGCGGGATCACGATCTCGATCGCCGCCATTTTCGCCGCCATCGCGGTGTTTCTCGTCGGCATCCTGGCGACCCGTGGGGCGCAGCGCTGGCTGGAGAAGCGTTTCCTGCCGCGGACCGGTCTCGAGGCGGGCCTGCAGCATTCGGTATCGGCGCTGTTCGGCTACGCGCTCCTGATCGCGGTGCTGTCGCTCACGCTCGCGCAGGTCGGTCTCGATCTGCAGAAGATCGCACTTGTCGCTGGCGCGCTGTCGGTCGGCATCGGTTTCGGCCTGCAATCCATCGTGTCGAACTTCGTCTCCGGCCTGATCCTGCTCGCCGAACGGCCGATCCGCGTCGGCGATTGGGTGGTGGTGAAGAGCGAGGAGGGCTGGGTGCGCCGCATCAGCGTGCGTGCCACCGAGATCGAGACTTTCGAGCGCGCCACCGTGATCGTGCCCAACTCCGAGTTCATCACCGGCGTCGTCAAGAACTGGACCCACTCCAACACCATGGGCCGGGTCACCATCAAGGTCGGGGTCGCCTATGACAGCGACGTCGAAAAGGTGCGCGAAGTCCTGCTCGATTGCGCCCGCACCCATCCGCAGGTGTTGCAGACGCCGCCGCCGCGCGTGTTCCTGCTCGGCTTCGGCGATTCGGCGCTCGATTTCGAGCTGCGCTGCATCGTCGCCAACGTGGAGGACGCGCTCATCGTCAAGAGCGACCTGCATTTCGACGTCCTGGCGCGCTTCAACGCGGCCGGTATCGCCATCCCCTTCCCGCAGAGAGAGGTCCGGTTGCTCGGCGGAACGTCCACGGCGGTGCCTTGATGCGATTTACCATTTGCCAGGACCCTGACCGGCATAATTCCGCCGAACTTGATTCCGAAACCCCTGGCCGTGCGGGTCGCGCACGGGGAGATCACACTTTCATGTCCAGTTCCTTGTCGGCCGCCGGCTGCGCCTTCATGGCCGCGCTCGGCCTCGGCGCCTGCGCGAACGATTTCGATCCGCCGCCGGCCCAGCCGAGTTTTTATCGCAGCCTGGCGTCGCCGAGCGCCGTTCTCGACACCTCGGCAGCCGCCTCGATGATCTCCGGCTATCGCCAGAACAACGGTCTCGATGCGGTCGTCATCGATGCGGAATTGACCCGGCTCGCCGGCGAGCAGGCCCGCGCCATGGCGGCGAAGGACAAGCTCGACCACAATGTCGGCAAGGACTTCAAGACCCGCATGCGCGGCGGCGGCTTCGACGCCGTCGCCGCCGCCGAGAATATTTCGGCCGGATATCATACCCTCGCCGAAGCCTTTTCAGGCTGGCGCGATTCGCCGCCCCACCGCGCCAACATGCTGCTCAAGGGCGCGACCCGCATCGGCATCGCGGCCGTCTATTCGCCGAGTTCCAAATACAAGGTGTTCTGGGCCATGATCATCGCGGCCCCGGACAAGCGAGGGTAGGGGCGCGAAGCGCCGCCGTCACTCCCTCGCCAGGGCCACCACCGGGTCGAGCCGGGCGGCATTGCGCGCCGGCAAGAAGCCGAAAACGACGCCGATCAAGGTCGAGCACACGACCGCGGAGACGATCGACGTGGTCGAATAGACCAGGGAGAAGTGCGAGCCGAATGCCGTAAAACCGATGCCGAAGGCGAGTGCCGCGGCGATGCCGAGACAGCCGCCGACCAGGCACACCAGGATGGCTTCGATCATGAACTGCTGAAGGATGTCGCTGCGGCGGGCACCGACCGCCATGCGAACGCCGATCTCGTTGGTGCGCTCGACCACCGACACCAGCATGATGTTCATCACGCCGATGCCGCCGACCAATAGCGAGATCACCGCGATGGCGGCGATCAGAAGGGTCATGGTTTCGGTGGTCTGGGTGATGGTCTGGCGGATGTCGTCGGTGTTGAGGACGAAGAAGTCCCTGGCCCCGTGCCGATGCTCCAGGAGGCTGGTGGCTGCCTGTTCGGCAACGTCGGTCGCGGTGTCATCGTTTACCCGCAGGGTGATGCTGCGCAACGACAGGTTACCGAGAAAACGGGCCTGAACGGTCGAGTAGGGCAGATAGACCGACAGGTTCTGGCTGGCACCGAACCCGCTCTGCTGTTTCTGGGTGACGCCGATCACCCGGCACGGAACAGTGCCGATCAAAATGATCTCGCCGACCGGACTGGCGCTGAGGCCGCCGAACAGGGTCTTGCGGGTGTTTTCGTCGATCACCGCCTCCTGCGCCATTTCGCGCACGCCGTCGGCGCCGAAGAAGCGGCCGTCGGCGAGCTTGGTACCCTTGACGTCGAAGTACTGCGCGCCGACGCCGTTGATCATCGCGCTCGCCTCGATGGCGCCGTAGCGCAGCGTGCTTGTGAGCGACACCGTCGGAGTGACGCCGGCGACGTAAGGCTGCCGCGCCAGCGCCACGGCATCGGCGACGACCAGCGTCTTGACCTTGGCGGAGCGCACGTCGCCGAAATCCTTGCCGGGAAATATCTCCAGCGTGTTGGTGCCGAGATTGCGGATGTTCGACAGCACCTGCTGGCGCGACCCCTCACCGAGCGCAACCACGCAAACCACCGAAGCGATGCCGATGACGATGCCGAGCATGGTCAGGAACGTGCGCAGCCGGTGCGCCTGCATGGCCAGGACCGCCATCACGAAGGCTTCCTTGAAGCGGTCGGCGATGGCCTGCCACGATCGCGGTGCCTCGCCGATGGGGCGCGGCGTTGCCGCGGCGAGCCTGGCGGTGCGGCCGGGTCGGTCGGAGACGATTTCGCCGTCACTGATTTCGACAATGCGGCGGGCACGGGCGGCGATCGACATGTCGTGGGTGACGATGAACACCGTCTTTCCTTCGGCGTTCAGGCGTTCCAGGATGGCGAGCACTTCTTCGCCGCTGTGGCGATCGAGGGCGCCGGTCGGCTCGTCGGCGAGGATGATGTCGGCACCGTTGATGAGGGCGCGGGCGATGCTGACGCGCTGTTGCTGCCCGCCGGAGAGCTGTCCGGGCCGGTGGCCGAGGCGGTCGGCCATGCCGAGGCGGCCGAGCAGGGCGGCGGCACGGCCCTGGCGCTCGTGGCCGGCAACGCCGGCATAGATCGCCGGTACTTCGACATTGCGCACCGCGGTCAATTCCGGCAGCAGGTGGTAACGCTGGAAGATGAAACCGAAATGCTCGCGACGAAGCTCTGCCAGCTCGTCGGGAGAGAGTTGCGAGGTTTCGCGGCCGGCGATCTCGTAGCTGCCGGAGGTAGGACGATCGAGGCAGCCGACGATGTTCATCAGGGTCGACTTGCCGGAGCCGGAGGCGCCGACGATCGCAATCATCTCGCCGGCCTCGATCACCAAGTCGATGTCCTTGAGGACCGTAATGGTGTCGTCGCCCGACTGGAATTCGCGGCGGAGTTTCTTCAGTGCGATCAGGGGTGTCATGGCGTCACAGGCCCATGGGCGGCGGAGGGCCCATCCGCGTGGTCGTTGTCTCGGTGCTTTTCTGGCCGAGGACGACGCGCTCGCCGGTGCGCAGGCCGGCACGGACCTCAGCGGTGACCTTGTCGTTCAATCCGATCTCGACCGTCCGCGTCTCGATGCGGCCGGCGTCGTCAACCACCTGGACGGTGGTGGTGCCGTCCTTCGCCGATGTCCTGATGGCGGCCGACGGGATCGTCGGCACGTCCTTGGCCTCGCCGAGGACGATGTGGACTTGGGCGGTCATGTAGGTGCGCAACTGGCCGTCGGGGTTCGGCACGTCGAAGACGCCCACGTAGTAGATCGCCGTCGAGGAACTCGATGATGACGATGACGACGAGGTGCTGCTCGACGTCGTGCCGGAGGAACTGATGCTGCTATCGTTCCGGATGGATTCCGGCGCCGGCTCGATGAAGCCCAACCTCGCGTGGCGGCGGTGGCCGGGCTCGCCCAGGATGGTGAAATAGATTTGCTGACCCGGTTTCACCTTGACGATGTCGGCTTCGGATATCTCCGCCCGAACCCTCATGACGTCTATCTGGCCGATGACGACGATGGTCGGTGCCGACTGCACTGCATTGACGGTCTGCCCCTCCTGGGTGACGACCGCGAGCACGGTCCCGTCGACCGGGGCGGTGATGCGCGTGTACCCGAGATTGACGCGGGCGGTCTCGATGGCGACTTCGGCCTCGACGATCTGGGCGTCGAGGGCCGCGATCTGGGCGCGCGTCGTCTTGACCGCCGCTTCGGCCGTGTCGTAATCGGCGCGCGAGGTCGCCTTGTCGGCCAGCGTCCGCTGGTGGCGCGCGAACGTCGCTTCGGCGAGAGCGAGGGTCGCCTCCTTTTCCCGGCGCTGGGCGCGGATGTTCTGCAGCAGCGCCTCGGCGGTCCGCAGCGAGTTGACCTGCGCGAGCGAGTCGATTTCGGCGACCAAGTCGCCGCGGTGGACGGTCTGGCCGACCGACACCTTGAGCGAGGTGATACGCCCGGACGCCTGCGCGCCGACGGCGACCAGCTTGACCGGCTTTAACGTGCCGGTGGCGAGCACGGTTTGTTCGATGCTGCCAATGACGACGGGCGCGCTCACCAGCGCGTCGTCGTGGTCGGTGTTATGCATACGCCACGCCCGCACGGCAGCGACGACCATGAGCACGGCGATTGCGGCCGTGGCGATGTAGAAGCCGCGACGTTTGCCGCGGCGCTTCGTTGATGGCGAAGGGCTTGCATCGAGAAGCTGCACAGCGGTCGTCTCCCTCGGTCGTTCACGCCGCCGGTTCGGGAGGTGGTTTCATGATGCCGGTCGAATGCCGCCCGGCGCCGGTCTCGACGACGTCCAGGTTGAACTGGCGGCGGAGCCATTCCAGGCGGTGGCGCTTGTCTTGAGGGGCGATCGTGGATGTCCGCTCTCACCGGAGTTCGCCGGCAAGGCAATTGCAGCTACTGAAGGATGCACTCCGCCGACTCCAGATTTACAGAACTCAGCGGTACCGATAATGAGGGCGGGCGGCGGCTGTCAATGCCAGACCTGCCGTGGGGAGTAGAGTTGAAAACCACAACCGCCACGCCCAAGAACGCCGGACATCGTCCGCCGGCCCGTCCCCGAGGACGTCCCAAACTTCGTGCCGACGACGCGCGCCGCCGCGAGATCCTCGCCCACGCACAGGAGACGTTTCTCGCCCGGGGCTATGCGGGCACCACCACCGACGTGGTGGCGGCGCGCTGCCGCATGTCCAAGCAGACCCTCTACCGCCTGTTTCCCAGCAAGACGGCACTCTTCCGGGCCATGATCGAGGCCCATCGGCAGACCATGCTCGACCTGCCGCGGCACGACGAGGAAGCCTCGCTGGCGGAGGTCATCGCGGCGATCTTTCGTATCGACATCGACGCCGACGAGGAGCGTGCGCGCGCCGCCTTCATTCACCTGGCGATGATGGAGTCCCACCAATTTCCGGAAATCGCCGATCTCGTCCGGCGCCACGGCGTCGAGCCGTCGCGACGGCTGCTCGCCGAGTGGCTGGCCGGGCAGTGCGCCCGTGGTGCCATTCGGCTCGACGATGTCGAAAGCGGGGCGCGCATGCTGATGGACATGATTTTCGGCGCCATGGGGCCGCCCTCGGGCAATCTGGGGTGGTCGGACCTCGCCGCCCGCAAGGTCCATATCCGCCGCTGCATCGACGTCTTCCTCGACGGCGTGCGGGCCCGCCCCGATTGACCCGTGGGATTGAAGCGCTATTCACTCGCGAGGTCGGCGATGGGCGGATGGTCTTGCGCGGTCATGGCCTTTCCTCCACAGTTGCGGCAGCGGTGGTATCGGAGGAGTGGCGGTGGTAGAAAGCAAGAAAAGGGTCGGTCTGTTCGTCACTTGTCTGGTCGATCTGATACGGCCGTCGGTCGGCTTCGCCGCCGCCAAGCTCATCGAGGACGCAGGCTTTATGGTCGAGGTGCCGCGCCAGACCTGCTGCGGCCAGCCGGCCTTCAATTCGGGCGATCGTGCCACCGCCCGCGCGCTGGCCGAGCAGGTGATCGCGGCGTTCGAGGGCTTCGACTACGTGGTGGCGCCGTCGGGATCGTGCGGCGGCCAGCTCAAGATCCATTACCCCGAACTGTTTCGCGACGATCCCGACTGGCTGGCGCGCGCCGACGCCTTCGCGGCCAAGACCTACGAACTGGTGTCGTTCCTGGTCGACGTCGCCGGCGTCACCCATGTGGACGCCACCTTCGAGGGGACGGCGACCTATCACGACGCCTGCTCCGGCCTGCGCGAGCTCGGCGTGCGCGTCCAGCCGCGCCGCCTGCTCGGCACCGTGCAGGGCCTGACCATGAAGGAGATGGCCGACTCCGAGGTGTGCTGCGGCTTCGGCGGCACCTTCGCGACCAAGTATCCCGACATTTCGGCGACCATCGTCGCCAAGAAGGCCGCCAACGTGGTGGCGACCGGTGCCGACATGGTCATCGCCGGCGATCTCGGCTGCCTCATGAACATGGCCGGCAAGCTTTCCCGCGACGGCAAGACGATCGAGGTCCGCCACGTCGCCGAAGTGCTCGCCGGCATGTCCGAC
Source organism: Astrobacterium formosum (assembly GCA_030848545.1). Lineage (GTDB taxonomy): Bacteria > Pseudomonadota > Alphaproteobacteria > Rhizobiales > Xanthobacteraceae > Astrobacterium > Astrobacterium formosum. The sequence goes on from JAVDCA010000013.1 coordinate 93,281, forward strand.
CTGCCGGCGATCGGCGCCCCCCCGCGCGAGCGCACCCCATGAGCGCCGTCGTCACATCGCCGGCCTTCAAGGCCAACGCCAAGGCGGCGCTCGCCGACACCGAGCTGCAGAAGGCGCTCGCCCTCGTCGAGGTCAATTTCATCGTCCGCCGCCGCGCCGCCGCCGACCAGTTGCCGGAATTCGAGGCGCTACGCGACGAGGCGCGCGACATCAAGGATCACGCCCTCGCGCATCTCGATCTCTACCTGGAGGAATACGAAAAGCGCGTCGTCGCCCATGGCGGTCATGTCCATTTCGCCGTCGACGCCGAGGAGGCCCGCCGCATCGTCCTCGATGTCTGCCGCCGGCTCGGTGCCAAGACGGTGACCAAGGGCAAGACGATGATCGGCGAGGAGATCGGCATCAACTCCTTCCTGGAAGCGAACGGCGTCGTGCCGATCGAGACCGATCTGGGCGAATACCTGATCCAGCTGCGCGGCGAACTGCCCTCGCACATCATCGCGCCGGCGGTGCACCTCACCAAGGCGCAGGTCGCCGCCGATTTCCGCCGCTGCCACGCCGATCTGCCCCGTGACCGCGATCTCACGGAGCCGACCACGCTTGCCGCCGAGGCGCGCACGGTGCTGCGGCAAAAGTTCCTCGCCGCCGATGTCGGCATCACCGGCGCCAACTTCCTCATCGCCGAGACCGGCTCGTCGGTGATCGTCACCAACGAGGGCAATGGCGACCTCACCCAGACGTTGCCGAAGGCCCACATCGTGCTCGCCTCGATCGACAAGGTGGTGCCGACCCTCGAGGATCTCTCCCAGCTCCTGCGCGTGCTCGCCCGGTCGGCGACCGGCCAGGAGGCGAGCGTCTACACCACGGTGTCGACCGGTCCGCGGCGCGCGGACGATCCGGACGGGCCGAACGAGTATCACGTCGTCATCCTCGACAACGGCCGCTCCAACATGCTCGGCGGTCAGTTCCGCGACATCCTGCGCTGCATCCGCTGCGGCGCCTGCATGAATCATTGCCCTGTCTATTCGGCGGTCGGCGGCCATGCCTATGGCTGGGTCTATCCCGGCCCCATGGGGGCGGTGATGACCCCGGCGCTGGTCGGTATCGACAAGACCGGCCACCTGCCCAACGCTTCGACGTTCTGCGGCCGTTGCGAAGAAGTCTGTCCGGTGCGCATCCCGCTGCCGAAGATGCTGCGACATTGGCGCGAGCGCGAGTTCGAACGACGACTGTCACCGGCGACGGTGCGGGCGGGTCTGCGCTTCTGGGCCTTCTTCGCCCGGCATCCGCGCCTCTACGGGTTGGCGACGCTCGTGTTCGCGCGCTCGCTCGCCTGGTTCGGCCGCCGGCGCGGCCGCTTTCGCTTCCTGCCGTTCGCGCGCGGTTGGACGCGCCATCGTGATTTTCCCGCCCCGATGGGATCGACCTTCCAGGCCCAGTGGCGGTCACGCCGGAGGTCGTCATGAGTGGACGCGATACCGTGATGGCTTCGATTCGCCGCGGCCTCGGCGTCAGCGGCCGCGAGGCGCCGCGCCGCCAGGCGGTGGAAAGCCGCATTGCCGGCCATCCGTCTGGCCTGCGGCCGGCGCGCGGACAGTTGCCGCCGAAGGAGCGGCTCGAACTGTTCGTCACCATGGTGGAGCGATCGGCCGCGACGGTCGCCCGCGTCGGAGCCCTCGACGACGTGCCGGCGGCGGTGGCCGAATTCCTGCGTCGGCACAACCTGCCCATGCGGGCGCAACGCGGCGCCGATGCTTCGCTTGCCGCCATGCCGTGGGCGGCCGAGACGACGCTCGCGATCGACGCCGGTCCGCCCGATCCGGCCTCCCTCGCGGCGGTGTCGCGCGCCATGGCGGGCATCACCGAGACCGGCACGCTCGTCCTTGCCTCGGGGCCGGACAATCCGACCTCGCTCAATTTCCTGCCCGACAATCACGTGGTGGTGGTGACGGCGGCCGACGTCGCCGGCGATTTTGACGCCGTGTGGGCGCGGCTGCGCGAGAAATACGGCGAGAGCCTGCCGCGCGCCGTCAATCTCGTCACCGGCCCCTCGCGCACCGCCGACATCGAGCAGACGCTGGTCATCGGCGCCCACGGGCCCAGGCGGTTGCACGTGGTCGTGGTCGGCGAAGCGGAGTAGGCTTTCGTCAGGCGGCCTCAGTCCGCGCTCGAATGCCACTGCGGCGCATATCCGCGAGCCAGGACCGCGATCGTCGCCGGCGGCGTGATGACGGCGGCGACGCGGGCGTCGCCGAGTGCGCCGGCGTCGACATAACCCTCGTGGCTCCAGCGCAGCAAACGGCCGTGCCGCACCGCGTAGGCGTTCGGGTCGTCCACGAGCGTGACGAAGCTGCCGTCCGGCAGGTCCGGTTGCGGCGGATGCAGGCGTTTGGCGCGTTCGTCCAACCGCTGGGCGTGCAGGACATCATCCATCTCGCCCGCCGATGGCTTCCTGTCGCTGCCGTGCGCCTGCGCCCAGGCCTCCGCGAAGGCGAGCGCATCGGCGCGTCGGCATTCGAAGCAGGGGCGGTGGCCGGCCGCGAGGGCGGTCGGTTCGTCGAGGAAGAACAGTTCCGTGTAGCCGTCGCCCCACACCTTGCGATGCCGGTCCTTGAACTCGCACTGACAACAGATCCACGCCCGCGAGGCCCAGCGCCGGGACCCGAGGCGTTGGTCCTTGTCGTGCAGGCGACCACGATTGCCCATCAGCAAGCCGCGGGTGCTCACCGCCGTGAAACCGCCGAATGGCGTGATGCGATTGGGGAATGGCATGGTTCTACCCGTGGAACCCGGGACCCGGCCCGGAGTTGGTCCGTGTTCGCGACCAACCGGAGACGTCGATCATGGATCAGGATGCCGGAAAAAAGAACGAAAAGGACGCCGAGCAGCGCCGCCTGGAGGAGAGGCTGGACGAGGGCCTGGAGGAGACCTTTCCGGGGTCCGATCCCGTGAGTGTGACCCAGCCACCCAAGAACCCGACCGAAAAACGTGATCAACGCCGTCGACGGTGAAGGCGAAGCCGGGCCGGGGTCGACCGCTCATCCGACGAGCCGGCCTACCTTAAGGTTATCGCGCGGTAGTAATGCACGCTTACATTTTTTGAAGTATTGATCCGTTTGAATTTCCTACTATGCCGATCTGTGCGCCGCCCCGGCGGGGGGGTACGCAAGGACGGGCCCCGGTGCAGCGCCGGGCGGGGGACATCATGGCACGTAAATATTTCGGTACCGACGGCATCCGCGGCCGCGCCAATCATCTGATCACCGCCGACCTGGCGCTCAAGGTGGGGCAGGCGGCGGGTCTCCTGTTCCGGCGCGGCGAGCACCGCCATCGGGTGCTGATCGGCAAGGATACCCGGCTGTCCGGCTACATGATCGAGACCGCGCTGGTGGCCGGATTTACCTCCGTCGGCATGGATGTGCTGCTGACCGGCCCGATGCCGACACCGGCTGTCGCCATGCTGACGCGGTCCATGCGCGCCGATCTCGGCGTCATGATCTCCGCTTCCCACAATCCTTACGACGACAACGGCATCAAGCTGTTCGGCCCCGACGGATATAAACTCAGCGACGAGGTCGAGCACGAGATCGAGGAACTGATCGACGGAGATCTCACCAAGCGGGTGGCGAAGCCCGCCGCACTCGGCCGCGCCAAGCGCATCGACGGCGTCCAGGATCGCTACATCGAATTCGCCAAGCGCACGCTGCCGAAGAATCTCTCGCTCGAAGGCCTGCGCGCCGTGATCGATTGCGCCAACGGTGCCGCCTACAAGGTCGCCCCCGAGGCTCTGTGGGAGCTCGGCGCCGAGGTGATCCCCATGGGGGTCGATCCGGACGGCTTCAACATCAACAAGGAGTGCGGCTCGACCTCGCCGGACGCGCTCGCCCGCAAGGTGCGCGAGATGCGCGCCGATATCGGCATCGCGCTCGACGGCGACGCCGATCGGGTCCTGATCGTCGACGAGCTCGGCCATGTGGTTGACGGCGACCAGTTGCTCGCCGTCATTGCCGAGACCTGGAAGGAAGAGGGCCTGTTGGCGAAACCGGGCGTGGTCGCCACGGTGATGTCCAATCTCGGCTTCGAGCGCCACCTCAAAGGCATCGGCCTGTCGCTCGTGCGCACACCGGTGGGCGACCGCTATGTGCTCGAGCAGATGCGCGAGCAGGGCTACAATGTCGGGGGCGAAACGTCGGGCCACATCATCCTGTCGGACTACACGACCACGGGCGACGGTTTCGTCGCCGCCCTGCAGGTGCTGGCGGTGGTCAAGAAGTTCGACCGGCCGGTGTCGGAGGTGTGCCACCGCTTCGAGGCGCTGCCGCAGGTGACCAAGAACGTCCGCTACCGCTCCGGCAAGCCGCTGGAGGACAAGAAAGTCCGCTCGGTCATCGCCGATGCCGAACAGCGTCTCAACGGCCATGGTCGCCTGATCGTGCGGCCCTCCGGCACCGAGCCGGTGATCCGCGTCACCGGCGAGGGCGACGACAAGTTCCTTGTCGAGGAAATCGTCGACGACATCGTCGACGCGGTGTCGGCCGCCGCCGCCTGAGCAGATTACGCTGGCGCCGGAGCCCCGCTCAAGCGCCGGCGAAACCCCGGGGATGAAGCCTTTTTCCGGACCGGCAGATCCGCCCGTTCGTGATGGCGCCGAGCCCTGGGCTTTTCATGCTCAGCCCAGGCTACGAGAAGGCCCCCGGCGCGACGCCTTCCTTCGTTCAGCACAACCTGTGCGCTCGGGTGACGCCCGCCGGCGGTAGCCCCCGGCCGTGGCCGCGTGCGATTCGCGGCTTCCGTCGGCCGCATTACTTAACAAGATGTTAAGTATCAGTTACCAAACTATTAAGTAATTGTTATATTTTGGTTAATATAGGCAAAATCGTGTGTTGTCTTTGCCACAGTTGTCGTTGGATGTATCGAGGAATGCCGTTTTGTACGTAAATATTCGTGGTTAAAACTTAAGGTTAAGTCCCGTTTAAGAAATGGCTGACATCCTGGCGGCGGTCACAGGACTTGTAAGGGTCGCGTCGAGTCGCGTCCTGCCACCAAAGAGGATCAGCCATGGGCACCGCAAAGTCAGTCCTTCTCGCAGGAGCGATGACGCTTCTCGCCTATCCGGCGGCCAATGCCGCCGACCTGCCGCCGATCATGCCCGTGAAGGCACCGGCCGTGTACGATTATTCGGGATGGTACCTGCGCGGCGACATCGGCATGACCAATCAGAGGGTCGGCAGCCTGCACGTCGCCCAGTACGACGTCGTGACGTCGCAATTCGATCATCGTGACAACACCTTCGACAGCGCGCCATTGTTCGGGGTCGGCGTCGGTTATCAGCTCAACAGCTGGCTGCGCTTCGATGTCACCGGCGAATATCGCGGCAAGTCGTCGTTCCGTGGTGGTGACACCTACACCTATGCGGACGGCGCCAACACCGGCTCCGGCTTCAACAACTTCACCGCCGAAAAGTCGGAGTGGACCGTCCTCGCCAACGCCTATATCGATCTCGGCACCTGGTACGGCATCACGCCGTTCATCGGCGCCGGCGTCGGTGCGAGCCGCAACACGATCCACAATTTCAAGGACGTCGGCTACAACAACGACAACCTCAACGGCACCAACACCAGCAGCGCCTACGGCGCCGACGCGAGCAAGTGGAGTCTCGCCTGGGCGGCGCACGCGGGCCTCGCCTATCAGGTCACGCCCGGCCTGACCATGGAACTCGCCTATCGCTACATCGACCTCGGCAAGGCCGAGACCGGCGACATCATCGGCTTCGACGGATCCAATGCGACCTACAATCCGGTCGAGTTCCGCGACATCACCTCGCACGACGTGAAGTTCGGCCTGCGCTGGATGCTGGCGCCCGAATATTCGCCGCTGATGCGCAAGGGCTGATCCGGCTTCGACCACGCGACGATCGAATCTAAAACGGCGCGGATTTCCGCGCCGTTTTCGCGTTCGTTCGCGGCGACCTCGTCTTCGAGCCGACCTCGTCATTGCGAGGAGCGAAGCGACGAAGCAATCCAGTCTTCCTTCTCGGCCGCTGGATTGCTTCGCTTTCGCTCGCAATAACGGGAACAAGCATGACCGGGACGAGCGCGGCAACACGTTCGACTGGGGCGCTCAAATACGCTTCGACCCGCATTTCTTTTGCTGCGCGTTCGGGCGCGGTCAACCGTCCATTAAGGTTAATCATTCACACTGCGCATCGTGTCGTTGTATTCCTGAGGAGTGGCGTATGCGGTGTGGTGTTGCGACGGTCCTCGCTGTTGGTCTCGGCTTCGGACTGGTGTCGTCGGCATCGGCGGCGGACTACGGCCCGCTGCGCGGCTCGACCTTCGATCCGCCGCGCTATCGCAACTGGGAAGGTTTTTATGTCGGCGGCCAGGTCGGCACCGGTGGCGGCGGCGCCGATTTCAGTGGCGAAGGCTCGGCTCTGATCAACCGTCTCACCGATCACCTGTTCTGGCAGAGCTCGGACATTTCGAGTTGGCTGACGGCGGGAAAGGCCGACACGGGTCAGGAACTGCAGTACGGCGCTTTCATCGGCTACAACATGCAGTGGGGTGACGTCGTTCTCGGTGTCGACGCCAGTTACAATCACACCGACCTGTCCGCGGTTGCGCAGGGTCGCACCCCGACTTCTGGCTATATCCAGGTCCAGGACGGCAATGGCTGGATCTGGCCGACGGCCGTGAGCGGAGAAAGCCGCATCACGTTGACGGACTTTGGAACGATCCGCGGCCGCGCCGGCTGGGCGGTCGGATCGTTCCTGCCCTACGTCACCGGCGGCCTCGCGCTCGGCAGAGCCTCTTACGGCAGCACCGCGACGGTGGCATGGAGCAGCGCCCGTGACGGAACCGGAACAAATCCTGCCCCTAACCCGGGAAGCATGTCCACCAGCGACGGCAAGTCCAACGCGCTGATCTACGGCTGGTCGGCGGGTATCGGCATGGATGTGGCGCTGACTCAGAACATCTTCCTGCGCGGCGAATACGAGTTCATCCAGTTCTCGCAGTCGAAACTCAATCTCAACAACGCCCGAGCCGGCCTCGGCATCAAATTCTGATCATACCGGTTCGGTTCGACCGTCACGGCCAGGATGTGTTTGAGGGACGTGCTTGACGGAAAGCACGTCCTTCACTATGCCCGACAGCGGGACACCCCTCCCCACCGAGGGGCGCCTATCTGGAAGGGTAGACTGACATGACGAACGTGATGCCCGGCGTGCGGCCGGCAAACCCGCACTTTTCGTCCGGCCCCTGTGCCAAGCGCCCCGGCTGGACCCTGCAAGCCCTCAGTGACGCAGCTCTCGGTCGCTCCCACCGTGCCAAGATCGGCAAGGTGAAGCTGAAAGCCGCCATCGAGCTCACCCGCGAAGTCCTGCAAGTGCCGGCCGACTACAAGATCGGCATCGTGCCGGCGTCCGATACCGGCGCCATTGAGATGGCGCTATGGTCGCTCCTGGGCGCGCGTCCCGTCACCATGCTGGCGTGGGAATCGTTCGGCGAGGGCTGGGTCACCGACGTCGTCAAGCAGCTCAAATTGAAGGACACGACGGTCCTCAAGGCGCCGTATGGCCAGTTGCCCGATCTCACCAAGGTCGATTGGTCGAACGACGTCGTGTTCACCTGGAACGGCACCACTTCGGGGGTGCGCGTGCCGAACAGCGACTGGATTAAGGCCGACCGCGAAGGCCTCGCGATCTGCGACGCGACCTCGGCCGCCTTCGCGCAACGGCTCGACTGGGCGAAGCTCGATGTCGTCACCTTCTCGTGGCAGAAAGCGCTCGGCGGCGAGGCCGCGCACGGCGTGCTGGTGTTGTCGCCGCGCGCCGTCGCGCGGCTCGAAAGCTACACGCCGCCGTGGCCGCTGCCGAAGATCTTCCGCATGACCAAGGGCGGCAAGCTCATCGACGGCATCTTCGTGGGCGAGACCATCAACACGCCGTCCATGCTGTGCGTCGAGGACTGGATCGACACGCTTTCCTGGGCGAAGTCGATCGGCGGTCTCGAAGCCCTGATCGGTCGCGCCGACGCCAACACCAAGGTGATCGCCGATTGGGTGGCGAAGACGCCGTGGGCCGCGTTCCTGGCTGTCGATCCGGCGATCCGCTCCAACACGTCGGTGTGCCTCGTGGTGACCGACCCGACCGTCACCGCACTCGCGGCCGACGCCCAGGTGGCGTTCGCCAAGGGCCTCGTCGCCGCCATCGAGAAGGAAGGCGGCGGGTTCGACTTCGGTCACTATCGCGACGCGCCTCCGGGCCTGCGCATCTGGTGCGGTGCGACGGTCGAGGCCAAGGACGTCGAGATTTTGACCCGGTGGCTCGACTGGGCTTTCGCGAAGGCCAAGGCGGCATTGCCCAAGGCGGCGTGACCGCGCCTCCGGCTTCGGACCCGTCGTCCTGAGGTGGCCGCCGTAGGCGGCCCTCGAAGGGCCGGCGAGCCCGGGCCTCGTCACTCAGATACTTCAACATCCCGAAAAGAGGCCGGTATTGACCGGCCGTGGCCGTCCATCCTTCGAGGCTCAGCTCGCGCTCGCACCTCAGGACGACGGGTCATACGCAACAGGACACGAAAACCATGGCTCCGCGCGTACTCGTCTCCGACTCCCTGTCTCCCGCCGCCGTGCAGATCTTCAAGCTGCGTGGCGTCGAGGTCGACTTCCAACCCGCCCTTGGCAAGGACAAGGACAAGCTCGCCGAGATCATCGGCAATTACGACGGCCTCGCCATCCGCTCCGCCACCAAGGTGTCGGCCAAGATCCTCGAGAAGGCGAGCCGCCTCAAGGTGATCGGCCGCGCCGGCATCGGCGTCGACAATGTCGACATCCCGGCCGCGACCGCGAAGGGCATCATCGTGATGAACACCCCCTTCGGCAATTCCATCACCACCGCCGAGCACGCCGTCACCATGATGCTGGCGCTCGCCCGCCAGATCCCGCAGGCCGACGCCTCGACCCAGGCCGGCAAGTGGGAGAAGAACCGTTTCATGGGCGTGGAGATCACCGGCAAGACGCTCGGCGTCATCGGTTGCGGCAATATCGGCTCGATCGTCGCCGATCGCGCCCAGGGCCTGAAGATGACGGTGATCGCCTACGATCCGTTCCTCTCGCCCGAGCGGGCTCTGGACCTCGGCGTCGAAAAGGTCGAGCTCGACGATCTCCTGTCGCGCGCCGACTTCATCACCCTGCACACGCCGCTGACCGAGAAGACCCGCAACATCCTCGACGCCAAGGCGCTCGGACGGACCAAGAAAGGCGTGCGCATCGTCAACTGCGCCCGCGGCGGTCTGGTCGACGAGGTGGCACTGCGTGCCGCACTTGACGCCGGGCACGTGGCCGGTGCCGCCTTCGACGTCTTCACCGAGGAACCCGCCACCAAGAACGTCCTGTTTGGCCATCCCAACGTGGTGTGCACGCCGCATCTCGGCGCCTCGACCACGGAGGCGCAGGAGAACGTCGCGCTCCAGGTCGCCGAGCAGATGTCCGACTACCTGTTGCGTGGGGCGATCACCAATGCGGTGAACTTCCCGTCCATCACCGCCGAGGAGGCGCCGCGTCTCAAGCCCTTCATCGCGCTGGCCGAAAAGCTCGGCTCGTTCGCCGGCCAGTTGACCGAGACCGGCATCACGAGGGTGCACGTCGCCTATGACGGCGAAGTCGCCGAGATGAAGATCAAGGCCCTGACCTCCGCCGCGCTCGCCGGCCTGTTGCGGCCGATGCTGGGCGACGACGTCAACGTGGTGTCGGCGCCGGCCGTCGCCAAGGAACGCGGCATCCTGGTCGAGGAGACGATCCGCGGTGCCGAGGGCGAATTCGACAATCTGATCACCGTCACGGTCATCACCGAGCGCCAGACGCGCCACCTCGCCGGCACCGTCTATGCCGACGGCAAGCCCCGAATCGTCGACATCAAGGGCATCCGCATGGACGCCGAGTTCGCCCCCTCGATGATCTACGTCACCAACGAGGACAAGCCGGGCTTCGTCGGCCGATTCGCGTCGCTGCTCGGCGATGCCGGCATCAACATCGCGACCTTCCATCTCGGCCGCGAGGAGCGCGGCGGCGCCGCCATCTGCCTCGTCGAGGTCGACGGCGACGTGCCGGCCGAGTTGTTGGCCAAGGTGCAGGCGTTACCGCAGGTCAGGCAGGCGAAGCCGTTGAAATTCTGATCCCGCCGCCGCGGCAGGTGGAGACGCGGCGTGATCCGGGTTACACTGTCGAGCGTAACTCGGAAGTAGCCGCGCAATCCTCGCGTGCGGCCGCAGGCAGGTTCTCCATGGCGGATCACTATCGCGGTCTGGCGCAGTCGCTGGTCGAACTCGGCTTCCTGTTCAGGCGCCAGGGCGAACGACGCCGGGAGGTCTGGCGCAATCGCCAGACCAACCAGGAGGTAACTTTCGACCGCGACGAGGTGACGCGATCTCGCCCGGCCGCGGACGCCGTCCTGGCGGCCGCGCAGGCGCTACTCGACAATCCCCCGGCCGTACCGGTGGTGGAGAAGACATCCGCCAAGCCGACCGCCTCATCAAAGGCCGGCGCCGCGGTGTCCTCGGTCAAATCGTCTTCGTCGAACAGGCCTTCTTCGCAGCCCAAGCTTTCTTCGCCGCGCAAGCCTGCTTCATCGCGCAAGTCGTCCGCCAAATCCGTGACCAAGGTTCCGGCGAAATCGCCAGCTAAATTGGTGGAAAAGCCGGCGGCCAAATCGGGGACCGATTCGACGGCTGCGAAATCGAAGCGCGCGCGGGCCCACGCCCCTTCCCGAACCGCGGGCAAAAGCCCAAAGCCGGCGCCCAGGCGGAAGTAGCGTCGCCGGCGATGCGACCCGCGCCGCCATCAGCACGCCCGAATTGACGCGCTCCTTCCGCCGCCCACGGGTTTCCAAGGAGGGATGAGATGCGCTGTCTGTCCGCTGCCGCCGTCCTCATATTCGTCGGCTCCGCCGAGGCTGCCGTCATCGACGTGAATTCGGCCGTCGATGCCGTTATGGTCCATCCCGACGGCGCCACCGTCACCCGCGTCATCAAGACCGATCTGCCGGCCGGCGACAGCGTGCTCACGGCGCGTGACTTCCCGCCCGGGCTCGATCCCGCCTCGTTGCGCATCGAGGCGACCGCCGGCTCCCGCGTGGTCATCGGGGCGATCGACGCGCGGCCCCCGCGTGCCGAGCGCCCGCCATCTGCGCCCGAACTGGAGCGGCAGGCGGAGGCGCTGAAGGACGAGCGCGCCGCCCTCGACGACGCCATCGCCGCCGCGACGGCGCGCCGGAAGTTCGTCGAGCGCTTCGCGGACAGTTCACCGGTCGGTCTCGGCGACAAGGGCGAGGCACGTCCGCTCGCCGAATGGCGTGCCGCCTTCGCGGCCGTCGGCGAGGAGATCGCCGCCGTCGACGGCGTGATCCGCGACGCCAAGCTGCGCCAGCGCGGCATCGACCGCGAGCTCGCCAGGCTGGAAGCCGCCATGAAGGCCGATCCGCCCCGCAAGATGGAAGTGCGCATCGATCTTGCCGCCGAGGCGGCGGCCAATGCGACGCTTCGCGTCACCTACAGCGTGCGTGGTGCGCGCTGGACGCCGATCTACGACGCCCGGCTCGATACCGGCGGCGCCGGCAAGAAGCCGGCGCTCGAACTGGTGCGCCGGGCCGAGATCGTGCAGACCTCCGGGGAGGATTGGAGCGACGTGGCGCTTTCCGTGTCGACGGTGCGCACCGCCAAGGGCGGTGCCGCGCCTGAGCTCAAGCCGCTGATCGTGCGCTATCACGAGCCGCCGCGGCCCATGGCGCGTGGCGCGCTCGACAAGGCTGCCGAGTTCGCGCCGGGACGCGTTGGCGCGCCGGCGCCGGCAGCAGCCCCGATGGCGGCGCGCGAGCAGGAGGCGGAGGTCGATACCTCCGGCTTCCAGGTCGTGTTCCGGATTCCCGGCCGCGTCGCCGTGGCGGCCCATGAGGGTGCGAAGAGCTTTCGCATCGCCAGCGCTTCGATCGGCCCGGAGTTGACCGTGCGCGCCACGCCCGCGATTGACGACACCGCCTATCTGGAAGCGGCATTCAAGCACGGGGAAGACGCGCCGCTCCTCGCCGGCCGCGTCTTGATCTATCGCGACGGCATCTTCGTCGGCCGCGGCCGGATGCCCGCCGCCGCCCGTGAGGAGAGCGTCCGCCTCGGCTTTGGCGCCGACGACAAGGTCAAGGTCACGCGCGCCGTCGTGCGCAAGTCTGAAGGCTCGGCGGGCCTGATCGCGTCGTCGAAGACGGACGAGCGCGAGTTCAAGATCACGGTCAAGAACGGCCACTCCACCGCTATCCGGATCGCCATCGAGGACCAGATCCCGGTCAGCGAGATCGAGGACGTCAAGGTCGAAACCTTGCCGGTGACCACTCAGCCGACCGCGCGCGACACCCGTGATCGCCGCGGCATCCTCGAATGGACGTTCGACCTCGCGCCGAGCGCGAGTCGCGACATCATGCTCGGCTGGCGCGTGCGCTGGCCGGCGGATAAGTCGGTCATCTATCTGGGGCGGGGGATGTGACACTGCCCTCTTCTCCCTCCCCCGCAAGCGGGGGAGGGGGCCGTGGGGCGAGGCCTCAAATACCCTTCACCTCCGCGCCGCGATGGCAACGCCGGCGACGACCAGCGCGTAGCCGAGGGCGTGGTAGAGGTGCAGCCGCTCGCCCAGGAACGCGATCGCCATGGCGGAGCCGAACACCGGCATCAGGTGGATGAACGGCGCGGCACGGTTGGCGCCGATCAGCTCGACGCCGCGGTTGAGGAACAGATAGGACAAGAGCGACGGGAAGATCGCCACATAGGCGAGAATCGCCAGCGTCGGCGCGTCGAAGCGCATGTACTGGCCGGTCGCGAGCTCCCACGCAGCCACCGGCGTCAGCACGATCACGCTCGCCCCGACGGTGGCGGCGAGGAACGAGAGCGGATGCATGGGCGCGCGCAACCGCAACAACGCCGTGTAGAGCGCGTAGGCGGCGAGCGCCGCCAGGATCCAGACGTCGCCGCGGTTGAAGTCGATGGCGGCGAACGCGCCGAGATCGCCCCGGCAAACGATGGTGATGGCGCCGGAAAGCGACAGGACGATGCCGAGTGCCTGGCCGGTCGTCAGGCGTTCACGGAACAGAAGGAACGTCCAGATCGCCACCGACAGCGGCGCCGTCGACTGCAGCAGCAGCGCGTTGATCACTTCGGTGTACCCGAGCGCATAGTAGTTGATGGCGTTGTAACCGCCGTTGCCGGTCGCCGCGAATACGAGCATCAGCACCCATTGGCGGCGGATCGCCTCGCGGTCGCGGATCAGGTGTTGCCCGGCCAGCGGCAGGAGCAGCACGAAGGCGAGCGCCCAGCGCATCCAGGTGAGCGAGAACGGCGGCACATGGCCGGCCGCCAGACGGCCGACGACCGAGTTGCCCGCCCAGAACAGCGAGCACAAGGTCAGCAACACATAGGGGCGGTCGAACAGGCGAATGGGGGACAGGGGAGGCTCCGGGGGTTGGGGCGGTTCGCGGGTGCAAGGGTTTTATACAAATTCCGACTGATCAGTTCGGCTCGTGCCCCGGGCGCGGCGCAGCATGAGCTCTTTGCGAATGATGCGCCGCAGACCCGGGGCACGATACCGAGGCAATCTCGCGGAATCCGTAATATAGGAAAATCCCGCCGCTGGACTCCAGAGCTGGCCGATGCGCCGCTCCGGCCCCGATCCTTGCGACAACCGGTCCGGGGGCGGGAAAACCCGTACAAACAATTGTGGAATCAGCCGTTTGGGGCGAGGATCGTGCCCCCGGCGGGATACCGCGCCGCCTTGCCAGGGGGGGCATCATCCTTTATCCGATGGGGACCTCCCAATTCAGGGTCGGTCGGCGTCGTTTTCCGTGGAAGCGGAGTTGGTCGTCGCGGCAAGGATACCTCATGGCGAACGTGGTTGTGGTCGGAGCCCAGTGGGGCGACGAGGGCAAGGGCAAGATTGTCGACTGGCTGTCGGAGCAGGCCGACGTCGTGGTCCGGTTTCAGGGCGGGCACAATGCCGGCCATACCCTGGTGATCGACGGTATCACCTACAAGCTGTCGCTCCTGCCCTCCGGCGTGGTGCGCTCGAAACTCTCGGTGATCGGCAACGGCGTCGTACTCGATCCGCGCGCGCTCCTTGATGAACTCGGCCGCCTGGAGGCGTTGGGCGTCAAGGTGCCGCCCGAAAACCTGCGCATCGCCGAAAATACCTGCCTGATCCTGCCGCTGCACCAGGAACTCGACGCCATGCGCGAATCGGGCGCCTCGTCGACCCGGATCGGCACCACCAAGCGCGGCATCGGTCCGGCCTACGAGGACAAGGTAGGGCGGCGGGCGATCCGGCTCATGGACCTCGCCGATCCGGCCTCGCTGGAACACAAGATCGAGCGGCTGTTGTCGCACCACAACGCGCTCCGCCGCGGCCACGGCATGCCGGAGGTGGACGGCAAGGCGCTGTACGCGGACTTGTGTGCGATCGCCCCCAAGGTGCTGCCCTACATGGATTCGGTGTGGCTCCTGCTCGACCGCAAGCGGCGCGAGGGCAAGCGCATCCTGTTCGAAGGCGCCCAGGGCTCGCTGCTCGACATCGACCACGGCACCTATCCGTACGTGACCTCGTCCAACACCGTGTCGGCCCAGGCGGCCACCGGCTCCGGCCTCGGGCCGTCGGCGATCGGCTACGTGCTCGGCATCTGCAAGGCCTACACGACACGGGTGGGCGAGGGCCCGTTCCCGACCGAGCAGAACAACGAGACCGGCAAGCGCATCGGCGAGCGCGGCCGCGAGTTCGGCACCGTCACGGGCCGGCCGCGGCGCTGCGGCTGGTTCGACGCCGTCCTGGTGCGCCAGACCGTACGGCTCTCCGGCATCGACGGCCTTGCGCTCACCAAGCTCGACGTTCTCGACGGCTTCGACGAGCTCAAGGTGTGCGTCGGCTATCGGCTCGATGGTCGCGAGATCGAATACCTGCCGGCGAGCGAGCACGCCCAGGCCAAGGCCGAGCCCATCTACGAGACCATCGCGGGCTGGAGCGAAGTCACCGCCGGGGCCCGTTCCTGGGCCGACCTGCCGGCGCAGGCCATCAAATATGTCCGGCGCATCGAGGAACTGGTGGGTTGCCCGGTGGCTTTGCTGTCGACAAGCCCCGAGCGCGAGGACACCATCCTGATGCGCAATCCGTTCGAGAGTTGAGGCAGACCGCCGACACCACAACACTGAAAGCCGATGGCCGACTATCAACCACTGATCGCCAAGGCCGTTGCCGGGCTCGAAAAGAATACCGGCGAGGCGCGCCGCGCCCTCTATGAACGTGCCCGCACCGCCTTGGTGTCGCAATTGCGCGGCGTCACGCCGCCATTGAGCGAATCGGACATCACCCGTGAGCGGTTGGCGCTCGAGGAGGCGATCCGCAAGGTCGAAGCGGAGTCGGCGCGCAAGGCGCGGCTCGATCAGCCGCCGCGCGCCGAGGCGCGACCGCCCGCACGGCCTGCCAAGGAATCGGGGCCGCCATCGCCGCCTCTGGCGAGGGAAGCCGTACGGGCCGACGAACAACAGCCGGCGGCTGCGGCCGAGCCCGAGGTCAAGGCCAAGCCCGAAGGGCGGCCGGATGCGGGCGTTCCCACGACCGCGGCCGACATGCGCCGTCCTCGCTCCAAGCCGCCGGCCGACCGGACCTCCTTGTCGGACGAAGGCATCAGGGGCTTTCGCGACGTGGTGGCCGAGGTCGAAACCCTTGGCGAGGCGACCGCCCATGCCGGCAAGACCGCGCGCGAGGCCTATGCCTCCGTGCCGCCGCCGGGCGCGGACAGCGAACGCATCGAACCCCATATGGAACCCGAGGGCCTGCGCCCGCGAGCGCGGCGTCCCGTGCCGCCGGAGCCGGCCCGAGGCCAGGAAGCCGCGCGTCCGATCGAGCCTCTACCCGGCCGTGACGAGCGTCAGCCGGGCGCGTCCCCCGCCGATTTCGCCCGCGCGATGCCGACCCGCGAGCGCCGCCAGGAACCGGAGCCGGACCCGCGCCCGAACCCGTACGACCACTACGTCGAGGACGCGGAAGCGTTTTCGGACCGCCCGCCGACCGCCGAGGGCGGGACGGCCGAGATGCGGCCGTCCCGCCGGGCGCTCGGACGGCCACCGTCGGACGAAGCCGCCGCGCCGCGCCTGCGCGGCCTGCCGCGGTGGGTCAAGACGGCGATCGTCGCCGCCATTGCGGTCGCGTTGCTCAGTGTCGTGGTGTGGCAGCGCCAACCCATCATCGGAATGGTGGCGGGGCTGTCCTCCATGTTCTCTTCCAAGCCGTCGACGACGCCGCCGCGCGAAGCGACGCCGTCACGACCGAAGATTTCCGATCGCGTCGGCGACGCGCAGCGTGACGGGCAGGCTGGTCCCGTCGCGCCGGTCGCCCAGCGCGTCGTCCTCTACGAAGAGGATCCGAGCAACCCGAACGGCAAGCAATACGTGGGCTCGGCCGTATGGCGCATCGAAACGCTGTCGCCGACGCCGGGTCAGCCGCCCGAGATGGCGGTCAGGGCCGACATCGAAATCCCCGATCGCAAGATCACCATGCGCTGGTCGCTGCGACGCAATACGGACGCCAGCCTGCCGGCGAGCCATACCATCGAGATCATGTTCAGCCTGCCGCCGGATTTCTCCCACGGCGGCATCCAGAACATCCCCGGCATCCTGATGAAGCAGTCCGAACAGACCCGCGGCGTTCCGCTCGCCGGCCTCGCCGTCAAGGTCACGACCAACTTCTTCCTGATCGGCCTCTCCGCGGTCGACACCGATATGCAGCGCAATGTCTCACTCCTGAAGGAGCGCGGCTGGTTCGACGTGCCGGTGGTCTACAACGACGGACGCCGCGCCATCCTGGCGGTGGAAAAAGGAACTCCCGGCGACCGCGCCTTCCAGGATGCGTTCACGTCCTGGGCTGCCAGAGGCAAGTGAGGCCGGTACGCGGCCCACCCATTCGTCATTGCGAGCGAAGCAATCCAGCTCTTTCTTTGTGATCCTGGATCGCTTTGTCGCTTTGCTCCTCGCAATGACGAGTTTGGCCAATGGTCACCGGTAATGAGCAATGCCGTCGTCAATCACGGCGCTCGCAAAATGCCTTGAAGGCGTCCGCATAATTGGGATGCCAGCGTGACAGCGGCGGGCGGTTCTCGACGATGTCGCCGGCCGCCCACAGGATGCGCCGCTCGTCCAGGGAGCGTGGCACGTCGTTGTCGGGACACAGGATGTAGAAGTCGCCCGCCTCCAGGCGTTCGCACATGAAATCGACCGTCTGTTCAGCCGTCCAGGCGCCGGACGGTTTTTCAATGCGCCCGCGCGCCGTCAGCTCGGTGAACACGAAGCCGGGGATGAGCAGGTGGGCGGTGAGGCGGCAGTCCTTGGTGTTGCGCAGCTCGTGCTGCAGCGCTTCCGTGAAGGCTTTCACGCCCGCCTTGGCGACGTTGTAGGCGGGATCGCCGGGCGGTGTCGTGATGCCCTGCTTGGAACCGGTGTTGATGACGAGGCCCGGACGCCCGCGTGCAATCATGGTCGGCACGAATACCTGCGTGCCATCGATGATGCCGCCGAGATTGACGTCGAGAACGCGCTGCCAATTCTCCTGCGGTCCGAACATGCCGCTGCCGGGTTGAATGCCGGCATTGTTCATCAGGATATCGGTGCCGCCGAAGCGTTCGCGGACATCGGCTTCGAGCCGCCGCAGGTCGTCGAGGCGCGACACGTCGACCTCCCAACCGGCAACCGCGGAGGGTCCGCCCGGGGCGGCTGCGCCAAGACGCTCGAGCGCCGCCGCGACGCGCCCGGCGCCAAGATCGGCGATACAGACGCGAAAGCCGCGCCTCGCGAAGCGCTCGGCGGCAGCGAGCCCGATGCCGCTGGCACCGCCGGTGACGACGGCGACCGAATCGGGACGGAGAGTGGAAAGAGTCATCGGTAACCTCTTTGGTGGTTCGACGGTGGCCGATCCCGGACGGATGATGGCACGATTTAAGTATATTTCCGGATCGGGGATGTCGACCAAATCAACGCGTGCGGGCCTCCCGGACATCAGTATGCCATTCCGCGCGACAGCGTGCCTGCCGAGCGCGAATGACATGTGGATCTGCGCCGATGCATGAACTGACGTTGGCCGAGTCCCTGATCGATCTGGCCGAGGACGAAATCCGCAAGCTTTCCGGCGCTAAGGTGCGCACGGTGCGGCTGGAAATCGGTGCGCTCGCGGCGGTCGAGCCGGACGCCATGCGGTTCTGCTTCGACGTCGTCGCCCGCGGAACCAGCCTCGAAGGCGTGGCGCTCGACATCGTCACGGTGGCCGGCCGCGGCCGCTGTCTCGCCTGCGGGCATGAAATCGAAGTCCTCGAACGGCCGGCCCTGTGTCCGGACTGCGGCGGCTTCCGCGTCGAAGTGACGTCCGGCGCCGGCATGCGGCTCAAGGAATTGGAGGTGGAGTGATGTGTGCATTCTGCGGCTGCGGCGACAGCGCCGACGAACGGACGGCTCATCATCACCACGGCCACGACCATGACCACGCGCATGATCATCACCATGACCACGAACATGGCCATGATCACGTCCACGCAGAGACGAGCGCCCGCCGCATCGTCGCGGTCGAGCGCGACCTCCTCGCCAAAAACGACGCTTTCGCGGCCGACAATCGCGCTCGCCTTGCGACGACCGGCACCTTGGCGCTCAATCTGGTGTCGAGCCCCGGCTCGGGCAAGACCAGCCTCCTGGTTCGCGCCATCACCGACCTCAAGGCACGCCATCCCATCGCCGTCATCGAGGGCGACCAGCAGACATCCCGCGACGCCGAGCGCATCCGCGAGACGGGAGTTACCGCCGTCCAGGTCAACACCGGCAAGGGCTGCCACCTCGACGCCCACATGGTCGGCCATGCCCTCGACGACATTGCGCTTCCAGCCGGCGGACTCCTGTTCATCGAGAACGTGGGCAATCTCATCTGCCCGGCGGCGTTCGATCTCGGCGAGGCCCACAAGGTGGTGGTGCTTTCGGTCACCGAGGGCGAGGACAAGCCGGCCAAATATCCCGACATGTTCGCGGCCGCCGACCTGATGCTCCTCAACAAGTCGGATCTTCTGCCGCACCTGGAGTTCGACGTCGGCACCTGCCTCGCGCACGCGTTGCGGGTCAATCCGCGCCTGCAGACACTGGTGGTGTCCGCGCGCACCGGCGAGGGCATGGCGGCGTTCTACGCCTGGATCGAGGCGCGGGCCACGCCCGCGCCCGCGCCCTGAACGTGGCGCCGATGGATGATCGCACCGAACCCCCTCTCGTTTTGGAACGCCTGCGCCTGCGGGTGCGTGGCGCCGTCCAGGGCGTGGGATTCCGGCCCTTCGTCCATGGTCTCGCCCACCGGTTCGGACTTGGCGGTTTCGTGCGCAACGACGCGCAAGGCGTGCTGTGCGAAATCGAGGGTGTGGCGGCGCGCCGTCTCGTCGCCGCGCTGCGGCGCGAGGCGCCGCCGCTCGGCCGTATCGCGGCAATCGAGGTCGAATCCATCCCGCCGACCGGGGAGAGCACTTTCGCAATCCTGGACAGCGTCGACGGCCGCGCCCTCACTCGCATCGTGCCCGACGCCGCAACCTGCGAGGCCTGCCTCGACGACCTGTTCGACTCCCACGGCCGTTTTCATCTCTATCCGTTCGTCACCTGTACCAATTGCGGGCCACGCCTCACGGTCAGCCGCCGGTTGCCCTACGACCGTGCCCGCACCTCCATGGCACCGTTCGCCATGTGTCCGGACTGCGAACGCGAGTACAACGATCCGAGAAGCCGGCGCTTCCATGCCGAAACCATCGCGTGCCCGGCCTGCGGGCCGCGGCTGTCCCATCCGGTCACGGAGGTCGTTGCTGCGCTGCGGGCCGGTCGCATCGTCGCGCTCAAAGGCATCGGCGGCTTTCATCTCATGTGCGACGCCCGCAATGCGCAGGGCGTCGCCCGCCTGCGGCGCCGCAAGCAACGCGACGGCAAGCCGTTCGCCGTCATGGCCGCCAATGTCGCCTCCGCGCGTCTGGTGGCTGAGGTCGACAACACGTGCACGGGACTGTTGTGCGGCCCGGCCCGGCCGATCGTGCTGATGCCGCTACGGGCCGACGCCGGGACTCCGCTGGCCCCCGACGTGGCGCCGGGCCTCGCCTCGATCGGCGTCATGCTGCCCTATGCGCCGCTGCATCATCTCCTGTTCCATTGCGCCGCCGGACAGCCGGCCGGTGACGCCTGGCGCTTGGCGCCGCTCGACTTCATCATCGTGGCGACCAGCGCCAATCCGCGCGGCGAACCGCTGGTGGCGGACGACGACGAAGCGCAGGCGCGGCTCGGCGGCATCGCCGATCTCGTCGTCACCAACGACCGCGAAATCGTGTCGCGGCTCGACGACTCGGTCGTGACCATCGTCGACGGCGCGCCCGCATTTATCCGCCGTGCCCGCGGATTCGTGCCGGAACCGGTCGAACTCGCCGAGGATGGCCCGAGCGTCATCGGCTTCGGAGCGCATCTGAAGACGACCGTGACGGTGACGCGCGGCCGCGAAGCCTTCGTGTCGCAGCACATCGGCGATCTCTCCGATGCCGCGACGGCGCGCTTCTACGGCGAGACCGTCAAGCGCCTGTGCGCCATCTTGGATGTCGAGCCGGAAGCTGCGGCGTGTGACCTGCATCGCGATTTTTATTCGACCCGATACGCCGAAGAACTCGGATTGCCGCTCCTGCGCGTCCAGCACCATGCCGCCCATGTGGCCGCCATCGCGGCCGAACATCATCTTGGCAGTGCTCTCGGCGTCGCCCTCGACGGCTTCGGCCTCGGCCCGGCAGGCGAAGCCTGGGGCGGCGAATTGATGAGAGTCGATGGTCATGCGTGGCAAAGGCTCGGCCATATCGCGCCACTCGCCCTTCCGGGCGGCGACCGCGCCGCCCGTGAGCCGTGGCGCATGGGCGTTGCCGCGCTGGCGAAGATCGGCCGCCTCGACGACGCGGCCCGGCTCTTCCCCGACCGGCCGAATATGGCCGCGCTCGTGCGCATGATCGCCGGCGGCTGTCCGCAGACCACGAGCCTGGGTCGGCTGTTCGACGCTGCCGCGGCGCTCACCGGCGTCCGCCTGGTGCAGGACGAGGAGGCGCAGGCCGCCATGGAACTCGAGGCTCTAGTCGGGATACCGCGCGTCCTCGATGGTGGCCATGTGCTAACCAGCGGCCGTCTCGACTTCGCGCCGCTGCTCGCCGCCCTGGCGAACCGCGATGTCGATGCCCGCACCGACGCCGAACTGTTCCACGGTACGCTCATCGCCGGGCTCGCGGACTGGATCGCCGCGGCCGCGCGCGAACACGGTTTCGACCGGGTCGCGCTCGGCGGCGGCTGCCTGATCAATCGCGTGCTGGCCGACGGTTTGGCGCGGACCATGCGCGCCCTCGGATTTACGCCCTTGTTCGCCCGCGCCGTGCCCGCCAATGACGGCGGCCTGTCGCTCGGCCAGGCTCACATGGTGCGCGCCGCGCTCGCGGCCGGCGTTGCGCTCGAATACCCGGAGGACTGATCATGTGTCTCGCCGTCCCCGCCCGCGTGACCGCGCTCCTGCCCGACGGCATGGCCAAGGTCAGCCTCGACGGCGTCCTCAAGGAGGTGTCGCTCGCCTTCGTGGACGAGGTTGCGGTCGGCGACTACGTGGTGATCCATGTGGGCTATGCGCTCGCCAAGGTGGATGCCCGGGAAGCCGAGGAGACCTTGTCGCTGCTGCGGGAGGCCGCGCGGGCATGAAATATGTGGACGAATATCGGGATGGTGCGCTCGCCCGCGGCGTTGCCGAACGCATATCCGCGGAGGTCACGCTCGGCCGCGCCTACCGGTTCATGGAATTCTGCGGCGGTCATACGCACGCGATTTCGCGCTACGGCATCGAGGATCTGCTGCCGACGTCGATTCGCATGATTCACGGACCGGGCTGTCCGGTCTGCGTGCTCCCCATGGGGCGCGTCGACGCCGCGATCGCGCTGGCGCTGAGGCCGGACGTGACGCTCGCGACCTATGGGGACGTGATGCGGGTGCCGGGCTCCAATGGCGCGAGCCTCCTGTCCGCCAAAGCCGGCGGGGCCGACGTCCGCATGGTCTATTCGACCCTCGATGCCTTGCGCATCGCCGAAGACGAGCCGGACCGGCAGGTCGTGTTCCTCGCCATCGGCTTCGAGACCACGACGCCGCCGACGGCGGCGGTGCTTCGCCGCGCCCGCGAGCGCGGCTGCCGCAATTTTTCGGTCTTCTGCAATCACGTCCTGACGCCGCCGGCCATGGGGGCGATCCTGGCCGACGGGAGCTCCGGCGCCGCGGTCGCCCTCGACGGACTGGTCGGGCCGGCGCACGTCTCGACCGTGATCGGTACCGCGCCCTACGTGACGATCACCGAACGCTACGGCAAGCCGGTGGTCGTCGCCGGCTTCGAGCCGCTCGACATCCTCCAGGCCGTGCTGATGCTGGTGCGCCAGTGCAACGACGGCCGCCACCAGGTGGAGAACCAGTACACCCGCGTGGTGACGCCGCAGGGTAACGTCAAGGCCCAGGCCGACATGGCGGAAATATTCCGCCTGCGCGACACGTTCGAATGGCGCGGCCTCGGCTGGCTGCCTGAAAGCGCGCTCGCCATCGCGGACCCCTATGCGGATTTCGATGCCGAGAAGCGCTTCGACATCTCCCGCGTCACTACGGCCGACAATCCGGCCTGCGAATGCGGCACCATCCTGCGCGGCCTCAAGCGGCC
Organism: Astrobacterium formosum; assembly: GCA_030848545.1. Classification (GTDB taxonomy): domain Bacteria; phylum Pseudomonadota; class Alphaproteobacteria; order Rhizobiales; family Xanthobacteraceae; genus Astrobacterium; species Astrobacterium formosum. Next base: position 116,066 of record JAVDCA010000013.1, read on the forward strand.
GGCCGAGTGCAGGTTGTTCGGCACCGCCTGCACGCCGGAGACGCCCATCGGGGCCTGCATGGTGTCGAGCGAGGGCGCCTGCGCGGCCCATTGGAGCTACGGACGCTTCCGTCAACGTGGGACGAGCCCGACATGACGACCCATCGCCGCCGCAATCTCGATCTCGTCCATGGCCGCATCGACATGACCCACGGCGCCGGCGGACGCGCCATGGGTCAGCTCATCGGCGATGTCTTTCACTCGGCGTTCGACAATGAGTGGCTGCGCCGCGGCGACGATCAGGCCGCCTTCGAGGTTGCGGGCGGCCGCATGGTCATGACCACCGACGGTTATGTGGTCTCGCCCTTGTTCTTCCCTGGCGGCGACATCGGATCGCTCGCCGTGCACGGCACCATCAACGACATCGCCATGGCGGCGGCACGACCGCTCTATCTGTCGGCGAGCTTCATCCTCGAAGAGGGATTCCCGCTCGCCGATCTCGCCCGCATTGCCCGCAGCATGGGAGACGCCTCGCGTACGGCCGGCGTCCCGGTCGTGACCGGCGACACCAAGGTCGTGGAGCGCGGCAAGGCCGACGGCGTCTTCATCGCCACCACGGGTATCGGCGCCGTTCCGCCGGGCATGGACCTGTCCGCCGACAAGGCGCGGCCGGGCGACGTCGTCGTGCTGTCGGGAACGATCGGGGACCACGGCGTCGCCGTGATGTCGAAGCGCCGGAACGTCGAGTTCGAGACCACGATCCTGTCCGACTCCGCGCCCCTGCACGGGCTCGTCGCCGACATGGTGGCGGCGGCCGGGCCGTCGCTGCGCCTGATGCGCGACCCGACCCGCGGCGGCCTTTCCGCCACCCTCAACGAAGTCGCCGACCGCTCCGGCGTCGGCATCCGCCTCGTCGAGGCGGCGATTCCGGTCAAATCCGAGGTCGCCGCCGCGTGCGAACTCCTCGGCCTCGATCCCCTCGACGTCGCCAACGAGGGCAAGCTGGTGGCGGTGGTGGCGCCCGATGCCGCCGAACGTCTCGTCGCGGCGATGCGCGCCCATCCGCTCGGGCGCGATGCCGCGATCATCGGCAAGGTGGTCGCCGACCGCGACCGCTTCGTCCAGATGACGACCGTGTTCGGCGGCGAGCGCATCGTCGCCTGGCTGGCCGGCGAGGCGTTGCCGCGTATATGCTGATTCGGCCCCTCCGGCCTTCCGCCGTCACGTCCCACGATGGAATCCGAAATGCTCCGTCCATATGCCGATAACAAGCGGAATGTCGGAGGCGCCAAGATCTTCCCGCGCAATCTTTCTTGCTCACCGCTTTACTCGCTGTGGTACATTTGACGCTCCCCCGTCCTGCGTCGTGGGGCGAACATGCGGCAGCTGGTTCTGGTCTTCCTGATTTCGGTTTCGATTGCCTCAGCAATCGGCTTGTCGGGGTGGGCGCAATCGGATGCCGATCGATCAATCTGCGAAAACAGGCTTGGAAATATTTCGGCCGAAAGGCAGATTGACAGTTGCTCGAAATTGATACTAGCCGACAGGACGGATGCTTTCGGATTCATTCATCGGTCCCAAGCTCGCAGCAGGCGCGGCGACTTGAATGGCGAAATCGAAGATCTCACGGACGCGGTTCGCCTGGCGCCGAAAAATATCGAAGTATTGCTGATTCGAAGCAGAGCTTATCTGAGGCGAGGTGACGGCGACCGTGCGATCGAAGATTGCAATGCGGTGATCGCGATCGCGCCGACGGAAGCGCGGGCCTACGTCAATCGGAGTGCCGCGTACGCTGGCAAAAACGACCTTGAGCGTGCGCTTGCCGATTGCGATGAGGCGATCAGACTCGATCCTTCAGCGGCGATGGCGTTCAACAATCGCGGCGCCGCCTATCATCGCAAGCGCGATTTTGATCGTGCGATCGAAGCCTTCAATGAAGCCATTCGCCTCGATGGAAGTATGGCATTGGCGTACTATGGGAGGGCGCATGTGCATTGGTCGCGAAAGGACGTCAGGAACGCCATCGCCGACTTGTCGGAAGCCATCCTTCATGGCCTCAAATCTCCCCAGATCTATTTCGAACGCGCCACATTCTATGTGAACCGGGGCGAATTGGCGCGGGCCATCGAGGATTATACGGTGGCGATCAACCTCGACGAGAACTTCTTCGCGGCCCTCAATGATCGAGGCTTCGCCCTCATCCGGCAGGGGGATTATGATCGCGCTATTGCGGATTTGGGACGCGCCATCGTACTGAACCCGACAAGCGCTGCCGCCATCAACAATCGCGGGCTCGCCTACGCGGCGAAATCGGATTACGACCAAGCGATACGGGATTATACCTGGGCGCTCGAACTGGACCGATCCTACGTCAGCGCGCTGGCAAATCGCGGCAATGCATACGCCCATAAAGGAGAGTACGACCGGGCTATCGAGGACTACAACGCTGCACTCGGACGCAAGCCGAAATGGGCGGCCGTGTATTATTGGCGAAGCCGCGCGTATCGCGCGACGGGGCAAACCGTCAAAGCAATCCTGGATCGCGAGAAAGCGCAGCAACTCGATCCCAAAACCGCCTGGCCTCCGTGATCCCGGAGTTTTGCAGGTGCCGTGGCTCGCGGGTCTTTTCGGCCTGTCCGCCAGTCTTACAAGTCATTGCTTAAAGGACAAAAGTCCTGGCGGTGCGGAAGCTAAAAAATGAACGCGTCGGGCGCGTGCTGGAATCTTGACCTAATCGGCTGTAAGGGGCGGGGTGCGTCGTTACACTCGATCGAATCGTTATCGTCTGTGACACCGGCAAACGCGTTATGCCGCATGAACGGGTGAAACTGACACCGGAACGGAGATTGCTCATGGGTGCCGTGCGTAAAGCCCTCGTCGTCACCGGCGAAACTGGTCTCGGCCAAGATCTCGGCCGTGCGCTTGCCGATGGCGGATTTTTGGTCATCACCATGCCGGACGGTGCCCAGGCCCTCAAGGCAATCGCGGCCGAAGTCCATGACCTCGTGATCATCGACGTCGACTGCATGCCCGGAGGACAGCGTTTCGTCGCCGAGTTCAGGGCCCAGCGGCCATGGACGCCGGTCGTTGTCATCGCCGGCGCCGGCGATGAGGTGGCCGGGGGCGGGATGGTTCTCCACAAGCCGCTGACGGCCGAGACGCTCGCCGGCGAGGTCCGCCGCATCATTCAGACGGCGCCAGGTCTCGCCGATCATGTGGAGACGGCACCCTCGGCGAAGGCCGGAGGCGGCATCGGCGCCCTGGCGCTTTCCGCACTCGCCGCCATCGCGTCGGCGGTCGCGCTGCCGTTCGTTCTCTTGACCGGGGTCGCCTGGATCGTCGCCCAGCGCGCCGCCGCCGATGACAAGACGGCGTTCGGAGAGACCGCCGCGGTGCGCATTCTCCTGTTCTTTGCCTCTCCGTTCGTGGCGCTGCTCTACATGGGGATCATGCCCATGATCGGCATGCGCGAACTGGTCAGGCTAGGCGCCGCCGCCGAGGCCGGCGCTGGACATCCGCCGGGCAAAGGGCTGGGCGCCCTTGTTCGCCACTTGTTCGTGGGCGGCCGGGTCTGGATTGCCGACGCGCGCTGAATTTGCCGACCGCGCCCCAAGTTCACACCCGACCGGCGCTCGTGTATCGTGCGGCCGGATCGCGCAGGCGTGGTCCATTCATCCTTTTCGCCCGGCGTCACTTGGCTGCGAACGCCGGCCTGCGCCGGGCACCACCCCCGTGCGGCGCGTGAAGAATAGAGCAAGGAGTTGTGCGTGAGCGAGCAGGTCAAGTTCGTCCTCGACGAGAACCACATCCCCAAGGCCTGGTACAACCTCGCCGCGGATTTCCCCAAGCCTTTGCCGCCCGTACTTCACCCCGGTACCAAACAGCCGGTGGGGCCCTCCGATCTTGAGCCACTGTTTCCCATGGAGCTGATCCTCCAGGAGGTTTCGACCGAGCGCGAGATCGAGATTCCGCAGCCGATCCGCGACATCTATCGCATGTGGCGGCCGTCGCCGCTGATGCGCGCGCGCCGCCTCGAACAGAAGCTCGGCACGCCGGCCAAAATCTATTTCAAGAACGAAGGCGTCTCGCCCGCCGGTTCACACAAGCCCAACACCGCCGTTGCCCAGGCCTGGTACAACAAACAGGCGGGCGTCAAACGCCTGTCGACCGAGACCGGCGCCGGCCAGTGGGGCGCTTCGCTCGCCTTCGCGGGGGCGCTGTTCGACATGGACGTGACGGTCTTCCAGGTCAGGGTGTCCTACGACCAGAAACCCTATCGCCGCGCCCTGATGGAGACCTACGGCGCGCGCTGCATCCCCTCGCCGTCGAACGAGACCGAGGCGGGCCGCGCCATCCTGAAAGAACGTCCCGACACGCCCGGCTCGCTCGGCATCGCCATCTCGGAGGCGGTCGAGATCGCCGTCAAGGACCGTGAGGTGAAGTACTGCCTCGGCTCGGTGCTCAACCACGTCATGCTGCACCAGACCATCATCGGCCAGGAGGCGATCGAGCAGTGCGCCATGGCGGGCGACGATCCCGACGTGATCATCGGCTGCACGGGCGGCGGCTCCAATTTCGCCGGCCTTGCCTTCCCGTTCATCGGGCTCGGCCTGCGCGGCGGCAAGAAGCGCCGCATCGTTGCGGTCGAGCCGGCGGCGTGCCCCTCGCTCACCCGCGGCCTCTACGCCTATGACTTCGGCGATACGTCGCACCTCACACCCCTCGTCAAGATGCACACGCTTGGCTCCACCTTCATCCCGCCCGGCTTCCACGCCGGCGGCCTGCGCTATCACGGCATGGCGCCGATGGTGTCGCACGCCTATCAGCTCGGCCTGATCGAGGCGAAGGCCTATCACCAGAAGGCGTGCTTCGAAGCCGGAGTCGAATTCACCCGCTGCGAGGGCATCGTGCCGGCACCCGAGGCGACCCACGCGGTGCGCTGTGCCATCGACGAGGCGCTGCGCTGCAAGGCCGAAGGCAAGGCCGAGACGATCCTGTTCAATCTCTCCGGCCACGGCCATTTCGACATGCAGGCCTACATCAACTACTACGATGGCAAGCTGGTCGATCAGGACTACGACGAGCGGGAGCTCGCCATGGCGCTCGCCGGCCTGCCCAGCGTGGCGATATGAGGCCGCATTCGGCCTGAAGCGCTTCGGTGCGCTGCTCTGGATTGCTTCGCTTCGCTCGCAATGACTGCCGGCTTCGTCATTGCGAGGAGCCACCGGGGCCGGCCTTCGGCCGGCCCGAGGAGAGGCTCCGCGACGAAGCAATCCAGGGACCAAGAACGGCAGCGACCAAAAAAGGGGGGATCATGATCGAACCATACAATGCCGTCGGGCTCATTCCTTCGTTCTGCGGCATCCGACGCCGCGAGGACATCCGGCACAATCTCGAACACCTGGAGAGCCTCACCAAGGCGGCGTTCTGGCTCTCCAATCTGGACATTCCGGTGCGCCTCCTGGCGATCCCCGAGGGTGCCATGATGGGGTTCAACGACGAGGTGCTTGACGTCGACCACGCCGACTATGCCAACACCTGTTGCATCGACATTCCGGGCCCGGAGACCGATGCCGTCGGCAAGCTCGCGAAGCACTGGAACGTGTTCATCATGGCTCAGGCCAAGGCGCGTCATCCCGACTGGAAGGATCGTTTCTTCAATGTCGGCTTCATCGTCGATCCCGACGGCAACATCGTGCTCAAGCACTACAAGATCTCGGCACTGCTGCCGGTGGAGCGCTCGGTGTCGCCGCACGACATCTACGACTGGTGGATCGAGAAATACGGCCGCACCCTCGATGCCTTCTGGCCGGTCGCCGACACCAAGATCGGCCGCCTTGGCATCATGATGGCCATGGAAGGTAACTATCCGGAGAACGGCCGCGGCCTCGCCATGAACGGCGCCGAGGTAGTCTACCGCGCCTCCATGCCGGCGCCCTTCACCGAGAACGACGTGTTCGAGATTTCCAACCGCGCCCGCGCGCTCGAAAACAACATGTACATCGTCGCTCCCAATATCGGCAGCTATCGGCTCTATCCGGACAGCCATCTCGGCATCGACGCCGGTGGCGGCCGCTCCATGATCGTCGACTACAAGGGCGGCATCGTCGGCAAGCAGCTCGACACCAACGGTTCCACCTTCGTGGCCGGCGTCATCAACATCGAGGCGTTGCGCCATCACCGCGAGAACGCCCAGGTCACCAACTGGATGAAGGACATCCGCGCCGAGCTGGCGCAGATCATCTACGAGCAACCGATCTATCCCAAGAACCGCTATCTCGACGCCATCCCGGGAAAGCACGCCGACTACAAGCGCGACGTCATCGAGAATCAGGTCGAGCTGATGCAGACGCGTGGCATCTGGAAGAAGCCGGCCGGGTCGCATTCCTAAAACGTGAATATTCTGTTCCGGGCCGGCACCCTCTTCGTGCGAATCCTGGATTGCTTCGCGGAGCCTGTCATCGGGCCGGCCGCAGGCCGGACCCGTCGGCTCGTCGCAATTACGACCTCATGGACGTCATTGCGAGGAGCGGAAGGCGACGAAGCAATCCAGGGCCATCGGGCACCGTGATCTCAATACTTCTTTTTACGACGCCTTGCTGTTGCGCACCCGCACCTTGGTGGCGATCGGGCCGGTATCGCCGACATCTTCGATGTAGTACACGGCGTCGCCGCGGTTGAGCGCATCGAAGTCACCGGACAGCATGCTGTTGCGGTGGAAATACAAAAGCCCGCCGGAGGCGGTGAGCAGGAAGCCGAAATCGTCGTCGACATTGATCTCGGCCACCTGGCCCGGCAACTGATTGGGCGTGTCGTGATGCACGTCCTTGGTGCGGCCGTCCCGGCTCGTCTTGAGGTCGCTGAGCTGACGTTCGGCCTTGCGAAAGGCTTCGTTGATGGCGTTCTGCAAATCGGGCCGCTGAAACTTGCGCTGCAGATGCTCCGGCTCGTGGCTGACAACGAGGTCTTTCGTTCCCGGAATGCCGAGCTCGATGCGCACCACGGGGGGAATCGTGCCGTTGGAATTAGATGCGCGCTGGTCGACGCGCACCCGGCAGGCGGTGAGACGATCGTAGATCCTCTCCAGGTCGCCGATGCGGGCGCGGATTTCCGCCTCGACCGGCGCAGAATTCTCGACGTGATGAAATGCGATTTCGACGATGGGCATTCGGCTCTCCGTTCGACGTTTCCGTTTCGACGGTTTCATGCCGGCAGCGCTTGCCGCCGTCCGCCGATCCTGTCCATGGAAACGACGAGCGTGCCCTTCAGGTTCGACGCTGCCCACCGGTTCCGCCCGTCTTGACGGGCATTGCGTCATTCGATCGCGGCGGCGCCGGAAATGATGGCCTTGGAGAGTCGAAACGAAGAACGAAAATGTCGAATAGAGAAAATGCCGAATGGAGGTGAGGGAGCCGCCGTCGAGCGGCGGCTCCCGGCGGGCCTGCGCCCGCCTTACTCCACGATCGCCCTCGGACGAGTCGCGACGGGCGTGTCGATGTGCGAAGGCGCCAGGGTCTCTCCGTGATGGGGGACCGGATGTTCCTGAGCATCGGCCGGAAGCTGCAGCACGGTTGCGGTCTGACCTTCGACCAGACGCGTCAACAGCACGATCTGGCCGTTGGGGAATTCGAGCGCGTCGTGGTGCTCGTGCAGGTTCTCACGATTGACTTCGCGGAAACGGGCGACGCGATCGCGGATCTTGCGGCTGGGCAAGAGGCCAAGCGCCTGCACGCATTCGACGTCGCTGTCGAACGCGAGCTCGGTGCCGGGCATCAGGCAGACGGCGACATTCGGATCGCCGACGGCAGTGAAGCCGCGCGTGATGGAGTTGGTGAACTTGGTGGTGACCAGCTTGTCGCCGACTTTCGCGGGTCGATTGGCAACGTACTCGAGGCTGTAGTCGCACATGAGAGCTCTCCTGTGACCTCGCTGGAACAGCCGTTATGGTTGTTCTTCCTGTGATGGCACCAAACCACGATGGCGATGTTGTGTTCGGCTTTCGCTTTCACGGACTCATCCCGCATCGCAGTCGCGCGTCTTTCGTCCCGACTCGTGGCGCACGGCGATGTGTGCTCGACCATCGTAGGCCAAATGGGCGGAACTCGAGCGAGTTCCCGGTCTCAAGAAAAGTTGACGACGAGTATCGTGCTGAAGCTGCCGGATCGGATTATGATTTTGCAACTGCTCATCATGGTGGCGACGCAGGGCTGCCGCTCGCCGTGCCGGCGGGTGAAGAGAATTGCGCGTCTTCTGCCGAGCGTCTTCTTTTTCGAGCGTCTTCTGTCGAGTGTTTTTTGTTGAGCGCTTTCTGTTGAGCGCGTTCTGTTGAACGCCATTTGGCGGGCGCCTGTTATCGGCGCCTTGCGGTGAGCGCCTTTGGTCGCGCCCGTCTTGTTGCGTCCCTCTTGTGACAGGACTCTTTGAGCCATCGCGCGCAGCATGATGGTGATACATGGTCCGCATTGCGACCCATGGGCCTCCGGCATTGCGCATGGTCTTGTGTCCAGCTTCGCGGGTTGGTCGTCGTGACGTGGATAAGTCGGGTCGTCGCCATTCAGTACGGTGGAGCCAAAGACGTAACGCCGTCGCGGCTGGCGCCGGCCCGCTAGCCTGCAGCTTGACGTAGGCGCTGCGGAGGCGGCCAACCCCGGCGTTGCGTGAGAGCGCGCGGTAGCCTCGCATGGTGCGAGCGTGGTGCCATCAGGGACCGAGGCGCGAGGCTATCCACTGGCCTTCTTTCGTCCCAAACCGTTTCAAAGACATGCACTCGCCCGTTGCCGGGCCGCCGCCCCCGGTCGCGGCCCGATCGCGCCGGTGCGGCGCGCGCGCGGGCGGGGCGAGTGCAGGGAGAGCGGAATTGCGATTCCCGGCATGCCCGGGCCGGCGAATCAGACCTGTGGCGGAATGTCGGCTGAAGCCACAAAAATGGCGCCGAGGGGGTCGCCAGCCCTCCCACGGCCGCAATTTCGGGCATATTGAGGCGACTGTCGGGTGTTCGGTGACAGCGTCGACCGCGGGCGGTAATATCTCGCACTTATCGCGCGGTGACGGGCAGATTGAGCGCCGCGGATGGAAGCAATGTAGGGGGATGTATGTTCCGTCTGACTTCGACGTTCGTGGCGGCCGCAATAGCTGCCGCAACTCTGTCCATGCCTGCCCAGGCGCAGGATCGTGTCCAGGCCGGTTCCTTGACTTGCGACGTCTCCGCAGGAATCGGCCTCATCATCGGCTCGCAACGTTCGGTGAACTGTACGTTCCAGCCGTCGGGACCCGGCATGGTGGAATATTATACGGGTTCCATTTCCAAGCTCGGTATCGACATCGGCGTGACCGGGGGCGGTGTGATGGTTTGGCTGGTGTTCGCGCCGACCAACCGCCCTGCCGGTGCGCTCGCAGGCACTTATGCGGGCGCCTCCGCGGAAGCGTCCGTGGTGGCAGGCGTGGGCGCCAATGCCCTGGTCGGCGGATCCAACCGCACCGTCGCCCTGCAGCCTTTGTCCCTCCAGGGGCAGACGGGCATCAATATCGCGGCGGGTGTCGCCGGGCTGGAGCTGCGCTTCGTGCGTTGATTTTTGGCATCCGGCCAACAACTCCAAGAGCGTCGCGGCGTGCGTCGCGGCGGAATACCAGAGGTGAAGTCATGTTTGGAAAGTTCACGGGATGCGCCGTCGTGGCGGCGCTGATCGGTTTTGCGTTGCCTGCGTCTGCGCAGGCCAACGTCGAGGCGGGCATGCTGTCCTGCCGTAGCACCAGCGGGTCCGGCTTCGTGATCGGCTCGGTGCGTGACCTGGAATGCACGTTCCAGCCCGCCAGCGGCGGAAAACCGCAGCTTTACGCCGGTGTGCTGCACCGCGCCGGTCTCGACCTCGGCGTGCGCACCCGCCAGATCCATCTCGCATGGGCGGTGTTCGCGCCGGCCAGGAAAGTCGAATTCGGTGGCCTCGCCGGCAGTTACGGCGGCGTGTCGGCCGGCGCCGCGGTGGGTGTCGGGGTGGGCGGCAATGCGCTGTTCGGCGGCATGGACAATTCGTTCGCGCTGCAACCCCTGAGTGTCGAGGGCCAAGTGGGTATCGGCGTGAATGCCGGCGTATCCGGTCTCGAACTGCAGCCGGTCCAGCCGGCCAAGCCGGCGAAGCGCAAGCATCGTCGCCACTAAAGGCGCGTCAGCCGAATTTTTCGTCTGTTTACGATCGCCGCTCGGCCATGCCGGGCGGCGATCGCCGTTCAAGATGCCTCGTTCGATCGCGGTCGCGGCCGAAGGTCTCGCCGATGCCTTGTCGGTGCGCCGCGGGCACGCACGAAACTTGACGCCGTCCGATACCATCGGAGACGGTGCGATCCATGCCGTTGCGGCGGTCTTACCGAAGCAATCCCAGTTATATTACGTAGGTGTCGACTTATGGTGCCGACTTCGGCGTTGCAGCAGCGCGTCGACGACGACAACTGGTGACGAGAACTCTTGCCATCCGCATGCTCCCCTGAAACGATAGTGTCACAGACCGGCCAAAGCCGATCTCGATCTTCGAGGAGGCATTCATGGGAGACAACGGCGGTGGACCACGGGGCCCCCGGTGCATTGCACTGGTGGGTCCATTCCAAAGTGGAAAGACGACACTGCTCGAAGCCATACTGACCCGCACCGGGGGCGTCCCGCGCCAGGGGACTGTCGATGCGGGGACCACGATCGGTGACGCCAGCAAGGAGGCGCGCTCTCACAAGATGAGCGTCGAGCTGACCGTCGCCACCACGACGTTTATGGGCGACACCTACACCTTTATCGATTGCCCGGGTTCCGTCGAGTTTCTGCACGACATGCGTGCGGCCCTGCCGGCGGTCGACGCCGCGATCGTCGTCTGCGAAGCGGACGAACGCAAGTTGCCGCAGCTTCAGATCATTTTGCGCGAGCTCGAAGATCTCAAGATTCCGCGCTTCCTGTTCCTCAACAAGATCGACAAGGCCGACAAGCGGGTGCGCGAGACCATCAGTCTCCTGCAGCCGGCCTCGCGCGTGCCGCTGCTCCTGCGCCAGATCCCGATCTGGAAGGACGAGCTCATCATCGGCTACGTCGATCTCGCGCTTCAACGCGCCTACGTGTATCGCGAGCATGCCGCTTCCGAAATCATCCCGCTCGATGGTGATAATCTCGATCGCGAGAAGGAAGCGCGCTTCACCATGCTGGAGACGCTCGCCGATCACGACGACGCGCTGATGGAGCAGTTGCTCGAGGACATTCAGCCGCCGCGCGACCGCATCTTCGACGATCTCGCCAAGGAACAGCGCGAAGGGCAAGTCTGTCCGGTCCTGCTCGGCGTCGCCACGCGGGCCAACGGCATCCTGCGCATTCTCAAGGCGATCCGCCACGAGTCGCTCGGCATCGAAGCCACCGCCAAGCGGCTGGGTGTCAAAGGCTCCGATCCGACCGCCTACGTGTTCAAGACCTTTCAGACCCAGCACGGCGGCAAGATGTCGCTCGCGCGCGTCCTCGCCGGCCAGATCGGCGACGGCGTGACGCTGCAGACGACGGCCGGCGAAGTCGGGCGCGTGTCCGGCGTGCTCAAGCTTTTCGGGTCGACCACCGAGAAGCGCGGGCCGGCGAACGCCGGTGACACGGTCGCTTTCTCGAAGCTCGAAGGCGCCAAGACAAGCGACACGCTCTCGGCCGGCAAGCAAGCCCACCCTCCTGTCGTGGAGATCAAGCCGTTACCCGCCGTGCTCGCCATCGCGATCGCCGCGAAGGAGCGCAAGGACGACGTCAAGCTCGGCCAAGCACTGGCACGATTGATCGACGAAGATCCGTCGTTGTCCATCGTCCACAATCCCGAGACCCACGAGGCCGTGGTGTGGGGGCAGGGCGAAATGCACCTGCGCGTGGTCACCGAGCGACTCGCCGATCGCTACGGCGTCGCCATCGAACGCCGCACGCCGAGCGTCGGATATCGCGAGACCATCAAGAAGCCGATCACCCAGCGCGGCCGCCATAAGAAGCAGTCCGGCGGTCACGGCCAGTTCGGCGATGTCGTCCTCGAAATCAGGCCGATGCCGCGTAATCACGGCTTCACCTTCGAGGAGCGCATCACCGGCGGCGTGGTGCCGCGCAACTACATCCCCTCGGTCGAGGAAGGCGTGATCGACGCCTTGAAGCAGGGCCCGCTCGGCTTCCCGGTCGTGGACGTCGCGGTGGCACTGATCGACGGCTCCTATCACACCGTCGATTCCTCCGACATGGCGTTCCGTACCGCCGGCCGCATCGGCATCGTCGAAGGGCTGCCGCAATGCGGCCCGGTGCTCCTGGAGCCGATCCATCAGGTCGAGATCGTCTGTCCGACCGATGCCACCGCCAAGATCAACGCCATCCTGTCGGGGCGCCGCGGCCAGATTCTCGGCTTCGACACCCGTGATGGCTGGAAAGGCTGGGACGTGGTGAGGGCAATGATGCCGGAGTCGGAAATCGGCGACTTGATCGTCGAGGTGCGCTCCGCGACTGCCGGTGTCGGTGGTTTCACCTTCAAGTTCGACCACATGGCGGAACTCACCGGCAAGCCGGCCGAACAGATCATCGCCAGCCGCAAGGCGGCCGCTGCCGCGGCCTGAGCTTTCGGCCCGCGAATATCCATACGGCGGGGCCTCGTGCTCCGCCGTTTTCTTTGATGGCAAACCTTCGCCTTCGCGTGGGAGATGTGGGAGGCGGAACGGCACGTCGTCGCGTGTGCGGCGCCAAGGTTCCTTAACCACGTCGCCATATGACGGCCCCTGCCGATAAGGAAAAATACATCCGCGTGCGGCCTAGATGCGTCAGCGGCCGGACTCGAACGCCGGCGGCAGGGGATGCGGATTCACCATGCTGGCGATGCTGCGCGGACTGATGGGCGACGCGGAGGAGCGCGACGCCTCCGGCAAGCCCAAAGTGACGCTGCGGCGGGCGCTCGATCGCGGCTGGCTGGAACTCTGGTACCAGCCCAAGGTGAGCCTGCGCGATCAGCATCTCGTCGGCGCCGAAGGCCTGATCCGGGTGCGCCATCCCGAGATCGGCCTGGTGCCGCCGTTCCAGTTCCTCACCGGCGCCTCGGCCGACGACATGCTGGAGATGACCGAAAAGGTGATCATCGCGGCGCTGGCGGACTGGCACGAATGCGCTGCCGCCGGCCTCCCCGAGATCAAGCTCGCCGTCAACGTGCCCGCCGACGCCTTCACCAGGCTGCCGATCATCAAGATGATCCGGGAGTTCAAGCCGCGCGCCGACAACTGGCCCGGCCTGATCCTGGAAGTGACGGAAGACCAGGCGCTCAACGACCTGGAGATGGCCAACGAGGTGGCGAACGAGCTCCATAAGCTCTCCTGCAGTCTCGCCATCGACGATTTCGGCGCCGGCTATTCGTCACTGGGGCGGTTGCGGCAGTTGCCCTTCAGCGAACTCAAGATCGACCGCGCCTACGTCACCGACTGCCACATCGACAAGGTCAAGGCCCGCATGCTCGAGACCATCATCGAGATGGCGCACCGTTTCGGCCTCAAGACCGTCGCGGAGGGCATCGAGACCCCATACGAGGGACACAAGTTGCAAGGGATGGGTTGCGCTGTCGGCCAGGGCTATCTGTTCGCCAAGCCGATGCCCAAGGAAGAGTTCTTCGGCAAGATCGAACGTGTCACCGGCAGGCGCCGCTCCGACCAGCAGAAGTCATGGTTCGCGCGCGCCCCCAAGGCCAAGGCGACGGTCTGATCACGCAACCTGGTTGACCCGTTTCTCGCGTCCGGGGCCTCGCGTCCGGGCTTGCGGCCGGGTCGGCGGCTCTTCAGCCCAATGTGACTTGCCCTTGAACTCGCCAGCACGTACGGGCAGGGCAGGTCCATGCCAAGGCAAGGTAGATCGCCATGAACGTGATCCGGAAACGCGGCTGGGAGTTGCCCGAAAGTGAAGCCACGTCCGAGCAGGTGTTCCTGAGCCGGCGCTCCGTGCTCGCCGGCGCCGCGGCGCTCGCGGCGAGCCCCGGGGTCGCGCTCGCCCAGCGCGTCGCCGACCTGCCGGACCCGAGCCGCGATCTCTACCCCGCCAGGCGCAACGAGAAGTTCGTGCTCGACCGGCCGCTGACGGAGGAATCCGTCAACGTCACCTACAACAACTTCTACGAATTCGGCACTTCGAAATCGATCTCCCGGGCGGCGCAGGCGCTCAGGATTCGGCCCTGGACGGTGAAGATCGACGGCATGGTCGAAAAGCCGTTCGAGATCGGTTTCGACGATCTCATCCGCAAGATCCCGCTCGAGGAGCGGCTGTACCGTCACCGCTGCGTCGAAGCCTGGGGCATGACCGTGCCGTGGTCGGGCTTCCCGCTCGCCAAGCTGGTCGAGCTGGCGCAACCCTTGTCGTCCGCCAAGTACCTGCGCATGGAAACTTTCCACGACGCCAATATGGCGCCGGGGCAGCGGGCGCCGTTCTATCCCTGGCCTTATGTCGAGGGCCTGACCATGGCCGAGGCCACCAACGAACTCGCCTTCCTGGTCACCGGCGCCTATGGCAAGCCGGTCGCCAAGTCCATGGGGGCGCCGCTGCGTCTCGCGTTGCCGTGGAAATACGGCTTCAAGTCCATCAAGTCGATCGTGCGCTTCTCCTTCGTGGCCGATCGCCCGAAGGGTCTGTGGGAGGCTATTCAGCCCTCCGAATATGGTTTTTGGGCCAACGTCAATCCGGAGGTGGCGCATCCACGCTGGAGCCAGGCGAGCGAGGAAGTGCTCGGCACCAGCGAGCGCCGGCCGACGCTCCTGTATAACGGTTACGGTGAGTATGTCGCCGACCTCTACAAGGGGCTCGAGAAGGAGCGCTTGTGGGCGTGACGGGGCGGAGACTGCGCCGGTGATGGGCGGGCGCGTAATGGCGGCACGGCCGCTCTGGGTCTCGCTTGGCTGCGTGTCGGTGGCCTGCGCGGTCGCCGGCATCGTGCTGCCGCTGGTTCCGACGACGCCGTTCCTGCTCCTGGCCGCCTATGCGTTTGCGAAAGGCTCGCCGCGGCTGCACGACTGGCTCGTCCGCCATCCCCGTTTCGGCCCGCCCATCGCGGACTGGCGCCGGGATGGCAGCATCAGCCGCACGGCCAAGTTCGCCGGCATCGCCGCCATGGCGGCGGCGCTCGCCTTGACCTGGGTGGGCGGGTTTCCGGATTGGGTCGTGACGGTCCAGGCCATCGTGCTGGTGGCGGTCGCGGCTTTTCTCCTGACCCGCCCGACACGTCAGCCCCGCTGAAAAGGTGGCGGGGCGGACCGGCTTGTCGCTTCAGTAATTCCAGCGCTGCGCCTTGGAGACCAGGAAGTCGCGGAAGGCCTGCACGCGCGCCACCGACTTGAGTTCTTCCGGATAGACGAAATAGGCTTCGAGCACGGCGGCGTCCTGCTCGCCGAACAGCTGCACGAGCCCGCCGTTCTCCTCCACCAGATAGTCCGACAGCATGGCGATGCCGATGCCGCGCTGGCAGGCGCGCAGCACGCCGAGAACGTTGTTGATGATGAGGTGCGGCTCACGCGGGTTCTTGCCGTTGCGGCCGACCTCGGTCAGCCAGCGGCGGTTCTGCAGGTGCGGCGGCACGGCGCCGCCGAAAAGCACGATGCGGTGCTGGTCGAGATCGTCGTAGGTGCGCGGCGTGCCAAAGCGCTTGAGATATTCGGGCGACGCATAGGCGTGCGAGCGCACCGAAAAGAGCTTGCGCTGGATCAGGTCGGGCTGGGTCGGCTGGCGCAGCCTGATGGCGACGTCGGCTTCGCGCATGGCGAGGTCGAGTTCCTCGTCGGTGGTGATCAGCGAGACGCGGATCTCGGGAAACAGATCGACGAACTCGCTCAACCGCGGCGTCAGCCAGTGGACGCCGAGACCGACCGTGGTGGTCACCTTGAGTTCACCGTGTGGGCGTTCGCGACTGTCGGTCAACTTGGCGCGCGCCGACTCGAGCTTCATGAACACTTCGTGGGCGGTCCGGTACAGAAGCTCGCCCTGCTCGGTGAGGATCAAGCCGCGCGCATGGCGATGGAACAGGGCGACCGAAAGCTCCTGCTCGAGCGCGCTCACCTGCCGCGACACCGCCGACTGCGACAGCCCGAGTTGCTCGCCCGCATGCGTGAAACTGCCCGCCTCGGCGGCGGCGTGAAAGACCTTCAGCTTGTCCCAGTCCATGGATCCTGTCCGCGTTCGTCGGACATGGGACGAGGACGTCAGCGCATCCGTACTGATGGTCGCCCCCTTCAAGCCCGATGACGGAGCCGCCGCCGAGCGTGGTGGCGGCTCACGGTAATATCCGCGACGCTACTCCGCCGCGGTACGATGTTCCGTTTCGGCAGCGAGGAAGCGCTCCGCTTCCAATGCCGCCATGCATCCCATGCCGGCCGCTGTCACCGCCTGGCGATAGACCTCGTCGGCCACATCGCCGGCGGCGAACACGCCCGCGACCGAGGTCGCAGTCGAGTGCGGCGCCACCTTGATGTAGCCCGACGGTTTGGTGTCGACTTGTCCGGCGACCAGCGCGCTTGCCGGCGCATGCCCGATCGCGACGAACAGCCCGTCCGTCTTGAGATTCGTGAGGGCGCCCGTCTTGACGTTCCTGAGCTTGACGCCCGTGACCTTGGGCGGCGTGCCGCCATTGCCGAGAATGTCTTCGACCACGCTATTCCACACCACCGAGACCCTGGGATTGCGCAACAGGCGGTCCTGCATGATCTTCTCGGCGCGAAACGAGTCGCGGCGATGGACGAGCGTCACCTTGGTGGCGAAGTTGGTGAGGAACAGCGCCTCCTCGACCGCGGTGTTGCCGCCGCCGACCACCACGACCTCCTTGCCGCGGTAGAAGAAGCCGTCGCAGGTCGCGCACGCCGAGACCCCAAATCCCTTGTAGGTCTCTTCCGAGGCGAGGCCGAGCCAGCGCGCCTGGGCGCCGGTGGCGATCACCAATGCGTCGGCCATGTAGACGTCGCCCGAATCGCATTCGATCCGGAACGGCCGCCTCGACAGATCGACCTTGCCGACGTGGTCGATCACGATCCGGGCGCCCACATGGGCGGCCTGGGCCTGCATCTGTTCCATCAACCAGGGGCCCTGGATGGCTTCCGCGAAGCCCGGATAGTTTTCCACGTCGGTCGTGATGGTGAGCTGGCCACCCGGTTGGATGCCCTGGATCAGGATGGGCTCCAGCATGGCGCGCGCCGCATAGATAGCGGCCGTGTAGCCGGCCGGTCCGGACCCGATGATGACAAGCTTGGCGTGGGTAGTCTCGCCCATACAACTTCCAACCTGCGGCCAGGCCCGCGGGGATCTGGCGCGCGCTTTCATGTTTGTTCCTGCGCCACCAATGTATGAAAATTCGCCAGCTATGCAAGATACGCAACCCTTCGGTTCCACAGCCTTATGGACGTCAAATAACTGCATACCTTTCAAGCTTGCTTGCGCAATATTCTTTCGTCCGCCGCGGAACCGGGTTACAAAGCCGGGCGCGCCTCCGCGACAGTGAATGGAACCCAACCAGTGTCTGCCCGCATCGACGCCATCGACCGCAAAATCCTCAAAGAGCTGCAGGAAGACGGTCGCATCACCAATGTGGAGCTGGCCCGCCGGGTCGGCATTTCGGCGCCGCCCTGCCTGCGCCGGGTGCGGGCCCTGGAGGAGGCCGGCTACATCAAGGGCTATCGCGGCCTCCTGGACGAAAAGCTGCTCGGTTTTGAAGTGACGGTGTTCGCCATGGTGCACCTGTCCAGTCAGGCGGACAGCGACCTCGCCGAGTTCGAACGATTCGTGCGCGCCCAGCCGCTGGTGCGTGAATGCTGGATGCTGTCGGGCGAGATCGACTTCATCCTCAAATGCGTCGCTCCCGACCTCAAGACATTCCAGGCGTTCGTCACCGAGCTCACCACCGCCCCGCACGTGCGCAACGTCAAGACTTCGCTCACCCTGCGCAATTCCAAGGATGCCGCCATGGTGCCGACGGAGACCCTGGCGCCGACGTGAGTGTCCGATCGAAGCCCCGTCCCCCGTCCGCGGCGGTCGAGCGAATGCGCTCCGCGGATCGGCGTCCGATCGACTCTTCGTCTCCGTGAATTGCGCTTCGCGCGCTCGCGCGGCCTCGTTCGGTCGCCGTTGACCGACTGGCAGCCGTCACACAGCAGGTGTCGTGCTGCGAGCCGGTATCATCATCAACTTTGTCGCGAGCATCCCGGACGACTCGTTTGAGCGGCATCATGGCGATGCATGACCCTCGATGGAATCGATTGCACCGGCACCGCAGCGGTCCCGTCTCGTCGTTTATGTGAAGCGGCCCTCGCCGTCACGCCCCCCACATCGATGGCGAACGATCACGGATCGGCGGATATTCCGAGGAGGGCCGGTTCGTGAAGTTTTCTCACCTGATGCTGCTCGCCGCCACGGCGCTGTTCGTCGCGATGTTCTCCACAGGCACCGTTTCGCGGGCGCAGACCATGGTCAGCGCCGCCGCGCGCACCCATCAGGCTCTCGGCATCAAATGCGCCGATTGTCACGCCAGCGCCAAGCCGACGGCGGCGGCGCCGGCGGCCGCGTGCCTCAAGTGCCACGGCAATGCCGACGGCATCTATCCGGGCAAGGGACGCAAGCAATACGTCGGCGACGGCGGTGCCGTGAAGAGCGTCAATCCGCACCAGTCGCATCTCGTCGAGTTGCCCTGCAACGAGTGCCACAAGACGCACCGGGCGAGCGTGAACTACTGCGACAACTGCCACCTGTTCGGCGACATGCGGGTGAAGTGAACCGCGACGGAACGGAACGACGGAGACTTGCCATGACCAAGCAGACCAGCACACCGCGTCGCGACTTCCTCAGGCTGACGGGCGCCGGTGCCGTGGCGGCGGCGACGGCCGCGATGACCGGGACGACGGAGGCCGCCAGGGCGGATGGGCATCCCTACAGCGGGCCGTTGCCGAAGAAATGGGACGGCGCCTACGATCTCGTCATCGTCGGCGGTGGCGGCACTGGCCTGTGCGCGGCCATCGAAGCGGTGCAGCGCAAGCTCAAGATCCTGGTGATCGAGAAGATGCCGTTCATCGGCGGCGTTTCGTCGATGTCGTCCGGCTATCTCTACGGGGCCGGCACCCGGCTGCAGAAAGAGCAGGGCATCAAGGACTGCTCGGTCGACATCTGGTGGAAGAAGTTCGAAGACGGCACCGCCTGGTCGGAGCCGCTCAAGCGCGTCCGCGACAACTCCCTGAACTCGCCGATCTATTACGGGATCACCAAGCGCAACCAGGAGCTCTTCAAGAACATCGTGTGGGAGTACCACACCTTGATCGACTTCCTGATCGGGTACGGCGCCAAGTTCGCTCCCCTCGACCAGCGTTGGCCGTTCATGCATCTCGTCGTCGATCGGACCCTGCCGGTCGTATTCCAGAACATCGCCATCGATCTGCGCAAGCACGGCGGCAAGATCATCACCTCGACGCGTGCCAACAAGATCTATCTCGACGCCGGCGGCCGGGTGGCGGGCGTTCGCGCCGTCGACAGTTCCGGCAGGGATTTCAACTTCCGCACCCGCGCGCTCCTGATGGCGAGCGGCGGCTTTCTCGACAATGACAAGCTGATCGAGCGCTACATGCCGTACTGGGCCGGCAAGGGCAGGGTGCCGTCGGCCTTCTTGTTCTCGAACGGCGGCGCCATGAACCAGCAGACTGGCGACGGCATCCTCATGGGGCTGGAGGTGAACGCCTCGGTCGACGACATGGATGCCGGATTCAAATACAAGATCGCGCCCAAGAACCGTGGCGATGCGGTGGTCAACGGCATCGCCACCATGCAGTCCCCGATGCTGTTCGTCACTCCGGAAGGCAAGCGCGTCGGCGACGAGCGGCAGAACTACACGCTGCTCACCATGGCGCTCGTTCGCGCCGGCGCCAAGCATTGCCACTTCGTCTTCGACGAGGCGGCGATGGAGACGACCGGCGCCAAGACCTTCGGGTTCAGGGAACTGGTCGAAAAGGGCGTCATCTTCGCGGCCGACACGCTGCGCGAGGCGGCGACCAAGGCGGGCCTTGATCCCGATGGCTTGCAGGCGACGGTCGAGCGTTTCAACAAGGACTTCGACGAGAAGGGGGTCGACTCGGTGTTCGGCAAGACCGGGCCGCTCTTCCAGAAGGTCGAGAAGCCGCGCTTCTACGTCAGCGACAAACACTACCCGGTCCGCTTCAAGACCGAGGGCGGCCTGGAAACCGACGCCCACACGCGCGTTCTCGACCACCGGACCGTGCTGCCGATCCCCGGCCTCTATGCGGCCGGATCGACCAGCGGGACCTGTACGGCCTCGCTCGGTGACGTCATGCAATGCGGCCGCATGTCGGCGCGCTACATCGCCGAGGACGTGGCGACGAAGCGGGTGTGATACCCGCAGGAGTCGATCCCACTGCCTTTGGTCTGATACCAGCCGTCGTTACTGATGACTCAGGAGGACGGTCAAGGTCAATGAAGGTTGGTCTGAGGTCAGACTATCGGGGTCGAGCCCGTCATTGCGGATCTACGGCCTTGGGGGCGCCGGAAAGACGGGGGCGTTCAATACATCCGGCAGGCAACGACAGGGCACCCCCGGGGCGCCCTCATCGTGCGTAACACTACCCGAAACCAGGGGCGCAATCAGCGCCACTCCACCTTGGTGACCTCGTAGGCCTTGGCGCCCCCGGGGGTCACGACTTCCACTGACGCGCCCTTCTTCTTGCCGATGAGCGCGCGGGCGAGCGGCGACGTGATGGAGATGCGGCCCGCTTTGGCGTCCGCCTCCGGCTCGCCGACGATCTGCCACACCGCTTTCTTCTCGGTGTCCTCGTCGATCAGCGTCACGGTGGCGCCGAACTTGACGGTGTCGCCCGAGAGTTTGGCGACGTCGATCACCTCGGCGCGCGCGAGCTTGTCCTCGAGCTCGGCGATGCGGCCCTCGTTGAGCGACTGCTGCTCCTTGGCGGCGTGATACTCGGCATTCTCCGACAGGTCGCCGTGCGTGCGCGCCTCGGTGATCTGCTCGATGATGCGAGGACGCTCGACCGACTGGCGTTGCTTCAACTCGCTCTCGAGCACCGCGTAACCCGCGGCTGTCATCGGTATCTTATCCATCGCTCCATAATCCTCCGCAGACAAAAAAGTTCCGATCGCGGGCGGCCGCGCCGTCACCGCGATCGTGAACTCTCTGTCGAACTGGCGCCGCCCCGGCTCGCCGGGGCGGGTGACTTCAGGTCTTGGCCGCGAAATAGCTTTGCAGCGCCCTGACTTCGAGATCGCCGCCCAGATAGGCTCTGATTCCGTGGGTCGCCGCAACGGCCCCGGAAAGAGTGGTGTAGTACGGCACTTTATGCAAGAGGGCGGCGCGGCGCAAAGACCGGCTATCCGCCAGTGCGGTTGCCCCCTCGGTAGTATTGAAGACGAGCTGCACGTCGCCGTTCTTGATGGCATCGACGATGTGCGGGCGGCCTTCCAGGACCTTGTTGACCTTCGATGCCGGCACCCCGTTCTCGGACAGGAAACGCTGGGTCCCGGACGTGGCGATGACCTTAAATCCCAATTGGGACAATAGCTTGACGGCTTCCAGGATGCGCGTCTTGTCGACCTCGCGCACCGACACGAAAACGGTGCCGGTGCGCGGCAGACGGGTGCCGCCGCCGATCTGGCTCTTGGCGAAGGCGATCTCGAAGGAATGGTCGAGGCCGATCACCTCGCCGGTCGAGCGCATTTCCGGGCCCAGGATGGTGTCCACACCGGGGAAGCGGGCGAACGGGAAGACGGCCTCCTTGACGCCCACATGCTCGAGTGCCGGCGGGGAAAGCTTGAAGCTCGCCAGTGATTCGCCGGCCATCACCCGGGCCGCGATCTTGGCAACCGGCACGCCGATCACCTTGGCGACGAACGGCACCGTGCGCGAGGCACGCGGATTGACCTCGAGGACGTAGAGGTCGCCGCCCTTCAGGGCGTACTGCACGTTCATCAAGCCGCCGACCTCGAGCGCCAGCGCCATGGCGCGCGTCTGGCGTTCCAGTTCGGCGATCACCTCGGGCTTCAGCGAATGGGGCGGCAGCGAACAGGCCGAGTCGCCGGAATGGATGCCGGCTTCCTCGATGTGCTCCATGATGCCGCAGATGAACGTGTCCTTGCCGTCGGCGAGGCAGTCGACGTCGATCTCGATGGCGTCGGAGAGATAGCGGTCGAACAGGAGCGGGTTTTTGCCCAGGACCGTGTTGATCTGGCCGGTCTTGTCGTTGGGATAGCGCGCCTTGATGTCGGACGGCACCAGGCTCGGCAGCGTGCCGAGCAGGTAGTCGTCGAACTGCTCCTGGTCGCGGATGATCGCCATGGCGCGGCCGCCGAGCACGTAGGAGGGCCGCACCACGAAGGGCAGGCCGAGTTCGGCTGCGACCAGCCGGCTCTGCTCCACCGAATACGCGATGCCGTTCTTGGGCTGCTTGAGCTTGAGCTTGTCGAGGAGACGCTTGAAGCGGTCGCGGTCCTCCGCGAGGTCGATGGCGTCCGGGGAGGTGCCGAGGATCGGCACCGAGGCGGCCTCGAGCGCCGCCGCAAGCTTGAGCGGCGTCTGGCCGCCGAACTGGACGATGACGCCGTGCAGCGTGCCGTTGGTCTGTTCGGTGGCGACGATTTCCAGGACGTCCTCGGCGGTCAGGGGCTCGAAATAGAGCCGGTCCGACGTGTCGTAATCGGTCGACACGGTCTCCGGATTGCAGTTGACCATGATGGTCTCGTAGCCCGCGTCCTTGAGCGCGAAGCAGGCGTGACAGCAGCAGTAGTCGAACTCGATGCCCTGGCCGATGCGGTTCGGACCGCCGCCGAGGATGACGACCTTCTTGCGCTCGCTCGGGGCCGCCTCGTCGGCGGGCTCGCCCGCGAACGGCGCCTCGTAGGTCGAGTACATATAGGCGGTCGGCGAGGCGAACTCGGCCGCGCAGGTGTCGATGCGCTTGAACACCGGCCGCACGCCGAGCTGGCGCCGCTTTGCCGTTATTTCCTCGGTCGAGAGCCCGGCCAGGACGGCGAGGCGGGCGTCGGAAAATCCCATCGACTTGAGCCGGCGTAGGACGCCGGCGGTCTGCGGCAGGCCCTTCTTCTTGACCTGCGCCTCGATGTCGACGATGCCGCGGATCTGCGCCAGGAACCAGGGATCGAAGCTGCAGGCGTCGTGGATCTGCTCGTCCGTGAAGCCGAGCCGCATGGCCTGCGCGATGGTCAGGAGGCGGTCCGGCGTGGCGGTGCCGAGCGCGGCGCGCACGGCGTTCTTGTCGTCGCCGGATCCTACGCCCTCGATCGCGACCTCGTTGAGGCCGGTGAGGCCGGTTTCCATGGAGCGCAGGGCCTTCTGCAGCGATTCCTGGAAGGTGCGGCCGATCGCCATCGCCTCGCCGACGGACTTCATCGACGTGGTCAGGATCGGCTCGGCGCCGGGGAATTTCTCGAAGGCGAAGCGCGGCACCTTGGTGACCACGTAGTCGATGGTCGGCTCGAACGAGGCCGGCGTGGCGCCGCCGGTGATGTCGTTCGCGATCTCGTCGAGCGTGTAGCCGACGGCCAGCTTGGCGGCGACCTTCGCAATCGGAAAGCCGGTCGCCTTGGAGGCCAAGGCCGAGGAGCGCGACACGCGCGGGTTCATCTCGATGACCACCATGCGGCCATTGGCCGGATTGACGGCGAACTGCACGTTCGAGCCGCCGGTCTCTACCCCGATCTCGCGCAGGACCGCGATCGAGGCGTCGCGCATGATCTGGTATTCCTTGTCGGTCAGCGTCAGCGCCGGCGCCACCGTGATCGAGTCGCCGGTGTGCACGCCCATGGGATCGACGTTCTCGATGGAGCATACGATGATGCAGTTGTCCGCCTTGTCGCGGACCACCTCCATCTCGAATTCCTTCCAGCCGAGTACGGATTCCTCGATCAGCACCTCGTTGGTGGGCGAGGCCTCCAGGCCGCCGCGCACGATCTCGATGAACTCGTCGAGATCGTAGGCGATGCCGCCGCCGGTGCCGGCGAGCGTGAAGGACGGCCGGATGATGGCTGGCAGGCCGATCTCGGCCAAAGCCAGCAGCGCCTCGCCGAGCGCGCCGTGGGAATATCGCTTGCGGCGGTTGTCCTCGCCGGCCGCCCAGCGCGCCTGCAATTGGGCGCGCTGGCGCGCCTTCTCGGCGGCGGAGACGGCGAGGGCTTCGATCGCCTCTTCCTCGGCGGCGCGGCGGTCGCGGTCTGCCTGCTTGAGGTCGGTCGCGTTGGCGAGGAACGACTTCGGCGTCTCGAGGCCGATGCGCTTCATGGCGTCGCGGAAGAGCTCGCGGTCCTCCGCCTTGTCGATCGCCTCGGCGGTGGCGCCGATCATGGTGACGCCGAACTTGTCGAGGACGCCCATGCGCTTGAGAGAAAGCGCGCAGTTGAGCGCGGTCTGCCCCCCCATTGTGGGCAAAAGCGCGTCGGGGCGCTCCTTTTCGATGATCTTGGCGACGATCTCGGGGGTGATCGGCTCCACATAGGTGGCGTCGGCCAATTCCGGATCGGTCATGATGGTCGCGGGATTCGAATTGACCAGCACGATCCGGTAACCCTCTTCCCGGAGGGCCTTGCAGGCTTGGGTTCCCGAATAGTCGAATTCGCAGGCCTGACCGATGACGATCGGCCCCGCGCCGATGATCAGGATCGAGGAAATGTCGGTACGTTTGGGCATCCGGGTTCCGGACAGTCAGAGGAATGTCTCGCGGGTACGTAATCAAAAGGCTTCGCGCACGCCGCGAAGCCCTGATTCCAACCCCGCCGCTCGAACCGTTTCCGGCCACCGAACGGCATTTTTCGCGTGCTCGCCCGCACGTCGAAGTTCCGTCGCGCGGCGAAGCGACCCATTAACCCAGAATCGCCGGTGAGGGAAGGGTTGCCCACGGGAGCCCAAACGTCCCTCCCCCGAAAGCGACGATTTTCCAACGCGGCGGGTACGACCTGGCGGCGGGTACGACCTGAGAGACGGCGGGGAGAGTGCCAAAAAACGGAAGGGGCGGGTGCTGGAGGACACCCGCCCCTTTTAAAAGCAATAATTCCAGCCCGACTTGGGAATCCGACTTAGGACTGTAACCAAGTTTGGAGGTTTTTAGGCCTCCGCGTCGCCGCTCCGCCACCGGACCTTACTCTTTATACACCTTATGCGGTCGGGATGGTACCTTTTCGCGGTGTCGTGTCGATCATGGCTAAGGATCGGTTAACGCACAGCTGCGCCGGGCGGTGTCGGGCGGGCCAGAAACGTCATCCTGGCCTGGTTGTGGCCGATATTTCTGGCAGAGCGCTCGCCTGCGAAACCGGCAGCGGCCAGATGTTCGCGCATGCCGGTCTCGGCATGGCGGGTGAGGCCGAGCGAGGAACGCAGCCACCAGTAGTTGGAGAACAGCGTCCGCACGAGGCCGAAGAGCGCGGCGAGGAAGAAGCCCTCGCGGGCACCGAAGCGCAAGAGCGCAAGGGCGTCGGTGAACGCCTGCGTGTGCGGCTGCAGCACGTCGCCGATCACGAGGCAGCCATCGCTGGCCAGGAGACGGCGAAACCGGGCCAGCGTGGCATCGAGCTCCGCCGGCGTCAGGTATTGGGACACCGAGTGCATGATGATCAGGTCGAAGGATCCGTCGGCCGCGGCGGCGAGGTCATCGGGCCCGATCACCTCGATTTTTGCCTCGCCGGCGAAGCGTTTGCGCAGCCGCTCGCGCAGCCCGGGCGCCGCCTCGCACAGGACGAGCTGGCGCGCCTGCGCGGCGACGCGGTCGGCATGGAGGGCCTCGCCACAGCCATAGTCGAGCACGCGCGCCTGGCGCGACGGCCGATGGGCGGCCACAAGGGCCGCGATGTCGTCGGCGATGACGCGGAAATGCACGTCCCGATGGCGCGGTCCCACGTAGATCGTGGGCGCCGAGTCGTAG
Source organism: Astrobacterium formosum (assembly GCA_030848545.1). Classification (GTDB taxonomy): domain Bacteria; phylum Pseudomonadota; class Alphaproteobacteria; order Rhizobiales; family Xanthobacteraceae; genus Astrobacterium; species Astrobacterium formosum. The sequence goes on from JAVDCA010000013.1 coordinate 141,962, forward strand.
AAATCAATCCAATCGTCCATGGTGAGAAGATGCCGGCAGCTGAAGTCGCGCGGCACTCTATAGCCCATATCCGGCGCCGAAGAACAAGGTTCGGCGTCTGGACGGCCCGAGCTCAGCCCCAGAGTTGCTGCAGGGCGCCGTGGGCGCCGAACACCGGATCGGTGTCCGGCACCGGCACCTGCGGAATTGACGTGATCGCCTTGGCGTATTCGGCCTTGCTGCCGAGGCAGAGATCGTAGCGGCCGGTGCGCGGATAGCAGCCGATGACCATGAGGTCGGGACTGGCCCACACGCCCTGATGGCCGGTGCCGGCCGGTACGACGACCACGTCGCCGCTGAAGAGCTCGATATCGCGGCCATTGCTGCCGCCGAAGCGCATCCGGGCACGGCCGCGGGCGATGCCCATCGCCTCGTGAATGGAGGAGTGATACTGGGTCTCCGGATATAGGCCGGCGCGCCAGAGGTCCCTCCAGCCGTTGGCCAGGAAGGCTTTTTCGATCACCTGCTCGGGATCGGCGGTGCCCTTGAGGTCGATGGCGTTGCGGTAGACGAGCAGCGGCAGGCGCGGATTGTTGGGAATCGTGCCGTCGGCGGCGAACAGATGAGTTTCCGGGGCAATCAGGCTGGTCGTCAACGTCATCTCGTGGCAGCCGGAAAAAGAGCTCGTTCATGCAGGGGCGAAAGTCGCCAGGATAGTCCCAAGTCGGGTTTAATGACGACTTAACCCATGCGGGCCGACGCTCTCGCGCCATGCGGGAAACGTTCGCCGCCGCCCCTCTTTAGCAAAGTATCAAGCCTCCCCGGCGAGGATGCCTGTCATACGGCCGCTTTTCGCGGACGTGGTTGCGGGTAGGTGTATGCGTGCGAGCGTGCGGGTGTCGGCGTCTGCCGTCTCGGTCGGCGTCGCCATGGTCTTGGGGTCGCTTGCGGCCATGGCGGATGGCCTCGATCGCGCCGCCTGTGCGGCGCGTGCCGAAGACCGTCCCGACGCCGTTCTGTCCGTGCGTGGCCGTGTCGACTTCGGCTGGATGGCGGAGGCGGAGCACTTCGCGGGCCGACCGGCGGTGGCGCCCTATACGGTCCGCATCATTGCCCGGGATGGCCCGCGTTCGCTCGTCGCCCACGATCGTCTCGTCCTGCCCGGTCTGCCATCCGAATGGATCACGGTGACGCGCGCTGCTGATCTCGTGTTGTGCTCGCGCCGCCTTCCCGCCACCGTGGTCATCGCCCGCCAGTTCTGCACGGCTCAAGTCTCGGCCGGCGACATCGCCAACAGCGAGATCGAGGAGATCACCTTCTTGGGTGGCGTCACTTGGCTCGCCGACGATCTTTTCGCGGAAGCCGGCATTGCAGAAGCCGGCAGTGCCCAGGCCGATGGCCGCGTACCCGCCGAGATCGTCGACGAACTGCGCCACGATGTCGCGATGGCGTCTCCTGCGGGCCATGCCCGCGACCCCGATCAGCCGCATGTCATCGTCTATGCGCCGCAGGTGGCGCAATCCGTGGCCGCGTGGTCTGTCGTACCCATGTCGGAGGTATTGCAACAGGACGCCGGTGTCCCCGCGGCGTGTCTCGTGCGCCACGCCGACTTGCGGCGCGGCATCGTGCCGGCGCGACGGCTGGGGCGCTAGGCTCGCTTTTTCGCCCGCATCAGTTCGGCGAAGCGCTGGAACAGGTAGTGGCTGTCGCGCGGGCCCGGCGAGGCCTCGGGGTGGTACTGCACCGAGAACACCGGCTTGTCCTTGAGGGCGAGGCCGCAGTTCGAACCGTCGAACAGCGACACGTGGGTCTGTTCGACGTTCCCGGGCAGGCTGTCGCGGTCGACCGCGAAGCCGTGGTTCATGGACGTGATCTCCACCTTGCCGGTGGTCATGTCCTTGACCGGGTGGTTCGCCCCGTGATGGCCCTGGTGCATCTTCTTGGTCGTGCCGCCGAGCGCGATGCCGAGCATCTGGTGGCCGAGGCAGATCCCGAAGGTGGGGGTGCCGGATGCGACGACATCGCGAATCACCGGCACCGCGTATTCGCCCGTCGCCGCCGGGTCGCCCGGTCCGTTGGACAGGAATACCCCGTCCGGCTTCATGGCCAGGATGTCTTCGGCCGAGGTCTTGGCCGGAACCACCGTCACCTTGGCGCCGGTGCCGGCCAGCAGCCGCAGGATGTTGCGCTTGATGCCGTAGTCGATGGCGACCACGTGGAATTCAGGGTTCTCCTGGCGGCCGTAGCCCTTGCCCCATTCCCACGGCGTCTCGTCCCAGGTGAAGCGCTGTCCGGACGTCACCATGGGCACGAGATCCATGCCGACCAGGCCGGGCCACTCGCGCGCTTCTTGTCTCAGGGCGTCGAGGTCGAACTTGCCCGACGGCTCGTGGGCGATCACGGCGTTGGGCATGCCGTTGGTGCGGATCAGGGCGGTCAGGGCGCGCGTGTCCAGGCCCGAGAGGCCGATGATGCCGCGGGCGCGCAGCCACTGGTCGAGATGGCGGGTGGCGCGGTAATTGGAGGGGTCGGTGATGACCGAGTGCAGGACCACGCCGCGGGCGCCCGGCGTCGCCGCCATGTTGACGGTTTCGATGTCCTCCTCGTTCGTTCCCACATTGCCGATGTGGGGGAACGTGAAGGTGATGATCTGCCCCGCATAGGAGGGATCGGTGAGGATCTCCTCATAGCCCGTCATGGCGGTGTTGAAGCAGACTTCGCCGACCGCGTGGCCGGTGGCGCCGAAGCCGATGCCTTGCAGGATGGTGCCGTCGGCCAGCACCAGGAGGGCCGTGGCCTTGGGCTCGGTCCAGGAGGATTCGTCTTGTTCGAGGCTCATGAGCGCCGTAAATAGCCACGACTCCGGCGAGCGCCAAGGCCTTTGTCGGATTTTTCCGTCCCTTGGTCGACCACGGGGAGGCGTACGGCATGCCCTCGATCGCCGCCTATGTGGGTGCGGCCTTCGCCGAGATCGCCGGCTGCTTTGCGTTCTGGGGGTGGCTCAGGCTGGGTAAGCCGGTATGGTGGCTCGTGCCCGGCATGGTGTCGCTGGCCCTGTTCGCTTGGCTGTTGACCCAGGTGGACGCATCGGCCGCCGGGCGTGCCTACGCGGCCTATGGGGGCGTCTATATCGCCGCCTCGCTCGTCTGGCTGTGGGTCGTCGAGGGTACGCGGCCGGATCGCTGGGATTTTCTCGGTGCCGCCATCTGCCTCGTCGGCGCCGGCGTCATCCTGTTCGGCCCGCGGGGCCAAGTCTGCTAGAGGCAGGTTCTTTAGAGGCAGGTCCTCAGAGGTTTAAGTCATGCTGCGCGACGACATCAACAACGCCCTCAAGGAGGCCATGAAGGCCAGGAACGAGCACGCGGTCTCGACGCTCCGCATGGTCAATTCGACCATCAAGAACGCCGACATCGAGGCGCGCGGGCAGGGCAAGGGTCCGCTCGACGATGCCGCGCTGCTCTCCCTGCTCCAGAAGATGATCAAGCAGCGCCAGGAGTCGGTCGAGCTCTACGACAAGGGCGGCCGGCCGGAGCTCGCCGCCAAGGAGCGCGAGGAGATCGTCATCATCTCCGGCTACCTGCCCAAGCAGATGTCCGACGCCGAGGTCACCGCCGCCATCAAGGCGGCGATCGCCGAGACCGGTGCTGCCGGCATGAAGGACATGGGCAAGGTGATCGGCGTTCTGAAGGCCAAGCATGCCGGCCAGATGGACTTCGCCAGGGCGAGCGGCATGGTGAAGGGGCTGCTGCAGTAGAACTGCCGCAGTAGGAACGCCGTGCTGCTCTGCTACGCCACTCGCGACGGCCAGGCCAAGAAGATCGCCACCCACGTGGCCACCCGTCTCGCCGCCAAGGGCATCGCGGTCTCGTCGCGGGACTTGGCGACGGACCCGCCATCGCCCGCCGAACTCGCCGCGGCGCCGCTCGTCGCCGCCGTACTCGCGATCCGCTACGGCAAGCACCTGCCGCAGTCGGCGCGGCTCGTCGAGGCGCTCGCCGCCTGTAACGCCGCGCCGCCGCTCGTGCTCGCCTCGGTGTGCCTGACGGCGCGCAAGCCCGGCAAGGATACGGCGGAGGGCAATGTCTATCTGCGCAAGTTCATCGCCCGCAACGGCCTCAAGCCCGTTCTCGCCACCGCCATCGCGGGCCGGCTCGCCTATCCGGGCTACCGCTGGTTCGACCGCCTCGCCATCCGCTTCATCATGTGGGTGACCGGCGGGCCGACCGACCCGAGCGTCACGGTCGAGTTCACCGACTGGGCCAAAGTCGACGCATTTGCGGACGACATCGCGACGCTTTGCGCCAAGACGACGAAGTGATCGTCGTCCCGAGTTTTGGTCAAAATCAACGTCGGTCGGCGCTACTACCCCTCAACCATCACTCCGGCAGCGGGATGAACTCGCTTTCGCCCGGCACCGTGTCGAAGCGGCCGGCCTTCCAGTCCGCCTTGGCCTGATCGATGCGATCCTGGCGCGACGACACGAAATTCCACCAGATATGACGCGGCCCGTCCATGACGGCACCGCCCAGGATCGCGAGCCGGGACGCGGAGACGGCCGTGACGGTGATGCGGTCGCCGGGACGGAACACGAGCAGGCGGCCGGCGGTGAACCGGTCACCCAGAATGTCGATCTCGCCGGAGACCAGATAGATGGCGCGCTCTTCGGCATCCGGATCGAGGGGCAGACGGGCACCGGCATCGAGCGAGACGTCGGCGAACAGGGTGTCCCAGCCGGTCGAAACCGGCGAAGCCGCGCCGAGCATGGAGCCGGCGATGACGCGCACGCGCTTGCCTTCGCCGGTGACGATCGGCAGCGCCTCGGCATCGTAATGGGTGAAGCCGGGGGCGGATTCCTCCTCCGCCTTCGACAACGCCACCCAGCACTGCAGGCCGTGCAGCGTGCCGCCCTCATGCCGCCGTTCCGGCGCCGTTCTTTCCGAATGGGCGATGCCTCGGCCGGCGCTCATCCAGTTCAGCGCGCCGGGGCGGATCGGCAACACGCTGCCGAGGCTGTCCCGATGCATGATTTCGCCGGTGAACAGGTAGGTGACGGTCGCAAGGCCAATATGGGGGTGCGGGCGCACGTCCAGGCCGGCGCCGGCACGGAATTCGCCCGGTCCCATCTCGTCGAGGAAGATGAACGGTCCCACCATCCGGCGTCGCGCCGACGGCAGGGCGCGATGCACCACGAAGTCGCCGATATCGGTGGTGCGCGGCACGATGATCTGTTCGATGGCATCGCAGGCGCGAACGTCGCCCGGGGTGGGATCAGCGGCGGGAAAGAAGCTCATGATCGGGGGTCCTATCACGGGTGGAGTCGGGAAGACTACGCAGAGGTTGCAAAGACCGCCAGCGTTGACGCCTTCGGTCGATTGATGCAAACGGGCGGTCCAAAACGTGAAGCGCGATCAGTGGAAGTGATGAACGGACCTCGAAAGCCAGCGCCGCCCACTTTTCGCCACACGACGCGCTCGCCGAAAGGATGAACGAGCGCAGTGATGATCGCAAGACGGCATGTCCTTCACGTTTCCGGCTATGATCCGGTGGAGCCGCGGCGCCTGCACCGCCGGTTCAAGCGCGAGCTGGCGATCTTCGCGCGGACCTGGAAGCTTAACGCCACCGTCTCGGACACACATGCGACCAATACCGGCACGGCCTGGTCGGTGGTGACGGCGGGACCCGACTGGCGGGTCGAGACCGCCTACGAGACGCTGGATTGGGACGACATCGTCCGCGGCGATCTCGAAATCCCCATGTTCCGCCGCCTCTGCGACGCCGTGCCGGCGATCGCGGATATCTTTTTCTCGGGAACCGCGTTTCGTTACCTCGCCGCGTCCAATCGCTATGCCCTGTTCTTCCTCGTGCCGCTGCTCGAGTTCGCCCTGTTCGCCGCCCTCGCGACATTCTTCGGCCGAACGGTGGCGGCGGTGCTGCCCTTCGGCGCCGTCACGCAGGCGGTGGTCGCGCTCGTGCTGGCGGTCGCGGGTTTCTTCGTACTGGCGCGCTGGCCGGGTCACTACATGCGTTTCGACCAGGCGCTCAGCGACTGGGTCTTCGCGCGCGACTACAGGCGCGGCCGCCGTTCCGATATCGACGCCAGGCTCGACGCCTTCGCGTCGCGGCTGGTCGCCGTCATGCGCGCGCGCGACGTCGACGAGGTGCTCCTGGTCGGCCACAGCCTCGGCTCGTTGCTGGCGGTCGATCTTCTTTGCCGTGCCTTCGATCTCGATCCCGATCTCGCCCGCGGCGGGCCGCGGCTTTCGTTCCTCACCATCGGCGCCACCGTGCCGAAGCTGACCCTGCATCCTGGCGGCGGGCACTTCCGCACCTGCGTGCGCCGGATTGCCGATCATCCCGGCGTCGACTGGGTCGAGTATCAGGCCCGCGACGATGCCATCAGCTTCTACCGGTTCAATCCGGTGACGTCGCGTCGCATCGGCGACGATGAGCTGTCCGGCAAGCCGCTGATCCGGCGCGTGCAGATTCACGACATGCTGACCCGCGAATCCTATCGCCGGTACCGCTGGCGCTTCATGCGCCTTCACTACCAGTTCGTCATGGCCAACGAGTTGCGCGCCGCCTATGACTATTTCATGCTCGCCTGCGGACCGGTCCCGGTCTTGACGACCGCCCAGGCGGCCGACGGACCGAACCAGTTGTTCGGGCCGGATGGAGAACTTCTCGCCGCCACGGAAAAAGTGATATGAGCGCGGGCATCGCCAAGATCGTCTGGTGTCTCGGCTGCGTCGCCTGGTTCGTGATCCGCTATCCGCATGCCCGGCGCGCCCGCAAGACCCGCGTGGTCGGCGGCGCCCGCGGCGCGCGGGAATGGGCCCTGCTGTCGATTTCGCTCTCCGGCCTGGGGGTGCTGCCGTTCGTCTATGTGGCCAGCGGTGCGCCGAAATTCGCCGGTTATGAATTCCAACCCGTGCTCGGTGTCGCCGGCACGTTTGTCTTTGCGGCCGCGCTTTGGCTGTTCTACCGCACTCACCACGATCTCGGCCGCGCCTGGTCGGTGACGCTGGAAATCCGCGAGCGGCACGCGTTGGTCACGCACGGCGTATATGCCCGCGTCCGCCATCCCATGTATTCGGCGTTCTTCCTGTGGGCGATCGCGCAGGCGCTGCTGTTGCCCAATCTCGTCGCCGGCTTGGCCGGGCTCGTGGGCTTCGGGGTCCTGTTCGCCGGCCGCGTCGGCCGCGAGGAGGAGATGATGCTGGAGACCTTCGGCGACGAGTACCGCGCCTACATGGCGCGCACCTACCGGCTGGTGCCGGGGGTGTATTGAGTGGACCTCGTCATTGCGAGCGGAGCGAAGCAATCCAGCTCTTTGCAGCCCGGCCCTGGATTGCTTCGTCGGCTACGCCTCCTCGCAATGACGAGGCGCGAGCTGGATCTCACTTCACATCGAGCGGTGCCGTGCCCTTGGGCTTGCCGGAGGCGTCGAGCGTGATCTTTTCCACCCGCGCTTCGGCCTGGCGCAGGAGCTCCTCGCAGCGGCGCTTGAGGGCCTCGCCGCGCTCGTAGATCGCCACCGATTCCTCGAGCGGCACTTTGCCTTCCTCGAGCCGCTTGACGATCGTTTCCAGTTCGTCGATGGCGCTCTCGAAGCTCAGGGTCTCGACGTCGGCATGGAGCGCAGATTGGGTGGCAGGTTCGGCCATGGTCACTTCCATTGGTTCCGGCGGGCCGGCCGGGGTCGGCCCGATTCCATTGCCGCCCTATATCGCGTACCGGACGCTACTCCGCCAGCGCTTCCTTGCGTTTCCGGAATACCGTCGGCGACATCAGGAGGAGGATCAGCAGCGCCGCGACGCCGAGCAGGACGGCGCTGATGGGGCGTTGCACGAAAACCGCGAAATCGCCGTCCGACAACAGCATGGCGCGGCGGAAGTTCTCCTCGAGCTGCGGCCCGAGCACGAGGCCGAGGAGGAGCGGCGCCGGCTCGGCGCCCACCTTGATGAAGAAATAACCGATCACGGCCGAGCCGAGCATCAACCAGATGTTGAAGACGCTGTTGGCGATGGCGTAGGTGCCCACGCAGCACAGAAGCGCGATCGCGGGGAACATGAGCCGGTAGGGCACCTTGAGCATGGACACCCAGATGCCGATCAACGGCAGGTTGATGACCAGCAGCATCAAATTGCCGGTCCACATGGAGGCGATCACACCCCAGACGAGTTGAGGCTGCTCCGTCATGATCTGCGGCCCGGGCTGGATGCCGTGCATCATCAGGGCGCCGATCATCAGTGCCATCAGGGCATTCGCCGGGATGCCGAGGGTCAGGAGAGGAATGAAGCTGGTCTGCGCGCCGGCATTGTTGGCGGCCTCGGGACCGGCGACGCCGCGAATGTCGCCCTTGCCGAATTGCGAGGCGTCGCGCGCGACTTTCTTCTCGATCGCATAGGCGGTGAAGGGCGGCAGCGCCGCGCCGCCGCCCGGCAGGACGCCGAGGATGCAGCCGATGGCGGTGCCGCGGGTCATGGCCGGGAAGGCGGCCTTGAGGTCGGTCCAGCTCGGGATGAGGTCGCGGATCTTCTGGCTGACGACGCGGCGTTCGTCGCTGCGCTCCAGATTGGCCATGATCTCGCCCAGCCCGAACATCCCCATGGCGACCGGAACGAAATCCAGCCCGTCGCTCAGATCGGCGATGCCGAAGGTCATGCGCGGCGCGCCCGAGGAGACATCGATGCCGACGAGGCCGAGCAGCAGGCCGAGCAGCACCATGGACAGGGCCTTCATGACCGAACCGTGGGCGAGGACGACGGCGGCCAGAAGCCCGAGCACCAGCAGGCTGAAATACTCGACCGCGGTGAACTTGAGTGCGAGCGCCGACAACGGCAGCGACAGGAGGCACATCACGATGGTCGCGATGGTGCCGGCGTAGAACGAGGAGATGGCCGCGATGGCGAGCGCCGGGCCGGCGCGACCCTGGCGCGCCATCTGGTAGCCGTCGAGGCATGTGACGGTCGCGGAGGTTTCGCCCGGGACGTTGACCAGGATGGCGGTGGTCGAGCCGCCGTACTGGGCGCCGTAGAATATGCCGGCGAGCAGGATGAAGGCGGAGGTGGGTTCGAGCCCGAAGGTGAACGGCAGCAGCAGCGCCACGGTCGGGATCGGGCCGATGCCGGGCAGCACCCCGATGGCGGTGCCGATGATGACGCCGGCCAGGCAGAACAGGAGATTGTTGAACTGCAGGGCGGTCGAGAGGCCGAGGGCCAGATTGGAGAACAGGTCCATGACGTCACCACGGCCAAGCCGGGACCGGCAGCGACAGTCCCTTGATGAACAACAGAACGGTGCCGATCGCCATCGCGCCGCCGAACAGGAGGTTCTCGACGAAGCGGGTTTCGCGGCTGGCGAAGCCGGCGACCACCACCGTCGCCAGCGTGGCGAGGAACAGCCCCATGGTCGGTGCGAGCACGCCGAACACCGCGACCGAGGCGACAATGCCGAACACCGCGCGCGGCTGCGGCGGTTCGACCGCCTTGAACTGCGACAGGAGGGACTTGACGACGAAATAGATCCCGAATCCGGCGATCCCGACCGCGATGGCGCGTGGCATGTAGCCCGGCCCCATATTGGCCGCGGTGCCGATTCGAAGCTTCCAGGTGGCCACCGTCATGCCGAACGCGACCGCGAGCATGAACAGGCCGAACAACAGGTCTTGATAGTTCAGGCGCTGTCCCGCCTGCGGTTCGCCGTCGCTCATGTCGTGCCTGCTGCTGCCTAGATATCGAACGCAACATGACTCTCCCGGCCTCATCCTGAGGAGGGCTCCTCTCGGAGCCCGTCTCGAAGGATGGGGCCGCCCTCGCCCTTCGAGGCGCGGCCAAGAGGCCGCTCCTCTGGGTGAGGGCGGATGAGAGTTGTGTCGATCACTCGCCCTTGATGCCCGAGTCCTTGACGACCTTGCCCCAGGTCGCGATGGAATCGGTGAACCACTTCTTGAATTCCTCAGGCGGACCGAGCTTCACGGTGCCGCCTTGCTCGGCGATCTTCTTGGCGATGTCCGGCTCGGCGAGGATCTTCTTCATCTCGGCGTTGAGCCGGGCCACCAGTTCGGGCGGCGAGCCGGCGGTCGTCATCAGGCCCTGCCAGGTGCCGGCATCACCGGCGTCGAAACCGGCTTCCGTGAAGGTCGGCAGGTTGGGGGCATTCTTGAGCCGCTCGGGGCCCGACACCGCGAGGCCGACCAACTGGCCGTTGGTCACGAAAGGCAGGGTGGCGGTGGCGCCGTTGAAGATCGCCATGCTCTCGCCCGCGACCACCGCGCGGGTCGCCGCCGCACCGCCCTTGTAGGGCACGTGCTTCCACTGCAGCCCGAGCGCCTTGGAGATGCGCACCGGCGTGACGTGGTTGAAGCCGCCGATGCCCGAATTGGCGACTGCGAGCTTGCCGGGATTGGCCTTGGAATAGTCGATCAGGTCCTTGACCGATTTGATGTTGGCGGCCGGCGCTACCGCCAGCACATAGGGCGCGAACATGATCATGCCGACCGGGGCGAGATCCTTCTCGACATTGAAAGTCAGCCCGGGGAAGACGCTCGGCGCCAGCGCCAGCGTGCCGACATCGAGCAGGAGAAGCGTGTGGCCGTCCTTGGCCGCCTTGGCGACCGCATCGGCGCCGAGATTGCCGGACGCGCCGGGCTTGTTCTCGACCACGACGGGTTGGCCGACGGCCGCCTGCAGCTTGGGGGCGATCAGTCGGGCGAGAATATCGGACGTGCCGCCGGGAGCGTAGGGCACGACGATGCGCACCGCGTGCGAGAAATTCTGCGCCTGCGCGCTCGCTCCCAGGAACGCCGTCGCCATGGCGGCGGCGAATGCCAGCCTGATCATCGGTCTCGTCATCGGCATCTCTCCTCCGTGAGACGCCGTCCGCGATGCCGTCGGAGAGCCCGGGCCGGGACGGCGATCGCGAAATGATAGGCACGGTTTTGATCCGCGTCTAAGCCGGATTCGGCATCGATCAATGCTCTCAGTGGATTGATCCGTTGCGGGGGTGAGCCATCGACGGGCGGGCCCGGGCCACCATACCGAGGCCATCCACGGCGGCGGATACCCTATGAGGCGCAAACGAAACGAGGCCGCCCCGGTGAGGCGGCCTCTCGTTCCTGCGGCAGAACAGAACCTGTCAATCACAGGTGCTGCCGAAGTGGTTTTGTCAAAGCGCGGTCGATAATCCGGTCCGTGATGAAATACCGATTGGTGCGGTCAGGTCGGCGCGCGCCGGCGTGACTCCTCATCGCCTCAGCTCAAGCCGCCGAATGCCCAGATCAGGAGAATGATCGGCAGCGGAATTCCGATGAGCCACAGCAGCAATCCACGTCCCATGTGAGCCTCCTTCGTGGGTGACCATCGCGGCCCGCAAGGTGCCCCCTGCAAAGCCATGCGAGTTGCGGTGTCAACCGGCGCGGAGGCCAAAAGTTCCCGTCCCGGCCGAGGGGCGGGATAACGCGGGGCGACCTGACGGGACATCCGATCAGGCGGTATCGGAGCCGCCGAAATCGCCGCCCGAATCGTCACCGAAATCGTCACCGAAATCGTCGTGATCATCGCTGCCGTCGGCGGGGTCGGTGTCGAACAAGCCGGCATGGCGATCGCCCGTATCGGCTCCCGAACGTCCGCCGCTGCCGATATCGTTCAGCCCTGCGTCGCGGGCAAGGTCGCCACCCGAGGCGCTGCCGCCGCCCCAAGGCGAGCGGCCCTCGCCCGACAGGCCGGGATCGAAGGCCGACGACGCCTGACCGCCAGGTGAACCGCCGAACATGCCGCGGATGGAGTTCATCAGCAGCGCGCCGCCGATGACGCCGGCAGCGGTCGCCGCCGCGGTGCCGAGGAACGACCCGCCGCCGCCTCCACCGCCGCCCCCGTAGGCCGGCGTGGCCGGCGGCTCGTAGGCGGTGCGCGTGCCGGGATAGTCGCTGTGTCCGCCCATATTCCAGCGCCCGCTCGACCCTTCGCCGGGGGCTGGGCTCGGTCGGATCGACGGCACCGAACCGCGGCCGGCTTCACGGCCCGATAGCGCGTCGCGCATATTGTCGAGGAAGCCGCCGCGCTCCTCGCGCGGAGAGGGGCCAGCCAGTGCGGATTCGAGCTCCTCGATGCGGGCATTGGCGCGCTTGAGGGCCTCGTCCTGCACCAGGACGGTCTGCACCAGGGCGTAGGCGGCGTTGGGTGCCCGATCAAAGCCGTCGGCGACCGCGCGTTCGGCGTCGGGATCGCGGTGCGCGCCTTCCAGCGTCGCGAGACGGTCGAACAGCTCCGATACCAGCCGGCTTTCCTGCGGAGTCATCTTCTCGCTCCTTCATCACGGGTGCGTCGTCCCGAAGGACATATGGGGATGCGCCGTAGACCAGAGGAATGGCGGCATCATGAAAAAACAAGCCTGCGGCTCCCCGCCGCGGCGCTGGGGTTCATGCCAGGGTCGCACCCTCGCGGGCCAGGAGGTCGGCGAACTCCTGGCTCGCCAAATAGGCGAACTCTTCCTCGCGCCGCGTCGTCAACGGATCGAGCCGGGCGAGCTCTGCGTCGACCCTTCCGGGGTGGCACATGATCAGGCCATGGTCCGGCAGGGCGACCAGAAAGCGCGGAAACAGGGCGGAGAAGGCCGCCGCGGCGGCGAAGTCATAGGTGCCCGCGAAGGCCGGATTGGCCGGCAGGCCACGTGCTTGCGCCAAGCGGCGGAAACGCCGGCTGAGGACGTCGAGAAACAGGCCCTTGGGGTCGGCGAAGCGCTGCACCGGCGGCAATGCCCGGCCGCATTGGCGGACCCAGGCTTTTGGCGCGAGTTCTCCGACCGCATCGATGAACGCCTCGCTCACTTGCGGCAGGAGCTGCACGTGCTGGTGGCCGTCGACGAAGTCGGGCGCTCGCCCGAAGGCGACGGCGAAGGCTGCGAGCTGGGCCCGGATTTCGGCGGCGAACGCCGCCCCATCGAGGCGGCGCAGCAGTGCCAGCATGATCAGCAGTGGGAGCGGCGGGAACTGATCGCCGTAGAGACGACGCATATCGGGGGTGAGCGGCACGTGCGGAGCCGTGAGGGTGACGTGCAGGCCGATGGCCGGCCGCCGGTCGCCGGTGTCCAGGCCGGCGAGGGACTGCGCCTCGTCGCGGCCGAAGGTCGGCGTCACCACCATCACCGAGGTGGCGCTGAGCCGACCACGAACGAGGAGGTCGCGAATGGCGGTGTCGACCCCGGGGGAGAGCCCGTAGTCATCGGCGCACAAGATGATGCGGCGGGACGGTGGCATGACGCTATGATCGGTGACGCTCACGTTACCCTCCGTCCCGAGCCGGCTCAACGCTCACGAAGCAGCCATTGCGAGCTAAGCGAAGCAATCCAGTTCTTCCTTCGGGGTTCCTGGATTGTGCTTCGTCGCTACGCCCGCAATGACGAGCTGGGCGCGGCGTCGGACGTTTGCTCTACGGCGGCGGAGGCCTGGCTCTGCGCGGTCTTCATCTCGTGCTCAGCGACAAAGTAGACCGGGCGCGCTTTGAGCTCGGACAGGATCTTGCCGATATACTCGCCCATCACCCCGATCATAAGGAGCTGCATGCCGCCGATCACCATCAGGCCGACGATCAGGGACGGATAGCCCGGTACGCTGCGTTCGTAGACGACCGCTTCGACGAGCATCCACAGGCCGAACACAAGCGCCCCCATGGCGAGCAGGAAGCCGAGATAGCTCGCGAACCGCAGCGGCGCCACCGAAAACGAAGTCAGTCCCTCGACCGACAACCCCATCAGGCTGGAGAAATTCCACGACGTCTGGCCGTATGCGCGCGCGGCCGGCTCGTAGTCGACCCGTTTTTGGCGAAAGCCGATCCAGCTCGCCAGTCCCTTGAAGAAACGGTTGCGCTCCGGCAGTCGCTTGAGGGCCGCCGCTGCCCGCGGCGACAACAGGCGGAAATCGCCGGCGTCCTCCGGGATGGGCTGGCGGGCGCCCCAGTTGATCAGGGAATAGAAGGCCTTGACGCCCAGCCGGCGCAGCCGCGGCTCGTTCTGGCGGCTGCCTTTGGCGGTGTAGACCACGTCATAGCCGTCGTCGAGCCAGTGACCCACCAGGGTGCCGATCAGGCTCGGCGGGTGCTGGCCGTCACCGTCGATGAACAGGACGGCGCCACGGCGGGCATGGTCGAGGCCGGCAAGCAGCGCCGCCTCCTTGCCGAAATTGCGGGATAGGGACACCACCTGAACATCGACCCCGTCGGCCGGCAGGGAGCGGGCGACTGCGAAAGACGTATCGCGGCTGCCGTCGTCCACATAGACGATCTCGCAGGCAAGGCCTCGCTCCGCGGCCAGCGTACGGGCAACGGCGGATAAGCGCGCGTGTAGCTCTGCCAGCCCGGCGGCCTCGTTGTAGACCGGTACGATGATCGACAGGCCGGCGGCAGCGGCCGTGCGGGCAGCGGATTGAGAAGACTGAATACTCGCCGTCATGGACCAATTCCGTATATGCCTTCCGGGCCTCTATAGCTCATGGGCGGGGTCCATGTCGCGCAATCACCAAATACCGCAGGGCCTCGGCTCGCAGGCGAAGACGTGCTAAGCGAGCCGTCATGCATATCCCGGAACGTCTTCACTCGATCATCGTCCATGCCGTCGCCCGTGTCGGGGCGCGCCGCAGTATCATCCGCAAGGTGGCGAGTTTCGGCCTCGTCGGCATCTTCAACACGTTCCTCGATCTCGGCGTGTTCCTGTTCGCCCGCAATGTGCTCGATTGGGCGCTGATTCCGGCGAATATCGCCGCCTGGCTGGTCGCTGTATCCTTTTCGTATGTGATGAACTCTTTCACTACTTTTGCGGCAGAATCCGGCAGGCGCCTGCGGCTGAAGGACTATCTGACCTTCGTGGCTTCCGGGATCGTCGGCGTTTTCGCCAACACGACCACGCTGGTGCTCCTGTCCTATGTTTTCCCCGAGATCGCCGCCAAGCTCGCCGCGATCGCGGTCAGTTTTCTGGTCAATTTCTCGCTGTCGCACTTCGTCGTCTTCCGCCGCCGTCCGGAGCCCGCGGGAGAAGTTTGAGGGCGGACTGCCGGTTCTGTGCTCACAGCCCGGCGACGAGCTTCTCGTAGAGCGGGTTGTCGCGCGCGAACATGTAGTCGAGTTGGGCGACCGAGACCGACGGCGCGCCGCGTTCGCGCAGCAGGATCGCCAGCGCGTGCACATGCGTGGGCGGGCAGTGGAGCGTCAGCATGCCCGACGAGGTCGGGCCGCCGAAGGGCGTCACGACCCCGAAGCGCTCTTTCAGCGTCGCGAGCAGTGCGTCGTCGCAACCGGTGAAGCGGGTGCGGACCTCGCGATAGGCGAGGGCACGCGTGTGAGCGGTGACACGGTCGAAGACCAGGCGGGCGGTTTCGCGAGTCTGGTCGTCCCAAGAGGCGGTGCGGGCGGCGACCAGGTTGGCCTGCGAGCGCAGCATGGTGCCGTCGTCTATGATCTTGAGGCCGTTGGCGGCGAGCGTCGTGCCGGTCGAGGTGATGTCGACGATCAGTTCGGCGGTGCCGGCCGCCGGCGCGCCCTCGGTCGCGCCCGAACTCTCTACGATGCGGTAGTCGACGAGCCCGCAGGCGGCGAAGAAGCCGCGCGTCAGGTTCTCGTATTTCGTGGCGACGCGCATGCGCCGGTCGTGCTTGAGACGGAACGCGGTCGCGACGTCGTCGAGGTCGGCCATGGTGCGCACGTCGATCCACGCCTGCGGCACCGCGACCACCACATTGGCGAATCCGAAGCCGAGACCGTCGAGGAGGATCACCTTGGCGTCGGCGTCGGGGATCAGCTCGCGCACCAGGTCCTCACCCGTGATGCCGAGATGAACGGCTCCTTGGGCGAGCTGCTGGGTGATCTCCGAGGCGGACAGATACGCGATCTCGATGCCGTCGACGCCGACCACCGTGCCGCGATAGTCGCGCACGCCGCGCGGCTTGACGAGTTTCAGGCCCGCATGGGCGAAGAAGGCGTCGGCGTTTTCCTGCAGCCGGCCCTTGGCCGGCACGGCGATGACGAGCTTGCTCATGCGGCGCACCTTTCCAGCCGGGCGATCCACGCCGCGAACCCCACCGCCGGGATCGGCGCCGGATGGCCGAGCCTCGCGAGCAGGCCGTCGTAGCGCCCGCCCGCCACCAGCTGGCCCGCATTCCCCACCGGCGCGTGCAGCTCGAAAACGAAGCCCGTGTAGTAGTCGAGCCCGCGTCCGAAGGCGGTCGAGAAGCGGATGCGCGCGAGCTCGACGCCGCGGGCGGCCAAAAAGCCGGTGCGGCTTTCGAACAGGTCGAGGGCGGCCTCGAGGTCGAGGCCGGCATCGCTCGCCAATGCCCGCAGTTGCAGGGCGGCCTCGTCGGGATCGCCCGTGACGGCGAGGAAGCGTTCGATCAAGGCACGGGGCTCGGCCGGCAGGCCGCCGGCGCCGGTTGCCGCCTGCTCCAGGAAACGGTCGGCGATCTCGCCCACCGAGCGGCCGCCGACGGCGGAGATGCCGGCGATGGACAGAAGGTCGGTGACGAGCGCACGCGCCGCCTTGGGGTCCGAATTGGCGAGCGCGGAGAGCACGCCCTGGTATTCGGCCGAGCCGTTGGTGGCGCCGGGCGAGAGCGTGGTGAGGTC
This sequence comes from Astrobacterium formosum, assembly GCA_030848545.1. Lineage (GTDB taxonomy): Bacteria > Pseudomonadota > Alphaproteobacteria > Rhizobiales > Xanthobacteraceae > Astrobacterium > Astrobacterium formosum. The sequence continues at coordinate 158,551 of JAVDCA010000013.1, forward strand.
GCGGGCGAGATCGGCCTTGCGGGTGAAGTCCTTGACGAGCCGCCGCTTCCAGGCGGAGCCGAGCTTGAGTGCGTCGACCAGCGAGGAGAACAGCGCCACGTCGCCCATGCGGATGTCGGGCGCCGCAAGCCCATAGGCGGCGGTGGTCTCCAGGCCGATGGCGAGAATCTCGGCGTCGGCGGCGGCGGTGTCGGTGCGGCCGAACGATTCGATGCCGGCCTGGAGGAATTCGTAGGGCTCGTCGCGGCGCTGGCGGAACACGGGGGCGAGATAGCAAAAATCCGCCGGCTGGCCGGCCTGCGCCGAGGCGAGGTAGTCACGCGCTACCGGAATGGTGAGGTCGGGCCGCAGGCACAATTCGGCGCCGTTCGGATTGGCGACCAGGAACATGCGGCCGCGGATATCCTCGCCGGACAGGTCCAGAAACGGCTCGGCCGGCTGCAGCACCGCCGGCGAGAGGCGGCGATAGCGGGCCTGCTCGTAGAAGGCGACCAGCGCGTCGGCGCGCGCATCGGTGGTCATCGGGGTCCCTTTCGCGGGAAAAACATCAGGTCGGGGCTGCCCTTTAGCACGGTCGCGTGAAGGTTTCGACGCGCATTGCCGGACGGTATTAACGGGCAGGGGAGATGAAGCGCCTACCCCCACTTCACCCCGTGGCGGTCGAGCACCTTGCGGACGGCCGCTATCACGTCAGCCTCCGGCGCCGCGAACTGGGCCTCGGCCTGCTTGGCCAGATAGTCGTCGCGGTCGGCGGTCAGGCCGGCGAGTTCGGCGCCCAGGATCAGGTCCTTGACCTGGATTTCGCCCTTGGCCTTCTCGTCGCCGCCCTGGATGACGACGCACGGGGCGTGGCGCCGGTCGGCATATTTGAATTGGGCGCCCATGTTCTTCGGGTTGCCGAGATACATTTCGGCGCGGATGCCGGCGTCGCGTAGCGCCTTCACCATGCGCTGATAATCGGCGAGGCGGTCGCGGTCGAACACGGTGACGACCACCGGCCCGGGCTCCGCTTTGGCGTCGGCCTGGTTGATCAGCCCTAAGGCCGCCTGCAGGCGCGAGACGCCGATGGAAAACCCGGTCGCCGGCACCGGCTCGCCGCGGAAGCGCGATACCAGTCCGTCATAGCGCCCGCCGCCGCCCACCGAGCCGAAGCGAACGGGACGGCCTTTTTCGTCCTTGGTCTCGATCAGCAGTTCGACCTCGCAGACGGGGCCGGTGTAGTACTCGAGACCGCGAACAACGGAGGGGTCGAAGACCACGCGGCCGTCGTCGTAGCTCGCCGTCGACACGAGCGTCGCCATCGCCCGCAATTCGTCGACGCCTTGCGAACCGACCTGCGAACCGGTGACCACGATGTCGAGATTGGCCATGGTGGTGGCCGCGTCGTCGCCTTTGGCGGAGGTGAATTTCAGCACGCGGTCGATCTGGCCGTCGTCCAGTCCCGCGCCTTTGGTGAAGTCGCCGCTCTCGTCCTTGCGGCCCGGCCCGAGCAGGAGCCGCACGCCCTCGGTGCCGAGCCGGTCGAGCTTGTCGATCGCCCGCAGCACGATGAGCCTGCGCCCCACATTGTCGTCGCCGCCGAGCCCGATGGCTTCGAGCACCCCGTCGAGCACCTTCCTGTTGTTGACTTTGACCACGTAGCTGCCGCGCGGAATGCCGAGCTTCTCCATGGTGTCGGCGGCCATCATGCAGATTTCGGCGTCGGCGGCCGGCGAGGCGGAGCCCACCGTGTCGGCGTCGAACTGCATGAACTGGCGGAAGCGGCCGGGGCCGGGCTTCTCGTTCCTGAATACCCAGCCGTGGCGGTAGGAGCGGTAGGGCCGCGGCAGCGTGTCGAAATTCTCGGCCACGTAGCGGGCGAGCGGGGCGGTCAGGTCGTAGCGCAGCGACAGCCACTGCTCGTCGTCGTCCTGAAACGAGAACACACCCTCGTTGGGCCGGTCCTGGTCGGGCAGGAATTTTCCCAGCGCATCGGTGTATTCGATCGCCGGCGTCTCCACCGGCTCGAAACCGTAGAGCTCGTAGACCTCGCGGATCTTGTCCAGCATGCGCCGCGTGGCTGCGATGTCGGCCGGCGGCCGGTCGACGAGGCCGCGCGGCAGCCGCGCCCTGAGCTTGGCGGACTTGCCCGGCTTGGTGCTCGTTTTCTGGCTCTCTTGAGCGGACATCTTCGGGGATTTCTGCGCTGAGGATGGATGCCGGCTAGGTAGCAGCGGCCCGGCTCGCGGGCAAGCCGCTGGACAGGAGACGCCGTGCTAGCGCACCGCCACGTCGTTGACGGACGTGTTCTTCGAGGCGCGGTGCGGCGTCCCGAGCCCGGCGGCGAGAAGGTCGCGGGCCAGCTTATCTACCAGTTCGGGCGAGGTGACGAACTTGGCAAGCTGGGCGCGCGGATCGCTCACCCAGCCCTCATCGATGGCGGCGAGCCGGTCGATCATCCGGCGGGCGGTCTGCGGATCCCCGCTCAGGCGCGCCGTCAGGGCACGGGCAAGGTGGCCGGGAACGAAGGAGTCGTTGGCGATGCGCTTGGCGTGGCGCTTCGCCTCCGCCATCTCGCCCTTGAGATAGCTCGCCAGGAACAGGGCGAAATCGAGCCGCGCCGGCGGCACGCTGGTGGTTTCGGCGATGCGCCGCACATGCGTGAGGCCGACGTCGACATCGCCCATCATGATCAGCTGCAGGCCGTAATGGAAGACCACCGACTGGTCATGGGGGTTGAGACCGACCGCGACCTCCCCATGGTGGCGCACGCCGGCGAGGTCGCCCTTGGCGGCGCAGATGTCGAACATGACGAAGTGGGCGCGAGCGCTGTCGGGGTTGAGGGTAATGGCGCGCTCTGCCGCCGCCTGCGCCCGCTCGAGCGGCGGGGTGTCGTCCGCTCGCCCCTGGATGCCGAACTGGTGCTCGCGCAGATAGACCCGCGCCAGGGTGGTGAATCCGCTCGCGAAGCCGGGGTCGGCGGCGACCGCCTCTTCCAGGCAGGCGCGCGCCTTGGCGTGCCGCGTCGTCATGAAGCTGCGCAGATAATCGCCGGCTTCCAGCAAGCACCGATATCGCGCGATGCCGGGACGGTCGGTGGTGCGCAGGCGTTCGCGGGTCGCCACCGTGCCGATCGGATGCAGGAGCTTGCCCGCCATCTCGCCGACGAACGAAAATGCGCCGTCCTCGGCCGCGCGTACCCGCTCGAAAGACTTGCTCCACAGCGTGGTGCCGTCTTCGCCGTCGATGAACCTCGCCGCAATGGCGAGACCGTCATCCTCGTTCGTCACGGTGACGGTGAGGCGATAATCGGGCTTCTCGCCGACGGGATTGTCCGATCGCGAAAGGAACGGCCGCGCGACGATGTCTACATCCTCGAATTTGCTGAAGGTTTCGACGATCTGCGCTCGCAGGGCCTCCGTTTCGGCCACAGAGAGCGGTCGTGATCCGCGATTCTCAATCGGCTCGATCAGGATGGACGGCGATTTCGTGACTGCAAGCGTCGCCGCCGGCGCCGACGCTACGGTCTCGCCGAGGCTGGCCTCGCGCAGGTCGGTTTCGATGCGATCGACGACCCACGGCAACGGCAGGTATTTCCTGAGCTCCCGCCGCGGATCCTTGCGCCAGTTGGGACGAAGTTCCGCAAGACGCGTTGCCGCCGCCCGTGCACCTTCACGGTCGCCGACCTTGAGGCTGGCGGCAGCCTGGATCACGAGGCCGAACGGAAATTCGTCGCTGGCGAGCTGGTTCGCGTAGGCGAGGGCGGTGGTGAAGTCGCTCTTGAGATAGGCCGCCATCGCATGCACGAAGGTGTAGCGCATCGGCATGGCGCCGAGATAGCGCACACGCTCGCGGAGCATGCCGATGCCGCGGTCGATATCGCCCAAGAGAACGAGATGGGAGGCGTACTGGATTGCTCCGGCTGAATCGTAAGGGTTGAGCGCCAGGGCGCGATCGCCGGCGGCCATGGCCTCGGCGATCTCGCCGCGCGCCATGTGAATGTCCATGAGGACGTGGTAAGCGCGGACATTGCTGGGATTGACGTCGATGGCGTTGCGTGCCGCATTCAGCGCGCGATCGAGCGAGCGGGTCTCGTCGTGCTCGGGCAGCCCGAACAGGTATTCTCGGAAATATAGCCTTGCCAGGGACGAGAAGCCGCTGGCGAAGCTCGGGTCGCGGGCAACTGCCGCCTCGAGGCAGGCGCGCACGCTGGCGTGCTGGGAGCGGTCGGCCGCACGGAAGTACTGGAAGGCCTGCAAGAGGCAGACATAGCGGGAATCGCGGTCGTGCCGCGCCGCCCCCTTGGCGCGCTCCCGCGCATGAATGACACCGAAAGGCTGCAGGAGTTCGCCTGCGATTTCGTGTGCCAGTGCGACCTGCGCGGAACGCGGATCACCGCTGGAATCCAGGCGCTCGACCACACGTGTCCAGGCAATGCTGCCGTCGGCCGCGTCGATGAGATGAAAGCGCAGGTTCACAGTGCCGCTCGGAGCGGGCTCCATGGCGGTGACGAGGCGGTAGTCGGCCGGCGGGCGGCGCTGCGCCTTGGTTTGAGGCAGCTCCGAAATCACGGTCACGTCGTCGAAGCGGGCGAACACGTCGCGCAGCCGTGCCTCCAGCATCGACGATGCCGGGGTGAGGAGAATAGGATTGCCGCTCACCATTACCGGCGCGATGTAGATGGAGGGACCGACGAAAGGCCGCTTGTCGCCGGCTTGCGCCGCCTGCGGCGACAGGGCCGTGGCGGGTTGGTCCTGAGTGCCGAGGCGGAGCTGATCGAGCACGACCAGGTCGATGAAGGCGTATCCGATGATGCCGAGGGTGAGTGCGATCCATGTCGTCGCGCCGGGAAACGCGACGGCTCTCCCTATGGACATGATGGTCCATCGGCCGCCCGGGGGCGGCGGTGCCGGCGCCGGCCGCCTCGCGAAGGACGGCACGTAGCTGCCGCGCGGCAGTTCGATCGCGATCGGGTCGTTCTGTCCTGCCTCGGCGTAGTATCGGTCGAGCGCCCGCCGCAGCCGGCCGGCTTCCACACGCACGATCGGATCGGACTGTGGGTCGAAGCTCGCATCGCGGCCGAGCGCCTCGACGGCGATGGTGTAGCCTTTGATGCGGTCGCTCTGGCCGTCAAGGGAGGCCTCGACGACGAAGCGCAGGAAAGCGGCGAGTTGAGGCGAGGCGCTGAAGGCCGGACTGGCGACGATGGCGGCAAGCGCATGCTGGACTTCGTCGACGGAGATCGTCGCGGCAGAATCCGGATGGGTGGGCGTCTTCAACCTTGTCCCTCGACGTCGGCTCGCTGGCCGGGCAGCCACTTTGTATCATAGTATCGTATACAGCCGTGCCGTGGGAGCTCAACGCGGCAATTATGCAAAGCATAATGGCTATGCCCGCCGGCAGATAACCCCCGGCAGGATTTACATTTTTTACAAATTTGGCAGTTCTTCTGCCTACGCAGTTTTCCGTCCGGCCGATGTGGTATCGGGGTTGTTCCGGCCGTCACCGGGCCTGGGGCGCGACGATCGCCCATCCGACCGTGATGGCGCCGTGTCCCCAGCGCATGGGCAGCGTGAATGGCGGTTGTACCCGTGCATCAGCCGCGACGGCGGCATAGCTCGGCGGCAGGGTGTTGCGGTCACCGTCAGTCCAAACCACCACGGCGCCTCGGTGGGCGAGATCGCCGAGGTCGATCCACGGTGCACGCGCCGGCTTGCCGTCGATCAGCGTACGGGGCCGCTCGGGCGTGTAGGCGCTGACATTGCCCCCGAGCCACATGCCGGCGATCACATAGGCGAGCGGCCGCCCGGTCTCGCGCCGAAAGCCCTCGGATACGTGCTGCGCCATGGCGGTGCCGGGGAACAGCGATGCCCGATAGCGGTGGTCGAAATGGGGAAGAACCGCATACTGCACCACGAACGCGATGGCGTAGAGGCCGGACACCACCGCCCAGGTCAGCGCCATGCGCCCCAGGCGGGCCGTGGTGAGAACGGATTTCGCCGTCATCACCAGCCAAAGGCCGAGGAAGAGCCACAGCGGGTAGCCCCACATGGAAATCAGCCCGCGCCCGGTGATCGCCGAGCCGGCGATGAGCAGCGCCGCCGGGCCGAACGCCAGGAGCGTGACGATGCGGCGATCGAACGGTTCGGCGGCGGGCTGGCGCTCCGCCGGCCGCGGAAAGAACAACGGCAGGGCGATCAGAAGCGACGGCACCAGCCAGCCCAGTTGTCCGCCCGCGAAGGCGAGCGGCCGGATGGCATGATCGAGGAGCCCGCGCACCGGCGCCGAACGCGCCTCCGCATAGGCGAACGGCAGGAAGTCGTTGGCGACGAGCCAGGCGAGATGCGGCAGGAAGACGAGGAGCGCGACCGCGGCGGCCACATAGGGACCGGCGGTGCGCAGGGCAGGGCGGGCACGGGGATCGAGCAGGATGAAGAGGCCGAGCGGTGCCGCCAGGATGACGACGAAATACTTGGCCCAGGCGGCGGCCCCCAGCGCGAACCCGAGCAGGATCCAGTCGCGCAGGCGGCCCTGCCGCAGGGCGCCGTGGAATGCGTATCCGGCCAGCGCCCAGAACGGCAGCTGTACCACGTCGTGGTTGAACTTGGCGGCGGTGAAGCCGAAATAGTGCAGGCCGTCGACGATGGCGACCGCAGCCAGGGCGCCGGGCGTGCCGACCACGCGCCGGGCGGTCGCGAAAACCAGCGCCAGGGCGACGAGAACCGATATCTGGGCCAGCAGGTAGTAGCCGGCATCGACGCCGACGAGGTGGCGCACGATCTCGACCGACCACCACGGCAGCGGCGGCAGCTTGTCGTAGCCGAGCTGCCATTCCCGGCCATAGGTCAGGGCTTCGATGAGGTCGAGCGGCAGGTTGGGGTAGAGCAGGGTGGGCAGCAGGGTCCACACCGCCCCGTGCAGCACTGCCAGGAAGGCGAAGGTTGCGACCGGCCGACGCTCGATGAAGGCAATCAGGTGGGATGCGGTACCGGGTCTGGTCATGGGGGCGGGATGGTTCGCGAGCCGATTGTCGCGCCTTAAGGGAGGGTCGCGGGGCGATGATATAAGAGACCGAAGGAAGAAGCGACACGGCAACGTATCAGGCCCGCCCGGCGCGGGCCGGCCGACGGGGAGAAGCGCGTGCAACGTGGCAGGTTCTGGCTGTGGCTGGTGGCGGTTGTCCTGGTTCTGGCGTTCGGCGGCTGGTGGCGCTTCATGCGTGCCACCGAGGTCCAGGTGTCGGTGGCATCGCGCGGTACCGCCGCCGAGATCGTCTATGCGACCGGCGCCGTCGAGCCGGTCCGCTGGGCCAAGGTGGCGAGCGTGATCCGCGACCGCATCATCGAGATCTGTCATTGCGAGGGGCAGGAGGTCGCCAAGGGTGACGTGCTCGCCCGTCTCGACGACCGCGAGATCCGCGCCCAGCTGCAGGAGCTCAAAGCCCGCGAGGAGTTCGCCAAGCGTGAACTTTCGCGGGTCACCGAGCTCATCGCCCGCAACGTCGCCACCACCCAGGCGCACGAACGCGCCTCCACTGACCTGCGCAGCATCCAGGGGCTGATCTCGGTGCAGATGGAGAGGCTCGACGATTACGTCATCAACTCGCCCATGGCGGGCGTCGTTCTGCGTCGCGACGGCGAGATCGGCGAGATCGCCGAACAGGGCCAGATCCTGTTCCGCGTCGGCGTCCCCAAACCCCTGCAGGCGGTCGCCGAGGTCAACGAGGAGGACATCCCGCGGGTCGCGGTCGGGCAGACCGTCCTGTTCCGCACCGACGCTTTCATGGATCGCCGCCTCACCGGTACCGTCCGCGAGATGACCCCCATGGGCGACCCTGTCACCAAGACTTATCGCATCAAGGTGGCGCTGCCGGACGATACGCCCCTCTTGCCCGGCATGAGCGTCGAAGCCAACGTGGTCACCCGCGAGAAGGCCGACGCCCTGTTGGTGCCGAAGGACGCCGTCGACGGCGCGACGGTGTTCGTCGTCGACGGCGGGTATGCGCGCAAGCGGCGCATCACGCTCGGCATTCGCGGCATACGTGCCGTCGAGGTGCTTTCGGGCGTCGAGGAGGGCGAACGGGTCGTATCGCCCCTGACCGCGAACCTCGCCGACGGCGAACGCGTGCGCGTCACCGACAAACCGGCGGGTGAGCCGTGAGGCTCGTTTTCGACATCGCGCTCACCCATGTGCGCGCCCGCCTGCGCCACACCGGCGTCGCGGTCGCCGGCGTCGCCACCGGCGTCGGCTTCTCGGTCATGATGGCGGCGCTCATGCAGGGGTCGCAGGACGACTTCATCCGCCAGCTCGTCAACGCGCTGCCGCACATCTCGGTGACCGACGAGCGGCGCAGCCCGCCGCGCCAGCCCGCCGAGGAGATTTTCGCGGCCGCCCAGATCCATGGCCTGACGCCGGAGGCGCGCCGGCGCGGCATCAAGAATCCGCTCGCCATCATGGCGGCGGTGGAAGCCTGGGTGCCGGGAGGCGTCGCGCCTTCCGTCAAGGTGCAGGCGATTCTGCGCTACGCCTCGCGTGACGTCGGCACTTCCATCATCGGCATCGATCCGCGGCGCGAGCCGAATGTCTCCGAGCTCGTGCACCAGATGCGGGTCGGCACCCTCTCGGCGCTCTATCGCGCCACCAACGCCATCATTCTCGGTGACCGGCTCGCCGAGAAGATCGGCGCACGGGTCGGCGCCAACATCACGGTGCAGACCTCGGAAGGCGCCAATGTCAACGCCCAGGTGGTCGGCCTCTTCCATGCAGGCGTGCGTTCCATCGACGAGGGCACGGCCTATGTGCTGGTGCGCACCGGCCAGATTCTTGCCCGCCAGACCGGGCTCGTGAACGAGCTCAGGATGCGGGTCGACGATCCCCTCGCGGCGCGGCAGGTCGCCGAGCGGGTCGAGCGCGAGACTGGCTACAAATCGGTGTCGTGGCAGGAGGCACACGAGGATCTCCTGTCCACCTTCGTGATCCGCAACGTCATCATGTACACGATCGTCGGAGCGATCCTCCTGGTCGCGAGCTTCGGCACCTACAACATCATTTCCACCATCACCCACGAGAAGGCGCGCGATATCGCCATCATGAAATCGCTCGGGCTTCCCGAGCGCACGGTGCGCTCGATCTTCGTCATCGAAGCGGCGCTGATCGGCCTGGCCGGCGGCCTGGCGGGCTTTGCGCTCGGCTATCTATTGTGCGTGGCGCTCGGATCGGTCGAGTTCAAGAGCCCGTTCATGGATGCGAACCGCATCCCGCTGGCTTATTCGGCCTGGCACTATCTGATCGCCATGGCGGTGGCGCTCACCTCGTCGGTGGCGGCCGGTTTCATGCCGGCCCGCAAAGCCGCGAGGGTGCATCCCGTCGACATCATCCGCGGTGCCTCATGACGGCGACGGATCCACGACCGCTGATCGAGGCGAAGGCGGTGACCCGCGTCCTGCCGGGAGTGGTGCCGACCGTGCTGGTGCGCGAGGTCTCCCTCACCGTCACCGGCCCGTCCTTCGTGGCCATCACCGGCCCGTCCGGGTCGGGCAAGTCGTCGCTCCTGTATCTCCTCGGCCTGCTCGACCTGCCGACCACCGGCGAGGTGGTCGTCGGCGGGCGCGCCACCTCGGCCATGGACGAGCCCGAACGCGCCATGATTCGCCTGTCCACCCTCGGCTTCGTGTTCCAGTTCCATTTCCTGCTGCCGGAGTTTTCCGCCCTGCACAACGTCATGCTGCCCATGCGGGCCTTGGCGGCGCTGTCCGATGGCGAGATGCGGGTCCGCGCCGAAGGGCTGCTCGATTCGCTCGGTCTTTCCGGGCACGGCCACAAGCGACCCGACCAGCTTTCCGGCGGCCAGCGCCAGCGGGTCGCCGTCGCCCGCGCACTCGCCAACGACCCGCCACTGATCCTCGCCGACGAGCCGACCGGTTCGCTCGACTCCAAGGCGAGTGAGCAGGTATTCACGATTCTGCGCGATCTGGTCGACCGGCGCGGCAAGACGGTGATCGCGGTCACCCATGATCTCGACCTCGCCGCCCGCATGGACCGGCGCATCCAACTGGTCGACGGCGCGGTCGCCGCCGATACGGGAGCCCGCACGGCTGTCGCGTGACCGCCGCATGACGGCATCGACCGTGATGCCGCGCGAAAAAGGAATTTGCGAGAGGTGCTTGCGCGGGGCGGCGAGGTCGTCGACATTGATCCCCCGTCCGTCCGAATCAGCCGCCGAGGGGCGAGAGCGCGGGACCGGTCGAGCGCTACCGGAGTGATGTATGTTTCGCCTGGGTGCGATCTTCGTCGCCATTTGCATGATGCTGATTGCCGCGTCCGCGGGCGCGGTGCTCTACCTGTGGTTTGCCCTGTCCGGTATCGAGGCCGCAGTCGGCGCGCTAGCTGTCTTCACAGCCCTCGCCGTCATCAACATGGTGTCGAGCCGCCTGCGCGACCGTGGCGATTTCGGCGGCCACATCGCCGACCTGTCGCGCGGCACCGCCGACCTCGCCCGCCAGGTGGCGGAGCTGGGCAGGCGCGTTTCGGCGATGGAGACGCTGGCCAACGCCGTGGCCGACAAGGCGGTCGCGGCGACGCGTCCATTGACCGCTGAAATCAGCGAACTCGGGACATTGCTGACGCAGCTCGCCGAAACCGTCGCGGCTCACGATGCCCAATTGGCCTCCGGTCGTGTGGCGGATCCGGCTGCCGAGGCCGTGTCCGGGGCCGACATGCCTGTGCCCCGCGATGACAGCCCGATCGCCGCCGCCATCGCCGGATCGCGATTCCAGGGGCAGAGCCGGGAGGCGGTGACGGCGTTGTTGCGCGAGGCCATCGAGGCCAACCGCATCGATCTCCATCTGCAGCCCGTCGTCACGCTGCCACAGCGCAAGGTGCGCTATTACGAGGCGATGGCGCGGCTGCGCACCGCCGACGGCGAACTGCTCCTGCCGTCCGACTTCCTCGCTTTCGCGGAGGCCGGCGGACTGATGCCGGCCCTCGACAACGCCATCCTGTTCCGCTGCGTGCAGGTGTTGCGCCGGCTGCTCACCAAGAACCGCGAAATCGGCCTGTTCTGCAACATATCGGCGGCCACGCTGGGCGATCCGGCCACGTTCCCGCAGGTGATCGAATTCCTCGACGCCAACCGCACGCTGGCATCGGCACTCGTCCTCGAAATGCGGCAGGCGGCCTATCGTTCGCTTGGCCCGATCGAAACCGAGGCCATGGGGGCGCTGTGGGACCGCGGCTACCGCTTTTCCATGGATCACGTCGGCGACCTGCGCATCGAGGCGCGCAGCCTCGCCGAACGCGGCTTCCGTTTCATCAAGGTGCCGGCCAAGCTCCTGCTCGATAAAAACGAGGGGCTCGGCGATATCCACGCCGCCGACTTCGCCGGCCTGTTGTCGCGCTTCGGCATCGAACTCGTCGCCGAGAAGATCGAGAGCGAGAGCGTGGTGGTCGACCTGCTCGACTACGACGTCAAGTTCGGCCAGGGCTTCCTGTTCTCGCCACCCCGGCCGGTGCGGCCGGAGGTCATGCAGGGGATCGCCGAGCGCCGCGATCTCTCCGCCCGCGAGATCGGGGGCGGAGAGCCGGGGCGTCCTGGTGCCGAGCCCCGTGCGGCCCCCGCCGGGCGGGTGTCGGCGCTTGCCCAGCTTGCCCGCGGCGTTGTGGTCCGCGGCTAGGCGGCCGGAATTTCGCGCCCGCGGTCCGTTGTCAGGCGGCAGGGTATCCCGAAACGCACACCGCGCCAGTCGCCCGCGACGGTGGAGGGCGGCCCTCGTGCAAGGCGGGTGACGGACGGCTCGCGATCGTCTACAGCATGCCGCCTTCCACACCAGTTTCCGGTTGCCGATGTCCAGTTCGCCCGCGTTGCTCGATCAGTTCCGTACCCTCGCCCCTAACTACGACGTCGTTCTGTGCGACGTCTGGGGCGTGGTTCACAACAGTTACGTGCCGTTCGCCGACGCCTGCGAGTCCCTGGTGCGCTTCCGCGCCGGCGGCGGCTGCGTCGTCCTGGTCACCAATGCGCCGCGGACCGGCGACATCGTGGCCGAGCAACTCGACGAGCTCGGCGTCGAACGCGCGGCTTACGACGCCATCGCGACGTCGGGCGACGTTACCCGCGTGCTTCTGCTGGCGAGGTCGCGCCAGACCGCCTTCCATCTCGGTCCCGAACGCGACCTGTCCCTGTTCCGCGAGCTCGAGCTTCCGCTCGGCACCGCCGATACAGCCGACTATGTGGTGTGCTCGGGCCTCTTCGACGACACCGTCGAGACGCCGGAGGACTACCGCCCGCTGCTCGGTCGGTTCTTGTCGCGCTCGCTGCCGATGATCTGCGCCAACCCCGATCTCGTCGTCGCGCGCGGAACCGAGATCGTCTATTGCGCCGGCTCGATCGCGGCTTTCTACGAGGAACTCGGCGGCCAAGTGATCTATGCCGGCAAGCCGCACCGGCCCATTTACGAGCGCGCTTTCGCACTCGCCTCGAACGCGCGCGGCGGCCGGACGGACGGGCGCATCCTCGCGATCGGGGATTCGATTCGCACCGACCTCGCCGGCGCCGCCGCCTTCGGCTGCGACTGTCTCCTCGTCAACACCGGTATTCATGCCGGTCCGTCCGGTCCGGGCACCGGCGAGGGACCGACGGCGGCCCAGTTCGAGAAGGCGGGCGTGTGGCCGCGCGCGATGATGCAGCGGCTGGCCTGGTGATCCGGCTCTCCCGGCTTCGCGACGAACCAGCCAGGGTCGAACGAAGTCGTCTCGCGTAAACGAAAGCGCGCCCCGCCGGGGGCGCGCCATCGAACGGAGCCGGGAGGGGAGGTCAGGAGAACAGCTTGTCGATATTGGCCTGCGAGCCCTTGTCGTCGTTCTCGATCATTTTATCGACGGTCGACTGGTCGACGCCCTGGCCATCGAGCGAGGGGCCGTGCAGGAACAGGCGTTCCTTGCGGGCGGCGCGGTCGCGCTCGCTGTCGGTGAGGAAACCTTCGAAATCCTTCGCCTTCATGACGTTGGCGAAGCGGCCGACGCGCTCCTCGATGTGCTGCAGCGTCTCGACCACCTTGGCGATGCGCTGCCCGGTGATGTCCTGGAACGAGCACGCCTCGAAGATCATCATCATCTTTTCGTCGACCAACGCCTTGTAGGCGACCGGGTCGGAAGCGTCGGCGGCCATCAGCGCCTCGGCGCAGTTCATGATGGTGTTGGTGGCGTTCTCGGTCGCCTTGACGATGGCGCCAAGTTCCTGGCCGGCGGCCGGGATGCGGCTGTTCTTGATCTCGTTGACCTGCAACACGCCGATCTGGTCGCGCATCGAGTCGATGTAGCCGGCGATCTCGCGCAGCTCGCGATAGACCGTCGCATCGAAGGTCTCGAAGAAGCTCTGCAGCGATGACGCCGCGATCTCGGCGAGCCGGATGATGTCGATGAAGGTGACATTCTCGCGCTTCTGCTTGAGAAAGTCGACGAGGTCCTCGAAGACCTTCGTGTTGCCGGTGACCATGGTGGAGCCCTTTCGCGCGCCTGTCCTGCCGCGGGTTCTTCTTCCCGCGCCGGTTTTCGTTATCCAGGGAGCTGATCGATCCACGCCGCCCGCTCGCGCAGGCGACGGCGTGCGGCTAATCGGCGAATACCGCCTCGATCTTGCTCTGCAACGTCTGGGCGTTGAAGGGCTTGACGATGTAGTTGTTGACGCCGGCCTTCTTGGCCGCGATCACGTTCTCGGTCTTGGACTCGGCCGTCACCATGATGAACGGCGTCTTGGCCAAGCCCGGGTCGCCGCGGACTTCCTTGAGCAGCTCATAGCCGGTCATCGGTTCCATGTTCCAGTCGGAGATGACGAGGCCGTAGCGCTTATCGCGCATCTTGCCGAGAGCGGCGGAGCCGTCCGCCGCGTCGTCGATGTCCTGGAAACCGATCTGCTTGAGCAAATTGCGAATGATGCGGATCATGGTGTTATAGTCGTCCACCACGAGCACCGGCATCGAAAGGTCGACAGCCATTTTCCTGCTCCGTTTACGCCCGCCTGGCGGGTACTTGCGGCCCTTTAGTTGAGGCGGATGCGTGAGAACTCACACGCTCGCGCCGCACCCAGGCTTCCCCTGACGAATGGCGACGCTATCAGGGGCGGTTGAATATCCGGTTAACCGGCTGGCGGGCGGGCGGAAATGCCCCTGAGGAGGCTTGTGTCCTGGTTCAAATTGTACTTGAGTTAGGGGCACTTCTTTCCTACCGAGGCTTTATTAACCAAGGTTATTCGATGCCCCCCCGTGCCGCCAAAAACCCCGTCGACCCACGCCAATTACGGGTCCTTGCTTTCGAGGATCTGCATGTCGGCATGCGTGAAACCCTGATGAAGACCGTGATGGATTCCGACGTCGTCGGCTTCGCGCGGCTGTCCGGGGACGACAATCCCATCCACCTGTGCGAGACCTACGCGGCCGGCTCGCGTTTCGGCGAACGTATCGCCCATGGGCTCTACACCGCGAGCCTGATCTCGGCGGTGCTCGGCACCCGCCTTCCCGGGCCTGGAGCCGTCTACCGTTCGCAGACTCTCGCGTTCCACGCCCCGGTGCGCATCGGCGACGTCGTCACCATCACGGTCGAAGTGGTCGAACTGGTCGCCCAGGGCCGCAAGGTGCGACTCGCCTGCGAGGCGGCGGTCGACGGCCGCGTCGTCCTCGACGGCGAGGCGATCGTGTCGGTGCCGGCCCGCGCGGCGCTCGCCGCCTCGGCTTGACACCGGACACGTTCGGACGGCACGGTCCCGGCCCCGCCGTTCGCCCGAATACCATGACCGATCATTCCACGCTCTCGACATCCGTGCTCCCGACACCCTTCACCGTCGTCCGCGGCGGTATCGGCTCCTCCGCCGTCCGCGCCGAGCGCCTGCGCGGTGCCGTGGTGGCGATCGGAAATTTCGAAGGGGTGCACCGTGGCCACCAGTCCGTGATCGCGTTGGCGCAGACGCGCGCACGCGCCCTCGGCCGGCCGGCCGCGGTCCTGACCTTCGCGCCGCATCCGCGCACGTTCTTCAATCCCACCGCCCCGGCCTTCCGCCTGGGCGACGTCGACACCAAGCTCAGGCTCCTGTCGGCGACCGGCCTCGACGGCGCCGTCGTGCTCGACTTCGACGCCTCCCTGGCCGGCCTCGATCCCGCGGGCTTCGTCGAGCGGGTGCTGATGGAGCGCCTTGCGGTCGGCGGCGTGGTGGTCGGCTACGATTTCCAGTTCGGCAAAGGAAGGGGCGGTACCACCGATGTACTGCGTGCGGCCGGCGCGAGCCGCGGCTTCACGGTCGACGTGGCGGAGGCCTTCGTCGACGGCGGACGGCGCATCTCCTCCGGTCTGGTGCGTGCCGCACTCGCCGCCGGCGACATCGCCGAGGCTACGGATCTGCTCGGCCGGCCCTGGTTCGTCACCGGCGAGGTGGTGCACGGCGACAAGCGCGGCCGCGAACTCGGTTTCCCGACCGCCAATCTGCGCCTCGATCCGGAGGTGCCGCTGCGCTACGGCGTCTACGCGGTGCGCGTCTCGATCGACGGGCGTCTCCACGACGGCGTCGCCAATTTCGGCCGGCGGCCCATGTTCGATACCGGTGCCGTGCTGCTGGAAGCGTTCGTGTTCGACTTTTCCGGCGACATCTACGGGGCGACCATCGACGTGTCCTTCACCGACTGGATCCGCCCCGAGATGACTTTCGGCTCGATCGACGAACTGGTGCGGCGCATGGGCGAGGATTCCCGCCGGGCGCGCACCCTCCTGGGCCGCACGCCGCCGGTGGCCCCGCCGCCCCGGCTCGGCGAGGCGCGACCGCTGGTCACGCCCTGAGGGCATGGGGCCCGGGAACGGCCTGGCAGGGGGATGCCCCCCTCTCCGGGTATGGCGGTGGCAGGATGGCACTTTGCGCCGATGCCGTGATCTGGTAGGAGCAGCAGCAATGGTGCCTGAAATGACATTGGTTTTGGTCATACCGCCGGTCGTGGCGCGAATTATGGGCCCGCCTTTCGCCTGACGTGGTCGCACGCGGCGGAGGACGGGATCGCAAAAACCGCACCATCAGACATTCAGACTGGACCTGCCGTCATGACCGACGCCGACAACGACTACAGCCAAACTCTTTTTCTCCCCAAGACCGATTTTCCCATGCGGGCCGGGCTGCCCCAGAAGGAGCCCGAGATCCTCGCCCATTGGGCGAAGATCGACCTCTATGCGCGCCTGCGCGAGACCGGCAAGGGCCGGCCCAAATTCGTGCTTCACGACGGCCCGCCCTACGCCAACGGCAACATCCATATCGGCCATGCGCTCAACAAGATCCTCAAGGACCTGGTGACGCGCTCGCAGCAGATGCTCGGCTTCGATTCCAACTACGTGCCGGGCTGGGACTGCCACGGCCTGCCGATCGAGTGGAAGATCGAGGAGGAGAACTACCGCAAGAAGGGCAAGGCCAAGCCCGACCTTTCCAATCCCGCGGCCATGATCGCGTTCCGGCGCGAGTGCCGCGCCTATGCGCAGCACTGGCTCGACATCCAGCGCACCGAGTTCAAGCGCCTCGGCGTCACCGGCGACTGGGACCATCCCTATTTCACCATGGCGTTCGCCGCCGAGGCGCAGATCGCCCGCGAATTGATGAAGTTCGCCAGGAACGGCACGCTCTATCGCGGCTCCAAGCCGGTGATGTGGTCGGTGGTCGAGAAGACCGCGCTGGCCGAGGCCGAGGTCGAGTACGAGGACCACGTCTCGGACACCGTGTGGGTCAAGTTCCCGGTCCATGGCGGTGCCGCCGATCTCGCCGGCGCCTCGGTCGTCATCTGGACGACGACGCCGTGGACGCTGCCGGGCAACCGGGCCATCAGCTATTCGGCCAGGATCTCCTACGGCCTCTACGAGATCGAGGATGCCCCCGCCGACAACTGGGCCAAGAAGGGCGAGCGCTACATCCTCGCCGACAGCCTCGCGGTCGACGTCTTCCGCCAGGCGCGCGTGCTCGCCTTCCGCAAGCTCGCCGACGTCGCACCCGAAACTCTCGCCGACCTCGTCTGCGACCATCCCCTCAAGGGCCTGGCCTCCGGCTACACCTTCGCGGTGCCGCTCCTCGACGGCGACCACGTCACCTCGGACACCGGCACCGGCTTCGTGCACACCGCGCCGAGCCACGGCCGCGAGGACTTCGACGTCTGGATGGCGAATGCCCGCGACCTCGAAAAGCGCGGCATCTCGACCCAGATCCCCTACACGGTCGACGGCGACGGCGCCTTCACGGCGCAGGCCCCCGGCTTCACCGGCAAGCGCGTCCTGACCGACAAGGGCGAGAAGGGCGATGCCAATGACGCCGTCATCGCGGCGCTGCTGGCCAACGGCATGCTGGTCGCCCGCGGCCGGCTCAAGCACCAGTATCCGCACTCCTGGCGCTCCAAGAAGCCGGTGATCTTCCGCAACACGCCGCAGTGGTTCATCGCCATGGACAAGGCCTTCGGGCTCGCCGGCGAGGGCGCCGCCCAGACCCTGCGCGACCGCGCGCTCTCAGCCATCCGGGCGACCCGCTGGGTGCCGGCGCAGGGCGAGAACCGCATCGTCGGCATGATCGCCAACCGGCCCGACTGGGTGATCTCGCGCCAGCGCGCCTGGGGCGTGCCGATTGCGGTGTTCGTGCGCGAGGCCAAGGACGGCAGCGTCGAAATCCTGAAAGACGACGCGGTCGATCAGCGCATCGCCATGGCCTTCGAACAGGAAGGCGCCGACGCCTGGTACGCGGAGGGCGCGCGCGAGCGCTTCCTCGCAGGGCGCGCCTCAGAAGGCTGGACCAAGGTCGACGACATTCTCGACGTCTGGTTCGATTCCGGTTCCACCCATGCCTTCACGCTGGAAGACCCGGAACATTTCCCCGGCCTTGCCGGCATCCGCCGCTACGTGGACGGTGGCGCCGACACGGTCATGTATCTCGAGGGGTCCGACCAGCACCGCGGTTGGTTCCATTCCTCGCTCCTGGAGAGCTGCGGTACCCGCGGCCGCGCCCCCTACGACGTCGTCGTGACGCACGGCTTCACGCTCGACGAGAACGGCCGCAAGATGTCGAAGTCGCTCGGCAACACGGTCGCGCCCCAGGACGTCATCAAGCAGTCGGGCGCCGACATCCTGCGCCTGTGGGTCGCTTCCTGCGACTACTGGGACGACCAGCGCATCGGCCCGGAAATCCTCAAGACCACGGTCGACACCTATCGCAAACTACGCAACACCATCCGCTGGATGCTCGGCAATCTGGTGCATTTCCGCGACGAGGACCGCGTGCGCGTCGAGACAATGCCGGAGCTGGAGCGGCTGATGCTGCACCGGCTCGCCGAGCTCGACGGTCTCGTGCGCCAGGCCTACGGGGATTTCGACTACAAGAAGATCTTCGCCGCCTTGAACCAGTTCATGACGGTCGACCTGTCGGCGTTCTACTTCGATATCCGCAAGGACGCGCTCTACTGCGATCCGATCTCGTCGCCGGTCCGCAAGGCCTGCTTGACAGTGCTCGACCATGTGTTCCGGGCGACCGTGACCTGGCTTGCCCCCATGCTGTGCTTCACCGCCGAGGAGGCCTGGCTCGCCCGTTTCGGCGAGGCCGGCTCGTCGGTGCACATCGAGACTTTCCACGCCGTGCCGGCCTCCTGGCGCGACGATGCGCTGGCCGAGAAATGGCGCAAGGTGCGTCAGGTGCGCCGCGTCGTCACCGGCGCCCTGGAACTCGAGCGCGCCGGCAAGCGCATCGGTTCGTCCCTGGAAGCCGATCCGAAAGTCCATGTCGCCGATCCGGAGCTGTTTGCGGCCCTTGTCGGCGTCGACCTCGCCGAGATCTCCATCACCTCGGCCGCCACCCTGGTCGAGGGCGAAGGACCGGCGGAGGCCTTCCGGTTGCCGGACGTCGCCGGCGTCGCGGTCGAGCCGCGCCTGGCGCAGGGCAAGAAGTGCGCCCGTTCGTGGAAGATCTCGCCCGAGGTCGGCACCGATCCGCAATATCCCGAAGTCACCCCGCGGGACGCGCAGGCGCTGCGCGAATGGCACGCGGCGCGGCAGGCGGCGGAGTAGGATGCAAGCTGATCGCCAGCCACGACCCCGGCCCGCTCCCTCCCCCCTTGCGGGGGAGGGTTGGGGAGGGGGGTGGCCACTTGCTCGGAATTTGCCGTTACCCCCCTCCCTGTCCCTCCCCCGCAAGGGGGGAGGGAACGATGTGGCGCGGGCCTTCATCCCGCTCGGTCGCTCATGACGCAGACCTACGCCTCCCTGCTCTGGGGCCCCCTGACCCGCTTCGGCCTGCGCTTTGCGGTCGCAGCCGCGGCCGCCGACCAAGCCGTCAAGCTGTGGGTTCTGTATGGCCTCGACATGCCGGTACGGGGCTCGTTGCGGCTCACCCCGTTCCTCGATCTGGTGCTGGTCTGGAATACCGGCATCAGCTACGGCTGGTTCCAGCAGACCGGGGAGGCCGGGCAGTGGGCGCTGGTGGGCGTCAAGGTTATCGCCATCGCGCTGTTGTGGATTTGGCTCGCCCGCGCCCCCTCGCGCCTGGTAGCGGCCTCGCTCGCCCTGATCATCGGTGGAGCGCTGGGCAATGCCGCCGACCGCATTGCCTGGGGGGCGGTGGTGGACTTCATCCTGTTCCATATCACCACCCCGTCGTTCACCTTCCGCTGGTATGTCTTTAACCTCGCCGACGTCGCCATCGTTGCCGGGGTGGTAGGCCTCCTGTATGACTCCTTTCGCGGGAGCGGCGCCGCAAAAGCGCCCTGATCAGGGATATACCGGGAGCATGGACTCCGGGGCGATCGGGCGGGGCATCAGGTCCTCAGGGCCAAACGGGGAACAATGATGGCGCAGGAACCGGTACGCACAAAGCTCAAGCGCGCCTTGATCGCGACTGGCGCGATGGTGCTCGTGGTTGCGTCGAGCGGGCTTGCATGCGCTGCGGACGACGATGACGACGACGACGCCCCTGACATCAAGTTCTTTCGCAGCGTTCTCGGCGGCCTCGGACTGAAAGGTCCGAACGACAGCCAGATCGAGTATCGTGAGCGTTCGCCGCTGGTCCTGCCGCCCTCCGTCGATCAATTGCCGCCCCCGGCCGCGGAAGCGCAGCCGAGCGCTGCCAACTGGCCGGTGGACCAGGATGTGCAACGCCGGCGGGAAGCCCGCGAGGTGCGCAAGAAGCAGGGCAACCGCAGCAAGGACTGGGAAACCGACGCCCGTGCCTTACGGCCGGATCAAATGACGCCGGGTGCCGGAACAGCGGCGGCGCGACGTGGCCCTGGCCAGGGGGTCGCGACCAGCAGCAAGGACGAGGATGGTCGGCCGTTGACCCTCAAGGAACTCGGCTACAAGGGCGGCATTTTCGGCAGCCTGTTCGGCAAGGGCGAAACCGAGACCGCGAAATTCACTCGCGAGCCGGAGCGTTCCAGCCTGACCGACCCGCCGGCGGGCTATCGTACGCCGTCATCGGCGCAGCCCTATGGGCTCGTTCCCGACAGTGCCAAGCCAAAGAAGGCGACCAGCTATATCGATCAGCGCACCGCGGCGGATGAAGGCAAGCAATAGGCCCTTCCTGTCCCGCCAAAGGGGCTCCGCGTCTGGCTCGGCTCCGCGCCTCACTCATAAGTGTTGCCAGCGTCATCACGACGCCGGTGTAGCCTGTCGCGGGGCATCACCGCGCTGGATTTCGACAGCATGACCATGACTCTCCTGCGGACGACTCTCCTGCGGACTCGTTTGCGCCTTCTCGCCATCCTCATCGTCCTCGTGTCCGGCTCGCTTGTGGCGGTCGGCAGTGCGCGCGCCGTCGAGGTCGCGCATTTCACCCTCGCCAACGGCCTCGAGGTCGTGGTGGTGCCGGACCGCCGTACCCCCGTCGTCACCCACATGCTCTGGTACAAAGTCGGCTCCGCCGACGAGGAGCCGGGCAAATCCGGCCTCGCTCATTTCCTCGAACATCTCATGTTCAAAGGAACGGCGAAGAATCCGTTCGGCCGTTTCTCGCAGGTGGTCGCCACCCTCGGCGGCCAGGAGAACGCTTTCACGTCCACCGACTATACGGGCTACTTCCAGCGCATCGCCCGCGAGCAGCTCGAAACCGTGATGACGTTCGAGGCCGACCGCATGAGCGGTCTCGTTCTTACCGATGCCAATGTGCTGCCCGAACGCGACGTCGTCCTGGAGGAGTACAACATGCGCGTCGCCAATTCGCCGGAGGCGCGCCTGGGTGAGCAGATTTCGGCGGCGCTCTATCTCAATCACCCCTATGGCCGGCCGGTCATCGGCTGGCGGCCGGAGATCGAGAAGCTCAACCGAGAGGACGCGCTCGCCTTCTACAAGCGCCATTACGCCCCCAACAACGCCGTCCTGGTCGTCACCGGCGATGTCTCTCCCGAGGAGGTCAAGGCGCTCGCCGAAAAGACCTACGGGAAAATCGACAAGGTCGTCGACATCAAGCCGCGCCTGCGGCCGCAGGAGCCGACGCCGGTTGCCATGCGTCAGGTGACGCTCGCCGATTCGCGCGTCGCCCAGCCGAGCCTGCAGCGCAGCTATCTGGTGCCGTCCTACGCCCGCCAGCAGAACGGCGAGGCCGAAGCCCTCGACGTGCTTGCCCGCATCCTCGGCCATAGCTCCACCGGCCGCCTCTACCGCGCCCTGGTGGTCGACCAGAAGCTCGCCAGCAGTGCCGGCGCCTGGTACCAGGGAACGGCCCTCGATCTCACCCGTTTCGGCGCCTATGCGACACCGCTGCCCGGTATCGGCTTCGCCGAACTCGAAGCCGCCCTCGATCGGGTCATCGTCGACCTCGTCAAGGATGGCGTCACGGCCGAAGAGCTGGATCGTGCCAAGACGCGGCTGATCGCCGACGCGGTCTATGCCCAGGACAACCAGTCGACGCTCGCGCGCTGGTACGGCGCCGCCCTCACCACCGGCTCGACCGTCGCCGACGTGCTCGCCTGGCCGGATCGCATCCGTGCCGTCGATGCCGAACGGGTGCGCGCCGTCGCCCGGGCCTATCTGGACAGGGTGCGTTCGGTCACCGGCTATCTGGTCAAGGAACTGCCCAAGGTCGAGGAGAAGCGCTCGTGATGGCGAACACAATGATGACTCGTCTCACGACGCTGCTGCCGCGTGCCTTTCTTCCTTCTCCCCCGCCTGCGGGGGAGGGTCGGGAAGGGGGCCGCCCCTCGCTCGGTGCCCGCGACGCCTCCTCCCTGTCCCTCTCCCACAAGCGGGGGAGGGTACGTCGGGGCGGGCTCGGCATTCGTTTCGCAATCCCGAGCGCCTGCATGCGTTTCCTCTTCGCTCTCGCCCTCGCTCTGCCCTTCGCATCCGCCGCCCATGCCACCAAGATCGAGCGCATCGTCTCGCCGGCCGGCATCGAGGCCTGGCTGGTGCGCGAACCGTCGGTGCCGCTGATCGCA
This sequence comes from Astrobacterium formosum, assembly GCA_030848545.1. Lineage (GTDB taxonomy): Bacteria > Pseudomonadota > Alphaproteobacteria > Rhizobiales > Xanthobacteraceae > Astrobacterium > Astrobacterium formosum. The sequence goes on from JAVDCA010000013.1 coordinate 180,945, forward strand.
CTTTCGTTCTCGTTCCGCGGCGGCGCCTCGCAGGACGCCGCCGGCAAGACCGGCACCGCCTACATGGCCTCCTCGCTGCTCGACGAAGGCGCCGGTCCCTACGACTCGCGCGCCTTCCAGGAGCGCCTCGACGCCAAGGCCATCGAGATCAACTTCAACGCCGGCCAGGACCAGCTCACGGGCTCGCTGCGCACCCTCACCGAAAACAAGGATGAGGCCTTCGAACTGCTGCGCCTCGCCCTTACCGAACCGCGCTTCGAGGCCGGCGACGTCGAACGCATTCGCGGCCAGGTCATGTCGATCCTGCGTCGCGAAAGCACCAATCCCGACAGCATCGCCTACAAGAAGTGGTGGGCGGAGGCATACCCGGGTCATCCTTACGGCAGGCCTTCGCGCGGCACCCCCGAGACCGTGCCGGCGATCGCCGTCGATGACCTCAAGGTATTCGTGCGCGACACCTTCGCGCGAGACGGGCTCAAAGTCGCGATTGTCGGCAATGTGGATGCCGACGAGGCGGCGCGGCTCATCGACAAGGTATTCGGCGGCCTGCCGGCCGCGGGCAAGTTAGCTCCGGTCGCCGACGTCGCGCCGCAGAATCTCGGCCGGCGCATCGCCGAGACCGTCGATGTGCCGCAGTCCGTGGTGGTGGTGGGCGGTCCGGGCATTGCCCGCAAGGATCCCGATTTCATGGCCGCCTACATCGTCAACCATATCCTCGGCGGTGGCTCGTTCTCCTCGCGACTCTACCGCGAAGTGCGCGAGGAGCGCGGACTGGCCTATTCGGTCTATTCGAGCCTTCTGACCCTGAAGCACTCGGCCTTGTTCATGAGTGCGACCGCGACGCGTGCCGACCGCGCCGCCGAAACCCTCCAGGTCATCGACAAGGAGATCCGCCGCATCGCCGCGGAAGGCCCGACCGAGGATGAACTCGCCAAGGCCAAGTCCTATCTGCTCGGCTCCTACGCCCTCAATTTCGACACCTCGGGCAAGATCGCCAACCAGCTCGTCGCCATCCAATTCGAAGATCTCGGCATCGACTACATCACCCGACGCAACGACATGATCGGTGCGGTGACGCTCGCCGACGCCAAGCGTGTCGCCAGGCGCCTCCTCGACACCGGGATGTTGGTGACCGTGGTGGGCCGTGCTCCCGCACCGGCGGCGGCGACGCCGCCCGCCAAGGGCGGGTGAAAGCGAACGACTCCGTTATTCCGGGGCGCGCCCCGAAGGGTCGCGAGCCCGGAATCCATAACCCCGGCGCTACGGGTTATGGATTCCGGGCTCCTCGCTTCGCTCGGCCCCGGAACGACCAGGAAATATCCTCGCGCCTCGCGTTCCTCACACGTGCTGGCCGCCGTTGATGTGGATCTCGGCGCCGGTGACGTAGGACGAGGTCTCGGTGCACAGCACGTAGACGATCTTCGCCACCTCGTCGGTGGTGCCGAGCCGGTGCAGCGGGATGTGCTCGACGATCTTCTCGGTGCCGGGCGAAAGGATCGCGGTGTCGATCTCGCCGGGCGCGATGGCGTTGACGCGGATGCCGCGCGGGCCGAAATCGGCCGCCATTTCACGCGTCAGCGCCGCCAGCGCCGCCTTGGAGGTGGAGTAGGCCGAGCCTGCGAACGGATGCACGCGCGAGCCCGCGATGGAGGTGACGTTGACCACCGAGCCCTTGGCGCGTTCGAGTTCGTCGACGAGTCCGCGCGCCAGCATGATCGGGGCGAAGAAGTTGACCTGAAAGACGTGCTGCCAGGTCTCGAACGCGGTGTTGATGGTGGACAGGCGTGCGCCGCCCTCGGCCTTTGGCGAGATGCCGGCATTGTTGACGAGCGCATGCAATTCGCCCTGAGGCAGCCGGCGCTTGATCTCGTCGATCGCCCGAAGCGTGTCCTGCGGGTTGGAGAGGTCGACCTGGATGTGGTCTTCGGGTCCGCCTGCCCACGGGCAGTTTTCCGGAAAGGCGTGGCGCGAGCAGGTGATCACCCGCCAGCCGGCGGCGGAGAAGCGCTTGACGGTGGCATGCCCGATGCCCCGGCTCGCACCCGTGAGGAGCAGGATGCGCTGAGGCTGGTTGGTGGACGGCGGTGAAAGCGGCATGGAAGGTTCCTGCTGTCCGCCGCGATGGCGGCGCCAAACTCACGGGTAGAGGCGAGTCTTGATCCAGGTGCCGGACGTCTCGTCGCGGCGGAACTCGATGCGATCGTGCATGCGAAACGGCCGGTCGGCCCAGAACTCCAGCGACCTGGGCACAACCCGGTAGCCGATCCAGAACTTCGGCCGCGGCACCGAGCCGATGGCGAACTTGGCCGTGTAGGCGGCAACCCGCGCCTCGAAGGCGATGCGGTTTTCCAACGGGCTCGACTGCTTGCTCGCCCAGGCGGCGATCTGCGACAGGCGCGGTCGCGAGGCGTAATAGGCATCGGCCTCTTCGGCCGCGACGATCTCCACCGGCCCGCGTACCCGTACCTGGCGCTTGAGCGTCGGCCAGTGGAACGCGAGCGCCGCCTTCGGGGTCGCCGCCAGTTCGCGGCCTTTGCGGCTCGTCTCGTTGGAATAGAAGACGAAGCCGCGTTCGTCGAAACCCTTCAGGAGCACCATGCGGACATTGGGGAAGCCATCGGGATCGACGGTCGCGACCGCGACCGCGTTGGCCTCGGTGGCCTCCTTCCGGTTGGCCTCCTCGAACCAGGTTGCAAACAGGCGAAACGGCTCGTCGGCGGCGGTGAAATCACCACTCGTTAACCAGCTCGGGTGTTCTATCGGGGCAGTCGTATTCATGATCGAGGGTGGCTCGGTTGTTCTGCCGGGTTGGTGATGTATCGGTTCGGCGGCCTCCTTATAGAGGAAGGTCGCCTGCAAGCCTATGGCGGCGCCTCCGGCCTGTCGTCGCGCTGGCGCTCGCCATGCCGGCGGCCGGTTGTGCGTTTTCGTATCAGCTGGGGTCGATGTTCGGCGAAGACGAGGTCAAGCCGGAGCACACCGGCTCGCTGGCCTCGAAAATGTTGGCCAAGCCGACGCCCGCGCCGCCGAACGCCAAGGTGCCGGAGGCCGACCTCGCCTTTGCGCGTGCTGCCGCCATCGATCTGGCGTCCCGCAACGGCAAGGCGAGCGCGCCGTGGGAGAACCCCAAAACCGGCGCCCGCGGCTCTGTCACGCCGATCGCCCAGGCCTATGCGTCCGATGGCACCACCTGCCGCGATTTCCTGGCTAGCTATGTGAACGAAGGCGCCGAAGCCTGGATGCAGGGGGCGGCTTGTCGTGGCACCCGCGGCAAGTGGGAAGTGCGAAACCTGCGACCGTGGAAACGCACCTGAGGGGGCCTCGGGCGCGTTGCCAAGGCGGGTCCGACGCCCCACATTGGAAGCGACTGGGGCCGGCTCGACGATCCGGCTGAATTCTTTGGAGTATTCCTCATGCGTGACCCCTACGAGATCCTGGGGGTGCCGCGGTCGGCAGATGCGGCCGCGATCAAGAGCGCCTATCGGCGCCACGCCAAGAAGCTGCACCCCGACGCCAACAAGAGCGATCCCAAGGCGGCCGGCCGCTTCGCCGAGCTCAATTCCGCCTATGAGATCCTCGGTGACGAAGGCAAGCGCAAGCAGTTCGATCGCGGCGAGATCGACGCGGAGGGCAAGCCGCGCTTCCAGGGCTTCGAGGGGTTCGGCGCCCATCCGGGCGGCGGGCCCGGCGGTGCCCATTTCGAGAGCTTCAGCTTCGGGCCGGAAGGTTTCCAGCGCGCCGGACGCGGTGGTGGCGCCGCCGGCTTCGGCGGTTTCGAGGACATCCTCAAGGACATGTTCGGCGGTGCCGGCCGACGGGCTGGCGGCGGCGGCGGCCGTCATTTCGAGCCTGACGATTTCGCCGACCCGGCAAGCCGGGACGTCACAGCCGAGGTGACGATCTCGCTCGAGGAGGCCGCCAAGGGGGGCTCGCGCCGCGTCCACCTGCCGACCGGCAAGGAGGTCGAGGTCAAGATCCCCAAGGGGATGGCCGACGGCCAACAGATCCGCCTCAAGGGCCAGGGCCTTCCCGGCGCCCGCGGGCTCGGCGATGCCCTGATCACCATCAAGGTCGCGCCGCATCCGGCGTTCACCCGTGACGGCACCAACCTGCGCCTGGACCTGCCGCTCACCCTCTATGAGGCGGTCCTGGGCGGCAAGGTCAGGGTGCCGACCCTCGACGGCGCCGTCGAACTGGCGATCCCGGCCGGTACGTCGGGCGGCCGCACCTTTCGGCTCAAGGGCAAGGGCATGCCGGGGCGCGACCAGGGCGATCTCCTGGTCACGGTGCGCATCGTCCTGCCGGCCCATGCCGACCATGCGCTCGAAGAGCTTATGAAGAACTGGCGCGACCAGCGGCCCTACGATCCGCGCAAGAACCTCGCCTGAGACGGACGGCCTGCGGGCGGCACGGGCTGTAACGCCCGCTGCCGCCACGCGTTTCACTTGCATGGCTGGCGGGACAGCCGGCCATGGGCGCGCTTGATGGTGCCCGGGGCCTATGCCATACGAGGCATCAAGCCGGTGACCGGCTCGAACGGGGAATATCATGCCGGAATCCGGAGGCATCCTGCGCGGCAAGCGCGGTCTCATCATGGGGGTGGCCAACAACCGGTCGATCGCCTGGGGCATCGCCCGCGCCGCCGCCAATCAGGGTGCGGAACTCGCCTTCACGTACCAGGGTGACGCCCTCAAGAAGCGGGTCGGGCCGCTGGCGGAGGAAGTCGGCGGCCTCGTGGTCGGCCACTGCGACGTCACCGACCCGGCCACCATGGACGCCGTGTTCGCGGAAATCGCGGCCAAATGGGGCCGACTCGACTTCCTGGTGCATGCCATCGCGTATTCGGACAAGGATCAGCTCGACGGCCGCTACATCGACACCACGGCCGACAACTTTTCCAAGACCATGCTGATCTCCTGTTTTTCGTTCACGGCGGTGGCGCAGCGCGCCGAGAAGCTGATGACGAATGGCGGCTCGCTGCTGACGCTGACCTACTACGGCGCCGAGAAGTGGATGCCGCACTACAACGTCATGGGGGTCGCGAAAGCCGGCCTCGAGGCCTCGGTGCGCTATCTCGCCGCCGACCTGGGCGAGAAGAACATCCGGGTCAACGCCATCTCGGCCGGCCCCATCAAGACGCTGGCGGCGTCGGGCATCGGCGACTTCCGCTACATCCTCAAGTGGAACGAGCTCAACTCGCCGCTGCGCCGCACCGTCACCGTCGAAGAGGTCGGCGAGACCGGCGTCTATCTCCTCTCCGACATGGCCCGCGGCGTCACCGGCGAGATTCACCACGTCGACGCCGGCTACCACATCGTCGGCATGAAGCATCCCGACGCGCCCGACATCGCCGTCGCCAAGGAGTGAGCGGTCCGCCGTCTAAAGGTTTGATGCCCCAACTCTATTTCATGCGTCACGGCGAGACCGACTGGAACGCCGCCGCCCGTCTCCAGGGCCAAAAGGACATTCCCTTGAATGTCCGTGGCCGCGCTCAAGGGGCGCGCTGTGGCGAGATCATGCGTGGTCTCCTCGCCCGCGCGGGCCGCAAGGCCGACGAATTCCAGTTCATAGCGAGCCCCCTGGGCCGCGCCCGCCACACCATGGAACTGATGCGCCAGGGGCTCGGCCTTGCTCCCGAAGGCTATGCCCTCGACCCGCGCCTCGCCGAACTCTCGTTCGGCGAATGGGAGGGCTTGACCTATGCGGACCTGCGCAAGCTGCCGGGCGGCGGCCGCACCATCGCGGCGCGCGAGCGCGACAAGTGGAATTTCGTACCCCCTGGTGGCGAGAGTTACGCCGACCTGCTGGTGCGCGTGAAGGACTGGCAGCAGTCGGTCACCGGCGACGCCATCGTGGTCGCCCATGGCGGCGTCGCCCGCACCCTGTTCGTCCATTTCGGCCTCTTGGCGCCCGCCGTGGCGCCGGTCCACGACGTCGATCAGGGCGTGGTGTACGAGCTGGCGCCGGGGCGGATGGTGAAGCACGGGTAGGGGGGCTTCAAGCTTGATGGCGTTCCGGCGGAAGAAAATGCTACAATGGTGATTGAATCAAATTGCTATCAGGGATAGCATTGATGCGTATCGTCAAGCACGAAAGCGCTCATGCTTCCATAGATAATA
>JAVDCA010000014.1 GCA_030848545.1 Astrobacterium formosum
GGCTTGTCCCGGCCATCCACGTCTTTGTCGCCGCACTCGCCTCGAGACGTGGATGCCCGGCACAAGGCCGGGCATGACGGCGAGCGATTACGGCGCCGCCTTGGCTCACCTTCCACACTTGACCGCGGCGTACGGCGCACTAAACCCACCGTCGACATGAGGCGCGTCGCCGCGCCACGCACGGGGGTTCTCCATGGCTTCGGTCTCGCCGCTCGCACCCGAAAAATTTCCCGACATGCCGGAGATCGCCGGCGTCGCGCTGGCGACCGGCGCTGCCGGCATCCGTTACCGGGGCCGCACCGACGTCCTTTTGGCGGTGCTCGATCCCGGCACCACGGTCGCCGGCGTGTTCACCCGCTCGAAATGCCCGTCGGCGCCGGTGGACTGGTGTCGCGAGAGCCTCAAGGGCAAGACCGCCCGTGCGGTGGTGGTGAATTCCGGCAACGCCAACGCCTTCACGGGCAAGACCGGCAAGGCGGCGGCCAAGTACACCGCCGAGCTCGCCGCCAAGGCGGTCGGCTGCAAACCCGGCCAGGTCTTCCTCGCCTCCACCGGCGTCATCGGCGAGCCCCTGAAGGCACAAGCCTTCGAGGGCGTGATGGATACGCTGGTCGCAACCGCGACGCCCGAGCGCTGGGACGAGGCGGCGCGTGCCATCATGACCACCGACACGTTCGCCAAGGGCGCGACCGCGACGGCCAAGATCGGCAAGACCAAGGTGACGATCTGCGGCATCGCCAAGGGCGCCGGCATGATCGCCCCCGACATGGCGACCATGCTGTCCTTCGTGTTCACCGACGCGGCGATCACGGCGCCGGCCCTGCAGGCCATACTCAAGGATCTCGTCACCGACACCTTCAACGCGGTGACGATCGACGGCGATACATCCACGTCCGACACCCTGCTCGCCTTCGCGACCGGCAAGGCGCCAGGCGCGCCGAAGATTTCGCGCGCCGCCGATCCGCGCCTGAAGGACTTCAAGAAGGCGCTGACGCGCGTGCTCGGCGATCTCTCCGAACAGATCGCCCGCGACGGCGAGGGCGCCCGCAAGCTGGTCGAAATCACGGTGGAAGGCGCGGTGTCGAAGAAGTCGGCGCGGGTGATCGCCAAGTCGATCGCCAATTCGCCGCTGGTCAAGACCGCCATTGCGGGCGAGGACGCCAACTGGGGCCGCGTCGTCATGGCGGTCGGCAAGGCCGGCGAGCCGGCCGACCGTGACCGGCTCGCGATCTGGTTCAACGGCATCCGGGTGGCCCACAAGGGCCTGCGCGATCCCGCCTATGACGAGGCCGAGGTATCGCTGGCCATGAAGCGGCCGGAGATCCGGATCAAGGTCGCGCTCGGCCTGGGCAAGGCCCGCGACCGCGTACTCACCTGCGACCTGACCAAGGAATACGTGGCGATCAACGGTGACTACCGGTCGTAGAACTCGAGCGGTACGCCATGAAACTCCTCCTCGTCGTCGCCTGCGCGCTCATCGATGCCGACGGCCGGGTCCTCATCGCCCAGCGCCCTGAAGGCAAGGGCATGGCGGGCCTGTGGGAGTTTCCTGGCGGCAAGGCCGAGGCGGGCGAGCGGCCGGAAGAGACGCTGATCCGCGAACTGGACGAAGAGCTCGGCATCACCGTCAAGGAGGACTGCCTCGCGCCCCTCACCTTCGCGAGCCACCCCTATGACGACTTCCACATCCTGATGCCGCTCTATGTGTGCCGGCGCTGGGAGGGCACCATCACGGCGCGCGAACACAAGGCGCTCGCCTGGGTCAGGCCGAACAAGCTGCGCGACTACCCCATGCCGGCGGCCGACGCACCGCTGATCCCGCACCTGATCGGGTTGCTGTAGACGGCCATCGCCCATTCGTCATGGCCGGGCTTGTCGCGGGCATGACGGAGTGACCGCGAAAGACCGCGGCTGGTGCTACTCCTACTTCCCCTCGCCCGGCAGCTTCACTTCCACCGTCCCCAGCGCATCGGCCAGGCGCGTCTTGGCGGAGCCGGGCTTCAGGGGCTGCTGCTGGCTTTCGTGGGGCACCCAGCCGGACAGCCACACGAACTCGAAGGTGGCGCGCACGCGGCCGTCCGGATCGGAGAAGCGCGCCGCGTAGATATCCGCCATGCGCATCAGGGTCGCGCGCCGCAGCGGCACGCGGCGGCGCTCGACGAGCGGGTTGGTCGCCCCCATGCGGCGCAAGTCCGCCATCAGGGCGAAAGGCGAGGCGTAGCGCACCGTGAAACGGTCGACGTCGGTAACCGGCAGTGCGAAGCCGGCGCGCTGCAGGAGCGAGCCCATGTCGCGCACGTCGGCGAACGGAGCGACCCGTGGCGAGATGCCGCCGTCGCGCTCGGCTTCGGCCTCGGCGAAGCTCTGGCGCAGCTCGGTCAGGGTCGCGCCGCCCAAGAGCACGGCGAGGAACAGGCCATCGGGCCTCAGGGCGCGGCACACCTGCACCAGCGTGCCGGGAAGGTCGTTGACCGCTTGCAGCGACAAGGCCGAGACGACGAGATCGAGGCTCCCGGGCGCGAACGGCGACGCCTCGGCATCCACCGCAACCGCGGGGCCAGGGTGAGCCAGGCGCAGATGGGGATCGGGCTCGGCTGCGATCAGCGTACCGACCTTGGGGCTGCCGGCGAGCGAACGCGCCAATGCGTCGCCCGGCGTGCCGAGGTCGACCGCGAGGTCGAAATGGCGCAGCACCACGGCGAGCCGTTCGGCCATTTCGTCGGCGGCACGCTCGAGCAGAAACATTTCCGCCCCGCCGGCCACGGCGCGGCGGCGACGGGTGCGCAACAGGGCACGATCGAAGACGAGCGGCGCGGACATGGGAGAGGACTTAAGCCGTGTGGCCGGCAACGTCAAAGCGCCGGACATCCGCCCCGAGGGAAGCGCCGAGGCGGTGTTCGTCCACCGCGGCGCCCCAAGCCCCCCGCAATCCCCCATCCGGCTCATGCAGCACCGCAAGGCCTATCTGGGAATGACGATGCGATGGATCGCCCCGTCGCCCCAGGTCGCGGTCAGCAGCGCCTCGCCGTCGGGCGTGAGTACAAGGCCGACCGGACTGGACAGGCCGTCAGCAACCGCGCGGGAACGACCTTCGGGGAGTATTTCCCGCACCGTCGTGCCGCCATAGTCGACCACGAAGACGCGCCCGTCGCGCGCCTGCACCACCCCGGCGCCGGGTGCCTTGAAGCCGTCATTCACCTCGATGCGAGTGCTGTCGGGACGAACGATGGTGACGCCGCCGGCGATGTTGGCGACCACGTAGCCGCCGTCCGGCGTCTGCACCACCCCGACCGGCGTGCGCAGGCCGTCGATGACGGCTTCCAGCCGATTGTCGCCGGCGACGGCGAGAATCTGGTTGGTCTGCCGGTTGGCGATCATGAGCCGCCCGGCACGGTCGAAGCCGATGCCCGCCGGTGTCGCGAGGCCGGTCACATGGACGCTGCGCCGGCCATCGGGCGTGAATCGATAGACCTCGTCGCGTGAATAGGACGCCACATAGACGGCGCCGTCCGTCCCGATGGTGAGGCCCGACGGGCCAGCGAGACCGTCCGCGAAGACCGAGCGGGCCCCGTTTGGCGCCACGCGGGCGATGCGGCCGGCACTCCACTCGGCCACGTAGAGATGACCGGCCGCGTCAAACGCCATGCCGACCGGTGAAGCAAAGCCGTCCCACAGCTTGGCGGGCGTGGCCGGGTCCGCCACCGCCAGCCCGGCAAGGAACAGGGGAAGGACGACGGGCGCCCCGAGCAGCGCGCCAGCACCGCCCGTGACGATGGTTCGGCGGGACACGCTCATGCGGCATCCTCCTCGTTCGGCGCGGCGGCGCGCAGGGCGAACACCTCCTTGGCGGCGAACAGGCCGTTGAGTGCGGCAGGAAACCCCGCATAGACCGCCATCTGCATGATGATCTCGACGATTTCCTCGCGGCTCAGGCCGACATTGAGGCCCGCCTCCATATGGACCTTGAGCTGCGGGACGGCGTTGGCCATGGCGGCGAGCGCCGCGATGGTGGCGATCTCGCGGTCACGTAGCGCGAGGCCCGGCCGCGAATAGATGTCTCCGAAGGGAAACTCGAACAGATAATCGGCAAAGTCGGGAGCGATGTCGGCGAGCGCCGCCACGACCTGATGGCCGGCGGCGCCATCGATCTCAGCGAGCGCGCGCCTGCCGCGCTCCAGCCGGCTTGCGCCGGCGTTCCGGGAGTGTTGTGTCATATTGGGTCATCCTCTTTTCCGCGTCGGCATAGCCGGCGATCTTGGCGTCGAGGACGAGGAGACAGGCCTGCAGTTCGGCCACATGGGCGCGCACACGCGTGCGATGCTGATCAAGCAGTTCGCGGCGTTGTGCTTCCGTGCCGGACCCCTTCTCGCGCAGAGCCGCATAACGCAGCATCTCGCGGATCGGCATGCCGGTGGCCTTGAGGCGGCCGAGGAACTCGATCCAGGTGAGGATCGATGCGTCGTAGTCGCGCCGGCTCGATCGGTCCCGGTCCGCGTAGGGAAGCAGCCCGATCCGCTCGTAGTAGCGGATCGTATGGGCGGACAGTCCCGAACGTTTCGCCAGTTCGCCGATCTTCATGGGCGCCTGCTTCTCATCACGACGCCCGACAAGCTACGGGTTCGAGCGCACTCTAAGTCAAGGGCCATTCTGGCTCGTTGCGGCGTTTCTTCGCGCGCCCGGCTGCGCAGGAGCCATTCCGCCCGTCTTAATTCCACGCTAGCCTTCGCCCATGACCCCTGCGCCTTCCGACAGCGTCCTCTCGTCGGTTATTTCCCGCACCGGCCACGCCGCGCGCGCGGCCTGGCGGCTCGCGCTCGATATCGCTTTGCCGCCCTTGTGCCCGGCCTGCCGGGAGCCGCTCGGGGGCGATGGCGGGCTGTGCGCGCCGTGCTGGTCGAAACTGTCGTTCATCGCCCCGCCCTATTGCGAGCGGCTGGGCATCCCGTTCGTCTATGACCCCGGCCCCGGCATCCTGTCCATGCAGGCGATCGCCGATCCGCCCGCCTATACGCGCGCCCGCGCCGCCGTGCGCTATGACGAGGTCGCCCGTGGCCTCGTGCACGCATTCAAATACGCCGACCGGCTCGATCTCGCCCCGGTGATGGGTCGCTGGATGGCACAAGCCGGGGCGCCTCTCCTGGCCGACGCCGACGCACTGGTGCCGGTGCCGCTGCACTGGCGACGGTTGTGGGCGCGGCGCTTCAACCAGGCGGCGGCCCTTGCCGAGGTGATGTCGAAATCGGCCGGAGTCCCGGTCGAGGTCGACCTGCTGCGGCGTACTCGGGCGACACCCCAGCAGGTCGGGCTCGCCCGCTCCGAGCGGGCGAGGAACGTCGAGGGCGCATTCCGGGTGCCCGCCGAGCGGCGCACCGCCGTCAAGGGCCGCCGGCTCGTCCTCGTCGACGACGTCTTGACCACCGGGGCTACGGTCGATACTTGCGCCCGGGCGCTGCTGCGGGCCGGCGCACGCGACGTCGACGTCATCGTATTCGCCCGGGTTGTGGATCCCTCCGGGGCGCCCATATAGTTGATTTGCCGGGCTAAATCGGAGCCCGCACGAACCAGAAGACGCTCCATGCCAGCTGTGGAACTCTATACCACCCGCTACTGCCCCTACTGCATCGCCGCCAAGGAGCTGCTGCGCCGGAAGGGCGTCGACTTCAAGGATATCGACGTCGCCGGCAAGCCGGAGCTGCGCGCCGAGATGATGGCGCGGGCGGGCGGGCGCCATACGGTGCCGCAGATCTTCGTCGGGGCGATCCATGTGGGCGGCTGCGACGACCTTTACGCACTCGACGATGCCGGCAAGCTCGATCCGCTGCTGACGGCTTGAAGGTTCGGACATCAGGCAGATGACAACGGCGACCGGCCAGACTTCGACATTTCGCATCGGCCTCGTGCAGATGCGCGCGGCGCGTGTGCCGGCCGTCAATGTGGACGCGGTGGCGAAGCTCGTCGCCGCCGCCAAGGCCGGCGGCGCCGACTATGTGCAGACGCCGGAGATGACCAACATCATGGAGATGCGCCGCGACATCCTGTTCGCAGCGCTCGCCGAGGAGGCGCAGGATCAAAGCCTCGCTGCCTTCCGCGACCTCGCCCGCGCCCATGCGGTGTGGCTGCACATCGGCTCCATGGCGGTCAGGGTCTCGCCCGACCGCGCCGCCAACCGCTCGTTCCTGATCGACCCGCAAGGCGAGATCGTCGCCCGCTACGACAAGATCCACATGTTCGACGTCGACCTTGCCGACGGCGAAAGCTACCGCGAATCGCGCAGTTACCGGGCCGGCGAGCGCGCCGTCGTCGCCGACCTACCGTGGGGGAGGCTCGGACTTTCGATCTGCTACGATCTGCGCTTTCCCTCCCTCTACCGGGCACTGGCCGAAGCCGGCGCCGCGTTTCTTTCGATCCCGTCCGCGTTCACGCGCCAGACCGGCGAAGCCCATTGGCAGGTCCTGATGCGCGCCCGCGCCATCGAGACCGGCTCGTTCGTCTTTGCCGCCGCCCAGGCCGGCCTGCACGAGAACGGTCGCGAAACCTACGGTCATTCCATCGTGATCGACCCGTGGGGCCGCGTCCTCGCCGAGGGCGATGCCGAACCGGGCGTCGTTTTCGCCGACATCGATCCCGCCGCCATCACGGCCGCCCGCTCCCGCATTCCCTCCCTCGAACACGGCCGCCGCTTCGAAATCATCGAGCCGATCGCCGAACCGACCCGGCTCACCGCCATCGGGGGCCCGGCATGATCCGCTACGCCCTCCTGTGCGAGAAGAAGCACGCCTTCGAAAGCTGGTTTCCCAATTCGGCGGCGTTCGACCGGCAGGTCAAGCGCGGCCTCGTCACCTGCCCGGTGTGCGGCTCCGCCAAGGTCGAGAAGGCATTGATGACCCCGCAGCTCGCCCGCACCGGCAAGCACAAGAGCACCGACGAGGCACCGGCCATGCCGCCCGCCGAGGCGGCTGCCGCCGAACCGCCCGCTTCCGAGGCGCCGGCACCGGTCGCCATGATGTCGCCGCAGGAGGTGGCGCTGCGCTCGAAGCTCAAGGAATTGCGCGAGCATCTCGTCGCCAATGCCGAGAATGTCGGCCGCAGCTTCCCCGATGAAGCGCGCAAGATGCACTATGGGGAGATCGAGCACCGCTCCATCTACGGCGAGGCCTCTGCCGAGGAGGCCAAGGAGTTGTCCGAGGAAGGCATCGAGTTTCACCCGCTGCCGGTGTTGCCGGACGATCGCAACTGATCCCCGCGGCTGCGAATCGCTACCCCGGCCGAATGGCGTCTGTTTCCCCCTGTTCCCGACCTATTCACAGTTCGTTCGCGTGGAACGAATCGGGACGTGATTCGCGTTCAGTTTCAGAGTCTTAATGTGGAGTTAGCGGGGGCTAAAAAACCGACGGTGTTGGGCGCGTCAGTGCGCCCAGATCAGCGTCACCACCCCGGCCAGGATCAAGCAGATACCGAGGCCTTCGCGCGCCGTCGTCGGCTGCCCGAAGGCGAAGCGCGACACGCCCTGGGCAAACAGCACCTCCACCAGCGCCAAGGTGCGCACATTGGCGGCCGAGGTGAGGGCGAAAGCCAGGAACCAGAACTGCGAGGCGAGTGCCCCCACGAAGCCGGCGAGCAGCGACGGCCGCCAGGCTTTCAGGATGGCGACCAGCACCGCGCGTTCGCGCCCGACGAGCCATAGCGTCAGCGTGAGCGTCTGCAGTCCGAGCGCGATTACCAGCGTGAAAGTCGCCGCATAGACGTAGCTCGCCTCGCCCAAGGTCAGGATACCGCCGCGAAAGCCGATGGCGGACAGGCCGAACATGGCCGCGGCGGACAGGCCCAACAGGGTCGGCTTCCATCCGCCCGCTGCGGCGCCCGGCTTCAGCGACATGACGATCACACCCGCGGTGGCGACCACGATGGCGAGCACCGAGGCCGCCGTCAGCTGGTCGCCCAGGAGCACGAGACCGAACAACGCCACCTGTACGGGCTCGGTCTTGATGTAGGCGATGGTGACCACGAAGGAGCGCTCCCCCATGGCGGCGAGCATCAGTGCGGTGGCGGTGATCTGCGTCGCCGCGCCGCCGACGACCCACGGCCAGTAACCGAGCGGCGGCACCGCGAGGCCACGATCGAGCGCCATCGTGACGCCGACCAGAAACAGGATCGCGAACGGCAGGCCGAACAGGAAGCGCACATGGGTGGCGCCGGTTACGCCGAGCGACTTGATCAACCCGCGCTGGGTGGCGTTGCGGATGGTCTGCGACAGGGCAGCGATGACCGTGAAGACGGCCCATAACGATCCGGCGATCATGGATGGCCAGCGTGCGAGGAAAATTCGGCGGGCGGCATCGGGGTCTCCAGCGGATGCCCCGACCCTGGCTTGGGCCGGCCGCGAATGCAAGCCGGTCGCACGCACGGCAGGCTTGCCGGACATGCCGTGGCATTGGGGGACGGTAAACGCAAGGCTCGGGCTTGGCTCTCTTTCCTCTCCCCGATTGCGCGGGAGAGGAAGGCGGCGGCCTCACGCCGCCTTGGCGGTGAAGCGCTCGATGGTGGCGACCATCTCGGCACGGTCGAACGGCTTGGCGAGATGCCCGTTCATGCCTGCATCCAGGCACTCGGCGACGTCTTCGGAGAAGACCCGTGCGGATAGGGCCACGATCGGCATCTCGGCGAAGCGGCCGCCGCGGGCACGGATACGCCGCGTCGCCTCGGCTCCATCCATGCCGGGCATCTGCATGTCCATGAGGACGATGTCGTAGGTATCCTGCTCGAGCGCCATAAGGGCGGCGGCACCGTCGTCGGCCACCTTCACGTCGTAGCCGGCATGCTCCAGGAAGATGCGGGCGATCTCCTGGTTCATGCGGCCGTCATCGACCAGAAGGACCCGCACGCCGCGCGGTGGCGCCCCACCCTGGAGGCGCGGCGCGCCCGGGGCCGCGGCGACCGGAGCGCGTCTCATCCGGATCGTGAACCAGAAGGTCGAGCCGTGTCCGAGCGCGGTCTCGACGCCGATCTCGCCGCCCATACGTTCGACGAGCTGCTTGCAGATGGCGAGACCGAGCCCGGAGCCGCCGAAGCGATCGCGGATCGAGGCGTCGGCCTGGCTGAAGCGGTTGAACAGGCGGGACAGCCGATCCTCCGGAATGCCGATGCCGGTGTCGACGACGGCGAACTTGAGCATGTCGGCGCCGCCGGCGCCCCGCTCGGCGGTGATCGCCAGGCGGATCGAGCCCCGCAACGTGAACTTGACCGCATTGGCGAGGAGATTGAGCAGGATCTGACGGATGCGGCCGCGATCGCCGACGATGGTCGGCGGCACGTTCGGGGCGACGCTCAGGGACAGCGCCAGGCTCTTGGGCGCGGCGGTGCCGAGCACCATGGACAGAGCGCCGTGGGCAAGGCCCGCGACCGCGAAAGCCTCTTCCTTGAGGTCGATGTCGCCCGCCTCCAGGGCCGAAAAATCGAGCAGGTCGTCGACCACGCTCATCAGCGCCGCGCAACTGGCGCCGGCGAGTTCGACGTAGCGGCGCTGCAACGGCGTCAGATCCTGCAGGGCGAGGGCTTCGGTGAATCCCTTGATGCCGGTGAGCGGGGTACGGATCTCGTGGCTGATCATGGACAGGAGCGCCGTGCTGGCCGTACCGGCGGCGCCATCATGCGGCGGCCCCTCGTCCTTGCGCGCTTCGGCGCGCAGACGATCAAGTTCGCGTTTCTCGGTGAGATCGCGCACCACGCAGCCATAACCGAGAATCGTTCCCGCCGGACCCGTGATGGCGCGGCATTCGATTCGGGCGGCAAACCGCGTCCCGTCGACACGGTTGCACCAAGCCACGTTCGTCGACACGCCGCCGCGCATCGCCTCATCGAGCATCCGGCCCGGCAAGCCGTCCGCCTGCTCGTCCGGAGCGAACAGTGCGGCGAGCGGCTTGTGCACCATCTCGGACGGCTCGCCGCCGAACAGGCTGTGGCCGCCGGCGTTCCAGTCGGCGACACGGCCGTCGGCGTGCAGCGTGAACACCGCGCAGTCGCTCGACGCTTCGACCAGAAGCCTCAGGCACAAATCGGCGCGGGCGGCGGCCGAACCTGATTCCAGGCGGCGCGGCTTCGAGCGCGAGGCGACACTGGCGCTCGGCTCCCCGGGACTATCACGCGGCACCAGGCATGACATGCGACACCTGCGCAACCACCGATTCGTTCTCGATCGTTCAGACTGCTGTGAGTACCCGGCGTGTCAACACGAGATTGACAATTTGGTACATTTCTACCCGTGGTTCCCGTAACTTCTCGCGGAGTTTGGGCACGGCACCTGATCACCGGTATCATTGCGGGCAGGCGACGCCTGACCCATGAATTCGTCAGGCCGATGCCGCTACGCCGACGACGGTGCGCCGGCGTCCGGCCTCTTCACGTCATCGCATGCGCTCGGCGGTGAGCATGTAATTGACGTCGATGTCGCCCGACAGCTGCCAGCGGTCCGCCAACAGGTCGTAGACGACGCCGGCCTCGTCGCTCACCTTGAGGCCGGTGGGCTCGATCGCACGCCGGAGCTCGCCCGGTGTGACGAACTTGTCCCATTGATGGGTGCCGCGCGGCAGCCAGCCCAGGACGTATTCGGCGCCCACGATGGCGAGCGCGAAACTCTTGAAGGTGCGGTTGAGGGTGGCGGCGATCATGAGGCCGCCGGGCGCCACCATGGCGGCGCAGCAGGATATGAACAGCGGGACATCGGCGACGTGCTCGACCACCTCCATGGCCAGCACGATGTCGAAGCGCTCGCCGGCCGCCTCGAGGGCCTCGGCGGTGGTGGCCCGATAGTCGACCGAAACGCCTTGCTCGGCGGCATGGCGGCGCGCCGCCACCACATTGGCTTCGGCCGGATCGGCGCCGACGACCTGCGCCCCGAGCCGTCCCAGGGGTTCGGACAGAATGCCGCCGCCGCAGCCAATGTCGAGGATGCGCAGGTCCCTGAGGCTGTCGATCCGCCTCGCATCGCGGCCGAACTGCCGGCAGGCGGCGTCACGGATATAGGCGAGCCGGACCGGATTGAACTTGTGCAGCGGCGCCATCTTGCCGCGCGGATTCCACCACTCGTCCGCCAGCTGCGAGAACCGTTCGAGTTCGCCGGCATCGATGGTCGGCGCCGCCGCCGGGGGACTCGTCGTCATTTGATCTCCGTCAATTCACGCCAGACGCGCGGCGGGCATGTCAATCCCCGCGGTTGCGGCGTCAAAGCCTCGCCGGTATGTATACGCGCTTTTCGCCGGTCGCCGCTATTCCTTCGCGGCCGGCTTGGTTTCTCGCACAAGGGCCGGCAGTCCTCAAATGTCCCGTCTGGTCATGAAGTTCGGCGGTTCCTCGGTCGCCGACATCGAGCGCATCCGCAACGTCGCCCGCCACGTCAAACGCGAAGTCGACGCCGGCCACGAGGTTGCCGTCGTGGTTTCGGCCATGTCGGGGGCCACCAACAAGCTGGTGGATTTCTGCCGGGAATTGTCGGTTCTGCACGATGCACGGGAATACGATACCGTGGTGGCATCGGGCGAGCAGGTCACCACCGGCCTCCTCGCCATCGCTCTGCAGACCATCGGGGTCGAAGCGCGTTCCTGGCAGGGCTGGCAGATCCCCATCCTGACCAGCAATGCCCATGGCTCCGCCCGCATCGAGGGCATCGATGCATCGGAAATCATCAAGCGTTTCAAGGAGCGCCGCGAAGTGGCGGTGATCGCCGGCTTCCAGGGCATGTATCCGGATACTAGCCGCATCACGACGCTCGGGCGCGGCGGCTCGGACACCTCTGCGGTCGCCATCGCGGCCGCCATCAAGGCGGACCGCTGCGACATCTATACCGATGTCGACGGCGTCTACACCACCGATCCGCGTGTCGTCCCCAAGGCGAAAAGGCTCGACAAGATCGCGTTCGAGGAGATGCTGGAAATGGCATCGCTCGGCGCCAAGGTCATGCAGGTGCGCTCCATCGAGCTCGGCATGGTGCACCGGGTGCGCATTTTCGTGCGCTCCTCGTTCGACAAGCCCGAGGACATCGATCCGCATTCGAACCAGCCGCCCGGCACGCTCATCTGCGACGAGGAGGAGATTTTGGAACAGCAAGTCGTCACTGGTATCGCCTTCTCCAAGGACGAGGCCCAGATCTCCGTGCGTCAGGTCGAGGACAAACCGGGGGTCGCCGCCGCCATCTTCGGCCCCCTGGCCGAAGCCAACATCAATGTCGACATGATCGTCCAGAACATCTCCCCGGACGGCCTCACCACCGACCTGACCTTCACGGTGCCATCGTCCGATTTCGAGAAGGCCAAGGCCACCATCGCCAAAGCCCAGGCCCAGATCGGTTATGGCCGCATCGATTCGGCCACCGACGTCACCAAGGTGTCGGTGATCGGGGTCGGCATGAGGAGCCATGCCGGCATCGCCGCAAAAGCTTTCAAGGCACTGGCCGAACGGGGAATCAACATCCGCGCCATCACCACCTCGGAGATCAAGTTTTCGGTCCTGATCGACGCGGCCTTTACGGAACTGGCGATCCGGACCCTGCATTCCCTCTATGGTCTGGATAAATCGTAATTATTTGGCCTGCCACAAGCTGCCTTTCACCTTGCGGCGCGGCGCTTGCATTGGCTATAGCCGTGTCGGCGGGGGTGCTTGACGCCCTCCCCTGATCTTTGATGGATCGAACGGCCGGGAGCCATGGGTGGGGCTCCGGGCCGAGCGGTATTTCGCCCGATGGACCTTTCGCCGATGCGTAGCGCGCTTGGCGGTCCGCGCGTGCTGTTGCGGCGGCTCCGCGAAGTGATGGCGGAGCCGGTCAGCGCGCAGGAACGTCTCGACAAGATCGTCGTGCTGATTGCCGCCAACATGGTGGCGGAGGTGTGCTCCGTCTACGTGTTGCGGGTCGATTCCACGCTCGAGCTCTACGCGACCGAAGGCCTCAACCGCAACGCCGTCCACCTGACCGTGCTGCGCGCTGACGAGGGCCTGGTCGGCCTGGTGGCGAGCGAGGCCAACCCGATCAACCTCTCGGAGGCCCAGGCGCACCCCGCCTTCTCGTTCCGTCCGGAAACCGGCGAGGAGATCTACCACGCCTTCCTGGGCGTGCCGATCCTGCGCGCCGGCAACACGCTCGGCGTCCTGGTGGTGCAGAACCGGGCCCGGCGGACCTATTCGGAAGAAGAGGTCGAGGCGCTGCAGACCACCGCCATGGTGCTCGCCGAGATGATCGCCTCCGGCGAACTCTCGGCGCTCGCCAAGCCCGGTGCCGAGCCGGCGGTGCACCGCTCGCTGCAGCTCAAGGGTGCGACCCTCAACGACGGCATCGCCCTCGGCTACGTCGTCCTGCACGAGCCGCGCGTGGTGGTGACAAATTTCATCGCCGACGACGTCGCCAAGGAGCAGAAGCGGCTCGAAGCGGCGCTCGCGACCCTGCGGGCCGACCTCGACGTCATGCTCGAACGCGGCGACGTCGCCGACGGCGGCGAGCACCGCGACGTGCTCGAGGCCTTCCGCATGTTCGCCCACGACCGCGGCTGGGTGCATCGCCTGGAGGAGGCGGTGATGACCGGCCTGACCGCGGAGGCCGCGGTCGAACGCGTCCAGTCGGACACCCGCGCCCGCATGCTGCGGCAGACCGACCCCTATCTGCGCGAGCGGTTGCACGACCTCGACGATCTCGCCGACAGGCTGTTGCGCCAGCTGCTCGGCCACGACCACGCGTCGCATCGCGGCGCCCTGCCGGACAACGCCATCCTGGTGGCGCGCTCCATGGGGCCGGCGGCCCTGCTCGATTACGACCGCAAATGCCTGCGCGGCCTCGTGCTCGAGGAGGGCGGGCCGAATTCGCACGTCGCCATCGTGGCCCGCGCGCTCGGCATTCCTGCCGTCGGCGAAATCGCCAACGCCACCGGCATCGTCGAACCGGGCGATGCCGTCATCCTCGACGGCGTCACCGGCGACGTCTATGTGCGGCCGACCGTCGATCTCGAAGCCGCCTACGCGGAACGCGCCAAACTTCGAGCCCGCCGCCAGCAGCAGTACCTCGCACTGCGCGACAAGCCGTGCGTCACGCGCGACGGCGAGGCGGTGACGCTGATGATCAATGCCGGCCTCGCCGTCGACCTGCCGCACATCGACGAGACCGGCGCCGCCGGTGTCGGCCTGTTCCGCACCGAACTCCAGTTCATGGTGGCGCCGAGCTTTCCTCGCACCAGTGAACAGCTCGCGCTCTACCGCTCGGTGCTCGATGCCGCGCACGGCAAGCCGGTGACCTTCCGCACCCTCGACATCGGCGGCGACAAGGTCCTGCCCTATATGCGCAATATCGAGGAGGAGAACCCGGCGCTCGGCTGGCGCGCGATCCGCCTCGGCCTCGACCGTCCGGGCCTGTTGCGCAGCCAGGTGCGCGCGCTCCTGCGCGCCGCCGGCGGCCGCGATCTGCGCATCATGTTCCCGATGGTGGCGGCGGTGCATGAATTCGACGAGGCCAAGACGCTGGTCGAACGCGAGCTCACCCACCTGCGCCGGCACGGCCACAAGCTGCCCGACCGGGTCGAGATCGGCACCATGATCGAGGTGCCGTCGATCCTGTTTCAGCTCGACGAACTGCTCGACCGGGTCGACTTCCTCTCCGTCGGATCGAACGATTTGGTGCAGTTCCTCTACGCGGTCGACCGCGGCAATGCCCGCGTCGCCAACCGCTTCGACGCGCTCTCGGCACCGGTGCTGCGCGCCTTGAAGGCGATCGTCGATCGGGCGATCGCGCACGGCAAGCCGGTGTCGCTGTGCGGCGAACTGGCCTCGCAGCCCCTCGGGGCCCTCACCTTGATCGGACTCGGCTACCGGTCGTTTTCGGTGGCGCCGTCCGCGATCGGCCCCGTCAAGGCGATGGTCCTCGAGCTTGACGCCAAGCGGGCGCAGGAGTTGGTGTGTGGCCTGATCGCCAAGCCGCTCGGGGCAGCCTCGCTGCGTGACAAGCTCACCGCCTTCGCCGAAGCCGAAGGCCTGCCGGTCTGACACGTGATCGCGCTCCCGCAAACAAAACTCGACGCGCTCCTCGCCCGCCACGCGATGGTGGAGGCCGAACTTGCCGAGCAGCTTGCGCCCGACAAATACGTGGCGCTGTCGCGTGAATTCGCCGAACTGGAGCCGGTCGCCGAGAAGATCAAGGCCTACCGGGCCGCGATCCAGGAACTCGCTGGCGTCAAGACCTTGATGGAGGATGCGGACAGCGACGCCGAGATGCGCTCGATGGCGGCGGCCGAGAAGGGCGAACTGGAGGAGAAGTGCGACGCGCTGGCGCGCGCCCTGCAGGTCGCGCTCCTGCCCAAGGACGCCATGGACGAGCGCAACGTCATCCTGGAAATCCGCGCCGGCACCGGCGGCGACGAGGCCTCACTGTTCGCCGGCGACCTGTTCCGCATGTACGAGCGCTATGCCGCCAAACAGGGCTGGAAGACCGAAGTGGTGTCGGCGAGCGATGGCGCCTCCGGCGGATACAAGGAAGTCATCGCCGAGATTCGCGGCCGCGGCGCCTTCGCCAAGCTCAAATTCGAATCCGGCGTGCATCGCGTCCAACGCGTTCCCGATACCGAGGCATCCGGCCGCATCCACACCTCGGCGGCGACGGTCGCGGTCCTGCCCGAGGCCGAGGAGGTCGACGTCGCCATCAACGAGGCCGATCTCAAGATCGACACCATGCGGGCCCAAGGCGCCGGCGGTCAGCACGTCAACAAGACCGAATCGGCGATCCGGGTGACGCACATCCCATCCGGCATCATCATCTTCGTGCAGGAGGAGCGCTCGCAGCACAAGAACCGCTCGCGCGCCATGTCGCTCTTGCGCGCCAAGCTCTACGACGTCGAACGCCAACGTCTCGACGCCGAACGCGCCGCCGATCGGCGCGGCCAGGTCGGCTCCGGCGATCGCTCCGAGCGCATCCGTACCTATAACTTTCCGCAAGGCCGCGTCACTGACCACCGCATCAACCTGACGCTCTACAAGCTGCCGCAGGTGATGGAGGGCGAGGCCCTCGGCGATTTGATCGATGCGCTCGTCGCCGAGCACCAGGCAGCACTGCTCGCGGCCGACGAAGGCACGCGTCCATGAAGGCGCCGGCCATTGCCCCCGGGACTACCGTCGCGGCGGCGCGCCGTGTGCTCGCCGCGGCATTCCGTGCCTGCGGCGTCGATACGCCCGAGGCGGATGCCCGCATCCTCGTCGGCCATGCGGTCGCCCTCGACCATGCCGGCCTCGCCAGCGCGTCGGAGCGCCTGCTGAGCAAATCGGAGGCGCTGGCGGTCACGGCCCTGGCGGCGCGCCGCCAGGCACGCGAGCCGGTCGCCCGCATCGTCGGTGTCAAGGAGTTCTGGGACCTGGAGCTCGTCGTCACGCCGGCCGTGCTGGTACCGCGGCCGGACACCGAGACCTTGGTTGAAGCGGCGCTCGCCGCCTGCCGTCCGCGCGGCGTGCGGCAGGGCGTCCAGCTTCTGGCCGATCTCGGCGTCGGTTCCGGCGCCCTGCTGCTCGCTCTCCTGTCCGAGCTCGACGATGCTTTCGGGATCGGCACCGACCGCAGCACCGCGGCCATCGATACGGCCTGCGTCAATGCCCGGCGGCATGCCCTCCAGGCGAGAAGTGCGTTCGTGGCTTGCGACTACGGAAGCGCGCTTGCGGGCGGTTTCGATCTCGTGGTGTCCAACCCGCCCTACATTCCCACCAACCACATCGCCACACTCGCTCCCGAGGTGCGCGATTTCGAGCCGCGGGCAGCGCTCGATGGCGGCAATGACGGCCTCGACGCCTATCGGGCCATCGCCGCCGACGCCGAACGGCTGTTGGCGCCGGGCGGCGCCCTGGTGCTCGAACTGGGCATCGGCCAAGCCGACATGGTGACCGGCGTCCTCGCCGCCGCCGGGCTGAACGTGGAGAGCCCGGCTCGAAACGATCTCGCCGGCATCCCGCGGGCGCTGACGGCATGGCGCAAGCCCTGACCCAGAACCCTTGCAGCCATGCAAAAAACGCCAAAAAACCGCTTGGATTATCGCGCGAGACCCATTAGGTTTCTTGTACGGAATCGACCCCAGTAAGGTTTGCCGTCAATGACGCCCCGAGCTTGGCTCGACGAGGCCGACGGCGCGAGCGAGGCGGATACCGACAGCCAGGCAGCTAATCGGTTCGTCACTCGGGGTCGAATGCTTCATCGGTCTGCACACGTCGTCTCGGAAGGAGATGGCGTCGGCGTATGATGAAAAGGCGGGCGATGCCGTGGCGCAGCCGCGGAAGAGGGCTGATTGATCGTCGCAATCGATGCCGCAGAGCAAACGACTGCCGGGCGGATTGACGGGTCGATTTGGCCCGCCGCTTGCGGCTGTCCGAACAGTTTCGAGGCTCCGCACGGTTTCGAGGCGTGGATTTCGATCAATTTTGAGGACTGACGGCAGGTGCCGTCGCAACCAAGGGTTGGCGGACAGCAAACCATGAGAAACGGTCAGAACAAGCGTATGCGGGGACGTAGCCGCAAGAGCCATAACCCGCTCACGCGCGTCTACGAATCGAACGGTCCGGACGTCAAGATCCGCGGCACCGCCTCCCATATCGCGGAAAAATACGTACAACTCGCCCGTGATTCCCAGGCTTCGGGCGATCACGTCGGAGCCGAAAACTATTTTCAGCACGCCGAGCATTATTTTCGCCTGATCGCCACCGCCCAGGAGCAATTCCGGCAGAACCAGCCCAACGCGCCGTTCCTACGCCAGGATGCCAATGACCCCCGGGACGACTCGTACGACGACGGCGAGGACGATATGGGCGGCCAGGACCAGGGCACGTTCGGCGGCCAGCCGGCCTTCGGCACCCGCGATCCGCAGCCTTACCTGCCACGGGATGCCCAGTTCTTCCCTCAACGCGAACAACCTCAGGGCGGTCGTCCGCCGGCGGCGCGCAACGATGCCGCACGCAACGACGCGGCACGCAATGACACCGCTCGTAATGACACCGCGCGCAATGACGACGACGGCGACGTGGAGCGTCTACCCTCCTTCATCACCGGTGGGGCGCCGGCGAGCCCTCCGGCTGCCGCTCCGCAGGGCCAGAACGGCGGCTTCGAGGGCCAGGGCGGCGCCGACCGCTTTCCGCTGCACCGTCGCCGCCGCCGCCATCGGCCGCGGGGCGAAAACGCCGGCCCGGGTGAAGGTGACGGCGCCGACGAGCGCGTACCGCAAGGCACGGGCGAGTAATCTTCGTTACATCACGGCGCGGGTGCGGCCGTCGGGCCACACCCCGAAAAGCGGCAGGAATCCGTTAACTTTCTCGCTTCACGCGACCATGCGCCGGGGCAGCGCCGCCGGGTGTCGGCGCCACCAGGGCCGGCTTGAGGACGGGGACCAGTCGGCGCTTTTCGCTGCGCGCCGGCACGGCGCGATAAACCTGCTTGGTGGCCTCGACGATGTGGACGCCCGCGAACGGACTCCACAGCATGGCGCCGGTACGCTCCCAGGCGACCGCCGAACGCAGGAACCAGCCTCGCGCCACCGGCGGCAGATATAAGGCATCCCCCCAGGACACCGGCGTGAACCAGGCCTCGCGCAGGAGCTGCATGATCTGCGTGCGCGAATAGGGGCGGCCGTGTCCGAACGGCGTCGAGTCGATGCGCGCCCACAAGCCCCGCCGATTGGGAACCACCGCCATCAGCCGCCCACCGGCCGACAGGACTCGCCAGGATTCGCGCAGCAGCGAGGCGGGATCGTGGGACATTTCCAGAGCGTGCACCAGGAGCAGGCGGTCGACGGAGGCATCCGGCAGCGGCAGTTCGTACTCGTCCACCAGGGCGGCGAGCGTCGGGCTTGCCGACGGCCATTTCAATACGCCCTGCGCCGCCGGCATGAAGGCGAGGCAACGCTCGGCTTCCTCGCGGAACAGGCCGAGATACGGGGTCGGGTAACCGATCCCGGCGACCCGCTGGCCGGTCGTATCCCGCCAAAGCGCACGGATGCCGCGTCCGACGAATCGCCGCGCCACCGTCCCGAGCCGGCGGGCGTAAAAGTCGCGCAGGTCGATGACGTCATTGGACATGGGCTGGACATTATCACGAAATATGCCCGAAATTCGTTCCCGACCTCCCGAGGGTCGCGCCCACAGGATCGCCCCATGCCCGCCGAGACCCATCTCTTTGCCTGCCTGAACGACAATTATGGCGTGCTCCTGCACGATCCGGACAGTGGCGCCACGGCCTCCATCGACGCCCCCGAGGCATCGGCGGTCGAAGCCGCGCTGGCCGCAACCGGCTGGCGGCTCACCGACATCCTGGTGACCCATCATCATGCCGACCACACCGGCGGGGTGGCGGAGCTCAAGCGGCGCCACGGCTGCCGGGTGACGGCACCACGGGGCGAAAAGCAGCCCATCCCGGCCGTCGACAGGACGGTCGGAGAGGGCGACACCGTCACGGTGGGCGGCCTTGCGGGGCGCATCCTCGACACGCCCGGCCACACGCTCGGCCACATCACCTATGTGTTCGATGCCGACCACATCGCGTTCGCGGGCGACACGCTGTTCTCCATCGGGTGCGGCCGCGTCATCGAGGGCACGGCGGCGATGATGTGGGATTCTCTCCTCAAGCTGCGCGCCCTGCCCGACGCCACGCGCATATTCTGCGGCCACGAATATACTGACGCCAATATCCGCTTCGCCCTCACCGTCGAGCCGGACAACGAGGCGCTCCGCGCCCGCGCGGGCGAAGTCGAGCGCCTGCGCGCAGCCGGTCGGCCGACCATCCCGTCGACCATCGGAGCCGAGAAGCGCGCCAATCCGTTCCTGCGCGCCGACGTGCCGTCTCTCGCCGCGGCGGTCGGCCTCGCCGGCCGTCCTGCCGCCGACGTGTTCAGGGAGATCCGCGAGCGCAAGAACAGGTTCTGAGGCAGCACCGCGCGTCACTGCGAGTTCGCCCCCCGCCCCTCGGCCTAAAAGGGCTGGAGTACATCCCTAAGAAGCAAGTGGGAGACCATGAACTCGCCCCGCGGTTCCCTCCCCCTGCAAGGGGGAGGGTCAGGGAGGGGGTCAGCCACGGGCGCGGAGCGAGTGAGGACCCCCACCCCAACCCTCCCCCTTGCAGGGGGAGGGAGCAGGCTACGTGCGCGGCAACTTTCATCCAACGCGGGTCGACCGAAGGCCGGTGCCGAACTCGCAATGACCGCGAGAGCGCGGAAATTCTGAACAACCGTTCACGGCACAAATCGCGCCTCCGCGCGTTGTCTTCGGGTTTCGCATGACCTGAGGATCTTCGCGTGGTCGATACGACCCTCGTCCTGCCGCGGGCTCGTCGCGCCGTCGCGGTCGATACGGAATTCGTCGTCATTACGGTCACGCTCATCGGCGTGCTCGCTGTCGGGCTCGCCACGGCGGGCGACTACGCCCTGTCGGTCGACGAATTCAACACCGACGATTATGGCCCCAAGGCGCTCGCCTGGTACACGTCCGCCTTCACCGACCGCTCCCATTTCGACACGGTCGAAGCGCCGCTGTGGCTCTACGGTCCCTGGTTCCAGATGCTGGTGGGGTTCGCGCAGTCGCTCGGCTTCGGCGACGCCGTCACCATACGCCACGCCATGACCTTCTCGCTCGGCCTCGCCGGTCTCGCCGCCGTGGTGCCGATCGCCCGCCTCGTCATCGGCCGCTGGGCCGGCGCCATCGCGCTCTCGCTGTGCCTCCTGACCGGCTACGTGTACGGCAACCTGTTCGTCGCCACCATCGACGTGCCGTTCCTGTTCGCCATGAGCTGGGCGACGCTCGCCATCATCATGATGGCGCGCGCATCGGCCCAGGCCCCTGCCTGGAGCGCGACCATGATGGCCGGCCTGTTCATGGGGCTTGCGCTCACCACCCGCACCGGCGGCGTTATCACCCACGTCTATCTCGCCGGCGCCCTCGGCCTGGCGGCCCTCGACGCCCTGCTGCGGCAGGGCGCCGCCGCGTGGCCGCTGCTGCGGCGAAGCGCGCTGCATGCGGGCGCCGCCGTCGTACTCGCCTGGATCGTCGCCGTGGCGCTGTGGCCGTGGCTGCAGCTCGGCAATCCGTTGCGCCAGTTCGCTCACGCCCACGCGCATTTCGCCACCATCGCGACCTCGTTCGAGTTCGCCAACTGGGGCATGGCCACGCGTACCGACGCCGTGCCCTGGTGGTACATCGGCGGCCAGTTGCTGGTGCGCCTGCCGGAAGGCTTTCTGGCCCTGCTCGCCATCGCGCTGGCGTTCGGGACGGCGGCGGGGCTGGGGTGGAGCCGCACGGCATTTGTGGCCTGGCGCCGGCATGGTGTCGGCGGTCTGCGCCGCCCCCTGATGGCGCTCGCCGAAACCCGCGGCATGCTCGTCATCACCGTCGCCGCGGTGGCGCCGCTCGTCATCGTGGTGGCGACGGGCTCGACCCTCTATGACGGCGTCCGCCACGTGCTGTTCACCCTGCCGATGCTCGCCCTCCTCGCCGCCTGGGGTGCCATACGGCTGTGGCCGTTGCTGCGCCGCATACCGATCATCACCGGCTTCGCCGCCGCCATCCACGCGACCGCGCTCGCCGCCACACTCGTGATCCTCCACCCGCTCGAATACACGGCCATGAATGCCGTCGCGGGCGGGGTCGCCGGCGCCCGCGGCCGCTTCGAGCTCGACTACTGGAGCCTCGCCGTGGCGCCGGCCCTGCGCCGCCTCGAGGCCATGACGGACGGCGATCCGCGCTTCCGGCAAAGGCCGCCGCGGGTGATGGTGTGCATCGGCTGGCGCGAGCAGATGGCCGGCATCCTGTTCCGCCGTCCCTGGCTGCTGGAGACCGATCCCAAAAAAGCCGACTACCTGATCGCCACCGAGCGCTCTCCCTGCGGCCGCGGCACCGGTGCCGTCCTGGTCGACACCGTCGAACGCTTCGGCGTTCCGTTCGGCTGGATTTACGCCAACAACCGTGGCAATCAGAATTGATGTCCCAGGACCAGAACTTACCCGACCAGAACCTACCCCAGCCCGAAGCGCTCTCCCGCACCCTCTCGGCCGCCGAGGTGATCAGCCTGCTCGACCTCAAGGCGCACCCGGAAGGTGGCTATTACCGCGAGACCCACCGCGACGAGCGCGAGCATGACGGTCGCTCCGCCGCGACCGCGATCTACTTCCTCCTGCCCGCCGGCCGCCGCTCCCACTGGCACCGCATCGACGCCGCCGAGGTGTGGCACTACTACGCTGGCGCTCCCCTCAAGCTGGAGATCCACGACGGCACGGCGACCCAGGAGGCGTATCTCGGCCCCGATCTGCGCGCCGGCGAACGCCCGCAGGTGGTGGTGCCGGCCAATGCCTGGCAGGCCGCCGAAAGCCTCGGCGAATGGACGCTGGTGGGCTGCACCGTCGCCCCCGGTTTCGTGTTCGAGCGCTTCGAACTTGCGCCGCCGGACTGGTCGCCGGGCTGAAGGCTCGACACACGACCGGCACACTTGCGGCTCGCCGGTGGCATCGACGCGACCAAGCAATGATCAATGGTTTCCCGGCGAACGATCGCCGTTCCGGAGCGTTGACCGCGCGGGGACAAAGGAGGTCGCCATGCGCTCAATGCTCGCCGCCACTCTCTTGATCACGACCGCAGTCTTCTCGACTTCTCCTGCCGGTGCCCAGACGACCGGCGTCGGCACGCCCATGGTCGATGTCGTCGAGGCGCGTGACATCGCCGCCTTCAACGGCGTCGCGTTGATCGACAAGATCGAATTCGACGAAGGCGTGTGGAAGGTCGAAGGCCGCGACCGCGCCGATCGCCGCGTCGAAATGCGCATCGACCCGGAAACCGGCGAGATCGAGGAGATGGAGCGCTTCCGCTGAGGATAGTTCGCCATGGCGAGCGCAACGAAGCTCTTTATAGTGCAGCCCCGGCTTGCTTCGCCGCTCCGCTCCTCGCAATGACGGATCGAACGGACGGCAGTTGGTTCACTTCAGCCCGTCGATGAATTCGCGTGCGGCCGCGACGGCGCCGTGCTCGCCGAGGTCCACATGGCCGCCGGCGGGAAAGCGCACGAAGCGCTTCGGTGCCGTGATGGCAGCATAGAGTGCTTCGCCGTAGCGGATCGGCACGATGTCGTCGTTCTCGCCGTGCATCACCAGCACGGGGGCGCGGATGCGCGCGACCATGAGGTCGGACCGGTACTGGTCCTTCATCATCCAGGCCACCGGAAGGAAGGGATAGCGGCTCGCCGCGATGGCGAGCGTCGAGGTGAACGGCGCCTCCAGGACCACCGCCAAGACCACCGCCTCGACATCGTGCCCGGCCGCCACCGCGACCGCCACCGCCGTGCCGAGGGATTCCCCCCACAGAACCAACCGCCCGGGATAGCGACGCATCGCCTCGTCATAGGCGGCGGCGGCGTCGAGCATGATTCCGGCCTCGGTGGGGCTGCCGGAGGAGCCGCCATAGCCGCGATAGCTCAGCGCCAGGATGCCGTAGCCCGCTTCGGCGAGCGCGCGAAAGCGCGGCACGCGGTGGCCGAGATTGCCGCCATTGCCGTGGAAATAGACGATCACGGGCCGGCCTTCGCGGGGCGGCACGTGCCAGGCGATGACGCGCTCGCCGTCGGCGGACGACAGCGTGATCTCCTCGGCGGCCGGGATTCCAGCCGCCTGCGGCGACACCCGCTCGCGGTGCGGGAAATACATCATGCTGCGCTGGACGACGTAGAGCAGTGCCGCCACGCCGCAATAGGCGAGCACGAGTACGACGAGGAGCGTCTTGAGGGTCGACATGGCCCGCCGTCCTCAGAACGAGGCGCAGACCGGACGGGTCAAGACCCCGATCGCGTCCTGGCGAAATCGGGATTTGTAGGCGGCGACGATCCGGGCGATCTTCTCGCCGGTGTCGGCGTCCGCCGCCACGACGACGCGCACGATCTTGGAGGGTTCGTGCACCACCGCCCTGGTCCTGGCGTCACGCCACTGCCCGGCGGCATCGAATACCGTGAGCCCGTCGGGAAAGCGCGGCGTCACCTCCTGGGCGACGAAGCGCGCGAAACGAGCTTCCGTCACCGCGAGCCGCCCGCCGATATGGCGGCCGAACATCAATTCGACCTCCATCATGGGCTTTTGCGGCGCCGCGCAGGCGAACGGCTGCGCGGCGGCGGGCTCGAACGCCATCACGGAGAGAAGAGCAAGACCAGCCATCTGCAGTGCCGACATGACTCCTCCCGCCCACAGGCGAACCAAACAGCCCGGAAGCCGCGAAGAAACGACCGAAGCACTTCGCCCGCCGTCGCTTGTCGCGACGACGATCACATATAGCGAAAACGGCCGGGTCTTTCGACCCGGCCGTTCGTGACTTGCGATCGAAGCGTGGGCGGCCTCAGCCGAGCGCCTTGACGATCTCTTCGGTCATCTTCTTGGCATCGCCCAGGAGCATCATCGTGTTGTCGCGATAGAACAACGGATTGTCGATGCCGGCATAGCCGGAGGCGAGCGAGCGCTTGTTGAACATCACCGTGCCGCTCTTCCACACCTGGAGAACCGGCATGCCGAAGATCGGCGACGACGGATCGTCTTCCGCCGCCGGGTTGGTGACGTCGTTGGCGCCGATCACATAGGCGACGTCCGACTGCGGGAACTCGGAGTTGATGTCCTCCAGTTCGAACACCTCGTCGTAGGGCACGTTGGCCTCGGCGAGCAGCACGTTCATGTGGCCCGGCATGCGGCCGGCGACCGGATGAATGGCGTACTTCACCTCGACGCCTTCGGCCTTGAGCTTGTCGCCCATTTCGCGCAGCGCGTGCTGGGCCTGGGCGACCGCCATGCCGTAGCCCGGGACGATGATCACCTTGCCGGCGTTCTTGAGGATGAACGCGGCATCGTCGGCGGAGCCGATCTTGACCGGCCGCTGTTCCTTGCCGGCGGTCGGGCCGGCGGTTTCACCGCCGAAGCCGCCCATGATCACCGAGATGAACGAGCGGTTCATGCCCTTGCACATGATGTAGGACAGGATCGCGCCCGAGGAGCCGACGAGGGCGCCGGTGATGATCAGGGCCGAGTTGCCGAGCGTGAAGCCGATGCCGGCCGCCGCCCAACCCGAGTAGGAGTTCAGCATCGAGATCACGACCGGCATATCGGCGCCGCCGATCGGGACGATGATGAGGGCTCCAAACACGAAGGAGACCAGCGTCAACAGCCAGAAGGCGACGTAGCTTTCCTGGGAGGCGAGCCACCAGATCAGAAGCACGATCGCGACCGCGAGGCCGATATTGATGGCGTGCCGGAACGGCAGGATGATCGGCGCGCCGCTCATGCGGCCGGAGAGTTTCGCAAACGCGATCACCGAACCGGTGAACGTGATGGCGCCGATGGCGACGCCGAGCGACATTTCAATCAGGCTGGAGCCGTGGATGGCACCGACGCTGCCGATGTCGAAGGCGGCCGGGGCATAGAGCGCACCGGCGGCGACCAGAACCGCCGCCATGCCGACCAGCGAGTGGAAGGCCGCGACCAGTTCCGGCATCATGGTCATCGACACCTTGCGGGCGATGTAGGCGCCGATGCCGCCGCCGATGCCCATGCCGATGATGACCAGGATCCAGGCGCCGATGCCGGCCGGCACGTGTGCGGCGAGCGTCGTGACGATCGCGATCGTCATGCCGATCATGCCGAACAGGTTGCCGCGACGGCTCGATTCAGGGCTCGACAGGCCGCGCAGCGCCATGATGAACAGGACGCCGGCGACCAAGTAGAGCAAAGCTGCGATATTCGCGTTCATTGCCCGGTCCTCACTTTTTCTTCTTCTGGTACATGGCGAGCATGCGCTGGGTGACCAGGAAGCCGCCGAAAATGTTGACCGAAGCCATAATCAACGCGAAGAACCCGAGTACGCGGGCGAAGGTCGTGCCCGACTCGATGAGCGGCACGCCGACGGCGAGCAGGGCGCCGACGACGATCACCGAAGAGATCGCGTTGGTCACCGACATCAGCGGCGTGTGCAGGGCCGGGGTCACCGACCAGACGACGAAATAGCCGACGAAGACGGCCAGTACGAAAATTGACAGGCGGAAGACGAACGGATCGACCGCGGTTGTTATATGGTCCATGTCGGGTTCTCCTTCAGACCGCGGCCTTGGCGAAGTTCGGGTGAACCACCGCGCCATCGCGGGTGAGCGCGGTCGCCTTGACGATATCGTCGTCCCAATTGACGGCCAGCGCCTTGGTCTTCTTGTCGATGAGGATTTCCAGAAACGCATAGAGGTTCTTGGCGTAGAGGCTCGACGACGAGGCGGCGATACGGCCGGGTACGTTGGCGTAGCCGGCGATCTTGACGCCGTCCACCTCGACGACCTTGCCGTACTGTGCGCCTTCCACATTGCCGCCGCGCTCGACGGCGAGATCGACCAGCACCGAACCGGGCTTCATGGTCTTGATCATGTCGGCGGTGACCAGCTTGGGCGCCGGACGGCCGGGGATCAACGCCGTGGTGATGACGATGTCCTGCTTCTTGATGTGGTCGGCGATCAACGCCGCCTGCTTGGCCTTGTATTCGGCCGACATTTCCTTGGCGTAACCGCCTGCGGTCTCGGCCTGCTTGAACTCGTCGTCCTCGACGGCGATGAACTTGGCCCCGAGGCTCGCCACCTGCTCCTTGACGGCCGGACGGACGTCGGTGGCGGTGACGATGGCGCCCATGCGGCGAGCGGTCGCGATCGCCTGCAGACCGGCGACGCCGACGCCCATGATGAACACCTTGGCGGCTGGCACGGTGCCGGCCGGGGTCATCATCATCGGGAAGGCGCGGCCGTATTCGCCGGCGGCGTCGACGACGGCCCGGTAGCCGGCGAGGTTCGCCTGGCTCGACAGAACGTCCATGACCTGCGCGCGGGTGATGCGCGGCATCAGCTCCATCGCGAAGGCGACCACATTCGCCTTGGCCATGGCCTGCAGGGCGTCGTCATGGCCGTACGGGTCCATGATGGCGATGACGAGGGCGCCGGGCTTGTAGGCCGAGAGCTCGCTCTCGGTCGGCCGGCGCACCTTGAGGACGATGTCGGCGCCGCTGACGGCGTCGGAAGCGATGGTCGCGCCGGCTTGTTCATAGTCGGCGTCGAGGATGCCGGACTTGACGCCGGCACCGGGCTCGACGGCGATGTCGGCGCCCAGGGCTTTGAGTTTTTTGACAGTATCGGGAGTCGCGGATACCCGCGGCTCGCCCGGATCGATTTCAACGGCAACAGCGATTTTCATGATGTCTCCGACGGCAGGAGAGGCCCGAGTCTGTCCGGGTCTCGCCAAGTGCCGTCGGGGAGCGGCGCTTATTGCGGGCCCGGTTCAGTCCTAGAGGAGGAACGCAGCCATCAAGATGAGAAGAACGACGACCGAAACGGTGCCCCACTTCGTCAGCTGGATGAATGCGCGGTATGTGCGCTCGTGTTCGGCGTAATCATTACCGGTTGCGGTGGCGTATTCGATAGCGTGCTCAGCCATTGGGTCTTCCCTCCCACTCCGTCACGAGCGCCTGATATCCGGTGAAGTGGGCCTCCGGTTTGCGAGAAATCGCACGCGAAAGGCAAAAATGTCCGTCGCGCCCCACTGGCGCGACTTAGCGCAAATGACTGCGGAAGGCAACGTCGGCAGTCCCGCACAACTCGGCTCAGCGCCTCAGGAATCGTACTGAGATCACGGCTTGCCCAGCCCGGCGGCAACGAGCGCGCTGTTCTGGCGTTCGGCGACGCGCTCGACGGAGAAATGCTCGATCGCCTCGTTGAACAGGCGATAATAATTGAGCCTGGCATCGAGGTGCAGAAACACCCCGCCGAGCCCGACCGCGGCGCGGTCCATGAACACGAATTCCTGCGGTACGGTTACCGGCCCCTTTTCCTTGAGGGCCTGATGCACCCGGAAAGCCTCGCGACGACCGTACTCCGATGGCGCGACACCGTCGGCGATGGTGCGCACGCGGTCGTCGAGGAGCGGGCCATAAATGAACCGCGCCCAGATGTTGAGAATATCGATGACCTCGCGGGACAGGCGCTTGAAGCCCCAGGTCTCGTAGGCGTGGACGACCAGATCGTCGCGGCCATCGAGGAGGCCGCGGTAGAGATCTACGACGCCACCAACGAATTTCGGCGGGAAGATGCGCACGCAGCCATAGTCCAGGAGGTTGATGCCTGACGGCACGTCGTCGCGTGCGAACACCGTGTAGTTACCCAGATGGGGATCGCCATGGATGACGCCGAAGCGGCTGAACGGATGCCACCATGCCTTGAACATGGCGACCGCGAGAACATTGCGTATCTCGATAGGGGCCCCCTTGTGGGTGAGGAGCCGCGTACCTTCCAGCCAGTCGAGGGTGAGGAGCCGGCGGGTCGACAGTTTTGGCCAAGCCCGGGGCACCTTCACTTCGGCGACGTCGGCGAGCATGTGCTGGTACAAGGCGGCGTGCTTGGCCTCGCGCTCGTAGTCGAGCTCCTCGCGCACCCGCTCGCCGATCTCCTTGGAAATCTCCGTGGTGTCGATGGCCGGATCCATGCGGCGATGGATGGCGAACAGCCATTCGAGCTGCTTCAGGTCGGCTTCGACCGCCGACTGCATGTCGGCATACTGCAGCTTGCAGGCGAGCAGCGCGCCCTCGTGGGCGCGCGCGCGATGCACCTGGCCGAGGGAAGCGGCGGCCGCCGGTTTGTGCTCGAACTCGGCGAATTTCTGCTGCCAGTCGGCACCCAGCTCGGCCAGCATGCGGCGCTTGACGAAGGCCCAGCCCATGGGCGGGGCGTCGGCCTGGAGCTTGGTGAGCTCGGTGGCGTATTCGGGCGGCAGCAGGTCCGGGATGGTCGCCATCAATTGGGCGACCTTCATGATCGGCCCCTTCAGCCCGCCGAGCGCAGCCGCAAGTTCGGCCGCATTGCCGGCGCGGTCGCCGCCGCCGAACATGCGCGTCGCCGCCATGCGGGCCGCGATACCGCCCACATTGGCGCCGACCCGCGCATAGCGGGCGGCGCGGGCGGTAAAGCGGTTCTGTTCGCGGTCGGGCGCGTCGCTATCGGGCATGCGGGAAACGAGGTCCTTCCACACTCACACATAGACATGCGGGCGGAGATTACCAAGCGGAGGCCGGAAAGGATAACGTCACGGCACCGCGGCCGGTTTCGGCAGATTGTCGCCGATCCAGCGCGCCAAGGCCTCCTCGCTCACCTCGCCGGCGGCGAGGGCGAGGATGATTGCGGTGGCATGCGCCGGGGCCGGGGCGAACGGCACGCCGTTCTTGCGCAGGAAGGTGGCCATCGCCATGAACGCGATGCGCTTGTTGCCATCGACGAAAGCATGGTTCTTCGCCAGCCCATACGCATAGGCGGCGGCCAGCACATGCAACGGGGCTTGCTCGTACTGCCATTTGTTCAAGGGCCGCTCGAGCGCCGAACGCAACAGGCCATCCTCTCGCAGGCCCGGCGCGCCGCCGAACCGGCGCAACTGGCGGCTATGGATGGCGATGACCTGTTCGTAGGTCAGCCAATTGGGCTCATTGGGAGTCGACATCGAAAGCCCGCCCCCACGTCACGAGCTACTTCGCGAGCGCCGCGAGGGTGTCGCGGTATTCGTCCATGAGCTCGTCGGCGATCTCCATGGTCCTCTCGAAATCCGGATCGTAAGGCAGCGCCTGGAAGCCGCCGCCGGCCAGCTCGACCACGTGCAGCTGCTGCCCGCGTTTGAGGTCGAGGCGCTGCATCAGCTCGCGGGGCAGGATAAGCCCGTCGGAGTTGCCGATTTTCTTGATTTCGATCTTCATGGCGGCACCTGTTTTACACTTGTATAACCCATCTCAGTCTAGCGTTCAACAGGTGTCAAACGCGAGCGATGTTCCTCCAAAGGTCACCGCCACCCAATCCTCCCGACAGAGAACATCTGTCATGCCTTGCTCGGTGGGCAGGAGCTGACCCGCCTCCATTGAGCCTTAACTGCTTTTTTTCGCCCCGGTGATAAGCCTTCCCGCGGCGATCTCGGTTGGCGACGAATGGCCGGCGAACGACCTCGGATGACAGTATGCTGGCGCAATCGACCCGCATCGCACGTTGCATGAACTTCGAGACGCTGACCGCGCGCCTGATCGCGCTGGTGTTCACCCTGGTGTCTCTGGGCGTCGCAATTCCGCTCCTGCTGGTGGCCGGTTCGATGCGCCATGAGCTTGAGGCGCAATCATCGGATCACCTCAAGACGATCGCCACCTATGCGGCCGAGGACATCGGCCGACAAATCCTGACCCGGCGCACATTGCTGGAGAACGTGGCGAGTGTCATCGGCGCCACATCCGACGATATGGAAGCCGTGCAGATCGCCAGAGAGCGCCTGAGCGAGATCATGGCGCTGTTTCCCTCCGGCGTCGTGATTCTGGACGCTTCCGGCGAACCGCTGGTGGCCCGCCCGGCGAGGATCTGGGCGGACGGCGGTGGAACGATCTCGGCCGATATGCTGGCCGGCGACCACGGCTTCACGCTTGGGCGACCGGCGATCAGTCGGATTTCAGGCATCGCGGAGATCGCCATGGCGGTGCCGGCCAGGGACGCGGAGGGGCGGCGCCGGGCCACCGTCGTCGGCATCGTGCCGTTGCATTCGGCGGGCTTCCTCGACGTCCTCTATCGTACCCGCGTGGGGCGAAGCGGAGGACTCAATCTCGTTTCAGCGCGCGACGGAATCTTTCTCGGGGCGTCCGACGAGGACAATGCCCTCAAACCCGTGCCGCCACCCGGCGTCCACCAACAGCACGACAAGGCGATGCGAGGGATTTACACCGTCGCCGTCGACACTCGCGGCGGCAACATGGTCGAAGAACTTGCCGCGACGGTGCCGGTACCAAACGCCCCGTGGTTCGTGGTGGCGAGGATTCCGACCAGCGAACTGTTCGCCGCGGTCCGCCGTTTCGACTGCACGATCTTGATCGCCTGCGCGCTGGCGCTCGTCCTGGTCCTGGTGAGCGCGACCTTGATCCTGCGCCGGGTGCTGCGGCCGCTGCGGCATTCGGCCGAGCTTGCCGATCACATGGTGAACGGTGAGGCATCCTACGCTCCGCTGCCGGTGGAGCGCGCCGATGAGGTTGGACATCTCACATCGGCCTTCAACAAGCTCCTGGCGAGCCTCGTCGCGAGCCGGGACGAGTTCGAGAAGTTGGCGCATTCGGATGCCCTGACGGGCCTGGCCAATCGTGCAGCCTTCGACAAGGCTATCGTGCGTTACCTGTCCCGCGCGCGCCGCCATCGCGCCTGCCTCACCGTGTTGTTCTTCGACCTCGACGGGTTCAAGCCGATCAACGACCGGTTCGGCCACGACATGGGCGACGCGGTCTTGACGGCGGTGGCAGAGCGTCTTTCGCGGGTAGCCCGTCAGGAGGACTTCGTTGCCCGGATTGGCGGCGATGAGTTCGCGCTGCTGCTCGATGCGGCCGACGACACGGACGAGGCCTTCATCGAACTATCCTCCCGGCTGCGGCACGCCATCGCCGAACCGATCCTGGTGGACGGTCGTGCTTTCCATGTCCGCTTGTCGATCGGCCATTCGTGCTATCCGCGGGATGCTGAAACTCCCGAAGGGCTTCTCGCGGCAGCGGATCGGGCGATGTACCGCGACAAACAGCAGCAGACGATGTATGAGCGAACGTCGCTCATCGTCGACGAGATCCCACTGTCTCCTGACGAACGCAGTACGCAGGTGGCCTGAAACGCACGCTCCCGCTCTGCAGGGCGTCCACAAGGGAAGCGGCTCCCGAGGCAGTCGGGCGCGCCATCAATCGGACCAAGCGCATACGACTGGGACTAAAGGCGTGCCACCGCCTCCATCTCGTGGACCACGTCGCGCAATGTGCGACCCCGGTAGCCGACCTGAACGCGGCGGACCGCTTCGGCAAAGGCCGCGGGACGCCGCGGCGATCCGATGTCATCGAGCGCGGCGTCCAGTTCGTCCTCGCTCCACGCTGTCTCGGAAGGTGTGGCGAGGTAACGCTCGATGATGTCCGGCCGCGCGCACACGACCGCGGCCGCCACCTCGGCGAAGCCTTCATCGAACCACGACCTGATACGCAGCGAATGGCCGCCATCGCCGAGCTTTCTCGTGCCACCGGTGAGGTCCGCCAACATTACGTGGGCGACTTCATGGGCGAGATGCCGCCGCATCTGCGGCCAATCGCCGTTCCGAGGGTCGACCTTCGGCGACTGGCATACGATCAGCGACCAGTCCGATGCGAGGCGCGGCGCCATCAGCATGGTCGGCGGTACGTTTCGGCCGAGCGCCGTCGCGGCGTTGTCGTTGCTGTGGTAGACGCACAGACGCAATGTGCAGGAGGGCTTGCATCCCAATTCGACTTCCATCGCGGCGGCGACGTCGCACACCAGCAAGGCGAGCCTCGCCACGACATCTGCCGCCTCCTCGGCGTGGTGCCAGACTTCAACTCCCGACAGCCGGGACGGGCGATATCCTGGTGTTACGAAGTCCATTGCGAATCCAAACGCGCCTAACCCAACTGAAGCGCCGCGCAATCCGGGCTTCTAGCGAATAACGGCGCAATTCCGTTCTTCGCTTCACTCCATGCGGGCTACTTATTTGCCCTCAACCCGCCGCCAATTCCGGCTTCAACGCCGTCAGAACCTGCTCCGCGATTGTGGATGGCGACCGTTCGGAAGCGTCGAGCACCATCAGGTTCGAGAGTCTGACGGCCACATCGCTGTTCGCCGCGCGTTTGCGATCGGGTACCAGTGACACGATGTGCTTTCCGGCCGCACGCGCAGCCCCCAGTTCGAACAATGCATTCTTCCCGACACCTTCGTGCTCCGGGACGACGAATACGACAATCTCCGAGGCTCGAATGCTTTCAAGAACGGCCTCGGCGAGGCTCTCACCGGGAGCAATATCGAGATCGTCGGAAGCACTCACGCCGACGTCTGAGAGCGCCGCCTTCACGGTCGCAGCGAATGCACGATCGCCCCAGGCATAGGAAAGAAAGACTTTCGGCATCGTCTCATGCATGTGAAGCCTCCCGAACCCGGTCCTGCAATTGCGACAGGTAATTTTCCATGTCGTTGATGTCGGCTACGTTCTTCGCTCCCAGAAAGGTCTTCCCGCCCTTCTCCCGTTCGATCTGCTCCAGCGTCGTTCCATACAACACGACGACGATCCGGTGCCCCAGCATACGCGCGGCACCGATTTCCACCCAGACCCAGTTTCGATCGACCGACCATGGCGTCAGGAGAACGAACAACTCGCGGCAGGTCGGCATCGTCTCGAAAATACGCTGTTCGATATCGTCTCCGATCGCGAGGTCGAATGCATCCATGAAGGTCTCGGCCCCGGCCTCCTCCTCGATCAACCTGGCAATTCGTCCGGCGATCCAGCGGTCGGCCCAGCCATGCGATACGAACACCCGATAGCCCATCAGGCTATCATACTACTGTCAGTTGTGATCGATCAACCTGGAAGATAGATGTTCCCCCCTCACTTCTCCATCCCCTCCAGCTCCGTGATCATGCCGTCGAGCAGGCCGAGGCCGTTTTTCCAGAACGTCGTCTCGCGCGCATCGAGGCCGAACGGCTTGAGCAGCTCGGCGTGATGCTTGGTGCCGCCGGCGATCATCATCGCCTTCTTCAAACGCTGGTCGCTCGTCTGACGCAGAAAGGGGGCGGACACTCGGCATCTCCAAGGCCGGCGGCGGCTTCAGATACGCGAAGACCGCCCGCGACAGCCGGATCGGACAGCGGTCGGTCAGCCGAGGTCGTCGGCCGCCGTGTCGCCGCGATAGATGGCGTCGATGTCGGCCAAGCCGACCGATTTCGCCGGGGCGTCCAGCACCACCCGACCGGCCCGCACCGCGACGATCCGGTCGGCGTGGCGGCGAGCAAGGTCGGTCTGATGCAGGCTGCACAGCACCGCGATGCCGCGCTCGCGGGCGATGTCCCGGAGCACCTCGAGCACGTTCTCGGCCGATGCCGGATCGAGGCTGGCGACCGGCTCGTCGGCCAGGACGATGCGGCTCTGCTGGGCCAGGACGCGCGCAATGGCGACGCGCTGCTGCTGTCCCCCAGAGAGCGAATCGGCTCGTTGATAGGCGCGCTCGAGCAGCCTGACATGGTCCAGGGCGGCGAGCGCGATCTGCCGGTCCTCATGTTTGAAACGACGGGAGACCACGCGCCACGTCGCCGTGTGGCCTAGACGGCCGGCCAGCACATTGGCGAGCGCCGTCAGCCGACCGACCAGATTGAACTGCTGGAAGATCAGGCCGATGGACTGCCGCTGCTCGCGCAACGCGCGGCGATCGAGGGCGCCGATATCCTGCCCCGTGATCAGCACCTTGCCGCCATCGGCCTCGGCGAGGCGGGAGATGCAGCGAAAGAGGGTGGACTTGCCGGCCCCGCTCGGCCCCAGCAGGGCGACCACTTCGCCGGGGTCGATGCGCAGGGAAACGTCACGAAGGGCGGCGGTGGAACCATAGAACTTGGACACGCCCACCAGTTCCAGGGCGGCGACCGGCGCCGGCAAGGGCACGGCCGCAATGGCGTCAGGCAAACGTAGCAGCGACGATGCGGTTCTCATCAGTTCAGCCTCCTGCGCAGCCAGGCGCTGAACTGGTCGATGGCGGTGACCATGATCAGCATGATGGCGGTCGCAGTCAGAAGTTTGGGGAAGTCCAGAAGATCAATGGCGGCCTTGATCTCGATGCCGATGCCGCCGGCGCCGACGATGCCGAGGATCGTCGAGGTGCGCACATTCGCCTCCCAGACGTACAGCGAGATGGAGGCGAGGTTCGGCAACGCCGACGGCAGGAGCGCATAGGAGATGATCTTCGCCCGGTTGGCGCCGGTCATTGCCGCAGCCTCGAGCGGCGCCTTGGGCAGCGTCTCGACGACTTCGCTGTCGAGCTTGGCGATCACGCCGACCGAATGGACGATCATGCCGAGGACGCCGGCGAACGGGCCGAGGCCGACCGCCGCGACGAACAGAAGGGCGAAAACGATGGTGTCGACGCCACGGCAGCAGTTCAGGAACCAGCGAACCGGCAAGGCGATCATCGGCGACGGCGTCACGTTGCGCGCCGCCAGCACCGACAGCGGAAAGCCGATCACGGTTGCGAACGCGGTGCCGACCGTGGCGATCGCCACGGTTTCTGCCGCCCGCAACCAATAGACTCCGACATCGTCCAGATAAGGCGGCCACGACTTCGCCGCCCAATGTACCAGCCGCGGCACGCCCGCCGCCAGCCGGCCCGGATCGATCTCCGCCAGCCATAGACAGGCGAGGAAGAAGCTCGCCAGCAGCAGGTAGAGGCCAAACCGGGCAAGCGCCGCCGGCGAGGTGACGTCAGGCGGCGGCTCGATATACGTACCGTCCGCCCTGCGCACAGGCGACGTCGGCGTTGATTTCCGCATATCTCGGTCCTCGTTCTGATGGCGACGGGTTCGCCCGATGCCCGATCGAGCGCGGCCCGATCGAACCCGCCGAATACCGCGCCGCCTATTTCAGCACGTTGAGATCGCGGCCCATCTTTTCCAGGACGCCATAGGGTTCGTAGGTGGTCGACACGAAGCCGGTGTAGGGCGGCGGCAGCAGCTTCACCTCGTCTGCCGTTAGAGTATTGAACGCCGTCTGAATCTTCGTGGCGAGAGCGGCTTCGAAGCCCTTTCGCACGACGATGCACTCGTTCGGCAGCGGCGCGGATTCCCACACCACCTTGTTGGCGTTCTTGGCCATCTGTCCGTTGCGGATCATCGTATTGCGGTGGATGTCCCAGCCGGTGGCAAGGTCGACTTGACCGTTGATGGTCGCCATCTGCGCCGCCGCCGCCGACGCGCCTTCGGCATAGGGCTTGAAGAACTGCTTCGGCTCGATGCCCTGCGAACGGAAGAAATGCGTCGGCACCATCCAGCCGGTGGTCGATCCGGTGTCCAGCATCTGCATCGACAGGCCCTTGGCGTCCTGCGGGAATTTGTCGATCTTGAGTCCGGGGCGGGCGACGATCAGTCCCTTGTAGTAGGGCTTGCCGTCGACCAGCATCATGTTGATGACCTCGACGCCGCCATTGACCTTGGCGAGGACGAAGCCCCACGGCCCCATCTGTGCCATGTCGATCTGGCCGCTGCTGATGGCGATCGAGACGCCGGCCCAGTCGTTCGCCACGGTCAGGTGGAGGTCGGCGCCGACGCGGTCGCATACGATCTTGTAGATCGGCTCCCACACCTTGCGGGTCTCGGCCTGGGTCGGCTGCGACGGCGCCAGACCGACGCGGATGAGAGGCTTCGCCTGGGCGCGCAGGATGGCTGGCGCGGCCAAGGTCGCCGCCGCCGTCGCCATCAGGAACTTTCGCCGGGTGGTCATCATGCCAATCCTTTCGAGACTTTTCGGAGCGGCCGAGCGCCGGCTCCCGTGTCGAGGCCTACATTTGACAAAAATTCAATGACACGCTTATGACGGTAAGAAAAACTCAATTTCCAGACCGCGCATGGCAGAGTTGCTTATTACTCAGTCCTAAATGTATGATGCTGAGAATTTCTCAGCTTGGAGCCACCGCGATATGATGGGAGCTGCCGTGCGGCCGACCGACCAGAGCTCTCCGGCCATCCTTGCCGACATACTGGAGCGGGCGCAGGAGCGAATTTCACGCGCGCGCGGGCTGCTGATCGACCTCGACGGCACGCTGATTCACGCCGAAGGCCCGCTGCCAGGCGCGCGCGAGTTCCTGGCGCGGCACGGCCACAAGGCGATCATCATCTCCAACAACTCGTCGGACAGCGCCGAGACGCTGCGCCGACGCCTGCTCGCCGCGGACATGGACATTCCGGCCTCCCGCCTCGTTCTTGCCGGCCTGGAGGCGATCGCGGTTGCGGCGGCACGCTGGCCGGGCAGCCGCGTCCACATGTGCGCGGCGGCGCCGTTGCACGCGGCCGCCGCCGATGCCGGCCTTGTCGTCACCGAGGAGCGACCCGACCTGGTCATCATCGCCCGCGACGAACGCTTCGACTACGCCGCGCTCAGTGCCGCCGCCAATGCGATCAACCGCGGCGCGATCTTCATCGCCACCAATCCCGACGGCGCCCATCCCGGGCCGCGACGTCAACGCATCCCCGAGACAGGCGCGCTGACTGCGGCGGTGGCCGCGGCGGCGGGACGCCAACCCCATCTCGTGGTGGGAAAGCCGGATCCGGCCCTGTTCCGCAAGGCGTTGGGCATTCTCGGCGTCACCGCCGCCGAAGCGGTCATGATCGGGGACAATCCCGACACCGACGGTCGCGGCGCCGACGCCGTCGCCATGACGGCCTGCATCGTCGACGAGCACCTCACGCTGGCGGCTCTGCTCCGCCCGGCGTGAATCGCCGTGCGCGCCGCCGCTCACGGCGGGCATGCTAGGCCGGCGGACGCCGCCGCTTGGTGCTGATGACGTCGTAGGATTTCTGGATCGCCTCGAGGGATTCCTTCCACCGCAGCAGAGCGAGCCGCGCATAGAGGA
This sequence comes from Astrobacterium formosum, assembly GCA_030848545.1. Classification (GTDB taxonomy): domain Bacteria; phylum Pseudomonadota; class Alphaproteobacteria; order Rhizobiales; family Xanthobacteraceae; genus Astrobacterium; species Astrobacterium formosum. The sequence continues at coordinate 37,450 of JAVDCA010000014.1, forward strand.
TGTCGACGACGACGATCTGGGCGATGCGGCTGGACAGCGCCTCCATGCGGTGGCGGGTCTCCTGAGAAGAGGTGTAGAGCACCACTTCACAATGCTCCTGCAACGGCGACCTGCCGAAATTGGTGATGCAGATCGTTCGGGCTCCGGCCTCACGGGCGATCCGCGTCGCTTCCAACGTCTCCTGGGTCCGGCCCGAATGGGAGATGGTGACAGTGGCCACCTGCGGACCGGTGAAGGTCGCGCTCACCGCCAGGATGTGGGCATCGGTGACGCATTTGGTCGAAAGCCCCAATTGCAGAAACCGGTACGCGGCATCCTCCGCGATCGGCGCGGACGTGCCGACGCCGTAGAATTCGATGCGTTGCGCCCCCATCAGAAGAGCCGCCGCCCGTTCGATCGCGGCGACATCGAGAACTTTCATCGTGTCCTCGATCGCAAGCATATGGCTCGCGGCGATCTTCGTCACGACGTCGGCCGCGCCGTCGCCGGGCACGATCGCCTCGTGCAACAGGGCGCGCGAAGCCGCCACTTCTTTGGCCACGGCAATCTTCAATTGCGGGAACCCGCTCGCGCCGATCTGTCGACACAATCCAATGACCGATCCTTCGCTGGCGTCGCTCGCCGCGGCAAGCTCGTTGATCGACATATCGAGGATGCGGTGTGGATTGGCGACGAGGTAGGCGGCGATGCGCCGCGCCGCTGGGGGCAGATCCTCCAGTGACGCCTTCAGTTTGGCGAGCGGAAATTCCACTACTTGATACCCATGCCGAGAGAGAACCGGGAATGACTCGTAGCAAACGTATCAAAATATGCCAGCCGATTAGCACACAATTTCAGCACGTCACGTCTGCGACCTGCCGATCCTGTCGTCTACCGGCAGCGGCTGTGGATCCCTCTAAAGCGATGATGCGCCCCTTCACTTCTCCATCCCTTCCAGCTCCGTGATCATGCGGTCGAGCAGGCCGAGGCCGTTCTTCCAGAACGTCGTCTCGCGCGCATCGAGCCCGAACGGCTTCAAGAGTTCGCCGTGATGCTTGGTGCCGCCGGCCGCGAGCATTTCGAGATAGCGCTCCGCGAAGCCGTCGCTGGCGTTCTCGTAGACGGCGTAGAGCGAGTTCACCAGGCAGTCGCCGAACGCGTAGGCGTAGACGTAGAACGGCGCGTGGATGAAGTGGCCGATATAGGTCCAGAAGGTCTCGTAGCCGGGGCCGAGGCGGATGGCCGGGCCGAGGCTTTCCGCCTGCACCTCGAGCCAGATCTCGCCGATGCGCTCGGCGGTCAATTCGCCGTTCTTCCTCTCGGTGTGGATCTTGCGCTCGAACGTGTAGAAGGCGATCTGGCGCACCACCGTGTTGATCATGTCCTCGACCTTGGCGGCCAGCATCGCCTTGCGCTGGCGCTGGTCTTTCGTTTGCGCCAGCAGGCGGCGGAAGGTCAGCATCTCGCCGAACACGCTCGCGGTCTCGGCGAGCGTCAAGGGCGTCGGCGCCATCAGGGCGCCGTTGGGGCCGGCGAGCACCTGATGGACGCCGTGGCCCAGTTCATGGGCGAGCGTCATGACGTCGCGCGTCTTGCCCTGGTAGTTCAAGAGCACGTAAGGGTGCGCCGACGGCGTGGTCGGATGCGCGAAGGCGCCGGTCGCCTTGCCGGGGCGCACCGGCGCGTCGATCCAGCGGTCGGTGAAGAAACGCTCGGCGATCTGCGCCATCCTGGGCGAGAACTCCGAATAGGCGCCGAGCACCGTGTCCTTGGCCTCGAGCCACGGCACGCTGCGGGCCGGGGCCTTGGGGAGCGGCGCGTTGCGGTCCCAATGCGCCAGGCTCTCCTTGCCGAACCACTTGGCTTTGAGCGCATAATAGCGGTGTGACAGGCGCGGATAGGATTCGCGCACGGCGGCGACCAGCGCCTCGACCACTTCGCGCTCGACCCGGTTGGCGAGGTGGCGGGCGTCGGCGATGTCGGCGAAGCCGCGCCAGCGGTCGGAAATCTCCTTGTCCTTGGCGAGCGTATTGGTGATCAGCGTGAACACCCGCAGGTTCTCGCCAAAGGTCTTGGCGAGCGCCTCGGCGGCCGACTGTCGGACCTTCTCGTTCCTGTCCTGCAGCAAATTGAGCGTCGGCTCGATGGCGAGCGGCTTGCCGCGCACGTCGAAACGCAGCGACGAGATGGTTTCCTCGAACAGCCGGTTCCAGGCGCCCGACGCCGTCACCGACTTTTCGTGGAAGAGCTGCTCGACGCGATCTTCGAGCTGAAACGGCTTCTCCTTGCGCACGTCCTCGATCCACGGCCGGTAGTGGCCGAGGGCTGGCTCCGCCATCGCGCTCTCGAGGACATCGGTATCGATGCGGTTGAGTTCGAGGGTGAAGAACAGAAGGTGCGAGGACGCTGCGGTGACGCGTTCCTGGACGTCGCCGAAGAATTTCGCCTTGACGGGATCCATATTGTCGCCGGCGCGCACTAGGCCCGCATAGGAGATCAGCCGGGTGATCAGGTCGTCGAGGGCCTCGTAGGCGCGGATCGCCTCGGCCAAGGCCTTGCCGGCGCCCTTTCCGGCCCCCTCCCCGGCGGCGAGCGCCGCCAGGCGCCCCTTGTAGGTCTCCTCGAAGGCGGCGCAGTCGGCATCCATGCGGTCGAGATCGCTTGCAACCTCGGGGGCGTCGATGGCCGGGTAGAGGTCGGCGAGATTCCACTCCGGCAGCGGGCCGAGTTCGTCCTTGGCGGGGGCGGACGAATGCGAGGGCGAGGCGGAAGTAATACGGACCATGGCGGGACGTCTTCTCGGGGTTGGCGGCGGGGCGGGCGACAGAAAGGATGCCGATACAGGAACGATGCGGATGTGGTGAAGCGATGGCGAAATTGCCACCGCGGTGCAAGGCGGCATTTGCGCCGATACGCACCCACGGGCGCGCGAACTGGCCGCGCTCCGCAATCCCCGCACCCTTAACAGGGTTTTAAGGCCGGGGGGGCGACAGTGGCCCGATTCGGGACAATCGGAACAGCCGCCATGGTCGAGCGCGTCCTCATCGTCGACGATGATCCGGTCCAGCGCCGGCTCTTGGAGAACATGGTCGGGCGCTTCGGCTACGAGCCGGTGGTGGTCGAGACCGGCGACGCCGCCCTCGCCCACCTAAGCGGCGCCGAAACGTTCGACTGTATCGTCCTCGACCTCGTCATGCCGGGCCTCGACGGGCTCGGCGTCCTCTCGCGCTTGCGCGAGGCCGGCGTCGCCACCCCGGTAATCGTGCAGACCGCCCATGGCGGCATCGACAACGTCGTCTCGGCCATGCGGGCCGGGGCGATCGATTTCGTCGTCAAGCCGGTCGGTCCCGAGCGCCTGCAGGTGTCGCTCAAGAACGCCATCGCGACGCGGGCACTGGAGGGCGAACTCGCCCGCATGAAGCGAAGCCGCGCCGGCACCCTCACGTTCCGGGACATCATCACCCGTTCGGAGCGGATGCGCGCCGTGCTGCGCACCGCCGAAAAGGCCGCCTCCTCGCATATTCCGGTGCTGGTCGAAGGCGAGTCCGGGGTCGGCAAGGAACTGATCGCCCGCGCCATCCACGGCTCCTCCGCGCGCCGCGCCAAGCCGTTCATCGCCGTCAATTGCGGCGCCATACCGGAAAACCTGGTGGAATCGGTGCTGTTCGGCCACGAGAAGGGCGCTTTCACGGGGGCGACCGAGCGCCACACCGGCAAGTTCGTCGAAGCCTCCGGCGGCACCCTGTTCCTCGACGAAGTGGGCGAACTCCCCCTCGCCTCGCAGGTGAAGCTCCTGCGCGCCATCCAGGAGAACGAGGTCGAGCCGGTCGGGGCGCGACGGCCGGTGCGGGTCGACGTGCGCATCGTCTCGGCCACCAACCGCGACCTGATCGCCGACGTCAAGGCGGGCCGGTTCCGCGAGGACCTGTTTTACCGCCTGCACGTTTTTCCGATCACGGTGCCGCCCCTGCGCGACCACGTCGAAGACATTCCCGACCTGGTGCGGCACTTCGTCGTCCGCTTCGCCGCCGAGGAGGGCAAGCGGGTGCGCTCGGTCAATCCCTCCGCATTGAGCCTCCTCGCCGCGGCCCGCTGGCCGGGCAATGTCCGCCAGCTCGAAAATGCCGTGTTCCGTGCCGTGGTGCTCGCCGAAGGCGATGAGATCGGCGCCGCCGAGTTCCCCCAAGTCGCGGCGCAGATGTCCGCCGAGCAGACATCACCGGCCGCGGATCCGCCCGTCGTGCCGGCCGCAACGGCACCACTGATGATCGAATCACCCCCGATGGCCACCGTTAGCATCCTACCGCCGGAAATGCCGGCGTCGGCCTTGTCCCTGCTCGACGAGCATGGCGAGGTCGTGCCGCTGGAGGACATCGAGGCCCGCGCCATCCGCTTCGCGATCACCCATTATCGCGGCCAAATGTCGGAGGTTGCACGCAAATTGCGTATCGGCCGGTCGACCCTCTATCGCAAGCTCGAGAGCCTGGGGCTCGCCGCCGACGACGCCCACACCGACGACGTGTCCGCCGGGTGACAATGCCGACAAAAATGCGTGAGAGCCGATTCGAATTGGTACCCGGAGCACAGACCGCTGCGTTAGATTGCCGTAATCTTCGCCAGTCGCGTTGAACCCAGCGGGCAACTTCGACGACCAACGAAAACGTCGCGATCATTCGCATCGCGACCGGAAGGGGGATTCTCTGATGCACGGAACTCGCTTCGATCGCCTGTTGGCCGGTACCGCCCTGGCGCTGATCCTCGCCGGGACGCCGCTCGCTTACGCCCAGCCCGCCAATGCGCCGTCGGACGATGCCGCGATCTCGGCTGCGGTTCCGGTTCCAGAACCCGCCGACGTCCCCCCGCCGACCGTCGCCGACATCGGCCTGCCGTCCGCCGAAGCCGCTCCGGCCAAGGTCGAGACTGCCGCGCCTGCGGCGCCGGAACCGGCCACGACGCCGCCCGCGGCGGCGGCGGAGATTGCCAAGCCCGCGCCGGAGGTTGCCCAACCTGCGCCCGAGATCGCCGTGCCTGCCTCGCCTGCGCCGGTGACCGCCGCTCCGGCCGCTCCCCCGGTGAGTGCGCCCGCAACGGCAGCCGCGCCGGCCGCGACCCCAGTACAGCCGACTGCGACCGCCGTGGCGCCGACGGCTGAACCCACCACCGCCGCCATTCCGGCGCTCCCTCCCGCCCCGACCGTCGACCGGCAGGTCGCCGACAGCCTGCGCGCCGCTTTCGCCAAGGCCGGCAAGCGCGACAAGGCGCTGGAGAGTTTTTATGCGACGCGCGACTTCGCGCCGGTGTGGGTCGTGGACGGCGCCGCTTCGGCGCGCACCAAGGCGGCGAGCGCCTACTTGGCCAAGGCCGACGCCGACGGGCTCGACCCGGCGGACTACGTGTTCGCCGAGATCAAGGCGGGCGCCGATCCGGCGACGCTCGCCGAAACCGAACTCAAGATCGCCACGACGCTCATCAGTTATGCGCGCCACGCCACCAATGGTCGCGTGCACTACACGCGGGTGAGTGCCGACGTCTTCTATCCGCCGCACGATTTCGATCCCGCCCAGGCGCTCGCCAAGATCGCCGGCGCGGCCGACGTCGCCGCCGCCCTCGACGGCTTCAATCCCCAGCAGCCCGGCTACAAAGCCCTCAAGGCCAAGCTCGCGGAAGTGCGTGGCAAGGGAGAGGAGCCGGAACCGGTGCGCGTCCCGTCCGGCCCGACCTTGCGGCTCGCGAAAGACAAGGCGGGATCGTTCATGCAGGACGCCCGCGTGCCGCTCCTGCGCCAGCGGCTCGGCATCGCCGGTGACGCCGCCAATACGAGCTACGACGAGGCGCTTGCCGACGCGGTGCGCATCTTCCAGCGCCAGAACGGCCTCACGCCCGACGGCCTGCTCGGCAACCGCACCGTCGAGGTGCTCAACGGCGGCAAGAAACGTGATCGCGCCGAAGACGTCATCCTGGCCAACATGGAACGCTGGCGCTGGCTGCCGCAGGATCTCGGCAAGAGCTATGTGATGCTCAACATCCCGGACTTCACGCTTCGGGTGGTGAACAACGGCAAGCCGGTATGGACCACCCGCGTGGTCGTCGGCAAGCCGGGGACGCCGACGCCGATCCTCACCGAGACGATGAAGTACATCACCGTCAACCCGACCTGGAACGTGCCGCCGTCCATCATCTACAACGAATACCTGCCGGCACTGCAGCAGGACCCCACCGTGCTCGACCGCATGGGGCTCAAACTGACCCAGAACCGCGACGGTTCCGTGCACATCTCCCAGCCGCCGGGCGAGCGCAACGCCCTCGGCCGCATCCGCTTCAACTTCCCCAACAAGTTCCTGGTCTACCAGCACGACACGCCCGACAAGCACCTGTTCGCCAAGGACGTTCGCGCCTACAGCCACGGCTGCATGCGGGTGCAGGATCCGGCCAAATACGCCGAAGTGCTGCTCGGCCTCGCCCTGCCGGGCGAGGGCTATACGGCCGACCGCATCACCAAGATGTACGGGTCCGGTGAGCGCGACATCCGCCTGCCGACGCCGATTCCCGTGCACATCACCTACCAGACCGCGTTCGTGGACGAGGCTGGCAAGCTGCAGTTGCGCAACGACATCTACGGCCGCGACAGCCGCGTGCTGGCGGCCCTCAAGGGCGCCGATCGCCGCATCGCCGAGACGCCGGTGGAGCGCCCGCAGCAGAGCTATGCGCGCCCGCCCGTGCGCCTGCCGGAACGCTTTGCCGCCGGCGGCTACAACAACGGCGGCGGCTTCTTCGAGAGACTGTTCGGCGGCTGGCAGCAGAACGAACCGCCGGCCCCGGTGCGCAACAATCGCCGGACCTATTCGCGCTGACGAGATCGTCCGACGCGGAGGCGACGGGGCCCTTGCGGGCCCCGTTTTCTTTGGACTGGCCCTCTCGCCATCTTGACGCATCGAGCGCCCCGCGGCGAATGATGATGTCGAGCTGATTCGTGTCCGCATCTGGCGCGCGGCACTCGAATCGAGCCGCCGAACCCACCCTCGTCGGCGGCCCGGGGCAGACCGTGGGGGCATTACATATGCATTTGAGATCGGGATTGTCGCCGCGCGCATGGGCGCTGGCGATCGCGTTGGCGGGCATTTCGCTGCCGGCGGCGGCGGCGGAAAACGGCGCCGGTGTCTATCCGCTCGGATTGCGGGCGAATCTGTCCGGTCTCGTGCCGGCGCCGGGCGTCTATCTCCAGAACGATCTCTACTACTACCACGGCGACGCCTCCGCGGCCGTGGCCATGCACGGCCACCTCGTCGCCGAGGTCAAGGCGACGTCGTGGATCAACCTGGCGACGATCATGTGGTCGACCCCGCTGGAGATCGCCGGCGGCAATCTCGCTTTGTCGGCGACGCTGCCGGCCGGCGGACCGGGCATCGATGCCGGCATCGAATACACGGGCAGCAATCTCGGTTCCCCCTTGCGCCGCGACCGGCACGATTCGGCGACGACCTTCGGCGATCCCTTCCTGGTCGCGGCCATCGGCTGGCACGCCGGCAACCTGCACTGGACCACCGGCGTCGGCGTCAACGTGCCGGCCGGCGACTACCGGGAGCACGAGATCGCCAACCTGGCGTTCAACCACTGGGCGGCCGACGTCTACGGCGGCGTGACCTGGCTCGATCCTCACCGCGGCCTCGAACTGTCGGCCGCGATGGGGGTGACCTTCAACGGCGAGAACGACGTCACCCGCTACACCACCGGCAACGAGCTGCACGTGGACTTCGCCGCCGTCCAGCATCTCCCCAAGGGCTTTTCGATCGGCCTCGTGGGCTACCACTACAACCAGCTCACCGGCGACAGCGGCGACGGCGCCCTGCTCGGCGCCTTCAAGGGCCGCGTCACGGCGCTGGGCGGCACGCTCGGCTACATGTTCAAGGTCGGCGACCGCGACGTCTCGACCAACCTCAAGGTGTTCCGCGAGTTCGACACCCACAACCGGCTCGAAGGCACGGCGGCGTTCTTCACCGTCGCGATGCCGCTGACGGCACCGCAGTCGTAGGCGGCAGCGAAGCCGGGTCGGGTGGTCAAGTAGTCCGCGCAACGAGAAACGCGGCGCCGCGAATAATTCGGCGGCTTGTTTGTCATTCCGGGGCGCCGCGAAAGCGGCGAGCCCGGAATGACCCGAAACCGATCAGGCGCGCCGCATCGGCATGCGGGCGGCGCAGCAGCCGCAGAACAGGCCGGCGGTGGCGATCGCCTCGCGCCAGCCGTCGTCGGCATTTGCCGAGCCGGCTGGCGGAGCCGCCGGCGGTGCCGCTCGCGGCGCGAAAGACAGGCCCGAAGGCGCGGCGACCGGCATGATCCGCCCCTCGAACACCGTGCCCCACACCTTGACGTCCTTGAGCTTGCGGGCATCGACGGTCATGGGATCCTGTTCGAGGACGACGAAATCGGCTGTCTTGCCGGGCGTAATGCTGCCGATCTCCTTCTCCAGACGGATCGCGTAGGCGGCCTCTAACGTGATCGCGCTCAAGGCCCGCGCACGGCTGATGCGCTGCTCGGGGCCGGCGACACGGCCCGACACGGTGGTGCGGTTGATCGCCGCCCAGGCGAGCATCAGCGGATCGGGGGGCGCCATCGGCATGTCGGAATGAAGCGAGATCGAGGCACCGGCACGCACCGCCGAAGCGAGCCGCACCATGGCGTCGGCCCGCGCCGGCCCGAGCCCGACCTTGCCGTAGCGGTCGGCGAGCACGGTGACGTAATACGGATTGGCGCTGATCAGCGCGCCCTTGGCGACGAGGCGGCTCACCTGCGCTTCTGTCGACATGGCGAAGTGCACCGCCATGAAGCGATGATCCTGGCGCGGCGCGCGCGCCATCTGCTCTTCGAGAGCGCTCGTCACCACTTCGAGGCCCGCGTCGCCGTTGACGTGGGTGCTGATCTGGTAGCCGGCGTCCCAGAAGACGCGCACCGCCGCCTTGTAGTCGTCGGGCTCGGCGATCCATTGGCCCTTGTGGCCGTCGAGATAGGGCTCTTGGACCTGCATGAGCTGGGAGAATACGGCGCCGTCGGCGAACAGCTTGATCTGGTTCGGGAGCCACCTGACCTTGCCCTTACCCCAGGTCAGATAACTCTGCGCCTCCGAGACCAGGTGGTCGAGGGAGCCGGCGGCCTTGTGCTTGTCGTAGAGGGCGCGCCCGTCGGGAATGAAATAGGTGCGGAACGGCACGTCGGGCTGGTCGAGCACCGCCTCGAAGAGCTGGTGCAGCGAGCGCACCATCTGGGTGCCGGGCTCGCAGATCGTCGTCACGCCGCGCGCGTGCAGATACTTCTGCATGATTGCAAGGCCCCGCTTCAAGCGATCGGGCGTGAAGACGTCGGCGAGGATGTGGGAGACGACGAGCTCCATGCCCTTTTCGAAGAAGTGGCCCTCGTCGAAGTTCGCCTGTTCGCTGGCGAGGCCGTGGCCGGCGAGGGAAGCGGCGGTGATGCCGTATTTCGTCAGCGCCGCCGTGTTGAGGAAGAACTCGTGACAGGAGCGGTGCCAGACGATCAGCGGCCGCTTCGGGCTGAAGCCGTCGAGGACCTTGCGGTCGATGCGGCCGTGGAAGAGGTGGTGATACCCCCAGGTGATGAAGGTCGTGTCGCCCTTGTCGGCGGCGAGCGCCACCTGCAGGCGCTGGCGATAGTCGGCGGCCGACTTCGCCGCCGGCCAGGTGCGGTTGGACAAGACCCAGTCCTCGATGGCGATCACGGCGTCGGCCGCCATGGTGCCGGCGCCGAGCAGCGGATGCAGGTGTTCTTCCACGAGACCGGGCATCAGCACCTTGCGGGCGAGGCTGCGGTCGATCGTGCAGGACGTGCCTTTGAGTGCCGCCTCGACTTCGGCGAGCGTGCCGACCGCGACGATGCGGCCTTCGCGCACCGCCACCGCCCGCGCCTCGGGCTTGTCCTTGTCCATGGTGATGATCTTGCGGGCGACGAAGATCGTCGCCGGCACGCCGAGCTTGACGCCGCTCAGCGCCCCGGGATGTTGCAGCGGCAGGGTCTGCGCCAGCGCAGCGGAGGGAAGCGCGGCGAGGCAGAGGAAGGCGGCGGATTGCAGAAGTTCACGGCGGGTGCGCGACAAGGGCGGCTCCTCACCGGGCAGCCGACATGAGGCGCCGCGTCGCCGGCGCCGTCGGCGCCCGCAAAGCATGGACGGGCGAATCGACTCATTCGACGCGATGCTTCCGCAGTAGTGCCGCGACCCTTACGGTTCGGTTGACACCGATCAATTCCCGGCCGGCGCACGCCGCATTTACGCCAGCGGCGCTCGCACCCCGAGTGGGCACGGGAGCCTCGCGGCTCCCGTGCGCGATCACGCCGCGTGTCGTCACGCCGCACTCGCGCTCGCGCAGTCCGCCAGTGCGGCGTCGAGCACCCGGCACATGTGATCGATCTCGCCGCGCGACACGTTCAGCGCCGGCATCATGCGTAGCGTATTGGGCCGCGGCGCATTGATCAGGAGGCCGCGCGCGAACGCCCGCGCCACCACGCGGGCGCCGATGTCGCGCTTCAAGTCGAGGGCGAGCAGCAGGCCCTGGCCGCGCACGCCGCCGCAGCCGTGCCGCCGCCCGACGGCCTCCAGTGCGGCCGCGAGATAGAGCCCGGTCTCGGCCACTTCGGCGAGGAAGCCGGGCTTGGCGATCTCTTCCATGACGGCACAGCCGACGGCGGTCATGAGCGGATTGCCGTTGTAGGTGCCGCCCTGGTCGCCGGCCGCGAAGCAGCACACCTCCTCGCGCGCCACCAGCGCGGCGAGCGGAACGCCGCCGCCCAGCCCCTTCCCGAGCGTGAGGATGTCGGGCGTGATGCCGGCATGCTCGAAGGCGAAGAATTTTCCCGTGCGGCCGATGCCGGTCTGGACCTCGTCGAGGATGAGCAGGAGGTTCTTCTGCCGCGTCAGTTCGCGCAGGCCGCGCAGGAATTCGACCGTCGCCGGTAGAACGCCCGCCTCACCCTGGATCGGTTCGAGCATGACCGCGACGGTCTTGTCGGTGATGGCGGCCGCGACGGCATCGAGATCGTTGAGGTCCACCTTGGGAAAGCCCGCGACCTTCGGCTCGAACAGTTTTTCCCATTGCGGCTTGCCGGACGCCGACATGGTGGCGAGCGTGCGGCCATGGAAGGCGTGATCCATGGTGATGATCTCGAAGGCACCGCCGCGATGGAGCGCGCCCCACTTTCGTGCCAGCTTGATCGCACCCTCGTTGGCTTCGGCGCCGGAGTTGGCGAAGAAGGTGCGCTCAAGACCGGAATGGCGCGCGATCAGGCCGGCGAGCCGGACCATCGGCTCGTTGTAGAAGGCAGGCGAGCAATTGATCAGCTTCGCGGCCTGGGCGGTGAGCGCGCGCACCACCGGCTCCGGGCTGTGGCCGAGGCAATTGACCGCCCAGCCCTGCACGAAGTCGAGATAGTCCTTGCCGTTCTGGTCGCGCAGCCAAGATCCGCGTCCCTCGACGAACACGACCGGCGGCCGGTCCGTGATGGTCATCAGGGCGTCGAACGGACCGGACGGCGCGGCGACGGAAGGATCTTGGGCAGAAGAATCTTGGGCGGCAGAATCTTGCGACAGGCTCATCACTTGCTCCTGGTGGCTTGGCCGGGAGACGGAGAGCCCTAAAACGCAAAGGCCTCCGTCGCGGGCGGAGGCCTCGGTGGGTAACGGTGCGAACTATTAAGCTAACGCGTCCGCATGTCCCACGCCCCCGCTGAAAAGCGGCGCGCACGGCGGCGACGGCGGGCGTTGGTGGACGCGTATTGCATGGGCGGACCGGTGACAGCTTTGGTGCGGGATGTCAATGGCCAAGGCGCCTTGCGCGCGGCCGAGCGCATCGGCCGTCCGCTCGGCGACGCTCACCGCCGGATCGATAGCTTCATCGCCGAGGTCTATAACAAGGAGCGGTTGTACTCGGCGCTCGGATATCAGTCGCCCCTTGAGTTTGAAGCAGCGTTCGCGCAAAATAAAACGCGATAACGCATCATGGCAACCGCTCTGTCACAGAAATTACCGTGTCTCACTTGCGGGGTGCAGTCCAGCACTGTCACCGCAATTCGTGATTCAGATCAGAGGCGAGCTCTATGAATCGCAGCGATGTGAAGGCGGCTCCACAGCTCATTGGGCGATTCATTACTCCAGAGACGTGGGGGATATTAATTATTCCAGTTGTCTTTATCATCTTAAAAAAATGGAAGGTAAGCCTATCTGCATTTCCAACTGATTTGGGCAACGCTGTCTTTTGGGTATCGCCTGTCGTTGAGCAGCATTATAATTTTATGCTCTCTCACTCCTCGTCAGCAGATGCAAATAACTACGTGTACTATAATTTCGCACTAATTTGCTTTTGCCTTCTCTGTCTGTGTATGGCATCCGCCAGATCTTGGCGATACACAGATAAGATCCTTCGGCCCACAGCCAGAGAATTCCTCATAATGTCAATACCAATGCTTTCTTATATCGTGCTTGATGTGTTTGGGCTTAATGCGGCAAAAGATGTGCCCTATTCGTGGCTAAGCATCCGATTTGACAACTTCGGAACATACTACATTCATCGTCTCATGGAAGCGTTCGCTATTATATTTTGGTTATCATACATATTAATAATTGCTATTGCTGGCTGCAAGGGCTCGTTTGAATTACGTGAATTACGGTGACAGAATTACGGAATTACGATGACTGTGCACTATCACCGTAATTCGGACAGGTGAGCTGAGGAGGTTCAACGTGACAGGTCGCAAAGCGTGCGCCGCCGCCGCAGCCTGACCCGAACGGCTCGCTCGGCTCCTCGGATCAATCCGAGTATGACAATCTTCATCAGTTGACCGAACAGAACCGTCACGAGCGGAACCGATACGGCAACGTAAAGAAAGAGGGAGCCGGCCCGTGTCCCGGCCCCGCCATGGGAGAAGACGAACGCGAGCGGCCTCCAGTCACAGAAGATGACGTACCAGAGAGCTCCGAAAGCGATCCCGCTTGCGGCCAGATACAGAATAATTTTGCCACGATCAAAGCAGGCCCACACCATGAGCGCGTGCCGCCTCACTCGTCGCGACAGCAGGCTTAGAAAGTTGGCGAAGAGCAGCATCTCAACCATCGAAGCAAGGCCGACTATGAAGCGCCTCTCCCGTGGAGAGGACGCCGACGTCAGTTCTGGAGCAATGATTGTGTTGAGTTGTTTGAGTGGGCGCATATCGCCAACGTGCTCCCAAAATGGCATCCACGCGAGCATGATCGCGATCGGGACCCCCACAAAGACCACGCCGAACATGACCATTGTGACGTGTTCGCTCGGAATTCCAAAAATATGAACCCCGCGCCGTCCCACGCTTTCGATGATTGTATCAACGATCCGAAAGGCAGACGCGGAGCCTCGTTTGGACGGCTCCTCTCCGCCGACAGTCTTGGAGGCAGGTTCAGCCATGGCGGTAGGGTTGCAGCGGGTGTGCCGGAAGATCGCTCTAAGAAACAATCGCAGACATCATTTGCCAGTATCTACTATGTCTCCAAGAGCACTTCCATTCGTATCTGCCGTCGCAACGCCCATTTCGCTATCCGGTGGGTTTGATAGGAAATTACGGAAATTACGGGGACAGTGCACTTAACTCACCGAACTTCCTCGTCACCCGCTCAACTCGACATCGTTTGACGCGCACGCGCTTCGGCTGCTTCGCGGCCGCAGCATGGTGACGCCATGACGACCGCGATCCCCGCTGCGAGCGACTGATCAGTTCTGTTCGTGCCCCGGGCGCGCTGCAGCATGCAATGCTGCTGCGCAGACCCGGGGCCTGGCTCCGAGCGAGGCCTAAGGGTCTGCGTCGCACCATTCGCATAGCGCGTCGAAGACGCGCGTAAACGCGCTGTCGAGCTCATGCTGCGCCGCGCCCGGGGCCCGAAATCTCCGCCGGCCTTACCCGCTTCGTGGGCCCCTGGGGATTTCGCCGACGCTCCTTATCCTCGCCGCAATCGCCCGACCATAAGGTCGCAGGCTCGACATTCGGGCTGCTTTCACGGTCTCGACGTCATCCGTTGTGCACCGGACCCCGTCCTCGCTAACCCCTCGATATTTCTAATTGAATCCCCGCCGTTAACCAACCCGGCGATGAAAGTTCCCCAGCCCGGCACGTTTTTGCCATACTTGCTAAGTAGTTAGGCGGGTGAGAGGGGGACGGGTGCGCTAATCTCGCGTTAACCGATCCCAACACACATTGCGTGAAATGTCGCCGCGGCGCTCGCTGCGGTGTCAACGCCGCCGTCGCGGGAGGGGTCTCGCGGCGGTCCTGTCGGGTGCCGTCAACGCGGGATTGCCAGTGCTGTTTGTTTCCGCGCGCAGCCCATTGTGGATCACCGAATTTCCGCGCCTCGCGCGGTGCCTCGGCCTCGCGCGATGCGCCGGGCTTGCGGCCGTCGCACTCCTCCTCGGCGGCCAGAGCCTGCAGAACGCCGCCGCCAACGGCGATACCCGCACGATCTCGTTCCGCCACATCCATACGGGCGAAACCGCCACCATCACGTATAAGCGCGAAGGCCGCTACGACAACGCGGGCCTCAAGCAGATCAACCACATCATGCGCGACTGGCGCCGCGACGAAGAGGTCCGCATGGACCCGCGCGTCATCGACATCATCTGGGAGGTCAATCGCGAGGTCGACGGCAGGAGCGCGATCGAGATCATCTGTGGCTACCGGGCACCGGCCACCAACCAGATGCTGCGCAAGCGAAGCCGCGGCGTCGCCCAATTCAGCCAGCACACGCTCGGCCGCGCGGTCGACTTCCACATTCCCGGTGTGCCGCTCGAAGCCGTGCGCAATGCCGGCCTGCGGCTGCAGCGCGGCGGCGTCGGCTTCTACCCGAGTTCCAAATTCGTCCATCTCGATGTCGGCAGCGTGCGCCATTGGCCGCGCATGACCTATGACCAGTTGGCGCGCGTGTTCCCGGACGGGCGCACCGTGCACGTTCCCACCAACGGCAAGCCGCTCGCCGGCTATGCGCTCGCCCTCGCCGACGTCAGGAAGCGCGGCGGCAGCCCGTCGCAGCTTGCTCTCGCGGCCGCCGACGGCGCCGGCGCCGAGGCGATCGAGACGACGCAGAAGCCGAAGAAGAGCCTGCTCGCCGCCCTGTTCGGCGGCGGCAAGGACGAAGACGAGGACAACGAACTCGCCACCGCGGCCACCCAGGCTCCTTCGCCTGCGGCCGCCCCGCGGGTCAAGACCGTCGCGGTGCCGCTGCCGACGGCGCGGCCAGCGGCACTGATCGCCGCCAACGACGCCAAGCCTGATACCAAGACTGACGCCAAGCCGGCCCGCGCGATCACGCTCGCCGCGGCGGAGTCGCGGCCGATCGACCTGTCGCCGCCGGCCACCGCACCCGCAGTCGACAACGTGTTCACCGCCCGCGGCCTGTGGGAAGGCCCGCAGGGCCGGCCGGAGCCGCCCGCCGCCATTCCCAATCCGGGACCTGTCCAGGTGGCCGACGCCTCCGACGTCCCGGCGCTGGGTCCGGCGCGCATGCGCGTCGAGCAGCGCCCGTCCGACCTGGAAATCACCAGCAAATTGGCGCCGTGGCCGGGCCAGCAGCGCGGCAACGACCGCGTTCCGGCCGAGGTGGCGCTCGCCTATGCGGCCCAGAACGACGGCCTGATCGCCACGGCGACGCCGCGGGCAGCCCCCATGGGAAGCGCGCTGACGCGCGCCGGTGCCGCAGACGCCCCGGTCGACGGCGAAGGCCTCACCACCATCATCAAGAAGACCATTTCGCGCGCCGCGAGCCCGCGCGCCGTTGCCGCCATTCCGGGTCCCACATCGGCCGCCCCCAAGCGCACGCCAGCGCCGCTCGCCGGCGAAATCTACGCCGATCCGTGGCTGCGCGCCCTGGTGCTCGCGCCCGACCTGCAAAACTACCTGACCGCCACCGCCTTCGAGGCACCCGATCCGATGAGCCTGCGGCCCCTGATGGTCAAGCCCGACTCGGTGGTGGTGATGACGTTCTGCAACGACCCGCATCTGGGCATGATCAGCGAGCGGTTCACCGGCAGCGCCGTCGTGTTCGTGTCGACCGTGACGGTGATCGGCCGCACCGCCATGCTGCGCTGAAGCGGCGTTTCATATCCAATCGATCGATAATACCGTCATTCCGGGGCGGCCGAAGGCCGAATCCGGAATCCAGAAGCGCGCACCGGACTCGCGACTGGATTCCGGGTTCGCGCTTTCAGCGCGCCCCGGAATGACTAAACCGATTTGGCGGAGATACGAACGCGATGAGCGGCGGCGTCCTCACGCCATGCCGAGGGCCACCAGATAGGTATCCAGGATCGCTTCCTGTTCGGCACGCTCGTCCTTGTCCTGCTTGCGCAGCCGGATGACGGCGCGCAGCGCCTTGACGTCGTAACCATTGCCCTTCGCCTCCGCATAGACGTCGCGGATATCGTCGGAAATCGTCTTCTTCTCTTCCTCCAGGCGCTCGATTCGCTCGACGAACGCCTTGAGCTGATCCTTGGCAAAATTGGTCGCCACATGATCGATGTCTTTTTCGGCCGCGGCAGTGGCAGGCATCGGCTTCTCCTCGTCGTTCCGATTTGATCCCGACCTTTCGAGGCCAAAGACGGTCAGGTCAAGGCACGACGGCCGTCATCCACAATCCATGCACAGGAGACGGGAGGGGCCTGCGTACCGGCGAACCGTAGCAGTGCTTGGGAAATGGGTCATTCCGGCCCTGTCAATGCCCGGGCGCAACTTTTTCGAAGGCGACCTTCTGGTCCGGGCTCGCCTCCTTCTGGTGTTTCGCGCGCCACTGGTCGTAGGGCTCGCCATAGACCAGTTCGCGGCTCTCGTCCTTGGTGATGGCGATGCCGCGGGCGTCGGCGGCCTCCTTCATCCAGTTGGACAGGCAGTTGCGGCAGAAGCCGGCGAGATTCATCAAGTCGATGTTCTGCACGTCGGTGCGCGCACGCAGGTGCTCGACCAGGCGCCGGTAGACCGCAGCTTCGAGTTCGATGCGGGTGCGTTCGTCGATGGTCATGCGGTAGTCTCTACTTCCATATGCCGGAAATGCAATCGCCTGAATGGAGGCGCCGGTCCGGCCCGGCGCCGGGTCATTGATCAGGCCTTGGCGTTCCCGCCGCGGGCCTCGCTCTTTTCCCCCGGCGGCTTGGTGCCGTCGCCCAGCCTGTCGGCGATCACCACCGCCAGGAGCGACGCCAGGAACACGCCATGGATGCCGACCAGCCAGCCGAGGCGGACAGGGTCGTATTGTTCGATGTTCATGAACGCCTTCAGGACCTCGACCGCCGAGATGGCGACGATGGAGGTCATCAGCTTCTGCTTCAGGCCGCCGAAATCGACCTTCGCCATCCATTCCGGCCGGTCGTGTCCGGACATTTCGATGCGTGACACGAAGTTCTCGTAGCCGGAGAAGATCACGATCAGCACCAGATTGCCCATGAAGGCGATGTCGATCAGGCCGAGGATGCCGAGCACGATGGCGTTGCGATCGGCATGCAGTACCAGACCGGCGAAATGGCCGAACTCGATGACGAAGTGCACGAGCAACAGGACCAGCGCCGCCGCCAATCCGAGATAGAACGGTGCCAGCAGCCAACGGCTCTGGAACAGAACGGCTTCCAACGCGAGTTCGAATTTGCGCATCATCCCCCCACTCGAATCGACGGCCGCATGCAGGAACGCGGCCGTCCGTTCGTCCAATTTCGGTACCGGAATTAAGCCGTTGCCGCGACGCCGACCGGGCAACTGACGCCGGTACCGCCGAGACCGCAATAGCCGTTCGGGTTCTTGGCGAGATATTGCTGGTGATAGTCCTCGGCGAAATAGAACACCGGGGCGTCGACGATCTCGGTCGTGATGGTGCCGAGGCCCTTCGCCGCCAGGGCGCGCTGGTAGGCCTGCTTCGATTGCTCCGCTGCCGCCCGCTGGGCGGCCGAGGCGACGTAGATGCCGGAGCGATACTGGGTGCCGACATCGTTGCCCTGGCGCATCCCTTGCGTGGGATCGTGGCTCTCCCAGAAGGTCTGCAGCAGACGCTCGTAGGAAATCTTGGCGGGGTCGAAGACGACCAGCACCACTTCGTTGTGGCCGGTGCGGCCGGTGCAGACTTCCTCGTAGCTGGGATTGGGCGTGAAGCCGCCCGTGTATCCGACTGCGGTGACATGGATGCCGTCGCCGAGCTGCCAGAACTTGCGCTCGGCACCCCAGAAGCATCCGAGCCCGAACACGGCGGTCTCAAAGCCGTCCGGATAGGGTCCCTTCAGGGGGCGTCCGTTGACGAAATGATGGGAGGCGGTGCGCAAGGGCTCGCGGCGGCCGGGCAGCGCCGTTGCGGCCGTGGGCATGTCCAGGTTTTTGCGGAACGAAAACATCGGGGGTCTCCGTGGCGTCGGCTCGGCGCCCAATATAGGAAGCCGCGCCACTGTCCGCATCGCCGGGCGATCCGGCATGAACCGGTCCCGGGCACAGCCTGGATCACGAAACCGCGAAGCGCACTCAGCTTCAGCCGCGCGCGTAGCCGATCAGCGGCTTCTTTCTCCGTCCGAGCAGGATCAGGATGGCGCCGAGGACGCCGAACACCGACCAGGTCGGTGCCGTCAAGATGGAAGTGACGACCGGATCCCACAGCCATGGGGAGACGCTTTTGACGGCGGGCTCCAGGCTCGCCAGGCTCGTGGCATGGATCGCGTTCCAGCTGTCGTTCAGCCGGGTGATGAAGATGGCGTTGCTGGCGATGGACTTGGTGCCGTCATAGACCAGGAAGACGAATCCGGCAGCCAGAATCCACAAGCCGAGAAAACGAAACAGAAAACGGATCATGGCGCATCCCATCGGGAGCCGGCGAATCCAGACACGGGCCTGAATTAGCCTTACGGCCAGCATGGTTCAACCCGCCCGCTTCGCGGACACCCGATTCCGGTGCTCGATGTGAGCGCATCCAGCCCGGTTCGCAACGCCCCGCGTGAACGCGAGCCGTCCGGTCTTTGTCTTCGTATGGAGAACCGCGGACGTCGCGTCCACGATCTCGGGTCGGCCTCGCCCACGACCGCCTGCCGGCACGGTTTGGCCGATGGTATCTTGCGACTACTTCCCCGCGTTTGCGCGAGGGACCGGCCGTTGACGCCCGCGGCTGGCCTGACTATAAGCTTCGCCACGCAGGCGGCGGGCTGATCCGCCGCCGCTTGTTTTTTCCTGGTCGGCTTGGCTTGGGCGGACTGAATCGTCCTCCGATCTGCCGCCGACCCGCAACGTCACGGAAACGCGATGGCCAACACCACTTCCGCCAAGAAGGCGACCCGCAAGATTGCGCGCCGCACCGCGGTCAACAAGGCGCGCCGGTCGCGCATTCGCACCCATGTCCGTGCGGTCGAAGAAGCGATTGCGGGCGGCAGCCACGACACCGCCCTCGCAGCCCTCAAGGCGGCCGAGCCGGAGATGATGCGCGCCGCGCAAAAGGGCGTCGTCCATAAGCGCACCGCGAGCCGCAAGGTGTCGCGTCTGTCGGCGCAGATCGGCAAGCTCGCCAAGTAAGTCCGCACGTATTACGTGCAACGAATAGCAGCCGCCGCGGCATCCGCCCGCGGCGGCTGTATTGTTTTGGGCGAGATGACTGTCATAATCACCCATCACGTGTGACGGTTTTGTTACTGTCCGGCAACAGATTTGCCAAAGTGTCACACGTTGGTAGTTTTTCGCATTGTCGCATTTGGAAATTAGGAAGGCTTTCGTGCCTTTCAGGGCGACGGCTACCCGGTCAGATCGGACTCAAATTTAGACGAGACTCCAGGTGGTTAGGCCGCATAGCCAAGACCGGGCTTGGAATCCCGCCACAGCCAGTTCACGCCCACGTTGCATCAATTAGACCTCGACCGAGCCCCGTTACCTCCCGGGGGCGGCCGGATGGCTGTGAATAACCTCGCTCGGCCAACGAGTTGGGCAAAATCTGCATTTGGATCACAGCTGTTGCCCGATTGCACCGCCGGGACGGCACGACGGTCCTCGGCAACAACACCATTGCAGCTGCGGAGGCCCCTGTGTATTTTGAAATTGTCCCGGGCCACCGGGGCTCTCAGTAAACGGTCTGAATTCGCGACTCATCCGAGGATGGGCAGGGATGTTTTTGCCTCATGGCTTCTCTGTGTTCTGAAGATGATCTGGTAGTGCGGGCGTACGGACCACTCGAATGTACTTGGAAGTTTTCCGGATTTACTTAGGAAAATTCCCAAGTGGCGGGTTTAAACTTTAAGTGACGCGACGTCGTCGCCCTGCGGCCTACACCGCCAGAGCATCAGACGAGGGGGCAACCATGAATAATTCGTGTCGGACGGCACAAGCATCGGCGTCCACAGGCTCCCCAAATTGCCGACCCCCGGCTCCGTTTCAGTGCGATCTTCCCTCGCATCAATTCCATCCCCCTATCGTGGGATGCGGCCGTTCTGTCCGGCCCCTCTGCTAGGGGCGCAGGCGGCCCCTCACCTTCCATAACTCCAGCGGTCGCAGGCTCGCCTCGACCCGAAATCCTGACGGTCGACGCCGCTGGCGATTATCGCCGCGCCGCCGCCGGCATCTTTCATCAGCGTTAGGCGCAAGAGACAAGAACATGATCACTACCGACCAAGAGCAATGGCTCCGTGTCAGAGGTCGGCTTCGTGCCGAGGTCGGCGAGGACATCTTTTCCAGTTGGTTCGCCCGAATGGAACTGGATGGCCTCGACGAAGAGACCGTGCACCTGTCGGTTCCCACCCGTTTTCTCAAGAGCTGGATCCAGGCCCACTACGCCGAACGCGTGTTGGTCTGCTGGCGGGGCGAGCAGCCCAATCTGCGCCGCATCGATCTCGCGGTCCGCTCGGCGGTGATCCGCTCCGCCGTGCCGCCCAAATGCGTGGAACCCGCCGCCACGCCCCCCCGCAACGGCCGGGACACCAAGTTCGACGGTATCGAAACGCGCCCCGCGACGGCACCCATCGTCGCCGCCCATGAGGCGCTGGGGGGATCACCACTCGATGCCCGTCTGACCTTCGATTCCTTCGTGGTCGGACGCTCCAACACTCTCGCTCACGCCGCCGCCAAGCAGGTCGCCGACGCCCGCCGCGGCGATGCCGTGATGTTCAATCCGCTCTACATCCATGCCGGCGTCGGGCTGGGCAAGACTCACCTCCTGCAGGCGATCGCCTGGGCGGGCAACCGGCATTCGGACCGCAAGGTCCTGTATCTGACCGCCGAGCGGTTCGTGTATGGCTTCGTGTCGGCGCTCCGCAGCCAGACCGCCATTGCGTTCAAGGAAGCCCTGCGGGGTATCGACGTCCTGGTGATCGATGACCTCCAGTTCCTCCAGGGCAAGTCGACCCAGGCGGAATTCTCGCACACCCTGAATTCCCTGATCGATGCCGGCCGCCAGGTCGTCATCGCCGCCGACCGGCCGCCGGCCGACATCGAAAACCTGGACGAGCGCGTGCGCTCCCGCCTCGCCGGCGGGCTCGTGGTCGAAATGGGCATGCTCGCCGAGGAACTGCGGCTGCAGATCCTGGTGTCGCGGGTCGCCGCCGCCCGCCAGCACCATCCGGGTTTCGAGGTTTCTCCGCCCATCCTCGCCCATATTGCCCGCTCGGTGACGCAGAATGGGCGCGACCTGGAAGGCGCCATCAATCGCCTGCTCGCCCACTCCAAGCTCACCGGACAGCCGGTCACCATGGAACTGGCCGAGCGCGAAATCCGCGACCTCATCCGGCCGACCGAACCGCGCCGGGTCAAGATCGAGGAGATCCAGCGCATCGTCGCCCGCCACTACAATGTCAGCCGCGGCGACCTTCTGTCGTCGCGCCGCACCGCCAATGTGGTGCGGCCGCGCCAGGTTGCCATGTACCTCGCCAAGGTCCTGACGCTACGTTCGCTTCCCGAGATCGGCCGCCGGTTCGGGGGCCGCGACCACACGACGGTGCTGCATGCGGTGCGCAAGATCGAGAACCTGGTCGGCAACGACAACTCGCTCGCCGAGGAAATCGAGGGCCTGAAGCGCCAATTGCAGGAATGACGTCCCCTCGGCAGGCGCTGGCGCCGGGCAAAAATCGCCGCCGCGGCGCCGCTGATGGTCGTTACCCGCCGGCAGACCCTTGCCGAATCCGCGCCGCCGGGCCAATTTCAACGTCCGGCGTCCAGGGTCGGCGCCGGTAGCCGGGCCCTCACGGGGGCGGTACTAAGACGATTCTCCTCTCCTCCTCCCGGGCCGAGGCTTCCCACCCGACTGAACGGGGTTCGTTATGAAAGTCACCGTGGAGCGCGCCGAGCTCCTGAAATCGCTGTCGCATGTGCACCGCGTGGTCGAGCGGCGGAATACCATTCCGATCCTGGCCAATGTGCTGATCCGGGCCGAACGCTCGCGCCTCGCCTTCAAGGCCACCGACCTCGACCTTGAAGTGATCGAGACGGTGCCGGCCGAAGTCGGCCCCGAAGGCGTCACCACGGTTCCGGCGCACATGTTCTACGAAATCGTGCGCAAGATTCCCGAAGGCGCCCAGATCGTGCTGGAGGCGACGGGAGACCGTGCGATCCTGACGATCCGCGCCGGGCGCTCCAAGTTCACCCTGCAGACACTGCCCGAGAGCGACTTTCCCGATATCGCCACCGGCGAGATGACGCACAAATTCGCGCTGCCGGCGAGGGATCTCAAGCGGCTGATCGAAAAGACCCAATTCGCCATTTCGACCGAGGAGACGCGTTACTACCTCAACGGCATCTACCTGCATACCAGCGGCAGCGGCACCGACATGGTGCTGCGCGCGGTCGCCACCGACGGCCACCGTCTCGCCCAGGTCGAGTTCCCGGCCCCGACCGGGACCGAGGGCATGCCCGGCGTCATCGTGCCGCGCAAGACCGTCAACGAGGTGCAACGGCTGATCGAAGATCTCGACGCCGAAGTCACGGTCGAACTGTCGTCCTCCAAGATCCGCTTCACCATCGGCGACGTGGTTCTGACCTCGAAGCTGATCGACGGCACTTTTCCGGATTATGGCCGGGTCATCCCGCTCGGCAACGACAAGGAACTGGAAGTGGGTAAGCGCGAGTTCGAACAGGCGGTCGACCGTGTCTCGACCGTGTCGAGCGAGCGCGGTCGCGCCGTCAAGCTCTCGCTCACCGGCGGCCGTTTGGTGCTTTCCGTCACCAATCCGGATTCCGGCAGCGCCACCGAGGAGCTCGAGGTCGCTTACGAAGCCGATCCGATCGACATCGGCTTCAACTCGCGCTACCTGCTCGACATCGCCGCCCAGATCGAAGGCGACACCGCCGTCCTGAGGCTCGCCGACCCGGGCTCACCGACGCTGGTACAGGACAAGGACGCCAAGGGCGCGCTCTATGTTCTGATGCCCATGCGGGTGTAAGTGCCGGTTTCGATCGGTTCCGTTCCCTGTCGTCATTGCGAGCGGAGCGAAGCAATCCAGCTCTTCACGACGAGGCACCGGATTGCTTCGTCGCGGAGCCTGTCATCGGGCCGGTCAAACGCCGGACCCGGCGGCTCCTCGCAATGACGAGGGCGAACGACCTCGACGAGTAGTGCGTCCTCATGACTGCCGCCCGCATCCGCCGCTTGGTTCTGACGAATTTTCGCAGCTATCGCGCCTCCAGCGTGACGGTCGACAGCGACGCCGTCGTTCTGGTGGGCGCCAACGGTGCCGGCAAGACCAATCTGATCGAAGCGATCTCGTTTCTCGGACCCGGACGCGGCCTGCGCTGGGCGACCCTGGACGAGATCACCACCCGCGATCTCGACGCCGACGATCCCCGCGGCGGCGTTTGGGCGGTATCGGCGGAAGTCGAGGGCGCGCTCGGCCTCGCGACCCTCGGCACCGGCATCGAGACGGCTGCGGGCGATGACGGGGCGGCGGCGCGGCGTTGCCGGATCGATCGCGAGCCGGTCTCCTCGGCCGCCGCTTTCGCCGACCATCTGCGTGTCGTCTGGCTGGTGCCGGCGATGGATTCGTTGTTCACCGGCGCCGCCGGCGAGCGCCGGCGCTTCCTCGACAGGCTGGTGCTGGCGATCGACCCCACCCACGCCGGGCGGGTCGGCGCGCTTGAGCGGTCGCTGCGTTCGCGCAATCGGCTCCTGGAGGCGCCGCGACCCGATCCGCACTGGCTCGACGCGGTCGAGCATGAAACCGCCGAGCTTGCCGTCGCGGTCGCAGCCGCCCGCGCCGAGACGATCTCGCGGCTGTCCGCCACGCTCGCCGCACGCCGTGACGCCGACGCGTTTCCGACCCCCGCGGTCGCGATCGACGGGGTGGTCGAGCGGCTGGTCCGCGACCATCCGGCCGCCGAGGTGGAGGACCGTTACCGTACCACGCTCCGCGAAGGCCGAGCCCGCGACGCCGCCGCCGGCCGCACCCTCGAGGGTCCGCACCGTTCCGATCTCGATGTGATCTATGCCCCCAAGGGCATCGCGGCTCGCGAGGCGTCGACCGGCGAACAGAAGGCGCTGCTGATCGGCCTCGTCCTCGCCCATGCGGCGCTGGTCAGCGACATGACCGGCACAGCCCCGGTCATCCTCCTCGACGAGGTCGTCGCCCATCTCGATCCGGGGCGTCGCGCGGCGCTGTTCGAAGCTCTCGGTCGGCTGGGAGCGCAGGTGTGGATGACCGGCGCCGATCCGGCCGCTTTCTCGGCCCTCGCGGAAACGGTCGATATCCTCGACATCACGCCGGGGACAATCACGCTGCGGCGCTAAAGGCGAAATCGGAGCCGCGGCGCGGCGGCATCGGACATCTTTATACGAAAGCGAGCCCGCGCCCTGCGCTTTGCGCTTTGCGCTTATCCAGGCAACGGCTCCGACTGGCGTGCCGTACTCAATGCACGAACAGGAGACGGGCGAGGATACCGGCGTTCATGGCGAGGACAAAGCCGAGCATCCATTTCATCAAGGTGACGTCGGTCTTCAGGGCGGCGAAGTCGGCCTTCAAGGTGGCGACGTCGGTCTTCAGGGTGGCGACATCGGTCTTCAGTCCCGCCACATCGATCTTCAGGCCGGCAACGTCCGCCTTGAGCGCCGCAATGTCGCCGTCGATCTTGTCGAAACGGGCGTCGTAGACTCTTCTTATGTCGGGAACGGCCAGGGCTTCGGCGGCCTTGCGCGCCTTATCCTCCGGCACGTTGACGCTGCGGAGCGCGTCGTAGACCTCTGACACCATCTGCGCCATGGGTTGAATATAAGGGAGCCCACAACACCGGTCCACCCCGACTTACCTGCCGAGGCCATGGATCGCCGCGGCGACTCTCGAAACGGACAACTACCTAAGCGGATTTTCCGGCGTGGCTATCTGCGCTATGAATGGCAGGCGCACGTTCCGACATGCGAGATCGTCACCCCCTCCGCCCCCTCCGGTGTGCGTTCCGACGCACTTGCCAGTGGCGGCCATAACCGACGTCACGACGACGCAGCAAACGGTTTTGCAGATGCTCGATACACCGACGAAGAAATCCGCTCCCCGCACGCTTCGTCTCCATCAGCGCGACAACGTCGTGGTGGCGGTCGACGCGATTGATCCCGGCGCCATGGCCCAGGGCGTCACGGCGACCGCCAGGATCATGCGTGGCCACAAGATGGCGGTGCAGAAGATCGCCAAGGGCGAACCTGTCCTCAAGTTCGGCCAGATCATCGGCTTCGCCACCGAGGACATCGCGCCCGGCAGCCACGTCCACACCCACAATTGCGGCTATGCCGAGTTCGAGCGCGACTACGCCTTCGCCAAGGACGCCCGCGACGAACCGCTGCTGCCTCCCGAGGCGCGCGCCACTTTCGAAGGGTTCCGCCGCCCCAATGGCAAGGCCGGAACGCGCAACTACATCGGCATCCTCACCAGCGTGAACTGCTCCGCCTCGGTGGCACGCTTCATGGCCGAGGCGGTCAACCGCAGCGGCATCCTGGAACAATTTCCAAACGTGGACGGCGTGGTGTCGTTCGTGCACGGCACCGGCTGCTCCATGGCGGGCCGCGGCGAAGGCTACGAGGTGATCGAACGCACATTGTGGGGCTATGCGGGGCACCCCAATCTCTCCGCCGCCCTGATCGTCGGCCTCGGCTGCGAAATGATCCAGATCGGACGGCTGAAGGAAAAATACGGCCTCATCGAGAGCGACAACTTCCATTCGCTCATCATCCAGGACAGCGGCGGCACCAAGAAGTCCATCGAAGCCGGTGTCGCCCGCATCAAGGAGATGCTGCCGTTGGCCGACAAGGCGCGGCGCGAGAGCATTCCGGCGAGCGAACTCACGCTGGCGCTGCAATGCGGTGGATCGGACGGCTATTCAGGGATCACGGCGAACCCGGCGCTCGGCGCCGCCGCCGACCTCCTGGTGCGCCATGGCGGCACGGCGGTGCTGTCGGAAACGCCAGAGATCTACGGCGCCGAGCATCTGCTCACGCGACGCGCCCGCAGCCGCGAAGTGGGCGAAAAGCTCGTTGGGGTCATCCGGTGGTGGGAGGATTACTGCGCCAGGAACGGCGGTTCCATGGACAACAATCCCTCCCCGGGCAACAAGGCCGGCGGGCTCACCACCATCCTGGAGAAATCACTGGGCGCCGCCGCCAAGGGCGGCACCACGACGCTCGAAGACGTCTATCGCTATGCCGACCGGATCGACACAAAAGGCTTCGTCTACATGGACACGCCCGGCTTCGATCCCGTCGGAGCGACCGGCCAGGTGGCCGGCGGCTGCAACGTCCTGTGTTTCACGACCGGGCGCGGATCCGCCTATGGGTGCAAGCCGACGCCGTCCATCAAGCTGGCCACCAACAGCGACATCTATCACCGCATGATCGACGACATGGACATCAATTGCGGCGATGTGCTCGACGGCGTGTCCATCGAAGCCAAGGGGCAGGAGATATTCGAGCACATTCTGCGCACCGCCTCGGGGGTGAGAACCAAGAGCGAATTGCTGGGCTACGGCGCCGACGAATTCGTGCCGTGGCAGATCGATCCGCCCATGTAGCGCGTTGAACGACAGGACCGCGATCTCCGCGCGAATTTTCCCCCCGCGGCGCGGCCGCCCGCTTTGCCGGCCGTCCTCCGCCTCCCGGTAGGGATGGAACTTGCTTGGCTGAAAGGGTAATTTTCCTGGCACCCTCCAATGGCTTGCAGGCGGGTCACATGCGCGATGCTGGAAATCGCCGGTGGAACCAATGAGGGCTTTCACTGAGTTGCGTCTACCATGGTAGTATTTAAGAAAGATAGTTCGGGCGACGAGTCTTTCGCGAATCGCCGCGGAAAACCCGTTGTCGAAGCCATGACGCTGGTATCGGGACCTCGCACCCCTCCCTTTGCCGCCTGCAACGCTCGCTATGGCGTTCCGTCACAAGAGGTTCAAGGTCAATGAAGGCCGACACACCAGCGCTCCACCCTGACCGATTGTTCCCGGCCGATGCGGCCACCCGCGACATCGCGCGCCAGCTCTACGGCACGGTCGCGAAGCTGCCGATCATCAGCCCGCACGGGCACACCGATCCGTCCTGGTACGCCGACAACCAGCCGTTCCCCGACCCCGCCGCCCTGTTCATCAAGCCCGACCACTACGTACACCGCATGCTCTACAGCCAGGGCATCCGGCTCGAGGATCTCGGCATCCGCCGTCTCGACGGCAGCCCGGTCGAAACCGATTCCCGCAAGATCTGGCACCGCTTCGCCGAGAACTTCCATCTGTTCCGCGGGACGCCCAGCTGGATGTGGCTCACCCATGCCTTCGCCGAGGTTTTCGACCTGACCGAACGGCTGTCGGCGGCCAATGCCGACAAGTTCTTCGACCGCATCTCGGAATGCCTGCAGAAGCCGGAATTCCGGCCGCGGGCACTGTTCGAGAAGTTCAACATCGAGGTCATCGCGACCACCGAGAGCCCGCTCGACGAGCTCAAGCATCATCGCAAGGTGCGCGAGAGCGGCTGGAAAGGCCGCGTGGTGACCGCCTATCGGCCCGACCCGGTGGTCGATCCCGACTTCGGCGGCTTCGCCAAGAACGTGGTCGAACTCGGCCGCATGACGGGCTGCGACACCGCGACATGGAAGGGCTATCTCGAAGCCCTGGCGAAGCGGCGGCAATACTTCAAGGAGGTCGGCGGCTGCACGTCGACCGACCACGGACATCCGACCGCCCGTACCGCCGACCTGCCCGAGGCCGATGCCGCGGCATTGTTCGCGCGCGTGCGCAACGGCGGCGCCTCGGCGGCCGACGCCGAATTGTTCCGCGCCCAGATGCTCACCGAAATGGCGCGCATGAGCCTCGAAGACGGGCTCGTGATGCAGATTCATCCCGGCTCGTGGCGCAACCACAATCCGGTCCTGATGGAGCGCTTCGGCCGCGACATGGGCTGCGACATTCCGACCGCGACCGATTACGTGTCGATGCTCAAGCCGCTGCTCGACCGCTTCGGCAACGAGCGTGACCTCACCATCATCCTGTTCACCCTCGACGAGACCGCCTATTCGCGCGAACTCGCCCCGCTGGCCGGCCACTATCCGGCGCTGCGGCTCGGTCCGGCGTGGTGGTTCTTCGACAGTCCCGAGGGCATGCGCCGCTATCGCGAACTGGTGACCGAGACCGCCGGCTTCTACAACACGGTCGGCTTCAACGACGATACGCGCGCCTTCCTGTCGATACCGGCCCGCCACGATGTTGCCCGCCGGATCGACTGCGGCTATCTCGGCCGTCTCGTCGCCGAGCACCGGCTCGACATGGACGACGCTTTCGAGGTCGCGCGCGACCTCGCCTACAGGCTGGTGAAGTCGGCCTACAAGCTGTGATGTCAGGGACGAACATGAACGACAAGCAGGCAAACCAGGCCGCCCGGCCGCGACTGTCCGAAGCCGTGCTCGGCAGCCTCCCCGCCGCCGTCCGCCGGCCGCGCTACGACCGCAAGGCCGTGACGCCCGGCATCCTCCACATCGGCCTTGGTGCCTTCTGTCGCGCCCACCTCGGCACCTACACGGAAGACGTCCTGGAGACCGGCGTCACCGACTGGGGGATCGTCGGCATCGACATGCTGGCGCCCGACATCCGCGCCGCCTTGAAGCCGCAGGACTGCCTGTACACGGTCATGACGCGTGAGGGCGGCAAGGAAGACTTCCAGGTCGTCGGTTCGTTCCTGGACGTCATGGCGACGACCGATCAGTTGCCGGCGGTGCTGGCCTGGGCGGTGCGTCCGGAAATCCGCATCGTCACCCTGACGGTGACCGAGAAGGGCTACTGCCAGGATCCCGCCACCGGCAAGCTCGACGAGAAGCATCCCGCCGTCGTCGCCGATCTCGCCAACCCGTCGGCACCGCGCAGCGTGCCCGGGATGCTGACCGAACTGATCCGGCTGCGCCGCGCCGCCGGCCTCGCCCCGTTCACCGTGCTGGTGTGCGACAACCTGATGCAGAACGGCAAGCGGGTGCGCGGCATCGTCACCCGGTTCGCTCAGTTGCGCGATCCCGAGCTCGGCCGCTTCGTCGAGGACAACATCCTGTTCCCGTGCACGATGGTCGACCGCATCACGCCGGCGACCCAGGATGCGGAGCGCGCCGCCGTCGCTGCCGGCCTCGGCATCGAAGACCAATGGCCGATCGTCACCGAACCGTTCAAGCAGTGGGTGATCGAGGATCATTTCGCCGCCGGCCGCCCGCCCTGGGAGCTCGCCGGCGCCACCATGGTCGACAATGTCGATGCGTTCGAGATCATGAAGCTGCGCTGCCTGAACGGCACGCACTCCACCCTCGCCTATCTGGGCGTGCTCGCCGGCATCGAGACGATCGCCGACACCATGACGGATCCCCACCTGCCGACCGTCATCCGTCGGCTGTGGGACCAGGACCTCGTCCCGACGCTCACGCCCATTCCGGGCACCGACTTCAACGCCTACACCAAGGCGCTGGAGGCCCGTTATCGCAATCCGGCCATTCGCCATCGCACCCTGCAGATTTCCTCGGACGGCTCGCAGAAACTCGGGCCGCGGCTCCTGGAACCGGCGCTCGAGCGTCTCCAGGACGGCGCCTGCGCGCAGGTCATTCCCCTGACGGTGGCGGCGTGGATGCGCTTCCTCCTGGGCAAGGACGACAATGGCCAGACCTACACGGTCTCCGACCCGATGGCGGATCGCCTCACCAAGCTCGCCCGCGACAACAGCGCGACCGCGGCCACGCTCTCCAAGGCACTGCTCGCGGTCGGGGACATCTTCCCGGCCGAGTTGGTTGCCGACAAGAGCTTCACCAGCGCCGTCGAGCGTCATCTCGCGAGCCTCATGACCCGAGGAGTTCGTCAAACCCTGACGGATTTCGTCGCCGGCCACTGACCCTGCCTCCACCCGATTCCGCGCCGGACGCTTTCCGGCGCGGCATCCCGAAAAGCGTTTTCTAAGGAACAGATCGATGGAACAGACATGGCGATGGTTCGGCCCCGACGATGTGGTGACCCTGGAGAACGCCAAGCAGGCGGGCGCCACCGGAATCGTCACGGCCTTGCACCATATGAACCAGGGGCAGGTCTGGACGACGGACGAGATTCTCAAGCGCAAGGCTGAAGTCGAGGCCGCCGGGCTGGTGTGGTCGGTGGTCGAGAGCATCGGCGTCGGCGAGGAGATCAAGACCCGCACCGGCAATTACCGCGAGAAGATCGACAACTACAAGCAGTCGATCCGCAACGTCGCCCGCGCCGGCGTCAAGGCGATCTGCTACAACTTCATGGTCATCACCGACTGGACGCGCACCAATCTGATGTACAAGCTGCCGACCGGCGGCTACGCGCTGCGCTTCGACAGCATCGATTTCGCGGCCTACGACATCTTCGTGCTGCAGCGCAAAGGCGCGGAGGCGAGCTATACGCCGGAGCGCGTCGCGGCCGCCAAGAAGCGCTTCGAAACCATGCCGGAGGAGAAGAAGAAGGAGCTTGAGCTCAATCTCATCGACTGGCTGCCGGCGCGCGACTTCGCCTACGACCGCAACAGCTTCAAGAAGATGCTCGAACTCTACGGCGAGATGGGCTCCGAGGATCTGCGCGCCAACTTCTTTGAGTTCCTGCGCGAGATCACGCCGATCGCCGAGGAGGAGGGTGCGCGCCTGTGCATCCATGCCGACGACCCGTCCTTTCCGATCTTCGGGCTGCCCCGCGTCATGTGCAGCGCCGACGACGTGCGGGCGATGTTCAAGGCGATCCCGCAGGAGGCCTGTGGCCTCACGTTGTGCACGGGCTCGTTCGGCTCCAACCTCAAGAACGATCTGGTGGCGATGGCGAAGGAGTTCGGCCCGCGCATCCATTTCGTCCATCTGCGCAACACCACCCACGAGCCCGACGGCTCGTTCTACGAGGCCGAGCATCTCGGCGGCCACACGGATCTCGTCGGCGTGATCGCGCAGCTCATGTCCGAGGAAGACCGTCGCGCCAAAGAGGGGCGCGCCGACGCGCAGATCCCCATGCGGCCCGACCACGGCCACCTGCTCGGCACCGATTTCGGCAAGAAGATGAATCCCGGCTATTCGTGGGTCGGCCGCCTCAAGGGACTGGCCGAGCTGCGCGGCGTCATCAAGACCGTGGAGGCGTTCCGCTCCGGCAGAGTCTCCTGAGGATTCCAGACCACCCGATCGCAGGGACGAAACTCAAGTGGACCGTCGTAACACCAGGCTTGCCAGTCAGGTTTTCGTACGTCTGCGCGAAAGCATCGTGCGGGGGGAATTGCCCCCCAACGCACCGCTGTCGGAGCAGGATCTGTGCGAACGCTTCAATGTCAGCCGTACGCCGGTCCGCGAGGCGCTGATCAACCTCGCCGAAGAGGAACTGGTCGTCATCTACCCCCAGTTCGGCACTTTCGTGGCGCCGATCTCGCTGGAGGCGGTGCGCGTCGGCCAGTTCGTGCGCGAGCACCTGGAGTGCGCGCTCATCGTCGATGCCGCCGAGCGGCTCGACGATGCAGGCGCGGCGCGCGTGCGCGACGTCATCGAGCGCCAGACGATGGCGGCGGAACTCGACGAATTCTACAATCTCGACAACGAATTCCACGCCCTGATCGCCGAATTGAGCGGCCATCCCAAGGTGTGGAACGTCATTCTCAAGGCCAAGACCCAGTTCGACCGGGTCCGCTATCTTTCGGTGCACGAACCGGCGCGAACGGCGGAAATCCTGGCAGAGCACCGCAACATCGCCGATGCCCTGACGGCCAGGAACGCGGGCGAGGCCCAGCGTGCACTGCGCCAACATCTGCGTGCCGTATTCCTCACCGTCGAAAAGCTGGGGCTCACCGACGCCCCCCCCACCGCGCCGCCGCGCCGTCACGGACGCCCCAAGCCGGCTCTCAACGTGAACCAGCTCTCGTAGCCGCTGGCCCCGCTTCCCTCGCCATTCTGACATGGTTCGAGCCACCCGCCGCGCGAAGGCGGGTGTGAAGCGGGCGCCATCGGGGCCGCGTTCGCGCCGCAGGACCTGCGCATGACGGGACCTTGGAAGATAGTCGCCTCTCGCCGGTACTTTCTCGCGACGTAATACCTGCTTTCATTGACCTTGACCGATCCTGCTCTCCCGTCATTGCGGGCCCCGGGGTCCGGCCTTCGGCCGGCCCGATGACAGGCTTAAACGAAGCACTTCAGTCCTTTTTCCGGGGGTCTCTGGATTGCTTCGTCGCTTCGCTCTTCGCAACGATGAGTCACGATCAACCAGTTTTGGTGTCAGCCACGAATCCGAAAGCCGCCGTAACGAGGTCATGGCGGCTTTCGTGGTCACGAAGACAAGTTGCGGAGGCTTCCCGTCCGTCGGTTGTCGGCCTCAATACACCAAGTGGCCGTTGATGAACGCCGGCAGCCAGGTCGAGAACCACGGCACGTAGGTCACGACCGCCATGGCGGCAAACAGCGCCATGTAGAAGGGCGTGATGGTCTTCATCACCTCGCCGACCGAAACGCCGCCGATGGCGCAGCCGATGAACTGCACGGTGCCGACCGGCGGCGTGTTCAGCCCGAGCGCGCAGTTGAGCAGGAGCACGATGCCGAACTGAACCGGCCCCATGCCCATCTGCATGGCGAGCGGCAGGAACAAGGGCGTGCAGATCAGGATCGTCGCCGCCATGTCCATGAAGGTGCCGAGCAGGAACAGGATGATGTTGATGAGCGCGTACATCACCAGCGGATTGTCGGTGGCACTGAGCAGCAGGGCGGCAGTCTTGTCGGGAATCTCCAGGAACGCCATCTGCCACTGCAGGATATTGGAGACGCCGATGAGCAGGAGCACGATGCCGGTCGTCTTGGCGGCGCGCGCCGACGCCCTCATGAGCTGCTCCCAGCCCAGGCTGCGATAGACCACGATGGTGAGGAACAGCGAATAGACGACCGCGATGCCGGCGGCTTCCGTCGCGGTGGTGACGCCTGCGATGATGCACCCCAGGATGATGAAAATGACGAGGAAGCCGGGCACCGCCGCCAGGAGCGAGAGGCCGACGGCACGCCAACCCGGGAAGATGTCGATCTTGGTCGTGCCGTCGGGAAGGCGCGGGAAGCCGTTCTTCTTCGCCACCCAATAGGCGGCCGCCAGCATGCAGATCATCAGCGCGATCACCGGCAGCAGGCCGGCGAACATCATGTCGGCGATCGAGACGCCGCGGACCGTTTGCCCGTTGACGACGCCGACCGCGCCCTGGGCCGCGAACGCATAGATGATCATGTTGTGCGAGGTCGGCATCAAGGCGCCGGCGAGGGAAGCGTGGGTCGTGACGTTGACGGCGTAGTCGGCTGAGTAGCCTTCCTTCTTCATCATGGGGATCATGATGCCGCCCATCGCCGACGTGTCGGCGCCGGGGGAACCGGAAACGCCGCCGAACAGCGTACAGGCGACCACGTTCGCCATGCCTAAGCCGCCACGCCAATGGCCGACCAGGTTGCGGGCGAAGTTCACGATCTTCTCGGCGATGCCGCCGTGCAGCATGATCTCGCCCGAGAAGATGAAGAACGGAATGGCCAGGAACGAAAAGACGTTCATGCCCGAAATCATCGACTGGAAGGCGGTCGCGATCGGAAGATCCTCTGCGACGAAGGTCAGGATGCAGGAGAGCGCGATCGCGAAGGCGACGGGAAGGCCGATGATGAGGAAAAAGCAGAACGTCAACGTGAGGACGGCTAGTGCCATGACTGCACCACTTCCTTGCCTTGCCACATGGCGATGAGCTGCTCGATCGAGAACAGCACGATGAGGATGCCGGCGATCACGCAAGGCGCGTAACGGATCGACTGGGGAACGCCGAGGGTAGGAATGATGATGCTGTGCACGGCCATCGCCATCTGCAGGCTGCCGCCGAACAGGATGGCGCCGAACGCGATGGTCAGGAGGCCGACGAGGACGCCGATGCCGAACTGCCAGTTCAGCGGCAGCATGATCACCATCGAATCCATGCCGATGTGGCCGGCTTCGCGCACCGTCGCCGAGGCGGCGAACATCGCCACCGTGATGACCAGGATCAGGGCCACCTGCTCCACCCAGGGCGGCGCATCGTGGAACACGTAACGCATGACGACGCCGTAGAACACGACGGCTACGATGCTGAGCAGTGCCGCCACGGCGATATAAAGCGCCCATCGCGACAGTCTGGCATTCAGAGCGGTCAGCCAATTCATGGGGTTTGCTCCGCCGGGCAGGCACGCCGACAGGCGCGCGGCCCGGCACGTTGCTGATTGGACACGAGCCTGTGCCGCACAGGCAAACCGACCTGTCGACGCCGCGGCTCGCGAAGAGGAACTCAAGGGGATGCCGGTGTGGGGCAACGCCGCGTGCGGCGTCGCCCCGTCGATTTCTCAGATCAGATCACTTCACTTCGGTGATCTTCTTGACGAGGTCCTTCGCCTCCGGCGTGGTGGCGAACTTGTCCCACACCGGCTTCTCGAGCGCCACGAAGGCGTCGTGGTCGACTTCGTTGAACGTCACCTTTTTGTCGATCAGG
The DNA here is from genome assembly GCA_030848545.1 of Astrobacterium formosum. Classification (GTDB taxonomy): domain Bacteria; phylum Pseudomonadota; class Alphaproteobacteria; order Rhizobiales; family Xanthobacteraceae; genus Astrobacterium; species Astrobacterium formosum. Next base: position 72,368 of record JAVDCA010000014.1, read on the forward strand.
ATCTTCTTGGATGCCTGCATCTTGGCATCCCAGAGCTTCTGATAGAAGTCGACGGCCGCCTTGGCGGATTCGCGGATGGCCTTCTGCTCGTCGGCCGAGAGCGTGTCCCACACCTTCTTGGAGAACACCACCACTTCCGGAATCCGGGTGTGCTGGGTCTCGCTGTAGAACGGCGCCGGCTCGTAGTGCCGCATGGTCTCGTAGGTCGGGTAGTTGTTCTCGGCGCCTTCGACGAGGCCGGTCTTGAGCGAGGTGTAGATTTCCGAGGTCGGGATCGGGATCGCCGAGCCGCCCAGCGCATTGATCATGCCGACGAACAAGTCGGACGGGATGACGCGGATCTTCATGCCCTTGACGTCGGCGGGCGTCTTCACGGGCTTCTTGGCGTAGATGGAGCGGGCGCCGGCGTCGAACAGAGCCAAGCCGATATAGCCGGCCGGTTCGAACGACTTGAGGATGTCTTCGCCGACCGGGCCGCGGATGACCTTCTGGAAGTGGGCGTCATCGCGGAAGATGAAAGGATACGACGGCACCAGCGAAGCCGGCACGATGCCGTGGAAGGTGGCGACGCTCAGGCGGGCCATGTCGAGCGTGCCGATCTTGACCTGCTCGGCGACGTCGTTCTCGTTGCCAAGCGTGCTCGACACGAACACCTTGACGCTGTACTTGCCGCCGGTCTTTTCGCTGATCAGCTTGCCCATATACTCGACCGCCTGCACGGTCGGATAATCGCGGACGTGGACGTCGGCGGAGCGGAAATCACGAGCCTGGGCAGCGCCCGCAGCAATCGTCGTGACGAATGCCGCAGCGATACACATCCTTGTCGTCTGCATTGTCGAAATCCTCCTGAGGTTCGTCAGATGCGAACCGCCGGCACCTTAAATACTACCATGGTAGATGCAAATCGGGAGAACCCCTCATTCTGATCGGGATCGCGGAATGACAAATATCTTATTTGTATTCAGTCACTTATAGACACGCCGCGGCACTCGCAGCGGCGACACGGCAGATGGGCCGGCTTGCTTTCCTGATCATTGCGCTGCAGCGCGCAATTTATTTTTGCGATGCAGTAAAAAGCGTCGTGGCGATGCCGCCACCGGCCATTGCGGCAAGCGATTCCCACTCGAAGTCAGGGTTGGCGACCAAGAACCCCAATGAGAGCCCGAATGAACCCCGTCCGGGCTTCCATCACGGATCACCCCTTCATGCCGGTGGTCGCGATCCCTTCCATGATGTGGCGTCGCAGCGCCACGAAAACGATCAGCATCGGCACGATGCTGATGACGGCACCGGCCGCGATCGGGCCATACTCCGTATAGAATGCACGCTGGTAGACCGCGAGACCGAGCTCGGTCGTGTACATGTCCCCGGTGGAGACGACGACCAGCGGCCACATGAACTGGGCCCAGGCCTGGGTGAAGGCGAATACCCCGATGGCCATCAGTCCGTTCTTGCTGAGGCTGAGGATGATCCGCAGATAGATCCACATTTCGCTTGCGCCGTCGACGCGCGCCGCCTCGAGCAGCTCGTCGGGAATGCCCATGATGACCTGGCGCATGAAGAACACGCCGAACGTCATGATGGTCAAAGGGAAGATCATCGCCACGAAAGTATCCAGCATCTTCACCTTGAACACCATGATGTAGACCGGGATCATGTAGGCTTCGAGCGGGATCGTGGCGCTGGCGAGAAGAAGCATGAAGATCGCGCCGCGGAACGGAAATTTGTATTTCGCGAACACGAAGCCGGCGATGCTCGAGGTGATCATGATGGAGATCGTCGAGGCCGTGGACACGATGAGCGTGTTGAGGATGTAGCGCGGGAACGACGTGTGAGTGAGAATCTCGTCGAAATTCGCCCAAGTGGGCGCATGCGGCAGGAAGGTGGGCGGCCAGGCGTTGATCTCGGCCGCTGTCTTGAACGACGTCGCCACGATCCACAGCACCGGCACCACCGTGAACAGCGCCAGGACGGTGCAGGATATCCAGGCCGCGATGCGAACGGATCGTTCTCGGAACATGGTGTTAGTTCTTCTCACGGAACGCGAGGAACTGGACGAACAGAAGCGACATCACGAACAACAGCAGCACCACGCATTGGGCGCCGGCATAGCCCATGTGGTAGTAGACGAAGCCGTTCGAATAGATCTCGCCCACCAGCACCTTGAGGTCGTAGGCCGGCGCACCCTGCGCGGAGGCGGTGAGCACGTAGACCGGAGCAAACACGTTGACGTTGATGATCGTGCAGGTCACGACGCTGAAGAGGATGATCGGCCGCAAGAGCGGAAGAATGATCTTCGTCAGTTTCTGCCAGGGCGTCACGCCGTCGAGCTCCGACGCTTCGAGCAGCTCTTCGGGAATGGCCCGCAGACCGACGCCGAAGATCACCACGAAATAGCCGACCATCTTCCAGACCGAGACGACGACCAGCGCGAACAGGATCAGCACCGGGTCTTGCAGCCAGCCCAGTCGCGGTATGCCGAAGAAGGAGAGCGCGTAGTTGAGCGCCCCGTAGGTCGGATCGAAAATCCACTTCCAGATCACGGAGGCCGGCACCCAGGGTGTCACCACCGGGATGTAGAACAGGAGCTCGTAGGTGGGCGCCGCCTTCTCGATGCTGCGCAACAGGACCGCACAGGCGAGCGCCAGCACCAGCGTCGCCACCACGGCGAAGGTCGAGAACACGATGGTGTTGATCAGCGCTTCGTGAAACGGCCCGTCTTCGAGCAGATAGGCGTAGTTGGCGAGGCCGACGAACGGGTTCCTGCGCCGGGTGATGTGGTAGTCGTAGAACGACAGCCAGATCGTTTCCGCGATCGGATAGATGCGGATCAATCCGAACAGCGCCAATACCGGCCCGAGCGTGCAGAGCACGAAGATGATGTGTTCGCGCTTCATGCGCGCCCAGCCCTTGGCCAGGCGCGCACCAAGCGACGATCGCTGGGGCAGTATCACGTCGCTCATCGAGCGTCCTCCGCCGGATCGGCGTATGCCAACGATCGTCGACCTTGTCGTCGCTGCGAGGAGTGAAGCGACGAAGCAATCCAGGGGTCGACGCAAGAGCTGGATTGCTTCGCTTCAGCCCATCACCGGGCCGGCCTCAGGCCGGACCCGGTGGCTCGCAAAGACGATGCGGCCGGCATCGGTCATTCCGAATAGATACCGGAGCGCTTCAGAATTGCAGCCGCGGTATCGTAGGCCTTGAAGAGCACCGCCTTGGCGCCTTCGGGTTTACCGAGGAGCGAAGCGTCGCGGAACGCCGCCAGGATGACGTCGCCGGTACGCGTGGTGCACTCCACATAGGCGGTGTTCGGCGGCTCGAGATAGGCCTGGTAACCCGGGATCGGCTCGAGGAACGCCTTGTATTCCGGATTCTTGGCCAGGAATGCCGAGAAGTCCCGGTCCAGGCGCAACGGCACCCAGCCGCTCTCCTGCAGTACGATGTCGAGATACTTCTGCCCCTGCAGCAGGCGGATGAAATCCCAGGCCGGCTTCTTGAGCTTCGAGCTCTTGTTGACCGACAGGATCTCGGCGAGGTGGAAGTTGCCCCACGCCTTGCCGCGCGGCACCGGCGCTGTCGCGAACTTGATGTTCGGGCCGTTCTTGCGGATGAAGGCGACCACCCAGTCCTCGCGGAAGAGCATCGAGGCGAGACCGTTGGCAAAGCCCTGTGCGTCGTGCTTGAGGGCCCAATCGTCCACCTTCTTCGGGCCGTGCAGATGGGCGATGTAGTCGAGCAGCAACTTGACGCCGCCGTCGATGCAGTCCTTGTCCTTCAGGGTCACCCGCACCGTGCCGGGCTTCGCGCCGGCCTCGAGAATCTGGTGGCCCGTCATGGCGAAGTAATGATCACAGAACTTCTGCAAGGCGCCCGAACCGTCGGTGAGGCGCAGGCTGACGCCGGCGCGTGCGATCGTGCCGTCGGGGTTCTTCTTCGTCAGCTTCTCGGCGAACTCCCACATCTCGTCCATGGTCTTGGGCGGCCCGGCCAAGCCCGCTTCCTTGAAGTGGTCGAGGTTGTAGAAGAACGCCCGGCTGCCCTTCCACCACGGCACGCCCCACAGCTTGCCCTCGCGCGAGCAGACATCGCGGAAGACCGGTTCGACGATCTTCGGATCGTTGACCACCTTGGCGAGATCGGCGGGGACTTCGTCGAGATGATCGTTGTTGAAGTAGTGGGGAAAGATGAAATCGTGCAACGTCAGGATGTCGGGGCCGTTGCCGGTGGGCACGCCGACCGACAGCTTGGCCTCGAATTCGCGCAGGTCGAAGGAGAGCAGTTCGACCTGGATGTTGGGATAGAGCTGCTTGAAGTCCTCGATGGCGGCTTTGTAGGCCGGCGCGGTCTCGCCGTAGCCGAGCCAGATCGACAACCGGCCACCGGTCGGATCAGCCGCCCAGGCAGAACGCTGCCCCACGAGGGCAGACCCCGCCAGAGCAACCCCGCCGGCAAGCACGCCGCGTCGGTCGATTCCACTGCGTCGCGTCATAGTGATTTATCTCCCGTTGGATGGAAAAACGGCTGCCAGCCTCGGAGGCACGGGGGAGCCTCCATGTCGCAACGAATGCGTCAGCAGCGCGCGCACGCGAAAAGAAAGTCTGCTCGCGTTGTGGATGCTGAAGTGCGGCGAAACACATGTCGCCAATGTACTTCGTTCCTGTTTGTGCGCGGTGCGACCCGGACGAAGGTGGAAAACCTCCTCTGGCATGCTACCATGGCAGAGAGCAATTCGGGTAAACCCTCACCTTGACGAACAGTCAATCGGATTGATTCTGTCGAGTGTCGTTTGTTATGTGCTGGCTTGCGTCCACCCCAGCGCGCAAATCACAAGGGTCGGCATAGCGACGGATTTCTCTGTGCCTACCATGAGTTCGGCGGTTCGGCGCCACGACCAGGCTGACGCCGGACGTGCCGATTCGGGAATGTCGGAGCATCCCGGCGTTCTCGTATGTGGCGCTCCCTGGCGAGCGTGGAATGACAGCCCTGGATGATCTGGGAGTTTCGTCATGGCTTCGGTCGATATCGTCAAAGCCACAAAGTCGTTCGGTCAGAACGAAATCCTGCACGGCGTCTCGATCGACATCGCGGACGGCGAGTTCGTCGTGCTGGTCGGCCCGTCCGGATGTGGCAAGACGACCCTGCTGCGCATGATCGCCGGGCTCGAGACGATCACGACCGGCGAGATCAAGATCGGCGAGCGCGTGGTCAACGATCTGCCGCCCAAGGATCGCGACATCGCCATGGTGTTCCAGAATTACGCCCTCTACCCCCACATGTCGGTCGCCGACAACATGGCGTTCTCCCTGAAATTGCGCGGCGTCAGCCGTTCCGAGATCGACGAACGCGTCGCCAAAGCCGCCGGCATTCTCGGCCTCAAGGATTATCTGGCGCGCTTCCCGCGCCACTTGTCCGGCGGCCAGCGCCAGCGCGTCGCCATGGGCCGCGCGATCGTGCGCGACCCGCAGGTGTTCCTGTTCGACGAGCCGCTGTCGAACCTCGACGCCAAGCTGCGCGTCGCCATGCGCACCGAAATCAAGGATCTCCACCAGCGCCTCGGCACCACGACCATCTACGTCACCCACGATCAGATCGAGGCCATGACCATGGCGGACCGCATCGTGGTGATGCGTGACGGCAATGTGGAGCAGGTCGGGGCCCCGCTCGAGCTCTACGATTCGCCCGCGAACCTGTTCGTCGCCGGCTTCATCGGCTCGCCGGCCATGAACCTGTTCAAGGGCACCATCGAGGCGAATGGCCGCCAGGGCTTCGTGACCAGCGGCGGCGCCTTCGTTTCCCTGAAGACTTCCGCCATCGCCGGCCTCGCGGGCCGTCCGCTGGTGTTCGGCATCCGGCCCGAGCATCTGCACATCACCGATGACGGCGGCCGCGGCTTCGAGGCCACCGCCAAGATCGTCGAGCCGACCGGATCGGAAACCCAGGTGATGGCCAACGCCAGCGGCACCGACATCATCGCCCTGTTCCGTGAGCGCCACACCGTCAAGCAGGGCGACAAGCTCCGCCTGGCGCCGACCCAGTATCATCTGTTCGACGCCCAGAGCGGCGAGCGGGTCGCTTCGTCCGACATGTGACGACATCGCGGCCGTAGGCGGCGGCACTTCGCTCCATTCGACGGCGCCGGCTTTCGAGCCGGTTCCGAACGGTTTCGGGCAGGCCAAATCGCCCGGAGGGCGTGGAGGCGCATCGGCGTGCGTGCTAGAGAGGGCACGTATCGTCCATGTCCGGGCCCATAAATGGCATTCCGCTTCATCCACGCCGCCGATCTGCATATCGACAGCCCCCTCAAAGGCCTCGCCGCCAAGGACGAGGCGGTTGCGGCACAGTTCGCCGCCGCCTCCCGCCGCGCCTTCCGCTCCCTCGTCACCCGCACCATGGAGGAAAACGCCGCCTTTCTGATCATCGCCGGCGACGTCTTCGACGGCGACTGGCGCGATTATTCCACCGGGTTGTTCTTCGCGCGCGAAATCGCGCGATTGTGGCGGGCGGGAATTCCCACCTACGCGGTCCGCGGCAATCACGACGCCGAAAGCCAGATCACCCGCAAGCTGGACCGGCAGCCGGGACTGCACCTCTTCGATGCCCGCAAGGCCGAGTTCATCGAGATTCCGGACCTCGGCGTCGTCCTGCATGGCCGCAGCTTCGGCACCGCCGCCGAGCCGGAATCGCTCGCGCGTGGCTATCCGGCTCCGCTGCCCGGCCGTTTCAACATTGGCGTCCTCCATACCAGCCTCGACGGCCGCGAGGGCCACGCCCGCTACGCTCCCACCAGCGTCGCCGAGCTGGCGGCGCGCGGCTACGATTATTGGGCGCTCGGGCACGTGCACGCCTACGAGGTGGTGGCGCGCGATCCCTGGATCGTCTACCCGGGCAACCTGCAGGGCCGCAGCGTGCGCGAGACCGGAGCCAAAGGCGCCGTCCTGGTCGAGGTCGGCGACGACCTCCGGGTCGCACGCGTCGAGCGCCTCGTGCTCGACGAGGCACGCTGGTCGACGCCGGTCGTGGACCTGTCCGGCCTCGACGAGCGCGATGCCGCGCTGGAACGCATGCGTCACGCGTTGGCGGCGGAGATCGCGGCGGCCGACGGCCGCGCCCTGGCGGTACGTGTGACGCTGACCGGCACGACAGCGCTGCACCGGGCCTTCGCGGCTGACCCCGCCGAGCTCGCAGCGTCGATCGAGGCCGTGGCGCTCGGTCTCTCCGACGCGGTGTGGATCGAACGCGTCGTTCTCACGACCCGTACGCCTGAGGCGCCGACCCGCTCCGCCACCGACGCACTCGCCGACGTGACGGCGTTGCTCGACGACGTCATGGCGGATCCGCAGGCTATCGAGGAACGCCTGACAGAAGCGTTGCGTCCACTGACGGGCAAATTGCCTCCGGCCGTGCTGACCGATCTCGACGACCCCGGAAAGCTCATCACGGAGGCCCGCGACCTTCTGCTCGGCCGATTGGCCGCGAACGGAGGCGCGCCGTGAGACTGTCCAGCCTGTCTCTCGAACGCTACGGCATGTTCACCGGCCGGTCGATCACGTTCGCGCCCGATGTCCGCCTGCACGTGGTCTTCGGCCCCAACGCGTCGGGCAAGACGACGGCGCTCGCGGCGGTGACGGACCTTCTCTACGGAATCGAGGAGAAGCGGGCCAAGGACGACCAGGACCGCCGGACGTTCAACTGCCTGCATGCCAAGGAAGAGGTCCGCATCGGCGCCGCCATCGCCACAGCCGATGGAGAGCGGCTCGAGTTCAGGCGGCGCTACGGGCGCAAGAACACGATCATCGACACGGAGGATCGACCGCTGCCCGAGGGTGTCCTCGATGCCTGGCTCGCGGGCGTCAGCCGCAGCGTGTTCGAACACACATTCGGCTTGAGCCAGCAGGGGTTGCGGGCCGGCGGCGACGCCATGCTGCAGGCCGACGGCGAGATCGGTCGCAGCCTGTTCGCTGCGGCCTCCGGCTTGACCGGCCTCGCCGATCTCGGTCGCCGCCTGCGCGCCGACGCCGAGGCGATCTTCAAGCCTTCGAGCCGCGGCTCGACCCAATTCGACAAGCTGCGTACGCAATACGACGCCGCCCGCAAGGCGATCCGTGAGCGCACCGTCACCTACGAAGCCTGGCGGGAATTGACGGAGCGTATCGAAGCGCTCGAATCCCACTTCGACGCCCTCAAGCGCCGGCGGGCGCAGATCGAGGCGGAGCGCCACCGGCTGGCGCGCGTACGCCGCGTCGGGCCCACATTGTCGGCGATCGACCGGATACGGGAGCAGATCGCCTCCCATGCCGATCTCCCGGACCTGCCGGACGGATTCGACGAGCGCATCAGGGCATGTCTTGCGTCGATCGCCGAGGTCGAGCGCGAGCACCACGAGATCGAGAGCGGGCTCGTGGACGCCAACGGGCGCCTTGCGGGCATTCGGCTTCAGCCGGACCTGCTCGCCGAGGGCGCGCGCATCGATCTTCTGGTGGAGGGGCTACAGGCTCTGCGCGAGGCCGCCCGGGACCTGCCACGCCGCGAAACCGAATACCAGGAGGCCGAGGCGCTGTTGTCCGGGCATGCCCGCCGTCTCGGCCTTGCCGATACGGACACTCTCCTCGCCATGGAGCCGAGCGACGCCGACCGTGCGCGGGTCCGGCGGCTGATCGCCGAATCGGCCAAGCTCAAATCGGCGACGGCAGCGCTTCGCAAGCAGCGAGATGCCGCCGCCGCCGACCTCGCCGCAGCGGAAATGAAGAAGAACGCCGCCGAAGCGACCCGCGATCCGGAACCGCTGCGGCGGCGGCTGGTGGCGCTGCGCCCGGAGGCCGAGGCCGTCGCCGGCCGACTCGAACTGTCGGCCACGCTCGAACGCCGGCGTGGCGTGCTGGCCCAGCGGGTGGCGCGGCTGATGCCGCCGGTGCCGTTCGAACGCCTCATGGACCTCGCATTACCCTCGGCCGACATGGTTCGCCGCTTCGGCGGCGAACTCACCGAACTGGAAAAGCAAGCGAGCGACCTCGCGGCCCGCCGCAAGGCGTTGCTGCAGGAGATCGCGAGCGAAGAGCAGGCGCGCGCCGGTCTCGGTGCTGCGGCGGCACTGCCGACGGCGGAGGCGGTGTCTGCCGTGCGCATCGAACGCGATCGCCTGTGGGGCGAAGCGCGGCGGTTCGTACTTCCCGACGAGCCTCCCGATCTCGACCCGACGGCTCGCACCGCGCTCGCGCAACATGTCGAACGCTCCATCCAGGCGGCCGACCATATCGCCGACCGGCGCGACGCGGAGAGCGGCCGTCTGGCGCGGCACGCCGAGATCACGCGGCGGCTCGAAAAGGCCGACGCGCAGAAGCAGTCCCTCGAGGCCGCCGAAGCCGATCTTGCAACCCGGCGCGCCGCGCACGACGCGGCGTGGCAAGCTTTGTGGAGCGCCGCCGGCGTCGTGCCGGGAGCGCCCGCGGAGATGGCGAACTGGCTCGGCGCCGTCATGGGCCTGATCAGCGACCGCGAGGCGTTCGATGCCGAAGTCGCGAAATTGGACGCGCTGGCCAGACGCGAGGAGGCATTGCGGCCGGCACTCGAGACGTTCGGCGATGAACTCGACGTGCGCGTTCGCGGCCAGGCTCTCGCGCTCGCCATGCGGGAGATCGAAGCCGCCATCGCGACGCTCGCCGGACGCTGGCAGGATCAGCGCGATGCGACGCGCGACATCGAAAAGGGGCGCAACGTGCTTGCCGGCATCGTCGAGGCAGAACGGGAGCTCGGCCGTGAATTCGAGAATTGGCAGGCCGCTTGGCGCGAGGCCATGCCGGTGATCGGGCTGACACCCGGTGCGGGCGAAGACGAAGCCGAGGCGGCGCTCGCCGTATGGTCGGACGTACCGTCGGCCAGGACGAAGCGGGCGACGGCGCGCCACCGCGCCGACCAGATGACGCAGACCCTCGAGGTGAGCCGCGCCGAAGTGGGTGCGCTCGTGGAGCGCATCGCTTCCGACCTCGCCGCGGCGGACCACATAGCCGCCATCACGACGCTGCGCGACCGCCTCGGCGAGGCACGCGCGGCCGAAACGGCGGCACGGCAGATCGCCCAGGAACGCGAACGACTTGCCGCCCGGCTCGATGCCGTCGAACGCAAACGGGTCACTTTGCAGAGCGAGCGGGAGGCCCTGGCGGCGCTCGCCGGCGTGACCGATTCCGGCGATCTCGCCGCGGCGGCGGACCGGATCACGGCACGCGGCGGCTGCCGGTCCGAGCTCCAGCGTCTCGCGGCCGCACTGATCGAACAGGCCGACGGGTTCGGCGAAGAGGCCCTTCGGGCCGAGTGCGCCGCGCTTCCGTCCGATACACTCGCGGCCCGCCTCCGGGAGATCGAAGACGAGGACGCGGCCCTGATCGATGAACTCGGCAAGGCGCGGGCCGACAGCGAGATCGCGCTGCGACAACGCGACGAACTCGAACGCGGGCGCGGCGCCGACAGCTCGGCTCAGGACGAAGCGACCGCCACCGCCGGCCTCGCCGCGCTCGGTCGCGACTATGCCCGCCTGGAAGCCGCCTGCCTTCTGGTCACGCTCGCCATCGAACGGCACCGATCGCGCTACCAGGACCCGCTGATCGCGCGCGCATCGCATCTCTTCGCGGCCCTGACCGATGGCCACTTCGCCCGCCTCGCCCTCGACTACCGCGACGGCGACGTGCTCACGCTCGTCGCCGAACGTGCGGATCACTCGCGCGTATCGATCGCCGGCTTGAGTGAAGGCACGCGTGACCAGCTCTATCTCGCACTTCGCCTCGCCGCTCTCGGGGAATTCGCGACCCGCGCCGATCCGCTGCCGTTCGTCTGCGACGACCTGCTGGTGAGCTTCGACGACCGCCGGGCGGCCTCGGCTCTGGAAGTGCTCGCCGAAGCCGGTGCGGCGCTGCAGGTCATCCTCTTCACGCACCATCGGCATGTGGTGGATCTCGCCCAGTCCAGGCTGAAACACCAGGTAAACGTAATCGAGCTCTAGCAGTGCGGCCCGCCGGCGGCGGCAGGGCAATCGCATATGGCGACGGCGTTCCTTCTCCCTCTCCCCGCTTGCGGGGAGAGGGTCGGGGTGAGGGGCTCTTTCCGCGCGTACCGAGCCCGCGGAGACGCCCCCTCACCCGACGCGCTTCGCGCGTCGACCTCTCCCCGCAAGCGGGGAGAGGTAAAGATCGTGCCATATGCGATAGCCCGCCGGCGGCGGGAGTGCTCTCTAGGCGGACCTGAGGATCCATATTGCCGCGGCAATGCCGGCGAACAGAATGAAGGCGAACATCACCCAGGCGGCGCCGAACCCGACATGGCGCTGCTGCGGGTGCGAAACCCCCTGACTTTCCTGGCGCCGGGCGGCATCGATGGCGGCTTCGGGAGTGGGCGTGCCGGCGGCCTCCTCGTCGGTCCCGAGCGGCGCGGCGGCGGGATCTGGCCAATCAACCTTGTCGCCGGTGCGGCCATGATCTATGTCGGCCCGCAGACGCCCAGGCGCTGCGTTCGGCCCGCCGGGGCGGCGCTCCGTGGACGTTTGATTAGCCATCGCTGCGACCGTGCTGCCTGCCGAGAGAGAATTCCCGCGCCTTCACCCGCCGTCTCGACCTGCCGGTACATCCGCGGTCAGCGCCGCGACAACGGGTGGGACGCGTTCAGCCGTCAACGCGGAGAGCCGGCGACCGTTCCCCTTTGGCCCTACGGATTCAGCGAATCCTCGTTGCGAATTCGACGCCGTCATTGCGGGAGACGGAAGCGACGGGGCAATCCACCCGGCTCCTTGCGTCACTGGATTGCGTTCGCGTCGTTCATGATGATGCCCGCGAATGCGCGTACGAGTCGATGGCAGTGAGGATATCACCGACTTCGCGACGACTGCCGCTCCTCGACGCTGTCACGGCTGACGATCTTGCTGAACATGCTGTCGTCCTCGTAGACCAGCGCGAGTTCCTGCTCTTCGAACTTGTCGAAGAATTCGTCCCACGAGATCTCCACCAGATTGCCGTGTTCGGATTGGGGGCTGTCCGGAAACATGATGCGGATGATGCCGGCGTCTCCACCCTTGTGGGTCGGCGCCACTGCGGCCGGTTTGCCGCCCTTGGCTTGTGCCCATCGTTCGATGGTCTTGCGGTCGGTGGTCGTCCTTGACATGGCGTGCTCCTGATGATGCTGCCTGCCCCGATCACTAACGGTAATGAACGTAATTCGTTCGTGGAGCGGTTCGGCGAGACGTACTTGTGTCGACAATCATTCAGTCGGGGGCATCTCGGAATTCGCAAATTCGGGAACGTAAGAAGTCAACGCATGTTGACCAGGAGATCGTTCCTCCTTGTCGGTGATTGGATCATGTTTTCGTATTCGGGCGTACTCGCTCTGACCGCCGCCGTCCTTTCAGCTCTCTCCGGCCTCTTCTTCATCGTCGGCGGCGTCTGGCTGATCGTCGTCGGCGGCTCCTGGTATTACGTCATCGCCGGCGTCGTACTGCTGCTGACGACCTTCCTGCTGCTGCGTCGACGCGCGGAGGCGCTTTGGCTTTATGCGGCGATCGTGATCGGCACGCTGGTGTGGTCCATATGGGAGGCCGGAATCGATTGGTGGCCGCTATCGGCGCGCGGCGACGTCATCTTCGTGATCGGGCTCCTGTTCCTTCTGTTGCCGGCACACCGGGCGTTCCATTCTGCCCGACGATCCGTCACCGCCGGCCGCGTCGGACTGGCAGTGTCGCTGCTCGGCGCATTCGCGATCGCGGCCGCATCCTGGGCCACCGATCCGCACACCCAGGCCGGTTCGCTGCCGGACAGGCGAGCGGCGGCAACTGCGAGCGACGTACCGGCCGGCGAGTGGCCGGCCTACGGACGCACAAATGCGGGCCAGCGTTATTCGCCATTGACACAGATCACGCCGCAGAACGTCGCCAATCTGGAGGTGGCCTGGAAGTTCAATACGGGCGACCTGCGCGGCCAACCGGGCGACCCCCAGGAGACCACGTTCGAAGTGACGCCGCTGAAGATCGGCGAGCGGCTTTATATCTGCACGCCGCACCAGGACGTAATCGCGCTGGACGCCACGACGGGCGAGCAGATCTGGCGATACGATCCGAAAATCCGCGACCGGCTGGCGCTTCAGCATTTGACGTGCCGCGGACTGTCGTACTCGCCCGGAGGCGGCGGCGCTCCGGCTGGCTCCGTGGGAGCCGCACCGGCACCACGTCCCAACCCGGTTCCCGACCTGCCGGTCGCGGCCGAAGGCGGCCCCACCACGACCTGCACCGCCAAGCTGTTCATGCCGACGGCCGACGGACGGGTGATCGCGCTCGATCCGGACAGCGGTGCCGTATGCGCCAATTTCGGCGGCGGCACCGGACAGATCAACCTGTGGTCGGGCATGCCCAATGTGAAGCCGGGCGCCTACTATTCCACGTCGCCCGTCGTGGTCACCCGCGACTTCATCATCGTCGGCGGCACCGTGCTCGACAACGTGTCAAGCCGCGAGCAGTCCGGTGTCGTGCGCGGTTACGACATCGCCACCGGTGCCCTCGTCTGGAACTGGGACCCGGCGAAACCGGAGGAGACCGAGCCGATTCCACCTGACGCGACCTACACGCCCAACTCACCCAACGCCTGGTCGATCCTGAGTGCCGACGAAGGGCTGGGCCTTGTCTACCTTCCCATGGGCAACCAACCGCCCGATCAATGGGGTGCGGAGCGGTCCGAGGCGGTCGAGCGCTACTCGTCCGCCGTGGTGGCACTGGAAATCGCCACCGGCCGCGTGCGCTGGTCCTATCGGACGGTGCACCACGACCTGTGGGACTACGACGTCCCCTCGCAGCCGACGCTCATCGATCTCACCGTCAACGGCAACACGGTGCCGGCACTGGTGCAACCGACCAAACAGGGCGAGATTTTCGTGCTCGACCGCCGCGACGGAAAGCCGATCCTGCCGGCGCGGGAGGTTCCCGCCCCGCAAGGCGCGGTGAGCGGCGACTGGACCGCGGCGACCCAGCCCAAATCCGAACTCTCCTTCGATCCTGCACCCTTGCGCGAACGCGATATGTGGGGAGTGACACCGTTCGACCAGCTCGTCTGCCGCATCATGTTCCGCCGCTTGCGCTACGAGGGCCGTTATACGCCTCCGTCGCTCCAAGGCACGCTGGTCTATCCGGGCAATTTCGGCGTCTTCAATTGGGGCGGGATTGCGGTCGATCCCGAGCGGCAAGTCGCCTTCACGACACCCGCCTATCTGGCGTTCGTGTCCCAACTGGTGCCGCGCCAGGACGACAAGACCCTGTATGTGCAGGGGAGCGAGCGCCCGCAGGGCAGCCTGCCGGCCCTCAACGAGAATTTCGGCACACCCTACGCGGTCAAGCTGTCGGCGTTCGTCTCGCCCCTGGGCATTCCCTGCCAGGAACCACCATGGGGTTATGTGGCCGGTGCCGACCTGACGACCGGCAAGATCGAATGGCGGCACAAGAACGGCACCGTGCGGGACCTCTCTCCCGTTCCCCTGCCATTGACCATGGGCGTTCCCAGTCTCGGCGGCCCCATGATCACGGGTGGAGGGGTCGCCTTCCTGTCCGGTACACTCGATTATTTCCTACGCGCCTACGATCTCACCACGGGACGGCAGCTCTGGCAGAGCCGCCTTCCCGCTGGCGGCCAGGCGACGCCCATGAGCTACCAGGGCCGCGACGGTCGCCAATACGTCGTGGTCGCCGCCGGCGGACACGGTTCCCTCGGCACCAAGGCCGGCGACGCGCTGATCGCCTATGCGCTGCCGAGGTAGAGGGACGCATGCAACGACCACCGGCCGCACCCGGCCGCGGGTGTGGCGGCAAGCCGCGCACCGGAACATCCGCTCGGCGATCCGGATTACCCCGACGCATCCGCCATCCGAGCTATGAAAGCTCGATTTCGAGAGCAAACACTATGTCGCCTTTCCGATTGCCTGCGATTGCCTGCACCTTCCTGCTCACGGGCGTTCCCGGCCACGCCGAGATCACCATCACGGAGAGCGACTATGCGGCCGGCGTGCTGGTGGTGCGTGGCCAAACCTCGCAATCTCATCAGCAGGTGATCTTGGACGGGCGTTACAACACGGACACGGATTCCGGCAGACAGTTCGTATTCCGCGTCCGCTACCTGCCGCCCGGTTGCACGGCCGACATCCGCGCCGGCGGAGAAACGCGCCAAGTCGACATCACGAACTGCAGTGATGCGGGAAACGAGGCGCCGAAGAGCCCATCCGCACGCTGAGCGGAGCATGACGGCGCAGGTTGCCCCGGCGCCGGCTGATCAGCTCTGCTTGCGGGCGCGGGCGCGATGCGGCTTGGCCCATGAGCGTACCAACTCAATCGAAGAAGACATCCGTGCGCTCGCACGTCAGGGCCCGCTGTCCGGAACTCAGTTCGAGGTGGCACGACGCATCCACCTGCACGAAACGCGGCCGCCGCTCCACCAGGGTCAACCGCGTCCGCAGCCGAAACGGCTCGCCAGTCCGTACCGCACGGCGAAATCGAACCGATCGCAACGCTGCCGCCCGGCTTTGCACCGCTCCCACGACCCCATAGGCCTCCTGTGCGAGACCCGGCACAAGGGCCAGCAGCAACTGGCCGGGAACGATCGTCGTGCCTTCGTCCAGTTCGCGCATGGCGCGCTCCACATCGGTGTGAATCCAGTTGCGATCACCGGTCAGCGCGACGAAACGATCGATTTCGTCCTGCGTCACCGATCGCCACCGCCCCGGGGCGAGTTCCTTGCCCACAAAGGCGCCGAGATCGGTCGCGCGGGCGACACGAATGGCCCGATCGTCCCGGGGAGGGTCGGAATCCGGCGGCATCCGGTTCATCGCTTCAGTCCCCTCTTCAGACCGTCGCCAGCAATGCGCTGCCGAGACCGCCGGCGGCAGCGATCGCGGCCAGCCCGAGTGTTCCGGCTGGCTGCGCCTGCATCTCGTGCCACAGCCTGACGGCAAGGA
Organism: Astrobacterium formosum; assembly: GCA_030848545.1. Lineage (GTDB taxonomy): Bacteria > Pseudomonadota > Alphaproteobacteria > Rhizobiales > Xanthobacteraceae > Astrobacterium > Astrobacterium formosum. The sequence goes on from JAVDCA010000014.1 coordinate 88,331, forward strand.
TCGCACCGGACGCCCCGATCGGATGGCCGCGCGCGAGCGCGCCGCCGCCGCGGTTGACCGCCGACAGTGACACGCCGATGCCGTCGACGCAGGCGATCGCCTGGGCGGCGAACGCCTCCATGATCTCCGCGACCGCGATGCGGGCCGGCGCGATGTTTTCCGCCGCGAGAAGACTCTGGGCGGCCGCAATCGGTGCCGTGCCGGGCATGGCCGGATCGCCGCCGCGACGAGCCGTCGACACGATCCGCAGCGGCCAGCGCACGCCGAGCCGTCGCGCCATTCGTTCGGAGACGACGAGCAGTACAGCCGCCGCGTCGGCCTCAACCGCGACCGTCGCGCGGGTGACGCCGAAAGCGGCGTCACCCGCAAGAGGTGCAAGGCGTGCGCACACGGCCGCAGTCAGGGCGCGCGGAAAGGCGTCATGGGCAAGCCCGGCGAGCGACACGATCTCGTCCGCCCCGGCTTGATTCTGCAGCGCCTTGCGGTGACTGAGGATCGCGAACTCATCCTGCCGTGCACGCGAAATGCCGTATCGTTCGGCGAGCGTCGCGGCAGCGGCGATCATGTCCGGGTCCCGCTCGGGCCAGGGCGCGAATGGCGGCCGATCATAGGGCTGCGGCGCCTCGCCGGCGTGACGCGGCCGCCGCGAGCGCAGCGGCGCGCGGCTGAAGCTCTCGACCCCGCCGGCGATGACGGCATCCGCGCCTCCGCCAATGATGCGTTCGGCCGCCAGCATGACCGCGTCGAGGCCGCCGCAGCACTGACCGTCGATGGTCAGTGCCGGAACATGGTCGGGAAGACCGGCCCGCAGCGCCGCGAGCCGCGCCGGATTGCCGCCGCCATACAAGGCATTGCCGAGGATCACGTCGTCGATCGCCGCCGCCGCGATGCCGGTATCGGCCATGACCGCCATGATCGCCGCCGCGGCGAGTTCATCGACCTCCACGGCCTTGAAGGCGCCACCGCGCGGGGCGACGGCGGTGCGCCGCGCGGCGACGAGATAGGCCGCGCTCATGGCAACAACTCGCAGGCGCCCGAATCCCAGGCCCGGCGCAACGCATCGAAGTCGGTCTTGCCGGACGAAGTCGCCGGCCAGTGCGGCGGCACGGCAAAACGGCGCGGGATCTTGTAGAGCGGCAGGATGGGGCGGGCATGACCGATCAGTTCGGAAGATGCAACACGCGCACCCCGTGCGAGCCTGATGAGTGCCACCAGCCGCTCGCCCCGACGTTCGTCGACGATGCCCAGGACTCCGGCAGCAAGCACCGCAGGATGGCCTTCGAGCACACGCTCGATCTCTTCCGGATGGACGTTCTTTCCGGACGTGACGATCATGCGGTTGGCGCGGCCGACCAGGCGCAGAAATCCGCGCTCGTCGAGGATGCCGACATCGCCGACCGATACGGCGTCGCCGTGACGCGACAGCGGCGTTTCGCTTCCGCACGCGTATTCCATGAAGAGATAGGGGCTGGCCACGAAAACCCGGCCGGCTTCTCCGGGCGGCAGGCATCGCCCGAGATGGTCGCGGATCGTCAGGTCGACGCCGGCGAACGGACGCCCGACCGAGTCCGGCGGCACATCCTCGTCCGCCTTCGCCACGGTCACGAAGCTCAGCTCGGAGGCGCCGTAGAACTCGGCGAAGCTTGCCGCCGGGAACCGGCGTCGCATCTCGGCGATCGCACGACCTTGCCATTTGGCGCCGGACGACAGGATCCAGCGCACGCCGGCCACCGGCGGCATGCCGTCGTGCACGGCGGCCTCGATCAACATCTCGAGCTGAGTCGGCACGCCGTAGATCACGCTCACCCGCTGCGTTGTGATCAGCCGGTTGACGAGGTTGGGGCGGAACTGGCGGCAGAGGACGACCGTCGCCCCGACATGGAGGCCGTGGGCGAGGCCGTACAGAAACAGCGAATGCGTGAGGCTGCCGGGCGCGAGAACGACGTCGTCGGCGCCGATGTCGAATTCGCGGTCTCCGGCCCGAAAACTCTCGATCCAGGACTTGTGGTGGCGCCGGTACCCCTTCGGGGTTCCGGTCGATCCCGAGGTGAAGCCGACATAGAACGGGGTCAGCGGATCGGACTCGGCGATGGGCGCGCAAGACGGGTCGGCGCCGAGGGCGTCCGCAACGCGGTCGAACGGGCCGTGCGGATCGACGACCGACGCCGCCACCGCGCCGGCGACCGCCGCGGCATCGCCGCTGACGACGATCCCCGGCGACAGCGCGGCGATCACGAGCCGCGTCATGTCGGCCGGCCAGGACGGGTCGAGAATCTGCGCCTCCCTGCCCGCCCGGCAGGCGGCGAGGAACAGCAGCACCAGCGCCGGCCCATTCGCCAGATGCAACGCGACACCGCGACCGGCCGGCACCAGTTTAGCCAGATGGCCGGCGAGCCGGTTCACCGCCCGATCGAGTTCCCGCCAGGAGACCGCATGCTCGTCGCAGACGACGGCCAGCCGGTCCGGGGTGGCGCCGGCGTGGCGCGACAGCGTCGCCGTGATGGTCGACGCAACGGTCATGAGCGACAGGCGATGGCGGCCGGGTAGCTCCGATGCGCCGCTTCGGCGACGAAGGCGGCGGCAAGTGCCTTCAAGACATCGCCCGGCGCAAACACGGCGGTCGCCACCAAGGACTGCAGGGGAGTCATCCGCGCAATCGCCATCAGGCCGATGATTCCGCACAGATATTCCACCACGATGCCGCCCACGACCGCGGCGACCAGCGCCGCCGCGAACACCGGCAACGTCTTCAGCCGCGCCATCACGAGGCCCGCCACATAGGCGGCCGGAACAAAACCGATCAGGAATCCGACCGAGGGGCTGAACAGAACGCCGAGCCCTCCGCGGCCACCCGCCAGGAGCGGCGCCCCGAGCAGCACGACGAACACGAACAGCAGAACCGCAAGTGCGCCATGACGGGGCCCGAGGATGATCCCGGCCAGCATGACCCCGAGCGTCTGGGCCGTGATCGGCACCCCGGCGGCGATCGGCAGCACGATGCTGGGCAGCATGCCGAGCACGGCGATGACGGCCGCCAGCAGGGCGATACGGGCGATGGCGCGAGACTCCACGGCTTTCTCCTATGATCTGGGCGGTTGGCGATCGACAGCGGAGGTGCCGAAGCCACGGGCATCGAGTGCTTCCGCGACGCGGTCGGCGAGTTGCAGGCTGTCGGCGACGAAGGCGGCCACCAGTCGCGGCGGGATACGCCGGTTCGTGCGTGCCTTCCAGGCCTCCTCGCGGGCGCGCCACCGCGTCATCAGGACCGGCACGAAACGCAGCACGAGGGCGACGGCGAGCGCCATCTTGCGCGGATCGACGCCGAGCGGGCGCAAGACGCGGAACGCCGGCGCCAGCACCTCCATCAGAGCGCTCATGGTGGTGGTCATGCTGACCAGATCGGCGAGCAGAAGCATCACCATGAGCCGCATCACGATGACGGCACCCGCATTCCAGCCGTCTGCGGCCGCCTGCAGGCCGCCGATGACCACGAGCAGCGGCAGGAGCGGCCGCAGCAGGACGAGGCGCGCCATTCCGGCGCGGCCGAAGCCGGCATAGACGGCGGCGATCGCCGCCAGAGCGCCGGCCAGGATCCGCCAGTCGCCGACCGGCAGAAGAAGCACGCTGAGCAAGGCCAAACCCGCCAGCTTGACGCCGGCGGGGACACGATGCAGCCAGGAGGTTGGCACGAGGCCGTCGGTCATCATGACGCGGCGACCTCCCCTGCGGCGGCGAGCGCGGCGTGCTCCCGATAGGCGGGCAGGACGTCGGCGGGGCGCCCGTCGAGACGGATGCGACCGTCGTCCAACCAGAGCACGCGATCGAACTCGCGCAGCAGCTCGAAATCATGGGAGGCCATCACGACCTGCTGGGTCAGCGCCATCACCCTGCGGGACAGTCGCAGCCGCGTCGGCAGATCGAGGCTCGAGAGCGGCTCGTCCATCAGCAGAATCGAGGGCTCCGTCACGAGCATCGCCAGGATGCAGACGAACTGCTTCTGGCCGCCGGACAGTTCATTGACATTACGGTCCGCCAACTCGGCACAGCCGTGCCGCTCCAACAGTGCCGATACCTGCCGGCGGGCCTGTGCCGTCGGCAGCCCGCGCTCGGTCAGCCCGAATGCGATCTCCTCGCCGACGGTGGGGAAAATGAGCTGATGATCCGGGTTCTGAAACACGAAGCCGACGGCCGCCGGGAGCTGCTTGCGATGCCGCACCGTCTCGAGACCCGCCACGGTGACCTGTCCGTGCGTCGGCAACAGAAGTCCATTCATCAGCCGCAGCAGCGTGCTCTTTCCCGAGCCGTTGTCGCCGATCAGGCCGACGCGCTGCTCATCGAGACGAAGCGCGGGAACGGCGAGAACAGGCCGGCCCGCCCGCCGAACGCTCACCTGTTCGAAAATGATTGCACTCATGGCAAGAACATCCGTGCGGGCTTCGGGACGCGCACTCCTCTGAACCCCGGAGATGCTCGGGTTATCCAGCGTTTCCCTTCTCGATCCCTGCCGCACCGACAGATGCATCGCCGACGGGTGATCGTCTTAACTCGCGCAATGCACCGCCGTCAAAGCGCCTGCCCAAGGGAAACCAGGGGGGAAGTTCAGTCGCAAGGGTGTTTTGACACTACTCGACAGCATGGCGCAGGTATCGCCGGCGCCTTTTGGAGCCAGGTGAAGCTGGTCGAGGCGAACGCCGAGGCAGGAGCGGAACTGTTGCCGCTGGTGTGGCGCGTCACAATGAACGCGCCACAAGCCGAAAAACCCCAGTGCTGCAGTTTTTTGAGCCCGCAGGACGCCGGCCGCAGCCGAAGGCTGCAGCGATGCGCAGGCGCGACGCTGCTTCTGTCCGACGCGGCTGATGCCCGCCTCTACTCCGCCGCCACGGCCTGCCGATTCGCGGGCGCGACGCTCGCGTGAGCGAAGCAGGATTCGAGCTCGGCCTCGTAGGGCGCGAGATCAAGGCCGTGGTCGCGCACCCAGGCGTCGTCGTAGTAGGTGCTGCGATAGCGTTCGCCGGAATCGCACAGAAGGGTGACGATCGAACCGGATTCCCCCGCCGCGTGCATCTCCCGGGCGAGCTTCACGACCGCCCAGAAATTCGTACCCGTCGAACCGCCGCAGGATTTTCCGAGGTGGCGTGACAAAACGCGGGCGGCCGCCACCGAGGCGGCGTCCTCGACCGGGACCACGAGGTCGATTTCCTGCGGCAGGAACGACGGCTCGACCCGCGGCCGGCCGATGCCCTCGATCAGCGACGCTCCCTTGACGCTCGTCACCTTCGGATCGACGCAATGGCGGTGGAACACGGACGCCTCCGGATCGGCGAGGCAGAGCCGCGTCTCGTAGGACTTGTAGCGGATATGGCGCCCGACCGTGGTTGCGGTCCCGCCCGTGCCGGCGCTGCACACGATCCAGCGCGGAATCCTGTGCTCCTCGTTGGCCAATTGGGCGAACATCGCCTCGGCGATATTGGCGCGGCGCCAGTCGGTGGCGCGCTCCGCGAAAGTGAACTGATCCATGTAGTGGCCGTGCAACTCACGGGCGAGCGTGGCGCTGACCTCGTAGACGGTAGTCGGGTCGTCGACGAAATGGCAATCGCCGCCATAGAGACGGATCGCCGCGATCTTTTCGGGCGAAGTCGTGCGCGGCATCACGGCGACGAACTTGAGACCCAACAGATGGGCGAAATAGGCCTCCGACACCGCCGTCGAGCCGCTCGAGGATTCGATCACCGTCGTGCCGGGTCCGATCCAGCCGTTGCAAAGCCCATAGGTGAACAAAGAGCGCGCCAGCCGATGCTTCAAGCTCCCGGTGGGGTGGGTGGATTCGTCCTTGAAATAGACGGCGATTCCGGGAAGAGCCGGCATGTCCAGACGCAACAGATTGGTCTCGCCCGAGCGCATCTGGTCGGCGTCCAGGATCTGCAGCGCCCGCCGCAGCCAGTTTCGGTTGGACCTTTGCAGAGTCACCACGGGGAGCGTCCTTTTCGTCGCAATTTCCAGGACGCCAAATTAGCGCGTGTTCAGTGCATTAGTATGCCAATATTTGCTAGCTATACTGCCCTACCTGATATTTCATGCTATCTCTAACACAATGACCGATAAAATATTTCTACCTCAATGGAGGCGCCACGATACCATCCGCCGCGGTGCCATCCGTCCCCGTCCACATGGGCCGATGCCGTCACGGCGGGTGGTACGATTTTCTGAACATTACGGATTGGTTGCAACAATTTTGCAGTCAGGCTTGTAGAAGCGGCAAGTATTTTGCTAGCCAAAGAAGCCGCCGGGAAGCACATCAGGAGATCGGACATGGACCCGACCGACAAGCGCATTCTCGCGGTTCTGCAGGAAGATGCCAGCCTGTCGGTGGCCGAAGTCGCCGAGCGCGCGAATCTCACGCCGACGCCGTGCTGGCGCCGCATCCAGAGGTTGGAGCGAGACGGCTTCATCCGCCGCCGGGTGGCGATCCTCGACAAGGAGCGCCTGGGCCTGGGGATCACCGTGTTCGTCGCCGTGCGCACCAACAAGCACAGCTCCGAGTGGCTCTCCCAGTTCCACCGGCTCGTCTCCAGCATGCCGGAGGTGATCGATTTCGTCCGCCTGGCCGGCAATATCGACTATCTGATCCGCGTCGTCGTCCCAGACGTCCAGAGCTACGACGCCTTCTACAAGCGGTTGATCGACAAGATGGAATTCTACGACGTCTCCTCCATGTTCCAGATGGAGGAAATCAAATCGACGACGTCGCTGCCGCTCACCTACAACGTGCCGGAGCGGCGCAAGGGTTGATGCGGCCCCACGGCGCCTTTCATCATGGCCGGGACGGACCCGGCCATGATGAAGAAGCAGGTCCTTACTGGATCTGGATGTTCGCCTCGCGGACGACCTTCCCCCACTTGGCGGTTTCCTTGGCCAGATGATCGGCGAGCTGCTGGCGCGTGCCGCCGAGCGGCGCCGCTCCCATGGCGGCGAGCTTCTTCTTGACCTCGGGATCGCTCAGACTCTCGTTCACAACCGCGTTGAGCTTGTCGAGGATGGCCGCCGGCGTCCCCTTCGGGGCGAGCAGCGCGAACCAGGTCGAGGACAGGAGCGTCGGCTGGCCGAGCTCGGCCATGGTGGGAACGTCCGGCAGGGCCGGCGAACGCGCGTCCGACATCAGGGCGAGCGCACGCACCTTGCCACCCTTCACCTGTCCGGCGATGCCGGGCACCAGTTGGAACATGAGCTGGATATCGTTGCCGATCAGGTTCGTGGTCGCCATGGCGGGTGCGTTGTAGGGCACGTGGACCAGTTTCGTGGACGTCTGAGCCATGAAGAGCTCGGCGGCGAGATGCATCGAGCTGCCGCTGCCCGTGGAGCCGAAGTGCAGCTTCTCGGGGTTCTTCTTCGCGTAGTCGATGAACTCGGCCAAGCTCTTCGCCGGCAGCTCGTTGTTGACGACGAGAATGTTCGGCACGTCGGCGACGAGCGCAATCGGCTCGAAACTCTTCTGCGGATCGAAGGACAGCTTCTTGTAGAGGGCGGGATTGACCGCGAGTGTGCCGGCCCAGGAGAACAGGAGCTTGTAGCCGTCGGCAGGCGAGCTCGCCGCGATTGTGGCGCCCACATTGCCGTTGGCGCCGCCACGATTGTCGACCACCACCGAGGCCTTCAGCCGGTTGGCGATCTGGTCGGCCAGGACACGGGCGATGGAGTCACCGGTGCCGGCGCCGCCCGGGGCCGGGACGATGACCTGGATGGTCTTGCCCGACGCCGGCCAGTCCTCTGCTTGTGCCGATCCGAATGACCCCAAGGCCATGGCGGCGGTAAGTGCCGCTGCAGTCAATGTTTGGCGCATGATCATACTCCTCGTGTGTGGGTTTGCGCTCGTCTGACGGTCCGGCAAAACTCTTGGTAGTTAGGAATGACTTCGAGCGGCGCGCACGGCGGCCGCGATCCGCTCGTCGCTCGCCGCGACCGGCAGGACGCATCCGGGTCCGATCATCAGCCGGCGTCCGCCCGTCTGCTTGATGGCGTCGCGTACCTCGTTCTCGATATCGGCAAGGCTGCCTTCGACCAGCGTTCTGCTCTCGTTGATGCCGCCAACGAGGAGGCGCGGAAAGCGCTGCGAAGCCTTGCCGAGCCCCGGCTCGGTCAGGCGGTCGTGCCAGTTGATCATCTCGACCGGATAGCCGGCCATGAGATCGAACATGACGTCCTCGCCGTGGACATGGAGCATGTTGAACTTGGCCTTGCCGCGCAAGGCCTCGAACACCTTGAGGTCGTAGGCGCGGCCGAAGGCTGAGTATTCGCTCTCCTGCAGCATGCGATAGGAGGCGAGCTGGGTGGCGAGGAAGATCCCGTGGGCGCCCGCCGACATGGCGTCGAGCGCAAACCGGATGGTGACGTCGGTGATGAGCGCGAGCGCCTTGTGGACGGTGTCGGGAGAGCACCGGATATCGGCGAAGAGACCGTCGGTGGCGAGCTTGCGGGCGGTCGTGAGCGGGCTGAACACCGTCTGCAGGATCGGCACGGCGCCGCCGAGTTCCTTGGCGGCAGCGGCGAGCGCCTGGTTCTGGCGGCCGTAGGAGCCCTGGCGCACGTCGAGGTCGGGCAATCGCATCCAGTCCTCGGTGTGCACCACCGCCGGCTTCGTCACCTCGCGGGCACCGTTCCACAGGCCGCGATACTCGGTCACCGCGCCCCAATCCTCGACCCCGTAGGTTCCCGACGGCATGAACTTGACGAGATCGCAGTCCCACTTCTTCTGAAACGCGACCGTATAGGCCGCAAGCTTGCCGGGATCGAGGTCGTCGTTGGGCATGTGCCGCCAGAGGGCGACGGGTACCTGATCGGTCGATTGTCCGAGGATGGCTGCTTCCAGCCGCTGCCAGTGATTCACTTCCAGTCTCCACAAAATCAAGAAAACGCCGTCCGCGCAGTCGCGGACGGACTTGGTCAAGGTCTTATTCGGTGAACGCCTCCTGGCGCTTCTTCTGCAGGGCCGGCAGCAGCACGATCACCATCGCCAGGACCGCGAGGATCAGCATGGTGGCGCTGATCGGGCGGGTGAAGAAAATGCCAGGATCGCCCTTCGACAGGAGCAGCGCGCGGCGCAGCGACTCCTCCATCATCGGCCCGAGAATGAACCCGAGCAGCATGGGAGCCGGTTCGCATTCGAGCTTGCGGAACACGTAGCCGATCAAGCCGAACGCGGCCATGAGATAGATGTCGAGGGTAGCATTGGACAGGCTGAACACGCCGATGCCGCAGAAGACCAGGATGGCCGGGAACAAGTAATGATAGGGCACCTGCACCATTCGCACCCAGACCCCGATCAAGGGAAGGTTGAGGATGATCAGGAACAGATTGCCCATCCACATGGACGCGATGACGCCCCAGAACAGCTCCGGCTGCTCGGTCATGACCGTCGGGCCGGGCTGGATGCCGTGGATGATCATGGCGCCGATCATCAGCGCCATCACGGGATTGGAGGGAATGCCGAGGGTGAGCATCGGAATGAAGGACGACTGAGCGCCGGCATTGTTGGCCGATTCCGGCGCCGCCACGCCCTCGATGGCACCCTTGCCGAAATTCGCGGCGTTCTTCGACACTTTCTTTTCCAGCGCATAGGCCGCGAACGACGACAGCATGGCGCCGCCACCGGGCAGGATGCCGAGGACCGAGCCGATCGCCGTACCGCGCAGGACCGGCGCGGCGATCCCCTTGATCTCGGCCCAGCTCAGCATCAGACCGGTCACCTTCTTGACCATGAGGCTGCGCGTGGTTTCGTTCTCCAGATTGGCGATGATCTCGCCGAGCCCGAACACCCCCATGGCGACGACGACGAAGTTGATGCCGTCGGCCAGTTGCATCGTCCCGAAGCTGAAGCGTTCGGTACCGGAATTGACGTCGGTGCCGACGATGCCGAGCAGGAGCCCGATCACCACCATGCCGAGCGCATGCGGCAGAGGACCGGACGCGAGCACGATGGAGGCGACGAGGCCCAGCACCATCAGGGAGAAATATTCCGGCGGCCCGAACTTGAGCGCGATCTCCGCCAGCGGCGGCGAGAACAGCGTGATCAGGAGCGTGGCAACGGTGCCGGCGAAGAAGGACCCGAGCGCGGCGGTGGCGAGTGCCTTGCCGGCACGGCCCTGCTTGGCCATCTGGTAGCCGTCAAGGGCCGTCACGACCGACGAGGATTCCCCCGGCAGGTTGACCAGGATGGCGGTGGTCGAACCACCGTACTGGGCGCCATAGAAGATGCCGGCCAGCATGATCAGCGAGGAAGCCGGCGAGAGCCCGAACGTGACCGGCAGCAGCATCGCGATGGTGGCGACCGGCCCGAGGCCCGGCAGAACGCCGATCGCGGTGCCCAGGACGACGCCGACGAGGCAGTAAAGCACGTTCGAAAATGTTGCCGCGGTCGAGAAGCCAATCTGGAGATGCTCGATGATTTCCATGATGTGCGCCCCTCAACCGCCGAACCACGAGCCGAACAGGGGCATCGTGACCCCGAGGCCTTTGACGAACACCAGCACGCAGAAGACGATGAGGCCGGCGGCGATCAGGATGGACATCCAGTCGAGCTTTGTTTTCACGCTCGCCAAGGCGCTGCCGCAAATGAGCACGACCAGCGCGATGATGATGCCGGCGGTCTCGAGCAGAAGGCCGAACGCGACGGTCGCGCCGACCACGAACAGCGCCCCTCTCCAGGCGAAACCGCCGAGAGGATTGCCCTGTCGGGTCAGACCCCGCGCGAGAATGTAGACACCGAGCCCCATCAGCAACAAAGACAGCGCGGTCGGAAAGTAGCCCGGCCCCATGCGGCCGGCCGTCCCGATCGGATAATCACGGGCTATCCACAAAGTGGCAGTGCCGAACGCCAGATACAGCACTCCCGTCCAAAAGTCCTTCGGGCTCTTGATCAGCAACGACATTCCTCACATCCGATCATCCGGCAACGTTGTCCTTACCCCATTTGCCCCCGGCTGCCCACGCGTGGACCATCCGTGCTTTCCCGATTCCAGGCGCCGGCGCTCCGGTGACTTTTGTCGGCAAGTCCGCTGATCCGTGTGCGGGAATTGGCCGGTGCAGAAGAGCATATGAGGAATGAAAAGATCGAACAAAGCTAGGCGCATAACTCGCGACGCCTCGAAATATTTTGCGCAAATACGGCAGATGGACCAAATTTCTTGCTGTTTGAGAGGACATGGATGAATGTCCATGCTCACCCTCCGTTTCAGAGGGCCGTCGACCCGCCGCCGGCACCGGTCACGGCTGGCCCGACATGCCCCAGCGACAGCCTGCGGGTGCGCCACCGCGGCACCGCCGAGGACGACCGTGGTCGGTAAGTAATAGCCTTCAATTGATACCGCCGTTGCGTCGCCTAACCTCACTCATGCTGCGCGTGCCCGCGGGCCGACGATCACCATTCGGCGCACGCGTTACACCTCTGGGAGAACATCGATGACAGCGAAGCATTGGTTGCTCACCGCAGCCGGGGTCGTGCTGTGCGTGTCCATCGCGGACGCCGCCGGCACGAAGCTCGCTCCGACCGTGGTCGAACTCAAACGTGAGGCATTCAAGGGAACGATCGACGGCAAGCCGGTCGATCTCTACACCATCAAGAGCAAGTCCGGCCTGACCGCCCGCATCACCAATTACGGCGCCAAGATCGAACAGTTGCTGGTGCCGGACCGCAAGGGCGTGTTCGCCGACGTCGCGCTCGGCTTCGACAGCCTGGCGGCGGCACAGAAGGGCCAGGGCTCCATGGGGGCCTTCATCGGCCGTTACGCCAACCGTATCGGCGGCGCCAAATTCACGCTCGACGGCGTCGAATACAAGCTCGCCGCCAACAACGGTCCGAACAGCCTGCACGGCGGCGACAAGGGCTCGCGATTCCAGGTGTTCAACGCCCGCCAACTGTCCGACTCGGCCCTCGAACTCGTCTATGTGTTCAAGGACGGCGAGGAGAACTATCCGGGCACGCTGCCCGTGCGGGTCGTCTACGCTTTCACCGCGGCCAACGAGTTCACCATCGAGTGGGCCGCGACGGCGATCGAGAAGACGACGGTCGCCAACTTCACCGGGCATACTTTCTTCAATCTGACCGGCGACCCCACGATCGTGAATTCCAAGCACGTCATCCGCGTCAACGCCGACCATTTCCTGCCGGTCGACCAGAACCTCATCCCGACCGGCGAGCTCAAACCCGTCGCCGGCACGCCGTTCGACTTCCGCAAGCCGAAGCCGTTCGGCCAGGACATCGGCAAGACTAACGACCAGCTCAAGCTCGGCAACGGCTACGACCACCACTATGCGCTCAACAAGTCGAAGCCGGGCGCGCTCGAGTTCGCCGCATCGGCCGTCGAACCCGATTCCGGCCGCACCATGGAAGTGTGGACGACCGAACCCGGCATGCAGCTCTTCTCCGGCAACAACCTGTCGGCCAAGACGCCGATCGACGCCGGCAAGGGCGGCAAGCTGTTCGTATTCCGCGGCGCTTTCTGCATGGAGCCGTCGCGCTTCCCGGACGGACCGAACCAGCCCAAGTTCCCATCGACGGTGGTCAAGCCCGGCGAGTGGTACACTGGCAAGATCGTCTACAAATTCGGCACCAAGTAACCGCGTTGCATCTCGTGAACGCCTTCCGGCCCGATCAGGCCCCGCGCCGCGATGCGCGGGGCCGTCGCTGCGGGGCCGTCGCTTGTGTATCGCCTGTGTATTGATGGATGCGCGAAGTCCGCCCGTACACAACCGGATCGGAACCACGGCACTGGATTCGCCGGCTTCGGCAAGGCTTTCAGAGCCGCCAGGGACAAATCCACAGCCGCTTTGCCTTCATAATGCCCCATCTTCCCCGCACAAGGGCGCGGGGAAGTGGAAACCAGCAACATGCATCTGCGAACTGTCGCCGGCCTCATCGCCTTCGTCTGCTCGCTTACGTCCGTCCATCAGGCGGGCGCCCAGTACTATCCGGGCCCTTATGTTCCGGCACCGCCGCCAGGCTACCGTGAGCTGCCGGCGGGAGACGAGGTCGACGATGAGCCGACCTATCTGCCGTCAGCCCCCGGCGCCTACGGGGCGCCGTCACGGGCGGAAACCGCCTATCCGGGCGATCCGACGCGCTCCCCCAATGGTATCCAGCAACAGGCCTTGCCGGCCCCCGGCCCCGGGCAATCGCAACCCTATCTGGGCGACCGCTCGCCCGGCTACGAACCGTCCCGCGACGCCCGGCACGAACCCTACGTGGTTCCCTACGATCCGCGCGGCGTCGCCCGCGAAGCGGTTCCGTCCGACAATTATGGCACCAGCCCGATGCGGCCGCCGGGCGACGTTGCCGGCAACCAGGGCGGCTCGATTCTCGATCTCGGCCGGCCCTCAGCGCTGCCGGGACAGCCTCCGGCGCCCGTGCAGCCCGGCGCCACGTCGCACGGCACATCGGTCGCCACGCTGCCCCCCGACTACGAGCCCGAGACCGAGATCAAGGAGCTGCCGCCCCAGTTCAAGCGTCAGCTCGTCGACTACACCACCAAGGAACCCGCCGGCACCATCATCATCGACACCCCCAACACCTATCTCTATCTCGTCCTCGGCAACGGCAAGGCGATGCGCTACGGTATCGGCGTCGGCCGCGAGGGGTTCACCTGGTCGGGCGCCGAGAAGATCAGCCGAATGGCCGAATGGCCAGACTGGCATCCGCCCGCGGAAATGATCGAGCGCCAACCCTACCTGCCGCGCTTCATGGCCGGCGGCGAGACCAATCCGATGGGCGCCCGCGCTCTCTATCTCGGCAAGACCCTCTATCGCATCCACGGCACCAACCAGCCGTCGACCATCGGCACCAACGTATCGTCGGGCTGCATTCGCCTCGTCAACGACGACATCGCGGACCTCTACAGCCGAGTCCAGGTCGGCACGCGCGTCGTCGTGCTGCCGGCACGGGGACCGGCGAGCGCCTCCGCGGCCCGTTGACCGCGGTCGTCGCGGCGGGCTTGACGGCGCGCCGCAACGACAGGCATCATCGCACCGACCCAGCGATGGCCGTCGCGCCATGACGAACGTTGCGCCATGAAGAGCCTCGTCGCACTGAGCTGCACCTTGCTGATGCCGCCGTCGGGGCTACCGTCCAACGTGACGCCGCTCGCGTTCGGCATGAGCGTGCCCCAGGTCGCCGCCGCCCTCGGTCAACCGCTCACCCATGTGTCGGGCCAGCCCGGTCATGAAGTCTACTTCGCGGTGGCGCCGGCAGGCGTGCCCGGCTTCGCTGCGGTCGATCAGGGCATCCACCTCCAATTCCGCAAGGGTTGCCTGACGGGCTGGAAAACCCATTGGCGCATGCGCCCCGCGCCGTTGTGAGCGCGGCCCGCCGATTGCCGCCTTATCCCATGCCCGATTGCCCGCGGCGCCTGGCGGCGGCTGGCAAGGACGACCGGATTGGTCCATCATCGGCTGATCGCGGAGCGGTGCCGCACCTCGCGCGGCAACCGCTCGCATGCTTGGTTCGCTCGCTTCGCGCGCTTGGTTCGCTCGCTTGGAAAGTCACCATGTCCGTGCCTCCGGGCCCGGCCCGGCGCATGTGGGTCGCCCTCGTCCTGCTGCTCGCAGGAGCCGCTGCCCCGGCCTGCGGCCAGAGCCGGCTCGTGTCGCAGTATTCCGTCTCGATCGCCGGCATCAGCATCGGGCGCGGCGAACTCACCGCCGATTTCGGCGAGGACGGCTATGTGGCCCAGGGCAGCGGCCGTGCTTCCGGCTTCCTGCGCATCCTGGTGAGCGGCCAGGCCCAGCTCGCATCCCGCGGACGGATGATCGATGGTCGCCCCAGTCCGACGGCGTTCACCGCCCGTTTCGAAGACGAGAACGAACGAACCGCCGTCGACATGAGCCTCGACGGCGGCACCGTGAAGACTCTTCAGGTCGAATCGAGCGCGCCGGCCGGCGACCGCGTGCCGGTCACGACCGATGATCGCGTCGACGTCGCCGATCCGATCTCGGCAATGCTCATCCCCGCCCCCATCGGGCTCGTACCGGCGGTTTGCGCGCGCACCCTGAGCATTTTCGACGGCCACCGGCGCTACGATCTCGCTTTGTCATACAAGCGCATCGATGCCCCCAAAGGCAGCGGCTACAAGGGGCCGGTCATCGTCTGTGCGGTTGCGCTCGTGCCGATCGCCGGACACCGCCCCGGCAGCCCGCTGATCAAATATCTCACCGGCGGCCGCGAGATGGAACTCTGGCTCGCCCCCATGGGCAGTACCCAACTGGTCGGTCCGTATCGTTTTTCGGTCGGCAATCTCCTCGGCGACCTGGTGATCGCCGCCACGAGCTACGAAACGATATCGTCGCCCTCGCCGTCATTGCCGTTGCGGCGGTCCATCACCACCGATCCGACGGCGACGAGATGAAACCTGTCAGGGAATCCACAAGCCGCGCTGGCGGTGCCATTGCTCGATGGACTGGTCTGGATAGTCCTGGAACGTCTGGTCGTCGCGGCCGATGAGGGGCTCGACCCAACTGGCGGCATAGCGCAGCATCATGTGGACGCGGGCGGGCGGCACCGGCAGATCGCTGTCGACCGCGGACGCGAACGGATGCACCAGCTCCGGCCAGCGTGGATCGAAAAGCCACAGCGCACTGGCGCAACGCGCACAGAAATGCCGCTCCCCGGCGCTGGTCTCGCAGTTGCCGTCGTCGTCGCACAGTTCGGCATGCCAGATCCGCAGCGTGCGCTTGCCGTCGACCTCGAGACTGGCGGCGTCTCCCATCAGGTTGATGGCGAAGCCGCCGCCGCCGGCGGTCTTGCGGCAGATGCCGCAATAGCAGAGCTGATACGGATAGGGCGTGTGCGACTCGCAGGCAAACCGGACAGCGCCGCAACGGCATGAGCCTTCGATACGCACCGTCATGGGCCGCCTCCTTCTGCGCTGGCAGACCGGACAGGTCTGGCATGCCAATCCGACCGGCGGGAAACGTGCGCGCATCCGGCTTGTTCCCGCCGGCAATCCGGATAGGCTGGCATTTGCACGCGACGCACTTGCATTCGAAGCGCTTGCACTCGAAGCGCTTGCACTCGAAGCGCTTGTACCCGACGGAGGATGACTTTGAGCACCAGGACCGAGCCGCAACGTCCATCCATGATCCTCGCGACGGGCAATCTCCTCGGCTCCGTGCCGCAGAAGCCCAAGGAGGAGCAGTTCACCGAACTCGCCGCCTCGGAGCATGTGCGCATCGAGCGCATCGTCTCGCGCGGCCACGCGTCCGCCGCCGACGATTGGTACGACGAGGACGAAGCCGAATGGGTCATGGTGGTGGCGGGCGCCGCCCGCCTGATCTTCGACGGGGAGGAGGTCCCCCGCGCGCTCGGACCGGGCGACTATGCCTATATCCCGCCGCGCAAGCGCCACCGCGTCGAATGGACCGATCCGCACCAGGCGACGGTCTGGCTCGCCGTACACTTTCGTTGATGCGCTGCCGATGCCGGCCGCGATGATCGTCGCCGGTAAGAACGAAGGACCTCAGAACCAGCGTTCGCCGACCGTGATGGTATCGCCCGGACGCACCGCGGTAGCGACCGGAACGGTGCGCCGCGCCGGACCGCCCGGGGTCGGGCGGGTGAGTTCGACCGTGTCCCGATAGGCGCGCGGCGCAAAGCCGCCGGCGATCGCCACGGCGGTTTCCACCGTCATGTTGGCCACATAAGGGTACTGGCCCGGCAGCACGACCTCGCCGAGGATGAAGAACGGCCGATAGGCCTCGACCTCGACGGCGACGGACGGCTCGCGGATGAAGCCCTGGCGCAGCCGCGCCGTGATGCTCGCCGACAATTGCGAAGTGGTGAGGCCGCGCGCCTTGACCGAGCCGATCAGCGGCATCGTGATGGCGCCACCGGCATCGACCGCATAGGTGCTGGTGAGCCCCTCCTGGCCGAACACCACGACCCGCAGCCGGTCGCCGGAATCGAGCGTGTAGGCGCGATCCCGCTCGGCCGGACCGGCGGCCGCATAGGCGTTGGGTCCCCCATAGGCGAAAGAATCGAGATCGGCGGCCGCCGTCGCGAGCCGCGGCGCCGGCGCATGGCGCGTGCAACCCGCCAGCGCGAGGACAGCCAACGAAAGGGCCAATACGATACGCCGCATGAACAAGGATCCGAGCGAGACGAAACTCACATTGGATTAGCACCCCATATGGTTAACAAACCTTCACCGGCAACCTCCGATACGAGTGGGCAAGAGGTCGGGCGCACCATGTCCGCCGAGCGGCGACATCGCCGGCCGACGATCATCTGGTCGGTCGCGCGGCTGTTCTGACCAACTCTTTCGCTCGTTCGCGCTCATACCCGCAGACGTCGCGAGCGGTCTCACCGACCCCCACCGAAACACCATGGCGCAGCGTCGATCGGCGGCCGGACGGACCTCCGTGTCGGTGGCTTTAGGGATTCGTTCGGGTTATTTAGGTTCGTCCACTTCTCAGCCACGGACCCCCTTCGGCCGCACCCACATGTCGTCAGTGAACCGAGCCCTTCTCACCGAGCTTTACCGCACCGCCGTGGCGGCAGCGCAGGCCATCAACTGCCTGCCCCAGCATCTGCCCGACCCACCCAGGACCGGTCGCCTGATCATGCTCGCGGCCGGCAAGGCCGCCGGCGCCATGACCGAGGTGGCGGAGCGCCATTATCTCAATGCCGGTCTCGGCGACCGGCTCGTCGGTGTCGCGGTCACCCGCCACGGTCATGGGCGCCCGACCGTGCAGGTGCCGGTGATCGAAGCCGGCCATCCGGTCCCCGATGCGGCGGGCCTTGCGGGCGCCGAACAGACCTTGACGCTGGCCGACGGCGCCGGCCCAGACGACCTCGTGCTGGTGCTCCTGTCGGGCGGCGCGTCGGCGAACTGGATCGCGCCGGCCGAAGACTTGACGCTGCAGGAAAAGCAGGCGGTGACCCGCGCATTGCTGCGCTCGGGCGCCCATATCGGCGAAATCAACACGGTGAGGAAGCACCTGTCGCGGCTCAAAGGCGGACGGCTGGCACGGCGCGCGAATCCCGCGCGCGTGGTCACGCTTGCGATTTCCGACGTGCCGGGCGACGATCCGGCCGTGATCGGCTCGGGGCCGACCGTGCCCGATCCCTCGACGCTCGCCGACGCGCGCGCCATCGTGGACCGCTTCAAGCTCGCGATCGCGGATGGGCCGCGGCGCGCGCTTGAGAATCCGGCCAACGAAACCCCGAAGCCGGGCGACCCCATTTTCGCCGGCAACGATTATCGCATCATCGCCCGCCCCATCGACGGCATCCTCGCCGCCGAAGCCGCCGCCAAGGCGCTGGGCTTCGAATGCGTGCAGCTCGGTGATCGTCTCGAAGGCGAAGCGCGCGTGGTGGCGGCCGAGCATGCGCGGCTGGCGCGCGAGCTGCAGGCGCAAGGGCGGCGCGCCGTCATCCTGTCGGGCGGCGAACTCACCGTGACCATCAAGGGCCGCGGCCGCGGCGGACCCAATCAGGAATATGCCCTCGGGCTGGCGATCGCACTCGATGGCGCCAAGGGCATCTCGGCGGTCGCCGGCGACACCGACGGCGCCGACGGCGGCGGTGGCAGCGCCAGCGATCCGGCCGGCGCCTTCGTCGACGCCCATTCCGCGGCGCGCGCCAGGGACCTCGGCCTCGATCCCGCCCTCTTTCTCGACGACAACGATTCCACAGGCTTTTTCTCGCGGCTCGGCGACCTGCTGGAGCCTGGCCCCACCTACACCAACATCAACGATTTCCGAGCCATCATCGTCGACAGACCATGACCTCTCCTCTCAAGAGTGCGCGTCCAGCATGATTCAACCCACGCCCAGGCCGACGACGACGAGCGGCCTGCCGCGTTTTGGCGCGGCCACGCTGCTGTCGGCAGCCTTGGCGTGGAGCGGCCCGGCCTGGGCGGATTTTCGCCTGTGCAACAACACCTCCAGTCGTGTCGGTGTCGCAATCGGGTACAAAGATCAGGACGGCTGGGCGACGGAAGGCTGGTGGAATCTGTCGCCCCGCAACTGCGAGACCCTGATGCGCGGTACGCTGGTGGCGCGCTACTATTACGTCTACGCGGTCGATTACGACCGCGGCGGAGAATGGTCTGGACAAGCCTTCATGTGTACCCGAGACAAGGAGTTCACCGTTCGCGGCACCGAGGACTGCCTCGCCCGCGGCTATGACCGGACCGGCTTCTTCGAGGTCGATACCGGCGAACAGCAGACCTGGACCGTGCAACTGACCGAAACCTCCGAACAACCCCCGCGGGCGCTGATGCCCTCAGCACCTATGTTGTCGACGCCCCCGGCCTCCCGCCCCGTCGCACCCACTCCTGCTCCGGCACCATCACGATGATCCGAAAACGACGAGCCAAGATCGTCGCGACGCTAGGTCCGGCGTCCTCCGATCGCCAGATGATCGCACGGCTTTTCGAAGCCGGTGTCGACGTCTTCCGCATCAATATGAGTCACACGCCGCATGACGTCCTGCGCGACATGGTCCACACCATCCGCGCGGTCGAGGCGCAGGTCGGCCGTCCGATCGGCATCCTGGTCGATCTGCAGGGGCCGAAGCTTCGGATCGGCAGCTTTGCCCAGGATCACATCGTCCTGGAAAAGGGCGCGACCTTCGTATTCGATTGCGACAAGACGCCGGGCAATGTCGAGCGTGTCTTCCTTCCCCATCCGGAAATCCTCACCGCCCTGGAGCCGGGCCACACGCTCCTGCTCGACGACGGCAAAGTGCGGCTGACCGCGATCGAAACCACGCCGAAACGCGCCGTCACCCGTGTCGAAGTCGGCGGCCGGCTGTCCGCACGCAAGGGCGTCAGCCTGCCCGACACCGTGATCGGCTCCTCGGCGCTGACGCCGAAGGACCGCTCCGACCTCGAAGCGGCCCTCGATGCCGGCATCGACTGGGTGGCGCTGTCCTTCATCCAGCGCCCCGACGATATCGCCGAGGCCAAGAAGATCACCAAACAACGCGCCTCCGTGATGGCCAAGATCGAGAAGCCGCAGGCCGTCCAGCGTCTCGCCGAGATTCTCGACGTCGCCGATGCCCTGATGGTGGCGCGCGGCGACCTCGGCGTCGAAATGCCGCTCGAGCAGGTGCCGGGCGCCCAGAAGCAGATCACCCGCCTGGCGCGCCAGGCCGGCAAGCCGGTCGTCGTCGCGACCCAGATGCTCGAATCCATGATCACGGCGCCGGTGCCGACCCGCGCCGAGGTGTCCGACGTGGCCACCGCCATCTTCGACGGCGCCGACGCCGTCATGCTGTCGGCGGAATCGGCGGCCGGGAAATATCCGTTCGAGGCGGTCTCGACCATGAACCGCATCATCGAGCAGGTGGAGCGCGATCCGACCTACCGCACCCTCATCCATGCCGAGCGCAACGATCCCGAGGCGACCGGTGCCGACGCCATCGCGGCGGCGAGCCGGCAGATCGCCGAGACGCTCGACCTGCCCGCCATCGTGTGCTGGACCTCGTCGGGGGCGACGGCGCTTCGGGTGGCGCGCGAGCGCGCCGCGCCGCCGATCGGCGCCATCACGCCGAACCTGGCCACCGGACGCAAACTCGCTCTGGTATGGGGCGTGCACTGCGTGGTCGCCGAAGACGCCCAGGACCAGGACGACATGGTGGAGCGCGCCGGCCGCATCGCCTTCCGGGAAGGCTATGCGCGGCCCGGTCAGCGCATCATCATCGTGGCCGGCGTGCCGCTGGGCACGCCCGGGGCGACCAACATGGTGCGCATCGCCTTCCTGAGCGCCGACCCCGGCGTGTCACGACTGCCGGACTCGATTGGGCTTTAGGGCATGATCGTTTGCGATTGCAACACCAGGTGATCCGTCACCCTTGAGGTGCGAGCGAAGCGGGCCTCGAAGGGCGACGGCGCCAAGTCGCCCATAGGCAACCTCGTTCTCAACAGTACCGAACTCGGGCAAGCCCGAGTTCGATGGCCGTTCGTCCTTCGAAGCTCGGCCTTCGGCCGAGCGCCTCAGGATGACGGTCAGAGGCCAGCGCCGTTGGTATGAGCTCTTCCTGGCGCGCGCAACAGGCTGAGCACGACGCGGTCGGTTTCCTTCATCCCCGGATCGTTGAGGACGCCGAGATTGCGGATCGTGTCTTCGATTTCCTCGCCGACGATCCCGTCGCCGTTCGGCACGAAGGCGCCGCTGAGAGCAAGCTCGGCGAACTGCACCGCCATCGCCGCCACCGTGCTGACCTTGTAGGCGCAGGACAGTTTCGCGCCGTCGCACAGCATTCCCGAGAAGGTGCCGATCACCGACTGCATGGCGTGGACCATCGCCTCGACGGAACCGTTCTTCATGTAGACGGTCGCCGCGGCCACACCCGTCGCCGGCGCGATCGCGCATCCGCAGTAGGATGTGAGGCGTCCCGTCTGGGCCTTGACATACACGGCCAGCAGCGAGGCCAGCGCGAGCGCCCGGCACAGTTGCTCCTCGTCGGCGCCGAGCTCCTCGGCCACCACCAAGACGCTGAGCAAGGCCGTGATGCCATGATTGCCGCTGCCCGACAGCGAATAAACGGGCACCGGCAGGCCCCGCATCCTGGCTTCCGACGCCGCTGCCGTCATGAGCTGAACGTTGCCGGCGATAGTGCCGTGCGATCCGTGGGCGGCAGACCGGAGCGCCGGCCCCAGCGTCGACTGCTTGTCATCGAAGCCCGTCAGGGCGGCCTGGCGATTGATGCGGGCAGCGTCGAGCAGGAAACGCAGCGACGACGCGTTCAGAGCGAGAGCATTCCGGATGAGGTCCCGGACCGGGACGGCGGCCAGTCGCGCCAGCGAATCCTCTTCCGTATCGGCATCGGACGCCGTGGCTTCCACCATCTGCGGCACGCCGTCGAGACGGATGTCGACGAAACGCGAATGACGCTGCCGAATGGTGGCGCTGGCGGCGTGACCATCGCCGGCCGCATCGGCCTTCACGAAGACGGGGTCGGAAGCCTCGGGATCGAAACCCGCCGACACGCGGCCGCTGTCGACCAGATTCTTGGCCTCACCGGCGAGGTGAGAGGTCACACCATCCAATATATTAAGGCCGAGATCGCTTCTGCGGATCAGGGCCCCCAACGCGCCCGCATAGGCCAATCCCTTGAGGACCGTCCCCGGAATGCCGACATTGACCCCGTTTTTGTAGAAGTTGGGGCTGACGGTCAGCGTCAGGCTCTCGGGAACCGTGCCGAGCACCTCGGCGGCCTTGGCCGCCGCCAACGCAGCCGCGCCAAGCTCCGTGCACCCCATCGCCGGGCCGATTTCGGATTGCAGGAGGTCGATCAGGAAGGCATCGCAAACCCGCTCCCCATCGTGATCAGGCGTGGCGACCTCCGCGGCAGTACGCGCCGCGATGGGCGCCGAAGACTGCCCCGCCTTCATGAACAACGTCATTCCCGCTCTCCAGCAAGTTCTTTCTGCGAATGCGAAGGATGGCAGCGGAGACGCGGAAAAGGCTTGCAAAATATTGCCCGATCAAATCCTGAACTGACAATTATTTTTCCTGTTCTCTCCCAATATGAGCGAAATAAATCTCACAGAACGCGGCACTCACAGAGTAATCATCTTCGTCGCCAGGGCCGAAGTCCCTGCCGGCGATGCTGTCCTCATGATGAGTTCGAGCTTTCCCAGTGCTCCGACCCGGGCCGAGGCCGGTTCAGATATTCCGTCCCTCGACCTTCTCGGCGAGGCTCTTGATCTTGTCGGCCATGCCTTTGAGCTGGGGATAGATGTCGACCGCACGCCGGTAGGCGGCGAGGGCGTCCTTGTCGGATCCGATCTCCTGCATGATCAGGCCGAGCCCGGCGAGGGCGCCGAAGTGGCGCGGCTCCAGCGTCAGGACCTTGCGCAGATCCTTGAGCGCAGCCGCATAGTCTTTCTTGAGGAAAAACACGGTGGCGCGCCGGTTCCAGCCTTCCACATAGCGCGGCTTGACCTCGACGACGGCATCCAGCAACCGGATGGCGAGGTTGTGATCACCCGCCTCGACAGCCTGCTTGGCACGGCTCATCAGGAGGTTGGCGGTGTCGCTGCCGGACGCCATCCATTGCGCCCAGATGCGCTCCTCGATGGACTTGGCGCTGTCCTCGTCGGGGGCGGCCTTGAGGGCGCCGAAGAGAAAATCGAGGCTCTTGGTCTGGTTACCGCGGCGCGCCCGCGGCAGGTCCTTGGGGGGCTCGACCCATGGCGGCTTGGCGCCGGGGCCCAGCTCGGGATGGGGGCTGACGGGCGGCGCCTGGGCGAAAGCCGGCGCGGCCGCACAGGCGAGCGCCGCGGCTGCAAAAATGGCGGGGACAAGAGTGGCGAAAAACAAGCGGGGCGTCATGGCCCCAAGACTAACGCGGAGAACGCCGTCGGCATAGCACCGGCGGCGTCACAGCGGTGTGATGATGGCCCTTAAAGGGTCAGCCCTGGCGAGCCTTGAAGCGGCGCTGGGTCTTGTTGATGACGTAGACGCGGCCCTTGCGGCGCACCAGGCGATTGTCGCGATGGCGGCCGCGCAGCGACTTGAGAGAGTTGCGGATCTTCATGGTCGACCTGTTCCGTCCCGCGCGCTGCGCAGGGTGATGTCCGTTCGAAGGCGCGCAAAATAGGGATCGGGGGGCCCCTCGTCAATGGCGCAGATCGCCCTCACGGGCAACGGCCCCACCGCGAAATTCATTTTTTGTTTTCAAGGCATTATCCCTGGCGGCGGCACCCTGCCGCCGCCAGACCGCAGACCCGCAAAGCCGCCGGTTACCGGCGTCCCCCGGGCAAACCGGACCTCAGAACAGGCCGAGGGCCTTGTCGTCGTAGCTCACCAGGAGATTCTTGGTCTGCTGGTAGTGTTCCAGCATCATCTTGTGGGTCTCACGCCCGAAACCGGAGTGCTTGTAGCCCCCGAAGGCGGCATGGGCCGGATAGGCGTGGTAGCAGTTGGTCCACACCCGTCCGGCCTGGATGGCGCGGCCGAGCCGGTAGGCGTCCGAGCCGTTCCTGGTCCAGACGCCGGCGCCGAGCCCATAGACGGTGTCGTTGGCGATCTCGATGGCGTCGTCGATGGTCTTGAAGGTCGCAACCGACAGCACCGGGCCGAAGATCTCTTCCTGGAAGACGCGCATCTTGTTATGGCCGACGAACACGGTCGGCTCGACATAGTAGCCACCGGCGAGATCGGCCGCGACCTTGGCGGCCTTGCCACCGGCGACGCATTTGGCGCCTTCTTTCTTGCCGATGTCGATGTAGCCGAGAATCTTGTCGAACTGTTCCTTCGATGCCTGGGCACCGATCTGGGTCTCGGAATCGAGCGGATCGCCCTGGCGGATCGCCTTCACGCGCGCCACCGCCTTATCCATGAACTTGTCGAAGATCGATTCCTGCACCAAAGCGCGCGACGGACAGGTGCACACCTCGCCCTTGTTGAAGGCGAACAGCGCGAAGCCCTCCAGCGCCTTGTCCAGGAAAGCGTCGTCGCGATCCATGACGTCGGCGAGGAAGACGTTGGGGGACTTGCCGCCCAGTTCCAGGGTCTGCGGGATCAGGTTCTCGGCCGCACATTGCATGATCGAGCGGCCGGTGGTGGTCTCGCCCGTAAACGCGATCTTGGCGATGCGCGGATTGCCGGCGAGCGCCTTGCCGATCGAACCGCCCGGGCCGGTGATGACGTTGAGCACGCCCGCCGGCAGGAGGTCGCCGATCAGACCGGCAAAGAGAAGGAGCGACAACGGCGTGTTGGACGCCGGCTTGATCACCACGCAATTGCCGGCGGCAAGCGCCGGGGCGAGCTTCCAGGCCGCCATCAGCAGCGGGAAATTCCACGGAATGATCTGGCCGACGACGCCGAGCGGCTCCTTGAAGTGATACGCGATGGTGTCGTGGTCGATCTCCGAAATCGCGCCTTCCTCGGCGCGGATGCAGCCGGCGAAATAACGGAAATGATCGGCGGCGAGCGGCACATCGGCGGCCCGCGTCTCGCGGATGGGCTTGCCGTTGTCGAGAGTCTCGGCGATCGCCAGCAGCTCGAGGTTCTCGTCGATGCGATCGGCGATCTTGTTGAGGATGCGGGCGCGCTCGGTGGTCGAGGTCCGGCCCCAGGCGGGCCGCGCCTTGTGGGCCCAGTCGAGCGCCACCTCGACGTCGACGGGAGACGAACGCGCGAATTCGATCAGCGGCGCGCCGTTAACCGGGCTGTGGTCGTGGTTGTAGGCGCCGTCCTTGGGGGCGCGCCACTCGCCACCGATGAAGTTGCCATACTTCCGATGCAGGCGGGAATCGTCGCGAACAACCGCGATATCGTGTTGGGTCATTGCGTGTCTCCGATGGCTCATGGGCCCCATGAACAAGTCGGTCGCGCCGTCGGGAACGAAGCCTTGCGGGGGTTGCTCGGTCCGGGCGCAGGACGACACCAGGCAGAGACGAGGCTGTCGGTGATGAGGATCAACGTCGTCGAAATCACACCGCTGCGGTGTCGATAACCGCAGCGCTCGTCCGTGTTTTAGATGGGGGCCAATTGTGGCGATGGTATCCGTGTGATCCCGGATCGACACGCCTGAGCCGGCGCCGTTGCCGGCGATCGCCTCTTCAGCGTTTGTCGGCGGCGGCACTGACGGCGCACAGCAAGGCCAGGACGGCCCGATTGAGCGGTACCGCAACGCCGTACCGGTCGGCGGCGGCGACGAGGGCGCCGGTCAAGGCCTCCACTTCCAGGGGGCGGCCGGCGAGGCGGTCGAAATACATGGAGGTGCCGGCATCGGGAGGATAGCCGAGCAGGGTCGATACGGTGCGCTCCACCTCTTCGGCGCCGAGCCGCGCCCCGTCTGCGGCCGCAACCGCGACCGCTTCGCCAAGGAGCGCGCGGTAGAGGGCTTGGATGTCGTCGCGCTGGGACACCGCCTGGCGCTGGAGAGTGAGCGCGGTGACCGGATTGACCGTGATGTTGAGGAGGAGCTTGCGCCACAACAGCGTGCGCAGGTCGCCGACGCGGTCGACGCGAAGCGGAACACCGTCGAGGAGAGCGGCGAACGCGCGGCCGCAACCGTCATCGAGAACGGCGAGATCGGCGTTGCCGGCGTGGCGCAGCCGGACATGGCCGGGGCCGAGAAATTCGCCGTTGTAGTAGACGATCGCCTGCATGACGGCGGCCGGGCCGGCGAACGCGGCGACGGCGGCGGCGCGGTCGATACCGTTCTGCAGCACGGCGACCCGCGTCGCCGGCCCGCACAGGCGTTCGAGCCACGGCGCGACCGAGGCCGTCTGGTGGGTCTTGGTCGCAACCAGGACCCAGTCGGCGATGGCGGCGCCGGCCGGATCGGTGAGCACCTCCGGCGCAACTTCGACGCGTCCCTCCGGCCGCTCCAGCATCAGGCGATCGAACGGCGTGCGCACACAGGCGACCACCTTGCGACCGGCGGCCGCGAGCGAGCCCGCGATGATGCCGCCAATGGCGCCGAGGCCGATGACCGCGATGGTGGGGTTTGTTGTCATGGCAGCACTCTATGTTCCTGGCGCTCCGCCTGTCTCAAGCCTCAGGCGTTCGCCCGGAAGTGTACCTCGGCTTCGCCGAACCCGGCGAAGCGGCCGACGACGCGGTCTCCGGGCTTGACAATGGTGAGGCCCGTGAAGGTGCCGGTGGTGACGATCTGGCCGGCGGCGACGCCGCTGCTAGTGCGCAACGCGTTGGCGAGCCGGACGGCGGGGCGAAGCGGATCGACTTCCGCATGCCCGCCGACCCGTTGCACGACGATCTCGCTGTTCACCATCAGGCTCGCCTCCAATCCGGAGAGGTCGAATGAACGCCAGTCGGAACGCATCGTGCCGGCCACGAAGGCGCCGTTGGTCATGCAATCGGCGGTGAGTGCCAGCGCGGGCACCTTGGAGCGGTTACGGAAGCGCGAGTCCACCACCTCGATGGCGGCCAGCGCCGTCACGGCCGAAGCCACCTCGTCGGCACCGTACTGGCCCGCCCGCGGCGCGAGCGCGCGCTCGAACCGGAATGCGATTTCGACCTCGATGCCGAGCAGCGGGGCAAGGCTCGCCGGAATCTCAGCCGGCGAGGAAAACATGCGCGATCCGAACAACGGGGCCCGCATGACCTCACCGTCCTTCGTGATGGCGACCTTCCAGCCGGCGATCGTTTCGCCGAGAGCGGCGGCGGTCGCCATCTGGGCCGCGTGCGCCTCCTCCAGGTCGGCGGGTACCGAGCCGTCAGGCAGGGCGTCGATCAATGTGCCGGTCCGGCGGGCTTCGACCAGAATGCGCACGATTTCGTCGGCCATGGAGCCACTCCCGATCCTGATGGTCGGCATGCCGTCGCGGCGGGATGGCATATCCGGACGCCCGTTCCAGCGCCGCCCGCGAACCGTGCAAGTTTCGTGGCCGAAGGGCGGCAACGACGTTCTTGCCGTGCATGTCGCGCTGTTGGACACAGCGCAGACGTCCAGCATGCTTTGACCGGGGTGTCCACCCTGGCGATGTTGGGAAATGATGTTGGGAAATGTTGGGTCCGGCCGGCGCGTCGGCGAAAAACAAAAGCAAGGTTTCGCGGACCGCCCCGCTCCCGGGCGGCGGTGGCGCCCTGAGGCGCGTTTCCTTCCCAGACTTGGGCACGTCGGCATATGCCTGCCGACATTGGCCTGGCCTTTGTGGCCTGGCGCTCAGGGTCCGCTCAGTGAGCCGGCGCCCGGGGGATTCGCCGGCCCACTGCAGTTTGATCGCCAGGAGGCGGCGACAACGGCGGGGGTAACGGGGGTGTACGTATCATTACCACCCGTATGTGCCCTGTCGAGTGCAATCTTGCCTTTGGGCAAATGTCCAGTTTGCAGGATGGAGGACCGGGCAGGCCCGAAAGGCACCCGCCCCTCGCACCGCCCCCATCCGTACCGAACGCCCGCAGTTCCGGCCCTTGCGGCGGTTGAAAACATTCGCTGCGCGCCCATCTGGTCCATCATGATGAAACGGTCATGGATGACGGCAATCGGCATCGGACTTGTGCTGTTCGCAAGCCAGACAGGCGCGTCGGCACAGGGCGTCGGCGAACGCATGATCACGGGAGCGCCGCCCTACCCGACCTATGTTCCGCCGCAGCACCCCAAACGACCGACCGCGGTGCCGACCGCGCCGCGTTCCTATCTGGGCCGTCGCAATGACCCCTATGCGCGCAACTACCAGGATTGGGACTGGCCGCGGTCACGCGCCCGCAAGCTGAAGCCGCAGCGACGCTGAGGCATCGGTTCTGCCTCGCCTTGGGGACGAGCGGTCACCACGACGCTTACGACGGCTTGCACTCCGAGAAGACCGATCCCCGCATGGACGCGGAGCCCGCGACGCAATGGCCCGGGTCAGCGACTGCGCCCTCGACCACGAAATCGTAGGGCTGGTTGCCGACCAATCCCTGGCCGGACACACGGGATTGACGAGGTGCCGTCGCGTTGGGAGGGGAAAGTTCGACCGACGACAATGCCCCGGCCGAGATGAAGCTGAAGCCCCATCGGCATCAGCCGCGCAGCTCGACTGTGCCCGTTCGCTCATTCGTTGGGCGCGGCGGTGATATCCGCTTGTGACGATGAACCGTTCTTCCTTTGGAGGACCGGCTTCTCGGCTTTGCCCCCGCCGGGACGCGAATGAATTCGGCGAAAATCCTTTTCCACGACGATCGCCAACAAGACGAGATTTATCCCCATCCAGATAAGTATGACGTGGACCAGGAACTCCATCTTAGGAGTTCCCAGGCTGCCGACTTGTCGATCTGGCGTCAGCGCTCATCTGGTTCAACTCTGTTGGATTGCCGACAAATATTCACCGTTGAATGAACGAGGTTGCGGCTCGACAATGGAACTTTCACCAGTCGGCCGGTTCCGACCGCTCTTATTGGACGACGTCCGCCGGCACGATGCATTCACATTCCCGTTATCCGGGTCAAGTCCAATCCAGTTTGCCCAAGATTCTCCTAAACGCCGTATATCGCCGTCGCCCTATTTCACCCGACGCGCGATTCGGCGCCCGACCGAACCAAAGCGTAGCGTCCGATATATTTCGATACGCCGGTCAAACGTCCGACGCAGTTTTCGTCCATTCTCTTGCAGGATGAATGAAGACAGGACGTGCGATGAAGGATTCCGCCGACTTGCATCTGCCTAGGTTTAATTCGAACGCTGCGCCTATTTTAGCCATCACGGCGGCGATTATTGTGGCATTATCGATAGGCCTTCTGCCGCGGCATGCCGCCGCGCAGTCGCGTTATCTCAACGACGGCATCGAGCCGGACCGGAAAAACCCCATCCGCCTGCGTGACGCAGCCAACCGGGAATGCATCACGATCAGAGGCAGGGTCCGGGGGCAAGCTATCAACAAGACCATCGTCGATCACTACCTCGACGTCACGAACATCTGTCCGAAGATCATTCGCGTCAAAGCCTGCTATGTGACGTCGACCCGTTGCGTCGAATTCGATGTCCGCTCCCGGGAGAGCAAGGAGGTCCTGCTCGGAGTCACCACGGCCAATCCGTCCACACCATTCTTCCGTTTCGATTTCACGGAAAAGAGTCTCTTCTGAACGCGACGGATCATCAGCGCCGGCTGGACTCCTATCGCAACCCGCAAGATCGCACGACAAGATCGCACGACATGAATCGCAAGATCTTCGGCCTGTCCCCTATCCTCCTCGATCCCACCAGCGGCCTTCGGCGGGAGTCGCCTCGCGCGCCTGAATTCCGCCAGCCCGATTTCGACGAGCGCTTCGACTCGGAAACGCTCTTCTACGATGTATTCCGCCACCCTGATCGTTCCACCATCATGATGATCGGGCCTTCGCTTTACAATCTGGCTTCCTTGTTCGACGATATCGAGATTCGCGCGTTTCCCAGTGGCAGCGTTTGCCGCTTCCGCCGTTACGATCTCGATCGGTTGACGCGGGTGGAAGTCGACGCTCCCGCCGGAACATCAGAGATCGTCCTGCGGGCCAACAAGCACGAGCTGCATGGCAAGGTATCTCCGCCGGAAACCGCTGATTACAAGTCTCTGCGGGTTCTCTATGCGATCTCCAAGAACAACGACATCACCTGGATCTGCGATTGGGCACGCTTCAATCGCGACGTGCACGGCGCACAGGCCCTGCTGATCTACGACAATCAATCGACCGATTATCGGGTCGACGAGCTGCTCCACCAGCTCGGCAAGATCGACGGGCTGGCATTCGTGGGCGTGGTGCCGTTACCATTCCGCTTCGGTCCGCCGGGCCTCGGATTGCGCAAGAGTTGGGATTCCAATTTCCTGCAGATCGGCTCGCTCGAGCTTGCACGCTGGCGCTTCCTCCTGGATGCCCGCAGCTTTCTCAACACCGACATCGACGAGCTCGTGCTCGGCCGT
Source organism: Astrobacterium formosum (assembly GCA_030848545.1). Taxonomy (GTDB): domain Bacteria; phylum Pseudomonadota; class Alphaproteobacteria; order Rhizobiales; family Xanthobacteraceae; genus Astrobacterium; species Astrobacterium formosum. The sequence continues at coordinate 118,672 of JAVDCA010000014.1, forward strand.
GACGGCGCCAGCGTGTTCGAAGCGGCGGAACGTTCCGGACTCGTCCGTTTTTATGGCAAGTGGGTGCCGAACATCCGCGACGACACCGTCGACCAGACCGGACGCAACGTGCCGCGGCACGCCAATTTCTCCCACGTCGAGACAATGCGCGCGAGCCGCTGGCCTTTGCTGCGCGACTTCTGCCAGCCGAAATGGGCCGTTGCACCCCGGCGCGTGCCGGCCAAGGCGCACATGACCCATCATCGCATCAAGAGCTGGTGGCGCAGCCGGCTGTGGAATCCGAATTTTTCGTTTCGTCACTTCCGCGGCCTGAGCACCGGTTGGAAATACGACCGCGGCCAGCGCGAAACGTTCGATCCGCAGCGTCATAGCCTCGATGGCGCAATGAAAGAGGCGTTCGCGCGCGTTCGTTGGAATGAATGAATGCGGGCGGGTCCGCCGCTCCGTCACGCCGACGCCTACAGGATGCGGAGCGTTTCCTTTTCGAACACCATGCAGGTCAACCGCGAACTCAGATATGCGCCGGTATCGAGATTGATGCGGTTTGGACGGATATCGGGCTCTGCGACGGGCGTATGCCCATGCACGACCATGCGCCCGAATTCACCGTCGAACGACAGAAACGGCTCCCTGATCTGGACCAGATCTTCAACGGCCTGCCAGCACAGCGGAACATGTGGGCGCACGCCCGCATGAACGAAGAAGTAGTCCCCGATCGCAAACGTCGTCGGGAGCGCCGACAGGAACTCGGCGTGCGGGCCGAGCGCTGACGCAAATGCGGTTGCCACCTCCTCGGGTGCGGCGCCCCTGCCCGCCTTGCGGACCGGATTGACCCCATAAGAATGCAGCGTCTCGAGGCCGCCGAGGTGCAGCCAATCTCCCTGAAGTTGCGGTGCCGTCAGCCATTTCAGAGCCATCAACTCGTGGTTTCCCGCCAAACACACGGTCGGCCGCAGCCGCGTCAGTTCGATCAGCGTATCGACGACCTCGCGCGATTCGGCGCCCCGGTCGATGTAGTCGCCCAGGAAGACCCGCAAATGGGTGCGACACGGATAGCGGACGAGATCGTCCTCGATGGCGCAGATGACCTGGTGGAGCAGGTCAAGGCGGCCATGGACGTCTCCGATCGCGTAGACCCGCCAGCCGTTCGGCAGGTCACGCGGGGCGCGGACCGCGACTGCCTCGGATTGTGGTAGTGCCTGGTTCACCTTCTCACCGTGACTGGTCTGTTCCAGGCCCACTCGTTCAGATCTGCGAACGTACCTGTTCTGCCGGCATGCGCTCACCGCTGCCGAGATGGCGGAGGAACAACCGCGCCGGAAGCTCGAGGAATCGATAGGTCAGGAATGACAGGGCGAGCGTCACCGCCACGAAGGCGAAGCCAACCCACGCTCCAAGATCGTAGATCTTCTCACCGAGGAGCGACTGCGACAGTCCGGCCGCGATGATGATCAGCGACCCCTGAGTGAGATAGACCGCGTAGGATGTCTCGCCGAGAAACCGGGCGGCTCCCGCCTCCATACCCGTCAACGATACTCCCGCACTGATCGCCACCAGGGCCGGCAACAGTACCCCGATGGCCGCAATGTCGAGCCAGGGCGACGACGGAAAATGCAGCTTGACCTGCATCAGTCCGATGATCGCCGCGATCGCGAGGTAGTAGAGGGCGCGCGGACATTGCCATGGGCGGCGGCGATACAGTCGATAAACGACCATCCCGGCCATGAAGGAGAAGGCGACGCGGGCAAATCCTGCCCATATGTTCTCCGTGGCGTAACCGAGATCCGCAGTCCCGAACCAGATGATGGTGGCGGCCAGAGCCGCGGCGGCGGCGGCCAGGAGCAACATAAGGGCTTGCGCGCCCAGGCGGGCCAGACAGACGAAGAACAGCACGCTCGCGACCATCTCGAAGAAGATCGACCACGTCGCCGGATTGAAAATGAACAGCGTGCCGGTGCCGTAGGCGTTGGCAAAACTCGGCAACATCGCGAGGTTGAGGGCGGCGCTCTTGACCAGCGCAGCGGCGTCGAAGTACCCGTAATTGGCCTTGTGGCGCGCGGTCATCACCACCAGACCGATTACCGTCGTCGCCACGAACAGCGGATAGAGCCGCGCCAAACGAGCTGTCAGGTACTTCCGGAACGAGATCTCGCCGCACGTAATCGCATTCTGATAGTTCAGCGACAAGACGAACCCGCTCAGGACGAAGAAGAGATCGACAGCGAGATACCCGCCCGGCAGCAACTGGTGGCGCAGCCCGAACATGAAATCGGCGTGATAGACGAGCACCGCGCAGGCCGCGATTCCACGGACGAGATCCAGGCTCTCGAAATAGCGGCGCATCGTTGTTCTCGTCTCCATCTCGGGTCCTGCTCCGGGGGGCCTTACTTCTTCAACCATCTTTTGAGGCGGCGAACGCCGGCATCGGCAAGTTCGCTCCGTAGCCTGGCGATATCGAGTCCGTAGGCCGCGATCGCGTAGACGGCCGCGCCGGTGACCGGCGTGACGAGCAACGAGGCGATCGGCCTGTCGACCAGCATGCTCGCGATCGGCGCGCACACCGCGACCATCGCGGCGGTCGCGATGGCGACCTTGACGAGTCCCGCCATCGGCAGCGGCATGGTGAAGATCGGTCGCAGCAGCAGGAACGAAACCGCGACGCCGACGACATCCCCCAGCAAAAGCCCCCAGACCGCGCCCTCGATCCCATAAGTCCAGAGCAACACCGTCGATGCGACCACATTGACCGACAATGTGGTGGCGCCGCACGCCACCTGCCGCAACGGTCGTTCGACGATCTGGAAGCCGAGATGAAGATAGAACTGTGCGAAGGCGTTGAGCCCGCGCGAGACGGCGAGGAGCGGCAGCATGGACTGCACCGCAGCCTCGAAGCTCGGGCCAGCCACCACGGCTCCGAATGGGTGAGCAATGAGAATCAGCCCGACGGTGGCCGGGATCATGGTGGCGAGGAACAGCTCGGCTCCGTCCTTCAGCTTGGCGTGCGCCGCCATGGTGCCGTCCTGCTTGTTGGCGCGGATCGCGGTCGGCCCCAGGATCGAGGAAATGCTGGCGGCGAGAATCCCGGCGATCTGACTGGTGACGTCGAGCGCGGCCCCGAACCGGCCGGCATCGTCGGCACCCAGCATCGCGCCGACGAGCAGGCGCGCTATCGTCGAGTTTCCCGAGATGACGAGGCCGGACAGTGCCAGGGGCATTCCGTAGTGGACGAAGCGATCCGCCACCGCCAGGCTGACGCCGCCTTCGCCGATAGCCACCCAGTTGGTGACAAGAAAGCGCAGAGACAGCATAAAGAAGCCGACTGAAATTCCGAGCACAAGCCCCGCTCCGGAATCGAAGTAGAAGGCGCCGCCGACCGCGCAAGAAAAGCTCAGCATGCTGCGCACGACGCTCGCGCGCGCGAAGCTCACCGACTGGTGCCGAGCGCGCCGGATTTCCTGGGTGATGTCGAAGAGCGCCTGGGCGACGGTGAGCGACAGGATCGCCGCCATGGCGAACAGCGGCACGTTGGGCAGCGCGAACGAGATTCCGATCGCCAACGGCGTCAGGGCGATCGTCACGATCGCGAAGCAGGATAGAACGAAGGGAAGGAAATTCAGCTCCGGGGCCTCGGCCTGATAGCGGCCGAGGGCGAAGCGGATCCATCCATATGCGACGCTGCCGATGAAGAACGACAGGCTCGCGCCGACGGTGTAGACCGCATATTCGGACGGCGGAAGAATGCGCGTATAGATGCTGAACGAAAAGAATCCGATGAAGCCGGGCAACGCGAAGGCGCACAGGTAGATCAACGCGTGGCTGGCCATCAGGATGCCCCGGGTCTCGACACCCCGCTTAGATGTGATTGAACCATTGTCGATCAATGCTTGCAATTGTCGGACCGTTCTTGGAGTTGCCGCCGGCCTCTATGGACGCACACTTTATCCGGACCCCATCCTGCCGACCCGCCGCCATGGCTGCGGCATCACCGGGACATGAGAAGGCGAAAGCTGAGCCGTCTCGTCGATGCGGAGCCGGCGTATCCCCACAACACCGATGATGATGAACAGCCAGACCGCGTCGGCCCGCCCCAGGAGATTGCTTTCCGTGCCGTTGTGCATCAGCCCGAACAACCAGAACGTGACGAACATCTCGAGAAGGGGATTGTTGCGCGCCCGGATGGCGAAGATGTCGGAGCACGGTCGCAGCAGAAGGAACAGCAACGTCAGCGCGAGACCCGGCACTCCGATCGTGACCACCAGATCGAGGTAGCCCTGATGACCGTAGACGGCGCTGCTCGCCCAACTGCGGGCGTCCTGCATGGCCGGAGAGAGAGAACCGATCTGCCAGAACGACAGAAAACCCGCGCCGATCCAGGGATTGTCGCGCGTGTAGCCGAGCAGGATGTCCCAGATCTCCGTACGTCCCGTGAAGCTCACATCTCCCAGCGCCACCTTCATGAGTTCGCGCATGCTGTCGCTGGTAACCGTGAGGATCGTCGCCGCGTTGATGACGACAACCACCCCTCCGGCGACCGCCAGCAGCCCCCATAGGGACCTGAGGCGGAGCATGTATTTCGCGAGCAGCATCGAAGCCAACACGATCACCATCGGGGTTTTCGAGCCCGACATGTAGAGAAAGACGAGTTCCACACTCGCCAGAACGATGAGATACGACGCCGGGATGCGGAACCGGGCCGCATAGAGAATGGCGAGTTCGATGGCGCAGACCGGCCCGGCGACGTTCTTGTGGGCGTATTGACCGCGCCACAGCCCGGCAAGATGGGGCTCGAGCGAGTCGAACGTATGGCGGCCGAGGCTCGGAATGCCGAAGACGAAAATGTACTTCGCCACGGTCTCCGCCACGAGGGCGATCAGCAGGAGCGTCAGGACCGTGCGCGACCGTTCCAGGCCTCCGATCAGGAAGACGATCACCACCATGGCGATCACGGTGAACAGGAAACGCCGCACAGAGACGTCGGGCAGGATCGCCTGCGGCACCGTGAACAGACACCAAGCGAGCATCGCCAGCATCGTGGCGTCGAACTGGCGACGCACCTGCGGCCAGCGCGACTGGCACAGCAGAATGGCGGCGGCCAGGATCGAGAACCAGACCAACTGAATGAACAGGGTGCCTTCGCGCCCGGCCCCCGGATCCTCGCGAAAGGACACCGCATTCGGGTTCGGAAAAAGCCAGACGAGCGTCATCAGCGCGAAGAACAGGGCACACCGCAGCGTGTCCCACGAAGGACCGGTGCCGTTCCGGTGCCCTGCACCGCCCCATCGTGCGTCGGTCAGGTCCATGGTCGCTGTTCTGTGGCGGAGCGTCCCGAATGCGCGAGGTCGGTGCGGAGCGCGCGCCGGGCATCACCGGCAGTCTCGTGAGTACGGTGCGGAGGCTGGCGCTGCCGCATATCATCAACCCGAGTAATAGGCGCTGGCGGCGCTCGGATATTCGTGGTCGTAGTAGCGGCGCGCCACGGTGGTATCGACCTTGTTCAAGGCGACACCGACCGTCTTGTCCTGGATTCGCGATGACGCCTGCAGTGCGAGCTGCACGGAGTTCGCGGACGTCTTGCCCCACTCGACCACCATCACGAAGGCATCGATGACGTCGGCGGCGGCCCTGGCGTCGATGACGGGGATCAGGGGCGGGAGGTCGAGAATGACATAGTCATAGTGCGCCTTCAGCTCGTCCAGCATCGCTTTGAGCGCCCGCATGGCGGCCGCGGACGTGAACTCGTTCGTGCCGAGCGCGATGTCGGCACGCACGGCCGGAAGGAAATCGCAACGCAACTCGTCGATATGAACGAGCGCCGCCGCGAGCGGCCTGCCCGCGAGAACATCCGACAGACCAACGCGCTGGTGCGGCGCCAGCTTGCCGGTCAATGTCGGATTGCGCAGATCGGCGTCCACCAGAACGGTGCGCGAGCCGGTGTTGGCCGCAAGCGTCGCCAGATTGGCGGCGATCGTGCTTTTGCCCTCGCCCGGCATCGCCGACACGACGCCGATCGATTGAGACCTGTAGGTCGACGGGAAGAAATCGATCGCCATCTTGATGGCCCGAATCGCTTCCGCGTAGCGGGATGCCGGGTGAAGCAGAACCTCGCTCAACTGCTTTCTCGCTACTTCCTTGCCGACAAAGCCGGGCGGGCTCTTGAGCATCGGCACGCTCGAGACGCAAGAGACGTTCAGAAGCGCCTCGACGTCGTGGCCCGCGCGCAACGTCTTGTCGGTACGGTCACGCATCCACGCGGCCGCGAATCCGAGCAGCGATCCGCCCGCCATGGCACTGAACATGGTCAAGACGAACTTCGGCTCGCTCTTCTTGAGCGGCGGCGTCGCCTGGGTGACGACGCGCGCCTCCGTGAGGGGAAACGATTGCTGCTGGACGGATTCCATATAGCGCTGCAGGAAGCTGTCGTAGAGAGTGCGGTAGCTCTGCGCCGCACTGTCGAGCTCCTTGAGCTCGACCTGCGCCTGGTTGGTGACCTGCGATTGCGATACGACGTCGGCAAGCGACGTCTGGATCGAGCCCAGCCGGGCCTTGGCGATCTGGTAGTCGCTCTGGTAACCGGCGGCGATGCGCCTGAGCTCTTCGCGGATGGATTTGCGGATATCGGCCTTATCGTTGCGGACATTGATGACCGATTGGTGATTCGGTCCGGTGCGGAGGACGAGGTCGGATTCCCGCTTCGACAGATCGGTATACTGGTTGCGCAACCTGATGATGACGTCGTTGTGCAGCGCATCCGTCACATTGGCGTCCGGCAAATCCTGCCGCATGACGTCCTGGATGCGGGTAAGCTTCGCCCGCGCCTCGCTCTCGTTGGCGCGGGCGACGGCGAGTTGCGAATTGAGTTCGGCGACTTGCTGCTCGTTCATCAAGCGACCGCCGGTATCGACGATATTGTTGCGGCTCTTGAACTCCACGACCGCCCGCTCGGCATCCGATGCCTGCTTGCCCAGTTCCTTGAGGCGATCCTGCAACCACAGTCCGGCGCGCTTGGTGGCGTTGTACTTGGCCTCGAGCTGGTCGACCACATAAGCCTCTGCGACCGCATTGGCTATCTGCGCCGCCTGATCGCGATCCGGGGACGTAAAGCTGATCTCGAAGACGAAGGTGACGCCCTTGCGTTTGATGCTGAGCCGCCGTTCGAACTGCTCGACCGCGGCGCGGGTGCGCTCGAATTCGGTGTAGGGCTGGCTCGGCAGCACGAGGCTGCGCAGACTGCCGATCAGGGCACCGAGGCCGGACGAAGCCGTGAAGGCGGGATTGTCGACGAGTTTGAGATCGCGAATGACCGGCAGGGAGATGTTCTCGGACTTGAGAATCTCGACCTGGCTCTCCACGGTCGGATTGTCGATCGGTGTTTCGGTCGTGCTTGTGCTGCCCGGCAGCAGTGAACTGCTCTTTCGCATGTCAATCGCCATGGTCGCCGTGGCGGTGAACTGTGGTGGCGTCATGATCAGGTAAATGACCGCCAGGACCATCGCGAGCACCGGCACGGCGACGCATATCAGCCAATGGCGGCGGACGATCGCGACGGCATGGAAGAAGAGCTCCGTCGGCGACAAGAGTTCGCTCGCCCCGGAGGGCGGATATGCGAGTCTCGGGTTCGGTTGCAGCATGGGGACCTTCGAATTACGACTTTACGGATTGTCCGCCCGGCTGTCGGGCGCTCCCCCTCATGCGTTGATCAGGTGCAGCACCGAGACCCGGACCTGATCGGGCAGGGAGCCGAGAATGATGTACTCAATCTCAGAGCGGAATTCGTCGCCGACATCACAGCGCTCGAGCGCATAGGAGACGTTCGCGGCGAGAAATCCGAGCTTCGAGCCGCAATCGAAAACATCGCCATCGAAGCGGACACCGAAGAAAGGCTGGAACCGGGACAGCGTCCGCATCGCATCCGTGAGCCGGATCTCGCCCGCCTCTGCGGTTTGCGCCTCGGCCAGCACGTTGAGGATCTCCGGTTGAAGAATATAACGCCCCGACAAGGCAAGCCGTGAAGGCGCCTGTTCGCGTGTCGGCTTTTCGACCATTTGTGCGATGCGGAAGCTTGACTCGGACGAGCCGTCATCGGGCGCGACGATCCCGTAACGGGTCACGTCCTGCTCCGGCACCTCGAAAATTCCGACATAGTTCCCACCAGGTCGGTAGGCCTTCACCAATTGGGTCATGCATCCATCGGTGCGCGGTTTGTGCAGCATGTCGGGCAGGACAACTGCGAAAGGCTCGTTGCTGACGAGCTCGCGAGCGCACCAGATGGCGTGACCGAGCCCGAGCGCCATCTGTTGCCGCGTGAAGCTGACGGAGCCAGCCGGCGCCAAATTGTCATGGAATGCATGGTCGGTTTCGCCGCCATTGCGCGCCGTGGCCAGCACATCCTCGAGTTCCGGATGGCGGTCGAAATGATCCTCGATCAAGCCTTTGCTGCGACCGGTGACGAAGATCAGGTGCTCGATTCCGGCCGCGCGCGCCTCCTCGACGATGTACTCCACGACCGGCCGGTCGACGATCGTGAGCATCTCCTTCGGTATGGTCTTGGTCGCCGGCAGGAAGCGCGTGCCGAATCCGGCGACGGGCAGGATGGCCTTGCGGATCACATTCATCGGTCTCTCCGTCCTGGCGGCGTCAGCCGGCATCCCGATAGGCGAGCGGCGAGAAAACGGTGACGATCATGATCTTGAGGTCGAGCAGAAAGGACCAGTTCTCGAGGTACCAGAGATCGTGGGCGACTCTGCCCTCCATCCTGTCGAGGGTCTTGGTTTCACCCCGGTAGCCGTTCACCTGAGCCCAGCCGGTGATACCCGGCTTGATGTTGTGGCGACGGTTGAACCACTTGATCTGGTCCGCAAAGGTCTCGTTGAGGGCGATCGGATGCGGGCGCGGCCCCACGATCGACATCTCGCCCAACAGGACGTTGAAGAGCTGCGGAAGCTCGTCCAGATTGGTCCGGCGAATGAACCGGCCGATCCGCGTGATGCGCGGGTCGTTGCGCGTTGCCTGGCGGAACGCGGCTCCGTCCTCGACCACCCGCATCGAGCGGAACTTGATGACCCGGATGGCGCGATTTCCATATCCGTGGCGGGTCTGGCGGAACAGGACGGGCCCGGGCGAATCGAGCCGGATCGCGACGGCGACGAATGTCAGGAGCGGAGCCAGCAGAACGAGCGCGGAGAACGACACGACGATGTCGAAGATCCGCTTTACCGCGAGGTCCCAGGAATTGAGCGGCCGATTGTCGATCTCTGCGGTCGCAAGGCCATGGAAGCTGTTGGCGCTGCTTCTGAACACCGGGCATTGCACGCCCGGCAGGACCACATTGACGGTCACCGGCGTTTCCGCCAATCCCTCGACGATGTCGCTCGCGACGCCGGAATGCTGCGCCGGCAGCGCGATCACGACCCGAGTGACACCCCAGGATCGACAGGTCTTGACGAGATCCTTGACGAGCGAGGCGGAACTGCCGTCCTGAAGGACACCCTCAAGCGTCTGAGCGCTCACGATCCGGTTGCCGGCCCTGAGCAATCGACCGAGGAAGGCACCATCGCGGGCCAGTGAACCGATCACGACCACCCGTTCGGTTTCCAGGTTCCCTCTGGCGAGCTGTGTGCGCAGATATTTCTGAAAGATCGCCCGCATGAACAGAATGGCTGCCGCCACCGCGACCAGTTGACTGAGCAGCATGCCGCGCGAATAGACATCGGAGATCTTCAGAACGAAAAGCGCGGTGACGATGGTCGCGAAGGCGATCAAAATGGCGCGCAACGCCGACCACATGAAGATCGGCCCCGAAGACAGTGCCGACGCCATCCGGCCGCCACGGACATTGACGATGCCGACGATGAGAGCGACGGCCGCACTCGGCACCAGCACGTCGAGGATCGGTGGAACCCAGTCGAATCCCTCCCGCCAGTAGAGGCGGGCCGCCATGAATGCCACCAGTCCGACCCCGACGACTTCGGCAACCACGTAAAGGTTGGCGACATCCTCGAAGCGATGTGAACGAACCGGAAAGTGCTCGACCTCGTCCCGGCTCGCTGCATCGGCAGCGAGATGAAGCGGCGCGGACATGACGCCTCCTATATTTAGGGTTGCATAAGGTCACTATTAAATATGTCCATATTATGGTGCAGCGCAATATGACATATTGCGCAACACGACATGCGTTTAGGCACTTTTCCTGCATATATTTTCGCGCTTCGCCTGTTTGCTGGGCAATAACTCCGTGTCGAAATTTCTCGGAGACGATGGAACCGGAACGCCTCGACACGATTGTGGTTTGTAGCCGGGCGGCGTGGGGCGCGCGACAACGCGGGGGTGACATCTTGCTCGACCTGAAATCCATCGTGCCATCGCCTCTTCGTTCGCTGAAATGGCGGCTGCAGTGGCTGTCGGGAACCGAGGCTTTCGAGCGTGCACCGGTGTCGAGCACGTTGAAATTCATGCGCTGGACGGCATTGGAATTGCTCGATCGTGACGCCGAATTCCACACCGCCGAAGGCATCCGTCTGACGTCGATGGCGAAAAACTTCTCCTCGTTGTCGGTCTATCTGACCGGCCAGCGGGATCCCGAATTGCAGGCGTTCATCGCCAGCCGCCTCAAACCGGGTCAGGTCTTCGTCGACGTCGGCGCGAATATCGGCGTTTATTCCGTGTTCGCCAGCCGGCTCGTCGGCCCGTCCGGGCGTGTCTTGGCCATCGAAGCCAATCCCGGCACTCATCGTTATCTTGCCGACAATATGGCCCGCAATGGCCTCTCCAACGTCGCCACGTTGAACTGCGCTGTCGGCGACGCCGATGGACATTTGCAGATATCGACGGATCGGCGGAACGCCGGCGCAACCCACGTGGCGATCAGCGACGAAAAGGGCGCGACCATCCGGGTACGGCGTCTCGACGACATCCTGCGCGAGCAGGGCGTCGAATGCGTGAACTATTTGAAAATCGATGTGGAGGGATACGAATTGCCCGTCCTGCGCGGCGCGATCGACATGATCCGTGGCAGCCCCGACATCGTCGTGCAGACGGAACTCATCCCTGCTCACGCCGGGCGCTATGGCCATTCGATCCGTGCCATTGTCGAGCTCCTGACCGGCGCCGGCCTGACGGCCTATTCGCCCGACGCGCAAGGCCGGGCTCTTGCGGTCGGCATCAACGAGATCGACCGGCATATGGATCTCCTGTGGATGCGTAGCCCGCGAGGGATGGCGAACTGATCGCCGGCACCGACGGCTCATGCGAATTCGTGTGGCGGGTACGGACGCCCCGCCCCGGCCATACCCGTTTCATCGCGCCAAGAACCGGCCGCTCGAAGCAGCGGAACACCAGATATCCGCCGAATATCGACAGCGTTACCGCGAGCACGACGACGCATGCGCCGACGAGGGGACTTTGGGGCGAGAACGGCAACAGCTTCGCACCCATCCGGATTGCCGTCAGGACGAACGGGTGGACGAGATAGATCGAATACGAGGCATCGCCGAGCCGCTCCAGGAGGCTTGATCGCAAACGCCAACCGCGTTGTTCACAAGCGATCGCGGCTGCGACGATGACGGCTGCCGGGATGCCGAAAATGACGGTCCGGGCTAAGCCGTCGCCCTGCCCGCCGCCGAAAGCCAGCGCCAGCGCCGCCGCCGTTCCTGCCGCCAGGACGGCAAAGCCGGCCCGCACTTTGCCGAGAGCGCCGGTACACGCCAGATAGCCGATGGCGGCCCCCATCAGGAATTCGAGCACGAACGGGCTCGTGTAATAGGCCAAGGCCGCGTTTCGGGGCTCGAAAATCGCACCGGCCGTGACGAGGGCCGCGAACAGGACCGCGATCACGGCCAGCCGCCACTTGGCGTTCCGCATCCACAACGTCAGGCCAAAGACGAAATAGAAGAACATCTCGAAGTTCAGCGTCCACCCGATCTTGAGGAACGGCGCCGCACCCGCTTCCCCGGGTGACGAATGCGGGACGAAGAGCATCGACAGAAGCACGTGCTGTACGGACGCACTCTGCTTGAGAAACGCCGACGGAACGATCACGAACAGGGCGACACAAGCCAATGTTGCGGCCCAGTACAGCGGCACCACGCGCAGGATTCGTTTCGAATAGAAGGAGCCGGGCGTTTCCCGGCCGTCGAACGTGGTCACCATCATGATCAACCCGCTGATCACGAAGAACAGATCGACGCCGCCATAGCCGAATTGACGGCCGAGCGGCCAAATGAAGTCGGCGAGGTACACCTTGGTGTGAAAATAGACGACGCCGATCGCGGCGATGCCGCGCAGATGCTGGATCGAGTGGATGGTGACGTGCGCATACGCGACGCCGTCCGGCCCCGATCCCTTCAACCAAGATAACGGCGGATGACCGACCACATTTCTTTCCTGTTGAACTGATCGTCAAACGGCAGCGGACGCATGGCCCGACCGTCACGACGTCGATGGAACATGGTCAGCCAAGTGTGACCGTCGGTGAATCCCCAGCACGTGATGGTGGTCGGCCTCACCTCGGCGGTTACGCAGCCGAGGTAGTCGTCGACGTGACGGGCGACGAGACGATCGCGCGCCTCCTCGTCGGCGTCGAGCTTGGCGTCGATGACATCCAGCTCGGTGATGGCGATCTTGTAACCGAGCGACTTGATCTCCCCGACGAATGCCGCCACCCCGTCGAGATCGAGCACAAGGCTGGCGTCGAGATGGGACTGCAGGCCGACGCAGTCGATCGCGACATTGTCGTCACGAAGGCGCCTCAGGAGCTTCAGGAAGGCGGCGCGCTTGAGGGCGTCTTCCCGCTTTCTGTATTCGAAGCCGAACTCGTTGCAGCAGAGCGACACCTGCGGGTCGGCCGCCTTGGCGAATGCGAAGGCCTGCTTGATGTAGTCGGCACCGAGCCGATCGGTGAACAGCGAGCGGCGCAAGCCTTCGGCACCATCCTGGACCCGAATGGGCTCGTTCACCACGTCCCACCGCGCCACCATCCCGCGGAACCGGCTGACGGTTTCGGAGACATAGGCGTCCATGGCGCGAAGGAGACCGGCCGAATCGAGTTCGTGCAGCCATTTCGGGATGGTGTGATACCACAGCAGCGTGTGACCGATCATCTTGACGTCACGCTCGCGCGCGAACGCGGCGATCTGGTCCAGCTTGGCGTAGCGGCGGCCGTCTTTTGTCTTCTTGACGTTCGCCCAGTTGAACTCATTGCCGGGGGCGAGGTAATTGCATTCCCGGCAGAGCTGCTCGTAGTAGCCGATATTCGCCGGGAATAGGTAAGTTGGTTCCGACAGGCCGAAGGCGATGCCCGATGCCCTGCCGGTTTCCTTGAGGGACGGCAATTCCGCGAGTTCATTGGAGATGCTCGGCCGGGCGACGGCCGGGACAGCCATGGACGCGGCGAGCGAACCGAGAATTGCGGCACGGCGCGACAGCTCGGCTCGGATCATGCGCTTGGCTCGCATCTTGATAAACGCGCAACACGCCGCTCGGCCAAGCCGTTCGGAAACATGCCGGCACGTCGTTTCGGGCGCGATACCCGTGCTCGGTCCCCGCGGGTTCCGCGAGGCATGGTCTTGATCGCCGCGACGATGCCGGCTGTGCCGACCTCGCCAGTGTCACCCGAGAGTCTGGCGGAAATATGCGATGGTCCGGTCCAGGCCTTCGTCGAGCGAAGTCTTCGGAGTCCAGCCGAGGGATTTCTGCGCGAGGCTGATGTCCGGTTTCCGCTGCTTGGGATCATCGGTCGGCAGCGGAAGATGCTTGAGCTTCGACTTCGAGCCGGTCTTCTTCAAGACCATTTCGGCCAGCTCGATCATCGTGAATTCGGTCGGATTGCCGATGTTGAGCGGGCCCCTGACATCCTCCTCGCTCTCCATCATCATCACCATGGCGGAGACCAGGTCATCGACATAGCAGAACGAACGCGTCTGCAGGCCGTCGCCGAACACCGAGATCGGTTCGCCCTTGAGGGCCTGAACGATGAAGTTGGACACCACGCGGCCGTCGTGGGGATGCATGCGCGGACCATACGTATTGAAGATTCGCACGACCTTGATCGGCAGCTTATGCTGACGGTGATAGTCGAAGAACAGGGTCTCGGCGCAACGCTTGCCTTCGTCGTAGCAGGCACGCGGCCCGATCGTGTTGACGTTCCCCCAATACGACTCGATCTGGGGATGCACCAGAGGATCGCCGTAGATCTCGCTGGTCGACGCCTGCAGGATGGGGACGCTCAACCTCTTCGCCAGTCCGAGCATGTTGATCGAGCCGTGCACGCTCACCTTGGTGGTTTGCACCGGGTCGCGCTGATAGTGGATCGGCGAAGCCGGGCAGGCGAGATTGAAGATGCCGGACACCTGAACGTAGAGCGGAAACGTGATGTCGTGCCGCATCACTTCGAAATGCGGGTTCGAAAGCAGATGGCCGATGTTTCCGCGCGTGCCGGTGTAGAAGTTGTCCACGCACAGCACTTCGTAGCCGCGGTCGAGCAGGCGTTCGCAAATATGCGAACCGATGAAGCCCGCACCTCCGGTCACCAGGATGGTGTTGGCGTATCTGGTCCACATGAAGCCGTTGCCGTCTGACATGACTGTCTCGCTATGCGCCGGAGCAGAAACACGTACGAGAGCGGAATGCTCAGCGCCAGGCGGCGCGTTGAAGCGCGGTCAGGCGGCGCGCCCGACATCTCCCTGCCTCTCGACGCTCGCGGCCGTGCCGCGGCCCACATCGGCATAGACGAAGCCATGTCGGATCACGTCCTCGGCACGATAGATATTTCGCAGATCGATTAGCACCGGGTTCGCCATGACGGATTTCATGCGCGCCAGGTCCAGCGCCCGGAATGCATCCCACTCGGTCACGATGACGACCGCATGGGCGTTCCGCACGCACTCGTAGGCATCGTGGCTGTAGATCACGTCGCCGAGGAGTTCGTGCGTATTCTCCATGCCTTCCGGATCATGGGCCCGTACACACGCGCCCGCGTCCTGCAGCGCCGCTATGAGTGAGAGAGAGGGGGCATCGCGGGTGTCGTCGGTGTTGGGCTTGAAGGTCAGCCCCAGCACCGCAATGGTCTTTCCGCGCACCGAACCGCCACAGGCGGACGCGACCTTGCGGGCCATGCCGCGCTTGCGCTGGTCGTTGACGGCCGCAACGGTCTCGACGATACGCACCGGAGCACCGTGGTCCTGCGCGAGCTTCGCGAGCGCAAGCGTATCCTTTGGAAAGCACGAACCGCCGTAGCCCGGCCCGGCATGCAGGAACTTGGGGCCGATACGATTGTCGAGCCCCATACCGCGCGCCACGTCCTGGACGTCGGCACCAACGCGCTCGCACAGGTCGGCGATCTCGTTGATGAAGGTGATCTTGGTCGCCAGGAAGGCATTGGCGGCGTATTTCGTGAGTTCGGCCGTCCGACGGCTGACCTGCAGGATGGGCGCGCTGTTGAGATAGAGGGGACGGTAGACTTCCGCCATGGCGGCGCGCCCGCGGTCGTCTTCCGCGCCGATCAGGATGCGATCGGGACGCTTGAAGTCACCGATGGCGGCGCCCTCGCGCAGGAACTCGGGATTCGAGACCACGGAAAAGTCGGCATCGGGCCGCAGTTCGCGAATGATGCTCTCGACGGCGTCGCCGGTACCGACTGGCACGGTCGATTTGGTGACGATGACCGTGAATCCGGACAGGTGCCGGGCGATTTCGCGGGCGGCCGCATAGACATATGTGAGATCGGCGAAGCCGTCGCCCCGGCGCGCCGGGGTTCCCACCGCGATGAAGACCACATCCGCAGCGGCAACCGCGGCGGCAAGATCACAGGCGAACGTCAATCGTCCGGCCGCCACATTGCTGGCGACCAGTTCGGCGAGACCCGGCTCGTAAATCGGCATCTCGCCGCGTTCGAGCGCAGCGATACGATCTTCGTTCTTGTCGATGCAGTCGACCTGATGGCCGAAATCGGCGAAACACGCCCCCGATACCAGCCCGACATAGCCCGCTCCGATCATCGCCAGCTTCATGGTGCACACTCCCGATCCAGACCGGCAGTCGGGCTTCGGCGGCTATCGGAACCAGCGTTCCATCGGATATCCGCCTTGGCCGAATAAGTTTACTTAACCACCCCTATACCCTGCCGGAACGATATGTGCGCCGCAACAAACTTTTTTATGCAGAGCGTTGCAAAATTTGTGCAGCGCGAATTGGAACGAAATGGCTTCGACATAATCCTGCCATCGAGTTCCATCGAAATATTCGCCCGATTCCCGCCATTATTTCTCACCGGCCGCGTCGCTGAGCGGCGCCGGGAACTATGGCGCATACGGGCGCACCGCATCGAACTATTATAAAATGAAGACGCATATAAGCACTATTCCGGCCAATAACCCAATAAGGTGCCCGATATACGACAATTTTATCCTTTTGCCGCATCAGTCCTTAGACGCGCGCCGATAGCGTCGCCAAAAATAACACGGGGCTGGACATGGCAAGTCAGAACAACAGTCGACCCAAGCTCATTGTGAACGGCGGAAATGCCGATGACCTGATCGCCGGGGGAGCCGGCGACGACACGCTGACAGGTGGGCTCGGTTACGACACTTTCGTCATTGAGAGCGGCGGCGGATCGGACACGATCACCGATTTCGGCGCCGGCGACCGCCTCGACATCACGGCATTTGGTTTCGGCGATTTCAGTTCCTTCGCGGCCGCCGTGCGCGCTTCGGGCACCGATACCGTGGTTTCGCTCGGCAACGGCGACACCCTGACCCTCAAGAACGTCCAGCCGAGTGCCTTGACGCCAGCCAATGTTTCGTTGGTTGAGGCTCCGTCCGTCGCTCCGCCGGTCTCCCTGCCCGCCACGACACTGCCAGCCGGAACGTTGCCGTTGTCAGGCACGTCCTCCTATTGGGCCACCACCACCATCGCAGGCACGACAATGCTCGGAACCACCCGCAACGACACCCTGACAGCAGCGATCGGCAACGTGACGCTTGAGGGCGGCCTCGGGGACGACGTCTATAACGTCTACAATCAAACGGATCATGTCATCGAGAGGGACGGCGAGGGCATCGATACGATCGTGACCTACGCTTCCTCCTATGCGTTGGCCAGCGACCAATCACTGGAAAATCTCATCCTGGCCGGCAGGAATGCGGCCTCCGGAACCGGCAACGCGCTGAACAACCTCATCAAAGGAAACGTCGCGACGAATATTCTCGACGGCGGCAAGGGCGACGACGTTCTGACCGGCAATGGCGGCACGGACACGTTCGTCCTCGCCCGAGGGGGCGGCTTCGACACGATTACGGACTTCGTCGCCACGGGCAGCGATCGCGACACCATCCAATTGAGCGGCTTCGGCGTTTCGTCCTTTGCCGACCTGGCGACCCGGCTGACGCAAGTCGGCGCCGACACGGTCCTGTCGCTCGGCGATGGTGACGGCCTCGTACTCAAGAACGTCGCACTCGCCGACCTGACGGCGAACAATTTCAAACTGGTCTTCGACGGCACGAGCGCCGCCGACACCATCACGGGCGGCAGCGGCGACGACATCCTCGCCGGCGCCCGCGGCCGCGACACCTTCGTGATTTCCAAGGGCGCCGGGTCCGATACCATCACCGGCTTCGTATCCGGATCCGGCGGCGACTACCTGAAGTTCGCCAATTACGGCTTCACGAATTTGGCGACTTTCCTGGCGGCTTGCACCCAGGTCGGCGCCGACACGGTCGTCGACCTCGGCCATGGCGAGACGTTGACGCTGAAGAACGTCATGGCGTCCAGACTGATCGCCGCCAATGTGGTTTTCGCCAATGACATGAGTGATGTGACGGTGCAGATCGTGACGCCACCGTCCGGCGCCCCGACCCATTGGTACTCCACCAATGTCGCCGGAAACGCCCTCACCGGCACCAGCGGCAATGACCAGATGTCCGCCGGCGCCGCCAACGTGACCCTGACGGGCGGCACCGGCGATGACATCTACATCGTCGCCGACGCCACGACCACCAAAGTGGTCGAGAGGGCCGGCGAAGGCATCGACACCATCCAGACCTGGTACTCCTACGCGCTGCCGACGGATCAGTCGATCGAGAACCTGACCCTGATGGGAACCGGAAATATCAACGCGACCGGCAACGCGCTCGACAATCTCGTCACCGGCAACAACGCCGGCAACGTCATCACCGGCGGACTGGGAAGCGACACGTTCACGGGCGGCGGCGGCAGCGACACATTCCTCGTGGTCAAGGGAACCGGAGCCAAGACGATCACCGACTTCGCAACTTCCGGCAGCGCGGCGGACGTTATTCGGCTCGACGGCTTCGACTGGGCGAGCTTCGAGGCCCTCAAGGCCCAGATGGTGCAGATCGGCTCTGACGTTGCCGTGTGGCTCGGCAGCAATGACTCCCTCCTCCTCAAGAACCTCCAGCTCTCCAGCCTGACGGCGGCCAATTTCAGCTTCGTGCGTACCGCCGACGCCCTCCTCGGTACGGCCGCGGCCGACACGCTCAACGGCGGCGACGGCAATGACATCCTCTATGGCGGCGCCGGCCGGGACGCCTTCGTGATCGATCGCAACAACGGCTCCGATACCATCGTGGATTTCGCCACCGGACCCAATGGCGACTTCCTCGATCTTCGCCATTACGCTTTCACGACCTTCTCCTCCTTGAAGGAGGCGATGACGCAGACCGGCAGCGACGTCGTCATCTGCCTGTCGGATGCCGAGACATTGACGCTCAAGAACGTCCGTCTCGCCGACATCGTGCCCGGCAATGTCGTCCTCGAACTCGACCTGCCGACCACCAGGGGAACCAACAAGACGTTCTCGACCACGACGGAAGGGGCAACCCTGACCGGCTCGAGCGGCAACGACTACCTGCTCGCCAGCGCCGGCCATGTGGTGAGTGTCGGCGGCAGCGGCGACGACAATTATTGCGTCCGGGACCAGAGCGACACGGTGATCGAGAAGCCCGGCGAAGGCATCGACACGGTGCTGACCGGCGGCTACGGCTACCAGCTCTCCGACGATCAGTCGATCGAGAACGTCACTTTGCTCGGCAGCAGCGACACCTTCGCGGTCGGCAACAAGCTCGACAACATCGTCACCGGCAACAGCGGCAACAACACCCTCAACGGCGCCGGCGGCAACGACATCCTGACCGGCGGCACGGGCGCCGACGTGTTCGTGTTCGCGAAGGGATCGGGGTCGGACCTCATCACCGACTTCTCCGCCGCCCAGCACGACCAGATCCGACTGGACGGCTTCGATTTCCGCAGCTTCGCGGACATCGCCTCCTCCATGGCCCAGGTCGGCGCCAACGTGGTGATTTCGTTGCCCGAGGGCCAGAGCCTCGTGCTGCAGAATACGAAGCTCGCCGATCTCGATGCCGGGAATTTCCTGTTCGACGTCGACAAGTCGCACTTGGTGCAGACGTTCAATGACGACTTCGATACGTTGTCGTTGTACCGCGGCGCGTCCGGGACCTGGCTCACCCGCTACGAATGGGGCGGCACCACCGCCTACACGCTGACCTCCAATGGCGAAAAGCAGATCTATACCGATCCGTATTTCCGCGGGCTGCCCGGCACGCAGGCGGACACCAGCCTCGGCCTCGATCCGTTTTCGATCGCCGATGGTCACTTGACCATCACGGCCGCGCCGACCCCGGCCGCGGCTGCCGCTTATACGGGCGGGTACGCCTTCACATCCGGCATGCTCACGTCGGCGGGTTCGTTCGCCCAGACCTACGGCTATTTCGAGATCACCGCCGATCTGCCCGAGGGCCACGGGGTATGGCCGGCCTTCTGGCTGCTGCGCGCCGACAATGTGTGGCCGCCCGAAATCGACATCATGGAGGCATTCGGCGACGAGAACACCATGATCCATTCCGGCGTCTGGTTCGACAAGACACCGACCCAGAACGGCAACTGGGAATCGACCGGCGACCTTGCCGGCGAGCACACGTTCGCCTGCGAGTGGACCCCCTACAAGATCACCTTCTTCGTCGACGGCCACCAGACCGCGAGCTACGCCACCCCGACCGACATGAACTCGGAAATGTTCATGGTGATCAACCTCGCCATGGGGGGGAACTGGGTCGGCAATCCGGCCGCGGATGCGACTGCGCATTTCACCATCGATTCGGTGCGCGCCTATCAGCTCACCGACTATACGCTCGAGCACTACAAGCTGTTGACCAGCGCGGCCCCGACCACGACCCTCATGGGTACCGCCGGAAACGACAGCATCACCGGCACGAGCGGCGCCGACCTCCTCGACGGCCAGGGCGGCCTCGACGCCCTCGCCGGCGGGCTCGGCGATGATACCTATCGGGTGTCCACCGCCGGAACGACGGTCACGGAAGCCTTCAATGCCGGGATCGATACGGTCGCATCCTCGGTCTCCTTCACGCTCGGGGCCAATCTCGAAAACCTGATCCTGACCGGCAACGCCGACGCGAGTGCCACCGGCAACGGGCTTTCGAACATTATCACCGGCAATGCCGGCGACAATGTCATAGCCGGCGGCGACGGCAACGACATCCTGACGGGCGACGGCGGTCACGACACCTTCGTGCTCGCCCGCGGCGACGGTTCCGACATCATCACCGACTTCGAGGCCGGCACCGGCGCCGGCGATGTCGCCCAGCTCACCGGTTATGCGTTCTCGTCCTTCGCCGATGTGCATGCGGCCATGTCGCAACACGGCGACGACGTCTATCTCGACCTCGGCAATTGGGAGACGCTGGTCTTCCGCGATCACACGATCGGCGATTTTTCGGCCGACGATTTCGCCCTGCCGGGCGATCCTCCCCTGAGCGCCGGATACGTCTCCTATGAAACCGGAACCGCCGGCAACGACACCATGGTGGGCACCGGCTCCGGCAACTACCTGGATGGCAAAGGCGGCAACGACATCCTCATGGGCGGCCGCGGCGACGACACCTACAAGGCCTATGCGGGCGGCACGACGACCGTCATCGAGAACGCTGGCCAGGGTGTCGACACGGTCGAGAGCCTGACCTCATACGCTCTGCCCGACAATGTCGAGAATCTGCGGCTGATGACCTGGAACATCGCCGGCACCGGCAACGACCTCGCCAACCGGATCTGGGGGCATGGCGGCAGCGAGACGCTGAACGGCAAAGACGGCGAGGACTGGCTGTTCGGGGGCGGCGGCAACGACATCTTCGTCTACGAGAAGAACTCGGGGCTCGACACCATCGCGGACTTCCATGTCAGCACCGGCTCGGGCGAGCACGACCTTTTGAAGCTTCAAGGATATGGCCAGGACGCCACCCTGACCAATGACGGTGACATGTGGACGGTCCATTACGCCGGCGGCGAGGACCATTTCCAGGTCGTCGGCGTCACCCATCTCGGCGCATCCGACTATCTGTTGAGCTGATCGCCACGCGTCCGTGCGGCGGCCCCCCCTGGCCGCCGCGCGGATCGCGAAAGTCAAAGGCTTTGATCTGCGGCAAGAATTTCTTGCGGCCGGTCGTGTAGAAGAAAGTCGCCGAACGACGAATGGAACTCGTCCGATGACGACGCTGACCTTACTGGGGATTGCCCATTTGTTGTGCTTCGCCGCCCTTTTTGAGCAGGCGATCCGCGCACCCGTGATTGAATTCGAGGATTAGGGCAGGCCGAAGCCGGGACCGCGGCCACCACAGGTCCGCCACGCCTTCAGGAAGAACCGCCACATCCTGCGCAGGTTATTGCGCCGACTGCGTAACCCGCCGGCGACGGATCGCGTAGAGCTTGAGCCCGCACACCGCCAGGACGCCGGCCACCACGGCGGCCGCGTCGACCACGAAATCCAGCACGCGCGCATGGCGGCTCGACAGCGGAATTTGCATGAGTTCGATCAGCAGCGCGAAGGCGATCCCGCCCGCTGCGAGCCGCATGGCTGACCATTTGTGTGTCAGGGCCAGCAGTCCCCCGGCGCCGAGAAACGCGACGAAGTGTTCCAGATCGTGCGGCAGACCCGTGTCGGGGCGTTCCGCCGCCGGCACGGCCGTCAGCATCACAAGCCCCACCACCCAGGTCCAGGCCGCCATGCGCAATGCCCGCAGGACAACACCGTTGCCGCGGACGCCCGCGAATGCGCCCGCCGCATTTATGTCACCATCACCCTGGCTAGTATCGTCTTGCCGGATCATGCGACGCGCCTCACCCCCTTGTCCTGCCCAACTCACGATGACAGGCATAGCGCATCATGACGAGCTCCCCAAACGTCTATGAACCAGAACCCTTGCGCGAAATTCGTGCACTGGACCTGCGATTTCACCCGCTCACCAAGACCGAGCTCCTCGACGAGCTCTTCCGGCCGCGCCCGCGCGAGGCCGGCCCGCTCATCCTGGCCGGCGCCAATCTGCACGGCCTCTACGTCAATCACATCGACCCTGAATACGACCGATTGCTGCAAGAACCGCGCACGATCGTCATCGTCGACGGCATGCCGATCGTGTTCATGCTGAGGGCTCTGGGGCATCGGGTCGAGCGCAGTCACCGCACCACCTGGGTCGACTGGTTCGAGGACGCGCTCGCGCGGGCGGCGCGTGAAGGCAAGTCGGTCTTCATTCTCGGTCACACCCAGGAGATGCTGGACCAGGGTCTCGCCAAGGCGCGGCGAACCTGGCCGCAATTGCACATCGCCGGCCGGAACGGCTTCTTCAGTATCGAACGGGATTCGCCCGCCGCTGCCGCAGTCGTCGATGAAATCAACGCGTTCGCGCCTGACCTCCTCATCGTCGGCATGGGCATGCCGCGTCAGGAGGCGTTCGTCTATCGCTTCGGCGCTCGCATCGACGCCAGGGTCATCGGACTCGGCGGCGCCGCCTTCGCGTATTACGCCGGCTTCGAGCGCACGCCGCCGCGCTGGATGGGACGCTGGGGTCTGGAGTGGCTGTACCGCCTGCTCGTCGATCCGAAGCGGCTGGCGTTCCGTTATCTCGTCGAGCCGTTCGCCCTCGCCTTCTTCCTGGGCCGGCGCATGCTGCGGGAACGCTGACGCGACGAAGCGCGGCGTCTATTATGTTCAGGCGCCGTCGCGGGGCGTATCGTGTCGCCATTGCGCCGCCAGACGCGAGATGACCGAGCGCATGAGGACATCCGGAACCTTGATGCGGGTATGGCCGTCGCGGCTGCGCCGTCGCGGCCACTGCTGTGCCACGACCTCGAGGCGGGCCTCCTGCGGCGAACAACCGCGGAACTCACCCAGTTCATCGTAAGTCAGCCAGACTTGGGGCATTGCCGTCCTCCTGCTCGCGCGTGCGCCGGCGGCAAGACGCTACCTCAGGAAGTGCAAAGACTTGGTTGGCGAAACTGGTTACGAAGACCCGAAGCAATCCGGCGCCTGATCCGGTTGTCACAGGCCCGCCATGGCGGCGCCGACCCGCAGGATCAGTGACGGCGTCTTGGCCGGATGCCGCCGCGCCGCGTCCCACGCCATCGCGAGGCCCAACCGTCGCGCCCCGTTGCGATAGGCCTGCACGGCGCAATAGCTTTGCAGGTCCGTGACCGCTTCGGAGCGAGCACTTGCGAGATCCGCCGGCGACAATCGTGCCCGGATGCCGGGATCGCCATAGATCGCGTCGAGCGCCGGCTTGAAGTCGTCGAAACGGCGCTGGTTGCGCATCATCACGCTGACGGCGTGAACCCGATAGTCCATCACCCACTCGGGCAGGTAGTGGATCGGGCCGAGCGTCGCGAGCCGGCACCAGAGATGCCAGTCTTCGCACAGGGACAGTTCAGGCGCGAAGCCGCCGAGCCGTTCGAAGGCGTCGCGCGCGACGATCACGACGCCGCCATTGATGATGAAATTGCCGCGCACGAGCGTGTCGAGAATGTTCCCGGAGGGCCGCGCGCCGCGATCCAGAACCATGCGTCGCATACCGGCGACGAACGGATGCCCGAGCGGCCGGCCAGCCGCATCGATGCGGCAATGACGTCCATAGATCGCGACGGCGCTCGGATCGCGGCTCGCGGCCGCGAGCAGACGGGCGGCGGCGCCCTCGGCGAGACGGTCATCGGCGTCCAGGAACAGGAGCCATCGCGTGCGCGCGCACGCGGCCCCGGCATTGCGGGCGCGGGACACGCCGCGGCCGGGGTTCGTCAGCAGGCGAACACGCGGCTCTGCCAGAGCAGAGACGGCGGCATGGGTTTCGTCCTCGGAACCGTCGTCCACCACGACGACACGGTCGACGGCATCTCCTTGCCCGAGGGCCGAGCGGACCGCCTCGATCACATAAGGCATGCCATTGCGCACGGCGATCACTACCGTGATCGCGTCCAAGACCGTTGCACGCACGGGCGGATTCTTAGCGGCCATGAATGACACTGTACTCCGCATGCCGGCCACCCATCAGGGCGACGAGCTTGCCGATCACCCGCGCGCCGAGCCGCGCGCCCTCGAAGCGCCGCCGCGGATGCCAGGCGAAAATCGTCATATTGAAGAGCGCCACCGCGAGGGCGCCGACGATCTTGGCACTCTCGGTCGCAAACGAGAACCCGGGCGGCCGGCGCTTCAGATTGATCAGCGTGTCGGTATTGCCGACCCAGAAGGCCCGCTTGATCATCCAGCCCGCCGAGCATCGCGACGCCGGCAGTTCCTCGCTCACGATGGCATCGGCCGCCCAGGCGAAACGGCGGCCCTCGAGCTTAAGGCTGACCAGCAGGTCCTTGTCCTCGCCGCCCATCAGGGCATATTCGGGATCGAACCAGGGCGCCGGGCGCGACCGGAACAAGTCGGCGCGAAAGAGGATATTGCTGGTCGCATCCACCAGGTCGATGGGACCGGTCGGCGTCTTCTTGTAGTCGGGCTGGTTTGCACGGACCACGTAGTCGGGCACGGTCGTTTCGAAGACGCGACGCACCGGCCCGCCGACCACATCGGCCGCATAGGTGGCCTGCACCTGCAACAAGGCGGCAAGCCATGCCGGGTCTGGCCATTCATCGTCATCGATCATGACCAGGAACTCGGCCGTCGGATCCGCAACACAAGCCGCCACCAGGGCGTTGCGGGTGTGGGAGATGCCGCGCTTCTCAACCACGACGGACGTCAGCGGCAGGCCGTAGCCTTCGGTGATGAGCCTTTCGCACACCGCCATGCCCTGGCGCTGGTCACTGTCGTTATCGGCCACGACGACGCGGACATCGCGGTCGCGCTGAAGGTCCGGCAGGGCGCGCAGGCATCGTTCGAGCCACAGCGGCCGCCGGAACGTCGGAATACCAATGATGACCTGCGCCATGTCGGAACCCTCGATCGCTGTTGGGGCGGCATCGCGCCATGCAAGATTCCCACCGCGCCACCACTGAACGCGGGAACTCGGGCACCGTGATGGCAAGGTCGTGCACAGGAAATAGGCGCTCGTCGGCGCTTCACGGCCTGCAATGCACGGCGTCTGGAATCCGAATGTCTACAGTGCATCGACGAAGGGTTTGTGAAGCGCTGCCGTTCAAGGCGTCTGACGGGCGCGATCAGGAACAAGCCATTAGGGGCAAGGGCGTCAGCGCTCGCGGAAAGCCTTGGTGATCTGGTCCTTGAGCGGCTTCACCAGGTAGGACACGACCGTGCGGTCGGTGGTGCGGATGAAGGCTTCGACCGGCATGCCGGGAACAAGCTGCAACCCGTTCAGGCGCGCGAGTTCCTCGCCCGGCAGCCCGATGCGCACCACATAGAAAGAAACGCCCGAGCGCGCGTCCTGCGTGGTATCGGCAGAGATGCGCGTCACGACGCCGGTGATCTCCGGCGTGGTGCGCTGGTTGAACGCGGCGAAGCGGATCACGGCCGGCTGCCCATACATCAACTGGTCGATGTCCTGCGGCACGATCCGCGTCTCGACGCTCAGTTCGTCCGCCTCCGGCACGATCAGCATCAGGGGCTCGGTGGCGCTAGCGACGCCGCCGACAGTGTGGATGGCGAGCTGGTGCACGACGCCGTCCTGGGGAGCCCGAATATCGATGCGGCGCAACTGGTCCTCGGCGGCGACCCGGCGCTCCACGAACTCGGCGGTCTTGCCCTGGATCTCGCGCAGCTCCTTCGATACTTCGCTGCGCAGTTCCTGGTCGATCTGGAGAATCTGGAGTTCGACTTCGGTCGCCCTGCCCTTCGCCTCGGCGGCACCGGCGATGAGCTGGTTGCGCTCGCCGTCGAGCCGCACCGCCTCGCGTTCCAGCGCGGTCACCCGCGAGATCGGCACCAGCTTCTTGGCCCACAGGATTCTGACTCCTTCGAGTTCGCGGTTGATGAGCTCGATTTCGCGTTTTTTCGCCGCCGCCTGGCCGACGAGGCCCTGGACCTGCTCACCCAGTTGCAGAATGCGTTCGCGCAATTGCGCCTTCTGGCCCAGTCGCGCGGTCTTGCGGAAATCGAACAGCTTCTGCTCACCCTGAAGGATGCGGTCGATCTCGGCCGTGCCGGCGCGACCCGTGAGCGCCGGCGGGAAGATCACCCCATCGGCGCCGTCGCGTTCGGCCTCCAGGCGGGCTTGGCGCGCCGCCAGTTCGTCGAGATTCTTGGACACGATGGCAAGATTGGCCCGCGTCAACGTGTCGTCAAGACGCACCAGCACGTCGCCTGCCCTGACGCGCGCACCCTCGCGTACGTTGATCTCCTTGACGACGCCGCCGGTCGGGTGCTGCACCTTCTTGACGTCGTCGCTCACCACCAATGTGCCGGAGGCGATCACGGCGCCGGACAATTGCGTCGTCGCCGCCCAGCCGCCGACCGCGCCGCACAGCAGGACGAGCAGCACCATGCCGGCGAGCACGTGCTTCCGGGTCGACAGGCGGGCGTCGCTCTTGGATGCACTCACGGCACGGACCCGATCACGTCAGGGACAAGCTTGAGATCTGCGAGCCTGGCCGGCGCCGGCCGCAGGACCTTGCGCAGCACCTCGTCCTTGGGACCGAAGGCCTGGACTTGGCCGCCATTGAGCGCCAGCACCATGTCGACGCCCATCAGCGCCGACGGACGGTGCGCGACCACGATGACGATGCCGCCGCGGCGGCGGACGCCGAGAATCGCGTGGGTCAGGGCCTGGTCGCCGTCGGCGTCGAGATTGGAATTGGGCTCGTCGAGGACCACCAGGAACGGATCACGGTAAAGCGCCCTGGCGAGCGCAAGGCGCTGGCGCACACCGGCCGACAGATCGATGCCGGCCTCACCGACAGGGGTGTCGTAACCGTCGGGTAGCCGCAGGATCAGTTCGTGCACGCCGGCCGCCCGGCTGGCGGCCAGGATGGCGGCGGGATCGGGATCGGGCTCGAAGCGGGCAATGTTATCCGAGACCGAACCTTCGAACAGTTCGATCGTCTGCGGAACGTAGCCGACATGACGCCCCAGGCTGTCCGGCGTGCATTGGTCAAGCGCGGCGCCGTCGAGCCTGACCTTGCCGCGAACCGGCGGCCAGACGCCGACCAGCGCCCGCGCCAGCGAAGACTTTCCCGAGCCGGTCGGCCCGATGATACCGAGCCCCTGCCCTTTTTCGAGACGGAAACGCACGTCGTTGACCACAAGCCGCACCTGCCCCGGCGGCGCGACGCTGAGCCCTTCCACCGAGAGATCGCTGGCGGGTGCCGGCAACGGCATCGGCTGCCCGTTGCTGTCGAGACGGCGCATAAGGTCGCCGATATGGCGCCAGCTCTGGCGTGCGCCCATGAAGCTGCGCCAATGGGCGACGGCGAGCTCGACGGGCGCCAGCGCCCGCGACGTCAGGATCGAGGCCGCGATGATGATGCCCGCCGTCGCCTCCTCGCGAATGACCAGATAGGCTCCGACCGCGAGGACGGCAGATTGCAGCGCCATGCGCAGGACGCGCGAGAACGCCCCGAAACCGCCGGTGACATCCGCGGCCGACTGGTGGGCGGCCATGTAGCGGCCATTGATCTCGCTCCAGCGCTCCGCCATGCGCCGCGCCATGCCCATCGCCTGCAGGACTTCGCCGTTGCGGCGGCTCGCCTCCGCGAGAGACGAACGCAGCGCCCCCAGCGCCGCCACTTTACGGGCGGGTGATCGCGACATGAATTCCGTCGACAGCGTGACGGCGAGCAGGATCACCGCGCCGACGAGGCCGGCAATGCCGATCCAGACGTGGAAGGCGAAGCACAAAGCGAGATAGACGGGCATCCACGGCAGATCGAACAGCGCGGTCGGACCGGCGCTAGCCAGAAACCCGCGCACCTGGTCGAGATCGCGGAGCGGCTGCAAGCCCCTCGCCGAAGCCTCGCGACCAAACGGCGGCCTGATCAGCGCGTCATAGACCCTGGTACTCAGAACATCGTCGACGTCGCGTGCGACCCGTACCAGGATGCGTGTCCGGATGAGGTCGAGAAGGCCCTGGAATGCATACAAGACGGCGACGATGACGACGAGCCCAACCAGCGTCGGTACGCTGCGGCTCGGCAGCACCCGGTCATAGACCTGCAGCATGAACATGGAGCCGGAGAGCAGCAGGATATTCAGCGCACCGCTGAACACGCCGACCGCCACGAAGGTGTTACGGCACATCGACAACGCGGAGGTAGGACCGGATGTCCTGCTGTTTTCCGCCTGCTTGCTCGATGTCTGAACGGACGCGTGACCGGCCACCGCGATGGAACTTTTTTGTTGAAGTTGATCTCTACTGCAACCACCATTGTCCAGTCGCGTAAACAAGTGGTTATGCGATTCCGGATTTGATTGTTGCGATGGCGGGCGTCCGTGTCCCCGACAGCGCCGGTCATCCATCCTGGCCACTATGGTGGCTTGCACTCGTAGAAGACCGAGCCGCGCATGGTCGCCGAACCCTCGACGCAATGGCCTGGATCGGTGACCGGACCTTCGACCACGAAGTCGTAGGGCTGGGTGCCGACCATCAACACGTAGCGGCCGGCCGGCAGGGCAAAGGCGGGATCCTCGGCGCGCACATAGACCATCTCCGGGCTTTCCTTGACCGGCATGACCCGAAAATCGAAGCCGGTGTCGCGAATGAGCCAAGTGTCCTTGGCGGGCTGTGTCCACACCACCTTGCCCTGCGGGTCGAAGCCCATCAGGCGCGAGATCTTGGCCGCGAACTTGACCGGAATGCGCTCCGGCGCGGCGACGATCAGCTCGCGCCGGAAGACCAGGAAAGTCACCTTGCCGTCCGGCAGCACGGTGCGGGATCGCTTGACGATCTGCTGCAGGTGCTTGGCGCGTGGATCGACCGGCTCCGTGGCGATCGGTTCGAGCTCGACCAGGCGGCCATCGCGGATCGCATAGACGCCGAACATGGTCGGCAGGGCGATCTGCCCGTCCGCAATTCGAACGCTCGCCGGACCTTCGACAGGAGGCCGCGCCGCTTCCTCGTGGCCTGGTCCCGGCGCTGCAGGCGCAGGTACGGCGGTCGAACTCGAAGAGCCTCCGGATCCGAAACCGACGCCGGGAATGCCCTGGCCGGCGATCAGCGCATAAATCGTGACCCCGGCCAGCGACGCGATCGTGAGCTGGACGAGAAAAGCAGTGCTGGCCAGAATCCTTTTCGCCACCGGCGGCGGTGGCGGGTCGGCCTGCCGGGAAGCGGTATCGGCTGCAATGAGATCGATGTCGTAGATCGCGGCGTCCCGGTGGCGCAGATAGCGCGCCGGCGGCATGATCAGCTCCCGATACGGCCGATCGAAGCCTGAACCCTGTTCTGGCGGCTCGTCCGCCGGCGACGCTTCCGCCTCGTCTTCGCGGGGCTCGAAACCCATGCCGCCATCGACGGGGCGCAGCCGTTCATGGGATCCACCGATATCGGCCTCCGGGCCCGAACCGACGTGGCTCGCATCCTCGGATCGTTCCGGCAGGTCGGCGGTGGCGGCGGCGCCTGCCGGGCTGGAGCGCACCTCACGGTAAAGCTTTTGGAGCGACCGATCCTTTTCCGCGAATTCAGCCTCCAAGCGTAAGATCGCGGCCTCCAGGCTGGCCAGGTGCCCCCGAATCTCGCCGACGCTGAGATAGGGACGCTGCAGTACGGCCTGCTTCTGCAAGGCCGCGCGCGCGGCGTCATAGATGTCCTGCCGGGTCAGGCCGCTGCCCCGGCTCGCTTCGATGCGGCGCGCCAGCAACTCATGGAAATCAAAGTCGGACAAGCGGTTGCCGTCAATAAATGTGGCCATTCTCGTCACGTAACATAACGTAACAACACCTCGCATCAACAAGATGGCGGGGCGTCCCGATTCGGCTCGTGCAGGTCCCTCCCCAGATAGACCCTTCCGCAGCGCTCGTCGCGACAGTGGACCGGGGCGCCGCTCAGGGCCGACGAGTGCCGGGCAAAGCGCGGTGCCGGCCGGCCTTGAGGCGGGCCACCGCCGTCGTGAGCGCGGCGCCCAGGAGGGCGCCGGCGGCACTGGCCAGGAAGTCACTTAAGGTTGCGTCGCGGCCCGGGACCCAAAGCTGGCCAATTTCGAGCACGGCCGCGATCAGCACGAGGCCGCAGGCGGCGAGAAACCCGCGCAGAGGGGGACACACGACGGCCAGCACTCCGGCCACCACGAAATAGGCGCAGGCGTGCTCCAGCGTACGGCCGCCACCGGTTTTCGGCCGCAGGTCTCCAGGGATCCAGGAGAGTACCACGATGGCGGTGACGCCGATGACGGCGGCGACAACCAACCAACGCAGATCGAGGCGCGATCTGACGCTCACCGGGCGGCACCCGCCTCGACGACCCCGCGGGCCGGCTCGGCGGCAGCGTGCCGGGCGAGGAAATCCGCGTAGGCAGCGGCAAGCCCCTGCCGGAGCGGAATCTGCGCCCGCCAGCCCATGTCGGCGAGCCGCGAGACATCGAGGAGTTTGCGTGGCATCCCGTCGGGACGGGAGGTGTCGAACTCGAGTTCGCCGCGGAAGCCGACCACGTCGGCGACGAGGCGGGCGAATTCCGCGATGGTGACATCGGTGCCGGTGCCGACATTGAGGAAACCGTCGCCCGAGTAGCGTTGGAGCATGAATACGCAGGCGTCGGCGAGATCGTCGACGGCCAGGAACTCACGCCGCGGCGTCCCCGTCCCCCACACGGCGACCCGCGGGGCACCGGTGATCTTGGCCTCATGGAAACGCCGGATCAGCGCCGCCGGCACGTGGCTGTACTCGGGATGGTAGTTGTCGCCTGGCCCGTAAAGGTTTGTCGGCATCGCGGAAATGAAGTCGGCGCCGTACTGGCGTCGATAGGCCTGCGTGAGCTTGATGCCGGCGATCTTGGAAATGGCGTACCACTCATTGGTAGGTTCGAGCGGACCGGTCAGAAGCGCCTCCTCGGTGATCGGCTGGGGCGCGAGGCGGGGATAGATGCAGGACGAGCCGAGAAACAGGAGCTTTTTGACGCCGGCATCAAAGGCGGCGCCGATCACGTTGAGGGCGATGGCGAGATTGTCGGCGAGAAAATCCACCGGATGGGAATTGTTGTGGGCGATGCCGCCGACCTTGGCGGCGGCGGCGATCACCACGTCCGGAGCCTGCGCCGCCATCCAGGCGCGCGTCGCCTGCCGGTCGGTCAGGTCGAGCTCGGCCTTGCGGGCGGTCAGGATGGTGCAGGATTCGCGCCCGAGGCGGCGCACCAGGGCGGAGCCGACCATGCCGGCATGGCCGGCCACGTAGACGCGCCGGCCGGCAAGCGGAAACAGGACGGCAGCCTCAGTCATTGCGGTTGCGCCTCGTCTGTTCGTGTTGGACGCGCTTCAAATCGGCCTCGACCATCTCGGCGACCAGATCCTCGAAGCGGGTGGTGTGGCGCCAGCCGAGGCGTTGATGGGCCTTGGAGGGATCGCCGAGCAGGAGATCGACCTCGGTCGGCCGGAAATAGGCCGGATCGATGGCGACCACAACCTCGCCCGTTCGGGCGTCGCGCCCCTCCTCCGCGACCCCCTGCCCGGTCCACTCGATGGCGCGGCCCACGCAGGCGAAGGCTTTTTCGGTGAACTCGCGCACGGAGTGCTTCTCGCCGGTGGCCAGGACGTAGTCATCGGGGGCGTCCTGCTGCAGGATGCGCCACATGCCCTCCACATAATCGCGCGCATGGCCCCAGTCGCGCTCGGCGTCGAGATTGCCGAGATAGAGCCGCGATTGCAGACCGAGCTCGATCGCCGCCACCGCGCGGGTGATCTTGCGGGTCACGAAGGTCTCGCCGCGGGTCGGGCCCTCGTGGTTGAACAGGATGCCGTTGGAGGCGTGGAAGCCGTAGGCCTCGCGGTAGTTGACCGTGATCCAGTAGGCGTAGAGTTTCGCCGCCGCATAGGGCGAGCGCGGATAGAACGACGTCGTCTCCCGCTGCGGCACCTCCTGGACGAGGCCGTAGAGCTCCGAGGTCGAGGCCTGGTAGAAGCGGGTGTGGTCCTTCAAGCCCAGGATGCGCATCGCCTCCAGGAGCCGCAGGGTCCCGAGGCCGTCGGCGTTGGCGGTGTATTCGGGGGTCTCGAACGACACCTGGACATGGCTCTGGGCGGCGAGGTTGTAGATCTCGGTGGGCTGCACTTCCTGGATGATGCGGATCAGGTTCGTGGCGTCGGTCATGTCGCCGTAGTGGAGCGACAGCCGCACGTCGGGATCGTGGCGGTCCTGGTAGAGGTGGTCGACGCGTTCGGAATTGAACGAGGACGAGCGCCGCTTGATGCCGTGCACCCGATAGCCCTTGGCGAGCAGGAGCTCGGCCAGATAGGCGCCGTCCTGGCCGGTGACGCCGGTGATCAGCGCGGTCTTGTCGGTCATTGCAAAAGTCCCTGTCGTGATCGCCCACCCGACACACCGGCGGCGGCGCGGACAGCCGTCGAACACCCCGAGAAAGCCAGTCGGACCCGCAACTTAACACATTATGGCGGCGGGCCTGCTGGCGAACCGGCGTCAATGTTAATATGCAGCACCATAACGTTCGATTGCCGCGCGTCTAACGAAATTTGTTATGCTTCCTCATCACCGCGCGATACGGTGACGGCCCCGGCGGGGTGCTCGATCCCGCCGGCCAGGGACCCCGAACAGGGCTTCATTCGTGCGCATCCTGTTGTGCGGCATCAACTACGCGCCCGACCTGGTCGGCGTACCGAAATACAACACCGAGCTGTGCGAATGGCTGGCGGAGCGCGGCCACGACGTCCGGGTCGTCACCGCTCCGCCCTATTATCCGGCCTGGCGGGTCGCGCCCGAGCACCGCCTGCTGTGGCCGCGAACGCAGACGCGCAACGGCGTGACGCTGACGCGGGTGCCGATCTACGTGCCGAAAACGCCGAGCGGGGCGCGGCGGATTTTGCACCACGCCTCGTTCGCGCTGGCGAGCGCGCCGAGTGTGATCGCGCAAGCGAGACGATTTCGGCCGCAGGTCATGATGGCGGTGGCGCCGTCGCTGGTCTCGGCGGCGCTGGTCGCCTTCGTGGCACGGCGGCTGAAGATCGCCTCGTGGCTGCACGTTCAGGATTTCGAGATCGACGCCGCCTTCGACCTCGGGCTGCTCAAGGGCGGCCGCCTGCGCAAGGCGATGCTCAAGGCCGAGTGGCGCATCCTCACTGCGTTCGACCGCGTCTCGACCATTTCGCCGCAGATGGTGCGGCGGCTGGTCGAGAAGGGGGTGCCGGTGGAGCGGGTGCATGAGGTCCGGAACTGGGTCGACACCGAGGCGATCGTGCCGTTGCCGCCAGAGAAGACGTTGCGGGCCGAGTTCGGCTACGGACCGGACGACGTCGTTGCGCTCTATGCCGGTACGATGTCGGCCAAGCAGGGGCTTGACCTCGTGGTCGAGGCCGCGCGCGCGCTCGAAACGCGGGCGCCACAGGTCAAGTTCCTGCTGTGCGGCGAGGGCCCCTACCGGCCGACGCTCGACGCCCTGATGGCGGGGCTCACGAATGTGCGCATCATCGGCTTCCAGGACGAGGCGCGCTTCGCCCGTTTGCTGTCGACCGCCGACATGCACCTGATGCCGCAGCGCGCCGAAGCCGCCGATCTCGTCCTGCCCTCGAAGCTCGGCGGCATCCTCGCCTCCGGACGGCCGGTGATCGCGATGGCGGCGCCGGGAACGGGGCTCGCCGAGGAGGTCGAGGGAGCGGGGATCGTGGTGCCGCCGGGGGATGCGGGTGCCCTGGCACATGCAATCTCGGCTTTTGCGGTGAATCCGACGCTACGCTACACGCTCGGATGTGCGGCCCGAGTGATGGGACAGAGCAAGTGGAACATGGACGCCGTAATCAGCGCGGCACATTCCGAATTACTGTGCTTAGGTCTGTCCTGCTCCGTCTCAGACGATGGTTGCAATCGTTCTAGGATGCCGCAGGAAGCGGAAGGCATAGAAGCGCTATCTTCCGGTCGTTCAGAGCATGCACCTCGAAGTTCCTTATCAAGGCGACCTAACATGCAACATCTTTATGTTCAATTCGGCTGCGGATGGTCCGCCCCTTCCGGATGGTCCAATTACGATTGCTCGCCATCAGTGCGGCTCGAGCGGTTACCACTGATCGGAAGGTTCCTCCGCATTAACGAAAACAGGTTCCCGGACGCGGTACGCCTTGGCGATATTGTAAAAGGCCTACCAATTGCCGATGGTGAAGCAGCCGGCGTTTATGCAAGTCACGTCTTAGAACACCTGTCCTTCAAAGACTTCTACCTTGCTATTCGAAACGCCAAACGGCTTTTGCGCGCGGGAGGCATATTCCGTTTGGTCGTTCCGGACCTCGAGAGCCGCGCAAAGTACTATATTTCTCAACTCGAAGCCGGCGCCGCTCTTGCAAATTGTCAATTCATGCGAACCACTTACCTTGGCGCTGAGGAGCGCCCCCGCACCTTTCGAGAACGCATTCGGGCTGAGTTGGGGAATTCAAAGCACCTCTGGATGTGGGACTTTCCCTCGATCTCCTTCTCATTAAGCGAAGCAGGTTTTTCTGACATTCGACGCTGCACTTTCGGAGACTGTAACGACGCAGCATTTAATCTCGTCGAAGAACGGAGCCGATTCTATTGGAAACCTGCTCAAGATTCCACTCTTGAGTTTCCAGAATGCGCAGTAGAAGCGCGAGCTTAATTGCGATCAAGCTTTCGTAAATAGTTACGCCGAGTCGTGCCTGGAGTTAACTTGTTCGACCATCACAAGCACTTCTCTTTCTGTATTCAAGGGATGTGTTTTACCGTACAACACCCAGCAGTGACAGCGAACACCCTTGCATGGAGCGGATAGACTTATGATCGGGGGCTTTTCACGAAGAACATTTCTGGAAGAGGCGATAAAGGTGATTACGACCGGTTCGGCGTCTGGGCGACCACGCTTATTCGCATCGCCTAATCATTCCCCACTTTTTCAATTTGCAGCCAGCGAACTGACAGACTCCTATCCAAAAGCCAAATACGTCGACGTACTCGATTTCGGCGCTGACCCGACCGGCACGCGAGACTCGAGCGACGCGGTCACCAGAGCTGTCGAGAAATGCCTGCAGGTACCGGACAAGCGATTCCCGCAGTCACTGTACTTTCCTTCTGGGCGATACCTTCTGACACGAAACAACTGTCTTCGCCCCGCATTCTTCGATCGATCCATACATTCCTGGTTGGTGCACGGGGACGGCCCCGGCTCCACGATCATCGAGTTTCGGCCCGCAGTCGTTCCCGATCAAACAGATTATTACATTTACGATGGAGCAGCTTGTCTGGCGGAGAAGCAGACATCGCTGACCCTCATGGGCCTGCGTGTCGCGGCCGTTCAATTCATATTTGACTGCTCCCAATTGCCTCGAGGCCATGTAGTCAACGCTTTCCGGCAGTGCGGCCTGAGCCAGTCTTCTGATCCAGAGCAGTATTGGACATTCGAAGACTGCTATTTCTTGTCTGAATCGAAGTTTCGTGACCGAATAGGCGCTATTCTCAAAATCATTGGAGACGCCAACGGTTCAGAAAATGCGTTTATGAGTTGCCGGGCGCGTTTCATGGCGCATGTCATCCATTGCACAAATCCCCAAGCAGTAAATCACGCCTCGCTGAATTGCCACTGGGAGCTGTTTGTCAAAGATCTGTTCTGTTTCGTCCGGGGTGGCAATATCGTCGTCGTCGGCGGGTCGATCATCGTCGATAATTTTGAGCGTCTGCCAGCATGGCGCCAGAATACCACCTATCTGTCCGGCGCTCACATCTATGCGGACGCCCGCCGATTTCGTGCCACGAACACCGGTGTGTCCGGGGAAAATCCGCCTCAGCCTTCTGCTTCCGTGATACGCGACGGAAGCATGGAGTGGGAACTCGACGGCGACGAAAGCATATTCCTTCTCCGGGTCGGAGGGGATGTTACAGGGCAAATCAACACGTTTTATGTCAGTGGTTGCCGAATAGAGCTTCGCAGCCAACGTGCAAAGCTTCTCGCCGGGGGCGACCTTAACACTGCCGCCGTCGTGGTGTTCGACTCGCTGGCAGTGCAGCCCGTTATTGGAGGGTTCCGACACACCGTTGAAATCGCCGAATCGCGGCTGTCCGTCCACTTCCGCAACTGCAAGGTCGCTCGGGCGTCTGGGATTTGGGACGAACCTTTCGCCATCGACTTCGGCCCGGGCCCCGATCGCGATTATCCGCGCCGGGCACTGTCCGGCCCGCGTGTCCTGCTTGATGGTTGCGAAATCTCGGAAAAACTTCATGAACTCTGTCGATGGCAGCCGAATTCGACCGCCTCCCTGACCGTGCTGAACGCGAATATCGCCTACCACGAACCTCCCCGTCATCCGGCTTCGACGCATTTGCATGTCGTCGACGGCACCGTCTCGGCGCCGAATACTGTGCATTCTTCCGCTTCCGCCCGCGTTCCGAAATATGTCCGCCAGGTTCTGGTGCCGTTCTCGCATTGGCCGGTGCAGGGCTTCGACCGAAATACGCCGACGGACGCCCTATATGTGACTTTTCCTCCTCAGACGGTCGTCGATGAAATCGTGATGTGCCGATCGATTTCATCAGGATCATCCACGGAGTACAGGATAGCGATTACAGACGTCAGATCGGGCGAGCTCTTATACGAATCCGACACCCTGAACTTCCGCACGCCCTTCCGCATTATCACGCCTCGTCTGTTTGCGTTCAAGAAAAGAGAAACCCTGGAGATTGCGATCTGGGGATCGGCGATCTCACGCTCCCCCGTTCCCGTTGCCGCCGACGACTTCATTGCCATTCAGTGCTTTTAGACCGCAACATGTCGATCAGCTTCTGAACCTGGTCTTCGTGCTCTTGCCTGAGCTGGCGATACCGTCGCCGGGCCTCCCTTGCCATCGTAAGGATTTGTGCGCGCTCGATCGATGCCAATTTCTTTATGACGCCGACCAACTCCTGCTCGTCACGATAGATGTGCCCCGCCCCTCCGATATCGTCGGCGACACAGCCGACGTCGCGAGCGACGCAAGGCACGCCCGCAGCCATGGCTTCCAGCAGAACCAAGGGCGACGCTTCGTTCTTGTACCGGCTCGGAAATACGAAGAAGTCGATCGCCTGAAAAAATACACGCTTCTGTGCACTGTCGACAGGACCGAGATAGTTGAACGCGCCGCCGCAATCGGCAACGGCCGCAGCGACGGCCGATTTCGAGCACGAGTCCGCGAACGGACCGGCGCAGATGAACGATGCATCAAGGCCACAGCGGCGAGCTTCCGTGGCCGCTCGACAGAACTCCAGCGTACCTTTTGCTTCGGACAGGTTACTCATATGGCCGAAAGTGACATTGCGTTCGGCTCTTTCGCTCGACTTGGATAGTTCCGGATCGATCAGCCCCGCATTGTTGATCACATGTACATTTTCGACACCGTGATAGACAGCGCGCAGCTCCGAAGCCATTTTGCGACCAAGGACCAAATGAACGGCCTCGTCACCGGCTACCCAGGACAGAGCTCCCATGGAAGCCCTTCTACGTCGAATGTATCCATACGCGTGGTGATGCAGGTAGAGTGGCTTCCGCCCAATCCGGCACAAGGCGGCAAGAACGACCGTCAGCCATTGGCCGGCGTTCGCGTTGACCGAGACGTAAACCGGACCTCTTGCTCCTCTGAGGATCTCGGTTGCCGCCTTGAGGTGAGCCCTGATCTTGCCGTAAACACCATCGAACTCACTCAAATTGATGGTCGCAGCGACGACCCCGCTTGTTGCCAAGCGTTCCCGAAGGTTCTTCGTCGCGACAGACTGCCCGTATGTCGGCGGCGGGATCGGTCCCACAAACAGCACGCCATTCGACCATTCTCGTTTTCTCGAGCCGTCCATCGCCTGCCCTCTATTGCGCTAGTCGGACGGCAGCGGCTCGGGCTGCACCAGCGACGCGACAGCTTCAGCGAATTGGCCGACATCGCCGCCGGGCGAAAAACGGGGTACGGCATTTGCCATTCTCGTCCACAAAGCTTCGTCCTCGGACAGCATCGACATGAAGAAAGCCATCCCCTCCGGATTGTCCGGTTCGACGACGAAGCCGTTCACGCCATTCCTCACGAGCCTGTCGCGCGCGCCGCAGTTCTCGGAGACAATAACGGGGATGTTAAGCGCTTGCGCTTCAATCACGACGTTCCCATACTGCTCTTCGATGCTCGGCAAGAGGAGCGCAAGTGTTTTTCCCAAATATCTACATGTTTCTTCTGTCTGGAGGAACCCCGTGAATATTATGTCTTCGACCAGCCCCAATTCCTGCACTCGGCGCTTAAGAGCGGATTCCAACTCTCCAGACCCACAGATGTACAACGGGCGCGCCGCACGGGCGCCTCTT
This sequence comes from Astrobacterium formosum, assembly GCA_030848545.1. Classification (GTDB taxonomy): domain Bacteria; phylum Pseudomonadota; class Alphaproteobacteria; order Rhizobiales; family Xanthobacteraceae; genus Astrobacterium; species Astrobacterium formosum. The sequence goes on from JAVDCA010000014.1 coordinate 157,338, forward strand.
CGATAGATCCAGTAAGCTTCGATGGCAACAAAGAGGTTCTTCTTCGGCACAAGTCTGGCAACAATTGTGAAATGCCGCTCGCTATGTGCCGGCCCGTCCGGAGCTGGCGGAACTGCGGCGAGCCGCCGAATCCTTCCCAAAGATACGGCATTGTAATTTATTGCAATTTTCTGCTCGGGAATGCCGAGAAAGCGAAGATAGTCTCGCCCGCGATCGCCAGAGGCGATAGCAGCGCAGTAGGGCAAATAGAACACAGATTTTCCAATCTCCCTCAGCAATATTCTCTTGTTGTCGTCGTATTTTGAAATATTCATCACTATCACTCTTTTTCCGCAAATTCGAAGAGCTATCGCCGTCAAGAACGTGGCAGGGTGCTCATAATGACATAAGAAGAACACAGCCGAACGGTGTCTGAAACACACCTTCAACGTGCGAAAAAGGCGGGGCCATACTCCGACCGCTTCTATAGAACGGCCTTGAAACAGTGTTTCTTTGACGAAGCCTACTCCCGGAACGGACTCCCATTCATACACTTCGCTCTTGGACGCCAACTCGATTCCGATCACCGAAAGCTTTCCGGCAAAATATCTTGCCACGGCTTCGCAACGGTCAGCGTGAATAGGTCCGAAATTCTCCCATACGAATACCAGTTCCTTCACCATCTTTCACCTCGGTTCCTCCTAGGCCTCTCCTTCGGCAGACACCTTACTTCGAGCCGCCAACCCGCTGTGCGTCGTCAAGATAATCTGAGCAGCCGCTTGTAAGCCGACAAGAACATCACCGCCGCGCCTATGGACATTCCGCCTCCCAATCCGATGAGCATTCCGGCTGAACCAATCGACCACGCCATCGCCGATCCTACAAGAAGCCCGATGGCAACGCCGGAAGCACTCAGTAGAGCAAACGACTTGTCGTGCCGGGTTGCATAAAAGAGTGGCGACAGGAGCGCTGCAATCACGCCGCCGAACAGGACGGCCACGGCCCCTGCAGCAGACGCCCTGCCGATATCAAGCTTCGGAAAAAGTGCGTTCAATCCGAGCAACGGCAAATCGGATGTCAGCAGCAACACTCCAAGAAGCAGTCCGCCCAGAAAGGTCGCCGCACCAATCTGGCGTGCTCGCTTGAGCCAGACCTCGTCGCCGCAACAACGAGCGTCCACATACGCCGGCAGCAGAGGCCGGGTCAGCAGAGTGACAGGGTTGATCAGACGGGCGCACATCAGGACGATGGTCGTGTACTTTGCGTATTCCGCTTCGTCGGACAGGACCGCGACGAGCACGCCCGATCCATATATCATGCAGTAGTTCGCCAGAGAAACCACCGCCATCGGCCAAAGTTCCGGTATTTGCCGGATCGCGGCCAGCACATGTGAGCTCGTGACGCTTTCGAACCGCGTGCGGTTCACGGACCAAAGAAAGATGAAGGCTTGGCTGACAAGAGGGACCCCTAGGTACAATATCGAATACCCGAGAAGATTCGCGCTGCTCAGGCCCAGGATTGCCCCGACGAGTACCAGATTTGCGATTGCCTGAACGGAGCTGGATCTGTAGTCAGCGCGGTTCGCTACATTGTGCGAGTCGCCCCAAAGGAATATCCCCTGTGCGGCCCCGGCGGCGGCAATGGCAATGAACCCGAGCCGCCCAATGTCACCGAAATCCAAGACGGCCAGGCAGACAAGCGTCACGACCAGCACGATAACCGATACGCCGATGTGAAGGCACAGGGTTTGCGTGTTTGTCGCCGCCTGTCCGCCAGGCGAGTAAAGTCCGCACGCCATCTGGCGAGTGGACAGGATCGAGATGATACCGAAGGGCAAGCCGCAGGACGATGATATCGTCATAACTATCAGGAATGCCGCGTATTGTGGCACGGATAGGCCCGCCGCGATGACGGGAAGCCCGACAAATACAAATACTGCGCCGCTAAATTTGACGAGAACGCCAAATAGAATGGACCTGAAAAACAGCCAGGTGCGATCTGTCTTCATTTTTTCGTTCGCGGCCGCTTTTGCTCGACCGTCATCCAGGGGAGCACCTTCTTTACGCCGATTCTCGCATATCGTTTGGCGGCAAAGAGCGCGCGCAGGGGGCCACTGTTCTTTTCGGCATATCGGCCATCAATGAGGCTTATTCTTTCCCGATCTTGCATACGACAATAAATCGAGGCTGCTGCTATGGTCGCGAAGTGCGCGTTGTCCTGCCCGACAATGGCGCCGCAGGACCCCAACAGACATATGTTCTTGAAGGCAGTCAGCGTTTCCTGCTCGGCAAGATCCCGGTTCGACATGAGCATCTTGTGGTTGGCGTTGTCATATCGCATTTCAGAGCTGTCGTAGATCAGTTCGAGGCCGGGCGGCCTTCGGAGAGTATCGATGGTCGTTTGCGAATCGCTCGCTACAAAGAGCGATTTGAAGTCGCCCCTGCGGACCAGATGTTCGATCGCTGCTTCGATCACAACAAGCGGGACGAAAGCGGTCTCGATGCGCTTGTCTCCGCGCCGAACATGGACGCCCAGTGTTTCCTCGCTGATGTTCAACCGGCTTTGCTGCCCCTTGATCCATTGCGCAACCTCGTCCGTCGGCTTCATCCAGTCGAAGATCATCCCGTCAAGGACGAGGGAGTTCATTTCGGGAAGGCCGAGCCTGCGTGCGATTCCGGCCTGTATTCTGTTTTGGACCGAACCGCCATCCCTGGTAATATGCAGCAGCGGATCGAAGAACACCGCGTTATTCTCTTGACCATCTGTCAAATCGAATGGAACGGCAGTTTGCCATGATTCTTGATACGGCGGCCCCATGGGTTCGAATATTTGAGTATAAGGAAAATCATCGACACGGGGAAATATCGCTGTGCGGCCGGTAAAGAGCGCCAGCCTCAGCATCTCCAGACGGCTCGCGACCTGGCCGCCAAATCCGATCGGGACGGGCCTATAGACGATCACTTTGGGTGCGGTTTCCCGCTGCAGGATATCCAGTTGCCGGATTAGTTCGTCCCGTAGAAGCATGTCAGCACACCTTTTCCGCCATCCTATACGCTCGCCCGTCTGCTGACTTTGGGTGCGGGCCCCCGCTTCAACCTCCGGGATGAACGGCGCGGGATGCTTTCGAACCATCCGAACAGAAAGCGCGCCAATCTGACGATGAGCAGCGAACAAATCACCGGCCCGATCACTCCGATGAGCGATCCTCGCAAAACAATGAAGGCGAACCCGCAAATCAGGGCGATGCGAAGCCTGGACAAAAGGTCTCGGGCCAGGATTGCCTCTATGTACATCTTGTCCCAACGTGCGGCTATCATGCCGATGACGAAGCTCAGCAGCAATAGACCTATGTAGCCGAAGTCCACGTATAGTTCCGAGGGCAAAGGCGCGGATACGTTGATGAACTTGTAGCCCACGAAAGTTGCGGCGTCTCCGCCGGTCCCGATGCTCTTCCAGGGCATGAACTCTCTGGGAACAAAAAACAGTACAGCCGAAATCAATTGGCGCCCCTGAAAAATTCCCGCGCCCTGCACCATTTCATACACATTCAAAGTCGATTGAAATCCGTCAAAGTCGCCATGTCTCGCAAGATAAGTTATCGGGCCTCCGGATAAATAGTTCCGAATATCTCCACGAGAAAGCTCGCTCAGAATCGGAAAAAGCGTCACCTGGGAGACCACAAATCCAGCCAGCAAGCCGAACCGAACGCGACGGGAAAACGAGAAAATGCACAAGACGGTCGCCAACAAGTATGCGGCTATCACATAGCGCGGAGTGGATAACGGGTTGTTCGCCAGGACGAACAGTGGCGCTGCTACAATCAGGAACAGGAGCTTTGCACTGCTCGGATTTCGCCCGAGTGTGGCAAGAGGCACAGCAAAACACACGAATGTACCGGTTCTTGCGACTGCAGTCAGTATCAGATCGATGGGAGTTGCTTCGATCTGCAGCAACGAGGCGTCGCCTCGGAGTATTTGAAACGATTCGGCACCCTTATAAGCGAGTGCGAACAAGGGCAGTAGCAACAGCACAGATAATGGAGAAATCTCGGCTAGGCGGGGCCCGGATCGGCCGATCGGAAGCGCATCGAGGCGTTTATGTCTCGACGCATAGAAGCAATATCCCGCCATCGCGGCAAGAATAAACAGGAGCACCATCAACGCTCCGCCGACGATCGTCGACTCTGGATAAGACATTGCGAAGAATGGAAACTCTCCGCGCACGACATGAATCATTCCCGGAATCAGATAGAAAAAGATCATGTATATCAGAGAGACAAAGGCGATCGGCCTGCCGAATTCGGTTAGGCACAAAAGCGTCAGGGCGGCGGCCGCGATTGAAGTTGTCATTACGAGCAGGCAAAGGCCGGCCGTCAGATCGCCATTCGCGCTGATCAGCAACAAAGATATCGCTATGGCCGCCAGGAGCGACAATCCGACCAAGGGCGCGTGCGTCGTCCGGTTCAATTTGCTGCTGGAACCTGAAAGCATATGAAACTCTTGCCGGAGGCAGAAGTCCTCACTGCGGAGGGGACATTTTTTAAATGTATTCCTTAGTATGAGAATCTGAAGGTCTTCTCCACGGATTGCCCCCGGAAAAGGGTTTTCCGCTTCGTCCGCGCGAGAATAATATCAAAACGACGATGAACATCAAAATAGAAAGTCGTTACTCTAATGATCGTCGGGCACCTATTCGTGACGCTGATCACGTGATCATTTACCTCCGGATTCGACATGAACTCGCGCGGTCGCCTCGGCACCCTGGACAAGACCTGCCAGATGCATGTTTGCACACGAGACCTCCGGTTCGCCTGTCTGGCCTTTCAGCCGCACGTTGGAAGGATTTGCGGAATGGCGATAAGACATGTCCCACCGTTGGCACGAAGTTGTACATGGATGTATGCGCCTCGCTGTTTTTTTGGCAGACAGAGTGCTATGGAACCCATGGACGAATGCTCGGTCTTTCGATTCCAGGAACCTTCACGTCGACACCTGCACGGTTGAGTGTCCGCGCGAACTCCCGTCGGAGGCGTTGGTCCAAATCGGCCATTCTTGGAAGCAGCACATGCCGAGCCTCCCACCCGGGCCCCGTGAGAATTTCCGGCATCTCCCGGAAACGCGATTGCACAAGGCCGACGAACTCCTCCGCCGCGGCCGCCTGCAGCGCCGGCGTCAGCCGCCCCCACAGCGCCAGCGTGACGACGCTGCGCTTGACGCCCACCCAGCCCTCGTACGGCCCGGTCGCATAGGACATGGCGAGAAGCGGCAGACGGGTTTCCTGGAAGCCCTCCGCCACATTGTCGCGCCAGAACAGCGCGAGCCACAGGAACGGATCGGCGGGCGCGGCGGCGAGCGCCGCCGGCACCCGGCGTGCGAGCGCGTCCATGTGGGTGTCTATGTCGGCGCGGCGGCCGTCATCGGTCGCCGTCTCGGCCTGGCGCAGCGCGACGAGCGCGGCGGCGCGCAGGCTCGTCGCGCGCATGAGCGGCGCGGCGGCAAGATCGGCGGCAAGTCCGGACAGACGATCGAGTTCTTCCGCCCTGTAGCGATCGCCCATGGCGATGCGGGCGCTCGCCCGCTCGAGCGCCAAAGGCTGCGGCACGACGGCGAGGACGAGGACGGCATAAAGGAGCGCACCCACACCGGCCACGAAGACGCCGAGGCGCACCGGAAGGACCGCGGGCGCGCGCGCCGCCATCGCATCATTCCACATAGCCGTAGCGGGCATAGTGCTTCCGGTAATAATAATGGCCGTGATAGTGCTCGTAGCGGCCGATCTCGCGGGTGTCGGCCTTGTTGAGGACGACGCCGAGCAGGCGTTCGTAGACGCCGCGGGCGCCGGAGAGCGCGTGCTCGACGACGTCGATGCGCGTCTTCCCCCACTCGATCACGAACAGATAGGAATCGACGATCGATGTGGTGGCGCGCACGTCGACCACCGGGGCGAGCGGCGGAAAATCGATCACCACATAGTCGTAGTGCGCGCGCGCTTCGTCAACCAGCCGGCGCATCGCCGCCGAGGCGAGGATCTCGTTGGTGTGCAGGAGCTTCGAGGTCGTGCCGGCCGGCAGGAAGACGAGGCCGGTCTCGGCGTCGCGCACGAGCGCGTCGGCGAGCGGAATCTTGCCGGCAACCACTTCGACGAGGCCGGGGCGCGCATCGGACACCAGCGCGCGGGTGGTCGAAGGGTTGCGCAGGTCGCCGTCGATCAGGATGACGCGGCCACCGGCATGGGCGATCAGCTGGGCAAAATTGGCCGCGATGGTTGACTTGCCCTCGCCCGGCATGGCCGAAGTGACGCCGATCACCGCATTAGCCTTGATAGCGCCGTTGACGTCGGCTGCGACTTTCAGGGACCGCACCGCCTCGGCGAAGCGCGAGAACGGCTCGGCGACCACATGGGCCATCAGGGGCACGGCGCGCGAAACCCCGTCCGTCGGCGCCGCCAACACGTCGCCCCGCCTGCCCTTGGGCTTGGGCGTCTTGATGGCCGGCACCACCGCGAGGCAGTTCACCTGCAGGACGTCCTCGACCTGGGACGAGGTGCGGAACACACGGTCGCCGATTTCGCGCAGATAGGCGCCGCCGAACGCCAGCACGAGGCCGCCGGCGAGCGAGACGGCGAGGATGATCATCGCCTTGGGGTCGCTCTTCTTCAGCGGCCGCGAGGCGGGCGAGATGAGCCGCGCCTCGGTGATCGGGAACGACTGCTGCTGGATCGCCTCCATGTAGCGCTGCAGGAAACTGTCGTACATCGCCCGGTAGCTCTGGGCGTTGCTCTCCAGCTCGCGCAGCTGCACCTGCGCCTGGTTGGTCAGCTGGGTCTCTGAGACCACGTTGGCGAGGCTGTTCTTGATCGATTCCTCGCGGGCGCGGGCGATGTCATAGTCGCTTTGGTAGGCCTGCTGGATGCGGGCGAGCTCCTGGGAGATGTTGCGGCGGATCTCCTGCATCTGGTTGCGCAGGTTGATGGCGGCGAGGTGGTTGCGCCCGTAGCGCTCCGACCAGTTGGCCTCGCGGGCGGCGAGGTCGACATACTGGCCGCGCAACTTGATGATGGTTTCGTTCTTGAGGGCGTCGGCGACCGATTCGTTGGGGATCTCCTCGCGCAGGATGTCGTTGATGCGGTCGAGCCGGGCCTTGGCCTCGGCGGTCGACGCCCGGGCCAGGATCAGCTGGCTGTTGACCTCGGCGAGCTGCTGCTCGCCGATCAGCCGGCCGCCGGTATCGACGATGTTGTTCTTTTCCTTGTAGTCGATGACGGCGCGCTCGGCCGCCGACGCCTGGGTGCGCAGCTCCTTGATGCGGTCCTGCAGCCACAGGCTCGCCCGCTTGGTCGCCTGGTATTTGGCTTCGAGCTGGTCGACGATATAGGCGTCGGCGATCGCATTGGCGATGGTCGCCGCCTTGTCGGGCGAGAGCGAGCGGAACGAGATCTCCATCGCATAGGTGAGGCCGAGGCGCTTGATGGTGCGCTCGCTCTCGAACTTGGCCAGGGCCTTGCGGGTGAGCTCATATTCCGATGTGGCCTCCTCGTCCGCGCCGAACAGGCCGGCGACGAAGCCGATCGCGGCGCCGACGAGGCCGCCGCCCGGGCCGACGAACTCGGGATCTTCGGTCAGGCGCAGGTCCTTGATGACGGCAAGGCTGATGTTCTCCGAGCGCAGGATCTGCACCTGGGTCTCGACCGTGCCGGTGTCGATGGCGATGTCGCCGAGCACCGATTGCTGCTGGAACAGCTGCACCTTGCGGGTGTCGATCACCATGGTGCCGGTGGCGGTGAAGCGGGGCGGGCTGGTGACCAGGTAGACGAGGCCGAGCGCCACCGCACAGGCGACCACGACCAGGATCAACGGCAGCTGCCGGCGCACGAGATCGACGAACGACGTCAGCAGTTCCGCCGGCGACGGATCGTGGACGGGGAGCTCACGGGGAGCGGCCGGCGGTGATTTTTCGATCTGCAGCATGCGGAATCGCGGTCCGTCTCGCTAGGATGCGCAAGGGCCTGCCGTGCCCCCGACGAATGCATGTGAGGCGGCCTGTGCGCTCCATGTTCTCGCAGTGTTGTCGCGCCTTGCAGAGCCCGATCGGGAACTCGGCGTCAGGCAACACAGTGTCGAGCCGACCATGTCCGGCAGCGGCGGCCCGTGTGCCGGCGCCGGGGCGAACTATTGGGCGCTGACGTCGGACAGTGCCCCAGCGCCGCTGCCGGTCGTTCCGGTCAGGCCGACCGAGCCCTGGTTGAGCGCCCCGAAACTGCTCACTGCCGGGGCGGTACTGCCGTTGGCACCACCGCCGATTCCAGCCGTGGGCCCGCCGACGCCGGTGCCGCCACCGGCACCGGCGGCGCCGACGGCGCCGATCTGCACGTCGGGATTGACGGCCGCATAGGCGGCCTTTGCGGCGTCCGTGCCCTGCGAGGCGATCGCCTGCTGGATCTGGGTGGCAAAGGCCTGGTCGGTCCGCAGGCAGATGCGCGCCGCCTGGCCGAGGCCGGAGCCGATCGCGGATTGCTGGCTCGTATTGGCATTGGCGAGCTGGGCCATGATGGCCGCGAGCGCATCCGGATTGGAGGCGACGAGGTCGCGCACCCGCGAGATCATCTGGGCACCACCGTTGGGGAAGTCCGACAGCAACGAGGCGGGACTGCCAATGAAGTTGCTGACGGTCGTTGCCGGAAGCTGCTGCGCCGGCGCATAGCAGGCGGCGCCGGCCGATCCGACGCCGGCCGCAAGCGCGGCGGCGGCCATGCACGAAACCCAATTACGGACCTTCATCGTCGCCTCTCCCGTGACCCGAAGCCATACCTACAAACATCATATTCATAACAAAATTAGCACAGGAGACGGTGTCAAGGAACGGGAAACTCGCGATGCACAGTCCCGGCATCGGGCATCTCGACCGACCGCCAGGACCGCGGGATCCGTTGCATGTCGTTGAAAAAGTGGGTTTTTCGAACACCCGGCAGATTGCCGCGACGCGTTCTCGGCCTGAACAGAACGATCGGCTCCGCACGATGCGATTTTAACGTTACCGCACGCCCAGATGGTGCCGCGCCTGGAGACGTCCGCTTGTCAAAACTCCTGCCCGTCGGACCCTGGGCCCCGAAGGCGATCGGACCCGCGAACCGGCGTTTCTCGAGCGGCGACGACCATCGACGAGTCACCGCCGGGCAGCGGCATATGCGGTGACCACCGCCGCCACGCATCGTCTCTGCCTGAAGCAGGCGACAGGCCATCCTGATGACCTGTCGCCCCTTCGAACTCGCGCTCGTTGCGCCCACTCCCGATCCGGGGGATGCTCCGAAAACAAGCCGGGGCATCCCGCCAGGAGCTTGCGAACGTCAGGGCATCAGCAGGAAGTCATCCTGGGTGATGACGTTCTGACCGTTGCCGTTGACCCCGATCAACAGGATCGAATCGTCGCCGATCTCGACCAGGGTGTGGGCACCCAGGTCCGTAATCGAGACTTGGCCCGCGAAGTCCGCCGCGGTGATCCCGAGCTCGCTGATGTCGATCTTGTCCTGTCCTCCGGAGGAGTCGGCGTCGAAGTCCGTGATCGTGTCGGGACCGAAGTCGAGATCGAACACGAACGTGTCGTTGCCGCCCCCACCGGTCAGGATGTTTTCCGCCGTGTTGCCCTCGATCATGTTGTCGAACGCGTTGCCGGTGCCGTTGATTGCCGCCGAGCCGATCAACGTCAGGTTTTCGACGTTCGAGCTTGGAGCCAGAGTGTAGTCGATCGACGCATACACCAAGTCGATGCCGCCATCGGCCGCTTCGGTCACCACGTCACCGGCGTCGTCGACCACGTATTTATCGTCGCCGATGCCGCCCGTCATGGCGTCCGCTCCAGACCCGCCGTCGAGATAGTCGTTGCCTTCGCCGCCGTTCAGCGTATCGGCTCCGGCCAATCCAAGCAGAACGTCATTGCCGTCGCCTCCGCCCAGCACGTTGGCTGCGCTGTTGCCGGCAATCGTGTTGTTGAGCGCGTTGCCCGTGCCGTTGATCACTCCCGTGCCAGTGAGGTTGAGGTACTCGACGTTGTCGGCCAGCGTGTAACTGATCGACGAATAGACCCGGTCGATTCCCTCGTTCGCCGCCTCCGTGACCACATCCCCGACATTGTCGACCACGTAGTTGTCATCGCCGACGCCGCCCGCCATGGCGTCCGCACCGGAGCCGCCATCGAGATAGTCGTTACCATCGTCGCCATTCAGCGTATCGGCTCCGCCGAGCCCATACAGCACGTCATTGCCACCGCCTCCGCTCAGCACGTTGATTGCGTCATTGCCGCCAATCGTGTTGTTGAGTGCGTTGCCCGTGCCGTCGATCGCTCCTGTACCGGTCAAGTTGAGGTTTTCGACGTTGTCGGTCAGGGTGTAGCTAATCGACGCATAGACCTTGTCGGTGCCCTCGTCGGCCGCTTCCGTAACCACATCCCCTGCATTGTCGACGAGATAATTGTCATCGCCGATGCCCCCTGACATGACGTCCGCGTCGATGCCGCCGTCGAGATAGTCGTTGCCGTCGCCACCGTTCAAGTTGTCAAGGCCAGCTTTTCCGTAGAGGATGTCGTTGCCAGCGTCACCGTACAACGTGTCGTCTCCGGCGAGCCCATTCAGATTGTCATTCCCCTCGCCGCCGCTTAGCACGTTGTTGGCGTCATTTCCCCCGATCGTGTTGTTGAGTGCGTTGCCGGTGCCGTTGATCGCACCTGCTCCCGTGAGGTTGAGGTACTCGAGGTTGGCGCCCAGCGCGTAGCTGATCGACGCATAGACTCGCTCGGTACCCTCATTCGCCGCTTCCGTGACCACGTCCCCGAGATCGTCGACGACGTAGTTGTCATCACCAGCGTTACCCGCCATGACGTCCGCACCGACGCCGCCGTCGAGATAGTCGTTGCCTTCGCCGCCGTTCAGCGTATCGGCTCCGCCAAATCCATGTAGGACGTCATTGCCATCGCCTCCGCTCAGCACGTTGACTGCGTCATTGCCGGCAATCGTATTGCCCAATCCGTTGCCCGTGCCGTTGATCGCACCTGTTCCAGTGAGGTTGAGGTACTCGAGGTTGGCGCCCAGCGTGTAACTGACCGACGCATAGACTCGGTCGGTACCCTCATTCGCTGCTTCCGTGACCACGTCCCCGAGATCGTCGACGACGTAGTTGTCATCGCCGATGCCGCCCGCCATGACGTCGGCACCGGAGCCGCCATCGAGATAGTCGTTGCCACCACCGCCATTCAGCGTATCGGCTCCGCCGAGCCCATACAGCACGTCATTGCCACCGCCTCCGCTCAGCACGTTGATTGCGCCATTGCCGCCAATCGTGTTGTTGAGTGCGTTGCCCGTGCCGTCTATCGCTCCTGTCCCAGTCAAGTTGAGGTTCTCGACGTTGTCGGTCAGGGTGTAACTAATTGACGAATAGACCTTGTCGGTGCCCTCGTTCGCCGCTTCCGTGACCACGTCCCCGACATTGTCGACGACGTAATTGTCATTGCCAGCGTTGCCCGCCATGCTGTCCGAACCGGTGCCGCCATCGAGATAGTCGTTGCCGGCGTCCCCAGTGAGCGTGTCCGCCCCACCGAGGCCAAGCAGCGTGTTGGCGCTGGGCCCGCCCGTCAGGACGTCCTCCTCGTTGGTCCCGGTGATCACCGCAGCGTCAGACGACTCGGTGCCGGAGACGTTCGTCACCTCCACGGCGATCGCCTGCGTGGCGGTGCCGCCGGCGCCGTCGGAGACCTGGACGGTCACGTCGTAGACGTGGTCGCCGCCCACATCGGTCGGCGCCTCGTAGTCGGGCGCCGCCGTGAAGGCCAGCGCGCCGGTCGTGGCGTTGATGGTGAACTTGGCAGCGTCGTCACCGCCCACGATCGAGTAGGTGAGCGCAGGCCCGTCCACGTCCGTCGCCGCGACTGTGGTCACAGCCGTGCTGTTCTCCGCAACCGAGACGCTGGCGGACGCGGCGATCACCGGCGCGTCGTTCACCGGCGTCACCACCAGGTCGAACTGCGAGGTGGTCACCGCCGTGCCGTCGTCGGCCGACACCTCGACCACGATCGTGCCGTTGAAGTCCGCCAGCGGCTGCCAGCTGAACTCCGCCTCCGGATCGATCACCAGCACCTCAGGATCGAGCCCGCTCTCCGCCGGATAGGTCAACGTCAGCGTCACCGTGACGTCATCGCCGTCGACGTCGCTGATCGCCTGCGCCAGGATCGCCTGAACCTCCGAGCTCGTCGCCGTGACTGTCTCGTCCTCGTCGATCGTCTGCGTCGGGATCGTCTCGATCACCGGCGC
>JAVDCA010000015.1 GCA_030848545.1 Astrobacterium formosum
GCTCAAGCTTCACCAGTACGCCAATTTGTATTTTCACGCCCGCAACCCGATGCTGTTCAAGCGCCAGGTCGAAGTGCCGAACCTGTGCGTCCTACAAATCTCGACGGCGGTGCTGACGCTCGACGGCACCGTCATCTGCGACCAGAATGCGGCCAGCGACTATGTGCGCTTCCTGCATCCGCGCCAGTGGCGGGTTCTCGATTTCGACGCCATCTATGCCATGGACTGGCGCCACCCGGGCGATCAGATCGCCTATTGGCAGCATCGGGCGAAGAAGTGCGCCGAAGTCCTGGTGCCGCACCGGGTCGAGCCGGCGTTTCTGGCCGGCGCCCATGTGGTCGACGAAGCCGCCAAATCCCGGCTGGCCGGCAGCGGATTTACCCTGCCGGTCAGCATATCTCCCGTGTTATTCTTCCGCTGAAGGGAATCGTATCCTGCCATGTTCAAGGCGCTGATCGGAGACCTGTTCGCCAGCCGGGCCCAGACCCTGGTCAACACCGTCAATTGCGTCGGTGTGATGGGCAAGGGCGTGGCCGAGCAGTTCAAGCGGCGGTTTCCGGCCATGTTCGAGGACTACAAGTTGCGCTGCGACCGCAAGGCGGTGCGGCTGGGCGAGCCCTATCTCTACCGTGACCTGTCCGGTGTCCAGATCCTCAACTTTCCCACCAAGGACCACTGGCGCTCGCCGTCGCGGCTCGCCGACATCGAGCGCGGGCTGGACCATCTCGCCGCGCACGCGGCCGAATGGGGTATCACGAGCTTGGCCATGCCGCCGCTCGGCTGCGGCAATGGCGGCCTGGAATGGGCCGAAGTCGGACCGCTGATCCATGGGAAGCTCGCCGGCTTGGCCGTCGATGTGGAGCTCTACGCGCCCTACGGCACGCCCAAGCAGCAGTTGACGCCCGAATTCCTGGCGGCGCCGTCGCAATTGAGCCTCGACGGCAAGGGCCGCAAGCCCGACCCGCTCAAGCCGGAATGGGTGGTGCTGATGGAGGTCCTGCGCGACCTGGAGGCGCAGCCTTACGCGAACCCGGTGGGCCGCACGATCTTTCAGAAGATCTGTTATGTGGTGACCGAAATGGGCGTGCCGACTGGATTCCGGTTCGGCAAGGGCAGCTACGGCCCGTTCTCGGACGATGTGAAGCCGGCGCTGCACGATTTCGCCAACCGCAACTGGCTCGCCGAGCAGCAGCTCGGCCGCATGATCGCGCTGCGCGTCACGCCCGAATACGACAGGGACCGCAGCCACTATCGTGAGCCGATCGAGCGCTACCAGGGCAAGATCACCAAGGCGGTCGACCTGTTCAGCCGCATCAAGAGCACCGAGCAGGCGGAGGAGGTCTTGACCGTGTTCTTCGCCGCCCGCGAGCTCAAGCAGTCCAAACACAATGGCGACGTCGCCGAGCAGGACCTGCACGACTACATCCTCGATTGGAAGAAAACCTGGCGGACGGACGAGAAGAAGCACGCGGTCGCGAGCGCGATCCGGAACCTCGTGCTGCTCGGCTGGCTGCGGTTGACCATCAGCGAGTCCATGTCAGAGGCGTAACTTGGGGGGCTTTTCGGAGTCCGTGGTCGAAGACGCGGCGCTCGCCTGGCTGGCGGCGCTGGGATACGCCGTCGCCCATGGTCCAGACATCGCCGCCGGCGGCACTGCCCCGGAGCGCAGCGATCCGAACTGCCGCGACGTCGTGTTGGCGGGGCGGCTCCAAGCCGCGCTCGCCCGCCTCAATCCCGACTTGCCGCCCGAGGCGCTCGACGACGCCTTCCGCAAGCTGATGCGCGTCGATGCGCCGACGCTGATGGAGCGCAACCGCGCCATTCATCGCATGCTGGTCGACGGCGTCACGGTCGAATTCCGCCGCCCCGACGGCTCCATCGCGGGCGCGCAGGCGCGGCTTGTCGATTTCGACGATCCGGACGGCAACGACTGGCTGGCCGTCAACCAGTTCACGGTGGCGGAAGGCCAGCATGTGCGCCGGCCCGATGTGGTGGTGTTCGTCAACGGCCTGCCGCTCGCCGTCATCGAATTGAAGAACGCCGCCGACGAGGACGCCGATGTCTGGGCGGCGTTTCGCCAGCTTGCGACCTACCAGGCCCAGATCCCGGCGCTGTTTTCGACCAATGTGGCGCTCATCGCATCCGACGGCATGCAGGCGCGCATCGGCTCGCTCGGCGCCGGCCGTGAATGGTTCAAGCCCTGGCGTACCGTCACCGGGCGGGACGAACCGAAGAAGCTCGCCGAATTGCAGGTGGTGCTGGAGGGTGTGCTCGACCGGCGCCGCTTCCTCGACCTCGTGCGCTACTTCGTCGTCTTCGAGGCCCTCGACGGCGGCAAGATCGTCAAGAAGATGGCCGGCTATCACCAGTTCCACGCCGTCAACGTGGCGCTGGAGGAGACCTTGAGGGCGGCGATCCCGGCGCAAAGCTGGCGGAAGTCGCAAGGCTTTTCAGAGAAGGAGCAGGGCCGCTATCACGCCGGCCCGATGGCGGGCGGCGAGGAGGGCGACCACCGCGTCGGCGTCGTCTGGCACACCCAAGGGTCGGGCAAGAGCCTGACCATGGCGTTCTATGCCGGCCGGGTGATCCTGGCGCCGGGGATGGAGAACCCGACCGTCGTCGTCATCACCGACCGCAACGACCTCGACGACCAGCTGTTCGGCACCTTCGCGCGCTGCCAGGCGCTCCTGCGCCAGCCGCCCGTACAGGCGGCCGACCGCGCCGACCTGCGGGCGCGCCTTTCGGTCGCGTCCGGCGGGGTGGTATTCACCACCATCCAAAAATTCTTTCCGGAAGAGCGAGGCGACCGCCACCCGGTGCTGTCGGAACGGCGCAACATCGTCGTCATCGCCGACGAGGCGCACCGGAGCCAGTACGATTTCATCGACGGTTTCGCCCGCCACATGCGCGACGCGCTGCCGAAAGCCTCGTTCATCGGCTTCACCGGTACGCCGATCGAGAAGACCGATGCCAACACCCGGGCGGTGTTCGGCGACTATATCAGCGTCTACGACATCCAGCGGGCGGTGATCGACGGCGCCACGGTGCCGATCTATTACGAAAGCCGGCTCGCCAAGCTGGAACTGAAGGCGTCCGAACGGCCCCATATCGATCCGGAGTTCGAAGAGGCGACCGAAGGCGAGGAGATCGAGCGCAAGGAGAAGCTCAAGAGCAGATGGGCGCAGCTCGAAGCGGTGGTCGGGTCGGAGAACCGCATCCGGCTGCTCGCCAGGGATTTCGTCGAGCATTTCGAGACACGCCTGTCCGCCATGGACGGCAAGGCGATGATCGTGGTGATGAGCCGGCGCATCGCCGTGGCGCTCCATGACGAGATCGTCAGGCTCCGCCCGGAGTGGCGCGACGACGACGACAAGAAAGGCGCGCTCAAGATCGTCATGACCGGCTCGGCCTCCGATCCGGCCGAATGGCAGCCGCACATCCGCAACAAGAAACGTCGCGAGGACCTGGCGGACCGGTTCCGCGACGCCAAGGACCCGTTCCGGATCGTCATCGTGCGCGACATGTGGTTGACCGGATTCGACGCCCCGAGCCTGTCGACCATGTATGTGGACAAGCCCATGCAGGGGCACGGGCTCATGCAGGCGATCGCCCGCGTCAACCGCGTCTTCAAGGACAAGCCCGGCGGGCTGGTGGTCGACTATCTCGGCCTCGCCGACGAGTTGCGGCGCGCGCTCGTCACCTACACGGAGGCCGGTGGCACCGGACGGACGGCGCTCGATCAGGAAGAAGCCGTCGCCGTGATGCTGGAGAAATACGAGGTCTGCTGCGGCCTGTTCCACGGCTTCGATCGATCGGACTGGATGAAGGGGGCCTCGACCCGCACCCTGACCCTGTTGCCCGCGGCCCAGGAACACATCCTCGCCCAGGAAAACGGCAAGAGCCGCCTGATGCAGGCGGTTCACGAACTCTCGCAGGCGTTCGCCCTGGCGGTGCCACACGCGGAGGCGCTGCGCATCCGCGACGACGTCGGATTCTTCCAGGCGGTGCGGGCGGTGCTGGCGAAGAACGAGCCCGGCGAGCAGAAGTCCGACGAGGAACTCGACCATGCCATCCGCCAGATCATCTCCAAGGCGGTGGCCTCGGACGAGGTGATCGACATTTTCGCCGCCGCTGGGTTGAAGAAGCCCGATATCTCGATCCTGTCCGATGATTTCCTGGCCGAGGTGCGCGGCATGCCGCAGCGCAATCTGGCGGTGGAGCTGCTGCAGAAGCTCCTGAAAGGCGAGATCAGGACACGGGCGCGCCGCAACATCGTGCAGTCGCGCGCCTTTTCCGAGATGCTGGAGCAATCCCTGCGCCGCTACCAGAACCGCGCCATCGAGACCGCCAAGGTGATCGAGGAACTGATCCAGCTCGCCAGGGACATGCGCGAGGCCTCGCGCCGGGGCGAACAGCTCGGACTGAACGACGACGAAGTCGCCTTCTACGACGCGCTGGAGACCAACGACAGCGCCGTCAAGGTCATGGGCGACGAGGCGTTGCGTACCATCGCCCGCGAACTGGTTTCGACCGTGCGGGACAATGTCGCCATCGACTGGACGGTGCGCGAGAACGTGCGGGCGCAACTGCGGGTGTTGGTGAAGCGCATCCTGCGCAAATACGGCTATCCACCCGACAAACAGGAGAAGGCGACGCAAACGGTTCTGGAGCAGGCGGAACTGCTGTCCCAGGGCTGGGCCGTGGCGGCGTAGCCGGTACCATCATCAGTACGGCCGTGAAGGTACCCTTGCGGCGGCGAATCGCCTAGTCACTCCCCATGCCCGACCTCGCCCCCGCCACTGCCGCGCTGCGCTCCACCTTCGGTTTTCCGGGCTTTCGGCCCGGGCAGGCAGAGGTCGTGGAGGCGATCCTCGACGGGCGCGACGTCCTCGCCGTCATGCCGACCGGCTCGGGCAAGTCGCTGTGCTACCAGCTGCCCGCGATCGTGCGCGGCGGGCTCACGGTGGTGGTGTCGCCGCTGATCGCGCTGATGCGCAACCAGGTGGCGCAGCTCTCGGCCGCCGGCGTCGCCGCCGCGAGCCTCAACTCGGCCAACAATTTCGACCAGAACCGCGACGTCCTGGACCGCATTGCCGCCGGTGACCTGCGGCTCCTTTACGTGGCCCCCGAGAGGCTCACCCGCGCCGACACCATGGCGCTGCTCGCCACCGCCAAAGTGTCGCTGCTGGCGGTCGACGAGGCCCACTGCATCTCCCAGTGGGGGCACGACTTCCGCCCCGAATACATGGCGCTCGCCGGCGTGCGCGAGGCGCTCGGCGTGCAGACGGTGGCGTTCACGGCGACCGCCGACAAGGTGACGCGCGCCGACATCGCCGAACGCCTGTTCGCCGCCCCGCCGGTCATGTTCGTGCACGGTTTCGATCGGCCCAACCTGCGCCTGACCATGCGGGCCAAGGCCGGCAGCCGCGGCGAACTGGTGGACTTCGTCCTCGCCCATCCGGGCGAGGCCGGCATCGTCTACTGCTCGTCGCGCAAGCGCACCGAGGAATTCGCCGCCGTGCTGCGCGAGCGCGGCGTCAATGCGCTCGCCTACCATGCCGGCATGGACAACGAGGTGCGCTCGCGCCACCAGGACAAGTTCCTCAAGGAGGACGGCGTCGTCATGGTGGCGACGGTCGCGTTCGGGATGGGCATCGACAAGCCGGACGTGCGCTTCGTCGCCCACGCCGACATGCCGAGCAACATCGAATCCTATTACCAGGAGATCGGCCGCGCCGGCCGCGACGGGCTCGCGGCCGATACGCTGACGCTGTACGGCGTCGAGGACATCCGGCTGCGCCGCATGCAGATCGACCAGAGCGAATCGCCCGAAGAGCACAAGCGCATCGATCGCCAGCGCCTCAACGCCCTCGTGGCGCTGTGCGAATCGCCGCGCTGCCGGCGCCAGACCCTGCTCGCCTATTTCGGCGAGGAGGCGAAGCCATGCGGCAATTGCGACGTCTGCCTGGAAGGCCCCGAGGTGATCGACGGCACGGTGGCGGCCCAGAAGGCCATGTCGGCGATCCTGCGCACCGGCGAGCGCTTCGGCACCGAGCATCTCGTCGGCGTGCTCCTCGGCGAAACGAGCGACAACATCGAAAAATTCGGCCACGAGAAGCTGCCGACCTTCGGGGTCGGCAAGGAGTTCTCGCGCAACGAATGGCGCTCCATCTTCCGCCAGCTCTACGCCGGCGGCCTGCTCGAGCAGGACATGGCCCGCTACGGCGCCTGGACCGTGACCGCGGCCGGCCGCGCCGTCCTGAAAGGCGCCGCCACGCTGTCGCTGCGCAAGGACACGGTGGCGCCCAAGAAGAAGCGTCGCGAGCGCGCCGTGCAGGCGGCGGAAGCGGAGGCGGGCGTCGACATGGCCCTGTTCGCCGCCCTCAAGGCCAGGAGGGGCGAAATCGCCCGCGAAATGGACGTGCCCGCCTACATCGTCTTCGCCGACCGCAGCCTGCGCGACATGGCCCGCCTCAAGCCGACCGACCGCACCCTGATGGCCGCCGTGCACGGCGTCGGGGCGGCGAAGCTCGCCCGCTTTGGGGACGCCTTCCTGGCGGTGGTCCGGGAGCATGTGGAGGGCCGATGACCCTCCCGTCGGTCGGACTTGAGTTGAATTAGATGTAGGCAACATCTTCATTGATGTATTTGACATCAACCGCGATGTTTAGTAACAAAAGTTCCATACAGGTTTGAATCCGTGATCACCTCGGCCCAGATGCGCGCCGCCCGCGCCCTGCTCGGCATCGACCAGCGTCAGCTGGCCGAGCTCTCGGGCGTGTCGCTGCCGACCATCCAGCGCATGGAGGCGAGCGACGGCACGGTGCGCTGCGTCGTCGATACGCTCACCAAGGTGGTCGAGGCCTTCGACGCGGCTGGAATCGATCTGATCGGCGACAATGCCACGAGCTCCGGCGGTGGCCGGGGCGTGCGTTTCAAACAACCCAAATCCCCCGGATAGCCCCCGACCCAGACAATCCTTCCAGCAACCCCCACCTGCCGCCGCGAGCGCATCACGCCCGGGACGATGAAGCCTTTTCGCGCGGCAAATTCATCTGGACTTCCCTATGCGCGCGCACGAGCCGAGCTTCACCGAACTCTACACCCCCAAACTCATCACCATCCTGGCGGAGCGCTACAACCTCGCCGACCTGCGCGCCGACGCCGTCGCCGGCCTGACGGTCGCGATCGTGGCGCTGCCCTTGTCCATGGCGATCGCCATCGCGTCCGGGGTCGGACCAGACCGCGGCCTCTACACGGCCATCATCGGCGGTTTCCTGGTGTCGGCCCTGGGCGGCAGCCGTTTCCAGATCGGCGGTCCGGCCGGCGCCTTCATCGTCCTGGTGGCCACGACCGTGACGGTGCACGGCGTCGACGGCCTGGTCCTGGCGACTATCCTGTCGGGGCTGATCATGATGGCGATCGGGCTCCTGGGGCTCGGCACCTTCATCAAATACATCCCCTATCCAGTTACCGTGGGGTTTACGACCGGCATCGCGGTCATCATCTTCATCACCCAGATCAAGGATCTGTTCGGCCTCACGCTTCAGGGGCCCGAGCCCGGCCCGGTGATCGGCAAGATCACGGCGGCGGTCGCGGCGCTGCCGACGGTGAGCTTCGCTGCGGTCGCGGTGTCGCTCCTGACCATCGGGGTGATCGTCGTCTTCCGCGTGCTGCGACCCCATTGGCCCGGCATGCTGATCGCGGTCGCGGCGGCCTCGCTCGCCGCCTATCTCATCGGCCTGCCGGTCGAGACCATCGGATCGCGCTTCGGCGGCATCCCGCAGAGCCTGCCCGCCCCGGTGCTGCCGGAGCTGTCGGTTGCTAAAGTCACCGCCGTGCTGCCGGCCGCGCTGTCGTTCGCCCTGCTGGGCTCGATCGAGAGCCTCTTGTCAGCGGTCGTCGCCGACGCCATGACGGGCCGCCGCCACCGTTCCAATTGTGAACTCCTCGCGCAGGGCATCGCCAACGTGGCCTCCGGTCTGTTCGGGGGCTTCTGCGTCACCGGCACCATCGCGCGCACCGCCACCAACGTGCGCTCCGGCGCCCGCGGACCGGTCGCCGGCATGCTGCACGCCCTGTTCCTCCTGGTATTCATTCTCGTGGCGGCGCCGCTCGCTTCGTTCATCCCGCTTGCCGCGCTCGCCGGCGTTCTGGCGACGGTCGCCTGGAACATGGCGGAGGCACACGCCTTCGTGATGCTGGCGCGCGCTTCGTGGGCCGACGCCGTCGTGCTCGCCGCGACCTTCCTGCTCACTGTCTTCCGCGACCTCACCGAAGGCATCCTGGCCGGCTTCGGGCTCTCCACCCTCGTGTTCATGCACCGCATGGCGCATGCGATCGAGATCGAGCGGGAGCGTCCGCTGGTGGAGCCCGACCGCGGCGATTTCGAGGACGGCCGCACGCCCTACGACGTCAAGCTCGCCACCGACCACGACGTGGTGGTGCTGCGCATCACCGGCGCCTTCTTCTTCGGCGCCGCGGCGAGCGTCGCCGCCGCCCTCGACCGCATCGCCGAGTACCCGCACTCCTACGTGATCGATTTCTCCTCGGTGCCCATGCTGGACTCCTCGGCCGCCACCACCATCGCGACTTTCGTGCGCAAGGCCCGCGACCACGGCGTCTCGGTCTATGTGGCCGGTGCTCCGGCCGCCATCCGCCGCACGCTGTTTCTCAATGGGGTGCGGCCGCCGCTGGTAAAATTCAAGGCCGACGTGGGCGATGCCGTTGCGTCGGCGCACGGCCTGCACGACGCCTCCTCGCGCGCCGCCCGGGGACGCCCCATTGCGGCGGCGCCCGCCGAGTAGAGCAGCGGAGTTCCTTCGCTCGTCATGCCGGGAGGGGTCGGCCGAAGGCCGGACCCGGTGGCTCGCCGCGCCGTCTCGGCTTCCCCGGCGGTCACGCCGGCGGCATCGGGACGTCGCCGACGTCCTTGGGGATCTTGTAGCCCTTCTGGACCGCCGGACGGACCGCGATGGCGGTGTACCAGCGCTTGACGTCCGGATAACGGTCGAGGTCGATGGTCTGCCACTCGAAGCGCGAGATCCACGGCCAGATGGCGATATCGGCGATGGAATAGTCGCCGGCGACGAACTCGCGGTCCTTCAGGTGGCGGTCGAGCACGCCATAGAGGCGGTGCGCCTCCTTGAGGTAGCGGGCCTCCGCATAGGGCGCCTTGCCGGAATTGTATTTCACGAAATGGTGGACCTGGCCCAGCATGGGGCCGACGCCGCCCATCTGCCACATCAGCCATTCGATGACGCGATAGCGCTGATGATGGTCCGTCGGGAACAGGCGGCCGACCTTGTCGGCGAGATACATCAGGATGGCGCCCGACTCCATCAAGCCGAAGCCGTTGTCGCGGTCGACGATGGCGGGGATGCGGTTGTTGGGAGAGATGGCCAGGAACTCGGGCTTGAACTGCTCGTCCTTGGAGATGTCGACCGTGTGGGCGGTATAGGGAATGCCGAGCTCCTCGAGGGCGATGGAGACCTTGCGTCCGTTCGGCGTCGTCCAGGTGTAGAGGTCGATCATGGCTTCATACTCGTCGGCCCGGCGGTCGCGGGCCTGCCGGGTCCAGGTGTTTCGGGCGGCCATGGCCAGCCGCGTGCGGGACCGGTAAGGTAGAAAGCAATGGCCGCGAAGGGAAGGGCCGAGGGAACCTGTCGATGGCGAACGACGACAAGCGTATCCGGCGTATCCTGCATCTCAAGTTCACGTTCGCGGGCGCCGAGCCGGCGCAGATCCTGGCGATGGTGAAGGCTGCGACGCCGTTCTTCGAGTTCTTCGGCAGCCGCGAGGTCAAGCTGCTGCAGAACGTCGACGATCCGTCCCGCTTCATCCAGGTGATCGATTACGTGACCGACGAGGGGTTGGAACTCAACCGCCAGCGGATCGCGTCCGATCCGCGCATGCAGGCCTATCTGCAGGCCTGGCGGATGGCGCTGCCCGGAGGCGTCGAGATCGACGTGTTCCAGGAGATGGAGTAGGGCCGTCCGGCGGGAATCTCGCGCCGTTCAGGCCGTCATCCACGCCATCACGAAAGCCGCCACATAGCCGGCGCCGCCGAGAAGCAGGATCGGCAGCAGCGTGTCGATCGGCAGATCGCTCGGCTGGAAGTGCATGGATCGGTGGGTCATGCTCTCGCTCCTTCTCTATTGCTCCAGCACCAGCCGTCCGTTGCGGTGCTCCCATTTCACCTTGGACAGGAACGACATGCCGAGCAGGTTCTGCGCCAGCGCCTCGTCGGGGAGCACCAGCGCGGCGACGTTGCGGACCGTGAGGTTGCCTACTTCGACGCGGTTGAGTTCGATCCGCGCCGCCTTGATGGTGCCGTTGGCGGTGGAGACGTTGGCGGTGTAGTCGCGCCTAGCCGGATGGATGCCCAGGCGAGCCGCTTCGCGTTCGCGCAGCGCGATCATCGAGGCGCCGGTGTCGACAAGGAACCCCATGCGGCGGCCGTCGACGATCGCCTCGGTCATGAAATGGCCATTGGCCGCCTTTTGCAGTGTGATGCTGCGGCCATAGGCCGCTGCGGGAACCGGCGCGACCACGGCGGCGCCGACCTGCGGTGCCGGCGCCTCCGTGGTGTAGAGGCGCGGCACGAAGGCCGCGATGGCGAGGACCACGGCGGCGAAGGCGAGGATGGAGCGCATGGTCGGTCCCTGGTGACCGCCACATGTCAGCACAGGGTGGTTGATCGACCTCCTAATGCCGCCGCGCCGCAGCGCCATTGCGTCGGCGATTTTTCGCCACGCTTAAGGATCGGTGAGCAGATCGCCACGACTTCGACCGATCGGGCCGCTCAGGTGCCGCGAGGCTTGGCGCGTCGTGTCGCCGGGGCCGACATGGGATCGTCGGGCCAGGGATGGCGCGGATAGCGGCCGCGCATCTCGGTGCGCACGGCCGCGTAGCTGCCGCGCCAGAAGCCGGGCAGGTCGCGGGTGAGCTGCACCGGCCGATGTGCCGGCGACAGGAGCTCGATCAGGAGCGGTACGCGGCCGCGGGCGGTGGTCGGGTGGACCGAAAGGCCGAACAGTTCCTGGACCCGGATGGACAGTTTTGGCCCGTCCTCGCCCCCATAGTCGATCGGCACCTGCGAGCCCGACGGGGCGGCGAAATGGGTCGGCGCCTCGGCGTCGAGGCGCCGGCGCAGCCCATGGGGCAGGAGGCCGGCGAGCCCATTGCCGAGGTCGTCGGCGCCGAGTTGGGACAACGAGGTCTTGCCGAACAGGGCGGGCACGAGCCAGTCGTCGATACTGGCGCCGAGGCCGGCCTCGGACACGTCCGGCCATTCGTCGCCCTCGGCCGTGCGCAGGAACAGGACGCGCTCGCGCCACTGCTGCTGCGCCTTGGTCCAGGGCAGGCGATCGAAGCCCGCTTTGGCAATCGCGGCGGCGAGCAGCCGGGCGGCGGCCTCGTCGGTGGTGACGGCCATCGGCGCATCGGCGAGTGCGACGGCGCCCAGCCGCCGCTGCCGGCGGGCGCGCAGCGACAAGGTAGCGGCGTCGACCGTGATCTCCTCGCGGGCCTCGATGCGTTCCGCGAACCGCGCTTCGATGTCGGCGAGGCCGATGGCCGCCGCGAGCACGATGCGGGCCTGGGCGGCGGAGCCGATCAGTTCGGCGACCGCGATGTAGGGCGCGCGGGCCAGCGGCGAGACGGAATCCACCATGGCGCCGCGGCCATTGGCGAGCACGAACGAGCCGTTGCCGCGGTTTCTGGCGATGCGGTCCGGATAGGCGAGGGCGAGCAGAAGCCCGGGCGAGGCGTCTCCTTGCTCTCTCCCCCGCGAGGGGGGAGGGAACGATGGGGAAAGGCTCTGCCCAACCCTCTCGGTGTCGCTCGACACGGCCATCTCGGCCCATCGCGCCGCCATGCGGCGGGCTTCCTCGCCACGGCGGGAACGGTCGCGGCGGAAATTGTCCAGCCGGTGGGCGAGGTCGATGTCGTCGCCTCCGAGGCCGCGTTCGGTCAGGATCGCGGCCACCTGCGCCGCCATGGCCGCTGCTTCCATCGCGGCGGCGTCGACGATCATGCGGGCGAGGCGCGGCGGCAGCGGCAGGGCACGCAGGCGCCGGCCTTCGGCGGTGATGCGGCCTGCCGCGTCGAGGGCGCCGAGCTCGGCGAGGAGTGATCGCGCTTCCGCAAGTGCCGGGGCGGGCGGCGGATCGATGAAGGCGAGGGTCGCCGGATCGGTGACGCCCCACTGGGCGAGGTCGAGCACGAAGGACGAGAGGTCGGCGGCGAGGATTTCCGGCTTGGCGTAGGGTTCCAACGAGGCGGTCTGGCCCTCGTCCCACAGCCGGTAGCACACGCCGGGCTCGGTGCGGCCGGCGCGGCCGCGACGCTGGTCGGCCGAGGCGCGCGACACCCGCACGGTCTCGAGCCGTGTCAGGCCCACATCGGGTTCGTAGCGTGGCACGCGGGCGAGGCCCGAATCGACCACTACCCGCACGCCCTCGATGGTCAGCGACGTCTCGGCGATGGAGGTCGCCAGTACGACCTTGCGCCGGCCGGCCGACGCCGGCGCGATGGCGCGGTCCTGCACGGTGGCGTCGAGGGCGCCGTAGAGGGCGACGATATCGACGGACGGATCGGTGACGCGTTCCTTCAGGCGCGTCTCGGTGCGCCGGATCTCGGCGGCACCGGGCAGGAACACGAGGACCGAGCCGGGGTCGGCGCGTAATGCCTTGAGCACCGTGTCGGTGACCTGGGCCTCGATGGGGGTCTGGTCGCGGCCCACATGGCGGGTCTCGACCGGGAAGGCGCGGCCCTCGCTCTCGATGACGGCAGCGTCGCCCAGGAGCGCGGCGATGCGGGCGCCGTCGATGGTCGCCGACATGACGAGGAGTTTTAGGTCCTCCCTCAGACCCTGCTGGGCTTCGCGGGCGAGGGCGAGGCCCAGATCGGCATCGAGCGAGCGCTCGTGGAATTCGTCGAACAGCACCGCGGCGACGCCCTCGAGAGACGGGTCGTCGACGATCATGCGGGTGAAGATGCCCTCGGTGACCACCTCGACACGGGTCGATCGTGACACTTTCGAGCCGAACCGGACCCGGTAGCCGACCATCCCGCCCACTTTTTCGCCGAGCGTGGACGCCATGCGCTCGGCCGCCGTGCGGGCGGCGAGCCGGCGCGGCTCCAGCACCAGGATCTTGCCCGGGCTCTTTCCCGCACGGGCCCAGGGCTCGTCCATGAGGACGAGCGGAACCCGCGTCGTCTTGCCGGCGCCAGGTGGCGCCACCAGTACGGCGGTCGAGTGGCCCGAGAGCGCCGTCGTCAGTCGCGGCAGGGCCTCGTCGATGGGTAGCGACAATTGGAAAGGCTTGTTCAAGGCACCGTTTACCGTATCGGAATCGCCATCAGGGAGTGTTCAGCATCTCCCGGTATCGTCGAAAACGCGCGGCATGAACATTGCCGGGTCTTCTGATCTTTCACCCCCACCGTCCCCCGTTGGGACGGAAACGAACCGGATCGAGACGGATGACGAACACCCCCCCTCCGCTCGCACCAGAGCGGGTCGACTGGGTCGACTATGCCAAGGGCTTCTGCATCATCATGGTGGTGATGATGCACTCCACCCTGGGGGTCGAACAGGCCGCCGGCCAGACCGGATACATGCACGCTTGGGTCGCCTTCGCCAAGCCGTTCCGCATGCCCGACTTCTTCATGATTTCAGGCCTGTTCCTGGTGCGCGTGATCGACCGCGACTGGAAGACATACCTGGATCGCAAGGTCCTGCACTTCGCCTATTTCTACGCTCTGTGGATCACCATCCAGTTCGCCTTCAAGGCGCCCGGCTTCGCGGTTTCCCATGGCTGGCTCGGTACGCTCGGCCTCTACCTGGAGTCTTTCGTCCAGCCCTTCGGCACGCTGTGGTTCATCTACCTGCTGCCGATCTTCTTCGTCACCGTCAAACTGGCCCGCAACTGGGGCGTGCCGACGCCGCTGCTATGGCTCGCGGCGGCGGCCCTGGAGATCGCTCCGGTGGAAACCGGCTGGGTCATCGTCGACGAGTTTGCCTCCCGCTTCGTCTATTTCCTGACCGGCTACATGTTCGCCGAGCGCATTTTCGCACTCGCCGCCCTGGTGCAGCGCCAGTGGTCGGCGGCGCTCGCCGGCCTGATGATCTGGGCGGCGCTCAACGGCACCCTGGTCGTGACCGGCGCCTCCGAATGGCCGGTCGTTTCGCTGGGCCTGGGCCTCGTCGGCGCCGCCGCGGTGGTGTCGGTGTCGGCGCTGCTCGCCAATGTCCACGGACTGTCGGCGCTGCGCTTCTGCGGCCAGAACTCGATCGTCATCTATCTCGCCTTCTTCCTGCCCATGGCGGCAAGCCGGGCGGCGCTGTTGAGGCTCGGGGTTTTCGACATCGGTACGGTGTCGCTCCTGGTCACCACCGCCGGGGTCTTGGGGGCGCTCGCCATCTGGTGGGCGTCGCGCATTCTGCGGCTCGATTTCCTGTTCACTCGCCCGGCCCGGTTCCGCATACCCGCCAAGCCCCGCGTCGCCTTGCAACCGGCGGAATGACGTTTCGGCGCCGGCCACGGGTAGCGCCGGCCGGCCCAACGGTGATAATGGGGACCTCGATCCCCATATGAGCCGTCATGCCAGTGCCCACATCGCAATCGTCCGCCTCCCTCAAGCCCGGCGACCACGTCTTCCTGGTCGATGGTTCGGGTTACATCTTCCGCGCCTATCACGCGCTGCCGCCGCTCACCCGCAAGTCCGACGGCCTGCAGCTCAACGCCGTCTACGGCTTCTGCAACATGCTGTGGAAGCTGTTGCGCGACATGAAGCCGGAGGAGCGGCCGACCCATCTCGCGGTGGTGTTCGACAAGGCGGAAAAGACGTTTCGCAACGAGATGTATCCCCAGTACAAGGCGCACCGGCCGGAAGCGCCTGCCGACCTGATCCCCCAGTTCCCGCTGATTCGTGAGGCCGTACGGGCGTTCGAGATCCCGTGCCTGGAACAGGCCGGTTACGAGGCCGATGACCTGATCGCGACCTACGTGCGCCAGGCCTGCGAGGCGGGCGCGAGCGCCACCATCGTGTCGTCCGACAAGGACCTGATGCAGCTCATCAACGACTGCGTCGTCATGTACGACACCATGAAGGACAAGCGGATCGGCCGCCAGGAAGTGCTGGAGAAGTTCGGCGTCCCGCCCGACAAGGTCATCGAAGTGCAGTCGCTCATCGGCGACTCCACCGACAACGTGCCGGGCGTGCCCGGCATCGGCGTCAAGACGGCGGCGCAGCTCATCGCCGACTATGGCGACCTCGAGACGCTGCTCGGCCGCGCGTCCGAGATCAAGCAGCAGAAGCGCCGCGAGACCCTGATCGAGAACGCCGACAAGGCGCGGCTGTCCAAAAAGCTCGTCACGCTCGACCAGAACGTCCCTCTCGAAGTGCCGGTCGACGAACTCGCCGTGCACGAGCCCGACCACCGCAACCTGATCGCCTTCCTCAAGGCAATGGAATTCTCGACCCTGACGCGGCGCGTCGCCGACTATGCCGAGCTCGACGCTGGCGACATCGCGGCCGACGAGCGGCTCAAGGGCGCGGCGCAGGCTTCGGTGTCGGGCTCCTTGTTCGAGGAGCCGAAAGCAGAGACGCCTGCGGGCGAGGTGCTCCCTTCCCCCACCATCCCCCGCAAGGGGGGAGGGAACGGGCCGAGTGCGGGGGCTGGCCAGGATGGCTCCCTCACGCCGCGGGCGCTCGCCGAGGCACGCGTCGAGGAGATGCGCAAGATTCCGGTGGACCGCAGCAAATACGAGACGGTGCGCACGCTCGCGCGCCTGAACGAATGGATCGCGCGGGCGCGCGAACTTGGGCACTTCGCCATCGACACCGAGACCACGGGCCTCGACCCCATGCAGGCGGGGCTGTGCGGCTTCTCACTCGCGCTCGCTGCCAACGAAGCCTGCTACGTGCCGCTGTCGCACCGGGAGGGCGGCGAGGGCGCCGGGCTGTTCGCCGGCGGCCGTGCCGCCGACCAGATCGAGGAGAAGGACGCGCTTGCCGTCCTCAAGCCGCTCCTGGAAGCGGCCGGCGTCCTCAAGATCGGTCAGAATATCAAGTTCGACCTGCAGATCTTCGCGTTGCGCGGCATCGCCATGGCGCCCATCGACGACACCATGCTGATGTCCTACGTGCTCGACGCCGGCCGCTCCGCCCACGGCATGGACGCGCTGGCGGAAAAGTGGCTCGTGCACAAGACCATCCATTACGGCGACGTCGCCGGTACCGGCAAAGCCCAAGTCTGCTTCGACCAGGTGGCCATCGACAAGGCGACCGAATACGCCGCCGAGGACGCCGACGTGACGCTGCGGCTGTGGATGATCCTGAAATCCCAGCTCGTCGCCCACGGGATGACGAGCGTCTACGAGACCCTGGAGCGGCCGCTCGTTCCGGTGCTCGCCGCAATGGAGCGTCGCGGCATCTCGATCGACCGGCAGACGCTGTCGCGCCTCTCGGGCGAATTCGCCCAGACGGCGGCGCGGCTCGAGGACGAGATCAGGGTTTTGGCCGGTGGCGAGCCGCTCAATCCGGGCAGCCCCAAGCAGATTGGCGATATCCTGTTCGGCAAGCTGGGCCTGGGTGGCCCCAACGCCAAGAAGACCAAGACCGGCGCCTGGTCGACCTCGGCTTCGATCCTCGAAGACTTGGCCGAGCAGGGTCACGAGCTGCCGCAGAGGATCCTCGACTGGCGGCAGGTGTCGAAGCTGCGCTCGACCTATACGGACGCGCTGCCGACCTTCGTGCATCCCCAGACCCATCGGGTCCATACCTGCTACGCGCTCGCCGCGACGACGACCGGCCGGCTGTCGTCGTCCGAGCCCAACCTGCAGAACATCCCGGTGCGCACCGAAGAGGGGCGCAAGATCCGCCGCGCCTTCGTGGCCGAGCCGGGCTTCCAGCTTGTCTCTGCCGACTATTCGCAGATCGAACTGCGACTCCTCGCCGAGATCGCCGACATCCCGGCCCTGAAGCAGGCTTTCCGCGACGGCCTCGACATCCACGCCATGACGGCCTCGGAAATGTTCGGCGTGCCCGTCAAGGACATGCCGAGCGAGGTGCGCCGGCGCGCCAAGGCGATCAATTTCGGCATCATTTACGGCATTTCGGCCTTCGGGCTCGCGAACCAGCTCGGCATCGGCCGGGAGGAGGCGGGCCAGTACATCAAGAAGTACTTCGAGCGCTTCCCGGGCATCCGCGACTACATGGAGGCGACCAAGGACTTCTGCCGTCGCCGCGGCTTCGTCGCCACCCTGTTCGGGCGCAAGTGCTACTATCCGGATATTTCCGCCTCGAACGCGTCGATCCGCGCCTTCAACGAGCGCGCCGCCGTCAATGCGACCCTCCAGGGCACGGCCGCCGACATCATCCGCCGCGCCATGATCCGCATGGACGCCGCGCTCGCCAAGGAGAAGCTCACCGCGAAGATGCTGCTGCAGGTGCACGACGAACTCGTCTTCGAGGTGCCGGAGACGGAAGTCGAGGCGACGCTGCCGGTGGTCACGCGGGTGATGGAGGAGGCGCCGGAGCCGGCGGTCAAGATCGGCGTGCCGCTCAAGGTCGATGCCCGCGCCGCCGCCAACTGGGACGAGGCGCATTGAGCGGCGGATCTTGCGGCGGAGCGTTATACAGCCTCGGCCAGCGTGATGATCTTCACCGACCTGAAGCCGATGCGGCGGGCTGCGTTCAAAAAGCGATTGTCGGCAGTGAGGAATGGAATATCCAGGTGCTCGGCCAGAGCAAGGTAAATGCAATCGTAGATGGGATGATTCATTTCCGTGGCGATCGTGAGCGCGCGGGTCAGTAGCGGTCGGACGGGCCGAAGGTCGATAGGAATTGTCAGCAGTCTGTCGATCAACTCGCCTGCATCTCTGCGCGTGATCACGGAACTCGCTATTTTCGACCAGATGACGTTGCCGGCTTCCGCAAGAACAAGATCAGGTGCCGTCAACTGATGGTTCTCTGCGACGGCTTCGGCGAGCTCGCTGTCGTTTTCCCAAATCAGCAGTTTGACGACGATACTGGTGTCGCAAACCAGCGTGCTCACGGTTCATCCTTTTTCGGCGCCGTGAGTTCAGCCAGATAGGCGGTCCTTTCGTCCCGCATTTGTCGGATGAAGTCACTCGAATCGGGAAATACCTTGTCGCCGAAGATTTCCTTGCGTTTCGCCTGCATTTCCGCGAGCCATTCCCGCTGACGCTGCAATTGCACGTCCACGATGGCCTCGCTGAGGATGCGTCGAGCTTCCTCCTCCATGGAATGGCCGGCCTCAGAGGCGCGCTTCTTCAGTCCGTCGATGACGGTCTGATCGAGCCGGCGAATGGTGAGTTGGGTCACGGGATCACCTTGCTGCGAAGGCAAGCCAGCTTGTGCATGCACTGCATGCAATATAGGGGTTGCTACCTGGACGGGCAACGCCTTATGGGGTCACCCTTTCAGCTTCTTGTTGCACTGGCTCCAGTAGCCGCCGCCTTTCTGCACCCATTTGAGGCCCGCATTGGCGTTGTTGGCCTTGTTGGCCATGTATTGGGCCGCGCAGGTCTTCATGCGCGCCTGGGCGGGCTTGAGTT
This sequence comes from Astrobacterium formosum, assembly GCA_030848545.1. GTDB lineage: Bacteria > Pseudomonadota > Alphaproteobacteria > Rhizobiales > Xanthobacteraceae > Astrobacterium > Astrobacterium formosum. The sequence continues at coordinate 18,588 of JAVDCA010000015.1, forward strand.
TCTCGAATTTCGCGTCGATCGCTGAGGGAAACACGGGCGACTGGGCGGTCGCCGGAACGATGGTCGCCAGACCCAGCGATGCCGCCAGGGCGGTCGTTCGGAACGCCTTCATGTCCTAATCCTCCATTCGGCCCTCAAGCCTGCGCTCACGGTGGCGCATCCCCATTATCTTGCTACCATCGCGGGCATTCAAGTCGATATCGCGCCGAGGTCGGCGACCGGCCGGGCGACAGAGGACAGGGGACATCTGGCAGCGCTGCGTTGGCCGGGCCTCGCCGAAGATGCTAGGGGCTGGGCCGTCGCCAATTCTTCGCCCCGAGAGCATGCCGATGGCCGCCCCGTCACCCGCCCGCCCCGCCGCGCCCGCACTGCGCCCCTTGCCCGATCCCGCCAGTGCCCGCGCCCGCCTCGCGGACATCATCTTCGAACGGTCGTTCGGCCATGGCGAGGTCAAGCTCGCCTCCGGGCGCATCAGCAACTTCTACTTCAACCTCAAGCCGACCATGCTGGACGCCGAGGGTGCCGCCCTGTTGGCACAGCTCACCTTGGACGCGGTCGCCGGCGAGCGCATCGACTATGTGGGTGGCCTGGAAATGGGTGCGGTGCCCATTGCGGGCGCCATCGCGCAGCTGAGCTTCATGGCGGGCACGCCCGTCGCCGCCTTCTTCGTGCGCAAGAAGCCCAAGGAGCACGGCGCCAAGCTCACGGTCGAGGGCCTCGCCAAGGGCGAGACGCTTGCCGGCAAGCGGGCGGTCATCGTCGAGGACGTCACCACGACGGGCGGTTCGGCCATGAGGGCGGTGGAGGTCGTCAAGGAGGCCGGCGGCGACGTCGCCTTCGTGCTCACCATCGTGGATCGCGAGGAGGGGGCGAGCGAGTTCTTCGCCGGCGAGAAGATCGAATTCCGCGCGCTCTACCGGGCGTCGGAATTCCTCAAGCGCTGAGCCGGCGGCGACCGATCACGTCGCCATAGAAGGCCTCGATCTCGGCGAACGCCTGTTCGGGCGCGAAGCGGGAGAGATCGTAGGTGAGCCGTTGGTGGGCCGACGGCACCGCGGCGCGCATGAGGTCGACGAGTGTCACCTCGTCGTCGACCGCTGCCCATTCGACGCGGGGGTCGGCGATGTATTCGCTCGGTCCGCGGGTGCGGGTGAGGATCAACGGACAGCCGGCCGCCATCGCCTCGATGATGGCGAGACCGAACGGCTCGAAACGCGCGGCGCTCACAAAGACGTCGATGGAGCGGTAGATCGCCGCCACGTTGCTCTGCATGCCCATGAGAAAGACGCGGGCATCGCGGTCGCACAGTTCTTCGATGTCGGAACGTAGCGGCCCGTCGCCGGCGATGACGATGCGCACCGGCTCGGTGCCGAACGGAAATGCGGCCCGAAAGCAGCGGATCAGGCGATCCATGCCCTTTTCCGGCACCAGGCGTCCGGCGCTGCCGAACACCGTGATGGATTCGCTCGCATCGAGGGTTTTCCGCATCGCCGCGGTCTCGGCGGGTGACAGGTCGGCCAGAGCCTGGCTGATCGACTGCGGCAGCCAGTTCGGTACCACCGTGACGGCGCCAGTGAAGCTCGGCGGCAGGGCGTCGCGCTGCCAGGCGGCGATGCAGATCATGCCGTCGCAGGTCGCGTAACGGTCCTTCTGGTAGTCGGTGTGCAGCGTGGCGATATGGGGAATGCCCAGGGCCTGCGCCTGCTCGCCGACGCAGCCGACGGCACGGTCGAGATGGGTGTGGACGAGATCGGGCCTGAATCCGTCGAGGATGCGCTTGACGGCCGGCTTGAGCAGAAAGGTCGGCAGCCAGCGCGCGACGGTGAACAGGCGCGGCGCGCCATCTTGGATTGCGGAAGCGAGACGTGCGTACTCGTGGGCGAAATCGGAGCCCTCGCGGATCAGCAGGGCTACGTCGTGTCCGGCGCGCGCCTGGCCGATCGCAAGTTCCAGGCAGTAGCGCTCGCTGCCATAAAACCCATCGCTGAGGACCGAATGAAGAATTCTCATCACGTCATCGGATCACGACCACGTCATCACACCGTAACGTTTTGCCTGATGCCCTTCAAGCTTGACGATTCGATGACGCATTCAAACGCCGCCGGCGGTCACACCAGCGATCGGCCGGCATCGCAGACGATCCTCACTCCGGTGGTGACCGGCAGGTGGGCGATGCAAGCGAACACCGTCGCGGCCACGTCCTCCGGCTGAACGATGCGCTTGAGCGGGCTCGCCTCGGCGACCTTGACCATGGCGGCGTGGTTGCGGCCGGGCACGAAATCGGTCTCGACGGCGCCGGGCGACACGCAGATCACCCGCGTCTGCGGCGCCAATACGCGGGCGAGCGAAATCGACATGGTGTCCAGAGCCGCCTTGGCGGCACCATAGGGTATGCTCGAACCGGCGCCGTTGAAGCCGGCGATGGACGAGATGTTGACGACGACGCCGTTGCCGCTCGCCTTGAGGAGCGGCGCGAAAGTGCGGATCATGGCGAACGGTCCGCGCACATGGGCGACCATCATGGCGTCGAAGAAGGTGTCATCGACGGCGTCGAGATTGCGGTGGGCGATCGAGGACGTGTACCCGGCCGAATTGACCAGGATGTCGAGCTTGCCATGGGTGGCGCCGATCTCTTCGGCGAGGGTGCGCATGGTCGCGGTGTCCTCGAGGACGATGCGGACCGCCTTGTGACCCTTTCCCGGCAGGTCGGCGATCAGCGCCGCTGCCCGCTCGCGGCCCTTGTAGTAGCCCACATGGACGGTGGCCCCCGCTTGGGCGAGGACACGCACCGTCGCCCGGCCGATGCCGTTGCTGCCGCCGGTGACGACCGCGATCTTGCCCGAGAGCTCTGCCTGCACGTCGCGCTCCTGCCCGTTGCCCGGCGGCACCCGCCGGGTTTCCAAGGATTAGCGGGAAATCACCGTCGCCACATCTGCCGCGGCGGGAATGGCGGTATTCCCGGCAATCGCCACCGTGACACGCTGGCGACACAAGGGTATGCGGGTGCTATGAATTGCCCCGGATCAGGATTCCGGCCGGCAGATCTCCCCTCTCCCCATGGCGATGATGGTCTTGACGGCCAGAACGGCGATCACCGCGCACAAAAGCCCGTAGAATGCGACGAACGCCGCCGTCAGGATGGGCGAACCGATCGCCTGGGCATAGACCGCGGTCGCCGTCGTCAGGGCTGCGATGGGAAACGAATAGGCCCACCACGACAATGCGAACGGCAGGCGCACGAGCCTGCGCCCCTGCGAGATGACGATCAGGAACAGAACGACGGCGCCGTAGTAGAGCACGCGGGCGAACGGGTCGAGGGTGCCGCCGGTGAGGCGCAGATAGGACAGGAAGGCGACCGCCGGCGGGGCCACCAGGATCATCAGGGTCGGCAACAGCCGCTCCGGCAGGGGATGGTGGAAGATCAGCCGGTTGAACACCAGCGTCATCAGCACGATCCAGAACAACAGCCCGACCGCGAAGAAGAACCAGCTGACTTCGATGAAGCCGAGGCCGACGCCCGTGAGCGGCACCAATATGTTGCCGACCGCCGGAATGAACCAGGCCGGATTGAGATGCGGCGTCTCGAACGAGCGATGGCCGATCCACGTCGAGACGATCACCAGGGTCGCATAGAGGTGCAGACCGCTGCCGGCGAGCCACAGCGGAAGCGCGATGGCGGGCAGCACCGCCAGGACGGTGAGCGACAGCAGGATCAGCGAAATGCTCACGGTGGCGAAGAAGCTCAGGCGCACCGGGTGCTGCCATTCTTCCCTTACGGCGTGTGGAAAGCGCACCGCCTTGGCGCCGTAGACGCCGGCGGTGATTACGAACACCAGCGCCGCCACCGCGGCGAGGGTCAGGCTCGCCCGAGGTCCGGCCTGCAGCCACACCTCGATCCGGTGGGTGGCGATGGCGAAGCCGGCAAGGCCCATCACGACGGCGAAGAAGCTGATGGGAAAATGTTGAAGGCGAGAGGCGGGGGGAACATCTACCGCTGCGGCATGCGACATGGGGGACCGTCTGGAAGCTGGTGGCGTGAGGAACACTTTTAGTCCGCGCGCCGATATTCGACAATGCGTCGCCGGACGTCTCAGCCCTGCGGTTTGCCGGCGCGCTCCGCCCATTCGCGCGCGGCCGCCTCCATGGTCATGAACACCGCGCCTTCGCGCATCAGCCGGTCGATCAGCTGCTCGAAGGCGAGCATGCGATAGCCGCGGCCGATCACGTAAGGATGCATGGTGTAGGAGAGCGCGCCCCAGTCGACCGTCTTCTTCATGTAGAGGAATTCGTCGAGCCAGCTGTCCATCACGGCGCGAGCCGGTTGCAGGCCGGGATGGATGGCGCGCGGCGTGCGCAGATATTCGAAATGCGGCAGATCGTCGAGCGACCAGTCGACCGGCATTTCGATGAGTTCGGTTTCGGCGCCGAAATGGTAGGGTTCGCCAAGCGCGCAGCGGTCGCCCTGCCGCACCCTGTAGGGCCAGAAATCGCCGCCCATCAGGCTCGAATCGTAGAGAAAGCCGTGCGTGAGCAGGAGATCGATGGTGTGCGGGGTCAGGTCCCAGGTGGGCGAGCGATAGCCGCGCGCTTTGCGGCCCGACAGGCGTTCGATGGCGCTGTTGGCGCGCACGAGGTCAGCCTCCTCCTCGTCGCGACTCTGCGCCGCCGGCGGAATGTGCGCCCATGAATGGTGGCCGATCTCGTGGCCGCCGGCGACGATCGCCTCGCATTCGGCCGGATAGGTCGCGATGGTGAAGCCGGGCACGAACCAGGTCGCACTGATCCGCCGGTCCGCCAAAGCGCCGAGGAGGCGCCGCGCCCCGATGGCGCCGAACTCGCCGCGCGACAGAGGCATCGGCGTGGTCAGGCCGCGGGCGATGAAGGCCGACATGGTGTCGAAGTCGAATGTCAGGCAGACGATATGGCGCGACACGGCGGGCATCCGATGAAACGATTCTGGTGGATGCCAGTATAGCAGGTGCCCTGGATCGCTTCGCCTTCGGTTCGCGGGGGCCGAGGAGTTGCACCCGTCAGCGTGTCAGCACGATCTTCTGGTAAAGGCCGCCGAAGCAGGTCTCCTTGCGGACTGCCGCGCGCGCCGGCGGCGGCAACCACTGGGCGATCTCGCTCTTCCACAGATCGAGCGCAAAAGGTTCCAGCGCCGCCAGTACCGGGCGGAACAGATAGCGCAACGGATTTGCCCGGTCGGGCAGCGCATAGTCGACGATGACGATGCGGCCGCCGGGCTTCACCACCCGCCAGGCTTCAGCCAACGTTGCTATGCGCACTTCGCGCGGTTGCTCGTGCAGGAGGAAGAACAGGAGGACGCGGTCGAAACTCGCGTCGGCGAACCCGAGCGCGGAGGAATCCATCGTGTGCAGCCGCACCCGATCCGAGGCCGGTAATTTGCGCCTGAGATTGTCGAGTTGGATGGGCAGCACATCGACCACGTCGAGCGTGCCGCCGCGTTCAGGCAGGCGCGTACACAGCCGGTTGGTCAGATCCCCGTAGGCGCAGGCGACCTGAAGGGTCCGGCCCTTGAGCGTCGCGTCGAATTCAGCCAGGGCCGAGTCGCGCAGGCGGGCGTAATTGCCCCACAGGATGGCATTGGCGAGCCATTGCCGCTCGAACACCCGCACGGCCTGCGGGTGCACATAGGCCCACCAATAATAGGTATCAAGATACGCGGGAACCGAATGCGCGAGCGGAATCGCGGCCGCCGGCGATTGCAGCGGCAGGCAGGCATCCTGATTCTTCTGAAGCATCAATCCCCCACGGTCGAGTGCAGTCCATGTCGGGCGTCCCCCGGCCGGGCGCGCGACGATTGTCGAATCAATAACACTGGCCGCCGAAGTGCAAGCCGTGGCAACGGGCTGCGGGCTCCGCGTGTGCGCAAATGCAAGATCCGCCGGGCAAGGCCGGCGGATCAGGTGTTCGACTCCGGTGCGAAGACGCATCGGCTGGCGATGTCGGGCCGGCCGTCACCGGCCAGCGGGGATCACTTGGCAGAGACCAGGCGCTGATACATGCCGCCGAAATACGAGGTCTTCTTCCAGGTACGGCCGGCCATCGCCTGCGGCATCACCTCGGTCATTTCATTGTACCAGAGCTTGACGGCGAACGGCTCGAGGAAGCGCAGGAACGGCAGCAGCAGATAGCGCAGCGGATGCCACTTCGACGACTGCCCGTAGTCGACCATCAGGATCTTGCCGCCGGGCTTGAGCACGCGCAGCGCCTCGCGCAGCGAATTGTCGCGTACGCCGTCGGGCTGCTCGTGCATTAGGAAGAACAGCACGACGCGATCGAAGCTGTTGTCGGCGTATTCGAGGTGCTCGGAGTCCATCTCCTGCATGCGCACCGGAGCGCCAGGCCATAGCTTCGAGCGCAGGTTCTCCAGCTGCACCGGCAGGATGTCGATGACGTCGAGAGTGCCGCCGCTCTTCTGGATGCGCTGCGCCATGTCGGTGCTCAGGCTGCCGTAGCAGGCCGAAACCTGCAGGGTCTTGCCAGGCAGGTGGTCGCCGAGCGCCTCGAGCGCCGCCGCATCGAGCTTCTTGTAGTTGCCGAGCAGCACCAGATTGATCAGCCACTGACGCTCCCAGAAGCGCACCGCGAGCGGATGCACGTAAGCCCACCAGTAGTATTTGTTGAGATAGTGCGGCACGGGAAAGCGGCCAGGACGAGGAGGCCGTGCCGCAGGCGCATAAGTTGTCGCCGCGACCTCACTTTGGTCGCGAAAAGAAAGGCTCATCGTCCGAATCCTGTTTTTGTTGATGAAGGCGCCGTGCCCTGACTCGTGTTCTCCTGGCAGGCGGGGTGTGCGGAGCACCGCGCAATGGACGGGCGCAAACTGGCACCCGACATGCATCGGCGCTTTGATCCGTCTCAAATGCACCCACCGGGTGAGTGTGGTCGATCATACGTATCGAGGATAGTCGTGAACGGCACTGCGTTGCCGTTCAGACGTGGCGACAAACGCGAAAGGACGACGAACTGCCGTGACGGCAATGCGTGCATGGGAGCCATGCGGATGCGCGCGGCCACTGCTCGCACGTGCCCGCGCTCCGGAGCGCCGAGACGGAATACTCGGGCGGTTGTCAGGAAGGCTGTGTCGATGATGGCGGAGGAGATGACGGCGAAGGAGATGACGATGGACGCGGTCGCGACGCCGCACTGCGCACATGGGCGGCGAGCGCCGCGATCGTGTGCGGGTCGTCACCGACATGCTCGGCCCACAGCGCTTCCGCTCTGTCGGCATTGGCCCAGTAGGAAATGTCACGCCATTTGTTGAGACCGAGAGAACCGTCGAGACGCGGCGTCGCCGTCAGTCTCAGACCGAGACTGTCGAGTTCTTTGACGAGCCAAGCGATATCGACGTCAGGCATGCAGCCCTCGAACTCCGGCGAGCGATTTCCCCGTATATGGATCGCACCTTTGCATTGCTTCAAACATCGCCAGCATGACGGAGTCAAATCGCACTGTGGATCACATATGTGCGAGTTCCCGATTAACGGTACTTTTTGATGGCGCGGTTTGTCTGCATGCCGACAGAGTGCATTGCGTTTGGAGCCCACGGCAGAGTTCCCCGCAGAATTCCGCAATGAACAATAAAAAAGGATGATGGGATGAGTGGGTCAGCCGTAACGACCAACGCTGGTGACGAGTCCACATGACGCTATACGGCAGTTGCCGTTACGACACCTATTACGGATGGGTAAGTTCACGTGTCATCGGGCGCGCGTCGGTCGCGAAGATATGGACCGAAGCCGGCGAGGCTGCGTGCGAAATCATTCGCGCATCAAGGCGACACGGCTGATCCTCGCTCCAATCACGGCGGAGCATGCGGCAGATCTCCATCGTGTCTATGCCGACCCGCGGGCCATGCGCTTCTTTTGCGCAGACGAATGGCGGCCGGGCGCGCCGCGTTGCGAACGCCTGACCATCGAGGCACGGAGCTGGTGCCGGTGCTACCGGTCGAGAACGTGCGCGCCGGCGCCGAGTTCGATCGGTGACGAACTCGACCTCGGCATCGCCTTCATTGGTGGCGAGTCGCCCGTTTATAGCGCCGCTTGGCTCGGTGCGCGGTTGTTTGCCGGCGCACAACATCCATTTCGTCACGTGCGGCGGGCGGCTGTGCGGCTGCCCGTCTTTTCGGTCCGCGTGCGCACCGAGCCGGGGTCGACCAACTCTGCGGGCTCTAACGTTTGCGTGGTGTGGTGAGCGAGGACGGCATCGTGGGGAGAACAGGGGTGACATCGAAAGCCGGAATGGCGTGAAGGCTCGCCCCGGATGCGCCGTCCGATTCATGGTCCGGCTCGTCGATAAGGCGACTTTGGAAGTTTGGCGACTGCCTCTCATCTAGGCAAACGGTGTCCTTTGGTGGGGGATGGGCCCTATTGACGCTTTCGGGGGGGCTCCTTATGGTCCGCCGCCCATCGCGCCCGAGGTTGCGCAGCTGGCGTTTTCGAATCCCGATTCCGGACCGGTTCCATGCCGCTTTCCGATCTTGTTGCGCCGCAAGCGGTCATGCCGGCGCTGAAAGTCAATGGCAAGAAGCAGGCACTGCTGGAGCTCGCCGCCCGGGCGGCGGAGCTGACGGGTCTCGAGGAACGCGACATTCTCGACGTACTGCAGCAACGCGAAAAGCTCGGCTCCACCGGCATCGGCAACGGCATCGCGATCCCGCACGGCAAGCTCGCCAAGCTCGAACGCATGTTCGGCCTGTTCGCCCGGCTCGACCGTGCCATCGACTTCGAGGCACTCGACGGGCAGCCGGTCGATCTGGTTTTTCTCCTGTTGGCGCCGGAATCGGCAGGGGCCGACCACCTCAAGGCGCTGGCGCGGGTGGCCCGCCTGCTGCGCACGGCCGATACCGCGACGATGTTGCGCGATTCACGTGACGCCGAAGCCATCTACGCGGTTCTGACCATGCCGGTGCCGGGCACCTGAGTGCCGCGCGCCCGAGTGCGGGCACCTGAACGCGCCGGATGCGACCAAAAGCCTCAAACAACTCTTAACTTACCGTAGGTAAGATGACGCTACTGTCGCGTGTGGCAGGCCGTCTTTCACTGCCCGGATCGATGAACTCATCATGGGCGATCCCGCTCTCCTCGCCGATATCGAAGGCACGATCGCGTCCCGCTCGACCGCCGGACGAAGCGACACGCTGCGCAAGGTCACCGATCTGTTCGTGGACGGCGCCGATCGCTACAACGCCCAGCAGGTCGCACTGTTCGACGACGTCATTGGACGTCTTGCCGACTCCACCGACCAAGCCGCCAAGGCCGAGCTCTCCGAACGCCTCGCCGTCGTCGACAACGCGCCCGCCAATGTGGTCGGCCGTCTCGCCGCCGACGATGCGATCGAAGTCGCGCGCCCGGTGCTGGCGCAGTCCGGTCGTCTGACGGAGTCGCAGCTGGCCGACCTCGCGGCGACCAAGGGCCGTGGCCACATGCTGGCGATCGCCGGCCGCACGACGCTCGGGACCGCGACCACCGATGCCCTCATTCATCGCGGCGACATGCAGGTCATCCGCACGGTGGCGGGCAATGCCGGTGCCGAAGTTTCCGAGGCCGGCTATGGGTCGCTGATCGACCACGCGGCATCCGATCCCAGACTGGCCGAATGCGTCGCCCTGCGGCCCGACATCCCGGCCAAGCACTTCCGCACCCTGATCGCCATCGCGCCGGAAGCCGTGCAGCAACGGCTGGCGTCGACCAATCCCCGCTTGGCCGAGCGCATCCGCCAGGTGATGGCCGAGGTCGCGCAGGAGAAGGCGCACGCGGTGCAGCGGGATTACACGCTGGCCCTGCAGGCGGTCGGCAGTCTGGCGAAGGCCGGGGGCTTGAATGACGAGACGGTGGCGGAGTTCGCCAAGGCGGGACAGTTCGAGGAATCGGTCGTCTCACTGGCCGCGCTCGGTCATCTCGGGATCGAGGCCGCGGCCCGTCTTTTGACCTCGGAGCCGACCGACACGCTCCTGATCGTGGTGCGGGCCGTCGATCTCTCCTGGCCGACCGCCCGCGCCTTGATGCTGTTGCGCCCTTCCGGGCACAACGCGCCGCAGGACATCGAGGACGCCAATACCAACTTCATCCGCCTGAGCCCGGTCACTGCGAAGCAGGGATTGAAGTTCTACAAGCAGCGGATCGGGCACACATCGGCCTGACGCAAGCACGCACTACAAGCACGCGCTGCAAGCGCGCAGTGCGCGCGCGGCTTTAGTGCACGCTCACCGTTTCGAGCTCGTGGCTCCACGCATTGGCGACGGCGGCTTCACGCGAATCCGTGATCATGATCGGCGTGCCGTCGGCGGCATGCAGCGCGAACAGCTTCAGGCCCGGCTGGATTTCCGGCACCTGCGGGAACAGGGTCGGGACGTCCTCGGACCGGATCGTCTTCACGTAGGCGATCTGCCCGCCGCCCAACTGGGCAAGAGCCTCTGCGGAGATGGTCGGTTGGTTGTTTTGTGTCTTCACCTGGTTCATGGCCCTCGACTCCTCTGTGGGGGTCAACTGTGTCGAGTCCTGCGCGGTTCCTTCAGTTCCCTTCAGCACCCTTCAGTCCTGGGCGTCGATCGAGATGGTCCTGACCACCCGTTCCGGCTCCGGACGCGCGAGGTCGATGGACAATAGACCGTTCTTGAGGTCCGCCCCCAGAACTTCCATGCCTTCGGCCAGCACGAAAGTGCGCTGGAATTGGCGCGCGGCGATGCCGCGATGAAGATACTGGCGGGGCTGGTCGTCCACCTGCCGTCCACGGATCACGAGCTGGTTCTCCTCGACGGTGACGTCGAGTTGATCGCGGGTGAAGCCCGCCACCGCCAGAGTGATGCGCAGGCGCTCCGGCGCGCCGTCATCGCGGGCGACTCTCTCGATATTGTAGGGCGGATAGCCGTCCGCCGCCTTGGCGACACGATCGAGCGCACGCTCGATTTCGTCGAAGCCGAGCAGAAACGGGCTCGAGAGCGAAGGAACACGCGACATTTTCTCTTCCCAAAGTCCTGATCGAAGCGACTTTGCGGGGTCCTTTCGGCACCCCAACCGAACCGGGTCCGCTGGCGGCATTTCCGTTTCGGTCCAACCTAATATGGGCGGCACGGGTTAAGGGTTCAAGAACACGTCCAGACACCGGCCGGCCGCGGTGCCGAACTGGCAAGCCACTGACTTACCACGATAAAGGTTTGTTCAGCGCCAGTCCCCCTGTGGTCCAGTCCATGAACGGGTCGGCGAAACGGCGCGCCGGGCCCGCCTCAAACGGGCAGCCGCTCGCCAGCCGCATCGAAGCGATGCAGGTGCTCGCGTTCGGCCACGAGCGCGATCTGGGCCCCGATGGGCGGATCGTCCTCGCCGCTCCGGCGCACCACAAGATCGCGGCCCATCCCGTCATGGCCATAGACCAGGCTTTCCGGGCCGAGCCGCTCGACCGCAGCGACCGTCAGCTGGAACGCCAGGCCGCCATCGGGGGGCGCCGTTCCGGCGGCGGCGAATGCCAGATGCTCAGGGCGTACCCCGATGGTGGCGGCGCCGCCGAAGCGCTCCGCCTCCGACGGGCTCGCCGCCATCAGGTTCATGGCCGGTGCGCCGATGAAGGCGGCCACGAACGTGGTCTGGGGCCGCCTGTAGACGTCGAGCGGCGCCCCGATCTGTTCGATCCGGCCGCCGTTCATGACCACCAGCAGGTCGGCCAGCGTCATCGCTTCCAGCTGGTCGTGGGTGACGTAAATGGCCGTGGTGGCGAGCGAGCGCTGCAGGCGGCGGATCTCGACCCGCATGGATACCCGCAGCTTGGCATCGAGGTTCGACAACGGTTCGTCGAACAGGAACACCTGCGGGCGCCGCACGATGGCGCGCCCCATGGCGACGCGCTGGCGCTGGCCACCCGAGAGTTCACGCGGCTTGCGGGTGAGATAATCGGATATCTCCAGCATGCGCGCGGCCTCGCGCACCCGCTTGTCGATCTCGTCCTTGGGTGTCTTGCGATTCCTCAGTCCGTAGGCGAGGTTGTCGTAGACGCTCATGTGCGGATAGAGCGCGTAGTTCTGGAACACCATGGCGATGTCGCGCTCGGCCGGCTCGCGGTCATTGACGAGCCTGCCGCCGATCGAGATGTCGCCCGCCGAGAGCGTCTCCAGTCCGGCGACGAGGCGCAGAAGCGTCGACTTGCCGCAGCCCGAGGGGCCGACCAGGACGCAGAACGCGCCGTCGGGCACGTCGAGGTCGATGCCCTTCACGGCTTCGATTCCGCCTGCATAGACCTTGCGCACGCCGCTGATCGTCACCCCTGCCATCGCGGTCACTTCTCTGTTTCGACCAGTCCACGCACGAACAGCCTCTGCATCACGACCACGACGGCGACCGGCGGCAGCATGGCGAGCATGGCCGTCGCCATGACGATCTGCCATTCCGTCAAGGCGTCGGCGGTGGTGATCATCTTGCGGATGCCGATGACGATCGTCTGCATGTCGTCGCGGGTGGTGATCAGCAGCGGCCAGAGGTACTGGTTCCAGCCGTAGATGAACAGGATCACGAACAGCGCCGCCATGTTGGTGCGCGACAGCGGCAACAGCGTATCCTTGAAGAAGCGGAACGGGCCGGCGCCGTCGATGCGCGAGGCTTCGACGAGTTCGTCCGGCACCGTCATGAAGAACTGCCGGAACAGGAGCGTCGCGGTCGCCGACGCGATCAACGGCAGAGCGAGGCCCGCATAGGAGTCGAGCAGATGTAAGTCGGCGGCGATCTTGTAGGTCGGATAGATGCGCACCTCGACCGGCAGCATCAAGGTGACGAAGATGATCCAGAACGCCGTCATGCGGAACGGAAAGCGGAAGTACACGATCGCGTAGGCGGAGATGATCGAGATCGCGATCTTGCCGCAGGCGATCGACAGCGCCATCACCAGGCTGTTGAGGAGCATGGTGGAGACCGGCTCGCGCGTCGAGCCCGAGGAACCGATGAAGATGGTCCGGTAATAGTTTTCGACGAACAGGGGGCCGGGGGTGAGCGGCATCTGGCCGTTGGCGATCACGCTCGCCTCGTGGGTCGAACCGATGAAGGCCATGTAGACCGGAAAGGCCACGATGGCGATGCCGATCCACAGGATCGCGTGCGCCGTGACGGTGCGGAAGCGGCTGTGCTCGACCATTCTAGTACGTCACCTTGCGCTCGATGTAGCGGAACTGGATCGCGGTCAGGCCGATGACGATGATCATCAGGACGACCGACTGCGCCGCCGAGCCGCCGAGGTCGCCGCCCAGCCGGCCGTCGGCGAACACCTTGTAGACCAGGGTCTCGGTCGCCTTGGCGGGGCCGCCGCCCGTCATGGCGTCGATGATCCCGAAGGTGTCGAAGAACGCGTAGACGATGTTGACGACGAGCAGGAAGAACGTGGTCGGCGACAACAGCGGGAACACGATGGTCCAGAACCGCCGCGCCGGCCGGGCGCCGTCGATCGCCGCCGCCTCGATGATGCTTTTCGGGATCGCCTGCAGGCCGGCGAGGAAGAACAGGAAATTATAGGAGATCTGCTTCCAGGCGGCGGCGAGGACCACGAGAATCATGGCGTGGTCGCCATCGAGCATGGGATTCCAGGCAATGCCGAGGTGGCGCAAGCCGCGTGCCACCACGCCGAGCGAGGGATGGAACATGAACAGCCACAGGACGCCCGCGACCGCCGGTGCGACCGCATAGGGCCAGATCAGCAGCGTGCGATAGGCGGTCGCGCCGCGCAACGGCTTGTCGGCCTGCACGGCGAGCAGAAGCGCCGCCGACAGCGAGATCAGCGTGACGGCCGTTGCGAATACCAGCGTGGTGAGGATGGTCTGGTAGTAGCTCGCATCGGAAAACAGCGTGCGGTAGTTCTCGAATCCCACGAAGGTCGACGACAGCCCGAATGCGTCCTCGAGCAGGAATGATTGCCACACCGCCTGGCTGGCCGGCCAATAGAAGAACACCAGCGTGACCGCGATCTGCGGCGCGATCAGCCAGTAGGGCAGGAAGCGGTGGGTGAAGAAGACGCGTTTCTGCATGGGGTCTGGTCACGACGACGGGGCGGAGGGATTCGCGTTCCACCGCGCGCCGCACACTCTGTCTTCTCCCTCCCCCGCTTGCGGGGGAGGGTTGGGGAGGGGGCGCTTCTCTGGCTCGGTGCGCATGGCGGCCCCCTCCCTATCCCTCCCCCGCAAGCGGGGGAGGGGACGGTGGGGCGAGGCCGTCCGATCCATCACGTCACTTCGCGACGGTGCGTTCGAACTGGCGCAGCATCTGGTTGCCGCGGCTGACCGCGGCGTCCATGGCGTCCTTGGCAGACTTCTTGCCGGCGAGAGCCCCTTCGATCTCCTCCGACCAGATGTCGCGGATCTGCACCAGGTTGCCCAGGCGCAGGCCGCGCGAATTCTCGGTCGGCTCCTTGTTGGAGAGTTCGATCAGCGGTACCTCGAGCGCCGGCAGCTCCTTGTAGTAGCCGGACTCCTTGGTCTTGGCGTAGGCCGCCTTGGTGATCGGCAGATAACCGGAGGCCTTGTGCACGGCCACCTGGCGGTCGGTGTCGGACAGGAAGGTGAAGAACTTGGCGACGCCTTTGTATTCGTCCGCCTTCTTGCCGCCCATCACCCACAGCGAGGCGCCGCCGATGATCGAGTTCTGCGGCGCGCCGGCGACGTCGGGATAGTAGGGCATCGGCACGGCGGAGAAGTCGAACTTGGCGTTGGCCTTGACGTTGCCGTAGAAGGCCGACGAGGTCAGGAAGATCGGGCACTCGCCGGCGGTGAAGCGGCCTTCGCCGGTGTTGGTGCGGCCCGAATAGTCGAAGGTCTTGTCCTTCTGTAGATCGATCAGGTTCTGCAGGTGCTTGACGTGCAGCGGGCTGTTGATCTTGAGCTCGGTGTCGAAGCCGTCGAGGCCGTTGGCCTTGGTGGCAATCGGGATGTTGTGCCAGGCGGAGAACTGCTCGACATTGAGCCAGGTGAACCAAGCCGAGGAGAATCCGCAGGTCTCGTAGCCTGACGCCTTGAGCTTCTTGGCCGCGGCGAACACGTCCGGCCAGGTCTTGGGCGGCGCGTTGGGGTCGAGCCCCGCCTTCTTCAAGGCGTCGCGGTTGATCCACATCACCGCCGAGGACGAATTGAACGGGAAGGACAGCAGGTCGCCCTTGGAGGTCGAGTAGTAGCCGGCGATTCCGCCCACATAGGCTTGCGGATCGAACTTCTCGCCGGCCTCCTTCATGAGGACGTGCACCGGCTTCACGGCTCCCGTCGCGGCCATCATGGTGGCGGTGCCGACCTCGAACACCTGCATGATGTGCGGGGCATTGCCGGCCCGGAAGGCCGCGATGCCGGCATTCATCGTGTCCGGATAGCTGCCCTTGTAGACCGGTATGACCTTGTAGTCGGACTGGGTGGCGTTGAAGTCGTTGGCGAGCTTGACGATGACATCGTTGTTCGCCCCGGTCATCGCGTGCCACCACTGGATTTCGACTGCGGCTTGAGCGCCGCCACTCGCCAGCAACGTTGACACGACGATGCCGGCCGCGATCATCCGACCTGCCATGACTCTTCTCCTCGCATTGGAATTTGTCGCCCGGAGCCACCTCCGGGCGTTCGGGCGTAACAATCGGTGATGACGCATCGGTGACGCCATGGGCGGACGTCTCTTCATTCCACAAGGGCCGTCCACATGGGCTGCCCACAGGGGCTACCATGTGCGGCGGCACACAGGCTGCTCCTGCCGCCGAGCAGGGAATGGACGTGAGAGCGGCGCGGCTGCGATCGGCCGACGACTTGAGGACGTGACCTGCCACTCCCTCGGCGAGCGTGGTGCAACGCCAGGATGCCTCGCCGCAGATACGACGCGCAAGGCCCGTCGGCGCGGGCCAACAGGGGAATTTGACGCTCGGCCTCAGGTGCCGACGACGTGCTTGACCTCGTTCAAGAGGAAGTTGCCGATGCGCTTGCCGCGATTGCGCAGGACGCGCAGCAACCCGGCGTCGACGAAATAAGTGAGCAGGATGCTGTCCCGGCTGGTCACGTCGGCACCGACCGGGTCGGCCGAATGCCAGGTGTCGTCGCCGACCGCGAACGCATAGCCGGTGTTGGGGGCAAAGCGCATCTGCCGCGCCTTCGGCATCGAGCCGTCCGCCAGGCGCTCGTGGAAGATGGTGCCGATATTGGCGTTTCTGTCGTCGCGCGGCAGATAGAGCTGGACCGTGATGCCCTTCCAGTGCGTGTCCGTATGCGGCGTGATGCGGTATCCCGGCACATCACGGGTGAGAATCGGGATCGGGTACATGCCGACCTCGGCGAATTCGGTCCCGAACCGGCGGTTCAGGCCCGGCGCCAGCCGGCGCACGAACGCCGCCTTGACTTCCTCGGAGGTGAGCGCCCGCCCGATCCGCTCCCAGACGGCGCGCTTCGGCGCCGGCAGGTGGCGGATGTATTCGGGGAACAGGTCGATCTTGACCCGGGTCGAGGTGCCGTCTTCACGGATATTGCCCTTGTTGCGGCCGGGGAGCGGCCGGTAGTCGGCGGCGACCGGCAGCGCCTCCAGCATCTCGGCATAGGCGTGATCCGGGAACACGTGATCGAACTCGAGGTGGAAGAAGGGCTTTTCCACCACGCGGCCGGACTCGATATTGGCCACGATGGCGCCAGCGAGGGTGTCTTGTCCGTTGCGCATTCTTGTTCCCACCTTCTGCTTCGATGACGATCGCCAGCGGGTGCACCAATCGTGCAGCTGCATACCATTCTTTCGCGACAGAGTAGAATTCTGTCAAGACGATCGAACAAGGCGAGAGGGCGGTGTCGGAGGATGCCCGCAGGAAGCGGTCGATCAAAGCCCGGTCCGCGCGCTGACGATCCGGAGTATTTCGGACGACGCCGCGGCACCGAACCACATATGGACGCGGGGAATTGTGCCGGATCCGAACCCCTCCCACGGCGATCCGGCCAGACAGGAGAATGCACATGGCCGGGACCACCATTCGCGACGTGACCGCGCGCCTGTTTCGCGTGCCGCTCGACCAGCCCATGCAGGACGCGAGCCACGGCCTGCAGGTGGATTTCGAGATCGTCACCGCGACGGTGACCTGCGCCGACGGCAGTTCGGGCACCGGCTACAGCTACACGATCGGCTGGGGCGGGCACGCCATCAAGGCGATCATCGAGCATGACCTTGCCCCCTTCCTGATCGGACGGGACCCCCGCGACATCGCCGGCCTCTACGACGGCATGCAGCACATGATGCACTATGTGGGTCGCGGCGGGCCGGTCTCCTTCGCGATCTCGGCGGTCGACATCGCGCTGTGGGACCTCAAGGGCAAGGCCGAGGGCCTGCCGCTGTGGCGCATGGCCGGCGGAGTGTCGAACCGCACCAAGGCGTACCGGGGCGGCGTCGACCTCAATCTGAACACGTCGGAACTGGTGGAGAGCGTGCGCGGTCATCTCGCCAAGGGCTACAACGCCGTCAAGATCAAGGTCGGCCGGCCGATCGCCGAAGACGTCGAGCGTCTCGGCGCCGTGCGCGATCTCATCGGCCCGAACGTGCCGCTGATGGTCGACGCCAATTACGGCTTCGATCTCGACCGCGCCATCGCCGCTGCCAGGGCGTACCTGCCGTTCGGGCTCGTCTGGCTCGAAGAACCGCTGCAGCCGGACGATTTTTCCGGCTACGGCCGCCTCGCCGCCGAGACCGGCATGCCGCTCGCGCAGGGCGAGAACCTGCACACCCAGGCCGAATTCGAGCTCGCCTATCAGCACGCGGCCCTGTCGTTCGTGCAGCCGGACGCCTCCAACTGCGGCGGCGTCACCGGCTGGCTGCGCGCCGCGCGTCGCTTCGCGCAGAAGAACATCCCGGTGTGCAGCCACGGCATGCAGGAACTGCATGTGAGCCTCGTCTCCGCCCAGCCCAATGCGGGCTGGCTCGAAGTGCACAGTTTCCCCATCGACCGCTACACGCACAGGCCACTGGTGATGGAGAGCGGGCTTGCGGTGGCGCCCGACACGCCGGGCTGCGGCGTCGAATTCAACTGGGAGAAGCTGGCGGAGGCGGATCGCGCCGCACAGGCGATGCGCCGCTGAGGCGAACGGGATTCCCGCCGGGCCCGCAGGCCCAGGGGCGCCGCCGCCGGCGGCGCCCGGGGTGTACGATCAGGCCGCCGCCCCGAGGGCGGTGACTTCGGGCGTCGTCGACCACGACGCATACCAGGCCTTGAAGCGCTTGAGCGCGGTTTCGACGAAGTGTCGCTGGCTCGCCGACAAGGTATCGCTCTCGTTGAAATTCAGGGCGTATTCCGGATGACCTTCGAGCACCATGATGTGCTTGTAGTAGAGAACGAGGTCGGCGCCTTCATCGAAGCTCGACAGCACCGCAAGGGCGCAATCGAGTTCGCGCGCACGCAGCTCGGCGAGCGGGTCTCCGTCGGCCGCCTTTTCGCACAAGGCCACGAGATGCAGCACTTCGCGCGGCAGCGCGTTGCCGATGCCGGTGATCGCACCCGTTGCGCCGCAATTGACGAAGCCGTGCACGACCTGGGTGTCGACCCCGACCATGAGGGCAAGGGCCGGATCGCGGCCGGTGATATGCTCGGCCGCATAGCGCAGGGCCGCCGCACCGCCGAATTCCTTGAAGCCGACGAGATGCGGGAAGTTGCGGCGCAGTTCGAAGAACAGGTCGGCCTTGGTTTCGTAGCCGTAATAGGGACTGTTGTAGATCACCGACGGCAGGTCGACCGCGGCTTCCAGCACGCCCTCGAAATGGGCGCGTTGAGCCGCTGCTGACGAGCCGCGCGACAAGACGCGCGGGATCACCATGAGGCCCTTGGCGCCGACCGCCTTGGCGTGGGCGGCAAGCGCCGCGGCCCGCTTCGGGCTCTGCGCGCCCGTGCCGACGATCACCGGCACGCCCGCCTTGACCAGCCGTTCGACGCCTGCCATGCGCTGCTCGTCGCTCAGCAACGGCCAGTCGCCCATCGAACCGCAATAGACGACCGCCGACATTCCGGCCGCGATCAGGTCCGTTCCGGTCTTCACCAGCGCCTCGAAATCCGGTCGCCGGTCCTCGGTGCAGGGTGTCATGAGCGCGGGAATCGTGCCGCTGAAGATGTTCGCCGACATTAATTCTGCCTTTTTCCAGGGTTGGACGGCACCGCCGGCGTACCGGCGGCGCCGCATGGCGGGCGGGGCCCGCGGGATCAGAGCGTCTGGCCGGCCTTGCGCAGCTCGGCGAGCACCGGGGCCTTGGGCAGCCAGATCTTGTCGAACTCGGCCACCACCGCGGCGGCGTCCTTGGGATTGGCGGCGCGGATCGGGATCGGTGCGGCGCGGAACTGCTCGATCAGCTTCGGCCCGTTGCCGGCGAGTTCGTCGATCTGCTTGTCGAGTGCGGCCTTGACGGCGCGGGTAATCAGTTCGCGGTCTGCAGCCGGCAGGCCCTGCCAGACGCGTCCGGACGCGAGCGCGATCATCGGCATGAAGATGGCGTTCATCTGCAGGATCACTTTCGAGACCTTGTCGAAGCGCTGGTTCCAGGAGAACTCCAGGTCGGCCTCGAGTCCGTCCACCTGGCCATTGGTCATGGCGTCGAACACCTGCGGGGTCGGGATCGGCGTCGGCGCAGCACCGAGCAACTGGTAGAAGTCGCGATAGACCGGCGTCGGGTTGATGCGCAGCTTCATGCCCTTGATGTCGGCGAGAGTGGAAATGTCCTTGGCCGAGAACACCGCCCGCATGCCGGTGATACCCCAGGCGAGTCCGACGCATCCGGTCTCGCGCGGCAACACGTCGAACAGTTTCATGGCGACGGGGTGGCGCACCAGCTTGGCGATCTTGTCGGTCGAGTCGACGATGTAGGGCGCCGTGATGGCGCCGATCGCCGGCACCCGCGAGCCCAGTTCGGCGGCCATGATCCAGCCCATGTCGAGGGCGCCCGACTGCATCTGCTGCAGCATCGCGGCCTCGTTGCCGAGCTGGCCGGAATGGAAGACGGTGACGCTGAGGCGGCCGTTGGTTTCCGCCTTCAGCATGTCGCCGACGCTGACGGCGGCCCGGTTCCAGGGATGGCCGTTCGGCGTCAGGATGCCGAGCCGCAGTTCACGTGACTGGGCGAGGGAGAGTGCCGGCGCCGCGAGTGGCAGGGCGGCGCCGAGGGCAAGGACGCGGCGACGGGTCATGGACATGTCAGTTCTCCTTCACGAGGGGCTTGTTGGTCATTTGACGAGGGCAAGCGACAGCCAGGGATGGATCGACAGCAGGATCAGAAGAATGCAGGACACCGCGAAGAACGGCAGCGTGACGATGAACATCTTGCCGGGCTTGGTGCCGGTCACGGCCGCGGCGACGAAGAAGCACAGCCCCACCGGCGGCGACAGGAGACCGAGTACGAGATTGACCACGACGACGACGCCGAACTGGCGCGGATCGATGTGATAGACGTCGGTGGCGATCGGCAGCATGATCGGCACCGTCATGATCAGTCCGGGCACGCCGTCGATGACCGTGCCGATCACCAGCAGGATTACGTTGGTGAGCAGCATGAAGGTGACGGGATCCTTGGCGATCGACTGGATCGAGGCCGCGACCGCCTGCGGCACCGTGCCGTAGACCAGCACCCAGGAGAACACCGCCGCGGCGGCGACGAGAAACAGGACGATGGACGAGTAGATGCCCGCCCGTAACATCAACGCCGGCAGCTGCGCGAAGCTGAATTCCCTGGTCCAGTAGCGGCCGATCAGTGCCGCGGCGAGCGAGCCGACGGCGGCCGCCTCGGTCGGATTGGCGAGCCCGCCGAGAATCGAGCCGACGATCACGATCGGGATCAGCAGGGTCGGCGCCGCGTTCAGGACCGTGCGGGTGCGCTCCCGCAGCGTCTGCACATCGCCTTTCGGATAGTGGTAGACGAAACCCATGGCGGCGATGACGAGGAAGAACATGACCGTCAGGATCAGGCCGGGGACGATGCCGGCGATCAGCATGTCGCTGACAGAAATCTGCGCCAGGACGCTGTAGACCACGAACATCACCGACGGCGGGATGATCGGGCCGAGCATGCCGCCATAGGCGGTCAGTCCCGCCGCGAAGGTCCTGTCGTAACCCTTGCGCTCCATCTCCGGGACCATGATCTGCGCCATGATCGCAACCTGGGCGGTCGCCGAACCGAGAATCGAGGCGACGAACATGTTGGCGAGAATGTTCACATAGGCGAGCCCGCCCCGCAGCGAACCGACGAACGCCATGGCGAGGTCGACGATGCGGCGCGTGATGCCGCCGCCGTTCATGATCTCGCCGATCAGGATGAACAGCGGAATGGCGATCAGGCCGTAGCTGTCGACGCCACCGAACATTTGCAGGGGATAGTTCTGGAACAGGAGCGGGTTGCCGGAGGCGGCGATGAACACGATGGCGCCGATGCACAGGCACATGCCGATTGGCACGCCCACCAGCATGATGGCGATGAAGGCGGTGGCGGTGAGCATGTCAGTTCACCCCCTCGGCGCCGCCGGCGGCGAATGCCGGCAGAGTCTGTGACGGCGCCAGGCCGAGATCCTCGGACAGGTTGGCAAGGCCGTGCAGCGTCATCGACGTCGCGAACAGCGGCATGATCAAGTAGATCATCCAGGTCGGCCAATTCAGGGTCTGGGTGCGCTCCGTGTAGATGAAGTTGAACGACTGGGCGGCGTATTCCTTGGCGTCGAAGCCGGCGGCGGCGATGCCGGCCGGATCGAGCCACAACCAGCACATCATCGCGAGAGCGGCGCCGAAGCCGACGACGCCCAGCGTCGCCAGCACCCGCGCGATGCGCACGCCGCGTGCCGGCAGCTTGTCGGTCAGGAGGGTGACGGCGAAGTCGAGCCGCATGCGCGTCATCGCCGAAGCGCCGATGAAGGTCAGCCAGACGACCGAGTACACCGCCGATTCGTCGATCCAGTAGATCGGCATGCCGACATAGCGCGTCGCGATATTGACCAGGATGAGTGTCGTCAGCACGAGCATTAAAAAGCTGATCGCGGCGCGCTCGATCATCAAAAGCCGCAGCGACAACGTCATGATGGCGCGCACCAACGCCCCACCCCGCCGCCGACCCTCGCCCGTTCGTCCGATTTCACTCACGTTCGCCCTCCTGTCAAAATCGTAGATTGTATAAAATCGACAATCAAGAGTATCCATTTGGCAGTTTGTTTGCTATGCAATCATCATGCCCCTCATCATGCCCAAGTCCTTGAACAGGCCCCTGAAACATCGGACGCTCTCGTCCGCCATCGTCGACCAGTTGCGGCAGGAAATCCTCGAGGGTGCCTATCCGGCAGGCACGCAGTTGCGACAGGATGCCCTGGCGGAGGCATTCGGGGTCAGCCGTATCCCGGTCCGCGAGGCGCTGTTCCTGCTCGAAGCCGAGGGCTTCGTGCACATGGTCCCTCACAAGGGCGCGGTCGTCTCCGCGCTTTCCCTGGATGAGATCAACGACGTGTTCGACCTGCGCGTCACGCTCGAGGCGCGCCTCCTCGCCGGCTCGGTGCCGCATCTCACGGATCTGGACCTCGACGGCGCGGCGCGGTTGGCAGAAGCCTTCGAGCAGGCCATGGCCGCCGGCGACATCGCCCGTTGGGGTGTCCTCAATGCCGAATTCCACATGGCGCTGTATGCGGGTGCGATGCTGCCGCGGACAGTCGCTGTGGTCACCGGCCTTCTACAGACAAGCGACCGTTACACCCGTTTGCAGCTCTCCCGCGGCAGCTTCCTCGACCGCTCGTGCGAGGAGCATCGGATGCTGGTGGAGCTGTGCCGGCGGCGACAGAGCCCCGAAGCCTGTTCGCTGCTGCGCAGCCACATCGAAAACGTGCGGCGCGACCTGCTGCAAGTTCTGCGCGGAAAGCTGCCGGTCCACACATGACGCGGGAGGCCGCCGGCCTGCCGCCTGTCATGGTTCTGCAGGGTGTTGCGATCCGCCCTGTGAGTAGCGGTCAGTGCTGGTACGTCCGCATTCGGGATGGACGCCGCCGAAAACACGTGGTCGGGAGCACGCGACGCACCAGCGAGGCGGAAGCCCGCAACGCCGCGCAGGACTTCGCGAAAATCACCTGCCAGCCCCGTCACCGAGCAAGCAGATAATTCGGCTTCAGGCTTCGCTCGGAAATTTGCCGCGTCCCGCCGCAGTCGCCGCGAGAATGCTGCCCGAAGTAATGCTGCTCGGACACATGTATCCGATCGGGAAATCATCGAACGAGCCCATCAGTCACCGATATGCAATCGAGATGGAGTACGGAAGGCGCGACCACGTAAAAGAGGAAGCATCATGAAAATCAACCGCGTGATGTTGCTGGTTTTGGCCGTGTCGACCGCGCTTTCCGGCGCCGCGCCGGCGCAGGAAGCGCCCGCGAAGAACGTCATCCTGTTGATCACGGATGGAGCGGGTATCAACACTTGGCACGCCGCGAGCTATTACCGCCACGGCGCACTCGGCCGTGAGGTTTACGACAAGTTCGACACCAAGATGTTCATGTCGACCCATCCGCTCAACACGTCCAATTCGCCGACCAGAACGTCGGCCGGCACCGTGAAATTCGATTCGGCGGAAATCTGGAATGCGGCGTCGTCGAAGTCCGTCTTCAAGGGATCGCTCGGCAGTTATCCGGGCTATTTTGTCGGATACGATTATGTCCGCGCCGACTATACCGACAGCGCGGCGGCCGCGACGGCGCTGGCGACGGGCATCAAGACCTACAACAATGCGATCAACTGGTCGAATGATGACAAGAAGCTCAAGCACATTGGCGAATATGCCGTCGAGAGCGGTCGTTCGCTCGGTTCGATTTCCACCGTCCAATGGAGCCATGCGACGCCCGCCGGCTTCCTGGCGCACAATCCGAGCCGGAACGAATACGCCCAGATCGGCAAGGAGATCGTCGAGTCCGGTCTCGCCACCGTCGTCATGGGCTCCGGCCACCCCTTCTTTGACCAGAACGGCAAGCCGATCGAGCCCAAGGGCGACAAGGCTTACCGCTACGTCGGTGGCAAGGAAACCTGGGACAGGCTGAAGGCCGGTCAGACCGACTACAGACTGATCGAGACCAAGGCCGATTTCGACGCTCTTGCCCAGGGCAAGCTCGATCTCGGCGGCAAGAGCAAGGTCCTGGGCACGGTCGAGAACAACGCCACGACCCAGTTCAACCGGTCAGGCGTCGCCATGGGCGAAAAATTGAAGAACCAGCCGAGCCTCGCCGCCATGACGCGAGGCGCATTGAGCATCCTGTCGAAGGACAAGGACGGATTTTTCCTGATGGTCGAAGGCGGCGCGGTGGACTGGGCCGCCCATGCCAACAACCTGCCGCGCCTGATCGAGGAGCAGATCGATTTCAACGAGGCGGTGGAAGCCGCGGCGAAGTGGGTCGAGGACAACTCCTCCTGGAACGATACGCTGATCATCGTCACCACCGACCACGGCAATGGTCTGCTTCAGGGGCCCGACAGCAACACGGTCGCCTATTCCGACATCATCAACCAGGGCGCCGGTGCCCTGCCGCTGGTGCGCTGGCACACCGACAACCACACCCGCGAGTTGGTGCCGCTCTATGCCAAGGGCAAGGGGGCCGACTATTTCAAGAAGGTCGCCAAGCCCGAACCCGGCCTCGCCGCCTATCGGGTGCCGCCGCAAAGCCAGGTCTATGTCGACAACACGGATGTCTTCCGCGCTGCGATGGCCGCCTTCGGCCTGAAGGCCAGCGGTGTCGGCAACTGACACCGGCATCCCGCAATGATGAACGGCAGGTCTTCGGGCCTGCCGTTTTGCATCGGGAGAACGCAGATGAAAGCCGTCGGCAGCGTCTCATGCTGTTTCCGAATCATCGGCACACGCTCAGCCAACGACAAGGTTTGAATCCCGCCATCGCGGCCCGGGAAAGCAGGCCTACACGTCGCCTAACACCTTAGGGCAACTGGGGGATTTGGTGGAGCCAGGGGGAGTCGAACCCCCGACCTCTTGAATGCCATTCAAGCGCTCTCCCAACTGAGCTATGGCCCCGCCGAAACGGCATGGTTTTGGGACACCAGTGCCGGAAGTCTCGTCAATCGGTCACCGACCGAAGCAGGCGCACGTGAAACCACAAAAGCGCGCCGACCTCAAGTCTCCTCGTCGTCTTGAATGTCGCCACCGATGATTTCTGTGACATCGGTGTCCTCGTCCTCCGTCTCCTCGATGAAGGCGGCGTCGTCGAGGCTCTCGTCGATCTCCACGTCCTCGTCGGTGTCGGCGGCCTCGGCGGGGGCCTTCTTGGCGGAGCCCTGCTGCTCCGCATCGGCCTCCTCGAGCGACACGAATTCGGCCTCGGCGGGCTCCACGACCTCCGGTGCGACCTCGCGCACGGCGGCGCGCGGCGCATCCGGCCGGCCACGCGGCATCAGCGATGCCACCGTGAACTCGGTGCCGCACTTCGGGCAGGTGATCGGGTCCTTGTTGAGGTCGTAGAACTTGGCGGCACAATTGATACAGACGCGTTTCGTGCCGAGCTCAGGCTTTGCCACGGTTCGTATTCCCTCGACCGGTTGAAAAAGCGAGCCATCCCCTTGGCGGCTTGCGGCGCCCCTGTCAATAGCGCAGGAGGGCGGATGGCAAGGGCTTTCTTTCCAGCCTCCGAAGCCCCGCAAGACCCGCACGGACGGCATGCGCGGGACGCAACATTCGTTTATACGCACCAGCCCGGCATGTGGTTTTGTGTCGGGGCTTGCGGCGGTGGTGCGCTTCCACTGGCGCCCGAAACCCTCTAGGACAGCCTTCTAGCCCCCTCAAGCCGACCGGATCGTCCCCAGGTGAGCTCCCATCCGACCCCCGCCCCCATGACGTCCGCCCGCGGGAAAGCCCTCACGGGCCGCCTGCACGTGCCGGGTGACAAGTCCATTTCGCACCGTTCCCTGATCCTGGGGGCGCTCGCGGTCGGCCGCACCCGCATCTCCGGCCTGCTCGAGGGCGAGGACGTGGTCAATACCGCCCACGCCATGGTGGCCCTCGGGGCCCGGGTGGAGCGCCTCGGTGGCGGTCGCTGGCAGGTCGACGGGGTCGGGGTCGGCGGCTTCGCGGCCCCGGCTGCCGCCCTGGATTTCGGCAATTCCGGCACCGGCTGCCGCCTGGTCATGGGTGCCGTCGCGGGCTGTCCGGTCACCGCCATCTTCGATGGCGACGCCTCGTTGCGCAAACGCCCCATGCAACGGGTGCTCGATCCCCTGACCCGCATGGGCGCGAGCATAAAGGCTGTGGGCGAGGGCGGCCGCCTGCCGCTGACGCTTCAAGGCGCCCGCGAGCCCGTCCCGATCGTGTTCGAGCCGCCGGTCGCCTCCGCCCAGCTCAAATCGGCGGTCCTCCTCGCCGGCCTTTCGGCACCCGGCGAGACCACCGTGGTCGAGGCCGAGGCGACGCGCGATCACACCGAACGCATGCTGCGCCATTTCGGCGCCGAGGTCCGCGAGGAGCCCTTGGGCGCCCACGGCCGCCGCATCACGCTGGTGGGCGAGCCCGAACTCGCTGGTGTCGAGGTGAGGGTGCCGGCCGATCCGTCGTCGGCGGCGTTCCCGCTGGTGGCGGCGCTGATCGCGCCCGGCTCCGACGTGGTGGTCGAGGGCGTGATGACCAACGCGCTGCGCACCGGCCTGTTCGCCACCCTGGTCGAGATGGGGGCGAGGCTCGACTTCTTGGAGCGGCGCGACGACGGCGGCGAGGAAATCGCCGACATCCGTGCCCGGGCGTCCGCCCTCAAAGGCATCGAGGTGCCGGCCGCGCGGGCCCCGAGCATGATCGACGAATACCCGATCCTCGCCGTCGCCGCCGCCTTCGCGGAGGGCACGACGGTGATGCATGGCTTGAAGGAGCTGCGCGTCAAGGAATCCGACCGGCTCGCCGCCACCGCCGATCTCCTGCGCGTCAACGGCGTCGCGGTCGAGATCGTGGGCGACGACCTGATCGTGCACGGCAAGGGCCGCGCCGCGGGCGGTGGCCTGGTCGCCACCCACATGGACCACCGCCTCGCCATGTCGGCCCTGGTGATGGGGCTCGGCGCCGAAAACCCCGTGCGGGTCGACGACACCGCCTTCATCGCCACGAGCTTCCCGGGCTTCGCCGATCTGATGCGGGGGCTCGGGGCGGACCTGAGCTGAAGGGACGGACACGCGGAGGCCGTCGAAGATCATGGCGCGCGCATTGGACCGGACTCTTCTGCTCGCCGCCTTCGACGAGATCGGGCGTGCCGCCGCGGCCGCGGGCACGCGGCTTGAGATCGCTGTCTATGGTGGCTCGGCGTTGATGCTGGCGAGCAACTTCCGCTACGCCACCGAGGACGTCGACATCTCCCGGGTCGAACGGCCGTGGCCGGACTGGCTGCAGGAGGTCACGCGCCGGCTCGCCGACGCCCACGGCTGGTCGCTTGACTGGCTTAACGATGCGGTGGTCTTTCATTTGAGCCCGCTGGCGGAACGCGCTGCCGACCATCAGGAGTTCGGCACTTTCCCGCGCGACGGCTCGGCGCCCGGCCTCGTGGTCCACGTGCCGACGGCACAGTATCTGCTCGCCCTCAAGCTCAAGGCGATGCGGGTCAACGAGCCCCTGCGCGGCGAGCAGGAGCGGCTCGACATCCTCAATCTGATGCGCGTGGTCGGTATTTCGACGATCGACGACGCCATCGCGGTCATGGCACGGTATTTTCCGGTCAGCGCCGCGGCGCCCGAGAAGCAGCGCTTCCTGCTGAAGAACATGAATCCCGACGGAGCGGCCGATGCGCCCCAGTACCCTCGCCGAAGCGATTGAGCGGATTTCGGCCGGCGCCCCGCAGGGCGACACGCTGGCGGAGTTCGTCGATACGTTCCTGGCACTGTCCGACGACGCCGCTCGCGTGGCGGCGCTGGCGTCTTCGCCGAAGCGGACCGACGATGCACGCCTGGATGCGCTCGCGGGCGCCATCGGCGAGTACCTCGCCAAACATTACCGCCTGTCCCAGTTACCTCACTGGGTGTCGGAACCCTGGCGGCGATTGGCCGAGCCTTGGTTCACGACATCTTCGACGGCGCCCGGAATGCGCGAATACCTGACCTTCGCGAGCCCGGCCGAGTTCCGCTCGCGCAACATCTTCACCGAGGAGCGGCCGCTGCGGCGGGCGCGCACGCCGATCGCCGAAAGGGAGACGGCGCCATGATCATCGCCATCGACGGCCCGGCGGCGTCCGGCAAGGGAACGCTGGCGAAAAAGCTCGCCGCCCATTACGGCCTGCACCACCTCGATACCGGGCTGCTGTACCGTGCCGTCGCGCAGGCGCTCATCGCCGCCGGCGAGCGGCTCGACGATCCCGACAAGGCCGGCGCGGCTGCCCGCGCGCTCGATCCCGCCCGATTCGACGAGGCGTTGCTCAAGGGGCACGCCGCCGGGGAGGCCGCCTCGATCGTATCGGCGATTCCCGAAGTGCGGGCCGCCCTGGTCGACCTGCAGCGCAATTTCGCCGCCCGGCCCCCCGGCGCAGTCCTCGACGGCCGCGACATCGGCACCGTCATCTGCCCGCAGGCAGAGGTGAAGATCTACGTCACCGCCAGTCCCGAGACGCGGGCGCACCGGCGCTGGCTGGAAGCGGCCGCGAAGGCCCAGAGCGTGGACGAGTCCGACATCCTCGCCGACATCCGCCGCCGTGACGAGCGTGACGCAGGGCGTGCGGTGGCGCCGCTGAAACCCGCGGCCGACGCGTATCGGCTCGACACCACCGATCTCGACATCGACGGCGCTTTTCGCGCCGCGGTCGCCCTGGTGGAGCGGCATCGCCGCTGACCTTTTCCCTGTGGGTGCCCCGGTCGGGCGATGCGAATGCGACCGTCACGACCGAAATCCGGGTCCCGGCCGTTGAAGCAGTGACAGCCTCGCGCCGCGGCGGGCTTGCATGTATCGGGACCAGCATCGGGATGGGTGACGTCGGCAGTGCCAAGGCAGCCTTTGCGGTTGCCGTGCGGTATCATTCATCCGGACGTTTCAAAGAGGCGGCAGAGCTTTGTCGCGCCATTCTGGCCAAGGATCGCCGTTTTTCCGATGCCATGGTGTTGCTCGGCGTGGTGTTGTGCCTGGGCGGTTCGAAGGCCGAGCGCGCTGAGGCGATCGCTCTTCTGGAGCGTGCGGTGGTGATCCGCCCGTCAGACGCTCAGGCGCTGGAGATCCTCGGCGACGCATACACCGCCGACGGCCGGCTCGACGACGCCATGTCGTGCTACCGGCGGGCGATTTGCTTGGCGCCGACGCGCGCCGCGCTTCATTCCAAGCTCGGCATCGCCCTCAACGACAGCGGCCGCCACGCCGATGCGATCGACGCGCTCCATCAGGCCATTGCCCGTGATCCGAAGACGGCCAGGAACCATTTCAATCTGGGGGTGATTTTCAAGGCTGCCGGCCAGGCGGACGCCGCCGTCGAAGCCTATCGGCAGGCGATCGCGCTGGACCCCGAAAATCCCGACGCCCTTGTCAATCTCGGCGTCATCCACCTGCAGCGCCGGGACAGCGATGCCGCCCTTCAGTGCTTTGCCGACGCGCGCCGTCTCGGCGCCAGCGGTGTTGCGGTCACGATCAATCTGGCGGCTTGCCTTCTCGACAGGGGCGAGCACGACCAGGCGCTCGCGATCGCCACCGAGGTACTGGCGCGCGATCCGGCCTGCACCGACGCCCATCTGGTCCGCGGCAACGTCCTGATCGCACTGGAGCGCTACGGCGAGGCGAAGAGCGCCTTCGAGGCGGCGATCGCGCTCGATCCGCGTTCCGCCACGGCGCACAACAATCTCGGCATTGCGCTCAAAAGTCTCAATCGCCTCGACGAGGCGGTGGCGGCGCACCGCCGGGCGCTGGCGCTCGATCCCGCGCATGTCGACGCCCATATCAATCTCGGCGCCGTCCTGCAGGAGCAGGGGCAGCTCGATGCCGCGATCGAATGCCACACGCGCGCGCTTGCGCTCGATCCGCAATGTGCCCTGGCACTGTCGGATCTCGGCATCGTTCTCGATCGAAAAGGCCTGAGGCAAGCCTCCCTCGACGCTCACCGCCGGGCGGCGGCGCTGGCGCCGGACTGCGCCAAGATCCGCTTCAATCTCGCCGTCGGTCTATTGCGAGCCGGCGAACTGGCCGAGGGTTGGGCCGAATATGAATGGCGCTGGCGTGGCGGTATCGGCGCCCTCAAGGCGCCCGACATGCCGCAGCCGCTCTGGGACGGCGGCGACCTCGCCGGCCGCACCCTGCTGGTGCATGCCGAGCAGGGGCTCGGCGATACCGTGCAATTCGCGCGCTATCTGCCCCTGCTGGCGCGTCACGGCGCCCGGGTGGTGCTGGTCGTGCCCACCCCGCTGGAACGGTTGTTGCGTTCGTCGCTCGCCGGAGTGTCCGTAGTCGGTGCGGACGCGCCGCTGCCGTACTTCGACGTCCACCTGCCGCTGATGAGCCTGGCACGGATTTTCAAGACCGATCTCGACAGTATACCGGCCCAGGTTCCCTATCTGGCCGCCGATCCGGCGGCCGTCGCGCAGTGGCGGCAGCGCCTCGGGAACGGCGCCGCCCTGAAAGTGGGCGTCGCCTGGTCGGGAAACCCGAACCACAGGAATGATCGCCAGCGCTCGATCGCGGCAGCTGCGCTGCTGCCCGAACTGTTAATGCCGGGGGTACAATTGTACAGCATCCAGAAGGCTGTCCGTCCGGCCGACCGCAGATCTCTGATCAGCCTGTCGCACATTGTCACCGATCTGGCGCCGCGGTTCGGCGACCTCGGCGATACCGCAGCGGCGCTCATGGCCCTCGATCTGGTGATCACCGTCGATACTTCCGTGGCTCACCTGGCCGGAGCTCTGGGCCGACCGGTCTGGAACCTGCTGCCGTTCACCCCCGACTGGCGCTGGCTCCTGGAGCGCGAGGACAGCCCCTGGTACCCGACCATGCGGCTCTATCGTCAACAGCGGTTCGACGATTGGGGCGACGTTTTTGAACGCCTGCGGGCCGACCTGCGGTGGCATGCGGTGCGCCATGCAGCGGCCTTGCCGGTCGGCGGCCATTCCGATATAGACGCTGCGATCCGGACCGCCGTCACCATTGACGAGGCCGTCGGAGAGGGGCCGAAAGGGCGCTTGAGCGCACTTTCGTCGTAGGAGGCGAGCCCCGCTCGAGACGCCCTCGTGGACGCGCCAGCGGACACTTAAACCATCGTACCGATCGCTTGGGTCGAAGCGCCGGCCTGCCGTCTCGACGGCAGTCGCCGAAGGTCTTGCGGGACTTTCGGCTCCGGGCTTTCGGGACGCCATTTCATTCAACCTGTCGGCGCGCCGCATCAGGAGTATTCATGGCCACCGTTCAAATGCCCTCGCGCGAGGATTTTGCCGCCCTTCTGGAGGAATCGTTCACCTCCGGCGGCCTGCAGGAAGGCTCGGTCGTCAAGGGGACGATCGTCGGTATCGAGAAGGACCTCGCCGTCATCGACGTTGGTCTCAAGACCGAGGGCCGCGTTCCGGTCCGCGAGTTCACCGGCCCGGGCCGGCAGAACGAACTCAAGATCGGCGACATCGTCGAAGTCTATCTGGAGCGTGTCGAGAACGCGCTCGGCGAGGCGGTGCTGTCGCGCGACAAGGCACGGCGCGAGGAGAGCTGGGGCAAGCTCGAAGGCGCCTTCAAGAACAACGAGAAGGTCCAGGGCGTCATCTTCAACCAGGTCAAGGGCGGCTTCACGGTCGACCTCGACGGCGCCGTGGCGTTCCTGCCGCGCAGCCAGGTGGACATCCGTCCGATCCGCGACGTGTCGCCCTTGATGAACGTGCCGCAGCCGTTCCAGATCCTCAAGATGGATCGCCGCCGCGGCAACATCGTGGTGTCGCGCCGCACGGTCCTCGAAGAGACCCGCGCCGAGCAGCGCCAGGAACTCGTCCAGAACCTCGAAGAGGGCCAGGTCATCGACGGCGTGGTCAAGAACATCACCGATTACGGTGCGTTCGTCGACCTGGGCGGCATCGACGGCCTCCTGCACGTGACCGACATCGCCTGGCGGCGTGTGAACCACCCGTCCGAGGTCTTGAATATCGGCCAGCAGGTCAAGGTCAAGATCATCAAGATCAACCACGAGACCCACCGCATCTCGCTCGGCATGAAGCAGCTTCAGGCCGATCCGTGGCAGGGCATCGAGGCCAAGTTCCCGGTCCAGGCCCGCTACAAGGGTCGCGTCACCAACATCACCGACTACGGCGCCTTCGTGGAGCTGGAGCCGGGCATCGAGGGGCTCATCCACGTCTCCGAGATGTCGTGGACCAAGAAGAACGTCCATCCCGGCAAGATCGTCTCCACCTCGCAGGAAGTGGAAGTGCAGATCCTCGAGGTCGATCCGGTCAAGCGCCGCATCTCGCTGGGCCTCAAGCAGACCATGCGCAATCCCTGGGAGGTCTTCGTCGAGAAGTATCCGCCCGGTTCGGTGGTCGAAGGCGAGGTCAAGAACAAGACCGAGTTCGGCCTGTTCCTCGGCCTCGACGGCGATGTCGACGGCATGGTGCACCTGTCCGACCTGGACTGGAAGCGTCCGGGCGAGCAGGTCATCGAGGAGTTCAAGAAGGGCGACCATCTGCGCGCCCAGGTGCTCGACGTCGACGTCGAGAAGGAGCGCATCTCGCTCGGCATCAAGCAGCTCGAAGGCGACCCCTTTGCGGATGCCGGCGACGTGGTCAAGAAGGGCGCCGTGGTGACCTGCGAGGTGACCGACGTCAAGGAATCGGGACTGGACGTGAAGATTTCCGGCACCGACCTGACCTCGTTCGTCAAGCGCGCCGAACTCGCCCGCGACCGCTCCGAGCAGCGCCCCGAGCGCTTCTCGGTCGGCCAGAAGGTCGATGTCCGCATCACCCAGTTCGACCGCCGCGCCCGCAAGGTGCAGGTGTCGATCAAGGCGCTCGAAGTGGCCGAGGAGAAGGAAGCCATCGCCCAATACGGCTCGTCCGACTCCGGCGCCACCCTGGGCGACATTCTCGGCACCGCGCTCAAGCGCGCCGGCGAGAAGAAGGAGTAAGGGCCTAACTGCTCGACGTCTCCCGGCCTCATCCTGAGGAGCGGCCCTCTTGGGCCGCGTCTCGAAGGATGCGGCCGCCCTCGCCCTTCGAGACGCGCTCACGCAAGTCGGGCCTGCCCGACTTGCGCACTTGAAGTGCCGATGTCGGGCAAGCCCGACATCGGTGGAGCGCTCCTCAGGGTGAGGGCGGGGAGAGGTCCAGTGATCGCGGCTCGTTACAAGAAAGACCGGCCCCGGAACGCGGATCGCGTCCGGGGCCGTTTTCGTCCGGCGTCGCCGTTAAGCCGACATTTGCCGCATTCGATATGCCATTGTGGTGCGTGTTGACCGCGACGGCTGCGGGCGTCACCTTCGCGCCAGCGATTCTTGAGGAGCTCCCCCATGTCCCTCGACGCCGATCATATCGTCGTCCGCCGCCGCATGCGGCGCAAGCTGACCTTCTGGCGCGTTCTCGCCGTGCTGGCCGGAGTGGTGGCGATCATCGCCGTCGCGCTGGGCGTGCGTCGGGACACCGACCTGATCGGTGGCGGCGACCAGATCGCCCGCATCAGCGTGCAGGGGCTGATTCGCGGCGATCAGGACCGGGTCGAGGCCCTCGACGAGCTCGCCAAGTCCAGGCGCCACCGCGCCGTGATCCTGCACATCGACAGCCCTGGGGGGACGACGGCCGGATCCGAGCAGCTCCACGAAGCGCTGCGCCGGCTCGCCGAGCGCAAGCCGCTGGCCGTGGTGGTGGACGGCATGGCGGCGTCGGGCGGCTATATCGCCGCCCTGGCGGCCGATCACATCGTCGCCGGCGACACCTCGCTGGTGGGGTCCATCGGGGTTCTGTTCCAGTTTCCCAATGTTCACGAATTGCTCAAGACCGTGGGCGTGAACGTGGAGACCATCAAGTCCTCGCCCCTGAAGGCGGTTCCCAACGGCTATGAGCCGACCAGCCCGGAGGCCCGCGCCGCCATCGAGGCCATCGTGCTCGATACCTACGCCTGGTTCCGCACCCTGGTGCAGGAACGGCGCAAGCTGGCGGGCGACAACCTCGCCAAGGTGTCCGACGGACGGGTGTTCACCGGCCGCCAGGGCCGCGATCTCGGCCTCGTGGACGAGATCGGCAACGAAAAGACGGCGGTCGCCTGGCTGGCTCGCGAAAAGGGTATCGATGCCGGTCTGCCGGTGCGCGACTGGGAGTTGAAATCCAGGCTCTCACAGCTCTCGTTCCTTCATCTGGCCGGCGTCAAGGTCCTGGACGCGGTCGGTCTCTCCGCGCTGGCCCGGCGCATCGAGGAGACTGGAACAATCAAGGCTTTGGAGCGACTGAACCTTGACGGGCTTCTGGCGCTTTGGCACCCTTCCGCTGGAAATTGAGGGGGTTACCGGCGGCGCCCGTCGCCGGTCCAGCACAAGCCCGACGGTATCGCGTTCGACACACCGGCATGGGCGGGAAGCTCGGATGATCAAGTCAGAACTCGTCCAGAAGATCGCGGCCCAGAATCCGCATCTTTATCAGCGCGACATCGAGAACATCGTCAACGCCATCCTGGGCGAGGTCGTCGCCGCCATGGCGCGCGGCGATCGCGTCGAACTGCGGGGCTTCGGCGCGTTTTCGGTGAAAAACCGGCCGGCGCGCACCGGCCGCAATCCACGCACCGGCGCGCATGTGTCGGTCGATCAGAAATACGTGCCGTTCTTCAAGACCGGCAAGGAAATGCGGGAGCGGCTGAACCGCGATTCGGGTGGTCCCGTCGGTGACGACGAAGACGACGAGGATTAGGTCTGCGACTCGATGCCGTCGTGCCGGCGCCCGTGACCGGCGGCGTTGCGTGGTTTCGTCCTCTCCGCCGCTCGTGAAGCCGCGGGGCGGCCGTTCGGGCCGATCGAAGGAGTTCGGATATGATCCGAAAGATTCTCGCCGCCATCGTGCTGGTGCCGCTGGCCATCATCATAATCGGCCTCGCCGTCGCCAACCGCGAAGTCGTGTCGGTCTCGTTCGATCCGTTCAATTCGGTCAGCCCGGCCTTCGCCATCAAGGCGCCGCTGTTCATCCTCGTGCTGCTCCTGGTGACCGTGGGCGTCGTGATCGGCGGCATTGCGGCCTGGCTGCGCCAGGGCAAATGGCGGCGGACCGCCCGCAGCCTCGATGGCGAACTCCGGGCGGCGCGCTCCGAACTCGAAGCCTTGCGCGCCGATATGGCGTCCCGCGACGGTGGGCGCACGACCTCGTCCCTCGCCTTGCGTCCCCCAGCAGCGTGAGTGGTCCGTGCGCATCATCTCCGCAGAAGAAATCGACCGGACGCTGTCCTACCCGGCGCTGATCGATGCGCTCGCGGACGCGTTCCGCACCGACGTCACGGTGCCGCCGCGCCAGCATCACACCATCCCGCAGGACGGCCGCGACGCCACCTTCCTGATCATGCCGGCCTGGAACGCAAGCCCCGACGCGGCGGGCGAACGCTTTCTCGGCTGCAAGCTGGTCGGGATTTTTCCCGATAATACCGCCAAGGGCGAGCCGTCGGTTGCCGGCGGTTATCTCCTGATGTCGGCCATCACAGGGGCGCCGCTCGCCGTCCTGGAGGCGCGACGCCTGACCACTTGGCGCACGGCAGCCGCCTCGGCGCTCGCCGCCCGGCATCTCGCCCGCGACGACGCCGCGACGCTCGCCATGGTGGGGGCCGGCACGCTGGCGCCGTTCCTGGTGCGTGCGCACCGGGCGGTGCGGCCGATCACCCGGGTGCTGCTGTGGAACCGGACGCGCAGCCGCGCCATCGCGACCGCCTTCGCGCTCGCCAATTCCGGCATCGAGACCGAGGTCGCCGACGATCTCGAGAGCGCCGTCAGGGAAGCCGACATCGTCTGCTGCGCGACGCTGAGCCCCGCGCCGCTCGTCAAGGGCGCATGGCTCAAGAAAGGCGTCCATGTGGACCTGGTCGGCGGCTTCACGCCGAAGATGCGCGAAGCCGACGACGACGCCATCAAGAAAGCCCGCGTCTATGTGGACACCCGCACGGCGCTCAAAGAGGCGGGCGACCTCCTGCAGCCGATCCGCCGCAAGGTGATCACCGCCGCCAAGGTCGCGGGCGACCTCGCCGAGTTGTGCCGCGGCGAGGCCAAGGGGCGCCGGAGGGCCGACGAGATCACGCTGTTCAAGTCGGTCGGCACCGCGACCGAAGACTTGGCGGCGGCCACGATGGTGTGGCGCGGGCTCGATTGAACGTGTGGCTGCGCATGAGACGCTGCGACACGTCGGGCATCTATCACTCCCGGCGGACTCGTTCTCAGCATGATGGCATCTATATAAAGCGTATAGGTGCACGGATGTGATTTCCTCGTGCCGAACGAGGTCCGCCGTGAACGCACCGGTCATCGACCGCTCGATCCTGCGCATGCACGTCGCCGCGATCGAGGCCAAATACCCGATGAAAATTCTCGGGCTGTTGCCGCGCGGCAGCGTCGGTCATGTGTTCGAGGCCAATGCGCTGGACTTCCTGGCGGAAAAAAAGCCGGGGCTGACCTATTTCGAATTGTCTGGTGCTGAAACTGATCTGGCGGAGCGGCTCGGCCGACCGGTGGGCATTGTTCTGGTCAGCGGGTTGCGGGATCGCGAAGCCGATGAGTTCCCGCGAATCGCCGAAGCAATATGACACGCTCGGCGCTCGATCGATTGAAGGATATCATTCAGGCGTCCGGATCGGCGTATCGCTACGCCGCCGGGCTCGATCCGGATCGTCTGATGGGTGCCGGGGTTGCGCGCGACGGCGCGCTTTTTCAATTAATGATCATCGGCGAAGCCGCAACGCACCTGCCCACGGAAGTGCAAGCGCTGGCGCCGGACATTCCATGGTCCCAGATCCGGGCGACACGCCATAAAATCGCTCATGGTTATTGGCAGATCGACTTCGATGTCATAGCCGATACGATCACATCCGATCTTCGCCCTCTGGAGCTGGCGGCCATGAGTTTGGTCGAGGTGATTTCGAAAGCCGACCCATGACCCTCCTTGTCAAGATCTGCGGCCTTTCGACGCCCGAGACCCTCGATGTCGCCCTCGATGCCGGCGCCGACATGGTCGGTTTCGTGTTCTTCCCGCCGTCGCCCCGCAACGTGTCCGTGGAGGCCGCGCAGGAACTGGGCGCGCGGGTGCGCGGGCGTGCCCTCAAGGTGGCGCTGTCGGTCGATGCCGACGACGACCTCTTGGCGCAAAGCATCGCGGCGCTCGCGCCCGACATCCTGCAATTGCACGGCAAGGAGCCCCCGGCGCGCCTGGAAGCCGTCAGGGCACGTTTTGGCCTGCCGGTCATGAAGGCGATTCCCGTCGAGACGGCCTCCGACCTGGCCGCAGTCGCCACCTATGCGGGTGCCGCCGACCGGCTGATCTTCGACGCCCGCGCGCCGCGGGACGCAACCCGGCCGGGCGGGCTGGGCCGGCCGTTCGACTGGCGGCTCCTGGAAAACCTCGATTCGCCAGTGCCATTCATGCTATCGGGAGGGCTCGACGCCGGAAACGTCGCCGAGGCGCTCGGGGTGACCCGGGCGCCGGGGATCGACGTCTCATCAGGGGTCGAACGCGCTCCGGGCGTGAAGGATCCGGACCGGATTCGCGCCTTCATCCGCGCCGCCCGAGCGGCAATTTGACTCCGTCATGCCCGGCGTCATGCCGGGCATCCACGTCTTTCCTGGTGCAAGGAAAGTCGTGGATGGCCGGGACGAGCCCGGCCATGACGACGATCGAGGTAACGACGTCGACATGACCGTCCAGCAACCCAATTCCTTCCGCATCGGCCCCGACGAGGGGGGGCATTTCGGCAAATTCGGCGGCCGTTTCGTCGCCGAGACCCTGATGCCGTTGATCCTCGACCTGGAGAAAGCCTATGCGGATGCCCAGGCCGATCCCGCCTTCAAGGCCGAGATGGATGGCCACCTCAAGACCTATGTGGGCCGGCCATCGCCGCTCTATTTCGCCGAGCGCCTCACCGCCCATTTCGGCGGTGCCAAGATCTATTTGAAGCGCGAGGACCTCAACCACACCGGCGCCCACAAGGTGAACAACGTCACCGGCCAGATCATGCTGGCGCGCCGCATGGGCAAGAAGCGCATCATCGCCGAGACCGGTGCCGGCATGCACGGCGTCGCGACCGCGACCCTGTGCGCCAAGTTCGGTCTCGACTGCATCGTCTACATGGGCGCCGTCGATGTGGCGCGCCAGGAGGCGAACGTGCAGCGCATGAAGGCGCTCGGGGCCGAAGTGCGGCCGGTGACGTCGGGCTCGCAGACCCTCAAGGACGCCATGAATGAGGCGCTGCGCGACTGGGTCACCAATGTGACCGACACGTTCTACTGCATCGGCACCGTCGCGGGCCCGCATCCCTATCCGGTGATCGTGCGCGACTTCCAGTCGATCATCGGCAATGAAGTCAGGGCGCAACTGCAGGAGGCCGAGGGCCGCCTGCCGGATTCGCTCGTCGCCTGCATCGGCGGCGGCTCCAATGCGATGGGGCTGTTTCATCCCTTCCTCGACGACCGCTCGGTCGAAATCTACGGCGTCGAAGCCGCCGGCCTCGGCGTCGAGACCGGCAAGCATGCGGCATCGGTCGCCGGCGGCCGCCCCGGCGTGCTGCACGGCAACCGCACCTATCTACTCATGGATGCCGACGGGCAGATCACCGAGGCGCACTCCATTTCGGCCGGCCTCGACTATCCGGGCATCGGGCCCGAGCATGCATGGCTGCACGAGGTCGGGCGGGTCAAGTTCCTGTCGGCCACGGATGACGAGGCGGTCGCCGCTTTCAAGCTCCTGTCGCGGCTGGAAGGAATCATCCCGGCGCTCGAACCGGCGCACGCGCTCGCCAAGGTGGCGACGCTCGCGCCCGGGATGCCGAAGGATCATCTCATGGTGGTCAACCTGTCCGGACGCGGCGACAAGGACCTCGCCTCGGTCGCGGCTTTCGTGGGCGGACAGTTCTAGATGACGCGCCAGAAGTTCGTCGGCTGGATCCTGATCGTGGTCTCGACGGCCTATCTGGTCTATTTCCTCAAGGTGCGCCTGTTCACGCCCGGCCCCTTCATCGCGCGGGGCGAGTGGTTCCAGGTCATCGGCTGCATCGCCACGCTGATGATCGGCACCATCAATATCCGCATGGCGGCGCGCGCCGAAGCCAAGCATAACGAAGCCAAGCGCGACGTCCGCCGATAACTTCGACAACATCGATCGTGAATGCCATGACCACCCGCATCGACACCCGCTTCGCAGAGCTCGCCCACAAGGGTCGCGCCGCGCTCGTCACTTTCCTGATGGCCGGCGATCCCGATCCGGCGACCTCCCTCGACATCGTCAAGGCGATGCCGGCGGCGGGCGCCGACGTCATCGAGCTCGGCATGCCGTTCACCGACCCCATGGCCGATGGGCCGGCCATCCAGGCGGCCGGCCTGCGCGCGCTCGGCGCCGGCATGACACTCAAGAAGACGCTCGATCTGGTGCGCGCTTTCCGGGCCGGCGACGACACGACGCCGATCGTTCTGATGGGCTATTTCAATCCCATCTACGTCTACGGCGTCGATCGCTTCCTTGTCGACGCCAAGGCGGCCGGCGTCGACGGTCTGATCGTCGTCGACCTGCCGCCCGAGGAGGACGCCGAACTGTGCCTGCCGGCGCTTGCCGCCGGCGTCGACTTCGTCCGCCTGGCGACGCCCACGACCGACGACAAGCGCCTGCCGGCGGTCCTGAAGAACACCGCCGGTTTCGTCTACTACGTCTCCATCACCGGCATCACCGGCACGGCGACGCCGGACTTCGGCCGGGTGGCGGCGGCGGTGGCGCGCATCAAGCGCCACACCAGGCTGCCGGTCGCGGTCGGGTTCGGGGTCAGGACTGCCGAACACGCCGCCGCGGTGGCGCAAGGCGCCGACGGCGTCGTGGTCGGGTCGGCGCTGATCGATGTCCTCAAGGCGACGCTCGGCGCCGACGGTCAAGCCAGCGCCGGGACCGTGCCGGCGGTCGCCAGGCTGGTCGGAGAACTCGCGGCCGGCGTGCGTTCGGCCCGCCGGGCGGCCGAATAGGTAACCACAGGCCCGGGGTGGCCGGGTCCGGACTTGACGGCCGGGCCATCCCGACGACACATCAGCGCCAAACCTGACAACGGGGATCGTGCCCTAGACCAGCACGGATCGACATTATGGCCGACTTCGAACCGATGAACTGGATATCCAACGTTGTGCGGCCGAAAATCCGCAACTTTCTGGCGCGTCGCGAGGTGCCGGAGAACCTGTGGATCAAGTGCCCGGATTCCGGGCAGCTCGTCTTCTACAAGGACGTGGAGACCAACCAGTTCGTCATCCCGGGCTCCGAATACCACATGCGCATGGGCGCGGTGGCGCGGCTCAAATCCGTGTTCGACGGTGAGACCTGGTTCGACATTGCGGTTCCCGAAGTGCCGATCGACCCGCTCAAGTTCCGTGACGAGCGCCGTTACTCCGACCGCCTCAAGGACGCCCGCGCCAAGACCTCCATGAACGACGCCGTCAAGCTCGGCTACGGCAAGCTGGACGGCATGCCGGTGGTGATCGGGGTTCAGGATTTCGACTTCATGGGTGGCTCGCTCGGCATGGCGGCCGGCGAAGCGGTCATCAAGGGTTTCGACACCGCGCTGGAAAAGAGCACGCCCTTCATCCTGTTCATCGGCTCCGGCGGCGCGCGCATGCAGGAGGGCATCTTTTCGCTCATGCAGATGCCGCGCACGACCGTCGGGGTACAAAGGCTGCGTGAGGCGCGCCTGCCCTACATCGTCGTCCTCACCAATCCGACCACCGGCGGCGTCACCGCCTCCTACGCCATGCTGGGCGACGTCCACATCGCCGAGCCGGGCGCGCTGATCGGCTTTGCGGGTCCGCGGGTGATCGAGCAGACCATCCGCGAAAAGCTGCCCGAAGGTTTCCAGAAATCGGAATATCTGCGCGAGCACGGCATGGTCGACATGGTGGTGCATCGCCGCGAATTGCGGCCCCTCCTCGCCCGCATGTGCCGCATCCTCACCAAGGCGCCGGAGCGGGTGGACGAGACCGCCGCCGTGGTGCTGCCCGCACCCGCGGAGGCGAGCGCGTGAGCGTGATGCCTGCTCCAATGCCGTCATTCCGGGGCGCGCCGAAGGCGCGAACCCGG
Source organism: Astrobacterium formosum (assembly GCA_030848545.1). Taxonomy (GTDB): domain Bacteria; phylum Pseudomonadota; class Alphaproteobacteria; order Rhizobiales; family Xanthobacteraceae; genus Astrobacterium; species Astrobacterium formosum. Next base: position 59,749 of record JAVDCA010000015.1, read on the forward strand.
AATCCAGCCGCCAGCCGAGGAGCCGGATGCGTGCGACTGGATTCCGGGTTCGCGGGCTTCGCCCGCGCCCCGGAATGACCAGCCCTTAAGGTCACGCCATGACCGCCGTCGATGCCATCCTGGCGCGCCTGCTGGCGCTGCACCCCAAGCGCATCGACCTGTCGCTCGACCGCATGTGGCGGGTGCTCGATCGCCTCGGCCATCCCGAGCGTTCGCTGCCTCCCGTCATCCACGTGGCCGGCACCAACGGCAAGGGTTCGACTATCGCCTTCCTGCGCGCCATGCTGGAGGCCGCCAGCCTCTCCGCCCACGTCTACACCTCGCCTAATCTGGTGCGAGTCAACGAGCGCTTCCGCATCGGCCGCGCCGGCGGCGGCGAGCTCGTTTCCGACGACGAGCTCGCGGCGACGCTCGCCGAATGCGAACACGCCAATGGCGATGCTCCCATCACGGTGTTCGAGATCGAGACCGCAGCCGCCTTCCTGTTGTTCTCTCGCCATAAGGCCGACGCACTCTTGCTGGAGGTCGGCCTCGGCGGCCGGCTCGACGCCACCAATGTGATTGAGCATCCGGTCGCCAGCGTCATCACGCCGGTGTCCATGGACCACATGGAATTCCTGGGCGACACGCTCGAATCCATCGCCGCCGAGAAGGCCGCCATCATCAGGGCCGACGTGCCGGCAGTGATCGGCCGCCAGACGGAAGGGCCGCTCGCCGTCATCACCGACCGTGCCGAACGCGTCGGCGCGCCGCTCTGTGTTCTCGGCCAGGATTGGACGGTGGGCGAGGAGCGCGGCCGTCTCGTCTATCAGGACCTCAAGGGCCTGATGGACCTGCCGGCGCCGCGCCTCTACGGCCGCCACCAGTTCGACAATGCCGGCACCGCCATTGCGGCGTTGCGCGCGAGCGGGCTGGCGCTGCCGGCATCTGCTTTCGAGCAGGGCATTCTCAAGGCCGACTGGCCGGCGCGCCTGCAGCGCCTCACGACCGGCAAGTTGGCGGCGCTGGTTCCGCCCGGCAGCGAATTGTGGCTCGACGGCAGCCACAATGCCGACGGTGGCCGCATCACCGCCGCCGTCATTGCGGATTTCGAGGAACGGGTGCCGCGCCCGCTGATCCTCGTGGTCGGCATGTTGTCCACCAAGGACACGGCCGGCTTTCTCGCCAATTTTACCGGCCTTGCGCGGCGGCTGATCGCGGTGCCGGTCCACCAGGAAAAGGGTTTGCCGGCGGACACGATCGCCGATGTGGCCCGCATGATCGGCCTCGCCGCCGACAGCACCGACACGGTGGAGGCGGCGCTCGCCCGCATCGCCCGCCTCGACATCGAGGCGCCGCCGCGCATCCTCATCACCGGCTCGCTCTATCTCGCTGGCGAGGTCCTGGCGGCGAACGGCACTCCGCCGGTGTGAGCTCTTATCCCTCCCACGCGCTCTTGCGCGGGGGAGGGTGGCGGACCCTCCCCTTTCAGGGGAGGGATGTTCACCCCAGCAACTTCATCGGTTTCGCCACCTTCTGCATCACCTGCTCCAGCGTGCATTGCCGCGGCGCCTTGTCGGGACGGAAGCGCATCAGGCTGGTGCCGTGGCGGAAGCGGCCGCCCGAGTAGTGGTCGTAGGCGACTTCGACCACGAGCTTGGGCTTGAGCGGCTGCCATTGGGTCGATCGCTCGGTCGACCAGCGGCTCGGCCCGCCGGGCGCGTCGCCGGTGAAGCCGGGCGGCGCGATCAGCTTTTCCAGCTTCTTCGTCAGCGCCGGCTTGTCATCGCGGGGAATGTTGGAGGTGAAGCCCACATGGTCGAGAAGGCCTTCCTGGTCGTAAAGGCCGAGCAGCAGCGAGCCGACCACGGGTTTGCCTTCGTTGTAGCGGAAGCCGCCGACGACGCAGTCGGCGCTGCGGAAATTCTTGATCTTCACCATGGCGGTGCGCTCGCCGCCCGCATAGGCCATGTGGCGATGCTTGGCGATGACGCCGTCGAGCATCGCCCCCGAGCCCTTCAACCAGCGCTGCGCCGTCTTAACGTCGTCGGTCGCCGGCGATAGCCGGAAAGAGCCGCGGCCGGCGAGGTGATTGTCGGCGAACGCCTCCAGGGTGGCGCGCCGTACCGACAACGGATCGTCGACGAGGGTGCGGCCATCTTCGCCGGCAAGAAGATCGAACACCACCACCATGGCCGGCGTTTCCGTGGCGAGCCTGTCGACGCGACTTTTGGCCGGATGAATGCGCTGCAACAGATCGTCGAACGAGAACGCCTTGCCGCGCGGCACCACGATTTCGCCATCGAGTACGAACCGCTGCGGCTCGAGCGCCGCGACCGCCGCGACGACGTCGGGAAAGTAGCGCGTCAGCGGCTTGCCGGCCTTGGACTGCAGCGCGATCGTTTCGCCGTCGCGGAAGATCAGGCAGCGGAAGCCGTCCCATTTGGGTTCGTACTGCCAGTCGGGCCCGACCGGCAGTTCATCGACCGAACGGGCTTCCATGGGCCGTAGGGGCGGGGAGAGGGCGAGGGACATGGCCGATACGCGGGACCCGGTGGACATGCCCGATAACGCAAACGGCCGGTCTTTCGACCGGCCGTGACTCCAAAAAACACGTTCCTCGTCATGGCCGGGCTTGTCCCGGCCATCCACGTCTTGCCGCGGTTGAGGGCGTAAACATGGATGCCCGGCACGAGGCGGCCGGGCATGACGGAGTCAGAGTTGCGCGATCACTTGCCTCACGCCGACGCGGAGGCGATCCACTGCTCGAGCTTGGCCTTGGGCGCTGCGCCGACCTGGCGGGAGGCGAGTTCGCCGCCCTTGAACAGCATCAAGGTCGGGATCGACATGATGCCGTATTTCTGCGCCGTCTGCGGGTTCTCGTCGACGTTGAGCTTGAGAATCTTCACCTTGGCGCCGAGCGAGGCTGAGATTTCCTCCAGAGCCGGCGCGATCATGCGGCACGGCCCGCACCATTCGGCCCAGAAATCCACCACCACCGGTTCGGTGGACTTGAGAACCTCGGCCTCGAAGGTCGCGTCGGAAACCTTGCCAACGCCCATTGTGACACCTCATCTTTTGTTCGGAAAGGCCGGCGGGCGGCGGCCTCGATCGTGGGAAACGGACGAATCCGCCTATTCGGAAATTTGAAAGTATGGATGGCGGCAGGGGGCGTCAAGGCGTCTCACGGCGTGGTGAGCCGGGCCAGTGCGCGGTCCAGGGCGTCACTGGAAATCTCCATGATATCAGGTGCTTCGGTCCAGATCAGGGCGGCCCGCAGGGGGCGGCCGGGATAGAGCCTTGCGAGCACGGCGCCATAGAGCGCGAGTTGCTCCACGTAGGCGGGCGGCACTGCCTCGAGAGTGCGCGGCGGCGACCGGTTGGTCTTGAAATCGGCGATCAGCACGGCGTCGCCGGTCACCGCCAGGCGGTCGATCTGGCCCGAGACCAGGAGCGGAGCACGGTCGGGGCGCTCGATGCGGCCGACGATCGCCACCTCGGCGCGGCTGCCGGCACCGAACAGCGGCGCAAAGCGCGGATCGTCGAGAACGGCGGCGACTTCGGCCACAAGCCGTTCGTGTGCATCTGCCGGGACATCGTCCTCGTGCCGGCGAAGATAGGCACGCGCGGCGGCGTCGCGTCCCTCGCGCGGGATGTCCGGCAGTGACTGCAGCAGGCGGTGCAGGGCGCGGCCGCGGGCGAGCGCGCGGCGCCGGTCGTCGTCGTTGCCGGTGAGGGCGAGGCGATGACCGACGGTCTCGTCATAGGCGCTCGACGGCGTCAGCGGCACCGGATGCGTCGGCGCCGCCGCCACGTCGGCGCCGAGCCAATGCGGGACGGCGAGTGTCGCCACTTCGGCTTCACCAGTATCGCGCAGTTCGCCCGCATCCGTGTCGGGCTGCTTGCGATAGCGCCAGACCGGCCCGTCGGTGGTCGCGATCTCTTCGGCGTGCGGCACCAATGCGTCGTGGACGAGATCGTACCAGCAGCCCTTGGGCCGCGCCCGTTCGCCCTCGATGCCAGCGATCAGGAGGCGCTCGGCGGCGCGCGTCATGGCGACGTAGAGGAGGCGGCGGTATTCGCTTTCGGTGTCGCGGCGGGCGCGCTCGCGGGCGCCGGTCAGGACTGCGACGTCGTCGGCGACGCGGCCGATCCAGGCAAGGCAGCCGGGATCGTTCGGCCCGGCGCCGTCGCGGGCGAGCGGCAGCACCTTGGCCTGGTGCTGGGCGTGTCCCGCCGGCGGCGCCGTGGTGTCGGCCAGGATGACGATCGGGGCTTCCAGGCCCTTGGCGCCGTGCACGGTCATCACCCGGACCTCATCGCGGGCGATCTCCATGTCGCGCTTGACCTCGGCACGCGCGGCGCGCAGCCAGGCAAGGAAGTTCTGCAGCGTCGGCGTCTCGCGCTGTTCGTGGTCGAGGGCGAGATTGAGGAATTCGTCGAGGGCGTCGCCCGCCTCCGCGCCGAGCCGGGCCGCGAATTGCCGCCGGCCCCGCATGGGCCCGAGCAGGTGGGCGAAGAAGTCGAACGGCGTCTTCTCGCGGGCGAGCCGCGCCAGCGCCGAGAGTTTGGCGTCGGCAGCCGCGAAGCGCGCATCCTCGCCGGCGTGTGCGGACAGGGCGGAGCGCAGCGAACCCTCCCGTTCGTAAGCGATGCGGAACAGGTCGTCGTCGTCGAAGCCGAACAGCGGACTCTTGAGCGCGCTGGCGAGCGCGAGATCGTCCTCGGGCAAAAGGAGCGCGTCGGCGAGCACCATCAGGTCCATGACGGCGATGTGTTCGGCGAGTACCAGCCGGTCGGCGCCCGCGACGGCGACGCCGGCGTTCTTGAGCGCCCGGATGATCGCCTCGAACAGCGGCCCGCGGCGGCCGACCAGGATCAGCACGTCGCCCCACGTGGCCGGCCGGCGCGGCTGGCTGATCGGCCCGACCGGCGTCTTCGCATCGATCAGGCGGCGCACCTCGCGGGCGATGCGGCCCGCGAGCTTGACGGCCGGGCTCGTCTCCGGCTGGGCGTCGAACGGCGCCTCCCAGGCCTCCTTGTCGGGACGCTCGTCGGGCCGTTCCAAAGGCCAGATCTCGACCACGCCGGGGGCGGCATCGGACAGCGCCGCGTGCGACGGCGGCACGCTGTCGCTGGTAACGCCGGCGAACACGCTCTGCGGCGTGAACACCACGTCGACGGCGCCGAGGACGTTCGGTCCCGAGCGGAACGAATGCTTGAACTCGACCGGCCGGAACTCGGTGTCGCCGCCGTGCAGGCGGGCGAAATGCTCGCGGCTTTCCGCGAAGGCGTGCGGGGCGGCGCCCTGGAACGAAAAGATCGACTGTTTCTCGTCGCCAACCGCGAAGATGGTGCGGCGGAGTCCGGCGCGGGCGCCGGCGCCGGCGAAGAACTCGGCGGTGATGCGCTTGATGATGTCCCACTGCGCCGGGCTCGTATCCTGGGCCTCGTCGATGAGCACGTGGTCGATGCCGAGATCGAGCTTGTAGTGCACCCAGGCTGAGTCGACGTTGGACAGGAGCGCGCGCGTCTTCTCGATCAGGTCGTCGTAGTCGAGAAGGCCGCGGCGGTCCTTCTCGGCGCGGTAGCGGCTGATCACCGCCTCGGCGACGGCGATCAGCGCCGCGCTCTTGTCCCGGCAGGCGATGGCGCGGCGGCGCTCGACGAGGCGCACGAGCCGGTCGCGCTCGTCGTAGAGCCGCAGCGCCAGATCGGCATGCGCCTCGGCGACGGCCTTGGTGATGATGCGCTTGCGTGGCTCTTCCTCCCTGGTGAGGAAGACCGCCTTGTACAAGGCGACGCGGTCGGCACCGCTTTTCGTAAGAGCGTCGCGCAATCGCGTCGCCTGTTCGGCGTCGGTCTTGCTGCCCAGTGCCAATGCGGCGGCGACGGCCGGCCATTCGGACAGCGGCACCAGCGCGCCGTCGACGATCTCGGCGTCGACGGCGTCGCGGGAATCCTCCGGCTCGACGCCGAGCAGCCGGCCGAGTTGTGCCACCGCGGCTTCGACGCCGCCGGCGGCATGGATCCAGGTGGCGAGCTTGTCGCGCAGCGCGATGGCCTCGCCGACCACATCCATGAAGGTCTGGTCGGCCACCTGGGCGATGGCGGTCGAAAGTGCGCGCCCCAGCGTGCTGTCGGGACGCGCCGCCGCCTCGATCAGGACGCCGAGGCTCAACCGCTGCAGCATCTCCTGCTGCTGGGTGTCGTCCATGACGGCGAAGCGCGCCGCCACATTGGCTTCGAACGGGAACTGATGCAGGAGCCGGGTGCAGAAAGCGTGGATGGTCTGCACTTTGAGGCCGCCCGGCGTCTCCAGCGCGCGGGCGAACAGCCGCCGCGCTTGCGCCCGCAAGCCCGCGTCGGGCGTGCGCCGCGAGGCCTTGCGGATCTCCTCGTCGAGCTTGTCGTCGTCGAGCACCGTCCAGGCCGCCAGCGTGTCGTAGACGCGCTTGGCCATATTGGCGGCGGCGGCCTTGGTGAAGGTGATGCACAGGATGGCGCCGGGATCGTTGCCGTCGAGCAGGAGGCGGATCACCCGCTGCGCCAGCACATGGGTCTTGCCGGCGCCCGCATTGGCCGACACCCATGCCGACACGGCCGGGTCCGATGCCGCGAGTTGCACGCCGGTGACGATGTCGGGGATGACGCGGGCGGTCATGGAAGGCCCCCGCGGCGAGATGGCTTACGCCCGGGCATAACCCCACGGTTCCCTCCCCCCTTGCGAGGGAGGGACAGGGAGGGGGGTAGTCCCACCCACCGTGCGCGCGGCCACCCCCCTCCCCAACCCTCCCCCGCAAGGGGGGAGGGAGCAGGCCGCAGCAGATGGCTAGGTCTGCAACGATCGGTACCACTCATTCCCCACCCCCGTCGCCTTCGCCGCCGGTCGCCGACCATTCCTTGACGCGGGCGAGGTGGTCGTAGTCGCCGTAGCGCGAGCTCCACATGGACAGGGCCAACGAGCGGTAGGGTTGCTCGGGATCGTCGAAACGCGCCACCAATGCGGCGAGCTTGGCGAGCGCTGTGTCGGCGTGGCTGTCGGCGTCTCCCTCCTTGAACTTGACGGTGCGTTCGAGGCCGGCCGGTTCGCCGCCCTTGAGGGCCACATAGGTGAGTTCGTCGACGCTGCCGCCGCCCGCGATGTCCTTGAATCCGCCCTGGCGCAGGATCGCGGCTTCCAGGGTCAGTTGCGGCGCAAGGCCGATCGTGACCTGCGTATCGCTCGGCACCTGTCCGGTCTTGTAGTCCAGAATGGCGAAGCGGCCGTCGGCGAGGCGCTCGATGCGGTCGGCGCGGCTCGTCAGGGTGAAGTCGCCGATCGTGATGCGGCCACCGATCTCGGCATTGATGGTGGCGATGCGGGTGCGGCGCGGCTGCTCGAATTCGCTGGCGAACCAGCGCGCGATGCGCCGGAAACGCGGCCACCAGAATGCCCGCGCTTCCGGATAGTCGGCGAGCGGTGCGAACGCCTTCTCGCCGATGCGGATCAGTTCTGCCTCGGGATCCTCCGGCAGGCCGGCGGCGAAGCGGGCGGTGAACTCGGCGACCGCCTCGTGGATGACATTGCCGCGATCCCGATAGCCGACCGGAAGGTCGACCGGGTCGACGGGGTAGAGCCGCAGGATGTGGCGGGCGAAGATCGAATAGGGATCGCGCAGCCAGTCCTCGATCTGGGTCACCGAGAGTTGCCGCGGCCGCGCCTCGCGGGGCGGCTTCGGGGCCGGCGGCGCAATGCGCCGGACCGCGTCCGGCCGGTCGAGGGAGCGCGCCCAGGCGAGATATTTTTCGCCCTTGCGGGTCGCTTCGCCCCAGAGGTCTTTGCCGGTCACCGCCGCCAGCCGCTGCAGAAAGCGCGACGGCACCGCCGGGGCGCCGCCGACCTTGTCGGCGCGGCTCAGGAACACTTCGGGCGCCCCGAGCATCTGGGCGAAGTCGTGGGCGGACAGGCCGATGCGCCGCTCCGGCAGGTCGAGGCCGAGCTGATGGCGCATGGGCCGGCTCAGCCAGGCGTCGCACTGGGTGTCGGGCGGCCACACGCTTTCGACGAGGCCGCCGAGCACGACCCGGTCAACATCCACCAGGCGGGCTTCCAGCGGCCCGAGGATGCGGATCGAAAGCTCGGTGGCGCCGGGGCGTCGCACCACCCGGGGAGAAATCGCGGCCACGAACAAGTCGCCGTAGTCGGATGGCCGCACCGCCAGCTGGTCGGCCGCTTGCGTGGTGACGAGCTCTTCGAAAGCCCTCTCCAGCTCGTTGCCGTCGACCCCCACGAAGGCGGCGGGGTCGCCGTCCGGCGCCTGCGACAGCGCCCTCACGACATCGCGATGACGGGCCGCGAAGGTCGCAAGGGTGGTCGGCAGGTCGGGAAGGGATTCGAGCGGCGCCAGCGCCGTTGCGAGCCGCTCGACCAGCGCGCTCGCGGCGTCGAGATCGGTGTCGTCGAGGCTGCGGCGCGGATCGCTGCGGTGCAGTCCGGCGCGATTGGCGCGCAGCGACGCGAGTGCACGCGTAAGCCCAGTGGTGCCCGGGCTCGGCCTCGGACCGCGCAGCAGGGCGCGCTCCAGCGCCGCGATGGCGGTGCGGCCGGCGCCTTCGTCTTCGCCGAGCCGGAACAGGGGATGCTTGAGCAATGCCAAGAGCGGCACCGGCGCAAGGCCGCCCAGCGCCGTCTCGGCGGCGAGCCGCGCGAACACGCCGGCGCGGGTGTCGGGGAGGGCGTCGCCGCCGGAATCGTCGACCGGCAGGTGCCAGCGTGCGAGCTGTGCCTTGACGCGCCGCGCCAGGCCGCGGTCGGGCGTCACCAGCGCCGCCGTCTTGCCCATGGTCTCGGCGGCCTCGCGCAGCACGACCGCGATGGCGAGCGCCTCGTCTTCGGCGTGGGCGGCCGCGATCACGGTGAGGTTATCCAGGCCGTGGGCCACCGCCTCGGCGGCGCCGGCGAGCCGCGTGCGCCACTGGTCGGTGGCGGCGGCGGGACGCAGCGCCTCGGAGACGAGGCGTTCGCGGCGTCGCGATGGCGCCAGCTCGGTGACGTCCTTGCGGCCGATGCCGAGGCGGGCGAGGAGGCCGAAAAGGGCGAATTGCGGATGGCCGCAGGCCGGCGCATTGTCTCGGCCAGGGGCGCCCGCAGGACCGCCGCCGATCATCGCCCAGGATTCGTCGTCGAGATGCAGGTCTAGCCCGGGCAGCACCACGGCGCCCTGTGGGGCGCGCGCGACCGCGTCGATCAGCGCCGCCGTCGCCGGGATCGATCCCGTCGAGCCGGCGACGATCACCGGGCCGGCCGCAAGGCGCGCCGCCTCGGCGGCGATGAGCCGGTCGCGATGCAGCGCCGGTTCGACCTGGCCGCGCTCCTCGAGCAAAGCGGGCCAGACCTCGCGGGCGATCTTGAGGAAGTCGAGGGTCAGTTGCCAGTAGCGGTCGAGATGATCGGGCACGAGGCCGTCGAGCCGCTCCCACGCCACGCCCCGCATGGTCATGTCGTCGATCAGCCGGGCGAGGTCGTCGGCGAGTTCTAAGGCCGCCGTCGCGGTGGCGGCGACGAGGGGGGCTTCGCCCACCCGATCGGGCGTGATGCGGGTCGCCCATTTGAGCACCAACTGGGTCAGCAGCAGCCGGCGCTCCAGCGGCGCGATCACCGGCGGCAGGTCGAGGGCCTCGATGCCGCGCGCGGCCTGCGAAAAGGCGATCTCGTCCTCGTCGATATCGCCGATGGCGACGATGTGCGGCAGGATGGCGGCTTCTACGCCGAGCACGTCGAGGAAGGTGTCGCGGGCGAGCCGGACGGCGCGCCGGGTCGGCAGATAGAGCGTCGCGGCGGCGAGCGCCAGCGGATCGCGCCCGGGCGCAAACCCGGGAATCAGCCGGCCGTCGACCAGGGCCTCGACCAGCACCCGCAGGAACCTGGCCGAAGGCGGAATGGTGAAGACGCGCGGGGAACCCATGACCTCATGTTATGGGCATGATTCGCGGCAGCGCCAGGGCTCTTATCCCTCCTCCGCGCCCTTGCGCGGGGGAGGGTGGCCGCGAAGCGGTCGGGTGGGGGGTCTGGCCCCGAATGCTGGGTGAGGTCGTGACCCCACCCGGCGCCTTCGGCGCCACCCTCCCCTTTCAGGGGGAGGGATAGTTCAAGCCGCGCTCCGCATGATCGCGGCCTCGGCGGCCTTGATGGCTTCGGGCTTGCCCACATGCATCCACACGCCGTCACGCTTTCCGCCGCTTCGACGGCCGTCCACGCCGGCGTTTTGGCGCTGGCTGCGGCTCGGCTGTACCTTCCAGATATCGCCGCTGCCTCGTGAGCCAGTCGAAAATCTTTTGCGCCGGTCCGCGCACCTCCGGGTTGACGTCACGCAGGAAGCGCTCGCCGCGCACGAAAGCCACCAAGGCGGCGTAGACGGGTGCCTGCCGATCCGCGTGACCACTCTCCTCGAACCACGCGATCAGCTTCTCCCCGTAGCCGCGCGCTTCGGCGATGCGCAGGAGGCGGAGGACGTCGTCGGAGAAGGTCGACTTCAAGGCCTCGGCGTCGCTCGCGAGTGCATCGCCCAAATGGTGCGTTGCGGAACCGAAATTGTCTGCGGTCAACTCCAGGGCGGCATCCAGCAGCGCGCGACCGACCGGCGCGAGACCATCGAGCGTTGCGAGCAGGTCCGCGGCTTCGGCGTGGCGGCCCGTGCCGACGAGCAGCCAAGCGAGATTGGCTCTGACGACCAATCCGACATCGCCGCCGTCATTCTCGAAGCGGCGATAGATGGCTTCTGCGTCCGAGTGGCGTCCGAAACGATCTACCAGCACATTGCCAAGTAGACATCCGATCATTGCGTTTGATGGCGCGAACTCGGCTGCTCGACGAAGAGTCGCCAGCCCCTCTTCGACTTTCCCCGCGTCATCGAGGGTTCGGCTCTTGTTAAGGAACGCCCAGACGACCCATTCACGGAGGCCCGGCTCGGCGGCCCCGGCGAAGCGGAGGACGATGTCATCATACGCCGCGATGGCATCCTCGTGACGGCTCAAGGCGCCGAGCGTGAGACCCTTGTTGACGAGAGCTCTCGCGGCGAATTCGCGTAGGGCCGGCTCGGTGGCGTCGGCGACGCGGACAACGACGTCGTCATAAGCTGCGATGGCGTCTTCGAGGCGACCCAAGGCGCCGAGGCTGGCACCCTTATTGACGAGCGCCCCCGCGACAACCTCACGCAGGGGCGGTTCGGCGGAGTCAGTAAAGCGGGCAACGACGTCGTTGTAGGCTGCGATGGCGTCTTCGTGACGGCCCAAGTCGCCCAGGATGTTGCCCTTGTTGACAAGTGCTTTGGCGGCCATTTCGCGCAGAGCGGGCTCAGCGGCGTCGGCAAAGCGTGCAACGACATCGTCATAGGCTGCGATGGTGTCGTCGTGGCGACCCAAGTCCCCGAGCCTGACACCCTTGCCGAAGAGCGCATTGGCAACCTGCTCGCGCAGGGCGGGCTCGGTGGCGTCGGCGAAGCGGGAAACGACGTCATTATAGGCTGCGAAGGCGTCGTCGTGGCGGCCCAAGGCGCCGAACCTGTGACCTTTGCTGACAAGCGCCATGGCGATCTGCTCGCGCATAACGGGCTCAGCGGCGCCGGCGAAGCGGGTTACAACGTCGTCATAGGCAGCGATGGCATCTTCGTGACGGCCCAAGTCGCCGAGCGTGTATCCTTTGTTGAGGAGCGCCCAGGCTGCCTGCTGGCGCAGGGTGAGCTCAGCGGCGCCGGCGAAACGTGCTACGACGTCGTCATAGGCAGCGATGGCATCTTCGTGACGACCCAAGTCGCCGAGCGTGTATCCTTTGTTGAGGAGCGCCCAGGCTGCCTGCTGGCGCAGGGTGGGCTCGGGGGCGCCGGCGAAACGGGCTACGACGTCATCGTAGGTGGCGATGGCGTCGTTGGTGCGGCCTAATTCGCCGAGCGCAACTCCTTTATTATAAAACGCGAAGGCGACCTGCGCGCGTAGGGACGGCTCGATGGCGTCAGCGAAACGAGAGGCGACCTCGTTAAGAACGGAAACCGCGCGCTCTAATTGGTCAGATTCCACCAGTGTGCGGGCCTTGGCCATCAACTCGTCTGCAACGGATATTGAGGCTGGGACACCAGCCCTGTTGCTTGGAGATGCGATGGAACGCGGTTGCGCCCCATCTGCCAAATTCACATACGTGCCTTCGTCCGCGGTCGCGAGGATGGCTTCACGATACAAAGGATGCCACGCCTGCGGGCCGAGCCTCTCGGCCTCGGCGCGCATAGAACTCAACTCGCCCGGAGCGTAAAAGCTCCTCAAGAACGCGGTCAGCCAGCGCATCTTGAGCCGCGTACGGCGGGTGCCGTGCCGCATCAGGTACCAGATGTTGAAGAACCGCTCGACGAGCTGATAGCCGGCGCGTGCGCCGGAGGTTGGCACGTCCTCGACGAGGCCGTCTTTCTGCAGCCGGTCGAGTTGGGACGGAAGGGTGGTGATCTTGATGTCGGTTTTCCGGGCGAGATCGTGCGAGGTGATGGGGTCCCAATGCAACGCGATGGCGTCGATGATCGCCCGGTGCATGTCCGATTGGTACTCCTCGACGCGCGCCTTGTAGTACGGCGTGAGCTGGTCGAGCAGCGATTCGAGATCGGAAAAGACCGTGTCGGTCTCGGCGCGTTCCAGCAACTGATAGATCAATGCCAGGACGCGCGGATTGCCGCCGGTCAGCGCGTGCAAGGTGCGCAGCCGTTCCGGCTCCTTCGCGAGGATGTCGCGCACCCTTTTGCCCGCCTCTCCGCGCAGTTCGGCGAACCGGCGCATGCAGTGCAGCAGTTCCGCTTCGGACAGAGGTTCGAGCGCGTGCGGCTGGAAGAACTCGTAGAAGGCAGCGTTGCGGTCTCCGGTCTGCGATGGAAAGTGGGTCGCGGCGCCGTAGAGGATCGGCCCGCCGGGTGCCTGCAAGATTCGCCGTAACGCCCAGTGCTCGTCCGGCGGCAGCGCATCGAGGATGAGATCGAGATTGTCGACGAACAGGACCGGTCGCCCGAGCGCTTTGGTGCGGGCGAGAAATGCCTCCGCGGCCGATGCCGCGTCCTTCCATTCCGGCTGGCACAGGCAGCGGTCGATCTCGGCGGCAAGTGCTGTTCGTCCAACCGTGTCGGCCCACTCGGCCAGCGCCTCGCCGCAATTGCGCCAGAAGCGGTCGAGCGAGCGGACATTGTACTGCTCCTCGCGGAAGGTCAGTGGCACGTAACGCGACGACAGGTCCGGGTCGCGGCCGATCCCGAGCGCCAGGCGACGCAGCAGGCTGGTCTTGCCCATGCCGCGCGGCCCGACGATGAGCTGATGCTCGCCGGCGGTGCGGACAGGCAGCTTGCGCAGCTTGTCGAGCAGGAATGCGGCCAAGTCTTCGCGGGCGACGAAGCCGGCGAGAAAGTCGTCGGCGTCGAGGCGGTTGGGATCGTAAAGGGCGATGCGCTTGAAGAGGGTCATGGGTGCAGATAGGCCATCCAGTAGCGGCGCAACAGGCCGGAACGAAAACGCCAGCGTCCGTCGGCTTCGTGCAGGAGGCCGTCGTTGGCGAGCGCGGTCAGCATGTTCTTCACGTCACGCGTCGGAATGATCCGCAGCGTCTTGCTCAGGCGTGTTTGCAGGGTCGCGAAGGTTTCACCCATGGGTTGTTCGCAGCAGATTTCGAGAATGGCCTGCAGCAACACCGCGTCCTCGGGCGGAAAATTCTTGTCGATGTGCTCCTCCCAGGTGGAGAAGCTGCCGCGGTTGTACGGCTTGAGGAGTTCCTCGAAAGCGCCGTCGATGTCGGCAACGAGCGCCAGCGGTCGGCCTGCATCCGTCGCAGCCCCGGATGGCCGGATGCGGTCGGCGATCAGTCGCAGATAGTACGGGGCGAGCCAGCCGAGCTCGCGGGCGAGGTGGTGAAATCCGCCATCGTCGAGCGCGAATGGCCGGCGCACATCGTTGGCAGCGCAGAGCCTGTCCAGGTACGCGCGCGCCTGCTGCTCGTCGAAGGGATCGATGGGCAGGATGTCCAGGTCCACCAAGGCGCCGTGCAGATTTCCGCGGCGGGCGACGACATCGAGCCCGATGGAGCCGGTGAGAATCCAACGTACGCGCGGATAGGACTGGCGCAGCTTACGCAGGTGGTAGAGGAAGTCGGACGCTTTCGCCGCGTCGTTCGCCAGCAGTCGCGACACGAACAGCGCGATTTCGTCGACGAGAATCACGGTGTCGCGGCCTTCGGCGTCGAGCGAGGCGATCAGGGCTTCGACGAACGCCTTCGGATCGACACGCCCGATTGCCTGGACCGGGCCGCCCTCCCAGGTGCCACTGGTGATCTGCTTGAGTCTCTGTCCGAGGTGAAGGAAGACCTGCTTGCCGTAGCTCTCCTGCTCCTCGATCTTGGCGCACAGGTCGCGCAGAAACTCCTCCTCGCTGCGCATTCCCTCGACGTCGGATGAGATCGTGATCCAGTCATCGGCCGCGAGGTCTTCGGCAACACGTCGCATCAGCCATGTCTTGCCGATCCGTCGCGGGGCGAGCATCTGCAGGCTGCGGCCGCCGAGCAGAAGGCGGCGAATTTCTTCCCGTTCGGCCTGTCGATCCGGCATGGCGCTTCTCTCCTGGGCTGGAAAGAATGTGCCATAAAATTATTGTAAGTCAAATAAATTCATCAATGCATAAATTCACCCGTCATTAAATTATCGATTCTTGTCGCAGAATCAATGCGCAAGCTGAACCTTGCAATTTGGGGCGCCGTCATTCCGAGTGAGAGCCTACGCCGCGCTTCGCATGATCGCGGCCTCGGCGGCCTTGATGGCTTCCGGCGTGCCCACATGCATCCACACGCCGTCGAGGCGTACGCCGTAGAGGCGGCCGGCCTCGATCGAGCGGTCGAACAGGTGGTTGAGCGAGAAGGCGCCGGCGGGTGCGTCGGCGAACATGGCCGGAGCCAGCATGGCGGCACCCGCATAGACGAACGGCACGACTTCGCGCTCGCCACGCCGCCGCAGGCGACCGTCGGCCGCCATGGCGAAATCGCCGCGGCCCGAATAGCCGACGCTGGAAATGGTCGTCGCCATCAACAAGAGCGCATCCATGGCGGCGGGATCGAAGGCCTGCGCGAGGAACGGCAGGTTGGGCTTGACGCCGTCGACCCAGAGTGTGTCGCTGTTGATGTGGAAGAACGGGGCGTCGCCCAGAAGCGGCAGTGCCTTGACGACGCCGCCGCCCGTATCCAGCAAGGCGTCGCGCTCGTCGGAGATGATGACCTTCGGCACACGACGGGATCTGAGATGCGCCTCGATCTGGTCGGGAAGGTGGTGGACATTGACCACCGCGGTCTCGACGTCCGCCTCGGCGAGGCGATCGAGTGCGTGGTCGATGAGCGTCTTGCCGCCCACCGTGACGAGCGGCTTCGGAATATTCTCGGTGAGGGGTCGCATGCGCAGGCCCAGCCCGGCGGCAAGCACCATGGCGGTCGTCATTCACGTCTCCGGTTACGCGTGCGCCGCTTTGAGGACGGCGCGAATCAATCAGTCCGACTATCGCCGAAAATACGACAGGGATGTTACCGGACATCTTGCCCCACGATCGTGGGTAGAAGGTATACGATTCCCTCGCATCACTCCGGCGCTGGTACATGGTCGGCATACCACTTCGCCAGTCCCTCCAGGGCCGGATGTGCCAGCGAGCGTTGCAGATAGGCCCATACGCGCGGCAGATGGCGCAGATATTGCGGTTTGCCGTCGCGGCGATCGAGGCGGGCGAAGATGCCGAGAATCTTCGAGGCGCGCTGGGCCGCGAGCGTCGCGTAGAGACGGGCAAAGCCCGGGACATCGAAGGCGGGCTCGGCCTGGCGCCGCCAGCGCACATAGCGGCCGAGCAGCTCCAGTTCGAGGGCGTCCGGCACGTCGACGCGGGCGTCCTGCAGGAGCGAGGCGAGGTCATAGGCGGCCGGTCCCATGACGGCGTCCTGGAAGTCGAGCAGGCCGAGGGCGGCGACGCCGGCACGCTCCGGGCGCCACAAGAGGTTGGGGGAGTGGAAATCGCGCAGCACCCATGTCTGCGGCGCCGCGATGACGACCCCGAGGGCATCGCGCCACTGCGCCACGAACAGTGCCCGCGTGGTCGCATCAACGGCCGCGCCGCGATGGGGCAGGTACCAGTCGAGCAGCAATTCCACCTCGATCATGAAGGCTTCGAGATCGTAGGTGGGCAGGTGGTGTTCGATCTTGGGTGCCACCGGCAGCGTGTCCGGTAGCGCCTGGGTGTGCAACGTACCGAGAAGGTCGACGGCGCGCTGGTAGCGCGCCGTGATCGGTGCCGGCGGCTCGCCCGACACCACGCCCTCACTGCCGAGATCCTCCAGGATGACGACGCCGTCGGCGAGATCGGCGGCGTGGATGACCGGTGCCGACAGGCCGCGGGCGCGGAGCGCGTAGTCCATCGCCACGAACGGCGTGACGTCCTCGGCGAGATGCGCAATGGCGCTGTAGGGTTTGCCGTCGCGTACCGGCGGACCGTCCGGGCGCCGCGGCGCGTTCATCAGGATGGCGTCGCGGTCCTTCAGGTGCAGTCGCTCGTAGGCGCGCGTCGAAGCGTCGCCCGTGAGCGGATGGCGCTCGGCGGTGCCCCAGCCGGACTCGTCGAGCAGGCGGCGGATGGCGCCCATGCGCTCGACCCGCCCGGCGGCGCGGCCGTGGCCCGTCATGGCGACGTCGCGGCGCCCCATTCCGAACGCCGGCGCCATCGTGAGGGTGATGTCGATGCGGTCGGGGGGCAGTGTTCCGTCCGCCCGGTCCGGCCACTCCATCAGCACGATCGCCTGCGGGGGCAGGTCGTCGAGGCCGAGTTCGGCGAGTTCGCTGGCGTCGCCGAGCCGGTAGAGGTCCACATGGGCGACGAACCAGCCGGGAAGCTCGTAGGTCTGGATGAGCGTGAAGGTGGGGCTCGGCACCTCCAGTTCGGGGTCGCCGGCGAGCCGGCGGATCAGCGCCCGCGCCAAGGTGGTCTTGCCGGCGCCGAGATCGCCCGACAGGGTGACGAAATCACCCGGCGCCAGGGTGGCGGCGACGTCGGTCACCAGAAGCCCGATCGCCTCCTCGTCGGCGAGTGTCGTGGCATAGGAGGAAGGACCGCTGGCAGGGGAACGCATGGTGACTGGGCCGGCTCGCGTGGACGACGTGTCGTCGATGACCGTCCCACTTTAGCGTTATTTAGCCGGACATGTCCCTTTCGTGATCGCGGAATCTGCAACCCGCGGGCGTGCCGTCATTCGGCTGCGGTCCGTTCGGCGGCCCGGTCGGCCGGGAAGGTGCACACCACCGTGGTGCCGCGTCCGACCTGCGAATCGATCGCCACGGTACCGCCGTGTAGCTCGACGAAGGAACGCACCAGAGACAGGCCCAAACCGGTGCCGCGATGCTGCGAGCCGAGCGAGTGGGATTCGAACCAGTCGAACACCTTGTCCTTCATCTCGGTCGGTATGCCGGGGCCGGCGTCGGAGACCGAGAACACCACGGCGTCCTGGTGGCGCTCGGCGGTGAGGCGGACCAGTCCGTGCGGCGGCGAGAAGCCGATGGCGTTGGACAACAAATTGAACAAGACCTGCCGCAGCCGCCATTCGTCGGCCACGAAACTGCCGATGCCGGACGAGGCGGAAAGGTCGAGCTTGAGGCCGTCCTTGACGAGGCGGTCCTGCACGCCCTCCACGGCCGCCTCCATGGTGTGGCGGATGTCGACCATGGAAAGGTTGAGCTTCATCGCCCCGGCATCGATGGTGGCGAGGTCGAGGATGTTGTCGATGATGGCGAGCAGCGCCTTGGTGGAGACCGTGATGTAGTGCAGGTACTCGCGCTGGCGCGAAGTCAGAGGCCCCGTCGACGGCAGGCCGAGGATGTCGGCGAAGCCGATGATGTTGGTCAACGGCGAGCGCAGCTCGTAGGACACGTGGTGGACGAAGTCGATCTTGAGTTCGTCGGCGGCGATCAACGCCTCGTTGCGCTCGCGCAGCATGCGCTCCACGTTGACCGAGTCGGTGACGTCCTGGAACGCCACCAGGGTGCCGCCGTCGGGCAGCGGCACGGTGGCGCAATCGACCACGCTGCCGTCGTTTCTCTCGATTCTCTGCGAGATCGGAGCGCGGCGGTCGAGCACCGTGACGGCGGTGCGCAGCGCCTGCCAGGTGGCCTCGTCGCTGTGCAGCGGCCGGCACAGATCGATCACCATCTCGATGTGTGGCGCATCGCCGAGGGCGCCGGCGTCGAGACGCCACATGCGCAGGAAGGACGGATTGCACAGGCGCACGCGGCCGTTCGAGCCGAACACCGCGACGCCTTCGGCGAGGTTGTCGACCGTCTCGCCCTGGACGTGGATGAGCGAGTCGAAGCGCCGTTCGAGCTCGAGGCGCTCGGTGACGTCGTCGATCAGATAGGTGACGCCGCCCTCCGGGTTCGGGGTGGTCACGACCCGCAGCGTGCGGCCGTCGGGCAGGTGCCATTCGTGCCGGGTCGGTTCGATCGCCCGGTAGGCCTCGTGCAGCTCGTTCTTCCACTGCCGGAAGTCCTGCTGCTCCGGCAGGCTGCGGCGGCCGCGCAGGCGGTCGAGCACGGCCGAATCGCTCGGCTCGTCGTCCAGGAAGGCGGCGTCGAGATTGAACAGCGTGCGATAGGCCTGGTTGTAGAAGGTCAGGCACCGGTCGGCGCCGAAGATCGCGACCGCGGTCGGCAACTGGTCGAGGGTGCGGCGGTGGGCCTCGCCCATGCGCGCGATCTCGGCGCGCAGGCGCTCCTCCTCGGTCATGTCGATCCCGATGGCGGCGCTGCCGCGTGAGCACGGGGCGTGGATGATGTCGAGCAGGCGTCGGGTGCCGGCGGCGATCGCCGGCATGCGGCCCGCGAACACCGCCTGGCCGGCGCGGGCGACGGTGTCGCGTTCCTCACGGTCGAGGAGTTCGAGCCCGCGGGCGACGGCGTCGTGGGGATCGGCTGCCTCCACCGCGCGCGCATAGGCGTCATTGACGAAGGTGAGGCGGCCGAGGCGGTCACGCACCCACAGGGGCGCCGGCAGGGCGGCGGCGAGCGTCGTCAGCGCCTCGGTGTCGCTCTCGAGCTTGTCGTGGCGGGCGGTCAGCGCCGCGAGTTCCCCCTCGACCCCGCTCACGTCCCGCAGCTTCATGACGGCGCGGCCGCCCACCGCCCGGCCGTCGGCCTTGAGGTGACGCCCGTCCGTGGTGGTGAGCAGCATGGAGAAGCCGTCGCCCTCGGCGCGCAGGGACGCGATGGCGGCGGCGAGTTCATGGGCGCGTTCGCCGTCGAGCCAGGTTTCCGGCGCCAGCGGGTCGGCGGCCGCCGAGCCCAGGAGCCGACGGTCCCCGATCACTTCCGCCTCGTCGTCGGCGGCCGGCCACGACACCAGCAGCATGGATTCCGACAAAAGGAGGCCGCGCAGACGGTCGACCTCGCCGTGCAGGCGGGCCATGGCTTCGCGGGCGTCGGTCTCGACCGCGGTGGTGCGCGCATGGGTGCGCATGAGCAGGATCGCGGTCACCACGGCGAACACGACAGCGCCGACGATGAGCGCCAGCGCGGCGATCTCGTGTCCGTCCAGATCGGCGAGAACCGACAGATAGGGGGAGTAGACGTCACTGCCCTGGGCATGGGCCGGTGAGGCGGCAGCCGTTGTGATGGAAGCGAGCGCGGCGCGTCGCGGAGCTTGATGTGGTCTGCCCGCGCTCCGGAATCTGACCGGCATCCGTCGCCCCTAAAGTCTGTCCGCGACGGCGATGCGCCACGGTCGTCAACCTTGTCCACGCTCGACCTGCCCCCGGCGTGCGGACGCGGGAAGGCGTGGAACCCCCAAAACGACTTGAAAACTTCGCTCGCGACCGTCGCCACACCGTCATCTCGGCGGCGTGCATCGGGTCGTCGCGGGCCGCCGAAGAACACGCGCGCGGCTCGCGAATCGCTTCAATGTACCCTCATCGAAGAGGTCGCCAAAGAGTCCAGATCGTGAACGATGACGCCCACACACGAATTCCGCGCAGGCGACGCGAAAACGTGCCCGCGGCGGCGACCCGGGATCGTGCGAAACGTCGCCGCATATGGGCCGCGAGCGCTGTCGCATGCGGGTTTCTGGTGATCGATAAGCGAACGGCGCGACGGTTGAGACCGTCGCGCCGCAGGCACTACCCAGGGGGCGTGCGAGATATTTCCGGCCGAGCGTGGCCGCAACGATTCAGAGTCCTTTCGGCCTCAGAGTCCCTCGAACAGTGCCGTCGACAGGTAGCGTTCGGCGAAGGACGGAACCACGGCGACGATCATCTTGCCGGCGAACTCCTCGCGGGCGCCGATACGGATCGCGGCCGCGATGGCGGCACCGGAGGAGATCCCCACCGGGATGCCTTCCTGGCGTGCGGTCGCGCGGGCGAACTCGAAGGCGGTCGCCGAATCGACCGTGACGATTTCGTCGATCACCGACCGGTCGAGGACCTCGGGAACGAAGTTGGCGCCGATGCCCTGGATCTTGTGCGGGCCGGCCTTGCCTTCGGACAGGAGCGGGCTTTCCGCCGGCTCGACCGCGATGACCTTCAGCGACGGCTTGCGCGGTTTCAAGACTTGGCCGACACCCGTGATGGTGCCGCCGGTGCCGATACCGGCCACGAAGGCATCGATCCGGCCGGCGGTGTCGTTCCAGATCTCCTCCGCGGTGGTGTTGCGGTGGATTTCGGGATTGGCCGGATTCTTGAACTGCTGCGGGATGACAGCGCCGGGAATTTCCTTGGCGAGCTCGGCGGCGCGGTCGACGGCGCCCTGCATGCCCTTGGCGGCCGGCGTGAGGTCGAGCTCGGCGCCAAGGAACGCCAGCAGCTTGCGGCGCTCGATCGACATGGTCTCCGGCATGGTGAGGATCAGCCGATAGCCCCGCGCCGCCGCCACGAAGGCGAGCGCGATGCCGGTGTTGCCGGAGGTGGGCTCGATCAGCACGTTCTGGCCCGGCTTGATCTTTCCCTCAGCCTCCAGGGCGTCGATCATGGCGACGCCGATGCGGTCCTTGACGCTGGCGATGGGGTTGAAGAACTCGAGCTTGACGTAGATCTCGGCCTTGGCGCCGTGCTTCTGGGGCAGGCGGTTGAGCCGCACGATGGGGGTGTCGCCGATGGTGTCGGTGATGGAATCGTAGACGCGGCCGCGGCCGGGCGCATGGGAGGCCTCGGCTGGCTCATGGAGGCGGGCGGGGCTGGCACTCATGAAAAATTCTCCCTGGCCGTCGATCGGGCCGACTGCTCTAGATGATTATTCTATATAGAGGCTGTTGTGCGATTGAAATGGAATGGTGTGGCAAAATTTAGCCGCGCTGTAGAAGGATTTGCTGAATTCTGCTCCCAAAGGGAATTCCTTGCCGACGATCGAAAATGTTGCGCCGGCGGATACCCGTGATGCCGGATTCGGCTCAGCGGTTTACCTTCCGTGCCCCGGGTGGGGCGCGGTGATGCCGTTCGCCGGAACCGTGGGCTTCAGGAATGGGGGCGGTCGCAGCCGAGCTCGACGGCGGCGTCGACCATGTCGGCCACCCGTACCTTCTTGAGGGCATCGGAAAAGATCTGCTCGGCCAGTGCGACCGCGGGCAGCACGGCCTTCCGCACCAGAGCCGAGTCGACCGGCGGTTCGGAGGTTTCATCTTCGACGGTGCCGGCCGCGCGCAGGATTGCCTCCGCGGAGACGTCCTTCGGATCACGGGCGAGGGCGTAGCCGCCGCCCGGCCCGCGTATGCCGCGCAACAAGCCTTCACGCACCAGCGCCTGCAGCACCGGTTCCAGGTGCCGCGGTGGCAGGGCGTGACGGATGGCAAGTGCCTTGGCGGACACCGGGCGTTCCTTGGAGTGAACGGCGATGTCAACAACGGCCGCGATCGCGAGAATCGCTTTGTTCGGCAAAACGCCCATACGGCCCGCCTTCAAGGAGCTTCTTCGAGGGCAGGTATAAAGGTAGGAATATTAAGTGCAAGATACCAGTTGGGATTTCTCCGGATCAGGCGTGCGCATTATGGCCGTCAGGATTGCGACGCGCCGACGCCGGTGGAGCCGAATCCCCCTGTGCCACGGGCAGTTCCGCTGAGCGTCTCGACTTCGATGAGGGCTGCACGCAATACCGGCGCGATCACCAGTTGGGCGATGCGTAATCCTCGGCCTATAACGAATGCTTCTTGTCCGAAATTGACAAGTATTATCTGTAATTCTCCACGATAGTCCGAATCGATCGTGCCGGGAGTGTTCAGCACCGATATTCCGTGCTTCAGGGCGAGCCCGGAGCGGGGCCGCACCTGCGCCTCGGTCCCGGGCGGCAGTGCGATGGCGAGGCCGGTCGGGATCAGCGCCCGTGCGCCTGGAGAAAGCGTCACCGGCGCATCGGCCGGCACCGCCGCCATGAGGTCGAGGCCGGCGGCGTGCGCGCTCTGATAGCTCGGCAGCGGCAGGCCGGCCCCGTGGGGCAGGCGGACGATTTCGACCTCCGTCATGGCTTGTCTCCGGGTGGGTTGCCGCCGATCGCCGTCGCCAGCCGGCCCATCAGCATGCGGGCGACGTCGTCCTTCGATTGGGTCGGCCAGGTCTCGACGCCGGCGGCGGTGACCACATGGATGGTGTTGCGGTCGCCGCCCATGACGCCGGTTCCGGACGAGACGTCGTTGGCCAGGATCCAGTCGCAGCCCTTCTTGGCGAGCTTGGCCTTGGCGTGCGCGACCACATGCTCGGTTTCCGCCGCAAACCCGATTACCAGCGCCGGCCGGTCGTGCGCGCGCCGCGCGATGGTGGCGAGAATGTCCGGATTTTCCGCCAGTTCGAGGGTGGGCGTGCCGCCGGTGCCCTTCTTGATCTTCTGCTCGCTTGCGCTCGCCACCCGCCAGTCGGCGACCGCGGCGGCGAATATGGCGATATCCACCGGCATGGCGTTCTCGACAGCCGCGAGCATCTGTCGCGCGCTTTCCACGTGGACGACCTCGGCGCCGGGCGGATCGGCGAGCCGCACCGGTCCCGAAACCAGCGTCACCGTGGCGCCGGCTTCGGCGGCGGCACGGGCGATGGCGTGGCCCTGCTTGCCCGACGACCGGTTGGCGATGTAGCGCACCGGGTCGATCGGTTCGCGGGTCGGCCCGGAGGTGACGAGCACGCGCTTGCCGGCGAGCGGCCTGTCGGCCTGCCGACGCATGAGCGCCTCGGCGGCGGTAGCGATTTCGAGCGGCTCCGCCATGCGGCCGACGCCGGTTTCGCCGCGCTCGGCCATCTCGCCCGCATTGGGGCCGACCGTCACGATGCCATCGGCGATGAGGCGGGCGAGATTGCGCTGGGTCGCCTTGTGGGCCCACATCAGCGGGTTCATGGCGGGCGCCATCAGGACCGGCTTGTCGGTCGCGAGCAGGACCGTGGAGGCGAGGTCACTGGCGAGCCCCTGGGCCATCTTGGCCATCAGGTCGGCGGTCGCCGGCGCCACGATGATCAGGTCGGTGTCGCGGGCGAGCCGGATGTGACCGACGTCGAACTCGGTCCTGGCGTCGAACAGGTCGGTGTGGACCGGGCTGCCGGCGAGCGCCCCGGCGGCGAGCGGGGTTACGAATTCCTGGGCGGCTTTCGTCATCACGACGCGGACCGAAAAGCCGCGTTCCTTGAGACGGCGGATGAGGTCGAGGGATTTATAGGCCGCAATGCCGCCGGAGATGATCAGCAGCGCGCGGCGCGGCGCCGCACCGTGGTCGGGGGCCGGAAGGGGTGGCGATGGTGCGCTCTCGTCCTGCGGCACTTCGGCGGCCGGGCCATCGCCCGCCGCCGCGAGGATCATGCGGATTTCCTCTTCCATGGAGCGGCCGTTCTTGGCGGCGCGCAGGCGCAGTTGCGCCTTGAGGGCTTCGTCGAGTTTGCGGATGGTCAGGGAGGCCATGGGAGAAATCCGGCTCAGGCCTCGTCATTGCAAGGAGGCGAAGCCGACGAAGCAATCCAGGGCCGCGAACGAAGGACTGGATTGCTTCGCTTCGCTCGCAATGACGAAGGGACCCGCGGCCTATGCAAATTCTAGTTCATGATTGCGTTGCAATCAATGCAATCATCCGCCGACCTGCCATGCATCAGCGCAGAATCCCGATGGCGAGGACTGCCAGGCTGACGGCGATCACCCACATGGCGACCGTCTGGGCGCGATGGTGCCGCGCTTCCGCACGGCCCAGCGCCGCCACGGTCTCGGGGGCGAGCACGATGCCGTCGTGGGTCGCCGCATCGATCTGGTCGGCGATGCGCGCACCGCGCGTCAGCAGGCCCGGCACGGCGGAGAGGAAGCGGCCCACTTCGCCGGCGCCCTGGGCGGCGTCCTCGATACGGCCGGCGGGACCGAGATTGCGCTCGATCCAGTCGCGCACCACCGGTGCCGACACCGTCCACATGTCGAGATGCGGGTCGAGGGTGCGGGCGACGCCTTCGACCACCACCATGGTCTTCTGCAGGAGCAGGAGTTCCGGCCGCGTCTTCATCTCGAACAGTGCCGTCACCTCGAACAGGAGCGTCAGAAGCTTCGCCATGGAGATGTCGTCGGCCTTGCGGTTGTGGATCGGCTCACCGATGGCGCGGATCGCCTGCATGAAGCTCTCGACCGAATGGTGCGCCGACACATAGCCGGCCTCGAAATGGATTTCCGCCGTGCGGCGATAATTCCTGGTGATGAAGCCGTAGAGGATTTCGGCGAGGAAGCGCCGCTCCTTGGGGCCGAGCCGGCCCATGATGCCGAAATCGACCGCCGCCAGTTTGCCGCTGTCGTCCACGAACAGATTGCCGGGATGCATGTCGGCATGGAAAAAGCCGTCCCGCATGGCGTGGCGCAGGAAGCTCTGGATGACCTTGTGGCCGAGCGACGGCAGGTCGAGGCCGCGGGCCGTGAGCGCGGCGCGGTCGTTGAGCGGCGTGCCGTCGATCCATTCCATGGTGAGGACGTCGCGGGCGGTGCGCTCCCAGTCCACCGCAGGCACGCGGAAGTCGCCGTCGCCAGCGATGTTCTCCGCCATCTCGGAGAGCGCCGCCGCCTCGAGGCGCAGATCCATTTCGAGCGTCACGGTGCGGGCGAGCGTCGCGACCACTTCGTTCAGGCGCAGCCGCCGCGCCTCGGACGAGAAGCGCTCGGCCAGCCGGGCGACGAAGAAGAACGCCGCGAGGTCGGTCTTGAGCCGCCGCTCCACATAGGGGCGAAGCACCTTGACGGCGACGACGCGCATCCCTTCCGGGGTCGCGATCTCGGCACGGTGCACCTGGGCGATGGAGGCGGCGGCGATCGGCGCCGAGAAGCGCGCGAACACGCGCGATACGGGTGCGCCGAGCGCGGCCGCGACCGCGGCTTCGGCTTCGGCCTGCGGGAACGGCGCCATCTTGTCCTGCAGGCTTTCGAGATCGCGGGCGATCTCGGCGCCGACGACGTCCTGCCGGGTCGCCAGGAACTGGCCGAGCTTGACATAGGTCGGGCCGAGTTTGGTCAAGGCGGCGGCGAGCCGCACGGCGCCGCCGGCCTTGGTGGGCCGCTCGACCAGCCGCACGACGCGCAGCGCCACCCGCGCCGGCATCGGCAGCGATCTCGGGTCGACGAGCGCGAACACACCCTCGCGGGCGAACACGAAGCCGGCACGCGACAGGCGCACCAGATGGGAAAGGGAGGAAATCACCACACCAGCCACCACGTAACGGATCATGCGTTATTGCCGCGTCCAGCTTCGACCGGCTCCGCTTGTCGCAGCCGGCTCCCTCTCCCCATCGGGGAGAGGGCTGGGGTGAGGGGGCTCCGGCGGTGCGATTGCGCACGCCGTCGTTCCGACCATCCTCGGCCCGGTACGACGGTCGAGCACCCAACTCGCTTCGTGACCCCCTCACCCCGGCCCTCTCCCCCAAGGGGAGAGGGAGAACGGGCGCCGTGCCGAGGCGCGCTCACAACCGCCAGCCCGAATGCAGTGCCACGATGCCGCCCGACAGGCTGCGCACCGAAACGCGGCGGAAGCCGGCAGCGCGGATCATATCGGCGAAGGCGGCGGGCCGGGGGAACTTGCGGATCGATTCGACCAGGTAGCGGTAAGCACCGGCATCGCCGGTGACGGCGCGGCCGATCTCCGGGATGACGTTGAAGGAATAGAAGTCGTAGAGCGTGTCGAGGCCGGGCACGTCGACGGCGGAGAATTCCAGGCACAGAAACCGCCCGCCGGGCTTGAGGACGCGGAACGCCTCTCCGAGAGCCTTGTCGATGCGCGGCACGTTGCGGATCCCGAACGCGATCGTGTAGGCGTCGTAGCTCTTGTCCGTAAACGCCAGTTCCTCGGCATTGCCCTCGACGAATTCCACCGCGTGGTCGAGGCTGCGCTCGAACGCCCGCTCGCGCCCGACCGCCAGCATGTCGGCATTGATGTCGCACACGGTTGCGCGCGTCCTCGGTCCGCCGGCCTCCACGACCCGAAACGAGATGTCGCCGGTGCCGCCGGCCACGTCCAGCAGCCTGAAGGGCCGATCCCCCTTGGGTGGGTTGAGCGTCGTCACCAGGACGTCTTTCCACGCGCGGTGGAGACCTGCCGACATGAGGTCGTTCATCAGGTCGTAACGGCTGGCGACGCTGCGAAAGACATCGTCGACGAGGCCCTGCTTGGCCTCGATGTCGACGGTGCGAAAGCCGAAATGGGTGTCGCGATGGGGTTCGGTCATACAGGGTGCTTGAAGCGGTGGTGGCTCGGTCCGGGGTGGCGGCTGGACCATAGCGCGGGCGGGGCGGCGGCGCTACTTTTCACCCGCAGCGGATCCGCCCCATCATGTCGAGTGCCCCATGCCCGAACTCCCCGAAGTCGAAACCGTCCGTCGCGGCCTCGAGCCCGCCATGGAAGGGGCGCGCTTCGTCCACGTCGAGACCCGGCGCGGCGACTTGCGCCGGCCATTCCCCCATGATTTCGCCAAGCGCCTGGAAGGCGCGACCGTCACCGGGCTGGGCCGCCGCGCCAAATATCTCCTCGCCGACCTGTCGACCGGCGACGTGCTGGTGATGCATCTCGGCATGTCGGGCTCTTTCCGGGTCGGCGACGTCGATGGCGAGACGGCGCCTGGCGAGTTCCATCATCCGCGCTCGGACGATCGCGCCCACGATCACGTGGTCTTCTGGATGTCGTCCGGTAAGCGCATCGTCTTCAACGACCCGCGCCGCTTCGGTCTGATGCTTCTGGTGCCGCGCCCCGAGCTGGAAAGCCATCCGCTCATGCGCGAGGTCGGGCCGGAACCCCTCGGCAATGCCTTCGATGCCGGCCTGCTGGCGCGCGCCTGCCAGGGTTCGCGGCGCGACCTCAAAGCGGCGCTGATGGACCAGGGTACGGTCGCGGGCCTCGGCAACATCTATGTGTGCGAGGCGCTTCACCGCGCCCGACTGTCACCCAAGCGCGTCGCCGCGACCCTCGCCACCAAGGCCGGCCTGCCCCATGAGCGGGCCGAACTTCTGGTCGACGCCATCAAGACGGTGCTCATGGATGCCATCCGGGCGGGCGGTTCGTCGCTGCGCGACCATCGCCAGACCACCGGAGAACTGGGCTATTTCCAGCACCACTTTCGGGTTTACGACCGCGAAGGCGAGCCGTGCGCGACGTCCGGCTGCAAGGGCCGGGTGAAGCGCATCACCCAGGCGGGCCGATCGACGTTCTATTGTCCGGTCTGCCAGAAATAATTCCTTGCATCTCCGGCCGCGGCCCCATCGGCGCATTGACCGCCCTGTGGTGCCGCCTTTAACTCGGCCCGACAACATTGGCCGTCAGACGGAGGACCCCATGGCCTACGAGACCATCGTCGTCGAAACCGAGGGCAAGGTCGGCGTCGTGCGCTTGAACCGGCCGCAGGCGCTCAACGCGCTCAATACCGCCCTCATGTCCGAGCTCGCCGCTGCCATGGACGTCTTCGATGCGGACGAGGCGATCGGCTGCGTGGTCGTCACCGGCTCCGACAAGGCGTTCGCGGCCGGCGCCGACATCAAGGAGATGGCGTCGCGGACCTTCAACGACGTGTTCATGTCCGATTTCGCCGGCCCCTGGCATCGCCTCGCCAAAAGCCGCAAGCCGGTGATCGCCGCAGTGGCCGGCTTCGCACTCGGCGGCGGCTGCGAGCTCGCCATGCAGGCCGACATCATCATTGCGGCCGACAATGCCAAGTTCGGCCAGCCGGAGATCAAGCTCGGCGTCATTCCGGGCATCGGCGGCACGCAGCGCCTCGTCCACGCGGTCGGCAAGGCCAAGGCCATGGATCTCTGCCTCACCGGCCGCATGATGGACGCGGCCGAGGCCGAGCGTGCCGGCCTCGTCGCCCGCGTGGTGCCGCTCGCCGACCTTTGGCCTGAGACCATGAAGGCCGCGCAGGCGATCGCCTCCATGTCGATGCCGGCCCTGATGCTCGCCAAGGAAGCGGTCAACCGCGCCTTCGAGACCTCGCTCGCCGAAGGCATCCTGTTCGAGCGGCGCGTCTTCCATTCCCTGTTCGCGACCGCCGACCAGAAGGAAGGCATGGCCGCCTTCACGGACAAGCGTCCACCGAAATTCACGAACAGATAGGGCTCGTCATTGCGGGCCCCCCGGGCCGGCCGTTGGCCGGCCCGAGGACAGGCTCCGCGCAATCCCGGGCGACACCGCATGGAGGTGGATTGCTTCGTCGCTTCGCTTTTAGGAGGGAAGTGGGAGACCATGAACTCGCCCCGCGGTTCCCTCCCCCTGCAAGGAGGAGGGAGCAGGCTGCGTGCGTGGCAACTTTCATCCAACGCGGGTCGGCCGAAGGTCGGTGCCTAACTCGCAATGACGAGTCACGCTCAACGAACTTTGGTGTCACCGCCTCACGCAGATCACCCGCACCACCGCCGCCTTGGCGTCGTCGAGGCCGTCGCTTGGTGCATCGGGCGCGACCGAATGGGTATAGAGGAACGCCCGGATGATCGATGCCGGCACCAGCACGGCGCGTGGCGGCACCGAGATGTCGGTCTGCTTGATGCCGACGAGGCCGACGAGCCGTGTCTCGGCATCGAACGCGGCGGCGCCCGCGAAGCCGGGCACGGGCATGGGCTCCACCGTGCGGGCACCGGCGTCGACGCCGCCCAGTTGCGCCGTCACGCTGGTCACCGCCCGGCCGCCGTCCTGGATCTGCGGGTCGGCGACACCCAGGAGCGTCGCGCTCGCGGGCGCCGTCTCGCCGAGCCGCACGGTCTTCATGTCCCCGGCGCCATAGACGCGGATGAGCGCGAGGCCGCTGGCCTTGTCGGTCGCGATCAGCTCCGCATTGCCCAGCATGGCGTTCGGTGTCGCGACGGTGATGGACCGGCAGGCGTCCGTGATCCGGCGGTCGGTGAGGATGTGGCCGGCTTTGGTGACGGCGACGCCCGAGCCGTAGTCGATCTTGCGCCGCGGCGGCGGTCCGGGCGGCAGCAGGCCGGTGATCGCGCCGGACGGGAACGCCACGAATGCACTGGACATCGCGACGGTGACCGGATCCATGATGCCTTCCAGGGCCTGGTCGTACAGGATGGTGACGCCGCGCACCTCCGCGTCCTTGATCTGGATGCGCACGTAGAACTTCTTCAGGCCCTGCAGGCCGGACAAAACGGCGTTGTCGCCGCGCAAAACGCTGTACTCCGTCTTGCGGTTCGCCGGTTCCTTCTTGAGCCGCTCGAACACGCCGGCGAGCGTCGTCCCCGACGTGGCGATGCGGAACGTATCGATCTGGATTTCGCCTTTCGGGGAACGCCAGCGGCTGCCGCCGCCGGCCGCTGCGGCCTGCGGCACCAGCTTGGTGGGTAGGCCCAGCCAGACCCCGGTCCTCTCGTCATCGACGAGGCGCCAGCCGGCCGCCTCCTGCTTGGGCTTGGCTTCCTGGGCGAGCTTCTGGCGCTCGGCGGCGGCGAGCACGCCGGTCTCCCGCGATCCCCAGCGTTTCTGGAACGCCTTGACGGCGGCGACGGCGCGCTCGCCCATCTCGGGCGTGATCAGGCCGTTGTAGTCGCCGGTCCAGACGAGATCGGACTGGATCGCCATGCGTTCCGCCGCCGTCAGGGCGGTGTTGCCGGCTGCTGCTGGCGCCGGCTTGGCGGCCGCAGGCTTTCCGGCCGCCACAGGCTTTGCCGCCCGCGCGGGTTTTGCCGCCGGTGCGGGCTTTGCCGCGGCCGGCTTGGGCGCCGGCTTCGCGGCCGGCACGGGCTTTGCCGCCGGCGCGGGTTTGGGCGCCTGCGTTGGGGTGGGGGCCGTCTGGGCGAACGCGCCGCCGGCCGCGCAGGCGATGGCGAGGACGATGCCGATCAGCCGCATGGCAGGCTCCCTCATGGATCTCACAGTGCGGCCGAGCCTAGCGCAATCGGACCGCATCGCAAACCTGTGCTGCGGGTTGCTCCGCTTGACCGGCGCGTCCGTCCGGCGCCTGATGGGCGCGGAAATTCTCCGAAAGGTCCCTGATGCTGACGCCGGATGAACTGGAACGCTACGCCCGCCATATCGTGTTGCGCGAAGTGGGTGGTCCCGGCCAGCAGGCGCTCAAGCGGGCTCGCGTCCTGGTGGTCGGTGCCGGCGGCCTCGGGGCGCCGCTGATCCTGTATCTCGCCGCCGCCGGGGTCGGCACCATCGGCATCGTCGACGACGATCGCGTGTCGCTCTCCAACCTGCAGCGCCAGGTCATACACGCCACTCCCGACATCGATCGCCCCAAGGTCGACAGCGCCGCCGAGATGGTCGGCCGTCTCAATCCGCATGTCGCGGTCGAAAGGCACCCGCTGCGGCTCACGGCCAAGAACGCCCTCGATCTGATCGGCCGCTACGACATCGTGGCGGACGGCTCGGACAATTTCGCCACCCGCTATCTGGTCTCGGACGCCTGCTACTTCGCCAAAAAGCCGCTGGTGACGGCGGCAGTCGGCACTTTCGATGCGACGCTGACGACCCTGCGGCCGTTCGAGAAAGCCGAGGACGGTACCCTGAACCCGACCTATCGCTGCCTGTTTCCCGAGCCGCCGCCGCCCGGCACGGTGCCGGCCTGCGCCGAGGCCGGAATCCTGGGCGCGCTGCCCGGCATCGCCGGCTCGTTGATGGCGCTCGAAGTCATCCGCGAGATCGTCGGCTTCGGCGAAGGGCTCACCGGGCGCCTCTTGATGATCGACGCCCGCTCGTTGCGCTTCGAGACGCTGAGCTACTCCTGGGACCCGGCCAATCCGCTCTCCGGCGATAACGCGACCATCCGCGATCTCGCGGTGCACGGCGCGTAGGCTGCGTTGAGCGGAACGAAACGCACCTTTACGCCTTGCGGTCGAACCCTTGGCACCAAATTCGATTGAATGATTGCGTCATTCCGGGCTCGCCGCT
Organism: Astrobacterium formosum; assembly: GCA_030848545.1. Taxonomy (GTDB): domain Bacteria; phylum Pseudomonadota; class Alphaproteobacteria; order Rhizobiales; family Xanthobacteraceae; genus Astrobacterium; species Astrobacterium formosum. Next base: position 91,084 of record JAVDCA010000015.1, read on the forward strand.
GTCGCGGCGCCCCGGAATGACGAAGCCGATTGGTCGTATCAGATCGTCTTCTGACCGAGTTGCTCGGCGATATAGTTCGCCTGCCGCAGTGCCAGGGCCACGATGGTCAGCGTCGGGTTCTCGGCGCCGCCGGTGGTGAACTGGGAGCCGTCGGACACGAACAGGTTCTTGATGTCGTGGCTCTGGCCCCATTTGTTGACGACGCCGTCGGACGGCTTCGCCGACATGCGGTTGGTGCCGAGATTGTGGGTCGACGGGTAAGGCGTCGTCGGAAAAGTGCGCGTCGCGCCGACCGCCTCGTAGATCGCCCGGCCGCGGGAGTAGGCGTGGTTGCGCATGGCGACATCGTTGGGATGATCGTCGAAATGCACCCGCGCGACTGGCATGCCGTACTTGTCCTTGGCCTTGGGGTCGAGGGTGACGCCGTTCTTTTCCTGCGGCATGTCCTCGCCGACGATCCACATCCCGGCCATGTTGGCATAGGCGTCGAGCGCGGTCGCGAACTCGCGCCCCCAGGCGCCGGGGTCGAGAAACGCGGCCATGAACGGCAGGCCGAGCGACAGGGTTTCCAGTTCATAGCCGCCGACGAAGCCTCGCTTGGGGTCGTTGCCGGCTTCGTCCTGGACGATGCCGGCCATGGTGGTGCCGCGCCACATTTTGACCGGCCGGTCGAACACGCCGTAGACCGAGCCGGTCATGTGCCGCATGTAGTTTTTGCCGACCTGACCGGAGGAATTGGCGAGCCCGTCGGGGAATTTGGACGATTCCGAGTTCAGGAGCAGCCGCGGGCTTTCGATGGAATTGCCGGCGACGCAGACCAAGCGTGCCTTCTGGCGCCGGATGGTGCCGGCAGCATCGTGATAGACGACGCCCGTGACCTTGCCGGACTTGTCGTGCTCGATCCTCACGACGTGACTTTCGGGACGCACTTCGAGCTTGCCGGTCGCCTCCCCCTTGGGGATCTCGGCATACAGGGTCGACCATTTGGCGCCCGACTTGCAGCCCTGGAAGCAGAAGCCGATCTGCTGGCAGGCACCGCGATCGTCGCGGGCCTGCGAATTGATCGCCATGCGGCCGGTCGACACTTCCTTGTAGCCGACCTTCTTGGCGCCGGCTTCGAGCACCTTGTAGTTGTTGTTGCCGGGCAGACCCGGAATGCCGTTGGTGCGGGTGACGCCCATGCGGTCCTCGGCCATGGCGTACCAGGGCGCCATCTCGTCGGACGAGATCGGCCAATCGGCGAGGTTCGTGCCCTTGATCCTGCCGTAGGTCGTCGCCGCCTTGAACTCGTGCGGCTGGAAGCGCAGCGAGGCGCCGGCCCAGTGCACCGTTGAACCGCCGACCGCCTTGACGATCCAGGCCGGCAGGTTGGGGAAATCGCGCGCCACCCGCCACGAGCCCGACGTGGTGCGCATGTCGGTCCAGGCCAATTGGGCGAAGCTCGCCCACTCGTCGTTGACGAAGTCCTCGATTTCGTGGCGCTTGCCGGCCTCGAGGATGACGGTGTTGATGCCCTTGAGGGCGAGCTGCGTGCCGAGCGTTCCGCCGCCGGCGCCGGAGCCGACGATCACCACCACGGTGTCGTCGTTGAGATCGAACTTTGCGGCCATCTGATCCTCCCGAATAACGTTGCCTGGTCTTCGGCCAGGTCTTCAGAGTCAGGTCTTCACAACCTGATCTTCACAACCAGGTCAGGTCGTCGAAGCCGCGGCTGATGTAGCCGCCGTGGCCCGCGCTTTCGCCTTCGTAGCCGAAGATCGGCCATGCCTCCTTTTGATTGTAGAGGCTGACCACCAGCGCCGGCCGCACCGCCTTGAACAGTGGGCCGCCCTCGATCTGGCGCAGCAGCGTCACTCGCTGCGCCTCCCAGCCGACGGTGCGATAGGGCGTGCCGAACGCCTTCCTGGCGCGACCATCGAGATCGGCGATGCCGTTCTCGATCATCGCCTTCATCTTCGGGTCGGCCGCGGCCTTGTCGTCGAACGATTTCACCGCGACGGCATAGAAACGGTCCGCCAGCCGGTCGTGCGGATAGATGTCGCGCGCCATGGCGATCAGCGTCGCCATGGTGTCGGGCTTGAGGGCCTTCACTTCCAGGCCCCAGGCTTCCCGGGCATGGATCAGCGCCGTGCCCGACACGGCAAGTGCGGCCGCGCCGGCGAGGAATCCGCGCCGGTCGAGCGAGGCCGGGGGGCCTCCGCCGTCGTTTGGTGGCATTGTCCTCATGGGCCTTCCTCCCTTCGTGTCCGGGCTCAGCGATAGCGCCCGTGCTTCTGCAGAACCTCGATGCGATAGCCGTCGGGATCGGTGACGAAAAAGAACCTCGCCATCAGGGCGCCGTCGCGCACGAACTCCTTGATCGGGTTGACCGTAAGCCCCGCCGCCGTGAGGCGCGCGTGCTCGGCCGCGAGATCGTCGACCGCAAAGGCGACATGGCCGTAGGCGGTGCCGAGATCATAAGGGTCGGCGCGGCCGTGATTGACCGTGAGCTCGATCTCGAAGTCGGCCTCGGGGTTGCGCAGATAGACGAGCGTGAAGTCGTCGAAGCCGAATCGGTCGGCGACTTGGAGGCCGAAGGCGGTCTGGTAGAAATCGACCGAACGCTTCTCGTCGAGGACGCGGATCATCATGTGGATGGCCTTGGCCATGTGGTCGTCTTCTCCTTTTGGTCGCCTGTCGGACGCCGGCGCGGGCGCAGCCGCTCCTCGCGCCTGATCGCGCCGAGGCGATCATCCGTCGGCAATGGGTCACTCTCGTTGCGGCGGCGTTGGTCGAGCGCGTCTACGGCATCGGCGGCCGAATTCGCTCCAGTATATGCCTTGTTCCGGCGCCGCGGCGTGCGGCGCTCGTCACGTTTCGCTCCCGCGGTTGCCGCGTGTCATCGCGGCTCGTTGTTTGGAAGCACGATAACCAACCGCGGCGATTGCGGGTAGTAGCGATATACTACGCCCGTCCGGATCGCGAGCCGCGACCTGAAAAATCCGGTTCCGCCTGGTGAGTCAGTGCCGCCATGGCGGCGGTGTCGGGTCTGATGCGGGCGGCGTAATTGAGGCAGGCGCAACGCAGCAGCGAGCTGAAGTTCACGGCCTCGCCCTCGAATTCCAGCACTTCGTCGTGGAGCTTGGTGAGGAACTTGCCGAGGCTGACGTGCTGCGCGGCCGCGATCTCCTCGAGGATTGCCCAGAAGGCGGCTTCCAGCCGGATGGACGTGACGTGGCCGGCAAGCCGGACGGATCGCGTCTCGTATTCGTAAGCCGACGAATCAACCGAGAACAGAACCCGGCACATGGTGGCTCCCTCCCGTGGATCGGCCCGGCGGTTCGCCGCAGCCGACGCGACCGACGATAAGGCCGGCGGGCCGGCCGGGGCAACCCCAACATGTGGCGCCGCTCCGGTCCGGAACGCCGCCTCGTCCGCAGCAAATCCGCCACGTCGCCGGGCGTGGCTACTTGCCCGCCGAGCGGGCTACTTGCCCGCCGGGCGGGCTACTTGCTCCACACCGCCATCAGGGTCGAGCTCTTCATGATCGACCATTTATTGGTGCCGGCGGAGATGACCACGAAGCAGTTCGGCTTCTGGCCTTTCCAGGTGGTGCAGAAGCCTTCCTGGTCGAGCTTCCAGGTGCCTTCGCCCTTGGCGCCGGCGGTGCCGGTGGGTTCGCGCGCCACCTTGCCGTCGGCGGAGAACACCATCTTGAACTTCACGCCCGACGGCGTTGAGGCGGTGAACGGCTTGCCGTCGAAGAACGTGGTCTTGACCTCGTTCGGCGTCAGACGGCTGGCGGCGAACGCGGCGGTGGCGCCGGCCAGGACGATGGGCAATACGATGGACAAGACGATGGACAAGACCAGGGCCACGGCGCCCGATATCGAAGCACGCATCGGCAGCTCTCCCACTCCCCATGAGCTGCCTTGCATTATAGCCGAAAAATCGGCCGATCCGGTGACCTGGGGCATGGTCCTTCTTCTCCCTCTCCCCGTTGGGGAGAGGGAGCCTGCTGCGGCGAATTGAGTGCCCTGTGGAGACGAGACGGGGCGGCGCCGCCTACAACATCGACGGCAGCACGCGGTCGGGCGGACGGTGGCCGTCCATGAAGGTCTGGATGTTGATGATGACCTTGTTGCCCATGTCGATGCGCCCCTCCAGGGTGGCCGATCCCATGTGGGGCAGGAGCACGACCTTGTTGGCGCGGGCGAGGCGGGCGAGCTTGGGGTTGACCGCCGGTTCGTGCTCGAACACGTCGAGGCCGGCACCGGCCAGTTCGCCCTGCTCGACCATGCGGATCAAGGCGTTTTCGTCGATCACCTCGCCGCGGGCCGTATTGACCACATAGGCCTGCGGCCGCAGGAGTTTCAGCCGGCGGGCGGACAGGAGATGGTAGGTCGCCGGCGTGTGCGGACAGTTGATCGATATGATGTCCATGCGGGCGAGCATCTGGTCGAGGCTCTCCCAATAGGTCGCCTCCAGGGCTTCCTCGGTCTTGGGCGAAACGCGCCGGCGGTTGTGGTAGTGGATCTGCAACCCGAACGCCTTGGCGCGGCGGGCGACCGCCTGGCCGATCCGCCCCATGCCGACGATGCCGAGCCGCTTGCCGGAGATGCGATGGCCGAGCATCCAGGTCGGCGACCAGCCGGCCCAGTCCTTGTCGGCGGCGGTCAACACGCGGGCGCCCTCGGCGAGCCGGCGCGGCACGGCCAGGATCAGCGCCATGGTCATGTCGGCGGTATCCTCGGTCAGGACGCCGGGCGTGTTCGTCACCGTGATGCCGCGCTGAAGCGCGGTCGCGACGTCGATATGGTCGACGCCATTGCCGAAATTGGCGATCAGCTTGAGCTTGTCGCCGCTCTGGCCGAGCGCGTGGGCGTCGACGCGGTCGGTCACCGTCGGCACCAGCACGTCGGCGACCTTGAGGGCTTCGGCGATCTCGGCCGCCGCCATCGGCTTGTCTTCGAGGTTGAGGCGCGTGTCGAACAGCTCGCACATGCGCGTTTCGATCGTGTCGGGCAGCTTGCGCGTGACGACGACGAGCGGTTTCCTGCGGTTCGACATGTCCTCCCTCGCCCTGGGGGTTGCTGACTGCCGGACGGACAGGGCTGTCCGCCGGTTTAACCCTCGTTAACCCCCATCGCCGACACTGAAGGGAATCCGTACGATGTGGGTGGTAGACCGGGTTCCTCTCTATCAGATGGACCGGACAAGACAAAGTGGTCGCCCGCGGCGGCTTGCTCCCTCCCGACCATGGGAATGCCACAGACCTCCCGCGTATTCCGGAGGGTAATCGCTTTTGATTCGCAACGAGGGCTCTTTGACGATGCTGGGTTGGAAGGCCGGACTGTTGGGGCTCGTGCTCATGGCCGGCGGGGTTCCGACAGGCATCGTTTCCTTGGGCGTTGCTTCCGCCTGGGCGGCCGGCGATCTCGCCACCGGGACCCAGAGCGGCCTGCCCATTCCGCGTTTCGTCAGCCTCAAGTCGGACCGCGTCAATGTCCGCGGCGGCCCCACCAAGGATCACGAAGTCGCCTGGGTGTTCACCCGCAGCGGCCTGCCGGTGGAGATCACCGCCGAGTACGACAACTGGCGCCGCATCCGCGACTGGGAGGGCTCGGAGGGTTGGGTCTATCATTCTCTCCTGTCCGGCCGGCGCACCGCCCTGATCGCCGGTCCCAAGGGCAGCGGCGATCCGGTCCCGGTCTACGAATCGGCCGATTCGCACAGCCAGGTGACGGCGCGGCTCGAAGCCGGTGTGCTCGGCAGCGTCAAGCGCTGCAACGGCTTGTGGTGCCGCATCGTCGGCGACGGCTTCGACGGCTGGATCGAGCAGGAGCGCCTGTGGGGCGTCTACCCCAACGAGAAGTTCGACTGATATCTGTGACCGTGAGCCTCGGCTCGTCATCGCGAGTCCGGCACCAACCTTCGGTCGACCGGGGTGGCTGACCAAAATATGTGCATATTGTTGATTCGCCGTAAGAATCGGCGCTTGGAGTGACGCGCTCTTTCTTCCCAGGAGGCGAAGCCGACGCCGCACTAGAGGGCCCGCATGCGCGGAGCTGATCACAAGCCGGAGGATCATGCGTTACGGCGGACGCCCGCGACCCGTACCGCCAACCGGCGTCTGTTCACCGCGGCCCGGTCGACTGACGGTTCTCTTTGTACGCACCCTTGAACGTCAGTCCCGCGTGGCATTGCCGACAGGTGATTTCGTCGGCCTTATGCCCTTTGTGGCACTCCGTGCAGATGTCGTCCGATCCGACTTTCACGTAGTGATTTGCGTGCGGGTTGGGCTCGAGCCTTGTGGTCTTGTGGGCCACTTCCGCAAAGGACGCATGGCATTCCAGGCATTTGTCACCAGCCACAGGTGACTTTTTCGCTTCATCCCCGTGGCAGGCCGCGCAGGCCAGTCCGATTCTTCCATGCTTGTCCGAAGTATATTCGGCACCAACGACGACTTGCGCTGCAAACAGGCACACCAGGAGCGCCGCCGGCCAAGCGATGGTTCTGCGGGTCATCTTGCGCGATATCCCTGCCGGGAGGCGATGTGCCGGCGTTCCAGTGGATCGAAGTGGCGGGCTCGAGGCCGTCATCCGGCCGTCGTGCCCGCCACTTTGCGGCGTCAGATGTCCAGCGAAGGGATCAAATCGACCGAGCCGCCCGCGGCAACGATGCCGGCAATACGGCCGAACGTCACGCAACGGCCGTGGTTGGTGCCGGGGCACAGGGTCGGATAGTCGTTGGCGAAGAAATCTCCGCCCGCGGCGCCGGTCGCGTAAAGATGCGGGACCGGTTGATCCTCCGCGTCGAGGACCTCGCAATTGACGTTCGTCCTCAATCCTCCGGCCATGCTGAGCAGCGTGCTGATCAGCCGGCCGGCATAGAACGGCGCATCGACGATCGCGGTGAGCAATTCGGCGCGCTTGCCGAAGTCGACATCGTTCTTGTTCGCCACGAGCTTGTTGTACCGATTGACGGTGGCGACGAATTTGTCGACGGGCACATCCATCTTGCGGGCCAGCTCTTCGATGCTGTCGGCCGTGACGACCTTGCCGACCTTGATGTCCTGTTCGAGAAGATGGCGCTCCATCTCGATGTCGAACGGCGCCCCCATGCGTTGGAACATCTGGCCGTAGAACAGGCCGCCGGCGATGCCGGCGTCGACCTGCTGCTTGACCTGGTCGAGCCCGTGCCGATCATAGATGCTCCATGCGATGCCTTTCGGCTGCAGCGCCTTCGTCACGCTCTTCGATTGCGTGTTGACATCCTCGTTCTTCCAGCGCTGTCCCAATGCGTTGACATGGAGAAAGCCGTAGCTCGCCGCTCCCGACTCCAGGTGGACGGCGGCGCCGTGCGGTTCCTGTCGCTGCATGGCCCCGCCGATCTGCATGGCCATGATGTGTCCGTCACCGGTGTTGCACTTGTTGGGAAAATAGATCTGCGAGTCGACGGCCAATGAGTAGGGTGAGTATCGGCGTTTCATCTCGTCGTTGGAGGCGTAGCAGCCGGTCGCAATGATGATGGATTTTCGCGCGGCGTATCTGGTGTAGTTACCCTTCCGCCCGGCGATGACGGCCGTCACCGGCCCGCTGCCGTCGCGGACCAGTTGGACGGCCTTCGTCTTGTAGTCGAGCCTGATCCCGCGCTCCTTGACGATCTGCTCCAACGTCTCCATCAGCACGGGATTGCCGGTGCCGGTGGCGATGCCGTTCTTGTAGTCGAATTCGGAGGCTTCCTTGTAGAAGAAGTGCGTCACCGGATTTTCCGTGTAGTCGGGGCCTTTGTAATAGCCGCCCCACAACGTGACTTTCAGGCCGCGCGGCTCGACCTGGTCGATCAGCCAGTCCATGCAGGCGCCGCTCTTGTGTCCGAACTCCCACAGGAGCTCTTCCTTCACTTTGCCCTGCGCCCAGGCGATCCAGTCGCGAAGCGTCTGTCGATAATCGTTCTTGATGCCCAGGCGGGCATGAACCTTGCTGTTGAAGGCGGTGATGTGGCCACCGCGCGCCGCATAGGTGGCGTTCTTGTCGATGATGACGACGTCCGCGCCGCGTTCTTTCGCCGACAGGGCGGCAACGAAACCGGACAGTCCGGCGCCGATCACGACGACGTCCGCCGTGATGGTGTTCTTGATTTCGGCGGCAGGGATCGGCGCCGGTTTGGTCTCCCAGCTCCACCCTTCATGTCGGCACGACTCCACCGGCACGGTGTTGCTCTCTGGCCTGCTCTGCGCCTCGGCCAACGTGCCCGCGGACGCCACTCCCAGCATCGCGAGCGCACTTCCTTTCAAGAAATCCTTCCTGGAAATGCCGGTCGTCGAAACGCCGGTCGTCACCGGCGAGGCGGTCGGAACGGACTTGTCGTCATTCTTCGAGCCCATGATGGTCTCTCCCGCAACAGCGCGTTGCTCCGCACGGCCCATCCCCCACGACCATGCAGACTTGTTCCTTGTACGCGTAAGTGGTCATTGGACCGCGCCGAAAGTACAATTCGTCGTGCGAAGTACTCCAATGCTTTCTGGACCCAGATCCGATGCCGAAACGGAATGAGGGACGGCGGTGTTCGTCCCTTCGGCTGCAGATGCGGAGCGCGATGTCACGGGGCGGCAGGTCGGGATCGTGCGGATGAGTGGCGAGCGGAAATTCGTGCGACGATCGCCCGTGAGGGGCTGGCGGTCGTGGACACGGCGCCACGCCTGGACGGCGTTGCTGCGCCGCCCGCGTGCTGGCTTCGGCATCAGGCATCGGCGGTTGCGGTGCCGCTTGGCCGGAGTGGCACCGCCAGATGTCGAATCGTGGACCGTCTGCGCGGTTTGGCGCGCGGGAAGCCTGTCAGAGGGATCAGCCCGATGTTCGAATTCAGAGAGTTGAAATACTTCCTGACGGTGGTGCAGGAGATGCATTTCACGCGCGCCGCCGAGATGCTCCACATGACGCAACCTGCGTTGAGCAGGGCCATTCAACACATGGAGGAGAGGCTTGGTGAACCGCTCTTTTGCCGTCATCAGAACAAGGAGATCAGCCTGACCCCTCTCGGGGAGATCCTCTACAACGAGGCCAAGCTGACGATCATGCAGGTCGCCAGGTCAGATCAGATCCTGCGGCGCGCCGTCGCCCGAAAGGGAGACATCATCGAAATCGGCTTCACGATGACGTCGATACTCGGGCATCTTCCGGCCCGTCTGCAGGTGTTTCACGCCCGCCACCCGGGCATAGAGATTCATACATGCGTGCTTCCGATCGAGTCCCTGCTGGCAAAGCTGCAGGAACGTGCGCTGGACATCATCTGTGTCGATTCATCCGTCATCGGTTCGGGTCTGGATTCATCACCGCTGCCGGCGCTGCCGATGGCGGTGGCGCTGCATCACACCCATCGGCTGGCCTGCGGCGAAGCACCGGTCGCGCTGGCGGACCTCAAGGACGACGTCTTCATCCTGCCGACCCCCCACAAGATCTACGAGCTGTACAATCTGTTTCGTTCCGTCTGTCGGGAGGCCGGTTTCGAGCCGAACTGCCAGTATTTCGCCGACAGTGCCGTGGAGGGAATTGGGCTCGTCGCAGCCAACCTCGCGGTCGACCTGATGCACGAGCTTCCGCTCATCCGGCCGGCCAGCAATGTCGTGCTCAAGCGAATTTCGCCGGAAATCCCTCTTGAAATGCAATTGGTCTGGCGAAGGGGCGACGTGTCGGAGCAAACGGTGAAATTTCTGGAGGCGCATCGGTCGTTCGCGGCGCAGACGCGGTCGCGATGACGCCTGTGACGGTGGCCCGCCGGGTGGTCGATGCTCCGGATCGCGCCCCCGGCCGCAGCGATCGCCGCGCCGATTGTGCAACTCATCGGCTAGCCGAAGCGATGTGTTGCAGTGGCCACGGGGCAATGCGCTTGCTGGCTATCGGCGTCAATTTCATTTGATCTGGTGACCAACTTTTGGGCGCCCGCTCACCCTTGAAGGTGGGCCGACGCCAACCATGTGCTCGGTTTCAGCGGCGCGAACGTTTCCGAACCCCCGGCCCCGGCGCGCCGCATGGAGCCCCCGATGGTTTCACTCACAATCAATTCGTCCCCCCATCAGCTCGATGTCGATCCCGACATGCCGCTTCTGTGGGCGATCCGCGATCACGCCAATCTCACCGGCACCAAGTTCGGCTGCGGCGCCGGCCTGTGCGGCGCCTGTACGGTGCATCTCGACGGCGAGCCGGTGCGAGCCTGCCAGACGCCGGTCGGCGATGCCGTCGGCAAGAACATCACCACCATCGAGGGCCTGGACGGGCGCGTCGCCGGCGCCGTGCAGGCGGCATGGAAGAAGCTCGACGTGGTCCAGTGCGGTTATTGCCAGCCGGGCCAGATCATGTCGGCGGTCGGGCTCCTGTCGCAGAACAACAAGCCGAGCGACGCCGACATCGACACCGCCATGGACGGCAATGTGTGCCGCTGCGCCACCTATGTGCGCATCCGTGCCGCCGTTCACGAAGCCGCCCGAGAGCTGGCGTGAGGGAGGCCATGATGTTCGCGATCACCAATCCGGATTCCAAGCAACCCGACCTCACCACATCTTCGCGCCGCCGGTTCCTCCAGGGCTCGGCCGTCGCCGCCGGTGCGCTCGTCATCGGCGCCTATGTGGATTTCGGCAGTCGCAAGAGTCTTGCGGCGACGCCGCAGGACGCCCCGATGCCGAACGCGTTCGTCCGCATCGCGCCCGACAACACTGTCACGGTGCTGATCAAGCATCTCGACATGGGCCAGGGCAACACCACGGGGCTGACCACCATCGTGGCCGAGGAGCTCGACGCCGACTGGGCGCAGATGCGAAGTGAGTTCGCGCCGGCGGATGCGAAACTCTACAACAATCTGTTCTTCGGCCCGGTGCAGGGCACCGGCGGATCGACCGCGATCGCCAATTCGTGGGAACAGTTGCGCAAGGCCGGTGCTGCCGCGCGGGCCATGTTGGTGGCGGCCGCCGCCGACAGCTGGGGTGTCGGCGCTGGCGAGATCACGGTTTCGAAGGGCGTTGTCTCGCATGTGGCCTCCGGCCGGCGCGCGAGTTTCGGCGAACTCGCCGCCAAGGCGGCGGCGCAGCCGGTGCCGGCGCAAGTCAAGCTCAAGGACGCCAAGGACTGGGGCTATATCGGCAAGCACGTGCCCCGCATCGATTCGGTGGAAAAGGCGACCGGACGCGCCATCTATTCCATTGATGTGCGCCGCCCCGGCATGCTGACCGCGGTCGTGGCCCGTTCGCCGCGCTTCGGCGGCACCGTGAAGTCCTTCGACGCCACCGCCGCCAAGGCGGTCAAGGGCGTGGTCGACGTGGTGCAGATTCCGCAGGGCGTCGCCGTCGTCGCCCGCGATACCTGGTCGGCCATGAAGGGGCGTGAAGCACTCACTGTCGCGTGGGACGACAGCAAGGCGGAAACGCGCTCGACCGACGCCATCCTGGCCGACTATCGCCGGCTCGCGAAAGGGCCGGGCGGCTTGCCGGCGGCGCGGCGCGGTGACGTCGCGGCGGCACTCAAGGGCGCCGCCAAGGTGATCGAGGCGGAGTTCGCCTTCCCGTATCTCGCCCACGCCCCCATGGAGCCGCTCAACGGCGTCATCGAGGTCACGGCCGACGGCGCCGAAGTGTGGGCGGGGGCGCAGTTGCAGACCGTCGAGCAGGCGACCGTCGCGGCCGTGCTTGGCCTCGCTCCCGAGAAGGTCAAGCTCAATACCGTATGGGCGGGCGGTTCTTTCGGCCGCCGCGCCACCCCGAACGCGGACTACTTCGCCGAGATGGCGGCGATCGCCAAGGCGACCGGCGGCAAGGCGCCGATCCATCTCGTCTGGACCCGCGAGGACGACCTCAAGGGGGGCCGCTACCGGCCCATGGTGCTGCACACCATCCGGGCCGGCATCGACTCAGCCGGCAATATCGTCGGGTGGGACCACAAGATCGTCGGCCAGTCCTTCATTATCGGCTCGCCGTTCGAGGCCATGATCGTGAAGAACGGCATCGACGACACGGTAGTCGAAGGCGCCGCCGACATGCCGTACCGTGTGGCCAATTTCGCCCTCGACTGGCACCGGGTCGACTCGCCGGTGTCGACGCTGTGGTGGCGCTCGGTCGGCCACACCCACACGGCCCAGGCCGTCGAAGTGATGATCGATGCGCTTGCCCGTGCGGCCGGCCAGGACCCGCTGGCATTCCGCATGCGCCTGCTCGATGGGCATCCGCGCCACGCCGCGGTGCTCAGGCTCGCGGCCGAAAAGGGCGGCTGGGGTGAAAAACTCGGTTCCGGCCGCGGCCGCGGCCTGGCGGTGCACGAGAGCTTCCGCAGCTTCGTCGCCATGGTGGCCGACGTCACCGTCAAGGACGGCGCCGTCAAGGTCGACCGGGTCGTGGCGGCGGTGGATTGTGGCGTGCCGATCAATCCGGACGTGATCCGGGCGCAGGTGGAAAGCGGCATCGGCTATGGTCTCGGCGCCGCGCTACGCAACAAGATCACGCTGACGGACGGCGTCGTCGATCAATCCAATTTCGACGGCTATGAGCCTCTGCGAATGTCCGACATGCCCAAGGTCGAGGTGCACATCGTGTCCTCGGGGGCGGCGCCGACGGGCATCGGCGAACCGGGCGTGCCGCCGCTCGCCCCGGCGGTCACCAACGCGATCTTCTCGGCGACCGGCAAGTGGCTCTATTCGCTGCCCTGGGACGTCGAGGCGCTGCGATCGGCGTAGTGCCCGCCAAAACGGAAAAGCCCGGCGACGTGAAGTCGCCGGGCTTTTCCGACAGGCGGGTCGAAAATCAGTCGCGGGTCGGCTTGATACGCACCACCACGTCGATGCGGGCGATTTCATAACCGTCGGGGGCGTGAGGCAGCTTGTCGACGGTCACTTCCGCATGGGGGATGTCGACCAGTTCGTTGGCGTCCTCCACATAGAAATGATGGTGGTCCGACACGTTGGTATCGAAGTAGGTCTTCGACCCGTCGACGGCGACCTGGCGCAGCAGGCCGACCTCGGTGAACTGGTGCAGGGTGTTGTAGACGGTGGCGAGCGAGACCGGCACCTTGGCGTTGTTGGCCTCTTCGTAGAGCATTTCCGCCGTCAGGTGGCGATCGCCCTTGGCGAACAGGAGCCAACCCAGCGACATGCGCTGGCGGGTCGGGCGCAACCCGACGTCGCGCAGCATGGATTTGACGTCGTGCCACGGGCAACCGGTGAAGTCGGTCACGCGCGCGGCAGTTTGCCGCGTACCTTCGACGCCCATGGATTCCGAGATGACCAGGGGGTGGATGGGGATACGCGGCTGCATGGCGGTTCTTTCTGGCAGAGCGGCGCGCTCACACGGCCAGCCTCTTCTGCCAGCCTCATGGAAAGGTTGTTTCAAGCGCAATCATAGTGACGACGAAGCCTATTTGCAACTGCCTCTCAAGAGCCTCAGCCTGCTGGCAGGCCGTATTCGAGGACCGTCGATCGCCGCACTTCGATTGCTGTGCGCGCCGGCCGGCCGGCATCCCGCTATGCCTTTGCCCAAGGTTTGGCGTGTGTTAGGAAATCGCCCGTCGCGAACGGGTTCTCGAAGGACGGGACGGGAATGCAGAATCGGCGGTCGAGCTTTGAATATGAGGAACTGCTCGCATGCGGGCGAGGCGAACTGTTCCGGGAAGGTCCGCAATTGCCGCTGCCCCCGATGCTGATGTTCGATCGCATTTCCGAGCTATCGGAGGAGGGCGGCGAGCACGGCAAGGGGCTGGCGCGGGCCGAGTTCCAGGTGCGTCCCGATCTGTGGTTCTTTCCTTGCCATTTCAAAGGCGACCCGGTGATGCCGGGCTGCCTCGGACTTGACGCTCTGTGGCAGCTGCTGGGCTTCTTCCTCGGCTGGCTGGGAGCGGAAGGCAGCGGCCGGGCATTGGGCATGGGCGAGGTCAAGTTCTCCGGCCAGGTTCAGCCGACCGTCAAGAAAATCGTCTATGGGATCGACATCAAGCGCGTGATGCGCTCCAAGCTGGTGCTCGGCATTGCCGACGGTTGGCTGTCCGCCGACGGTTCGGTGATCTATCGCGCCCTTGATCTCAAGGTCGGACTGTTCCGGCGGGAAACCGCGGCGCCGGCGAGTGGGGCGTGACCGGCGGGCAAAAGTCCCAGCGCGGCGCATTTTTTGGAAAGAGGCAGCCATGAGGCGGGTCGTGGTCACCGGGATGGGGATCGTCTCATCCATCGGCAACAACACCCAGGAAGTACTGGCGAGTCTGCGTGAAGCCAAATCCGGCATCACGCGGGCCGACAAGCAGGCGGAACTGGGCTTTCGCAGTCAAGTGCAAGGGGCACCGACGTTGGATGTGGTCGAGGCGGTCGATCGCCGCGCCATGCGCTTCCTCGGCGGCGGTGCTGCCTGGAACCACGTCGCCATGGAACAGGCGATCCGCGACGCCGGCCTGGAAACCGGGAATGTTTCCAACGAACGCACCGGCATCATCATGGGATCGGGTGGTCCGTCGACCAAGACCGTGGTCGAGGCGGCCGACATCACCCGTTCGAAGGGGCCGAGACGCGTCGGTCCGTTCGCAGTCCCCAAGGCCATGTCCTCGACGGCTTCGGCGACGCTCGCCACCTGGTTCAAGATCAAGGGCGTGAACTATTCGATCGCGTCCGCCTGCGCGACCTCCAACCACTGCATCGGCAACGCCTCCGAGATCATCCAGCTCGGCAAGCAGGACATCATCTTCGCCGGCGGCTGCGAGGAACTCGACTGGACCCTGTCGGTCCTGTTCGACGCCATGGGGGCGATGTCGTCCAAGTACAACGACACCCCGGCGACCGCTTCGCGCGCCTACGACCGCGACCGCGACGGCTTCGTCATCGCGGGCGGCGCCGGCGTCCTCGTGCTCGAGGAACTCGAGCACGCCAAGGCGCGCGGCGCCAGGATCTACGCCGAGGTCGCCGGCTACGGCGCCACGTCCGACGGCGAGGATATGGTGGCGCCCTCCGGCGAAGGCGCGATGCGCTGCATGAAGATGGCGCTGTCGACGGTGAAGGCGCCGGTCGACTACATCAACCCGCACGCCACCTCGACGGTGATCGGCGACCTCAAGGAGATCGAGGCGATCCGCGAGGTGTTCGGCAAGAACGTGCCGGCGATCTCGGCGACCAAGTCGCTCACCGGCCATTCGCTCGGTGCCGCCGGCGTCCAGGAGGCGATCTATTCTCTCCTGATGATGAACAACGGCTTCATCTGCGAAAGCGCCCACATCGAGAATCTCGATCCCGAATTCGCCGACATGCCGATCGTGCGCGAACGGCGCGACAATGTCGCGCTCGGCTGCGTCTTGTCCAATTCGTTCGGGTTCGGCGGCACCAATGCGTCGATCGTGTTCAAGCGGTTGGACGCGTGACGGCGAGCGTTCGAAAGAGGTGCGCCATGGTGGCTGACGCTCCTTCGTGGGCGGCGGGCTCGCTCCCGCCCGCTTGTCCGTCGGCTTTCGCCTTGTCGCCCCAGTTTCACATTGGCTCCGTAAAAACCAAATCCGTCTGCGCTCGCGCCAATCGAGCGCCGTGTGGCCCGCGGTTCCGGCCGCGGCCGTGCCCCCCCGTGCGTGGAAGACGGAGCCCCCATGAATCTGATCGATCCCCGGCTCGTTCGCAGCCTGTCCGGCATCACTGCGCGCGAGGCTACCATGACCGATGAACGGACCCGTCCCGAAGGCGGCCTGATGGCCGGCAAGCGCGGCCTCGTCATGGGGGTCGCCAACGATCATTCCATCGCCTGGGGCATCGCCAGGATGCTCGCCGGCCACGGCGCCGCGCTGGCCTTCACCTATCAGGGCGAGGCGCTGGGCAAGCGTGTCAAGCCGCTCGCCGAGTCGGTGGGCTCGTCGCTGGTCGTGCCCTGCGACGTGGAGAATCTCGCCTCGGTCGACGCGGTGTTCTCGACGCTGGCGAGCGAATGGGGCTCGCTCGATTTCGTGGTTCACGCCATTGCGTTCTCGGACAAGAACGAGCTCAAGGGGCGTTATGCCGACACCTCGCGGGAGAACTTCTCCCGCACCATGATGATCTCGTGCTTCTCCTTCACGGAGATCGCCAAGCGCGCGGCGGCGCTGATGCCGCAAGGCGGCTCTCTGGTGACGCTGACCTATGGCGGCTCGACGCGGGTGATGCCCAACTACAACGTCATGGGGGTCGCCAAGGCGGCGCTGGAGGCCTCTGTGCGCTACCTCGCCAACGATTTCGGCGCCCAGGGCATCCGTGTCAACGCCATCTCGGCGGGACCGGTGCGCACGCTTGCCGGCGCCGGCATCGCCGATGCCCGGCTGATGTTCAATTTCCAGCAGCGCCACGCGCCGCTGCGCCGCACGGTGTCGATAGAAGAGGTCGGCGGCGCCGCCCTCTATCTCCTCTCCGACCTGTCGACCGGCGTCACCGGCGACATCCATTTCGTGGATTCTGGCTACAACATCGTCTCCATGCCCGATCCCAAGGCGCTCAGGACGGTCGATGACGCCGAAGCCCAGGCCGAGGCCCGCGCCGCCGAGGACGCGGCCCAGTAGGCGAACGTCGCCCGCAAGCCGGACGAAATCCGGGTAGCGCCCTCCGAAGGATGGACGAAGGGCTCACCCGGCCGTCTTCAGTGACGGCTGTGGCCACTCCCGCCCCCTATGGGACCGACGGTGTACTCGATCGCCACCGTCCCGGCTTTTTCGAACACCAGCGTGCCCTTGATGGTCTGTCCCTGGGTGTAGCCACTCGCCAGGTCCAATCCCATGATGTGGTAGCCGCCGGGCGCGAGTTTCACCGTCGCGCCGGGCTTGATTTCGAGACCTTGCGCCAGCGGCCGCATGCGCATGACGTTGTCGACCATGGTCATCTCATGGAGCTCGAAGCGGCCGGCCTGCGCCAGCGTGCCGCCGGTGAGGCGGTCGGCCACGCCGCCGTTGTTGGTGATGGTCATGTAGCCGCCGGCCACGCGGGCGCCGCGCGGCGTCGCGCGCAGCCACGGAGCCGCGACGACGATGTCGCCGGCCTTGTAGGTCTTCTCGGGGCGGGCCTCGTCGGCGGCGAGGCGCAGCACGGGTGCGGGCGCCTTGAGGGCGTGCGGGTTCTGGCCGGCGGCGGGGGTGGCGGCGGCGCAGGCGACGGCGAGCAGGGGCGCGAGAAGGCGCGACATCGGTCTCTCCTTGGTGCGGGGCATGTTCATGGTGAATGGCGTGGGCACGGTCGTTACATCCGCAATCTGAACCCGCCACAAATGGCGTGGCCGCTGCCCGGTTCGAACAGGGCCGACGCCGCATTGGCGGTTTCGGTGATGCTCGCGCTGGCGATGTGGCGGGTGTCGGCGAGGTTTGCGGCCCTGAACCGATAAGACGGGCGGCACATCGACGGATTGGGCCTGGGTGAGTTCGATGAGTGGGCAGATGGCGGTGACGAGCGCGACGCCACACAGGTGGCGCGGATCGAGCGGGACATGGGGGTGCTCCACGGATACGGACAGCCGGACGTGCGACGGCACGGTCAGGCGATCCGTGGCGGCCCTCGCGACGAGCGCGGCTCGTGGCGCTGGGTATCCCGGCCGTAATCCGGCGGGATGAATTCAAAGAAGACTTCCGGTGCGATGCCGAGGACGATCGCCGCGGCCTCCGGCACGGGCGGCGCGAACGATGCGAACGCGCACACCATGCAGGTCGCATGGGTGGGGCGGCCGGCGGGATCTCCGGTCGGTGCATCGACATCGTGGGATTCGCCGACGCAGAGGGCGAAAGCGCTGGCCGGGCTTGAAGCCGCCATTTGGGTGGCGACGATGCTGCCGAGCAGGACCTGCAGGACGAACGCATAGGCCGCGATGGCGCTCAGCGCCATCCGCACAGGCGTCCTGCGTTGCCCAGGCCTCGACAAGCCGCTCCTCCCATGACTTGCCGAACACTAGCAAATGCCGGGAGGTATTGGAAAGGGCCGAGTCCGTCGCCGGTCAGGTTCGTCGCACGCCGACGATCACGACCTGGCGCAGGCCGTTTGGCATTCATCGCGACGTGAAGAAATGCCCGGCGCGAGGCCGGGCATGACTTTCAGGGACGCCGACTCCGGCTCTCACGCCGGTGCGATCGCCGGCGGCAGGAGCGTGTGCCAGTCGGTCGCCTTCTGGTAGGCGTGGCCGATGCGCAATGCCATCGCTTCGTCGTAGCTGCGGCAGACGATCTGCAGCGACGTCGGCAGGCCGCGGCAGACGCCGTTGGGGACAGCGACGGCGCACATCTCTAGGTAGTTGACGAAGCGCGTCAGGCGCGACGGCAGCATCGCCTGGTCGACCTCGGCGAGCGGCACCGCCACCATCGGCGTGGTCGGGGTGAGCAGGGCGTCGACGTCGGCGAGAGCCGCGTCCATGGCGCGCATCAGCTCCTGGCGCCGCTGCGCCTGGGCGAGATAGTCGCGCGCCGACACTTTTGCTCCGGCGAGGATGCGCTTGCGCACGTCCTCGTCCATGGGCTCGGTGGCGTCCTCGGCGATGTCGCCGGCGACGAAGTAGGCTTCCGCCTCCATGATCGTCGACATGTTGACGTAGTCGCCGAGTGGCATCGGTAGGACGACGTCGACGATTTCGGCGCCGAGACCGGCGAGGACCTTGAGCGCGTGGTCGTAGGCGTCGAGCACGCCGTCTTCGACGATGCTGCGCTCGCCGGCCGGCAGGCGGGCGAGCCTGAGGCCGCGCACACCGCGTTCAAGCGTCGCCATCACCGGCGTCGGCCGGCCGCGCCGGGTCGCCGGGTCGAGCGGATCGAAGCCCTGCAGGACCTCGAACAGAAGCGCGGCGTCGACGACCTCGCGGGTCATCGGCCCGGGCGTGTCGAGGGTCGTGCTCAGAGGCAGGATGCCGGCGGCACTGATCTGGCCGATGGTCGCTTTCAGCCCGGTGATGCCGCACCACGACGCCGGCATGCGCACCGAGCCGCCGGTGTCTGTGCCGATGGCGCACGGCACCATGCGGGCTCCGACCGCGACCCCGGAGCCACTGCTCGATCCGCCGGGCGTGCGCGGTACGTCCGCATCCCACGGGTTCCACGGCGTGCCGAGGCGCTGGTTGGTGCCCCAGCCGCCGAACGCGAACTCGACCGTGTGGGTCTTGCCGAGGACGATCATGCCCGCCGCCATGAGCTTCTTCACGATGGTGGCGGTCGCCTCGGCGCGGCGCGCGCGCCGGGTCTTGGAGCCGCCGGTGGTGACGCGGCCGGCGATGTCGACCAGATCCTTGACGGCGATCGGGATGCCGTGCAGCGGACCGAGCGACCGGCCGCGCCGGATCGCCCGCTCGGCGGCTTCGGCGTCGGCGCGGGCCTCGGTGGCGTAGACCTCGACGAAGGCTTTGAGCTTGGGTTCGCTCGCGTCGACGCGGGCGAGGCACGCGTCGACGAGATCGACCGGCGACAGCCGTCCGGCCGCGATCTCGCGCGACAGGGCGTGGACCGGCAGGAGGGTGACGTCGGCCGCCGCGTCTGCGGCGGCCGAGACGGTACGTGCCGCGATGGTCATTGCTTGGTCACCATGGTGAGGTCGGCGAACCAGGACTGCGGCGACACGAAGCCCTTGACGTTCTTGGTCATGGCCCGCGGATTGAGGTCGTGGACAATGTACAGCCACGGCGGATTGTCGACCAGCCGCTCGTGCGCCTTGGCGAGTTCGTCGGCGATCACCTTGGGATCGCTCGATTCGGCGAGCGTCGCCAGCGCGGTGTCGAACGTGTCGTCCTTCCACTGCTCGAAATTGAAGCCGTTGGGGGAAAAATTCGCCGACGAGAAGTAGCGCGCCATGATGCCGACGTCCGAGGACGGCGACGAGATGTTGAGCGCCAGCGAGCCGTGCAGGGTCGGGCTGTCGGGTGTCTGCCGCGCCGAGTTGAGGAGTACGCCCCATTCCACCACGTCGAACTCGACCTCGACGCCGCAGGCCTCCTTGAGGTTCTGCTGCATCAGTTCGTTCATCGGCATCGGCAGCATCTGGCCGGAGCCTGAGGTGGAGATCATCACCTTGAACGACAGCGGCTTCTGCGCCGTGAAGCCGGCTTCGGCGAGCAGCGCCTTGCCCTTGGCGGGATCGAACTTGTAGCGGTTGACCGGTTTGCCGAAGGCCGGATCGTTGGTCTTGAGCCAGCCATAGGCGGGTTCGGCCGTGCCGTTGAGGAACGCCACCATGGAGTCGCGGTCGACGCAGTAGTTGAGGCCTTGGCGCACGCGCACGTCCTTAAACGGGCTGTTGGTGGCGCCGATGTTGTAGAACCACGGCCACACGTGCGGGTAGGAGCCGGTGACGATCTCGAAACCGGCCGCCTTCAGGGCCGGAATGCCTTCGGGCGGCGGCACCTCGATCCAGTCGACCTGGCCGGAGCGCAGCGCCGCGAGGCGCGAATTGGCTTCCGGAATCGGCAGGAGCTCGATGCTGTCCAGCTTCGGCTTGCGGGCCGGATCCCAGTAGCCGTCGTTGCGCGAGATTTCGACCATCTGGCGCGGCACCACCTTGGTGATGCGGAACGGACCGGTGCCGGCGGCGCCGATCGAGGCGAGCTTGGTCCAGTCGCCCGCCTTCTGGAACGAGGTCGGCGAGGTGAACAGGATGTAGACGGCCATGTACGGGAAGTACGACCCCGCCTCCTTGGTGGTGATCGCCACCGTCGCGTCGTCGATCTTCCTGTAGCTCGCCAACAGCGGCACGCGCGCGCGCGTCATGCCGGCGGCCGGCGCCTCGAACTGCGGGCTGTCGTTCTTGAAATAGCGGTCGAGATTCCAGATCACCGCGTCGGCGTTAAAATCGGTGCCGTCGTGGAATTTGACGCCGCGGCGGAGATGGAAGATCCACGTCTTCTTGTCGTCCGGCGCCTGCTCGTAACGTTCGGCGAGACCGGGCTTCAGGTCGGCGAGCTTGTCGTTGGTGGTCAGATCCCACAGCACGAGGCCCTCAAACACCGGATAGCCGAGGAAGCGCATGCCCTCGAAGCCGTTGTTGGGCATGCCAGTCGGGGTCGGAATGTCCGCCGCCGTCATGGCGATGCGGAGCGTCGCGGCCTGGCTCGCCGCTGGAAGCAGCAGTGCGGCGACGGTCACGAGAGCGCATAAGAAGCGACAGGGTTTCATGGTGTCTCCATTACGCGTGCGGCGACCGGCGAACGAAATCCCCGACCAGTCGGGCCGCGACGCGGATTCGTCCGTCGGAATATGCCGCGAGGATGAAGGCGGAAGTGCTCCGCCGGCGGCCGACGCCGCACCTCTGGCAAGAAGCACGCCAGCCGCGCCGGCGCGCGCAGGCTGGCGCCGGTTCGCCGTCATGGCTTCGATCGTCATCCTGAGGTGCGAGCGAAAGCGAGCTCCGAAGGACGAACGGGCAAGGAACCGCCCACAGGCGGCGCCCGGGCCGTCGCCCTTCGATGCCCGCGCACGCAGCCAAGTGCATGCGGGCTGCGCCTGCTATGGCGCGGGTACCTCAGGGGGGCAGGGACAGTGACGAGTGACGATCCATGACGGCCGGTATGACGCGCGATTGAGCACGATGGCGCCAAGACGCGAGCATGCCGATCGGGGATTGCTGCGTCGGCCGCTCACGCCCCGGCCTTCGGCCACGCATGCGAGGACGGCAGCCGGACGCGAAACGGCCGGAGCTTTCGCTCCGGCCGTTGGATGTTCGTCCCAGGGGACGCGGGGGATTTGATCTCGCGGGGGCTCGGGATCCGGGGGATTTGATTCGGCGCCCGCGCGCCTGGCGGCATTCTTGTTGCGGACGATCGCAGCGAAATCGGGCCGAAAATCAGGTCAAGTCGAAGCGATCGGCGTTCATCACCTTGGTCCAGGCGGCGACGAAGTCGTTCACGAACTTCTCCTCGGCGTCGGCACTGCCGTAGACTTCCGCGAAGGCGCGAAGCTGTGAATGCGAGCCGAAGATCAGGTCGATGCGGGTCGCCGTCCATTTGAGGGCGTTGCTCTTGCGATCGCGCCCCTCGTAGAGATCGTCGTCCACCGCCGACCACTGGGTGCCCATGTCGAGCAGATTGACGAAGAAGTCGTTGGTGAGCCTGCCGGTCTGGTTGGTGAAGACGCCGTGCTTGGCCGAACCCACATTGGCGCCGAGCACGCGCAGCCCGCCGACCAGCACCGTCATTTCCGGCCCGCTCAGTCCCATGAGTTGCGCCCGATCCACGAACGCCTCTTCGGTCTTCATGAACTGGTGCCGCTTGGTGTTGACGTAATTACGGAAGCCGTCGGCACGCGGTTCGAGGGGTGCGAAGGATTGCGTGTCGGTCTGTTCCTGCGAGGCGTCCATGCGTCCGGGCGCGAACGGAACCTTAACATCCACTCCGGCATCGCGGGCGGCCTTCTCGACTGCGGCTGAGCCCGCAAGGACGATCAGGTCGGCGAGCGAAACCTTCTTGCCGCCCTTGGCGGCGCCGTTGAACTCGCTCCGGATCGCTTCGAGCTTTGCGAGCACACCGGCGAGCTGGGCCGGCTCGTTGACCTCCCAGTCCTTCTGGGGGCTCAGCCGAATGCGGGCGCCGTTGGCGCCACCGCGCTTGTCGGAACCCCGGAAGGTCGAGGCCGACGCCCATGCGGTCGAGACGAGCTGTGGCACCGAAAGACCCGCCGACAGAATCTTTGCCTTCAAGGCGGCGATGTCCGTGTCGTTGATCAGCGGATGATCGACCGCCGGAATCGGATCCTGCCAGATCAGCGTCTCCTGCGGCACCAGCGCGCCGAGATAGCGGGCGCGCGGACCCATGTCACGGTGCGTGAGCTTGAACCAGGCGCGCGCGAAGGCGTCGGCGAACTCGTCCGGGTGTTCGAAGAAACGCCGCGAGATCTTCTCGTAGGCAGGATCGAAGCGCAGCGACAGGTCGGTCGTCAGCATGGTCGGCAGGCGCTTCTTCGACGCATCGAAGGGATCGGGAATGCACGGCTCGATGCCCTTCGCCTGCCACTGATGGGCGCCGGCCGGCCTCTTGGTCAGTTCCCATTCGTACTTGAACAGGTTCTCGAAGAAGTAGTTGCTCCATCGGGTCGGCGTTTGCGACCAGATCACTTCGGGGCCGCCCGTGATGGCGTCGCCTGAGTGGCCGCTGCCGTGCTTGCTCTTCCAGCCGAGGCCCTGATCTTCGAGGGCGCCGCTTTCCGGGTCCGATCCCACCAGCGAAGGGTCGCCGGCGCCGTGGGTCTTGCCCAGCGTGTGGCCGCCGGCGATCAGCGCCACCGTCTCCTCATCGTTCATCGCCATGCGGAAGAAGGTTTCGCGAATGTCTTTTGCGGCCGCGACCGGATCGGGATTGCCGTTCGGGCCTTCCGGATTGACGTAGATGAGGCCCATCTGCACGGCGCCGAGCGGCTCCTGGAGCTGGCGCTCGCCCGAGTAGCGCTCGTCACCGAGCCACGTGCCTTCGGGACCCCAGTAGAGTTCTTCCGGCTCCCATACGTCCTTGCGGCCGCCCGCGAATCCGAACGTCTTGAAGCCCATGGATTCGAGCGCCACATTGCCGGCCAGCACCATCAGGTCGGCCCAGGAAATCTTGCGGCCGTACTTCTGCTTGATGGGCCACAGGAGCCGGCGGGCCTTGTCGAGATTGGCATTGTCGGGCCAGGAATTGAGCGGTGCAAAGCGCTGCTGGCCGGCGCCGGCGCCGCCGCGGCCGTCGGTGATCCGGTAGGTGCCGGCCGAATGCCAGGCCATGCGGATCATCAGGCCGCCATAGTGACCCCAGTCGGCCGGCCACCATTCCTGCGAGTCCGTCATCAAGGCCTCGAGGTCCTTGATGACGGCGGCGAGGTCGAGCGACTGAAACTGCTTGGCGTAGTCGAAATCCGTGCCCATGGGATCGGACAGATCGGAATTCCGATGCAGGACCGAAATATCCAGCGCGTCCGGCCACCAGTCGCGATTCTTGCGTCCTTGAGCAACGCCCGTGAACGGGCACTTGCCCGCGGCTTTTTCGTCGGTCTTGGCATCCATGCGACAAACTCCCGTACTGCGCCGGGACGGGGGACCCGGCTCAGGCGGCACCATGACCAGCCGGCGCGATAAGGTCTAATCATATTGATTGCGCAGTACGATCAGTTATCCTGATCGCCATGATCACCTTCAGGCAACTGAGATACTTCGTCGCCCTTTCCCGTCACCGGCATTTCGGCCGGGCCGCCGAGGCCTGCACGGTCACCCAGCCGGCTTTGTCCATGCAGATCCGCGAACTGGAGACGGAGCTCGGCCTCGACCTGGTCGAACGGCGGCCCGGCGAAGTCGTGCTCACCGAAACGGGTGCCGAGATCGCCAGCCGCGCCGAGGGCGTGCTGTCGGCGACCCGCGATCTGGTCGAATTCGCCCGCTCCCGCGGGCGCGTGTTGGGGGGCCGCCTGCATCTCGGCGTCATTCCCTCGCTCGCCCCTTACGTTTTGCCGAAGGTCTTGCCGGCGATCCAGCGCCGCTATCCGGATCTCGAGATCGAGCTGCGCGAGACCCAGACCCGCCAGCTGGTGAGCGAATTGGCGCAGGGCTCACTCGATCTGGTCATGATGGCGCTGCCGGTCCACGGGGCCGATGTGGAGATCCACGACCTGTTCGACGATGCGTTCCTGCTCGCGGTGCCGGCCGGCGATCCGCGCCCGGCGCGGGCACGGGTGTCGGGCGCCGACATCGACCGCGAGCGGCTGATCCTGCTCGAAGAGGGGCATTGCCTGCGCGACCAGGCGCTCGCCTATTGCTCGGGCGTGGGCGGCTCCGGCCCCATGGGTCTCGGCGCCACCAGCCTCGCCACGGTGATGCAGATGGTCGCCAACGGCTATGGGGTGACGCTGGTGCCGCAGGTGGCGGTCGAGGTCGAGGTGCGCGACCCGCGCATCAGGCTCCTGCGCTTCGCCGATCCGGAGCCGGGCCGGAAAATCGGCCTCGTCTGGCGGCGGACGTCGCCGCGCAAGCCGGACTTTCTCGCCCTCGGAGACGTCATGGTCGAGGCTCTGGGGATTGCGGGCGGCCGTGCCGGGCGCGCGACGCCGCGGTCTTCGAAAGCGGTTCGCGGCGCGGCGTCGCGGTCAAGGGCAGGGCGGCTTTCCAACCGGTGACGGCTGGCGAACCTGGGTGCGGGGCTCATTGCGCTCCGGAGCGCTGCCGATGGTCGATGATCCAAGAAAAAGGGCGGCCCTGAGGCCGCCCCTGGAACGTCATTATCGATCGAAGGCTCACTCGCCGGCGGCGGCTTCCTTGCCCTCGGCGGCGGCTTCGGCCTTCTGCTTGGCCTCGAGGTCCTCGCCGGTCGTCTGGTCGACCACCTTCATGGACAGGCGCACCTTGCCGCGGTCATCGAAGCCCAGGAGCTTCACCTTGACCTTGTCGCCTTCCTTGACGACGTCCTTGGTGTTCTGGACCCGCTTGGTGGCGAGCTGGCTGATGTGGACGAGGCCGTCCTTGGAACCGAAGAAGTTCACGAAGGCGCCGAAGTCCATCACCTTGACGACCGTGCCCTCGTAGATCTGGCCCACCTCCGGGTCGGAGGCGATCGACTTGATCCAGTTGATCGCCGCCTTGATGGCCTCGCCCTTGGCGGAAGCGACCTTGACGGTGCCGTCGTCCTGGATGTCGATCTTGGCGCCGGTCTTCTCGACGATCTCGCGGATCACCTTGCCGCCGGTGCCGATCACTTCACGGATCTTGTCGGTCGGGATCTGCAGCACCTCGATGCGCGGGGCGTGCTCGCCGAGTTCGGCGCGCGCCGAAGTCAGCGCCTTGGCCATCTCGCCGAGGATGTGCAAGCGCCCTTCCTTGGCCTGGCCGAGAGCGACCCGCATGATCTCCTCGGTGATGCCGGCGATCTTGATGTCCATCTGCAGCGAGGTGACGCCGGTCTCGGTGCCGGCGACCTTGAAGTCCATGTCGCCGAGATGATCCTCGTCACCGAGGATGTCGGAGAGCACCGCGAAGCGCTCGCCTTCCAGGATCAGCCCCATGGCGATGCCGGCGGTCGGCCGCTTGAGCGGCACGCCGGCGTCCATGAGGGCGAGCGAGGTGCCGCACACGGTGGCCATGGACGAGGAGCCGTTCGACTCGGTGATCTCCGACACGACCCGCAGCGTGTAGGGGAACTCGTGGTGCGGCGGCAGGATCGGGTGGATCGCCCGCCAGGCGAGCTTGCCGTGGCCGACCTCACGGCGCTTCGTGCCGCCCAGGCGGCCGGTCTCGCCGACCGAGAAGGGCGGGAAGTTGTAGTGCAGCATGAAGGATTCTTTGTACGTCCCCGGCAGGGCGTCGATCCACTGCTCGTCCTCGCCGGTTCCGAGCGTGGTGATCACCAGCGCCTGGGTCTCGCCGCGGGTGAACAGCGCCGAGCCGTGGGCGCGCGGCAGCACGCCGACTTCGGCGACGATCGGGCGCACGGTCTTGACGTCGCGACCGTCGATGCGGCGGCCGGTGTCGAGGATGTTCCAGCGCACGATCCTGGCTTCGATGTCCTTGAACACGCCGGCGACGCGCAGCTTGCCGTATTTCGGCTCGACGCCTTCGGGGAAGAAGTGCGCCATCACCTTCGCTTTGGCGGCATCGACGGCGACGTGGCGGGCGATCTTGTCGGCGATCGCATAGGCGGAGCGCAGGTCGGCCTCGGCGATGGCGAGGATTTCCTTTTCGAGCTCGGTATTGTCGACGGTGACGAGTTCGCGCGGCTCCTTGGCGGCCTTCTCGGCAAGCTTGACGATCGCCTCGATGACCGGCTGGAAGTGGCGGTGGCCGAACATCACGGCGCCGAGCATCACGGCTTCGTTGAGCTCTTTGGCTTCCGACTCGACCATCAGCACGGCGTCGGCGGTGCCGGCGACCACCAGGTCGAGCTGGCTGTCCGTCATCTCGTCGAGCTGCGGGTTGAGGACGTATTCGTTGTTGACGAAGCCGACGCGGGCGGCCCCGATCGGGCCCATGAAGGGCACGCCGGAGAGCGTCAGCGCGGCGGAAGCCGCCACCAGGGCGACGATGTCGGGATCATTCTCGAGATCGTGCGACAGCGTCGTCACGATGATCTGCGTCTCGCAGCGCCAGCCGTCGGCAAACAACGGCCGGCAGGGGCGATCGATCAGGCGCGACACCAGGGTCTCGCGCTCGGTCGGCCGGCCCTCGCGCTTGAAATAGCCGCCGGGAATGCGGCCGGCCGCGTAGAACTTCTCCTGGTAGTCGACGGTCAGCGGCAGAAAATCGACGCCTTCCCGCGGCTCTTTGGCGCCGACGACGGTCGCCATCACCTTGGTTTCGCCGTAGGTGGCGATGACGGCCCCGTGGGCCTGGCGGGCGATCTTACCGGTCTCGAGGGTGAGCTTGCGGCCACCCCAGTCGATCTCCACGCGATGGATGTCAAACATTATGGCTTTCTCTCATGGTTCGGTTGAGCGTGCCGGGCCCCATGCCCGGAACGCACGAAAGTGCCCCAAAGCCATGAGCAAGACGGCGAGACGCTGCCGCCGGCGGGAGGTGTCCCGCATCGTGCGACAACGTCCGGCGATCCTGCCATGGCCTTCGGGCCTTCTGGTTGGCGGGCTTCTTATTGAAAAAAAACAGGCCCGCGACATCCCGGCAGCATCGCTGCCGGGCGGCTGATCGGCGGAGGAAAATCAACGCTCTCCGCCGCACGGGCGGGACACCTTCGTCCCGCGCAACAGGTCAGCGACGAATGCCGAGCTTCTCGATCAGGATCTTGTAGCGTCCTTCGTCGGTGCGCTTGAGATAATCGAGCAGCTGGCGGCGCTGCGACACGAGCTTGAGGAGCCCGCGCCGGGAATGATTGTCCTTCACGTGCGACTTGAAATGTTCCGTCAAGTTGGTGATGCGCTCGGACAGGATCGCCACCTGCACTTCCGGCGAACCGGTGTCATCGGTCTTGACGGCATAGGACTTGATGAGTTCGGCCTTGCGGTCCGCAGTAATCGACATCGGTCAAACACCTTCTGGTCGGCCAGCTCTGCCATGCACGCCGGCGAGGTTGAACACGCGCTTGGGGACGATCTCTCCGCGGTCGATCTCGGCGAGGGCGATCAACTGCCCGGACGCCGTCACATGGATCGTTCCGCTGAAGACGGGTGCGTCCCGTCCACGCATCAGGACGGCTTGGCCCCGCTGGAGCCTTGCCGCATCGGCCCTGCTGACGGCCAGCGCCGGGATGTCGTCCAGCGCGGTCGCAACGGGCATGAGTGCGTCGGCGAGACTGATCTCACCGGACGCGGCTCTATTGCACAGTTCCTCCAGCTTTTCCAGGTCAATCATATCGTTAACGCCGAATGGGCCGACCCAGGTGCGGCGTAGCGCGCTGACATGGCCGAAACAGTCGAGCAGCCGACCGATGTCGCGGGCGAGCGAACGCACATAAGTACCCTTGCCGCATTCGGCCACGAATACCGCATGATCGGGGTCCGGGAATTCGAGCAGTTCGAGCCGGTACACCTCGACCGGACGGGGCTGGAGTTCGACTTCCTCGCCGTCGCGGGCCATGTCATAGGCCCGCTCGCCGGCGATCTTGATGGCCGAATAGCGGGGCGGCACCTGGGCGATGGTACCCACGAACTGGGGCAGGATCGCCCGCACGGCCTCGGCGGACGGCCGCGCCTCCGAGGAGGCGATCACCCGGCCCTCGGCGTCGTCGGTGTCGCGCTCTTCGCCCCAGCGCACCGTGAAAGTGTAGGATTTGCGCCCGTCCATCACGAACGGCACCGTCTTGGTGGCCTCCCCGAGCGCGATGGGCAGGCAGCCGGAGGCGAGCGGATCGAGGGTACCGGCGTGTCCCACCCGCTTGGCCTTGAACAGGCGCTTGATCACCGCCACCGCGTGGGTCGAGGTCATTCCGATCGGCTTGTCGAGAACGACCCAGCCGTGCACGTCGTGCTTCTCGCGCTTCTTCTGCCGGTCTCTGCGGCCGGTCGGCGGCGCGGAGGGGGGCGCGAGTTCCGGCATGCCCTCGTCCGGGAGAACGGGTTCGTCGTCGACGATGGCTGTCATTCGTCTTCGTCTCTGGTTTCGTCGTTGGCGGCTTCGCGCTTGGCATCGAGATCGCGCTGGACCTGCGGCGAACGCAGGAGCTTGTCGATGCGATCGGCCTCGTCGAAGCGGTCATCGATGCGGAAGCGGATGTCGGGGGCGAATTTCATGTTGACCCGGCGCGCGATCTCGCCGCGCAGGTAGCGCTTGTTGCGCTCGAGCGCCGCCAGCACTTCCTTCTCGTCGTGGCCGCCGAGCGGCATGATGTAGATGGTCGCCTGACGCAGGTCGGGCGACATCTTCACCTCCGGGACGGTGATCAGATGGGTCTCGATGACCGGATCGTGCACGTCGCCGCGCGAGAGAACCTCCGCGACCGCATGACGCACGAGTTCGCCGGTACGCAGGGCGCGTTGCGAGGGGCCGGAGCCGGACTCGCGGCGTGATCCGCGGGGCATGGGGGGATGATCCTCGTAACCGGGGCGCAGGCGGCGTCACGCCGCCTGCCGGCCCATTCGTTGGTGTTCTGTCGACCGGGTGGGACTGTCGGCGCGAGGCCTGAGTATTGGACTCAGAGCGTGCGCTGCACGGTCTCGACCCGGTAGCACTCGATGACGTCGCCGACGCGCATGTCCTGGTAGGACTCGAAGGCCATGCCGCATTCCTGGCCGGCCGAGACTTCCTTGGCGTCGTCCTTGAAGCGCTTGAGCTGCGAGAGCTTGCCTTCGTGAATGACGACGTTGTCGCGGATCAGGCGGACGTTGGCGCCGCGCTCGACGGTCCCGTCGGTGACGCGGCAGCCGGCGACCTTGCCGACCTTGGAGACGTTGAAGATATCCAGGATCTGCGCGTTGCCCAGCATGGTCTCGCGCAGCGTCGGCGGCAGCAGGCCCGACATGGCCGCCTTCACGTCGTCGACGAGGTTGTAGATGATGTTGTAGTAGCGGATCTCGATGCCGGCGCGCTCGGCGGCCTCGCGGGCTTCCTTGTGGGCGCGCACATTGAAGCCGATGACCGGACAGTTCGAGGCTTCCGCCAGCGTGACGTCGGATTCCGTGATGGCGCCGACGCCGGCGGAGATGACGCGGGCCGCCACCTCCTCGGTGCCGAGCTTTTCGACGGAGCCGATGATGGCTTCCAGCGAGCCCTGCACGTCCGCCTTGATGATCAGCGACAGGTCCTTGCGGCCCGACGTCTTGAGCTGGCTCATCATCTGCTCGAGCGAGCCGCGCATGCCGCTGGCCCGCGCGGCCTGCTTTTCGCGCTTCTGGCGAGCCCGGTAATTGGTGACCTCGCGGGCGCGCGCCTCGCTGTCGACGACGGCGAGGCGGTCGCCGGCTTCCGGCGTGCCGTTGAAACCGAGAATCTCGACCGGTACCGACGGGCCGGCTTCCTCGATGGAGTCGCCGGTGTCGGAGACGAGCGCGCGCACACGGCCCCATTCGGCGCCGGCGACGACGATGTCGCTGACGATGAGGGTGCCGCGCTGGACCAGTACGGTGGCGACCGGGCCGCGGCCGCGATCGAGCTTGGCCTCGATCACCGTGCCTTCGGCGTCGCGGCGCGGATTGGCCTTCAGTTCGAGGATTTCCGCCTGCAGCCCGATGGTCTCGAGCAACCTGTCGAGATTGATCTTCTGCTTGGCCGACACCTCGACGTCGAGGACGTCGCCGCCGAGGGATTCGACCTGGACCTCGTGCTGCAGGAGTTCGGTGCGCACGCGGTCGGGCTTGGCGTCCGGCTTGTCGATCTTGTTGATGGCGACGATCATCGGCACCTTGGCGGCCTTGGCGTGCTGGATCGCCTCGATGGTCTGCGGCATGACGCCGTCGTCCGCCGCGACCACCAGGACGACGATGTCGGTGACCTTGGCGCCGCGGGCCCGCATGGCCGTGAAGGCGGCGTGGCCGGGCGTGTCGATGAAGGTGATCTTGGCGCCCGAGGGAGCCGTCACCTGGTAGGCGCCGATGTGCTGGGTGATGCCGCCGGCTTCGCCCGCCACCACATTGGCGTGGCGGATGGCGTCGAGGAGCGACGTCTTGCCGTGGTCGACATGGCCCATGATGGTCACGACCGCCGGCCGCGCCTCGAGATCGTCCGGATCGTCGACGAGGTCGAACAGGCCCTCCTCCACGTCGGACTCGGCGACGCGCTTGACCGTGTGGCCGAGTTCCTCGGCGACCAGTTGGGCCGTATCGGCGTCGACGGTGTCGGTGATCTTCACCATCTGGCCTTGTTTCATCAGCATGCGGATGACGTCGACCGCCCGCTCCGACATGCGGTTGGCGAGTTCCTGGATGGTGATGACTTCCGGAATGGTCACTTCACGCACGAGCTTTTCCTTCGGCTCGCTCGAAGCGTGGCCTTTCAGTCGCTGGACGCGCCGACGGAACGAAGCGACCGAACGCTCGCGCTCCTCGTCGGCGCTGAGCGCGGTGACGACGGTCAGGCGACCACGTTGCTTGGCGGGGCCGGTACGGGTCGGCTTGGGAGCCGGTGCCGGGCGGGGCGGGCCGGAACCGCGACGCACCGTCCGGGGCGCCTCGTCTTCCTCGGCCTCGGGCTTGATGTTGCGCAGATTGATCGGCGTCGACGGCGTTGCCGTCGTGGTCGCCGGGCGGGCCGGTGCCGGCCGGGTCGTCGGTGCCGGACGTGCGGCCGGGGCCGGCTTGGGAGCTGCCGCGGCGGCCTTGCTCTCCTCCTCGCCGAAACGCTTCTTGGCTTCCTGCTCGGCGCGGCGCTTGGCTTCGTCGTCGTGACGGCGGCGATCCTCTTCCTCGCGCTTGCGTGCCTCGGCGGCCTCGCGCTCGGCCCGCTCACGGGCATCTTGTTCGTTGCGCCGCCGAGCGTCCTCCTCGGCGACCTTGCGTTCCTCGGCCTCGCGCACCTTGGCGTCGGCCAGTGCATGGGCGCGCGCGGAGCGCTCCTCCTCGGTCAGGGTACGCAGGACGACGCCGGATGGCTTGGCGGCCGGTGCTCCCGACGTGGGAGCGCCGCCAGACTTGCCCGGGCGGCGCCCGGCCTGCACGGTGGTCGGGGCCGGTGCCGACGGCGTGGGGGCGGGCTCTGGCTTGCCCTCGCCGCCGATGCGACGCTTGACCTTCTCGACCACCACCGCCTTGGTGCGGCCATGACTGAAGCTTTGGCGCACAACGCCCTGCTCGACGCCGGGCCGCTTGAGCGTCAAGGTCTTGGTCGGGGCGACGGACAGTGTCTTTTCGCCGGGGTTCTTCGTATCAGTCATTCCGATCCCAGTGTTGGGGCGTCATGGTGCAGTTGTTCGCGACCGTCATCCCGGTCGCCCGGTTCGCCAGTCCGATAACGTTCGAGGGTCCGCTGGCGCGTCAGGAAAGTGTCACTTGCCCGTCCGGCCGTAAGCGCTGCATGTACCACATTTGTGCGGCCCAATGCCAAATCCAATTGGGCCGACGAAAGCACGATTTCCGCTGCCGGATCCGAGCCGGCGGCCTCGCCGCGTCGACGCGCCGCGGCGATTTTGCGCCGCCCGTCGGCACCGCCCTCGGCCGTATGCAGGTAGGCGACGGCGCCGCCGCGGTGTGCGGTTGCCTCCACTTTGACGAACCCGGTCACCACCGCGCCCGCCTTGTGGGCGATCGCCAGGGCATCCAGCGCCGCCCGTTCCAGCTGGGCCTCGACGAGGTCCGGCAGGTCGGGCGGAACCTTGGCGTCGGCCCGCAAAGCGCGGGAAAACACCTGGCGCTTGACCGCCTGGACGACCAGCTTGCGTTCCGCACCCACCCAGACACCCCGTCCGGGCAGGCGGCGCTTGATGTCGGCGACCACGGTGCCATCCGGCGCCAGGACGAACCGGATCATGTCGTCGATCGGGCGCACCTGGCGCGTGACGGCGCACAGCCGTTCCGTCACCCCGGCAGGGCGGGGTCCGGCATCGGTTTCGTCCGGGTGCGCGTGCGCCAGCATCGCTTCGTCGATCTCCCCATACCTCTGGGCCTTAGGTGGCCGATTGGTCGGCCGGTTGCTCGGCATCCTCCGCGTCCGCCTCGGGCTCGGCCTCCGGCTTGGCGAGATCGGCCTCGCTGATCCAGCCCGCGATGACGCGGGCCTGCATGATCAGGCTTTCGCAATCTTCCCGGGAAAGTTCGAAGCCATCGAGGATGCCGGCCTCGCGCTTGGTCTCGCCGTCCTTGCGTTCGGTCCAGCCGGCGAGGTCGTCGGTGGCGCAGCCGGCGAGGTCTTCCACCGTCTTGACGCCCTCTTCGCCGAAGGCGACCAGCATCCGGGTGGTGACGCCGGGCACGTTCTTGAGCTCGTCGGCGACGCCCAGCGCGACCCGCTTGGCATCGTACTCGGCTTCGATCTGCGCCAGATAGTCACTGGCACGCGCCTGCAATTCGGCGGCGGTGTCCTCGTCGAAACCTTCGATGCTGGCGATTTCCTTGGTCTCGACCATCGCCAGTTCCTCCACCGAGGTGAAGCCTTCCGACGCCAGGAGCTGGCCGACCACTTCGTCGACGTTGAGCGACTCCATGAAGATCTTGGTACGCTTCTCGAACTCGGCCTGGCGGCGCTCCGATTCCTCCTGCTCGGTCAGGATGTCGATGTCCCAACCGGTGAGCTGCGAGGCGAGCCGCACGTTCTGGCCGCGCCGGCCGATGGCGAGCGAAAGCTGTTGGTCCGGC
Organism: Astrobacterium formosum; assembly: GCA_030848545.1. GTDB lineage: Bacteria > Pseudomonadota > Alphaproteobacteria > Rhizobiales > Xanthobacteraceae > Astrobacterium > Astrobacterium formosum. The sequence continues at coordinate 124,665 of JAVDCA010000015.1, forward strand.
ACCACGACGGCGATGCGCTCCTTGTCCTCGTCGAGCACCACCTTGGCGACTTCGGCGGGGGCGAGCGCGTTGACCACGAAGGTCGGGATGTCGGGCGACCACGGGATGATGTCGATCTTCTCGCCCTGGAGCTCGTTCACCACCGCCTGCACGCGCGAGCCGCGCATGCCGACGCAGGCCCCGACCGGATCGACCGAACTGTCGCGGGAGATCACCGCGATCTTGGCGCGCGAGCCCGGATCGCGGGCGACCGCCTTCACCTCGACGATGCCGTCGTAGATTTCCGGCACTTCCTGGGCGAACAGCTTGGCCATGAATTGCGGGTGCGTGCGCGACAGGAAGATCTGCGGTCCGCGTGGCTCGCGGCGGACGTCGTAGATGTAGGCGCGGACGCGATCGCCGTTCCTGAACACTTCGCGCGGCAGCAACTCGTCGCGGCGCACGATCGCCTCGCCGCGGCCGAGATCGACGACGACATTGCCGTACTCGACCCGCTTGACGACGCCGTTGACGATGTCGCCGATGCGGTCCTTGAATTCCTGGTATTGGCGGTCGCGCTCGGCCTCGCGGACCTTCTGGACGATCACCTGCTTGGCCGATTGGGCGGCGATGCGGCCGTATTCGAGCGGCGGCAGCTGCTCGGCGATGTAGTCGCCGACCTGGGCGGCCGGATTGCGGCGGCGGGCGTCTTCGACGCTGATCTGGGTCGCGTCGTTCTCGACCGCGTCCGACACCAGGAGAAGCCGGGACAGGCGCAGTTCGCCGGTCTTCGGGTTGATCTCGGCGCGGACCTCGGTCTCGCTGCCGTAGCGCGAGCGCGCCGCCTTCTGGATGGCGTCTTCCATGGCGGCGATGACGATGCCGCGGTCGATCGATTTTTCACGGGCGACTGCGTCGGCGATCTGCAAGAGCTCGAGCCGGTTGGCACTGACGGCCATCGCTCATTCTCCCTCTTCCTGGGCCGCCTGGCGGACGGTTTGTCCGGATCGGCGGGTGTTTCTGTGGTTTCTGGACGGGTTTTGTTCGGCGCCCGCGGCATCGGCCTCGCGCGCCTCGCGTTCTTCGGTCTTGCTGCGCCGAAGCGACTCGGCGATCAGCGCATCGGTCAGGACCAGCCGCGCCTCGGCCATGTCGGAGATTGGCAACAGCGGCTCGGCATTCTGACCCGGCTTGGCGTCGTCGACGCGCAGGCGCGCGGCTTCGCCCTCGGCGCCGAGAAGCGTGCCGCGGAAGCGCTTGCGGCCTTCGGCGGGGACGTTCATCTCGATTTTGACGACGTGGCCCGCATGGCGGTCGAAGTCCGAGAGCCGCACCAGAGGCCGGTCGATGCCGGGCGAGGAGACTTCCAGCCGGTAGGCGCGCTCGATCGGATCGGTCTCGTCGAGCACGGGCGACAGCGCCCGCGACACCGTCTCGCAGTCCTCGATTTGCATGCTGCCGTCGGAACGCTCGGCCATGACCTGGACGGTGCAGCCGAGCTCGCCCGACACGCGAATGCGCACGAGGCGATATCCGCACGCTTCGATGACGGGTTCGGCGACGGCGGCGACGCGCGCGGCAAGCCCGGTTTCGACGATCAGCCGCCGTTCCATGGTCGCGCCCGTGTCTGCCGCCTGCGTCATGGGATCCAGGTTCAAGGTCTTTCGTTCTGCCCGGGTTCGCGCCCGCTTGTCGGACCGGCGCGTAAACAAAAAAGAGCGGGTCCCGGGCGGGGCCCACTCTCACGATCCGTTCGGATCCAATCCGAGCGATATGAGATGTCCATATACGGACAACGGCAATATAGCGATTTGCACCGCCGCCGCAAGGGTGCTCGCAACAACCGTTCCGTGGTGGGCAATTCCGGTATGGGGTGCGGCGCAAGCCCATGCGCCTTGCCGTGTGGCTCCATCATTCAACCGCATGCGGTATTATTTAACCAGCCCCTAACGTTTCCTTCAGCTTCGGTCCTTAGGCTGGGGCCTCGCAATCCGGGCCGGTGCCCGGGCTCGCCTGTGGACGCCGGTGCGCGGAATCCTATGCCGTATTCGGTCATCGCCGAGATCGAGGAAGTCTTGCGTTCTGGCTCGGCGGATCGCCTCGACCGCACGCTGCGCCAGATCACCGATCTCTTCGTCCACGGCGCGCCCCTCTACACCGAAGATCATGTGCAGCTGTTCGACGACGTCCTCGGCCGCCTGGTGCAGGAGATCGAGCAGCGCGCGCTGGCGGAACTCGCGACCCGTCTCGCCCCCATCGAGAACGCGCCCATCGGCGTCGTGCGGCGGCTTGCCCAGGACGACGACATTGCGGTCGCCGGCCCGCTGCTCAAGCGCTCGCCGCGCCTGGCCGATGCCGAACTCGCCGATATCGCGCTGCGCAAGGGCCAGGGGCATCTTCTGGCCATATCGGAACGCCCGCGCATCGCCGAGGCGGTCACCGACGTGCTGGTACGGCGGGGCGACCAGCAGGTGGCGCGGCAGGTGGCCGCCAATCGCGGCGCCAAGCTCTCCGAGGCGTCGTTCAGCCGCCTGGTGGACCGGGCCGCCGGCGACGATGTACTGGCCGAGCGCGTCGGCCGCAGGCCCGACATTCCGCCCCGCATCTTCCGTCACCTGGTGATGCGCGCCACCGAACTGGTGCAGCGCCGCCTCCTGGCGGCCGCGCGGCCGGAAACCCAGGCGGAGATCAGCCGCATCATCGCCAAGGTGTCGCGGGAGGTCGTTCGGCCGAGCTTCGACTTCCGCCCGGCCCAAAAGCTCGTGCTCGATCTGCATCAGGCGGGAGAACTGGACGAAGCCCGGCTCGCCGCCTTTGCGGACCAGGGCCGCTTCGAGGAAGCCGTGGCGGCACTGTCGCTGATCTGCGCCGTCCCGATCCCGGTCATCGAGCGGTTGATGACCGGCGAGCGCGCCGACCCGGCGTTGATCCTGTGCAAGGCGGCCGGGTTCGAGTGGTCCACCGCGCAGGCCGTGATGATCGTCGCGGCCCGCGACGCGCGCCCGAGCCGCCAGGCGATCGCCGACGCGGCCGCCAACTACGAGCTCCTGTCGGCAGCCGCCGCCCAGCGGGTGGTCCGGTTCTGGCAGGCGCGGCCGGACGAAGACGATTTGTTCTGATGAGTTCCGTGGTCATTCCGGGGCGGCCGAAGGCCGAACCCGGAATCCCGCCACAAATTCAGTGCGCGCCGCTGGATTCCGGGTTCGCGCTGGCGCGCGCCCCGGAATGACGCGGAACATTGATTTGCTTGCAGTATCAAACGCGCCGGAACACGAGATAGCAGGGCGAGCGCCCCTCGCTCCTCGCCTTGGCCTCGTAGCGGGTCGGCGTGTAGCCGGGCCATGGCTGCCGCCAGTCGTCGGCCTGTTCCGCCGTCCACTGGAAGGACGGCGAGCGCATCAGGCACTCCAGCGTCCAAGCGGCATAGTGCGGCCAGTCGGTGGCAAAACGGAATTCGCCGCCGGGCTTGAGCACGCGGGCGAACGCGGCGACGCTGTCGTCCTGCACGAAACGGCGTTTCCAGTGGCGGCGCTTCGGCCAGGGGTCGGGATAAAGAAGATCGATGCGCGCGAGGCCGCCGTCGGGCAGCCGTGGCAGGAGTCCGCCCGCATCGCCGAAATGGAGCCGGATGTTGTCGAGTCCGCCGGCTTCGACCTGCGCCAAAATCTTCGCCATGCCGTTGACGAAGGCTTCGCAGCCGATGAACCCCACCTGATGATCGCGCGTCGCCTCGGCGACGAGATGCTCGCCGCCGCCGAAGCCGATTTCCAGCCGCACGGCCTCCACCGGCCGTGCGAACAAGGCCTTGAGGCCGGCCACCGTCAGGGCGCCGCTGCCGACTGAAAGCTGTGGCAGCAGCGTGCCCATCAATTCGGCATGGTGGGCCCGCAGCGGATGCCCCTTGCGGCGCCCGAAGAAGGCGCCGCCACGATGATCCTCGTCGGTATCGCTGTCGCGCATCGACATCCCGCGTTCCTGCGATGCGCGCTGGCCGCGGTCGGGTTCAGACGGAGCGGCGGATGGCGTCGGCGAGATCGGTCGCTTCCCAGGAGAAGCCGCCGTCACTCTCTGGCGGGCGGCCGAAGTGGCCGTAGGAGGAGGTGCGGGCGTAGATGGGCCGATTGAGCTTGAGGTGCTCGCGGATGCCGCGGGGCGACAGATCCATCACCTCGCCGAGTACGGTCTCGAGCTTGCCTTCGTCGACCTTGCCGGTGCCGTGCAGATCGACATAGAGGGACAGCGGGCGGCTGACGCCGATCGCGTAGGCGATCTGAATGGTGCAGCGGTCGGCCAGTTCGGCGGCGACCACGTTCTTGGCGAGATAGCGCGCCGCGTAGGCGGCCGAGCGGTCGACCTTGGTGGGATCCTTGCCCGAGAAGGCGCCGCCGCCGTGCGGGGCCGCGCCGCCGTAGGTGTCGACGATGATCTTGCGGCCGGTGAGACCGCAGTCGCCGTCCGGACCCCCGATGACGAATTTACCGGTCGGATTGACGTGCCACACCGTCTTGCCGTTGACCCAGCCCTGCGGCAACGCCTGGCGGACGAACGGCTCGACGATGGCGCGGATATCGTCGGAGGTCTGCTCCTCGCGGGTGTGCTGGGTCGACACCACGATCTCGACCGCCTCGACGGGCTTGCCGTTCTCGTAACGCAAGGTCACCTGGCTCTTGGCGTCGGGTCCGAGCGTGTTGGTCCTGCCGGCATGGCGCGCCTCGGCCATCAGCTTGAGGATCTTGTGGGCGTAGAAAATGGGGGCCGGCATCAACTCCGGCGTTTCGCGGCACGCATAGCCGAACATGATGCCCTGGTCGCCGGCGCCCTCGTCCTTGTTGCCGGTGGAATCGACGCCCTGGGCGATGTCGGCCGACTGCGCATGCAGGAGGACTTCCACCCTGGCGTTCTGCCAATGGAAGCCGTCTTGGGCATAGCCGATGTCGCGGATGGCCGCGCGGGCACGCTCGGTCACGAGATCGATGGTGATGTCGGCGGGCCCGCGGGTCTCGCCGGCGATCACCACTCGATTCGTCGTGCACAACGTCTCGCAGGCTACGCGCAGATTGCGCGGATCCCAGCCGTATTTCGGACCGAGTTCGAAGAACGCGTCTACGACCTCGTCGGAGATACGGTCACAGACCTTGTCCGGATGACCTTCGGAAACGGATTCGCTGGTGAAGAGATAGTTTGCGCGCGACACCGATCATTACTCCCGCAAGACGCGGAGTGGTCCGCGCCGGATCCCAAATGGCGATGTTCTTGCAACGTACCCACAACGGGGTCAAGGTGTGGGCAGCGATGGGCGGGCAGAACAATCAAAATCGCGCGAAAATTACACGCAATCAGCGAATATCATTCCTCTCCGGCAATCTGTTCAACGAGATCGACGATGCGACGACGCAGCTTGGCGTCTTCGATGCGCATGAATGCCTTGGTCAGCGCCAGTCCGTCCGAGGTCGCCAGGAAGTCGGACACGTAGGTCGGCGACGGCGCCTCATTGAGACCGTTTTCGGACCAGGTGGCGGTGCCCGGGATTTCCGGCGCGCCCTCGAAGAAGAAGGCCACCGGGACTTGAAGAATCTGGGAAATCTGCTGCAGCCGGCTCGCACCGATCCGGTTCGTGCCCTTCTCGTATTTCTGCACCTGCTGGAACGTCAGACCAAGCGCGTCGCCTAGTTTCTCCTGACTCATTCCGAGCATCATTCGGCGCATGCGTACCCGGCTGCCCACATGTTTATCTATGGGGTTGGGCGCCTTTTTAACCATAACATTCTCCTATGCATCCCCCGTCGCACGTAATGTTCACCGGAACCGCTTGAGGTGCAATCAGTGATTTGCCCAACCCAGCCGATAAACGTCAAAAACATGTGAAAAATCTTATCTCTTTGAAATTGAATGCAATTCGTAGCGTCAACTGTCCTTAGTACTACGTAAAGTTCCCAAAGTAATCTCTGACGCTGGAGCGTCTCTTCTTTGGCTGTATTGTTAATGAAATGAAGAAGTCCAGGCCTTACTTGGATGTTCCCTTGCGGACGCGGGCAGCCGCCGCGGCGGTAATAATGGAAGCAATCAGCAGGCTGATCGGGATGTCCCCCATTCGTGCATAGCTGGGCTTCTCGATGGCGCGCGGCAGGGGAGAATCAATGATCCCTTGCGCTCCCAGCGGTAGCGAGCGGACAATCCGGCCGACCGGGTCTGCAACCATAGATATGCCATTGTTCGCCGCGCGGGCGATCGGCAATCCTTCTTCGATCGCGCGCAGGCGCGCCTGCTGGACATGCTGGTGGGGACCCGAGCTGATGCCGAACCAGGCGTCGTTTGTCAGGTTGATGAGCCAGCCGGGGCGTTCGCCGGCCGGCACCGCCGCGCCGGGAAAAATGACCTCGTAGCAGATCAGCGGCAGAAAGCGCGGGCCCGGCGGGGCGTCGATGAGGCGACGCCGGTCGCCGGCGAAGAAACCTCCCGGCTGCTTGGTCAACTGGATCAGGCCGAGTTTTTCGAGTGCGCCCTGGAACGGCAGATATTCGCCGAACGGCACCAGATGCAGCTTGTCGTAGACCGACAGGATCGTGCCGTCGTGGCCGATCACATAGACGGAATTGTAGGCCCGCATCCGCGGCGGGTTGTCGGAGGATTCTTCGATACGGGCTCCGCCCGTGATCAGGGTGGTGCCCGGCGGCAGCAGGTTGGCGATTTCGGCGAGCGCCTCGGGTTCGCGGGTCAGGAAGAACGGGAACGCGGATTCGGGCCAGATCAGGTGGGTGACGCCCGTGAGGCCGTTCTTCTCCGGGCCGCTGGCGCGCGCCGAAAGCGCGACATAGCGCTCCATCACGTCGCGTTTGGCGTTGTAGTTGAACTTGGCGTCCTGTGGCAGATCGGGCTGCATGATGCGCAGCCGCACCCCGTCCACGAACCCGGTCGGATGGGTCGCAAGGCGCACCGCGCCGTAGACGGACAGAAGCGCGAGCACGGCCACCGCGATCGCCGGCGCGAGCCAGCGGCGCGGATTGTCGGCGCGTTCATCGGCGAGCACCGCCGGCGTCGTGAACACCGCGACGGCGATGAAGGTCATGCCCCAAAGGCCGACGAGCGAAGCCGTCTGCGCCAAGGCGAGCGGACCGGCGAGCGTCTGGCCGAACGCGTTCCAGGGAAAGCCCGTGAGGATATGGCCACGCAGCCATTCGGCCAGCGTCAGGGCGGCGGCGAAGACGAGGATGCGCGCGGGACCGGTGGTCCACAGCGCGCGAGCGAGGGCGAATCCCGCGGCGGTGAACAGGGCGAGCCCCGCCGGCAGGGCTACGACCGCGAACGGCAACAGCCAGCCGAACGTCTTGACGTCCACCAGGAAGGCGTAGCCGACCCAATACAGCCCGGCAAGAAAGTAGCCGAACCCGAACCAGAAGCCCGCCAGGGCCGCCGCGATGATGCCCTCTCGGCGGTCGCCGGAGCCGTCGACGAGCCAGATCGCCACCGGAAACGTCAGGAACATGACCGGCCAGATCTCGAACGGCGCCAGGGCCAGGACCGAGACGGCGCCGGCGATGGCGGCGATCACCGCTCGCCGCCACCCCCAGGCGAGCATGATCCGGTGGGCGAGGGTGCCGAGCTTCACGGTTGTCGCGCCGGCGGCACGGCGTCGTCGGCCGGGTCGGATGTCGTCGCGGGCCCGGCGGCCGGCGGCGTTTCGACCGTCCCGGCATCGGTCTCGCCCGTTGCCTCGCTGGCGGCCGGTCCATCGGGCGGCGTCGGCGAACCAGCGGTCGGGCGGCGTCCGCCGTCGACGCGGGTCAGTCGTGGCTGGCGGCGGCGCAGGATGCGCAGCCGCTTGACGCGGCGAGGATCGGCATCGAGCACCTCGATCTCGAACGGCCCCGGTCCCGGTATCAACTCGCCGCGCACCGGCAGGCGGCCGACCTGGCCGACCAGATAGCCGCCCAGCGTGTCGACCTCCTCGCTCGCCTCGCCGACGTCGAAGTCGGCGCCCACCATGGCGACCACGTCGTCGAGGCGGGCGCGGGCGTCGGCCAGCCATGAGCCGTCGGCCTGGCGCACGATCGGGTGCTCGTCGCCCTCGTCGTGTTCGTCCTCGATGTCGCCAACGATCTGTTCGACGATGTCTTCCATGGACACGAGGCCGTCGGTGCCGCCGTATTCGTCGATCACCAGGGCGAGATGGATGTGGGTCGCCTGCATCTTGGCCAGGAGATCGATCGCCGGCATGGACGGCGGCACGAACAGGACCGGCCGCACGATTGCGGTCGACGACAGCGGCATGGACAGGTCGATCGCCTTGAGGTCGAGACCGGCGGTCTTCTTGCGCCGGCTTTTCGACTCCGGCGACACGGCGGCCCGTGCCGTCATGAACGCGATCAGGTCGCGGATGTGCACCATGCCGGCCGGATCGTCGAGGGTCTCCTTGTAGACGACGAGGCGCGAATGGGCGGCCTTCTCGAAAACCTTGACGAGTTCGCCGAGCAGGATGTCGTCGGCGACCGCGACGATGTCGGCGCGCGGCACCATGACGTCCTCGACCCGGCGCTCGCGCAAGCCGAGGATGTTCTTGAGCATGGTGCTCTCTTCCGGCGAGAAGCCAGCGTCGCGGCTCGCCCCCGCCTCGAGCGCATCCTCGAGGTCTTCGCGCATGAAACCGGGCTTGAAGCCGAACAACCCGCGGATGAAGCGGACGAACCAGCGCTCGGTGTCTCGGGTCTCCCGCGCCGTGACGGGGACTGGAAGATTGCGGTTGTCGGTGGAAACGTCCGCGAATTCGCTGCGACTTTGCGCGTGGGTACTTGGCACGTCGGTGTCGGGCATGGCGGTCAAAACATCAGATATGGGCATCGCGCGCGGCATAGGGGTCGGGAATATCGAGCTTCGCCAGGATGTCGCGCTCATGTCGCTCCATGTGGTCGGCCTCGTCGTCAGTCAGGTGATCGTATCCCAACAGGTGCAGAAAGCCATGCACGACGAGATGGGTGAGGTGATGGTCGAATGTCTTGTCTTCGGCATGCGCCTCCGCGGCAAGCGTCTCATAAGCGACGACGATGTCGCCGAGATGGCGTGGCGCGCCGCCGGCCCCCGGGGTGGCGGGCGTGGCGGGAAACGACAGCACGTTGGTGGCGGCGTCCTTGCCGCGCCACTGGGCGTTCATGGCCTTGACGGCGGCGTCATCGGCGAGCAGCACGGCGACCTCGGCATCGTCGAGGCCGGCCGGCGCCGCGGCCGCAACGGCGCGGCGGACGGCGTCTTCGGCGTCCGCGTGGGCGTCCCAGAGGGGTGATTCGATCACGACGTCGACGGCGGGACCGTGCGCAGGACTGTCGCCGACCTCGGCCTGCTCCCTCCCCCGCTCGCGGGGGAGGGTGGGGGAGGGGGCAGACGCGAATTCGGTGCCCGCCGCTTCCCCCTCCCTGTCCCTCCCCCGCAAGCGGGGGAGGGGACGGTGGGGCGCGGCCCGTTTTCGTCCGCCAGTGCTGTTTTGTTGTTCCACCCGCCGCGTCATTCGCCGCCCTCCTGCCGGCGTGCGGCGTCGGCGCGGTCATAGGCGGCGACGATGCGGGCGACGAGCTCGTGGCGGATCACGTCGGCGGCCGTGAAGGTGCAGCACGAGATGCCTTCGACGCCGTCGAGCAGCCTGACGGCTTCCGAAAGACCGGAGGTCTGGCCGCGCGGCAGGTCGACCTGGCTCGGATCGCCGGTGACGATCATGCGCGAGTTCTCGCCCAGGCGGGTCAGGAACATCTTCATCTGCATGGTGGTGCTGTTCTGCGCCTCGTCCAGGATGACGACCGCATTGGCGAGGGTGCGCCCGCGCATGAAGGCGAGCGGCGCGATCTCGATTTCGCCGGTCTGCAGCGCCCGGTCGACGATGCGGGTATCCATGAGGTCGAACAAAGCATCGTAGATCGGGCGCAGATAGGGATCGACCTTCTCCTTCATGTCGCCCGGCAGGAAGCCGAGGCGTTCGCCGGCCTCCACCGCCGGACGCGACAGGATGATGCGGTCGACCTCCTTGCGCTCGAACAGCGCGATCGCGTGCGCGACCGCGAGCCAGGTCTTGCCGGTACCGGCCGGGCCGATGCCGAACACCAGCGACTGGCGGCGCAACGCGCGCACATAGGCGTCCTGGGCGGCGGTGCGGGCGCGCACCGGCCGCTTGCGCAGGTTGATCTCCTCGAAGCTCTGGCGCCCCGCGCCGGCATCGAAGTCGAACAGCGACCCTTGCGCGATCGCGAGCCGGATTGCGCCTTCGACGTCGCCGGCGGTGAGGTCGTCGCCGCGCTTGAGCTGCTCGTACAAGCCTTCCAGCACGTGGCGCGCCTGTTCGGCGGCGTCCTCGGGACCCGCGATGGCGACGTGGTTGCCGCGCTGGTCGGCGACGACGCCAAGTCGCCGCTCGATCAAGGCGAGGTTCTGCCCGTATTGGCCGAACAGCGCCGAGGCGAGCCGGTTGTCGTCGAAGGCGAGCATGATCTGCGTCGCCACCGGTTCGCCGGCGACCGCGGGGGGGAGCGGCGCGGTTTCGTCGTCACGCATGCGCAATGGCGGAGGTTCCGATGTTCGCCGGGGGCCGTTCGCCGGGCGCGACGATGTGGCCGAACAGGCTGTTGCCGCCCATCGAGGTGACGGTGACGGCGACGATGTCGCCGATGCGCGACGGCTCCGCGGTCACGTGGACGGGCTGCAGATAGGGCGAGCGGCCGACTAGCTGGCCGGCGTGCCGGCCCGGTTTTTCCAGGAGCACGTCGAAGGTGCGGCCCACGCAGGACTCGTTGAAACGGTCCTGGCCGGCGTCGATCAGGGCCTGCAGGCGCGCGAGCCGCTCGGCCTTGTGGGTGTCGGCGACCTGGTCGTCACGCTCGGCCGCCGGCGTGCCCGGCCGCGGCGAGTACTTGAACGAGAAGGCGCCGGCGTAGCCGACGTCCTCGACGACCGCGAGGGTCGCCTGGAAGTCCGCCTCGGTCTCGCCCGGGAAGCCGACGATGAAGTCCGACGTGAACGCCATGTCGGGACGCGCGCGGCGCAGCCGCTCGACGAGGCGCAGATAGTCGTCGCAGGTGTGACGACGGTTCATGGCGGCGAGGATGCGGTCGGAACCCGACTGCACCGGCAGATGCAGTTGCGGCATAAGCTGCGGCAGGTCGCGGTGGGCGGCGATCAGTTCGTCGTCCATGTCGCGCGGATGGCTGGTCGTGTAGCGGATGCGCGCGATCCTCGGCACGTCGGCGACGGCGGCGACGAGGCCCGCGAGCGACAGCGGCCGGCCGTCCGCGCCTTCGCCGTGATAGCTGTTGACGTTCTGCCCGATCAGCGTGATTTCGCGCACGCCTGCGGTGGCGAGCCGCTCGGCTTCGGCGACGATCTTCGCCGCCGGGCGCGACACTTCGGCGCCGCGCGTATAGGGAACGACGCAGAAGGTGCAGAACTTGTCGCAGCCCTCCTGCACGGTCAGGAAGGCGGAAACGCCGCGCCTGCGGGTCGCCGCGGCGGAAGCGGGCGCCAGATGATCGAACTTGTCCTCGACCGGGAACTCGGTGTCGACGACCCGCTCGCCCTGGGCGGCGCGGGCAATGAGGTCGGGCAGCCGGTGGTAGTTCTGCGGTCCCACCACGAGGTCGACGGTCGGCGCCCGGCGGACGATCTCGGCGCCTTCGGCCTGGGCGACGCAGCCGGCCACCGCGACGGTCACCTTGCGGCCGTGATGTGCCGCCTCGTCCTTGAGCCGGCGCACGCGGCCGAGTTCCGAATAGACCTTCTCGGCCGCCTTCTCGCGGATATGGCAGGTGTTGAGGATGACGAGGTCGGCATCCTCGATCGTCTCCGTCTCGACGAAGCCTTCGCGCGCCAGCGTGTCCGCCATGCGCTGCGCGTCATAGACGTTCATCTGGCAGCCGAAGGATTTGACGTGGAGCTTCTTGGGTCCGCTCATGCGGTCTCTGGTCACCGTCGGGGCGCTTCCGGGCTTCTGGTGTTTTGCGTCAAGTCTCTGATGCACAAAGCCAAATAGGAACTGCGCCGGCCCGCATCCAGGTCTCGGGCGCCCCTCATAGCCGGTTTTTGCCAAAAATGGAATGTGCGGGGCTGTCCTCAGGTCAGCCAGTTCTCGACCGTCAGGCCGGGAACACGCCTGAATTCGCCGGTATGGGCGGTCACGAGCGTGGCGCCCACAGCACGGGCATGGGCGGCGATCAGCAGGTCATTGCCGCCGATGGTTTTCCCCGCGGCTTCAAGGCGTGTCCGGATATCACCGTATTCAATGTCGGCAGGCCCTTTGAACGGCAGAATCACGATCTCACTCAGCACGTCCTCGACGGCCAAGCGCAGGCGTTCAGAACCCCTCCTGGCGACTCCGTAGCGAAGTTCTGCGGCGACGATAATGCTGGTGCAAATGGAGGCTTCACCCAGTTTTGCGATCCGCCGAGCGGACGTTCCCTGGGGGGATCTGATCACGTCCGAAATGATGCTGGTATCGAGCATATAGCGTGTCACAGCGGCGGCTCCGGCTCCGGAACGGGATCCTCGATATCGGGAAACTCCTCGTCCAAGGGCTTCATCGTCTTGAGCAGGGCCAGCAGGCCACGTTTGCGCGCCGGCTCGATCACGAGGCGGTCGCCTTCGCGATGCATGATCGCCTCGCGTCCCGGCAATTCGAACTCGACCGGAATGCGGACAGCCTGGTTGCGACCGTTGCGAAACAGGCTGACGCGCCTGTGTTCTGTCATGCGGGCGTCCTCCATGCCGTATGTCTTGAGCATATGCCGGCCGGAGGCGACCCGCAAGGGTTGTCCAGCCCGTGAACAGGTCACCCGGACCTGCGGCCTCCCTGCGGCGGGTTGCGCAGGATCCCCGCCGCCATCCGCCGGACCTCCGCTTCCAGCCGCCGGGCAAGCATCTTGCGGTCGCCATCGGCCGCGAAGGCGATCGGCTCGCCCCAGGTGACCACCGCGTCGATTGCCCCCCGTCCGGCAACGCCGAGGAGATGGGGGCCGAGCGACATCGCCCCGTACCAGGCGACGCGCGGCCGATGCTGGCGGCCGAGCGGCAGCCCCTGGAGGCGCGTATAGGCGATCGCCGCCGGCTGGATCGTCACGCGGCCGTCCGAACCTGCCGCCGCCACGGCGTCGCGGGCGGCGCCCAGGAGCGCGGAACGAAACGCGAGCACGCGATTGCCGTCGCTGGACGTGCCCTCGCCGAACAGCACGACGGGGTCGCCCTCGGCGAGCCGCGCCGCGATCTCGGCATTGACGTCGCCGGTCTTGTGGCGGCGCTCGCGGTCGACGAAGACGGTGCGTTGCAGGCGCGCAAGCAGACCGAACACCGGCCACGCGCCGACCTCGCGCTTGGCGACGAACACCACCGGGGCCAGTGAGGTAAAGACGCAGATGTCCAGCCAGGAAACGTGGTTGGCGACGATGAGGAGCGGCGTCGCCGTGACCCGGGCGCCGATCTCGCGCACGCGCACGCCGAGGATGCGACACGCGGCGCGGTGATACAGGACCGGGATCAGGCGGCGGGCGCTGAGCTTCAGACGTACGGCCAGGATCTGGAACGGCAGCAGGACTAGGGTGAGGCCGGCGATGGCGGCGAGTGCGAAGACGGCGCGCGCCATGTCGCGCGCCGTCAGCGACCTGGCTTGTCCTCAAGGGGAATTGCGTAGAGTTCGAGCCGATGGTCGACGAGGCGGTAGCCGAGCCGGCGGGCGACCTCGCGCTGGAGCTTCTCGATCTCCTCGTCCTTGAACTCGATCACCTCGCCGGTGCGCAGATTGATCAGGTGGTCGTGGTGCTCTTCGCGCAGCTGTTCGTAGCGGGCGCGGCCCTCGCGGAAATCGTGGCGCTCGATGATTGCGGAATCCTCGAACAACTTGACGGTGCGGTAGACGGTCGAGATGGAGATGCGATCATCGATCGCGGCGCAGCGGCGATAGAGTTCTTCGACGTCGGGATGGTCCTCGGCGCCGGCGAGCACCCGCGCGATGACCCGCCTCTGCTCGGTCATGCGCATGCCCTTGGCGACGCACAGGGCTTCGATGTGGCTGAGCTTGTCTTCGGTCACGAAACGGTCCTCACGGGGCTTGCGTGCGCTCGTGCAAATACGCCCAATCCCACGGCTCACGCAAGATCGCGGCGCAGGACCAGGGCGTTCGACGGCGGCCGCGGGTCTCCGGCGGCGTGATAATAGGCCACGCGCCGGCCGACTTCGTGGAAATGGGCGCGCGCATAGAGGCGGCGGGCGGCCGTATTGCCTTCGTCGACCTCCAGGAAAAGCCTTGCGACACCCAGGGTGGCCAGACGACGCAATTGCAGGTCGAGCAGCCGGCCGCCGAGGCCGCGGCCGCGCCATGACGGCTCGACCGCGATCGACAGTATTTCGGCCTCGTCGGCCGCGACGCGTGTGATTGAAAAGCCGATCAGGATGCGACCGAAGGTCGCCCGGTGGGCGACGATTCCCGTGTCGACGAGGAGCCGTTCGAATTCCTCCGCGCTCCAGCCGCGCCGGAACGCCTTCGCGTGCAGCTCTGCCATGGCGTCGGCATCGGCGGGGCCGGCCGCCGACAGTCTCGGCGCGGCGCGCCCGAAAAGAGTCGCCAAACGGGCCTTCATCGCCGCGCCAGTCGGGCCGCCTCCTGCGGTCGCGCGTCGGGCGAGCGCAGATAGAGGGGACGGGGCGCCATGGTCTCGAGGGCGGCGGCACCCAGGTGGGCGACCCATTCGATGTCCGGAGCGCGGGCGGCGTCGACGAGCGCCGGTCTTTGCTGGTCCGCCGGCCACGCTGCCATCACGGCCTCGGCGCCGGTGCCGGCGACGCGGGCCGGGCCGGCGCTCGCCGCTCGCACCGCTTCGCGGATCGAGGCGATGCGCGGTGGAATGATGGTACGGCCGCCGGCGCCGAACAGTTGCATGTAGACCTGTTCGTTGCGGGCATCGATGACCGAGAGGAGCGGCGTCTCGTCATCGGCGGCCACGTGCGGGGCCGCGTAGGCGGCGAGCGTGGTCAGGCCGACGGCCGGCTTGGCCGAAGCCAGCGCGAGGCCGCGGGCGGCGGCGACGCCGACGCGCAGCCCGGTGAAACTCCCCGGCCCCACCGTGACGGCGATCCGGTCGAGGGCCGAGAAGGCCAGTGAGGCCTCCGCCATCACCCGCTCGATGAGCGGCATCAGCGCCTCCGCATGGCCGCGTACCATGGGCAGGCTCTCACGGCCGAGCAGCCCCGCCGCGGTGTCGAGGACGGCGGCGGAACAGGCTTCCAGGGCGGTATCGATTGCAAGGACGCGCATGACTTGAGGCACTTCGGCACGCAGATGGTGTGGTCACCCTGCCGTGACTTGCACCCAAGGGCAAGGGCGGAGGGGCAGGCAATTCCATCATTTGCGAACCAAGGAAGCCCGGTCTTCGGCCGGCCCGGTGACAGGCTCAGACGAAGCAATCCAGCTCTTTGCCGTGCGGCCCGGGTACGCTTCGTCTCGCTCGCAATGATCGGTGTCGCGTCACACCGGCTGGACTTCGACCACGTCGGGGACGTAGTGACGCAAAAGGTTCTGGATGCCGTGCTTGAGGGTTGCGGTCGACGACGGGCAGCCCGAGCAGGCGCCCTTCATGGCGAGGTAGACGACGCCGTTCTTGAAGCCCTTGAAAGTGATGTCGCCGCCGTCATTGGCGACCGCCGGCCGCACCCGCGTCTCGATCAAATCCTTGATGATCGCCACCGTCTCGGCATCGCCGTCCTCGAAGAACTCGTCGCTCGCCTCGCCGTCGGAGCCGGTCTCGACGATCGGTGCGCCGGACATGAAATGTTCCATGATGGCGCCGAGGAGGGCTGGCTTGAGCTGGTGCCATTCGCCCTCGGTCTTGGTGACGGAGACGAAATCTTGGCCCAGGAAGACGCCGCTGACGCCGGCAACCTCGAACAGGCGTCGGGCCAGCGGCGAGCGCTCGGCGGCGGCGCGATCGGGCATATCGAGGGTCCCGGAGGCCAGCACGGTGCATCCCGGCAGGAACTTGAGCGTGGCTGGATTGGGCGTGGCTTCGGTCTGGATAAACATGGACTTCCTTCCTCTCCGCGGGTTCAAGGCCCGTGGGATCCGATCGGACAGGGGTCCGACAGGGAATAACTGTGTCTTTCCGGCCTTACCGTCAACCGTTTCAGGATAGGTGGGGGGCCCATTGCCGGTCGGCAACGCACGGCATCCTTATCCTTCCTCCGCGCCCTTGCGCGGGGGAGGGTGGACGCGATGCGGTCGGGTGGGGGCTCTTGGTGGGGGCTCTTGGCCTCACCTCTTGCACCTGAGTTCTTGTTTGGTGCCGCGTGACCCCACCCCCGCCCTTCGGCCCAGCCGATGCTCCGCATAGGCGTTCTTTCCGCACAGGCGTTCTTAAGGACGGCGGCCGCAGGCCGCCTGCGCCTCCCCTTTCAGGGGAGGGATATTCGCCTAAGTCATCGCGTCGAGTTCTTCGTCCATGAGGTGGCCCGGAACGATGGTGACGGGAATCGGGAACGTGCCGGACGATTTGGCGACGCTGGACACCAGCGGGCCAGGCTCTTCGCCGGCAGTGCCGGCGGCAAGCACCAGTATGGCGATGTCCTCGTCGTCCTCGATCAGCCCCAGCACCTCGCGGGCGGTATCTCCTTCGCGGATCACCCGCTCGGGGGTGATGCCGGCGATGCCGTTGGCGCGGGCCGCGTAGCGCGACAGGGCCTCGTTGGCCTCCTCCTGCGCCTCGGCGCGCATGATGTCGGCGACGCCCAGCCATTGCTGGTTCTTGTCCTGCAGGTCGACGACGCGCAACATCGTCAGGGCGGCGGAATTTCGCGCCGCCCGCCGGCTCGCATAATAGACGGCGCGATCGCATTCCGGCGTGTCGTCGATGACGACGAGATATTTCGGCCGATGGCCGGTTTCATAACTGCGGCGTCTTCTCATCCCATTCCTCTGGGGAAGGTTCGCCCGGCGTGCCGCCGTTCACAGGCGCGTCGATGAGCCGGCGTGATTTGGGCCGGCGGCATCGATTCACCCCACGAACGCTCCCGGACGGGATGCTGCCACGACGGCCCCGGTGAGGACAAGCGGCGAACGGGCGAGCGGTGTGCGCCGCCGGCCGCCTGGCCGTCACGTTAGGGGGCCCGCAAACCGACGCCGTGGGCTGTTCAATGCCGGATGAAGCCGACGATGTCCTTGACCGCATTCATGGTCTCGTCGGCGATCACGCGGGCGCGCTCGGCGCCGTCGGCGAGCACGGAGTCGATATAGGCGGGATCCTGCACCAGCTTTTTCATCTCGGCGCCGATCGGGCCGAGCTTGGCGACCGAGAGATCGACCAGAGCCGCCTTGAAGGCGGAGAACTGGGCGCCGCCGAATTCGCCGAGAACGTCCGCCCGGGTGCGGCCGGCGAGTGCCGCGTAGATGCCGACAAGGTTGTCGGCTTCCGGCCGCGCCGCGAGTTCCTTCTCGTCCGCGGGCAGCGGGTGCGGGTCGGTCTTGGCCTTGCGGATCTTCTGCGCAATGGTGTCGGCGTCGTCGGTCAAGTTGATGCGCGAATAGTCGGAAGCGTCCGACTTCGACATCTTCTTGGTGCCGTCGCGCAGGCTCATCACCCGCGTCGCCGGACCCTGGATCAGGGGCTCGGGGAGAGGAAAGAACGCCTCGCCGAAGCCGTGACCGGTGATCGAGGCCGCATAGTCGTTGTTGAACTTCTGCGCCACATCGCGGGTGAGTTCGAGGTGCTGCTTCTGGTCTTCGCCGACCGGCACATGGGTCGCCCGGTAGAGCAGGATGTCGGCCGCCATCAGGCTCGGATAGGCATAAAGCCCGACGGAGGCGTTCTCGCGGTCCTTGCCGGCCTTCTCCTTGAACTGGGTCATGCGGTTGAGCCAGCCCAGGCGGGCGACGCAGTTGAACACCCAGGCGAGTTCGGCGTGACCCGTGACCTGGCTCTGGTTGAATACGATGTGTTTCTTGGGATCGATGCCGCAGGCCAGGAACGCCGCCGTCACCTCGCGGGTCGCGCGCGGCAGTTCGGTCGGGTCCTGCCATACCGTGATGGCGTGCATGTCGACCACGCAATAGATGCAGTCGTAGAGATCCTGCAGGGCGACGAACTTGACGACGGCGCCGAGATAATTACCGAGATGCAGGTTGCCGGTGGGTTGGACCCCGGAGAAGACCCGCTGCTTGAACGCCATCTTGACTGCTCCTTCGCGTGTGGACCGCGTTTACGTCACTGTGAATCCGCTTGCCCCGCCGATGCGGGGATCCGAAGGCCAGGGAAAGGCTGGATTTCCGCAGGGTGCGGGCATGAGCGGAGAACTTTAAGGCCGCGCGTCCATGCCACGGGCGCGGGCCGTGATGCAAGGACGGATCCGGATTCCCCTCAAGGCCGGCCCCGCAGCGAGGCGAGTATGCCGGCCACGGAGACGACCCCGAGTACCTGCAGGGCCGTCACATAGACCGCCAGGCCGCCGATCACCAGGACCGCCAGGCTCGAAAGCCGTGCCAGCGACGAGCCGGTGATGTCGAACCAGCCGCCGAGGGCGCCGTGGCCGAAGAGGATTGCGCCGCCCATCAGCGCCGCGGCGCCGAGGAGGAGCGGTAATCTCCGTCGCGCCAGCCGGTCGAAGGCGAGCCAGCGGCGGCGCATCAGGATCGCGCCGAGCAGGGCGGCGCCGACCCAGCCGGAGCCCGCGATGGCTGCGGCGACGCCCACATGCCCGTAGGCTGGAAACAGCGCCAAGGCGCCGAAGGCGGCAGCGGCGAGGCCGCACAGGGCGGTGGTCATCGGTGTGCGCGTATCCTCGTGGGCGAACGACACTGCCGCGAATACCTTTTCGATGACATGGCCGGGCAGGCCGGCCGACATGGCGGCGAGCGCCGCCGCCACCATGGCGGTGTCGTGCGCCGAGAAGGCGCCGCGCTGGAACAGGCCGCCGGCGATCGGCACAGCCAGGATCACGAAGGCGACCGCGGACGGCAGCGCCAGGCCGACCGCGATTTCCAGCGCCCGCGACTGGGCCACCGCCACGTCGTCGCCGGCGCCGGTGCGCAGATGCGCGGCGATCATCGGCGCCATGACGCTGGCGACCACGATCGACACCACGCCGAGCGGCAGTTCGTACAGCCTGTTGGCATAATAGAGCCAAGCCACGGCCGCCGGCGACGACGATGCCACCATGGCGCCCGCCATCAGGGTCAATTGCGGAATGCCGGCCGCGACCACGCCGGGCAGGGCCTGGCGCAGGAAGGGCACGATGTCGGCGGAAGGCGCCGGCCGGCCCGGCCGCTCGGCCGAGCGCAGCAGCGCGCCGCCCACCACGACGAGTTGCGCGATGCCGGCGGCGACGACGGCAAGCGACAGGAAAGCCCCGGCGGTGATCGGCAGGCCGTCCTGACGCACCACCACGAATACAACCGCCGTCACCAGGACGATGTTGAAGACCACGTTGCCGAAGGCGGCGGCTGCCACCCGTCCGGAGGCATTGAGCACCGAGGCCACGACCGCCACCATGCCGGCGAGGACGATGTAGGGGATGCCGAGGCGCACGAACACGACCGCCCATTGGAAGCGCTCGCCGGCGGGATCGAAACCCGGTGCCAACAACCGCACGACGGTGGGCGCAAACAGGGCGGCGGCGAGCGCGACGACCAGGAGCGCGGCCGCAAGCGTCACGAAAGCGCCGGCGGCGAAGCGGCGGGCCGCCTCCGGCCCGCCGTCGTCGCGGATGCGCAGCCACGCGGGCACGAAGGCCGAGTTGAGCGCGCCTTCGGCCAGAAGACGGCGAAACAGGTTCGGAATCTGCAGGGCGGCGAAGTATGCGTCGGCGAACACCCCGGCGCCGAGCGCAGCGGCGATGCCCATGTCGCGCGCAAAGGCGAGGAGGCGCGACAGCAGGGTGGCGCTGCCGACCGTGGTGACGTCGCGGGCAAGTGAATCGCGGGCGAGCGACATGCGGCGATGAATTCCCGTTCCGATGCGCGGCATCTTTACCTCTCCCGGCTCGTGGGGAGAGGTCGACGCGTGAAGCGCGTCGGGTGAGGGTGCATTGCGGTGGGCCCGGACTCGCGGGCGGTGCCCCTCACCGCGCCCCTCCGCGCAACCCGGGAAGGGAGAAGGCGGTCGCCGCCGCCATCGCCTCGCCCGGCACCGGGCTTTTACGTCATCGGGTCGATCGACGCAAAACCGGTCTCCCCTTTTCGCCGCCGCACGCTATAGTGCGCGCCACTTCGAGGGGAGCCCAGCGAATATCCATGACATCTGCCCGCTTTGACGTGCTCGGCATCGGCAACGCCATCGTCGACGTGATCGCCCGCACCGAGGACAAGTTCCTCGTCACCCACGACATGCGCAAGGGGACCATGGCGCTCATCGACGAGGAGCGCGCCACCAGGATCTACGAGGCCATGGGGCCGGCGGTGGAAGTGTCCGGCGGCTCGGCGGCCAACACGGTCGTCGGCGTCGGCAGCTTCGGGGGCCGCGCCGCCTTCGTGGGCAAGGTCCGCGACGATGCGCTGGGTGACGTGTTCGCCCACGATATCCGTGCCGCCGGGGTGGCGTTCGAGACGCTGCCGGCCTTCGACGGCCCGTCGACGGCTCGCTGTTATATCCTGGTGACGCCCGATGGCGAGCGCACCATGAACACCTATCTGGGCGCCGCCCAGGACCTGCACCCCAACGACATCGACGAAGAGGCCGTCAAGGCGGCGGCGATCACCTATCTGGAAGGCTATCTGTGGGACCCCAAGCACGCCAAGTCGGCGTTCGTGAAGGCCGCCAAGGTCGCCCACTCCGCGTCGCGCATGGTGGCGCTGACGTTGTCGGATTCCTTCTGCGTCGACCGCTGGCGTGATGAGTTCATCGATCTCATGCGCACGCACACCGTCGATCTCCTGTTCGCCAATGCGGCCGAACTGCGAAGCCTCTACCAGACCGCCGATCTGGATTCCGCCGTTGCGGAGTTGCGCAAGGACGCCCGGCTCGCCGTGGTCACCATGAGCGCCGACGGTTGCCTGGTGGTGTCGGGCGAGCACGTCATTGCCGTGCCGGCGGCGCCGGTCGACAAGGTGGTCGATACCACCGGGGCCGGCGATCTGTTCGCGGCCGGATTCCTCCAAGGGCTCGCGCGCGGCGCCGACCACGAGACCGCGGCGCACCTGGGTGCGCTCGCCGCCTCGGAAGTGATCCAGCATATCGGCGCCCGCCCGGAGGTGCCGCTCGAGCAGCTTGCGGCACAACGCGGCGCGCGCGGCTGAGCGCGGGCGTCGCCGCCGGTATCACACGGCGGATAGGTATTCGTGCGGATGCGCCCGCGGCGAACCGTCGGCGCGGTGGTAATCGCGCGTCCTCCCGCCATTCGCATCGCGCGCAATTTTTCTCCGCGCCATGCGGGCTCGTGTGCCGCGCCCGATCGTCGTCGGCATCGCCGCGCGAGCGGTAATGCGGCCACGCATACCGTCGCAAACGGGGCTGGACAGGACGGAAAATTTGTCACGGCGCAATGAAGAGAAGCGAATCACCGCGTTACTTCGCGCATAGGTTCATGGAAAGCGATTCGCAATGCCGAAAACCGCAAGACCTCGTGGCCGTGCCGCGCTGACCGCCGTCGCCCTCGTGCCGCGCCAGCACGCCGCGCCCGCGTCGGGTGCCGAGCTTGCGTCGGTACCGTCGCGGCCGAGTTCTGGTCGTGCCGGCGCGCCGTCGCGCGGGCGTGCGCGCGTGGCCGTGCTCGCCTTCCTGCTCGGCTTTGCGGCCTGCTATGTCGTGCTCAAATACCCCGAGGGTCCGGACCATGATCCGCAGGCGGGGGTGAGCGCGCCGTCACCGAGCGGCCTGTCGCCGGCACGATGACTCAGGCGAGGCGAAATCACGCCGTTCGACAACCGAAACTCCGCAAAGTAACCGTTTGGTAAGCAAAAGTGGTTAGCGATTGGTGAAGCACCAATTGCGGAGACCACCATGGCCCAGCGGAACGACAGCCCGCACGAAGAGCATTCGACCGGCAACGGTACCGAAGGCTCCGCGTCCGGCAACGACGGCATCCGGCGCATCGAGGCGCCACGGCTGGTCCCGGCGCAGGACGAAGGACGCGAACTCACCGCCGACGTGGTGACGGTGCGGTTCGAGGACGCCGCCCGCGAATCCGGTTACTCCGCCGCCGCCGACGGCAAGCCGGCGGCCGCCACCTACGAGCGTACGCGACGCTTCATCCCGCTCGTCGCCGCCGTCGCCATCGCGGCCGCGGTCGGCGCCGTCACGGGCGCACTGACCACATCGGCGCTGTCCCGCTTCTCCGAGGGGGCGAGCGTCACCGCGACGCTGCGCGACGACGGGCGTCGCCTCGAAGAGACGATGATGCGGATCGGCCGCGATCTCGCGGCCCTCAAGGCCAATGTGGACGGCTCGACGAAAGCCTCCGCCACCCAGATGGCGCGCCTCAACGAGCGCCTGGAGAAGACCGACAAGGCTCAGACCGAGGCGACTGCCAAGGTCGCCAAGCTCGCCGACACGCTGGAACGCAGCGCCGCCGATCGCACCGTCACGGGTTCGATAGCGACCGCGGTTCCACCCGTGCCGCCGCTGCCGGCGGCGGCACCCGCGCAGCCTTCCGTCGTCGACGGCTGGGTCCTGCGCAGCGTGCAGAACGGCACCGCCCTCATCCAGGGCCGCATCGGTCTCGTCGAGGTGGAACCGGGCGACAGCCTGCCGGGCCTCGGCCGCATCGAGACCTTCCGCCGCCAGGACGGCCGCTGGGTCGTGGTGACCAGCCGCGGCCTGATCGTGCCGCGCTGAGGCGGCCGTTCCTCCGACCAGTTCTTTTGCCGACCAGACAGCATTCGACCCGAGCGCCCCCGACCCGAGCCGGTACCGAACCGAACCCTTCTTCAGGATCATCCCATGAGCTCGCAGGTCTCCTCCGATTCGAAGGCGTCCGACATGGAATGCCGGTTGCCGCCGCACTTCACGCCGCGGCCGAAGCAGGACCCGGTCGGCATGTCGGCTTTGTTCGTCGCCGTCACCGTGGTGTGCGCCCTCGGCGCCAGTTCCATCCTGATCTCGACCCGCGACGGCGGCAGCGGCATCGCCGGTGCGCTCGACAATCTGGTCGCCGCGGTGAGCCGGATCGGCGCGCCCGCGGACACGTCCGATCATACGGGCAGCATCGCGGCCCCTCGTTCTGAGACGCGTCCGGCGGCGGCCGATACGGGAGCGCTCGCGTCGGTGCTGCACGCCAGCGCCCAGGAGGCGAGCGAAGAGATCGCCCGTATGGGCGACGACATCGCCGATCTCAGAAGCGCGGTCGCGGCGGTCAAGAAGGATGTCTCGTCGGTCCAGAGCCTGATGGCGGTGTCGCAGACGAGTGCGGCCGACGCCGCCGAAGCGGCTGCCGAGTTGGCCGTCAACGCCGCCGTCGCGCCCATCAAGACCGACATCAAGGATCTCGCCGCGAGGCTTTCGGCCACCCGCGACGACCTCACGTCCGGGCTTGCGGCGACCATGGACGGGCTCGCCGCCGTACAGTCGGCCAACCAGCACATGATGGCATCCGTCGATCAGATGACATCGTCGCATCTACGCGACATCGAAGCCATCAACCGGCGGATCGGCAAGGTGGAGGACGTGATTTCGCTCCGCGCCGACATGACCTCCGCGATCCCGACGCGCTCGATCGCGCCGTTGCCGAAAAGGCGCGCGCTCCGCCGGCAGGGTTGGACCGCCGAGGAAACCTCGCCCGGCCTTTATCTCATCAAGGGGCCGACCGCGAGCTACGAAGTTCGGGACGGCGATGTCATCCCGGGCATCGGCCGGGTCGAAGTGGTGCGCACCGCCGACGGCAAAGTGCGTCTCCTGACCGGCAAGGACGCCGCGCGGCGATAGCCTATGGGCGCAGCCGGGCGCTATTCCGGTCGCGCCGCCCCCCGGATCGCTTCGCTCGCGATGACGGCACAGAACCGCCATTGCGAGTTGGCTTCCGGCCTTAGGCCGGCCCACTTGAATGAAAGCAGTCGAGTACTCGGACTGTTCCCTCCCCCTTGCAGGGGGAGGGAACCGTGGGCGAGTTCATGGTCTCCCACTTACCTAGGGCGTGACGCCGGCGGCGCAATTCCGGGCCGCCCGGAGACGCGTTTCGATTGCGACTCGATCCCCTTTGAACAACCACATGTGAATTGAGCCCCTGCGCGATCTTTCCCAAGCTGGCACCGTCATTGCCTTCATGACAGCCGGCCGGATCTCGAGGAGCCGCACATGCACCGCCCCCCGTCGGTATCCCCTGCGCTCGGCGCATGCGCGGCCCTGGCCGTGCTCGCCTTCGTGACGGCGGCGAACGCGCAGCCGGCGGCGCCGCGGCCTGTCGAACGCGCCGAAGCTGAAAGCTGCCCAGGGCTGATCGCGGCGCGTCCCAGGCCGATTCCCGCCGCCTTCAAGACCGCGCTCGCCGGCGACCAGGTGCGCATCACCTATGCGGGTCACTCCACCTTCCTGATCGAGAGCCCGCAGCTCGTGCGCGTCGCAACCGACTACAACGACTATGTCAAGCCGCCCGTCATGCCCGATATCGTCACCATGAACCGGGCCCACTCGACCCACTATACGGACCGGCCGGAGGCCTCGATCACCCATGTGCTGCGCGGCTGGCGCGACGACGGCGCGCCGGCCGGCCACGACGTCACCTTGAAGGACGTGC
Source organism: Astrobacterium formosum (assembly GCA_030848545.1). Lineage (GTDB taxonomy): Bacteria > Pseudomonadota > Alphaproteobacteria > Rhizobiales > Xanthobacteraceae > Astrobacterium > Astrobacterium formosum. Next base: position 149,310 of record JAVDCA010000015.1, read on the forward strand.
GCGTGCGCAGCGTCGCCACCAATATCCGCGACTGGGCCGGCGGCGGCACCGCCCGCCACGGCAACTCGATCTTCGTGTTCGAGGTCGCCAACCTGTGCATCGCCCATCTGGGCCACCTGCATCATACACTCAACCCGCAGCAGCTCGCCGAGATCGGCAAGGTCGACGTGGTGCTGTTCCCCGTGGACGGCACCGTCACCCTCGATCTCGACGGCATGGTCGAGGTCCTGGAAGCCCTGAAGGCGCAGGTGATGATCCCGATGCACTATTTCAGCGCCTACACGCTCGACCGTTTCCTCGCGCGGGTGCGCGAACGCTATCCGGTCGATCATGCCGAAACGCCGTCGCTTCTTTTGTCGAAAGCGATGTTGCCGGCGAGCCCGAAATTCGTGGTGCTGTCGGGGCGATCGATGTGACGGGGCACCGCCGCTCACTGCCGCAGCAGGGCGCTGACCCAGTAGCAGACCCCTTTCTGGCGCGGGAAACGGAAGTTCGACGGCGTGTCGCCGACGAAATCGGCGAAGCCGAAGCGGACCCGGAATCCGGTGATGCCGGCGGCGCCGGTCTTGCCGAGCCTGGCGACGCCGACGGCTTCGCTCCAGGCGTGCGTCGCTTCCGTGGCGGCGTCGATGATGGAGAACGTATAGGCGCCGCGATAGAGGGTCAGCGAGCCGTCGCGCAGGCCGTCGAGGGCGTCCTTGGAGCGCAACAGGATCACCGAGGTGCCGATCTCTCCGACCGAGGCCGCGATCCAGGGTTGATAGTTCTTGACCGGCGACAACAGTGGCAAAATGACGAAGTACAGGCCGTCGGGATTGCGTGCCGCCTCGACGTCGCAGTCGTCCAGGGCCTTCTGGATGGTGGGCAGGTCGGCCGATCCGTCGGCGCCGGGCATGCGCACCAGGACCGGCGTGGTGTCCGCATCGACCGCCGTGGCGGTCGGCCCGGCCGGTGCCGGCTCACGGTGGAACATATGCCGCGACAGGCTCAGGGCGCCGACGAGCAGCACCGCCAGGACCGCGGCGCTGACGATGATCAAAGCCATGGACCCGAGCCGCCAGCGTCGTGGCGCCGGCTCAAGGGCAACGGGCTCGTCCCACTCGCCTGCCGGCACGATGTCATCGGGGCGCGGCGGCGGACGGTCGGTCGCGGCGGGCCGCCGGTGCCGGTTCGCCAGGACCTGCAGGGCGTCCAGAACCTCGCCGATCGGCACCTGCGGCATGTCCACCTGCGGCATATCCACCTGGGGCATGTCCACTTGCGGCTTGTCCACCTGCGGCATGTCCGCTTGCGACATGTCGGGCAGCGGGCCAAAGCGATGCTGCCGCGATGACGGCGCAGCGTCACCGCGGGTGGCCTGATCGGGTGGACTTCCCCGGCGCCGGGGCGGTCGATCCATGACGACTCCCTGCCTGGACGTCACTCCGCCGGCGGCGGCGGAAAAAGAGGTCGAGAGACACAGGTACGCCTGCGTCTTTCATGTCCCATGAATATGATTTCATCATCACGGAAGCGCCAGAGCCAATTGGCGCCAGGCGTGTCCCGCCCGTCGCCCTTCCGCATCGGCATGTGACCCCGACCGGCAAGCAAAGACGATGCGGCCCGACGCCGTGGCATCGGGCCGCACTTTCGGTTCTCCGGGAAAGGCGGTTGGCGCGCCGGCGGGTCCGCCTAGGCGGCGCGTACGGTGACGAGGAACTTGTCCACCTCGGTGCGCAGGAATGTGCTCTCCTTGGCGAGCGATTGCGCCGAGGCGAGCACCTGGGTCGAGGCCGAACCGGTCTCGGCGGCGCCGCGATTGACGTCGGTGATGTTGGTGGCGACCTGGGAGGTGCCGGTCGCGGCCTGCTGGACATTGCGGGCGATCTCTTGGGTCGCCGCCCCCTGTTCCTCGACCGCGGCCGCGATGGTCGACGAGATCTCGGATATCCGGCCAATGGTGCCGCCGATCTCCTTGATGGCGGTGACCGCCAGATTGGTCTCCGACTGCATGCCGGCGATCTGGGAGGAGATTTCGTCGGTTGCCTTGGCGGTCTGGGAGGCGAGCGCCTTGACCTCCTGGGCGACGACCGCGAAGCCCTTGCCGGCCTCGCCGGCGCGGGCCGCTTCGATGGTGGCATTCAACGCGAGGAGGTTGGTCTGCTCGGCGACCGCGGTGATCAGCTTGACGACGTCGCCGATACGGTTCGCCGCCTGGGAGAGGGCGTTGATGCGGGCGTCGGTCTTCTGGGCCTGCTCGACGGCGGCGTGGGCGATGCGGCTGGATTCCTGCACCTGCCGGCTGATCTCCGACACCGAAGACGACATCTCGTCGGTGGAGGCGGCGACCGAGTGGACGTTGGAGGAGGCCTGCTCGGAGGCGGCCGCCACCATACCGGCGAGTTGCTGGGTGGTGTCGGCGGTCTTGGTCAGGGTGGTCGCGGCGGCTTCCAGTTCGGTCGAGGCGGACGACACGGTGTCGACGATGTTTCCGATCGCCTTTTCGAAGGAGTTTGCGAGGGCGTGCATGGCCGCCTTGCGCTCGGCGGCGGCCTTTTCTTCGGCGGCCTTCTGCTGGGCGAGTTCGCGCTCCTCGGCGGTCTTCTTCTCGGCGGCGGCGCGCGCTTCGGCTTCCTTCTGCTCAGCCTCGAGGCGGCGGTTGGCGATCATGTTGTCGCGGAAGACGCGCACGGTCGCGGCCATGTGGCCGATCTCATCCTTGCGTCCCGCATAGGGAATCTCGGCGTCGGTGTTGCCGCCGGCGAGGACGCCCATGGATCGAGTGATGTGTCCGATCGGGCGGGCGACCCCATAGAAGCTGAACAGGGCGGAACCGGCCGAGATCGCGATGCCGATCGCCAGCATCACGAAGGTGATCAGGCGCGTGGCCGAGTAGTTGGCGGCGGCGTTCGCAACGGCCTGCTCGGAGCCTTTCACGTTGATGTCGACGAGCTGCCGTCCGTTTTTGGCCAGCAAGTCGGAGAGTTCGCTGCTGCGGCCGTTGAACAGCTCCGCGGCCTTCTCGTTCTCGTTCTTGCGCGAGGCCGCGATCAATTCGCGGTGGACCTTGAGAAAGTCCTCCCAGTGCTTCACGAAGGTCCTGTAGAGGGCGCGCTCCTCCTCGGAGGAGATGAGCGGTTCGTACCGCTTGCGCTGGGTCTCGAACTGACCGGTCAGCGTCTCCAGCTCTTTCTCGTATTTGGCCATGGAGGCATCGTCGGTGGAGAAGACGTGCTTGGCCTCGACGGCGGAGATGCGGGCCAAGCTCGTATTCATGGCGCGTACGACGTTGACCGATGGCAGCCAGTTGCCCCCGAGATCGACGGCGCTGTCGTTGACCGCCGAAATCTTGTTGATTGCCAGGAAGCCTTGACCGGTGATGACGGCCATCATCAGGACCGACAGACCAATCATCAGGGATCGGATCGAAAGGCCGAACATGGGGCGTGCTCCGAAACGTGAGAATCTTCGCGCCCACAGTTTGTTGTTGGATGATTAAAATTGTCTTCAATCGGAACTCGTAGAACGAAAGCATTCATCTACGTATGAATGCGATATTTCGTATCGTTACGTATTAATATTATACCTTTTCTTTGGCGATCATCTCTATGGCGCCCAAGAATACAGTAGTATGAACCTACCGGTTGTTGCGGATACAAAGCACAGCCGTTGTCCAGGGGTGAGATCGACGAACTCGCCGTCCAATGGCGGGCGCTTCGAATAGGCGCCAGCCGATTGGCCCCCCACTGTTTCAAGACGCCAATGGTGGGCTCGATTGCTCTCGTGCGTCTGCCGTCGCCCCATCGGCAGAGGACGGACATCGGCGGCCACTACGTGTTTATCCCAGAGCCCTGCAGCGAACCCCGGCAACAATTGACTAACCGCGGGAGGCTAAACGCTGGCCAGCGCGGCGCAAAGGTGAATTGCATGCATGTGGAGCGTTTGTATTGGCGCAACGCGACCGGCTGGTCGCGATCATCGTCGCGATGCACACGCGCCGACCTCGTGCTCTATTTCGGCGGCCGCAAAAGCCTGTCCGACGAACGCCATCAGGAACTCGCGGCGCTCCATCCCGGGGCGCACATTCTCGGGTGCAGCAGCAGCGGCCAGATCGTCGACGGCAAACTCAACGACGACGGCATCGACGCCGTGGCGATGTCGTTCGACTCGACCCGCGTGAAGCTGGCCAGAGAGATCGTGGCCAACCCCCAACAGTCCCGCGCCTGCGGCGAGGCGATCGGCCGCGCCCTGGCGGCCGATGATCTCGCAGGTATCTTCGTCCTCGCCGACGGGCGCGAGGTCGGCGGCGACGACCTCGTCGACGGCCTCGCCGATGCGGTCGGCCAGTCGGTGCCGGTGATCGGGGGCATGGCCGCCGATGGCGCCGACTTCGCTGAGACGCTGGTCGGCGCCGACACGCCGCCACGCCGCAAGACCGTCGGCGCGGTCGGCTTTTACGGCGACGCCGTCAGCCTGGGCCACGGGTGCGCCGGCGGCTGGGACGTGTTCGGCCCGTTGCGGCAGGTCACCCGCGCCGAGGGCAATACCATCTTCGAGTTCGACGGCGAGCCGGCGCTCGACCTCTACGAGCGTTATCTCGGCGAGGAGGAGGCGCGTGGCCTGCCGGGTACGGGGCTGCGCTTTCCGCTGCGCCTGCACGATCCCGACCGGCCCTATTCTCCCATCATCCGCACCGTCTTCGCGGTCGACCGCAAGGCGCGCTCGCTCACTTTGGGCACGCGCGTGCCGCAGGGATGGGTGTCGCAGATGATGCGCGGCAGCTTCGAGCGCCTGGCGTCCGGCGCCGCCCGCGCGGCGCGGCGCGCCGCCGCCGGCACGGCGGATCGCGACGGCATCGCCATCCTGGTGAGTTGCGTCGGCCGGCGTCTGCTCATGGGCCAGCGGGTCGCCGACGAGGTCGAGGATGCCGATGCCGAGCTCGGTACGCGCATGATCCGCCTGGGCTTCTACTCGTACGGGGAGATCGCTCCCGACGACATGTCCGGCATCTGCGAAATGCACAATCAGACCATGGTGGTGGCGACGTTGAGCGAGGACGGCGATCGATGACGCACCGCCTGTTCGCGCGCCAGCTCGCCAAGGCGACCAAGGCCGACGGCACGCTCGACGTCGCCGCGCTCGGCGCGTTGGTGAGCGCCGCCTACGACGAGGCCGACCACGATCGCAGCATGACCGACCGCTCGATCCGGCTGATGACCGAGGAGCTCAAAGCTCGACACAACAGCCTGATCGAGAGCGAGGCACGCCTGTCGGAGCAGAACCGGCTGTTCGACGCCGCGCTCAGCCACATGTCGCATGGTCTTTGCATGTTCGACGCCGAGCTTCGCCTCCAGGTGTGCAATCGCCGCTATCTGGAAATGTTCGGCTACTCCCCGGACGTGGTCAAACCGGGCGTGTCGCTGCTCGACATCTACCGTTACGGAGCCTCGCTCGGCCATTACGCCGGGGACGATCCGGAGGACCTGTTCGCGGCGGCCCGGGCCGAGCGCCCGGAACTCGGTCGCATCCTGCTGCGCCGCCGGCTCGCCGACGACCGCACGATCTCGATGACTCTCCATCCCCTCGCCGACGGCCGTTGGGTGACGACCTACGAGGACGTCACCGACCGGCTGCGCGCCGACGCCAAGATCGCCCATATGGCGATGCACGACGCGCTCACCGGGCTCGCCAACCGCGCCTCGTTCACGGCGCAGCTCGACTTCACCATCGAACGCGCGCGGGTGACCGGCGATGGTTTCACGCTGCTGTGCATGGATCTGGACCGTTTCAAGGAGATCAACGACGTGTTCGGTCATGCGGCCGGCGACACCCTGTTGCGGGACCTGGCGCGGCGGCTGACGCGAGCCTGCCGCGAGGCCTATCTGGCCCGCGTCGGTGGCGACGAATTCATGATCGTGGCGCCGTGCACGCAGGCGTCCAGCATCGCCGCTCTCGGGCGACGCCTGATCGAGGCGGCGGCGCAGGACGTTCTGTTCGAGGGCCACCGGCTCAAAGTGGGCCTGAGCATCGGCTCGGCCACCTTTCCCACCGACGGTGCCGACGCCACCGCCCTCGTTGCCAATGCGGACGCGGCGCTCTATCGCGCCAAGGCGGATGGGCGCGGCAGAATCCGCTTCTTCGAACCGGTGATGGATCTGCGCCTGCGGGAGAAACGGGACCTGCAGCAGGACCTCCAGCTCGCGCTCGAGCGAGGCGAATTCGCCCTGCACTTCCAGCCGCAGGCCGCGATCGGCGGCGAGATCGTCGGCTTCGAGGCGCTGCTGCGCTGGATCCATCCGGTTCGTGGCCTGGTGCCGCCGGCGACCTTCATTCCGGTCGCCGAGGAGTGTGGCCTGATCCTCACGATCGGCGAATGGGTGCTGCGCGAGGTCTGTCGCGAGGCGGCGAGCTGGCCGCGGCCGCTGACGGTCTCGGTCAACATCTCGCCGGTGCAGTTGCGTCACGGCGATCTCGTCGGCGCCGTGCACGCGGCGCTCCTGGAAACGGGCCTGTCGCCCGGTCGGCTCGAGCTCGAACTGGACGAGAACACCTGGGGCGACGATTTCTCGATGACCCTGTCGGTCCTGTGCCGGCTCAAGGCGCTCGGCGTCAGGGTTTCGATGGACGATTTCGGCGCCGGCTACGTGGCGTTGTCCTATCTGCAATCGTTTCCGTTCGACAAGATCAAGATCGGCCGCGCCTTCGTGGCCGACATGGATCGCAACGGCCAATCGGCGGCGATCGTGCGCTCCATCGCCGAACTCGGCCGCGGCATCGGGCTCGACGTTTGGGCGCAGGGGATCGAGAAGCAGAGCCAGGCCGCATTCATGGCCGATATTGCCTGCACCGGCATGCAGGGCCATCTCGTCGGCCGCGCGCTGCCGATCGGGGATTATGCCGATGTGATCGGCCGGCCGCTGCCGGTGCGCCGCAAGGCGGGGTGAGCAGTCGTATTGGCGTTTACCGCCATCCTGAGTTGCTCGCCGCGCAGACGGTGAATTGCAGCATTGACGTACAGGCACAGTCAGCTGGACAGTACGGCCGGGCCAGGAATGGTGAACCGTCCGCGATCAACGGGTTCACACGACCGGCACGGCGCCGTGACGATGTCTTGGGAGGCGTTTCGTTTCAACGGCCAGGTTTCGCGTCGGTCCGTCCGGTGTGACGCGATCAGCTGCGGCTTCGAGGAGACCGAAATGGTCGATTTCTCTCTTTGTGTTCCCGATCACGTCATGGAGCAGGGAAAGGCGACAGCGGTCGAGGACAACGTGCCGATCAATGAGGAGGCCGCCTCTTTCGTCGCCGCGGGACCGGGCCATTGCCGGGGATTGCGGATATTGAAGGAGCAGGCGGCGCGCCAGAACGCCCATGCCGCACGGGCCATCCTGGACAAGGCAGCGGATGTCCTGCCGGAGTTCGGTGACGAGCCAATGCAGGGGCGCCGTCCCTCGAACAGATTCGCTCGCCCGGCGCTGTTGATCCTGGCTGCCATTCTATCGGTCGTCGCTGCCGTTGTGCTCGGGCCGGTTCCGGCCGGCGCCGATTGGCGACAGGACGCCAAGGAAGCGGCGATCAAATACGGTGATCAGAAGAAGAACGAACTGGTCAAGTCGCAGTCCAAGGCCGCCATCGTCGCGCTCTACAGGAAGCTCTATTCGGCTGGCGCCGGCGGCAGCGCCTCGCGGGCGCTGGCCGAGATCGCGATGTCGGCGCCGGATCTGGACAGGCTCGCCGAGGAAGCGGCCACGGCCTATGGCTCGGGAGACCCCGACAAGGCGCGCGAGGCCTCCGAAAAGATCGCGGTCAAATTCGGCGAGCAGATCGCACGGCTGGGCTCGACCCCGCAGACACGCGCGATGCTCGGCTCCATCATCGGCAAGGCCGACAAGGTCAAGGAGATTTCGCAGGCGCTCGGCAATGCCACGTCCGGCACAGCCTCGGGCAAGCGCGCGGCGGCGGAGTATCTCGGCCAGGCCCTGATCAGCCTGACGCCGGCCGCCGGCGTCGTCGGCTTCTATCAGTCCGCCCACGGCGCCATGAAATACGCCAAGGGCGAGTACACCGACAGCAAGGTCGAAGACTTCTACAAGGCCTACAAGAACGGCGATGCGAAGGCGCGCGAACTGCTGCTCGAGCAGGTGCGGGCGGGGACCGCCGGCTTCGGCTATGTCGTCGACGAGCGCCGGCGGGAGCTCGAACAAGAGCGGCTGGCGGCGATCGGCGACGCCGCCGACGCTGCCGGTGATGCCCTGCGCGAGCACCTGACCAAGACGACCGAAGAGGAGATCATCGGCAACATCGTCGCCTCCTTCGACAGCCGAATGGCCAAGGAACGCGACGACAAGGCGCAACGCGCGGCCACCGAGCAGGCCGAACGCGAGGCCGAGAGCATGCTCGGCGAGCTCGCAAAGGTGGTCGAAAGCAAGCACGGCGCCAAAGCCATGCAGGACAATCCCTATAATCTCGAAAAATTCCTCGGCGTCGTGCGCGGCCAGTTCAACAATATCCCCGAGCTCGATCCGACCAATCCGCTCGATCTCAAGCTGATGGCGAAGACGCTGTCCACCGGCCTGGTCTACGGCAAGAACTCGAAGGAATACGCCGCCGCGACCGCCGCCCTGCAGCAGGCCAGGGACGCCGCATTGGCGTTGAACAAGGGCGCGCCCTGCTCGACCGGATCGAGCACACAGCAACTCGCCGTCCGCCTGTGGCAACAGGGCAAGCAACTCGCCGCCGCCGGCAAGACCGAAGCCGGCCTGCCGATGCTCAAGCAGAGCCTGCTCTACTGCCCGGACGATCGCCGCGCGGCGCAGGTCGCCGCCCTGGAGAAGGCGGCGACGGACGCCACGACGACCTTGGACGGAACCTACAGCGGGGCGGTCCGAGGTGCCGCGGGCGGCACCCTCACCTTCGTCGTGACCGGCAACTCGGTGTCGGGCACGATTACCGGCGCCTATGCGGGCGACGCGATCAGTGGCTCCCTCACCGGCACGGTCGGCGCCAACGGCGCCGTGTCCACCGCCGTCACCGGCACGCTGTTCAACGCCAAAGGCAAGCACCGGTATGGCTTCGCCGGAACGCTGACCGGGCGCATCGACGCCGCGGCCGGCGCCGCCAGCGGTTCATGGAGCGCGAAGAACAAATACGGCCATGCCGCCGGCAGTTGGAGCGGAGCGCGCCGGTGAACCGCAGGCGCGGCATCACGTTGCGTCAGCGCATTTGTTCGAGGTCGAGAGGCCTTGAACGCTCCGGGCTTGCGAACGGCCGCTGACGGCGCGCGCCTCGCTTCCAGATCACGATGTGGTCTGGCGAATACGTTTGCATTTCGTCGCATGCGGAGCCGGGCACACCGACCGTTGACCCATGTCAATGCCGGCCGATGCCGATCCGCACAGAGGTACCGCGCCGCCACGATGAGGCGATCAACGCAGACCTCGGGAGATCGCGAATGTCTCGACATCGGATCGCGCCGATTTTGATGGCGAGCGTCGTGCTTTTCATTGCGGCCGGCGTTGCGACGGTGCGCACGGCATCCGCGCAAGGCATCCGCGCACCTGACGACCCGTTCGGCGACATCGATCTCAATTCATTGAGAAAGAACGGCCGCAGCAAGGACCGTACCCCGGACATCACCCAGCCGGATGCCCTGCCGGCGATGCCGCCATCGTCGAAAGCCGACGATGAGGCGCGAGCTCCGGAAGGTTCGGATCCGATCGGGGCTCTCACACGGGTTTCGACTTTCGACCGCGCCAAACGCATCGATGTCGGCAAATCGAGCGCGGGAAAAGTCGCCTGTTATTTCCGAGAGCAAGGAGACAGCCATCTGCTCGACATCGGGATAGCGGGCGACGGCGCCTTCATCCGACTCGAGACACCAGAGCCGCGGGATGCGACCCCGACGCCACCGGTGCGGGTGTTCGCGGGCAAGGAAGTGACGCGGCGCAGCGGCGACGGCGAGTTCGCCACCGGCGAGTTCACCGTGCTGAAACCCTTCGACGGCCCGGTGGCGTATCACGTGCCGAAACGCGATACCGGCAGCTTCACCCTGATCGCCGGGGCGGATGCGAACGCCTTTCTCGAGATGGTCGCCCATGCGCGAACGCAGTTCGTCGTCGTGCAATCGAAGGCCTCACCCAAGACGACCAACGTCGTCGCGGTCTACGCATTCAAGCCGGACGCGATCCCTGCTTTGTTGTCGTGCGCCGAAAAGCACATCGGAACGACGACGGAGCCTTGGGCGAGCTACACCAACGCCCGGTTCGGAACAACTGCCGACTATCCCATCGCTCTCTTCAGCATTCGCGAGCGAGCGCCGGAAAACGGCGATGGCCAGACTTTCCGCAGTGGGGACGGGCGCGTGCAACTGTCGATCTATGGCCAACACAACGCCACCGCCGATACGCCGAAAAGCTATCTGGAGAATTTCGTCGACCGTCGAGGTGCCAGCTACCAGCGGGTGACGAAGCAATTCTACGCCATCTCGGGAAAGCGGGACGGCCGCATCTTCTATCAACGCTGCAATTTTTCCGCCGATCCGCAGGGCATCATCGACTGCTTGAACGTGACCTATCCGGCGGAGGACGAGATCACCCTAAACCCGATCGTCACGCGTATGAGCCGGTCATTGCGCTCCGGCCGCGGCGCCGAGCCCCGGCGGTAATCGCGACAGGACCGTGTCGGTGCCCTTGTCGCCACGACATAGCAATCGCATGGTCGGCCCGAACAGATCTCCGGCCGTTAAACCACGACTTTCAATCAGGCGTGTAGCCAAGCATGTGCCTGAGGCCGTTGTGGCGCCGAACAATCGGAAGTTGGGATTCTTTCGTGTCAGGATTCTGCGTCAATGGAGCCGGGGAACAGGTTCGTAGAGTCAGCCTTATGTGTCCCCCGACACCGACAATCGCGTCCTACACGTCCACCCTCGCCGCGAGCGCGTTGTCCTGGATGAACTCGCGGCGCGGCTCGACCAGTTCGCCCATCAGCTTGGTGAAGATGTCGTCGGCCTCGTCGACCTCCTTGACCTTCACCTGCAGGAGCGAGCGGGCCTCGACGTCCAGCGTCGTCTCCCACAATTGCCCTGGGTTCATTTCGCCCAGGCCCTTGTAGCGCTGCAGCGTGACGCCCTTGCGGCCGGCCGTGGTGACCGCCTCGAACAGGCTGACCGGCCCGTGGATCGCGATCTCCTCGCCCTTGCGCTTGAGGGTGCCGGGGCGCGGATAGGTTTCCTGCAGCGATGCGGCGTGCTCGTCGAGGCGTCTCGCATCCGCGGAGGCGAGCAGCGCGGGATCGAGCACTGCGACGTCCTTGACGCCGCGCACGGTGCGTTCGAAGCGGAATCCTTCGTCCTCCGTGAAGGAGCCCGCCCAGCCGCGCTCGGTCTCGTCGGTCAGGGCGTCGAGGCGGCGGGCGATGTAGGCGGAGGCCTGCTGGGAGGTCGCCGGATCGCCGAAGATCGCCGGCGAGAGCACGCCCGCGATGGCGGCCTGCTCGACCACCTTGCGATTGTAGCGCGAGTGCAGGTTGCCGAGGACGTGGCGGACGGTGCGCGCCTCGTCGACCAGGCGGCGCAGGTCGGCGCCGGCGCGCTCGTCCCCCGCATAGGTCTTCAATACTGCCTCGTCGAGACCGGCGGCGATCAGGTAGTCCTCGAGGGCGCGCTCGTCCTTGAGATACTGCTCCGACTTGCCGCGCGCGACCTTGTAGAGCGGCGGCTGGGCGATGAAGATGTGTCCGCGCTCGATCAGTTCCGGCATCTGGCGGAAGAAGAACGTCAACAGCAGCGTGCGGATATGGGCGCCGTCGACGTCGGCGTCGGTCATGATAATGATCTTGTGATAACGCAGCTTGTCGGGCGCGAATTCCTCGCGGCCGATGCCGGTGCCGAGCGCGGTGATCAGCGTGCCCACCGTCTCGCTCGACAGCATCTTGTCGAAGCGGGCGCGCTCCACATTGAGGATCTTGCCGCGCAACGGCAACACGGCCTGGAATTCGCGGTTGCGGCCCTGCTTGGCGGAGCCGCCGGCCGAGTCGCCCTCGACGATGAAGAGTTCGGACTTGGCCGGATCGCGCTCCTGGCAGTCGGCGAGTTTGCCGGGAAGCGAGGCGACGTCGAGCGCGCCCTTGCGGCGCGTCAGCTCGCGCGCCTTCCTGGCCGCCTCGCGGGCGGCGGCGGCCTCGACCACCTTGCCGACGATGGTCCTGGCTTCGCCCGGATGCTCCTCGAACCACGCCTGCAAGGCCTCGTTCATGAGACCCTCGACCACCGGACGGACCTCGGAGGACACCAGCTTGTCCTTGGTCTGCGAGGAAAACTTCGGATCCGGCACCTTGACCGACAGAACCGCCGTCAGGCCTTCCCGGCAGTCGTCGCCGGTGAGCGCCACCTTTTCCTTCTTGGCGATGCCGCCCGACTCCGCATAGCTCGTCACCTGGCGGGTCAGCGCACCGCGGAAGCCGGCCAGGTGGGTGCCGCCGTCGCGCTGCGGGATGTTGTTGGTGAAGCACAGGACGGCTTCGTGGTAGCCGTCGTTCCACCACAGCGCTGCTTCCACCGTGATGCCGTCGCGCTCGGACTTGATCACGATCGGCTTCGGCACCAGCGGCGTCTTGTTGCGGTCGAGATACTTCACGAAGGCCTCGACGCCGCCCTGGTAGATCATCTCCTCGCGCCGCTCGACCGCCGAACGCTTGTCGGCAAGCACGATGCGCACGCCCGAATTCAGAAAGGCGAGTTCGCGCAGGCGGTGCTCCAGCGTCGCCCAGTCGTAATCGGTGTGGGTGAAGGTCTGGCGGCTGGCCAGGAAGTTCACCTGGGTGCCGCGCTTGTCGCCGGCCGGGCCGACCTCGGCGAGAGGGGCCACCGCATCACCGTCGCGGAACTCCATGAAGTGTTCGATGCCGTCGCGCCAGATCGTCAGCTTGAGCGAACTCGACAGGGCATTGACCACCGAGACGCCGACGCCGTGCAGGCCGCCCGAAACCTTGTAGGAATTCTGGTCGAATTTTCCGCCGGCGTGCAACTGGGTCATGATGACCTCGGCCGCCGAAACGCCCTCCTCCTTGTGGATGCCGGTGGGGATGCCGCGCCCGTCGTCGCGCACCGTCACCGAGCCGTCGGCATTGAGCGTCACCGAGACTTCCTTGGCGTAGCCGGCCAAAGCCTCGTCGATGGCGTTGTCGACCACCTCGTAGACCATGTGGTGCAGGCCCGAACCGTCGTCGGTATCGCCGATATACATGCCGGGACGCTTGCGCACGGCATCGAGGCCCTTGAGGACCTTGATGGATTCGGCGCCGTAATCGGATGTGTCGCTACGCGGGTGGAGGGCAGGTTCAGCCATGAAAGGTCGAATCAATGCTTGAGGAGGAATGGAATTGGCAAACTCGTGTGTGACACGAAACATGGGTATCGTACAGGCCAAATTAAAGGGGGGTAAGATATTGAAATAGAAGATAAAAATACCGCCCCGCCGCGTCCCTTGGCGGCCCGCCCGGCAGGCCCCCGCGGGGATGCCGCCGGCGCGTATGGAACCCGGCCGGCACGGCGGCGTTGTCAGCGATGTCCGGGCGGGCCAGCGGGGTCGGGGAGAGCCGTTTTCGATGACACAGCCAAGCAAGTCCGTCGCGGATCTGCGTATCCTAGTGGCGGAAGACGAGAGCCTGATCGCGCTCGATCTCGAAGCCATGTTGGCGGCGATCGGCTGCGAGGTGGTGGGCCCGGTCGGCTCGGTCGACGAGATCGTTCGCGTGGCGGAGCGCCAGGAGGTCGACGGGGCGATCGACGGCGCGCTGCTCGACGTCAATCTGCGCGGCCGCCAGGTGTTCGAAGTCGTGAGCGAATTGACCGGTCGCGGCATCCCGGTCGTGCTCACCTCGGGCTATGACGATGCGAGCTTGTTTCCGGCCGCCTTCCGTCACCTCCCGCGCATCTCCAAACCCTTCAACGAGGCCGCATTGCGGCGCGTGTGCGCCAGCGTGTTCCTCGATCCGAAAGCGGCGTGAGGCTCCGAACATCCCTCCCCCTGCAAGGCAGGGCAATCGCATATGGCGACGGCGTTCCTTCTCCCTCTCCCCGCTTGCGGGGAGAGGGTCGGGGTGAGGGGCACTTTCCGCGAGTCCTGCGCCCGCGGAGACG
>JAVDCA010000016.1 GCA_030848545.1 Astrobacterium formosum
GGTTGATCAGCAAGCCGACGGCGATGCCGGCCGTCGTCGCAATCTATGGCATGACCGGGCTCATCACGATTTTCACCTCCCCGGCCATCCGCTCTGCCTGGGCGGCGCAAGGCCGGCGGCCAACCCGGCTGATCGCCGTCAAGTCAGCGATCCTTTTCGCCGGAGTGCTGGTGCCGGTGGCGCCTTATCTGCTCGTCAACGGTCACTGGATCGCCAGCTATATCCATATGGCCCTGGTGGATCACCAGGTGGTAGCCGGATTGCAGGGCACGTTTTGGCAGCACGCGACGTTTTATGCCAAAAGATCTCGGCATGTCCTGGGGATGGGATTTTGGATGCTCGCCGTCGTCGGCGCATTCTCCGCGGGGCGTTTTTTCGTTTCGCGCGACCGCGAGACATTTCCCGTCCTCCGGCTCCTGATCGTCACCTGTGGGGCGTACATCGTCACGTCTGTGCCCAAGGTGAAACTGGATATCTTCGGGAGTTACATTTACGGCCTTCTGTTCGCCGTCCTCGTAGTCGGACTCGCTACCCTGCTTCGTTGGCTGCGATCACGGCATCCCCGATATATCCACCGGGCCGCAACGTGCGTGTTCCTCACAATGAGCCTGCTGGGTTTCCAACACATCCAGTCGACTTTTTCCATGGACTTCATCGAGACGTCCCGCAAGACGCAGGCAGACATTCTGCCAATTATCGCCGAACATATCACACGTCTCGATCCGATTCTCGACACCTCCAGCTGCCAGATCAGGATACTGTATCCCTGGCCGGTGGCTCCGCACGCCTTCATGTTCGCTCTATTGCGAGAGGGGCGCTCCTATCAAGATCTTGATGCGATTTGCGAGAAAGCGGACGGCCTCTACTACACCTCCGACGCGAGCAGAGTGACCACGGCGATCGCGGACGCCCGCCTGGTCGTCGCCCTCGCTCCGTCGACCGTGCAGTCCGCACGGCTGAACTATCCCTTGAATGCGACGATCGAAGACGCCGAACGTCTCCTGGAAGATCGTTCGAAGTTCAGCAAGTTGCGCACCATCGAAACGGCCTTCGGCCCGGTCAGCATCTATTCACGGCGGGAAACGACGCATCTCGCCATCCTGGACGGGTTCGCCCCCGTCGAAGGCCCTCATCCGACTCTCGGGCTGCCGAGGAAAGTCCGCTGGCTCGCGCGCGCGGGCGGCTCGCTGAGGATCACCGCCGACGTCGGCGCGACCGGGCGGCTCGTCGCCCACTGCGCGCCGGGCCCCGAGGTCCAGGCGGTGAAGATCGCCGCCGTCGATCATGCCCCGAGCACGGTCCACCTCCAGATCGGCTTTCAGGACATCGAACTCCCGCTGGGCCTGTCCGAGCCCGCGTCCTCCGCCGTCGTGCGCTTTCAGCCCTTGAATGGCAAAGGCGAAGCTTTTACCGACACCAACCCGCAGGGGCTTCTCTGCGACGCACTGAGCTTCAAACCAGGCTGAGCGCCGGGTCGAGAGCCGATCCTAGGCGAAAATTCGTTCGCAGTGGAAACGCCGGCGGTCAGTAGGCCGAGTAGCTCTTCTCTTCGATGATGCGGCTGCCGAGCAGCGTGTTGATGTCGCGCTTGGCGCCGGCTCGGGCGTCGTTACTCCTGTACACGAGCTTGGCCAGCTTGACGAATTCTTCGCCGAACTCCCCCCGGCGATCCAGTTCGCGGATACTGTCTTCGATGTCCCACAAGGTCTTGTTTATCTGCTTCAATCGACGCGTCATGTCCAACAGTTCCGGCGTCTCCTGCACTTCGCGCCGATAGACATCCATTAGCACGTCGTACTCGCGTTTCACGTTGGCGAGCTTCGCAGCGTCGCGCATGTTCTCGAGCTTGATCTCCAGAATGGTGATCTTGTCGATCAGCTCACCGGCGGCCACTTCCACGAACATGCTCATCAGGCGTCACCCTCCGACGGGATCTGGTCCGAACGGACCGTCGTCAAGCTGTCGCTGTAGGACTGCTTGGTCTGCTTCCCCGCCAGTTGGTCGAGGTGGGCCAGGTAGTGGCCGGCAAGGTCGTACATGCCGTAATTGACGTGCGCTATATACGCGGCCTTCAAGAGCTTTCCCGGGCCGGAGGCGCCGAGCAGCGTCGGCGATTTGAAGTACACCGCGTCGGCCCAGACGAGACGTGAAGACGCGATCGGCCGCGCTAGGCTCGCATAGCTCGCATAGCCGGAGTTGATGAGGTCCATCAGCTCGAACCCTCTCGCCCGGAGGAAGGCGTCGATGTCGGCGAACAACGGTTGACCTCGATAGATCGGCGCGAACTCCACCTCGCAATGGACGACCGCGACGCTCTCGAGCAGGCGCTCGGCTCCACGAAGGACGCCCAGTTCACCGCCTTGGACATCGATCTTCAGGAAGTCGCATTGCTTGACTTCCGGCACGTCGTCGAGCCGTGTCGTCGTGACCTTCGACGTGGCCACCGTCCGGCACATGTCCGGCAAGGCGATGAATTGCGAAAGGAACTCCTCGTTCGGCGCCAGCAACGAAGAAGTCGGGTTGAAACGGCTCTCGTGGAAGACGCCTTCGCTTCCATCGCCGATGAAGTGATTGAGCATGATAGCCGACGGGTCGCTCTTGGCCCGGGCATCCGCCTCGTCCTGCAACGGTTCAAAGCCGATCACACGGCCGACACCTTTCCGCACGATGGGCGAATAGACGTGATCTTCGGAAGTAAGGTTCTGGGCGCCAACGTCGACGATCTCGATGAAAGCATCGTTTCCATCTTCGTTCAGGGCGAGCGGAAATTCCACCTCGCCGAATTCCGACCTCGCGCTCTGAACGGGAGATATCCCCCCCTTGCGGGAGAGCACCTGTCTCTCCCTGAACCAGGCATCGCGCTCGTTCATCAGCCTATCGCACTCGATCACGCGGCGCGCGAATTCCTGCGCAACTCGGTCGAACAGCCGTCGGAACGGGAACGGGTCGCCGCCAGCCGCGGAGGAAGCTTCCAGCGCCTTAACGAACTGCAGCTGCAGTTCCCCGAAAATGGATGCCTCGGTCTGCGCCTGGACAGGAGATTCACCATCGGCCGTATCGCTCATGTTGCTCTCCCGATCATCCATCCAAGCACTCGTCGCACAGGCGCCAGCGGCGGATTCTCCGCGAGTAGTTTCCAGCAGAGCCAACCGCACCGCAATAGACTCGTAGAGCTCGGACAGGCGGTCCATATCCGCCTGAAGGGTGCCGGAATTGAGAAGCGCCGCTCCGTCTGTCACTTGAGCCCGTTCGCCAGCGAAGACGCGTTTGAACCTAGCGACGGTACGGAAAAAGAACCTGCGCAGATTGTACCTCCACCATGCCGGGTCTTTACTCAACAACGTCCACCACAGATTCCGGACAACGGTCCACCGCGCCGCAAGGCCTTCGGCCATTCTAGGCATTCCAATACGCTCCCAGTCACGTACTTGAACACAGGATCTAGCCTTCGCTCCTGTGTCGGAACCGACCATGGCAGGTGCGAACGCTTGCTAGTCCTGCCAGTCGGCCGAATAGGGCTGATCCAGTTGTCCGAGCCGGACGGTATTTCCGGTCGAGAGATCGACCACGGGCATGTCGGCGATCAGTTCGATCCGCTTGCGGCCGCCCACGAATGTCAGAGCGCCCGTTTCGTCTCTGCTGTCGCGATGACGCGATGGAAACGCGCGCACTTCGTCCATCCGGCTCAATACTTGCCCTGCCAAATCCTTCCTCACGAAAAACGCGTTCACGCCGTTGGTGTTCGTGCCGACCAGATCGTAGCCCTTTTCTTCACCCAGCTGCCGAAGCGCCAGAATGGACGCGCCAAAATACTGGCCGCTGGGGTGGGCGTTCAATCGCTGGAAATCCGGAGCATACGGAATCGTGAGAGCAAACCGGTCGCCGAGCACGGCGTTGTACTCGCATATGACGATGGCGGGCTGGACGCAGTCGATCGCCTTCCACACCCAGTAGTCGTTGCCGTCGATGTCGATGGACAGGATACCCAAAGGGCCGCCGAATCCGGCAGCTTCGATGAGCCCGTTGATATTGTCCGCCGTGATGAAAGCGGTGGTTGCGGTGAGGTCGTGCATCCAGAACATGCGTTCGGATCGCAAGGCCTTCATGTTTTCCGTGCTGCCGTCGAAGACCAGCCCACGCCAGTTCCTGTTCTGCATCAGAAAGCGGCAGTTGGCTTCCCTGAAGTTCTCGACTCCGAACTCGACGAAACGATGATTGGGAAGGGCGATCTGGTCGACCAACCAATCTATGATTCCGTCCTCGCCCCATTGCGAGAAGACACGGAATTCCACGTCTCCCAGATTACGCACTCGTGGCGTCTCTCTGAGGTTGTTCGAAAGGGCTCGCCCTTGCAGCAGAAGCGCCCGCTCCGCAAAGTCGACGAACTGGAGATGGTTCATCAAGCTGTAGCTGGCAGCGGACGAAACGTTCTGTTCCAGCCGGCGTACGGCGGCTTTGGCGATATCAAGAACGCGCCACGTCACTCCAATGTCCTCCCGACCTTCAATCCGGCTCCGCCGCCATCGGAGTTCGGCTTCACCGTGCGAGCGATTTGCTCGAACATCTGCTCGTACTCCGCGATGAGCTGCTCCACTTGATACAGATACGCTTGATCGTCCTGCGTCTTCTGTTGCGAATGAACGCGGCTGCAAGCGATATAGCCGGGCACGTGCCGGATCGAGGCGCCAGCCAGCGCCATACGCAACCACAAGTCGTAATCCATGACGTAGAATAAGTGCGGCTTGATGAACGCACCGGCCTCTTCCCATATCCTACGGCTGAAGAACACCTCGGGCTGGAAAAAATAGTTTCCCTTCTGCCAGGATCGCATGAACTTGAGGATATCCAGGGGATCGAGCCGCGCCGTCTCCCCCATCACTACCGAAGTGTGGTGACGATAGAGCTCCTCGTCCCGGGTCTCCTGGATACGGACGCATCCGCCCGCGATCAAGTCGGCGCGATGTCTCAGGTAGTTCCTGCCGACCTGCCGCAAAGCGCCCGGCTCGAGCAAGTCATCGCTGCATAGCCAATTCATCAGGTCGCCCGTCGCCAGCTTGAAGCCCTTGTTCAACGCGTCTGACTGGCCTTTGTCGGGCTCCACTACAACGGCAGCGCAGCGACTCCTGTACTTGTCGATGATCTCCACCGAGCCGTCGGTGGAGCCACCATCGATGATGATATACTCCAGATGCGGATAATTCTGATCAAGAACCGATTTGATCGATTCCTCAAGATATCGCGCCTGGTTGAAGGAAACCGTCACGACCGAAATCTTCGGCCAGTTCTCCTCGCGCACAGCACCAGTCGCAGGTAACGGACCAGCGAGCTGCCACCCCGTCGCGGTCTGTCGCTCCAAGGTCAATATGGGAAGATCGTCACGGGCGTCGCGGAGAAGCTCGATATCGACTTCAGGCATCGTGCCGCGCACGAGGACGACAGCGGCACCGAGCGCCGCCAAGGTCGCATTATCCGCCGACTGCAGCCACACACCGAGACTTCCGCTCGCGGGGCGCTCCAGCAGGCCTGGCACGAGCACCTGGCGCGCAGAACCATATCCGGGCTCGACCGCGACGGCCCGGCGGCCCGCCCGCCTCAGAACATCGGCGAACAGACATCCGTCGATACCACCCCCGATGATCAGAATGGTGCCCTGTGGCACTGCCGGCAGCAACGCCTGCGCCGCCTTGTCGAATGCGCGGTGCGCAAGTGGGCCGGCAATGAAGCGCATCAGTCTCGCCCCGACAGATATCCTGTCGGATGAGGATGAGGGCGGAGGCCCCCGAAAGACGCGGCTGTCGCCGGTCAGCGACTCCGACACGTATGGCCCCTGTACTTCCAGCCGGATTGGATCCTGGAGTTTCGAGAGATGTTTCGGAAACTCGATCTTTTTCTGCGCGATCACGTCGCGTATAATCTCGATCTCTTCGCGACATAATTCCGTGGCTTCGAATATCCTCTGCGCGTCCTCCAAGTGGACCATGACGGCACGTGGACTCTGAGAGGATTCGACCCTCCAACTCTTGGGCCGGTGCACCGGCTTCTCGGCATGCGCGCTATTCCCGTGGACAGACATTCCGGTCTCTTTCGCACATCTCTCGGTCACGCGACGGCGAGGTCAGCCCCGTTGCTGTCGCATTGGTCATGACAACTCACCTCCGTCATCTCACTACACACAGGCCATTCTACACCTTTTACCGGTCCGAGGCCGGTGCCGTTGTTGCGGACTCGGGCTTCCGCGTGTGCGTTCACCAGGATATATGGCCTATAGTCAAAGATCGACCGCCAAGCATGCCAAAATGGTGGCTGCCGCGTCATGCGCTCCCCCTCCTCATCTGCCGAGGATAAGGTGCCGGTGAACGCGATGCGTCGGCGAGCTCCGCCCGAAATGCATCAGCAAACCGCCTGTTCTCCGAGAACAGCCAAGTCGGATCGAGCCGCAATCTCGGAGCGATCTGTCTCATTCCGAATCTGACGAGACTCCTGGTCCATCCATAGCGCTCCGCGGTGACCTTGAGGGATCGCGCCGCGTCGATGAATCGATATTGTCGAAGCAGGCAGTTGCTGATCTGGGAAACGTAGTGGTCGAACGTAACCGGGATCGGCGCTCCGTAGCTCCGCTGGGCGGCATCCACTCCCTCCCGGCACAACAGCGCGATGCACTCGGCGATCGTTCGCTCATTCTCCGTCGTTAACTCTATGATGGGCCACGCTGTCACGTTGAAATACTCGAAGTCGTGGGCGAAGGAGGCGAAGACGGACGTCGAAGCCGCCAGCAGCTGCAGCATCGGAAGCGGCCGGGCCGCCGTCGATGACGCAGCGACCGTACCCCCACTGCCCGCGCCTATAAAAAGTGTGCAGAAATGCGTGAGCCGCGCCGTCTCGCGGAGCGTCAAGACCCCCGCATAGCGCGAGCGTGGATCACGCAACTCCATAGGAAGATGCGTCGAGAAGATGACCGTGGCGTCGGGTAGTTTCTCGTACAGGCGGTCCGCCACCGCTTGCGCTTTCTCGGGCGTAACGAAGGACTGACCGCTCTTCGACGAACACTCGAACAGGATGCGATACTTGAAGTCGAGGATTCCGTTCTCGCGCACGAAATTGTCCGTTCGCTCGACCTCGTCGCCCGTGAGCTCGATGACATTCTCGATTGGAACCGTGATGGGACGGCCGTAGCTCCTCAGGAGGCTGGGTCGCACCGTTCCATCATAGTTTTCGAAATGGTTCGGCCATATCTGCGACAGCAAGACATGATCAAATTCGCGCCGCTGGTACCGGCGAAGGGCTTCCCGTTCGAAGACCTTCCACATTGCCTCGTGCCCGCTCCAGTCGGCGATCGGAATCTTCCACACTGCGTCGATATGCGGATTGTTCTTCAGAACCGGCGCGCATTGGCTGGAAATAGCCCAAGTGATGTGGGCGGTCGGATGGTCTTGACGCAACTGCCTGGCGAGAATTGTCGCATACAGGCAATCGCCGTTGGCACCGAGCTGGCCGAGGAGGATACGCTCCATCACTCGGCCTCGCGCTTGATGATGGCCCGCTTCGCTGTCACGGTCGTGTTAGGATGAGACATCGGCCGCCCGCCCTAGCCGATCAAGGACCGCCTCGCTATCGGACGCCGAAATCGCATTCTTGGTCAGGGACGACATGATGTCGTCGGCGATGTCGAATATCGTCTTCTTGGGAGTGCGGCCGATCGTGCGTTCGAGACGCGCCAGACTGACCTCGAAGAAAGGTCCCGGGTCCGCCGCCGGAGTGCGAGGGATCACGTGGCGCGCGGCATCGAGCCCCTTCCACCGGAAGAGCTCGGAAACCGCCTCCCGGCCGTTCCATGTCCGTCCAGAGGCGAGGACGAGTTCTTCCGCCTCGCTGCGTTCGCCAATGTCCGCTGCGATGTCCATCAGTTCGTCTGCCGCGCTCCAGTCTATCCAGAAGTCGAGCGACCGGACTTCCGTCGTGGCCCCGGCATCCAACTGCGCCTTCAGCAACGTGCGGGCGAGCGTAGGCATCAGAAAATCGGGGCTGCGACGCGGCGACTCGTGATTAAACAGGATGAGGTTCGTCGTCGCGATCCCGTGCTCCTTCCGGTAGTAGGCTAGGAGGTCGCGAGTCGCGATCTTGCCGATGCTGTAGAGGCACGTTCCGCGTGCGGGTGTATTTTCATCGATGCGCCCGGACAGCGGATTAGGAAAGATCTTCGAGGAGCCAGCGAACACAACCCGCAGGCCGCGTGCCGAAATCCGTGCATATTCGAGGATCGCCTGCACCGACGAGACATTCACGGCCATCATCTCGGTCCACAGAGTCTCGTATTGAAAACCCGACGAACCGTGAACCGCCGCGACATGAAAGGCGAAATCGGGCCTGAGCGAGGACAGCAGATCCCGCAAATGCGGAATGTCGCACAAGTCTAGTTCAAGATAGCTGAACCTCGATTCTTGCAGAGAATGGCGAGACGAAGGTTCGCGCCCCACCCCGACCACTTCGTGCCCGCGCCGCAACAGCGCCTCGACGAGATAACTCCCGTCTTGGCCGTTCGCACCGAGCACGAGTGAACGCGGCATTGGACGGACGTTCCCGATCAAGCGAAAAGAAGATTTTGCAAGGCGTCCGCTCCGGATGATGCTTGCGAATAGGCGGCATCGAAGTTGTCTCTCGACACGACGTCCACCTTCGGCAGAGGGAAAATCATCTTCGTACCAGCCATGATCGTCTCGCGCTCACGCTCGAGGAACTCGCGCCTGAAATGCCAAGGCAGGACGAGATAGTAGTCGGGCTTGGCGGCGCGGGATTCCTGCTCGGAAACGATCGGAATGTCCGTCCCCAGAGTCCTGGAGCCGACCTTCTGCGGGTTCCGATCCGCCGCGCAGTCCACCATGACCCGGTTGATACCGTACCATTGCAGGAGCACGTTACCTTTGGTCGAGGCCCCGTAGATGTGGATCCGCTCGCCGCGGGCGCGAATGTCGAACAGCAAGCTGTTCAGGTCATTGCGGGCCTTGTTGATGCGCTCCTGGAACTCGAAATAGGGCTTGTCGGTGTCGAGCTCGGCCTCGAACTCGCGAATGCGGAGGCGGTGGATGAATGCTTGATCTTCCGCCGTGCCGTACTCGTTGTTGCTGCCGTGACAAGCGTAACAACGGATGCTGCCACCATTGATGTCGTTGATCTGAACCTTGAAGATGCGCAGCCCCGCCAACTGCGCGATCCGCTCGAGCACGAACAGGCCGTAATACTCAAGATGTTCGTGGCAGATCGTGTCGAACGAGTTCTGCAGCAGCATCAAGGGAAGATACGACACCTCGAAGATCCAGATGCCGTCGTGCTTGAGCAGGCGCCGGATCTCGGACGCGAACTCCGTCGGGTTCTCCAGATCATAGAACATGGCGATCGACGTGACGACGTCGAACTCGCCCTCCGGCAACTTGGCGGTCGCCTGTTGCGACGGGAAGATCGTGTTGACGACTGTGACGTCCCCGCCGATCTCGTTGGCGATATCGGACGGATCGACACCGAATCGCCTTGCCCCCTTGGGATAGCAGGACAGTAGCGTTCCGTCGTTGCAACCGATATCCAGCACGGTCGGGCTCTTGGCCCCGACCAGCGACATCGCGCTTTCGACGATCCCGGCGAGGTGGTTGCGCATGGTCTCGTTTGTGCCGGAGCGGTACCAGTAGTTGGCGTAGAGGATCTCCGGCGGGAACGAATGCGCCAGCTGGAGCAATCCACATCCGTTTTCGTTCTGCGTCACGTCGCAGCGAACGAGTTGCGTCGCCAGCTTACGGCGTGGCGGCATCAAGGTGCCCTCCTTCACGAAGGAACCTTGCAAATACTGTGCCCCGAGATCGATCACCGGGGTCAGTGTGGTCGAACCACAAACACGGCACGTCTGGCGATATCTCGGATGCAAGACAATCACTCCTACATTCTCGTGGTGGGTTGCGCCTGTACGCAATCCGTACTGCATTCGGCTACTGCCCCGCCGCGACTGGTCGGGTGCGATCAACGAGGAAGTCGTCGCGCTGCCCTCCGGGCAGCCTGTTGTTCATTCAATCCGAGCGGCTGTTGCCCGCATGACCCGCACGGACGACTGCCAAGTCCGCCTCCACCATCTCCTTGACGAGTTCGTCGATGGTGGTGCGGTGCTTCCAGCCCAGTTTCTCCCGCGCCTTGGTCGGGTCGCCCAGCAGGAGATCGACCTCGGTGGGGCGGAAATAACGCGGGTCGATCTCCACGAGCGTTCGTCCGGAAGACGCATCCAGCCCCTTCTCGCCGAGGCCGGCCCCCTCCCAGATGATGGGCATGCCCACGACTCTGAATGCCTTCTCGACGAAACTGCGAACAGAATGGGTCTCACCAGTCGCCAGGACGTAGTCGTCGGGCGTGGCGTACTGGAGGATGCGCCACATACCCTCGACATAATCGCGGGCATGACCCCAGTCGCGCTTGGCGTCCAGATTACCAAGATACAGGGGTTCGTTCCTGCCGGACGCAATCGCTGCGACTGCCCGCGTGATCTTCCTCGTCACGAACGTTTCGCCACGGATAGGGCTTTCGTGGTTGAAGAGAATGCCGTTGGACGCATGGATGCCGTAGGCCTCGCGGTAATTCACTGTGATCCAGTAGGCATAGAGCTTGGCGACCGCATAGGGGCTGCGGGGATAGAACGGGGTCGTCTCGCGCTGAGGGGTTTCCTGGACAAGACCGTAGAGTTCGGACGTGGACGCCTGATAGAAGCGTGTCCGGTCGGTCATCCCCAGGATCCGCAAGGCTTCCAGAAGGCGCAGCGTCCCGAGTGCGTCGCTGTTCGCCGTGTATTCGGGCGTTTCGAAGGAGACCTGAACGTGGCTTTGGGCGGCGAGATTGTAGACTTCGGTCGGCTGCGTCTCCTGGATGATCCTGATGAGATTGGTCGCATCCGTAAGGTCGCCGTAATGAAGGAAGAAATTCACGTTGGGCGAATGTGGGTCGGCGTAGAGATGATCAATTCGTTGAGTGTTGAACGACGACGAACGACGCTTGATGCCGTGGACCACATACCCCTTGTTGAGCAATAGCTCCGCCAAATAGGCGCCGTCCTGCCCTGTGATGCCGGTGATCAGCGCAACTTTTTCTGGCTTGCTCATGTTCTCTCGGAATCCGGGATCTTGTTATCGGGGGCGCTCTGCTGCGGAGCCATCGTATGCAGCAGCCGTGTTCATCGCCAGGAAGTCCGCATAGGTCGCGGCTAATCCTGCTTCGATGTTGATTTTTGGAGCCCAGCCCAGCGCCCGCAATCTGGAACTGTCGAGCAGCTTGCGCGGCGTGCCGTCAGGCCGGCTGGGATCGTACGTCAACGGGCCTGCGTATCCGACTGTCTTCGCAATCAAGCGGGCGAACTCTGAAATCGAGAACTCCTCCCCGCCGCCGATATTGACGATCGAGTCGCCGGAATAGTGCTTCAAGAGGAAAACACATGCATCGGCCAGATCGTCGACATGCATGAATTCGCGCAATGGTGTCCCGGAGCCCCAAATGGCTACGCTCGTCGCATGCGCGAGCTTCGCTTCGTGGAAGCGGCGAATCAGGGCGGCGGGGACGTGACTGTGCTCCGGGTGATAGTT
The DNA here is from genome assembly GCA_030848545.1 of Astrobacterium formosum. Taxonomy (GTDB): domain Bacteria; phylum Pseudomonadota; class Alphaproteobacteria; order Rhizobiales; family Xanthobacteraceae; genus Astrobacterium; species Astrobacterium formosum. The sequence continues at coordinate 11,604 of JAVDCA010000016.1, forward strand.
GTCCCCCGGACCGTACAAATTCGTCGGCATGGCAGCTATGAAATCGGCGCCGTGCTGGCGTCGGAAGGCTTCACAGAGCTTGATGGCGGCGATCTTGGCGACCGCGTACCACTGATTGGTCGGCTCAAGCGGCCCCGTCAGCAGCGAATCCTCGGTGATGGGTTGAGGCGCGAGCTTGGGATAGACACAGGACGACCCCAGGAACAGCAGCTTACGCGCCTGCGCCTTGTAAGAGCCTTCGATCAAATTTTGGGCGATCGCAAGATTGTCGGCAAGGAATTCGACCGGAAACGAGTCGTTGGCCAGAATCCCCCCCACCTTGGCGGCGGCGACCACCACGACGTCGGGACGGTTTTCCCGCAGGAACGCCAGGGTCGCCGCCTGATCGCGCAAGTCGAGGACACGCCTGTCGACGGTCGAAATCTCGCAACCCTCGGACTGCAGGCGCCGAACAATCGCCGCACCCACCATCCCCCTGTGGCCGGCAACGAAGACGCGGAGCCCATCCAGGGACAAAATTAAATCTTTCATGAAAGTCGGACCAAGTCGTCAGTTCATCAATAGAACGTAGAATCGGCTTCCATCGGCTCGCACCAACTCGACGATTGTGAATGACCGACGATTGTGAAAGGCCGACTGCCCTGAACCGCGGGTTGCGCAGAGTACGTCACGACATGCTCGTATATCCGGGACCTATCCGCCGTCAAGTACTCAGCAATTTGTTCCTGCCCGTGGGAAAGCAACAAACGATTTGTCAATCGCTGGGGCGATTTCGCTGTCGATCGCGCACGTCCCGATTGCTCACACTACTGCACTCAGGGTGAGGATCACTCGCCCCGAGCCGATGACAATTGCCACATGGAGTGTTACGCTGGCGCGACAGCTGCCTCTTCTAGTATGCCCGAACATTGCGCCCCAGCAACTCAAGCAGGACGGTTATGCTAACTCTGCCTGGCGATTTGTCGAACAGGCCGAGACGAGGAATAATTTCCGCCAACGATCGAGGCGAGGCGGTCGTCGGTGAAACGCGGAGTTCGGAAATCCGCCCCGGGTCCTCGCCCGAGCAGACGAGTTCGTAGAGTCCGACCTCGATCAGATCGTTCGCCAACGCTGTCAAACTGCGCGAATTCCAAAGGGTGTCTAACGCTTGAGCGTCAAGCAGGATCCGCCCGGCCGGGTCACAATGGACTTATCCAGCGTCGGCGAATTGCGGTATTAATACACCTTATCGGCATCGACGAGATGATGCCGTCCTCACCGAACATCAACCGCACGGCTTGGCTGATGCGTCCCTTGCGAACCGCTGCGGCTGTCATTCGTCCCAGGCAACGGCCTTCCAGGTCCATGGCGGCGGCCCGCACGGCCGGATCCGCGCCCTCCTCGCGACGCCAGCCACGGCCGAGCATGAGCAGCTCCGCGTAAATGGCCTCCCGATGACGTCGATTGGCATCGAAGGTCAAGGATCCGGGATGTTGCCGATAGCGATAGACGAGATGGTCGATGGTGTGGGTCATGAGCCCCCTCGTGAACCAGCGGACCAACCAATCCCGATCGGCGATGAAGCGATAGCGCAGATCGAATGGGCCAACGCCGAGCATGGCACTGCGGCGGAAGAAGCGCGCATTGATCACGCAGGCACCGAGAAAAGCCGTCTCGGGTCGCCGCATTGCGCGTTCTCCTTCGTCGTCGAATATCTGCGAGCGGCCGTCGAGCGTCGCCAGCTCGGCACAGCCACACACGGCATCCACCTCCGGATGAGCCGCGAAAGCGTCTGCAACCGCCATCAGCGTACCGTCGGGCAGGCAATCGTCGGAATTGAGCAGAACCACCACGTCGCCATGCGCGTGTGCGATCGCCTTGTTCCAGGCGTCATATACACCGCGATCCGGCCCCCGCAGCAGGCGAATGTCCGCACAGGCCTCCAATGTTTCCACCGTACCGTCACGCGATCCTCCGTCGGCGACGATGATTTCAACGTCCGGGTAAGCCTGCGCCCGCACGCTCTCGACGGCAGCCAACACCATCTCTTTGCGGTCCAGCGTCGCGGTGATGACGGAAAAGGAGATCATTCGAGAACCTGGCCGAGTGGATCATCCTGCCTGGGGACCGGATTGTACCCAGGTCAGGCGGAGGGAAGAGCCCCGGCGGCATTTGTACCCGCTGTCGCTGTCGGGGCAACGGCCGGCCGGGATTGCCCCTCCGGCACGGAAATGTGGCGCACCGCGAAAGCGATCGAATCAATACGCTTTTGCATGGAATTCGCGCAGATTGCGGTAGACGTAAAAACGGCCTTTAGACAACTGGAGCGTCTCGGAAAGCTCAAATACGTCGCTGCGGTCCAGCCACGCCTTTATGTCGGCGAGCGCCGGTTCGACAGGGAGCCGCAACCCGACTGACATAACGAGCTTCGTCTCGGGAACAAAGACGACATCATACTCGGACATTTCCTTCAAATAATCGGCCGCTTGGGAGCGATAATAACCTATCAGTCCGTCAGGCCCCGCCAACGGCTCGACTTTGCCGCGCAACGCGCAATCAAAGATCAGCACCGATCCGTTGAGCGGCCATGTATGCACGAAATACAGTCTGGGCCGACGACCTTGGGTTTCAATCACATTGACTTCGCGCTCGCCGGCATGGAACACCGCCATGAAATCATTGCGGAAGTCATCCGAATACTTGAGTTGAACGCTGCGATAGCTCGCGACCACGAAGATCGCCGTGAAAACAAGGACGGCTGTCGTCGCATGGCTCCTGACCCTCGACATATGGCCGACGAGGTAAGCCAAGGCGGCGGCGGTCAGGACCAGAATGAACCCGATGAAATTAGCTCCGAGATAGTATGTCTTGACCTTGATGCCCGTCGAAATCGCGTATGCCAAGACAACGAGCAAAATCATCGCAAGGAAGACCCGGTATTGAACCGGGTTTCCGGAGCGACGCGCAGTCCAAAGGGCGAGCGGAACAAGGCACAGGAGAGCCATGCCTCCTGCCCCGAACAACTGAACCAGCTGCTGCGGATAATAGAGGAGGTGGGAGACCAGCGTTCCGTCGTACCCGGAGACGTCCTGATGCTGAAACAATGCGAAATTCATATACCAGAGCAGAAATTTTCCTTGGGCGAGTGCATACGGCAGAATTAAAGCCAGACAGGTGGAGACGGCCACGCCTAAGCATATCAGCGCTTTACGATCCCACAATTTCCCAGGGCCTAACGAGTTGAGATAGCTGAGAACTCCGGCCGAGAACACGAGTAAGCCTATAGGGAGAAAGGCCGTCGGCTTGGAGAGAAGCGCGACTGCCGCAACTATTCCCAGCAGGAGCATGTGACGATACTTTGCTTCTGCAAAATTCGTGCGCAGGATGAGCAGACATGAAAATCCCGCGATCAGGCCAGCCATGAAATCGGGGCGGCCCACAGTCACCAACTCATCGATAAACGGAATGAGGGTGATCGTCATCAGCGGCAAGGCCGCGTCTGTCACTCGGTGAATGTATGGAACAACGACCCACGCCAGAATCGCGGCGACGAGCAGCGCATTGACTACGAAAACAGCTGCATGATCGGGCGTGCCGGCAGCGAACGCAATCATCCCAATCCCGGTTCCGAGCGGAGAGTGGGGCGGGGATCGCCAGAGCTCGAGCGTGAATTGCCCCCCTCCCTCGGAAGCGAATGTTCGCAGCCGATCGAGTGCATCGTAAAAATACGCAACGTCGTCGTCGGTTGTTGGAATTGAAAGTCGCCCGTCGACGAGACTGTCCCGGATGAGAAACGCCGAACGGACGGCGAAGACGACCAAAGCGATCGCCACCATCGCCAAGGTATGGGCACGGCGCCGCATCCGAGATCTCCGTGGTGCACCTGAGGCATTGGGAACCCGGGCCCGGACCGGATAATTAGGCGCCAGTTCCATTGCCCATGCGGCTCCCCGCAGGCCGTATATTGGCGCAGAACGCCCCACAGAGCTGACAGACAAGACGCCAAGCATGACGGCTCGCGACGGGAAATAGCTTCGAAATCCGAACGTCAACAACGCCAGCAAGATAACGGGTTCATGCCGCCAACGTTCCACCGCGCGCTTCGCTTCCGTTCATCGCTGCACGCGTTGGGGTACCAGGACAAAGGCCGTATGTAATTGCCCCACTATGGGAACTTTCGCTCATATATGCGTGCCACGCCGCGCCCCTCACGCAAAGGAATCGTGGCTATGCGAGCAAAGTCGGGGCGCGCCTCCATCGCCTCGCACAACGCGTCGCCGAGACGGGCGCCGCTGAGGAAATGTTCATAAGACGGCCCCGCGACCACGTAGTCCATATTCGGCAGGTGCGCGAGCAACTCGTCCAGCGAATGAACATAGGGAAATTCCGCACCTCGTATCGGCAACCCGCTCTTCACGCCGTACAGACTGATGACGGTGCCGACGATCGGCTCGATGGCATTGGTCATGACATTCGATATGTGGCCGGTCGGACTGGAGCGCCGCCGAAGCTCCGCCCGGTCCTTCAATACGGCCCAGATGCGCGCTGTCCGCTCGGTCATGTCTTTGCGCGCGACAGCGTCCATTCCGAGCAATCCGCTGGGCTGCTCCCTCAGATTAGCCATGAGGAGCAACCCTATCCCGGCTATGCACACCGAGACCGAAATGCCGACGCGCACGTTCAAGTGCGAAGGCGAGACGGAGGATGGCTGATACAACAGTGCGATCAAGTACACTGTGGAGAGGATCAGGATCGCATCGAATGCGCTGCCGAACCACACCAGCTTGACGGTGGAGGCCGACGGGATCGCGTAGCTGAGCAGGACGACGAAGAGCACCGCAATTATTCGCGGCAATACCGGGCGCAGTCGGAGAGCCGCATAGCCGACGCCGAGCCCCCAAACCGCGAGGCAGATCGGCAAGGCCTGCCCCAGCATCAACTGCCCACCGACCCCAAACGAATAGAAAGCTACCTGATCAGCCAAATCTCCGCGGTACTGCACCTGGTGAGATATGTCCTTCGTCACCCATATGATGTATTCGTAAATATCGCGCCCGATGATCGCGCCGATCGGCGCGATGACCACAAGGGCGGCGGCCCAGATGACCGCCGCGCCAGCGATCGCACTGCGAAGGGATGGATGAGCGCCGGCGCGGCGTCCTTCGTAGTAGCGCACGAGTCCCGACGCCAGGAAGGCCGTCCCGAGAACAACGAGAGTGATCGGGCTGGTCGTCGGCTTGCTGATCACGGCGAGCCCGACCAGCAGTCCGAGCCCGATCTGCTTTTTCCAGCGGAATGCGAAGATGTCCGACGTGAAGAACGCCAATGCGGCCAGGGCCGTCAGCGTCGCCCATGCGGGCTCGGGGCGAAATTCGGTGGCAAAATTCCGCAGCGCCGGGATCGCTCCGGCCGCGCAGATGATGCCGATGATTGCCATCGCGGGCAGACGCCGGAGGATGAGGGCGCAAGCAAAAATAAAAAGCAACATATGACTTGCACCGACGACATAGGGGCCAAGATCGCCGGCGTCGAACAACGAGTATCCGACAACGCCGAACAGCGTCGTCAAAGGGGAGTGCTGATCGAATATCTGGTAAACGGTCGTCAGAGGAGACTGATGTGGGGCCGCCTGAATCACCAGTTGGGACACCAGCAAATAGACCACGTCATCGTAGTACGGTGGCATGGATAGATTTCCAATCGCCAACGAACGCCGAAGAGACGTGGTCGCAACGAATGCGACAACGGCAACTGAAAAACAGAACAGCCATAATATGCGCGGCGCTAAAAAAGAACGTTCTTGTTGTCCGCCGTCCTCACTCCGCAGCATCATTCTCAAACTCTTCCCACCCTCGGCCCGCCTCACTTGCGAGCGCGGCGCGGCAATCGGACGCCGCTTGGCGGCAGATACGACGCCTTACAGCGCGACGCCGACCGCAGGTTGACTGCTGGGACAGGGTATCTTCGTTTTTCGGCACACCAGAGACAGGTTCTCGATTGCGACGCCGAGCCGCCGTGTCTCCGCATCCGGAACTTTGCCGAGGGACCGCCGCAGCGCGGTGCGGAGATGTCTGCATACTACGTTGACCGTGCGGGCGAACCGGATCGCCACCAAAGCCGCGTCGGGCTGGAAACGCTGCGCGAGCCGGAATGCAGCTTGGCTCCACCGCGCGTTGCCCAAAGCGCTGTCGATCCGAATGACGAAGCTGGCCCCGGCACCGCGAATCCCGAGATCGATATCGGCTTCGAGCCCGTCCGGCGGCAGATCTCGACAGAGCACCAAGTCATCGTTCACGGAAACCGCCACAGGCCCGCGCTTCACGTTCCAGAGCTTCACCCGGAGCGATATCAGGCCAGGCACAGATAACGGAGCCACTTGAAACTCGGCCGATCCATTCGTCCAACGCAAGTTCCGGCCTTCATAACTTTCCAACTCGTGCAAGCCGGCTCCGAGGGCATATGACATTGGAACAGCGGAGAGCTCCAATACGGCGCCGAGTTTCGGATCCGCGCGCCATCCAGCGGGAGTTGTTGATCGCCCCCCAACGTGATCGCAAGCCGCCCCCGAACACAATTCGGGAATCACGCCAGCCATCAGGTCCGAACGCATTTCATCCATCGCCAAGCCGCTCCAGATGCTTTCCAGCGTCTGTGTGCGTAAGTTGCCGATCGGCTTCGGACCCCAGCAACATGCGAAGACATCGCCGTCGTAATGGATCCGAAGCTCTTTCCACGGCAAACTGCAGGGGATTGAGTCCTTCTGCCACGGCACCGGCATGTCACCGAACAGCTGTAAAAAGCTTTCGAACAGCGCGTCATTCGAAGTGCGGTTTTCGCCCAGAATGCGTGAAAACACGGGCAGTCCGCGCTGTCGGGAGTGCTGGTAGAATTGATCGACAGCCGCATCCAATTCCGCCTTCGGCAGACCGTCGACCATCTGTTCGGCGTAATCGAACGTCCAGTCGCCTCTGCGGACCTTCCACACCGCCCGTGAATCCTCGGCAACGTGGTTCAGCGACCAGACTTCGAGGAAATTCACGCCAGCATCGGCGCACATATCGATCATGTCGCAGACGCCGTGGAGATTGGCGCGCATCAACGTCATCTCGACGCTGATTTCGGGGTACGCGCGGCCGAGTTCGTTCCGACGCCGAATCAGCATGCGGAGGCCGTCGACAATCGGCTTAAGTTCCGTACCGCGGATCAGGCGGAACAGGTCGGGGTCGGCGGAATCGATTGAAATCCGGATCTTGCGCACCCGCGACTGTAAAACCCGCTCGATATTACGCTCATTGAGCAGGGTGCCGTTCGAGTTAAACGTGAGGAAAAACTGACTGTCGACCGGGTCGGCTGGAACGGGAAACTTCTGCAGGACGTTCCAGAAAAGATCGCTCAACATAGGCTCGCCGAGACCGGTCAAGTCGACCAGCGACGCACTGGCGATGAAATCGCCGGCCATATCGACCAGATCCGCCTTGAAGTCTTCCTTCTTGACGTTGCGAATGCCATGGTCGCACATCACGCAGCGCAGGTTGCAGCGCGAGGTCATCGTCATGCTGATGATTTTCGGGGGGGCAAGCTGCGCGCTGATTCCACCCGCTTCAATAAAACCCATGGTGTCGATTGCTCGCGTTAGCATCAGATCCAGAAGAGATTCAGCGACGGCGCTGCGTGGAATGATAGCAGAGGAGCCCCCACTAGCAAATCCCTTCAAGCACGAGATTAGGTTGCGGGCGAGCTGTCGTTATACCAACCTTCGTAGGCTTTGACTCGCGCAGTCTCCCGCGAGGGTGGCGGTCGTGATTCACTGGGCTGACCGGATTGATTCGGGAGGTCCAGAATGGGCGTGGTGGAACTACGGCAGGATTTCGGGGCGGACGACCTTCGATGGTTTGCGACGCGGGCCAAGGATGCCTCACAAGCGCGCCACCTGTTGGCGTTGGCGGCGGTTCTGGACGGGATGAATCGCGCCGAAGCGGCGCGGGTTGGTGGCATGGGCCGCCAGACGCTGCGGGATTGGGCGCACCGCTTCAATCAACACGGTCCCGACGGGTTGATCGACGTCAAGTCGCCGGGGCGGCGACCGCGGCTGTCGGACGAGCAGAAGCTGGTGTTGAAGGGGCTCGTCGAGGCGGGCCCCGCCCCGGAGACGGACGGGGTGGTGCGCTGGCGCTGCGTCGATCTCAAGCGCGTCGTGCGCGAGCGGTTCGGCATCGACCTGTCGGAGGTGAGCCTGGGTCGTGTCCTCAAGCAGCTCGGCTTCTCGCGCATCAGCGCCCGGCCGCAGCACCCCAAACAGGCCCCCGAGGCGATCGCGGCTTTTAAAAAAACTTCCCCGCTCAGGTGGCGGAAGTCGTGAGCGCTCTCGCGACGAGAACGCCCATCGAAGTCTGGTTCCAAGACGAGATGCGGGTCGGGCAGAAGAACAGCCTCGTCTATCAATGGGCCAAAAAAGGATCGCGGCCCCGCCAACCCAAGGATCAGCGCTACCAGAACGCCTATATGTTCGGAGCCGTCTGTCCGAGCCGCGACACCGGCGTCGCGCTCATCATGCCGCAAGCCGACACTGAGGCCATGCAGGCACATCTCGACGACATCGGCAAGGCCGTCGCGCCCGGCGCACACGCGCTGCTCATCCTCGAGCAGGCCGGCTGGCACACCACCGGCAAGCTCGATATCCCCGCCAACATCACCCTCGTGCCCCTGCCGCCGTCTTGCCCCGAGCTCAACGCCGCCGAAAACATCTGGCAATATCTGCGGCAGAACTATCTCGGCAACTGCGTGTTCGCCGACTACACCGCGATCCTCGATGCTTGTCAGGATGCTTGGCGCAAACTCCTCGCCGAAACAGGCAGGATCACTTCCATCGCACAGCGCGATTGGGCATTCGCAGGTCAGACATTCTGAAGGTTGATATTATTCGGTTTAAACCGTCGCTGACGGGGTTGCCGTCGGGAAACAGCCTGGTGCGCGGCAGATTTTCACATGGACGTGACCGCTGTATTGCCGCGCCTAGAGCATGATCGCGGAAGTTTGAATCGGTTTGGGATTCCCGATTTAGGCGATTTTGATTCAAGATGCTGGCTGGGAGGGAGGCCAGCATCCTATGGGTCGAGCCTATTCCCTTGATCTTCGCGAGCATGTTGTTGCCGCGGTGGCGGCCGGCGAGAGCTGTCGGCAGGTGGCGGCGACGTTTCGGGTGAGCGTGGCCAGCGTGGTGAAATGGTCGCAGCGGGCGCGAGCGACCGGCAGCCCAGCGGCCAAGCCGCTGCTTGGTCGGCGCGCTTGGGTTCTGGTGGAAGAACGCGATTGGCTGTTGCGACGCGTGGCGGTACAGCCGGACATCACATTGCGGGCGCTGGCGGCCGAGCTCTTGGAGCGCGGCGTCAAGGTGAGCTACTACGCGGTCTGGCACTTCTTCGAGCGCGAGGGCATCAGCTTCAAAAAAGCCTGCACGCCAGCGAACAGTCTCGGCCCGAAGTCGCCCGGCGACGGACACGGTGAAAGCGCTGTCAAAGCCGACTTGATCCCGCTCGCCTCGTGTTCATCGACGAGACCTGGGCCAAGACCAACATGACGCGCACGCATGGACGGGCGACGCGCGGCGAGCGCCTGGTCGCCCGCGTCCCGCACGGCCATTGGCGCACGCTCACCTTCCTGGCCGCACTGCGCAACGACCGCATTGAAGCCCCGTGCGTGATCGACGGGCCGATCAATGGCGAAAGCTTCCTTGCCTATGTCGAGCAGATTTTGGTGCCGACCCTGAAGCCAGGGGACATCGTCGTCATCGACAATCTGGGCAGCCACAAGGGGAAGGCCGTTCGTCGCGCCCTTCGCGCCGTCGGCGCCAAGCTCTTCTACCTGCCGCCCTACAGCCCGGATCTCAATCCGATTGAACAGGTCTTCGCCAAGCTCAAGACCTTGCTGCGAAAGGCCGCCGAGCGAACGGTCGAAGCAACTTGGCGCCGCATCGGCCTCCTGCTCGACTGCTTCAGCCCCGTTGAATGCGCAGACTACTTCGCCAATGCGGGATACGCTTCAACCTGAAACGATCATGCTCTAGCCGGCTTTAATGGCGTCATTCGGGCGCATCTCGGCGCCGCTTGATGCTGAACTTGTGCCGGACCGGCGGTTGCCACGGCGCCGCATCCATCGGCCGCGCTAGCAAGCGGGAATGCGCTCGCCCGCGCCAGGGTCAGTTTCGACCGACGGAGATTTCCTGTTCGAGCCAGCTGCACCCGATGAATTTCTCTTTCGACGTATTCACGACTTGGAAAAGCAAAGCCGGTCCGCGCCACTCGTAATTGCCTTCGGTCAATAACGCGCTCGGCAAGATCGCCGTGGCGATCGAATAAAAGCCAGGCCCCAGGTTGGCCGAAAATGTAAACCGGAATTCAATTCTCTCTCCAGCAGCGACGTTTTCGACCTGCATCTGCCAATCGCAAGTGTTCATTCCGAATACATAATTCCCCAAGCGGTCCGAAATGACATACGCGGCGTTGAGCTGCACGACGGGCTTATTGGTGCGCACGCTCATCACCAGGGTCACCCTGGCGCCGACGCTCACGATTTCGACGCGGTCGCCGACCTCGTCGACGAAGAATATGTCTTCGAGTTCGGCCTCGCGCGTTCCGTAGACGAGTTGGGTGCGGTCCGGTGCAATCTTCTCTTGCGCGGCCGTGCTCGGCTTTCCGCCTTCGACGATGACCGCGTGATAAAGGTCGTAGACGTCCTGCGGACTTCCCTCCTTGATGAAATTACCCTTGTCGAGCAGAATGGCTCGGTCACACAGGGACAGGATCGCTCCGAGATCGTGAGAAACGAACAGAAGGGTGGTGCCGAGTGCCCTGAACTGGCGAATTTTCTCGAAGCACTTGATCTGGAAACGCGCGTCTCCGACCGACAGCGCTTCGTCGACGATCAGGATCTCGGGACGGAACGCGGTCGCGATGGCGAATGCGACGCGAACCGTCATTCCGCTCGAATAAGTCCTGAGAGGTTGATCGAAATACGGCCCGATCTCCGCGAATTCCTCCACTTCCGGCATCACCCGCTCGATCTCGGCGCGCGAAAATCCCATCAGGCCGGCCGAGTGAATGGCATTCTGGCGCCCGGTCAATTCGGGACTGAAGCCGATTCCGAGTTCGAGCAGCGCCGAAACCCGGCCGGCGACTTCGATTTGCCCTTCCGTGGCCCGGGTCGTCCCGGTGATGAGCTTGAGCAGGGTACTCTTGCCGGCACCGTTCTGCCCGATGATGCCGACCGCCTCTCCCTTGGCGACCGAGAACGAGATCTGGCGCAGCACCCAATTCTCTTCCGCATTAAGTCCCGTGACGCCCGCCCATGCGAGGAAGCGGTGCCATTCGCGCTTGTAACGGCGATAGGACTTCCCGACGCCGGTCACCTTGAGGGCAATATCACTCATAGCACGTCGACGATCTCTTCGCTGGCGCGGCGAAACAACAGCATCGCCAGCCCCAGCAGGGTGATCGTTAGCGCCGTGATGATCGACAGGGGCAGCCATGGTGGCGGCGTGTCGAACACCATCACGTTCTGATAGCCCTGCACGAGGTAGTAGAGTGGATTGAACTGCAGGATTCGCTGGTATGCGGGCGGAATCGCCGACGGAACATAGACGATGGGGGTCAACCAGAACATCATTTGAAGGGCGATACCGACCACATGGCCGACGTCTCGAACAAACACATTGAGAATCCCGAGAATGATACCGAGCCCGATCGCCAAGGCTATGTTCAGCACCATCAAGAAGGGAAGCCAGATAATATTGAGCCCCGGCACGCTGCCGAACAGAAAAAATATCGAAAGCGTCACGACAAGAAGCACCAAATTCGTGACAATCGCCGATCCGCACACGATGATGGGCAGGCAAATACGCGGAAACACGAGCTTTTTCAGCAGCGAGCTGTTTTCGATGAAGACCGTCAGACACCGATTCACGATCTCGGCGAAAACCGCCCAGGCCAGCATTCCGGCCAGCAAGTACAGGGCGTAGCTGCCTTTGCCCCCTCCTTCAGGCAAGCGCACCGAATAGGCGGCGGACAGAACGAGCGCGAACAGTGCCGTCTGCACCAGCGGAAACATGACCATCCACAGGGCGCCGAGGCGGCTGCGCCCGAAGCGGTTGGAAAACTCGGTACGGATCGAGGACAAAATGAAGTTGCGATACCTCCAAATTGCTCGAAGAATGCTCAACATGACGCTTCGTCTGCTGTATTGGGAGAGATGATGGGGCCTGGAAGATAACGTCCCCGATGAGAACATCAAGAGCGATGCGATCCTCGGGGACGCCTCGAAGCGTGCCGGCCGGCAGACGGGTTGCGCCGAGATCGTAGTTAGCCGAGCGCGGGCTCGGGCGGGCTTGATGTAGCCTCTCCGGGTATAACTTCCCTCGGGCATCGGCGCTGACTCGGGCGGCCGCGCTTCGAACGATCGATCTCGCCGACCTGCGGCAGACTGGGCCCCCTGACCTCCTGAAACCGGAGTCTCAGGGCCCAATCAAGTGGCCGGCTTCGACGCTGCCAGCCTCAGGCGGACGCGAGCAGGTACCGCTCCACACAGGTCGCAATGACCTCGTCGCCCGACCGTTTCCACCAGTTCTCGGTGGAGAAGATCTCGACCTCCTGCGGCCCGTGGAAACCGGCGGCTTCGATCATGGCCCGGAAGCCCTTGAGGTCGATGACCCCGTCGCCCATCATGCCGCGATCGTTCAAGAGATCGCGGGTGGGAACGAGCCAGTCGCAGATGTGGTGGGCGAAGATGCGCTTTTCCCGGCCCGCCCGTGCGATCTGCGCCGCGAGGTCCGGGTCCCACCAGACGTGATAGACATCGATGGCGACGCCAACACCATCGCCGAGCTCGTCGCACAGGTCGAGCGCCTGGCCGAGCGTGTTGATGCAGTTGCGATCCGCCGCATACATGGGATGCAGGGGCTCGATGGCGAGCGGCATCTTGGCGGCGCGGGCGTGCGGCAGGATCGCCGCGATACCATCGGCGACCATCCGGCGCGCCGCGGAGATGTCGCGCGAGCCGGGCGGCAGACCACCGCACACCAGCACCAGGCAGTCGGCGCCCAACGTCGCCGCTTCGTCGATGGCCCGCTTGTTGTCGTCGATCGCCGCCGCCCGTCCCTTGGCGTCGGCGGCCGGAAACATGCCGCCGCGGCAATAGCCGGTGAGGCGCATGCCATTGTGCTTGATCACCCGTGCCGACTCGACGAGCCCGAACGTCGCCACCTGGTCCCGCCACGGATCGATGGCCCGGATGCCATGGCGTACGCAGGCTTCAACGGCCTGCCCGAGATTGTAGTGCGTCCGCACGGTGGCGAGATTGATGGACAAACCATCCAGGGACATTTCCTAGCCTTTCAGGGCCGACATGGAGCCGAAATCGGGCATGACGCCGACGGCGAGACCGGATGTCGCGGAAAACGAGCGCAGCGCCAAGGCGCCGTGGCGGATCGAAAGCCGCACACGCCCGTTGGGTGCCCGCGCATAGAGGTCGGGATGGGCGGCGAGAAAAGCGTCCTGCTCCGCCGCCGGTGCGCCTGCCATGCCGTCGACGTAGTGGTGGCCGTTGCGCTCGATGTGCTCGGCACCGATGAGCGTCGCCAGCGCCAGATCCTGCTGGACGGCGACGCCGGCTTGAGTGGTCAGGTCCTCGGCCGATATGAAATAACGGCGCGGCCCCTCCCCGGCATTCCACTTGGCGATGCGGGCGCGGTTGATCAGCGAGCGATAGAAGCCCTTGCACGACTTCGACGAAATGCCGCGATAGCCGAGCGCACGGGCGCGCGGGAAGGTGTCGATGTCGGCGTCGGATTCGTCGATCTTGATGGCGGCGGAAATGCCGATCGCGCCGAGCGGTTCGGACAACGCCTTGGCGCGCGCGATCGGCTGCTCGATGGAGAGAATGGAGGGCCGCAACCGGATGAGCCGCGGCTCCTCGCCGATCCGGCGCCAGAACTCCTCGACCGCGGCAGCGTTGTCGAACTGCTCGTTGCCGTCGATGGTGACCCGATAGTCGCCGACCCGGCCGTCGAGCACGGCCGCGATGGCGACGAGCCGGTCCACGTCCTCGCGCGGCCGCCCGGACACCTTGAGCTTGTAATAGCGATGGCCATAGGCCGCGACCACCTCTTCGAGCGTCTCCGGCAGGCCGTCGTCGAGGCGTTTCGCCGGCTCGATGTCCGAAGTCGTGAGCGCATCGAGACGCCCGACGGTGTGGCGCACCGCGATCGCCGAGGCGGGCTTGAGGCGCGCCAGGAGACCCGCGAAGTCGAAGTCGGCCAGGTCGGGCGCGGTCGAGGCGTCGAGGCCGACGCGGTTGTCCTGCACCAACGCGAAGACGCTGGCGTCGAGAATCCGTCCGAGGGCATCGAGGACCGCCCGCTCGTGCAAAGCAAGCCCGAAGGACGCGATCAGGCCGTTGAGCCCCTCGGCTGCGCAAGCCCCATGGTGGGCCGCCTCGACCTTGGCGGTCAGGCCGAAGGCCGTGGCGGCGCCGGCCGCCAGGACGTGATCGCGGGCGATGGCGAGCGAGCGGCGCAGTTGCATGACGTTGTGATCGTTGCCGAGGTCCGGCGACTTTTCGAACCATTTCGGCATCATCATCTCGGCGGCGACACCTTCCCCCTCGCTGCCGTCGGCGAGGGCGATCCGCAGTCGCACGAAGGCCTGGGGAGCCTCGGCGACCGTTGCCGCCCCGAAGCGAAACGGCAGCCGGAACGTCACCGGCCGCTCGAAATGATCGACGGAAATGACGCGGAGCTTCGGTGTGTCGCTACTCATGACGCCGTCGCCTCCATGACACCTCGAATGTATCCGATCGCACGGGCCGCGCAGGCGGGCCCGTCGGGTTCGTAGATGAACGGCTCCACCGCAGCGAAGCCCGGATAGGCCATGTCCCGCAACGCACGCAGGATCGGCGCGAAAGCCAAATCGCCCTCCCCCGGCCCGCGGCGGTTGGGATCGTTGAAATGCACGTGGGCAACGAGGCCGGTCGGGATCCAGCGACGCAGCACCGCCGCGACGGGCTCGGTCTCGGTGAGGCCTGCCGACGAGCAGTCGATGATGGTGCGCAACGCCGGACTGGCGACGGCGCGGACGATCTCCGCCGCCTCCGCGACAGTGTTGATGCAGGCCGTCTGGTCGCGCGACAGTGGCTCGATGCAGTAGGTGACCCGCGCCGCCTCGGCCGCCGGCGCCACAGCCGCGAAACATTCGGCCGCACGCTTTCGCCCGTCCGCTTCCTCGCCAGGCAGCAGACGTCGCTGGTCGGGCGAGCCGTGCACCAGCACGGTCGCGCCGAGATCGGCAGCGAGCTCGCACAACGCCTTCATGACGTCGATGCTCTTGGCGCGCACCGCTTGATCACTGGAGGTGATCGACAAGCCCGCCGGCGCCTTGAGGAGATAGTGGAGGCTGGTGATGGCGATGCCAGAGTCCCGGGCCGCACCACGCAGCGCCGCCCGGGTCGCCGCCGACAGGCGGTGCGGTTCCTCCGACAGGGTCATCGGCGCGATTTCGAGGCCGTCATAGCCGACCCGGCGGGCGAAATCGCACTGCTGCGGAAACGGCAACGACGCGATGACTTCATTGCAAAGCGAAATCCGCATTACGCCTTGTCCCAGCCCATCAGTTTCGCCGTGGCTCGCTGCACGGCCGGAATGGCGGCGATGATCACCAGAGCCGTCGTGACCCACAGGACGGCGCTGATCGGCCGGATGAAGAACGGCGAGAAGTCGCCGTCTGACAGAACCAGCGCGCGGCGCAGGTTCTTGTCGAGGATGTCGCCGAGGATCAGGCCCAGTACCAGCGGCGCCATCGGGTACTTCATCTCACGCAGGATGAAGCCGAGCACGCCGAAGAACAGCGTCACGTAGATGTCGAACACGCGTTCGGTGATCGCATAGGGGCCGATCATGCATAGCACGAACACGACCGGCATCAGCCGCTCGCGTGGCACGCGCAGGATATAGAGGAGAGGCCGCACCAAAGCGAGGCCGAGTATGCCCATGGCGAGGGTCGCCAGCACCACCATCCAGACGACCTGGAAGACGAAATCCGGGGACTCGATCATGATCATCGGCCCCGGCCGCAGGCCGTGGATCAGCATGGCGGCCAGCAGGACCGCGGCAGGCGCGGAGCCCGGCACCGCGAGCGTCAGGGCCGGAATGATGGCGCCCGGGATGGCGGCGTTGTTGCCGGTCTCAGCCGCGCACAGGCCCTCCCTGGACCCCTTGGTGAACAGCTCCTTCTCCTTGCTGGCGCGCCGCGCCGCCGCATAGGAGATCCAGGCGCCGATGTCCTCGCCGACGCCGGGAATGATGCCCACCGTGGTGCCGATGAGGCCGGAGCGTATCACCGTGCGGCGATATCTCCACAAATCGGACCATCTCGGCATCACGCGATCGACGACGTTGGTCGCCAATTCGGCGGCACGATTACGCATCACGGTCAAGACCTCGGCGACGCCGAAGGTGCCGACCAGCGCCGGAATGAGAGCGATGCCGCCGCCCAGTTCCGACCAGCCGAAGGTGAACCGCTCCTCGGCGTGGATGCCCTCCTGGCCGATCATGGCGATGAACAGGCCGAGGAAGCCGGCGATCCAGCCCTTGAGGGCATCGTCGAACGAACACATCTGTCCGGCGATGACGACGCCGAAGATGGCCAGCCAGAAATACTCGTAGGACTGGAAGTCGAGCGCGATTTCGGCCAGCGCCGGCGCGATGATGGCGAGGAACAGGACGCCGATGAAAGTGCCGATCATCGAAGAACTGGTGGCGAGGCCCATGGCTTCGCCGGCTTTTCCCTGCTTCGCCAGCGGGAAGCCGTCGAGCGTCGTTGCCGCATTGGCGGGCGTACCCGGGATGTTGAGAAGGATCGCCGAACGCGAGCCGCCGTAGATCGCCCCCACATAACAGCAGATCAACGACAGGATCGCCTGGTCGGGCCCCATCTTGTAGGTCAGCGTCGTCAGGAGAGCGACGCCCATGGTGGCCGTCAGGCCGGGCAGAGCGCCGATGACAATGCCGACGAAGGTCGCCCACAGGACGTTGAACAACGAATTGAAATTCGCGAACGTTTCGAACGCGCTGAAGAGATGAAAGAGACCGTCCAGCATGGTCGCCGCGCCCTATGGCAGTCGTACGAGGAAGAGGTTTTGGAACGCATAGGGGATGATCGTCGCCGCCAGCAGGGCGATCCCGCCCGCGAACGCGAGCTTGCGCATCCTGACCGGCTGTTCGTCGTTCGCCTGCCATTCGAAAACGATGATGAAGATCAAAACGAAAATGCCGGTCGCGAGCCAGAATGGAATGTGCCCGACCAGCACCACGGCGTAGATGAAGCACAAGAGGCTGCACATGCCGAGACGCCAGCGGCCCGCGCGCTGTTCGGCGGCATCCTCTGGACTCAGCGCGACAGGCTGCGGATGAAACGCGCCGGCGAAGAGCGATCGAGATGCTAGGATGACCCCCAGCAACGCGATGATGACGCCGAGCATGCCCGGCACCACGCCCGGGGCCGTCCACGGATTGATGTTGCGTTCCGCGAGCCGCGGCATGCCGTAGGATTCGGCCACGGCGGCGAGCCCGAACGCGGCGAGAATCGCCCCGGTGACCAGATCGGCCCGGACAAGTGGCCTCGTTTGCATGGCGCCTCACACGAACTTCAGACGATTGAAAGAGCGCGGGCCGGGCATGTGTCCGGCCCGCTTGGATTCAAGACTCAAGGCTTCGGAATGCCGACCGTATCGGGCTGCACCTTCGCCTCTTTGCGGTCCCACAGGCCCCAGGCGAGCGCCTGCACGGCCGGCATGGCGGCCTTCTGGGCCGCTTCGCCGGAGACGACCGAGACGATGGCGCCGCGCGCCGTCGCATACTTCTTCAAGGCTTCGGACTTGGCCATCTTGTCGGCCCAGATCATCTCCATCGTCTTGACGACTTCTTGGGGCACGCCCTTCGGGATGAAGATGCCGAAATAGTCATCGGCGACGCGGATGTTAGGAACCAGCTTGGTGACGGCCGGGATTTCCGGCATCCCCTCGATGGTGAGCGGCTTGCTGCTCATGACGGCGAGCGGCCGGATGCGCTTGGCGCGGATCATCTCGGCCTGTTCGACCGCGAGCTGCGTCGTCACCTGGGTTTCACCGCCGGCGGTCGCGATCACCGCCGGGTTGCCGCCGTCGTATGTCACCTGGCGCGCCTGCACGCCGGTGGCCTGGGCGAAGGCGCCGAGCGCGTTGCCGCCCGATGAATTGATGCCGGCGGTCGCGACCGTGACGCCGTTCGGCTTGTCCTTCATCGCTTTGATGACGTCGTCGATCGTCTTGTAGGGCGTCGCCGCGTTGACGCTGATCACCGACGCATTGATGATGCCGAGGAAGAGGTGGAAGTCGGCAAGCTTGGTATTGAGGAGGCCGGTGACCGCATAGGTCCCCATGTCCTTGGCGGCGCCGGACGTCCAGGTATAGCCGTCCTTGGCGGCTTCGAGAGCCGACTTGGTGCCGATCGAGCCGGAGGCGCCCGGCTGATTGACGATCACGACCGTCTGGCCGATGGCGCTTTCGATTTCCTTGCCGAGCACCCGCACGATCTGGTCGGTGGAGCCACCGGCTCCCCACGGCACGATGATGGTGATCGGTTTGGTCGGCTTCCACGGATAGTTCTGCGCAGCCAGCGGGCTGGTCAAGGCGAGCACGGCAGCTGAGGCAGCAAGTAGTACGCGCTTCATGTGTGTCCTCCACACGATGTGTCCCGGGATATGTCGATTTGTGAGCCCGGCTTCTTGACGGCCGGCATTAAAAGACGCGCGGTTCGGGCACAGCCGTCACCACGCCTTCCAGCTTCATGGCGCGCGCCGGGGGTCGTGCACTACCGCGCGTCACGGTGAGGAAACCGTCCGTCGACGGGCGCATCACATGATGCACCGCCTCCGGTTCGATGTCCTCAAATCTTCAGGTCCGGCACATCCAGCCAGCGCCGTTCCTGCCAGCTCTTGATGCCGAGCTCGGCCAGTTGCACGCCCTTGGCGCCTTCGACGAGATCGAAAGTCCACGGCGTCCCCGCCACCACATGGCGGATGAAGTCTTCCCACTGGATCTTGAAGCCGTTCTCATAGGTCAGATTGTCCGGCACCTCTTCCCACTGGTCGACGAAGTTCATCGACTGTGGCACGTCCGGATTCCATACCGGCCGCGGCGTGTTGACGCGATGCTGGGTGAAACACTTGGAGAGCCCGGCGACCGCCGAGCCGTGCGTGCCGTCGACCTGGAAGGTGACGAGGTCGTCGCGGCGCACGCGCACGCACCAGGAGGAATTGATGTGGGCGATGACACCACCCTCGAGCTCGAACGTCGCGTAGGCGGCGTCGTCGGAATCGGCCGCATAAGTCTTGCCATTTTCGTCGACGCGGTTCGGGATGTGGGTGGCGCCGAGGCAGCTCACCGCCTTCACCTTGCCGAACAGGTGATCGAGCACATAACGCCAATGACACAGCATGTCGATGATGATGCCGCCGCCATCGGCCTTGCGATAGTTCCAGCTCGGCCGCTGGGCCGGCTGGCCCCAATCGCCTTCGAACACCCAATAGCCGAATTCGCCACGCACCGACAGCATGCGGCCGAAGAAACCGGAATCGCGCAGCATCTTGATCTTGCGCAGGCCCGGCAGCGACAGTTTGTCCTGCACGATGCCGTTCTTGACGCCCTTG
The DNA here is from genome assembly GCA_030848545.1 of Astrobacterium formosum. GTDB lineage: Bacteria > Pseudomonadota > Alphaproteobacteria > Rhizobiales > Xanthobacteraceae > Astrobacterium > Astrobacterium formosum. Next base: position 31,313 of record JAVDCA010000016.1, read on the forward strand.
GCCTTGGCGAGCTTGGCGACCGCGATGGCCTTGTCGAGGGAATCGGCGACCGGCTTCTCCGCGTAGACGTGCTTGCCGGCTTGAATTGCGCGCGACAGGAGTTCGGCGCGCATCTGTGTCGTGGCGGCATCGAAGAACACCGTATCGGCGGGGTTCTTCAAGGCGGCGTCGAGGTCGGTGGTCGAACGCTCGATGCCGTGCTCGCTCGCGAGTGCGGCGATCTTCTCGGCGTTACGGCCCACCAGGATGGGATCGGGCATGACCTTGTCGCCGTTGGGAAGCGTGACACCTCCCTGGCGACGGATGGCGACGATCGAGCGCACCAGATGCTGGTTCAATCCCATGCGGCCGGTGACGCCGTGCATGATGATGCCGAGACGTTGCGTTGCCACCTCAAACCTCACTGATCAGGTCGACACGGTCCTCGCTGCGGGCGAGGCGTCGCACTAAGTAACTAGACGGTTACATCCAACATGGGCCCCTTTCAACCGTCAAGAGGGGGATTTTCCTCGTGGCGATCGTCTTACCGCCGGGGGTTTCCTGTTACTTGCCGGCGGTGCCAGATAGGCGAGCACGACCTCGACGATGTGTGCACCGCGCCCGGCGAGTTGATCGGGCGTGACCAGATCGCGCCCGAAGATGGTCGACAGCGTATGCTGGTTGGCCATGTAGAAGAAGCCCAGCGCCGCGATACTGATGTAGAGCTGGACGGCGTCGATGCCGCGGCGGAACAGGCCGGCTTTTTCGCCGCGGCGCAGCAATTGCGTGATCGTATCGATGAACGGTGAGTGCAGGGCGCGGACGCGCTCCGACTGCCTGAGGTATTTCGCCCGGTGCATGTTCTCGTTGGCGAGCAGGCTCAAGAACTCCGGATGGGCGATGAAGTAGTTCCAGGTGAACTCGATCAGGGTCCGGATCCCGTCCATGGGCTCCCGGTCGGCGAGATGGAGCTCGACCTCGGCCATACGGATGGCTGAATAGGTCTCCTCCAGCACGGCAAGGTAGAGTCCCTCCTTGTCGCCGAAATAGTGGTAGATCATCCGCTTGTTGACGCCGGAACGACTCGCGATGGTGTCGACGCGCGCACCTGTCAGTCCCTTGGCGGTGAACTCGAGGGTGGCGGCGTCGAGGATGGCCGTGCGGGTGCGCGCCGGGTCGCGCTGACCGGCGGCGCGCGGGCGCGGTTTCATCGTCTTACCGCCCGGCATGTCCCCCAAGTCGGTCACCCCGCGCTCTCCACTCTCAACCGCGCATATCGACGCCGACCGCGTCGCCGATTCGAGCAAATCCGTCCCGCCGCAGCAATTCGGCCAAGCCCGCCGCAATCGACCTCACGACCATTGGGCCTTCGTAGACCAATGCGGTCAGCAGCTGGACCAGCGAAGCGCCGTTCCTGATCTTGGCATAGGCATCTTCGGCCGAGCTGACCCCTCCGGCGCCGATGATCGCATACCGGCGCCGATCCATGCGCCGGTAGATTTCACGGATGCACTGGTCGGCGAGCGCCGCCGACGGTTTGCCCGACACCGCACCGGGCATCCGGGACCAGACCGTTTCCGGGGTTTTCAATCCGTCAGGCTTGCCCGGGCGCAGATTGAACATGAAACCGGACACGAAGGCATGCGGATCGGCCGCCTCCAAAAGGCGCTCGATCGCCGCGATGCCCCCGCGCGGCGATGCCTTGAGGAAAACCGGTACCCCGAGACCGAGACCATCGAGCGCCTGCAGAAGGGCGTCGAGGCATCCTCGGTCGGCGAAGAAGTCGCCGCCGTCCTCGGTGTTGGGGCAGGACAGATTGAACATCAGGTAGTCGGCATAGGGCGCCAGAGTAATCGCCGCGTCAGCGTATTCGGCGATGATGCCGTCCTTCGTCTCGCACGACGCGCCCGGGCGGTTGGTCTTGACGATGTTGATGCCGAGCGGGATGGACACGCGCATCCTGGCCAGCCGTGTCGCGACGGCGGCGGCGCCCTCGTTGGGCAAACCATAATTCACCACGATGGCATGGTCATCGGGCAGGCGGAACAGACGCGGCCGCGGATTGCCCGCCGACGGATCGCGCGAGATCGAACCGATCTCCACCGATCCGAATCCCAGCGCGGCCAGCATCGGCACAGCGGCGCCGTTCTTGTCGAACCCGGCGGCGAGGCCGATGGGATTGCGAAAGCGAAGGCCGGCGACGGTGGTTTCCAGGAGCGGGTCGTCGACCGCGAACAGCCGCCCGATCGCCGGCGCCAGAAAAGCGGCCCCTTGCAGGCACCGAATTACCAGCCCGTGCGCCGTTTCGGCGTCGAGAGTGAAGATCAGCGGTCTGGCTATACCCCGATAGGCACGCATGGCGGCGCCTGCGAAATCAAGTCCGCCGCCGCGCTCCGGGGGTGCGCGGTGGCGGGACCCCGTTAAAGTCCGGATGATGTAACTGTCTGGTTACTTGTGCCACAAGTGCTATGATGTCCGCAAGACGCCATTCGACAGCGCGCGCGGGAGGAGCGCTGCGCAGCGTGAGTTGCGTCGAAACACCACCAAAACTGTCGAGGAGAAAATAATGGCAGTCGACCGAATGACCGTCCTGATCGCCATGATGGATCAGGGCGTGATACCGGTTTTTTACCACCCGGACGCCGAAGTTTGTAAGAACGTCATCCAGGCCTGCGCCAACGGCGGCGCCAAGTGCATCGAGTTCACCAATCGCGGCGATTTCGCCCCGCAGGTCTTCCTCGAAGTCACCCGCCATTTCGCCAAGGCCGACCCCAGCGTGATCATGGGCGTCGGATCGGTTCTCGACGCGCCGACCGCCGGCATCTACATCGCCAATGGCGCCAATTTCGTCGTCGGCCCGATGACCAACGCCGAAGTCGCCAAGCTGTGCAACCGCCGCGGCATTCCCTACAGCCCGGGCTGCGGCACCGCCACCGAGGTTTCCTACGCCCAGGAACTCGGCTGCGAGATCGTCAAGATATTCCCGGGCTCCTGCGTCGGCGGTCCGGAGTTCGTCTCCAACATCCGCGGACCGATGCCCTGGACCAAGCTGATGCCGACCGGCGGTGTCGACCCGACCGAGGAATCGCTCACCAAGTGGTTCAAGGCTGGCATCGTCGCCTGCGGCATCGGCTCCAAGATGATCACTTCCGACCTTCTCAAGGCCAAGGACTACAAAGGCATCGAGAAGAAGGTCGCCGAGACCGTGGCCCTCATCAAGAAGATCCGGGGAAAGTGAGACATGGCTGACGAAATCCTGAAAATCCGCCCCGCCTCCGAGACCAAGTGGGACTGCGTCTCACTCGGCGAAGTGATGCTGCGCCTCGATCCCGGCTTCGGCCGCGTGCGCACCACCCGCACCTTCCAGGTGTGGGAAGGCGGCGGCGAGTACAATGTCGCCCGCGCCATGCGCAAGTGCTGGGGCAAGCGCTCCTCGGTTGTCACCGCCCTGCCGGTCAACGATGTCGGCTGGCTGGTCGAGGACCTGATCATGCAGGGTGGCGTCGACACCTCGCACATCATCTGGCGCGAGTTCGACGGCATCGGCCGCAATACCCGCGTCGGCCTCAACTTCACCGAAAAGGGCTACGGCCCGCGTGCGGCTCTCGGCTGCAACGACCGCGGCTACTCCGCGGCGTCGCAGATCAAGCCCGGCGAAGTGAACTGGGAAAAGCTGTTCGGCGAAGAAGGCGTGCGCTGGTTCCACACCGGCGGCATCTTCGCCGCCCTCGCCCCCAACACCTCGGAAGTCGTGATCGAGGCCGTGAAGGTGGCCAAGAAGTACGGCACCATCGTGTCCTACGACCTCAACTACCGCGGCCAGCTGTGGAAGAGCCAGGGCGGCAAGGAAGGCGCCCAGAAGGTCAACCGCGAGATCGCCAAGTATGTCGACGTCATGCTCGGCAACGAGGAAGATTTCACGGCCTGCCTGGGCTTCGAGGTCGAAGGCCTCGACGAGCACATCTCCAAGATCGATCCGGTCAACTTCAAGAAGATGATCGCCACCGCCGTGAAGCAGTATCCGAACTTCAAGGTGGCGGCGACGACGCTGCGCAACGCCAAGACCGCGTCCGTCAACGACTGGGGCGCGGTGATCTGGGCCGGCGGCAACTTCTACGAAGCGCCGATGCGCGAGAACCTGGAGATCTACGACCGTGTCGGCGGCGGCGACGGATTCGCCTCCGGCCTCGCCTACGGCTTCATCGAAGGCAAGGGTCCGCAGGCCGCCGTCGAGTACGGCGCCGCCCACGGCGCGCTCGCCATGACGACGCCCGGCGACACCTCCATGGTCAACGTCAAGGAAGTCGAGGCGATCATGAAGGGCAAGGGCGCCCGCGTGATCCGCTGATCCTGCGGTAACGACCGCGCCGCCGCGCGACGTCCTCGCGCGGCGGCGTGTTTGTGTCGACATCCCGGCCGCGGCACAGACCCGGTCAAGAACACTCCGAACCCAGGGGGCGAAGACAAAATGAAGATCGACACCACACTTGCGCCGAAGGATCTCCAGCCGGCGATCGCCGACATGTGGAAGGCCTCGGCCGCCAAGATCGACTCCATCGACCAGACCATGGACCGCACCAAGGGCGCTCCGGTCCACACCGTCGCCGGAAGATACCAGCCGCGTGGCTGGACCGACTGGACGCAAGGCTTCGAGTTCGGCAGCGCCGTCCTGCAGTTCGACGCCACCGGAGAGAAGCGCTTCCTCGATCTCGCCGTCGAGCGCATCCTGAAAGAGATGCCGGCGCACGTCACCCATTTCGGCGTCCACGACCACGGCTTCAACCAGATCTCCACCTACGGCAATCTGCGCCGCCTCGTGAACGAAGGCCGGCTGCCGCGCGACCGCTGGCAGATGGAGTATTTCGAGCTGACGCTCAAATGCTCCGGCGCCGTGCAGGCCAACCGCTGGACCGAGCTTCCCGGCGGCTACGGCTACGTCCAGTCGTTCAACGGCCCGCATTCGCTCTTCATCGATACCATGCGGACGTTGCGGGTGATGGCGCTGTCGCACCGGCTCGGCCATGTCATGAAGGGTGAAGGCGACGCGGTCATCTCCATGCTCGGACGCGCCATCGCCCATGCGCGCACCTCGGCCAAATACTCGATCTTCTACGGCGAAGGCCGCGACATCTATGACCTGCGCGGCCGCACCGCCCACGAGGCGATCTTCAACGTGGCGAACGGCGCCTTCCGCTGCGTCAGCACCCAGCAGGGTTATTCGGGCTATTCCACCTGGATGCGCGGCCTCGCCTGGGCGATTACGGGCTTCGCCGAACTGCTCGAATTCATGGAGAGCGTCACCGGGGAAGAGGTCGCGGCCTTCGGCGGCAAGGCCGATATCGTCGCCATGCTGGACAAGGCGGCGGCGGCGACCTGCGACTTCTATATCGAGCACTCGGCGACGGACGGCATTCCCTATTGGGACACGGGCGCGCCTCGTCTGCATGAACTCGGTGACGTCTACGCGGTCGAGTCACAGCCCGAGAACGACGTCGAGCCGGTCGACTCCTCCGCCGCCGCCATCGCAGCGCAGGGCTTCCTGCGCTACGGCGCCTGGTTGAACGCGGGCAAGCGCAGCGGCGGCGATCGCTACGTCAAGGCCGGCCTGACCGTGCTGCGCACGCTCCTGTCGGAGCGCTACCTCAGCCGCGACCCGAACCACCAGGGCCTCGTCCTGCACAGCCAGTATCACCGGCCCAACGGCTGGGACTACGTGCAGCCCGGCCGCAAGAACCCCAGCGGAGAGGCGACCATGTGGGGCGACTACCACATGCGCGAGCTCGCCCTCTATGTGCAGCGCCTCGCCGAGAAGGGCCCCTACCCGACCTTCTTCTCGTAAGGCCGACTCGTCGTTGCGTGGAGCGAAGCGACAAAGCAATCCAGCTCTTTCTTTGCGACTCCTGGATTGCTTCGCTTGCAATGACTGAGGCGGCGCGGCAGTGACACCAAGACCATCAAGGGAGTTGCACATGAACAAGAACACCGGCCGGCGCGTGGCGCTGGTCACCGGCGGACGGCGTGGCATCGGGCTTTCCGTCGCCGAAGCTCTCGCTGCCGACGGCCTCGATGTCGCCATCACGGGTACCCGTGACGACGATGTCGCCCGCGCCGCGCTTGCCCGGCTCACCGCCCACGGTGTCGCCGCGACCTTCGTGGCCGGCGATGTCGGCGCGATCGAGGATCACGCCCGCGTGCTCGACGCCGTCGAAGCCGCACTCGGCCCCGTCGACGTTCTCGTCTCCAATGCCGGCATCGCCCCGCCGCAGCGTCTCGACGTCCTCGAGACGACGCCGCAGAACTTCGACACCGTTTTGGGCGTCAACCTGCGCGGCGCTTTCTTCCTCGCCCAGGCGGTCGCCAGGCGCATGATCGCGACCGGCGGCGACAAGCGGGCGCTGATCTTCATCTCGTCCTGCTCGGCCGAAATGGTGTCCATCAACCGGCTCGAATACTGCATTTCCAAGGCCGGCCTCGCCATGGCGGTGGAGGGCTTCGCGGTCCGTCTCGCGGCCGACGGCATCGCGGTCTTCGAGGTCCGGCCAGGCATCATCAAGACCGACATGACCGCCGGCGTGACGTCGAAATACGACGCCCTGATCGAGGGCGGCCTGGTGCCGGCCAAGCGGTGGGGTACGGGCGAGGATGTCGCCAACGCGGTGCGCGCGCTCGCCCGCGGCGACGTCGCCTTCGCGACCGGTTCGGTGATCAATGTGGACGGCGGCCTGACCGTCAGCCGGCTCTAGGCGCCACGAACTGTCGCAACGACCGACATACCGGCGGTGAAGGAGCCCTCAGGGCTCCTTCTTCATCAGCGGCTCGGCGAGGAACTCGGACAAGAGTTCGCCATTGAGACAGTAATGCGGAGCCTCGGTCGGGCTCTTTGCCGAGGCCGCCGAGAGCCACTCCTTGCACTCGGTCACCGACTGGCAGCTTTTGCAGGTGTGGAAGGCCGACGCGAGCATGTGGCCGAACCGCGGCACCGGCGCTCCGGCTGGTTCCATGCCGAGGCTCTCCATCATTTCGAATAAGCTGGCGCCGGGGGCGTCCTTGTCCAGGCCTGAGATCGACATGGCGAATCCGTGTTGTTGTGGTTCGCCCCGCAAAGGGGGGTTGCGATCATCATCAGATCACAACTCGGCAGCGGTGGGGTTGAACAAGATCAATCCGCGCCCCCCCGCCGCCTCCGTAACGATGCGGACTAGCGCAGTCCTGCCCTAACGGAGAACCGCGCGACGCAAAGGCGCCAGGACAGGCAGCCTTCCCAAAACCTCACCTGTCGTCCCGGGGCGGCCGAAGGCCGAACCCGGAATCCGGCCGCGGGCACCGAGCCCGGGGCCGGATTCAGGCACGCCGCCTCACAACAACGAAGGACGGCTCGGCAACAACGAAGGACGGCTCGCCTCATCGGCCATCCCGCGGAGCCTTGCCCGATCGCGGCGGCTTCTTGCCGACATTCTTGCCGATGATGCCGAAGATCAGGAGGGCGAATCCGGCTAGGCGCAGGATGTAGATCCAGCTCTGTTCGTCGCGGGGAATCTCGAGCAGCGCCGTCAGGGCCTGGTTCGACGCAAAGCAGATGAACGCGATCGCGAACATCACGAACAACGGATCGCGCGTGCGCCACCAGAACCGGAAGAAGAACAGGGCCGCGATCGCGTACCCCATGGTGATCATTCCCGACAGGAAGTCGTTCATGGCCCTTTGTCTCAGTCGAGCTCCCAGATGAATCCGTACAGAAGGGTCGATACCGCCGACAGCGCCATCAAAGAGCGCACATAGGTGAAGTCGATGTCGGGAATGAGCAGCATGTCGGTGACGACGAAGAAGTTGTTGATCGCCAGGAGTACGAAGCAGGCCGCACACCACAGGAGAAGCTTGGTGCGGTTGGTGAGATAGCTGCGAACCAGGAGCCAGCCGCACACGGCGCTCGTGAGAAACGACAGGACGTACACGGCCGTGGCGAAAGCGTACATGCTCACTCCTTGATCTTGAAAGCATCCGACAGCAGACGCAGCTTGCGGTCCGGTGCCGTCACGATCGCCTTGATGACGGCGGCCGGCTTGACCGCATAGAGATCCTCGAGCTCCCCGACGACGGCGTCGAGTTGCGGCGTCGCCGGCTGGTATCGCCAGCGACCCGGTTCGCTCTCGCTGACCAGCCCCCGTGCGCGCAAGGCCACGAGGACGTCGTCGACCACCGTCTGGCTGCTGCGCAGCTCGCGTATGAGTTCGCCGGGCGTACGGGCCTGCCCGGCGCCTTTCTTGAGAAAGAGCAGCGTCTCAAGCGACCACAGCGAACTGATGGACGACGCCGCGAATGTCAGAACATCGTCTTCGGTCATCTGCCCCGTTCAAAGACTTCGAGTTCCATTGCCCCCTGGAACACGGATGCGGCTCAAGCCGAAGCCGCCTCGTTTCTCTCTTTCGGCGTCTCGCCGCCGGCCCGCCCGATGGTCTGCTTGACACAGGCGCGCAGAACCGGCTCCAGACCTTTTCGACTGACGGGCTTCTGCAGGATCGGCAACTGCGAGAAGCGCTCGTCAATCGCCTCGTCGTCGTAGCCGGTCACGAAAATGCAGGGGACGCCCCTGCGGGTCAGTTCGGCGGCGAGCGGATAGACGTGCTCGCCGCCAAGATTGACGTCGAGAACCGCGGCGTCGAACTGCTGTCCCTCGCTCGCAACCATCGCCTCGGAGACCGAGCAATAAGGCCCGGCGACGAAGCAACCCATTTCGGTGATCATGTCGCGCATCAACATGCCGAGCAGAACCTCGTCTTCCACCAGCATGATGCGCCCGGACAGGCCCGGCTTGAGCGGCACGAGATTGCTGCGCTGCAGGTCCGTGTCACTCGCCCCCACGTGCAAGCGCGAGAACGGAATACACAAGGTGCAGACCAGTCCCCCGGGATGCCAGTCGAAGATCACGTCGCCGCCAACCTGCTGCTTGAGGCTGGCATTCATGATCTTCGACCCGAAGCCGAGCCGGATCGGTTGTTCCACCGCCGGCCCACCAGCCTCCTTCCAGACGACGACGAGCCGGCCGGTCTCGGTTCTCCAGCTGATGTGGACACGGCCGGTGGCGCAGGACAACGCCCCGTATTTCGCCGCATTCGTCGCCAGTTCGTGCAGGGCGAGCGCCACGATCTGCGCCTTCTCGGCCGGCAGAACCAGCGATGCGCCTTCGGCCGCGACCTTGGCGCCCTGTCCGATCCGGAACGGCGCCATTTCCTCCTCGACCAGATGGGCGAGATCGGCGCCCTGCCAACGGGTCTGCGACAGCAGCGCGTGGGTCTGCGCCAGGGCGCGGATACGCCCCTCCACCGCATCCACATAACCCTCCATGGTGTTCGCACGGCTCAGGCGCACGATCGCATGGACGACCGCGAGGGCATTGCGGGCCCGGTGGTCGACCTCGCGGGCGAGAAGCAGTTGGTGTTCCTCGGCCTCCTTGCGGTCGGTGATGTCGATGGTGACGCCGCTCAAGCGCGCCAGCTTCCCGTGCGGGTCGAAACTTCCGGTCGCCGTCGCGATGCACCAGCGAATCTCGCCGCTTGGCCGGACCGCACGCAGTTCGGTCTGGAAGGTGCCGCGCTCCTGCGAAGACGACGCGAAGGCGCCCACGATCCGTGCCCAGTCGTCGGGATGAACCAGGGGACGCACTGTGTCGACGCTCGGCGCGAAACTCGCCGCGTCGACCCCGAAGATGCGGCATTGCCCCTCGTCCCAGACGCACCGTTGCTCGACCAGGTCCCAGTCCCAGGACCCCATGCGTCCGGCCGCCAGGGCGAGACTGCGGCGGTGCTCGCTTTCGCGCAGGCGGGCGTTGGATTCCTCCAGCTCCCGGGTGCGTTCGGACACCCTCTGCTCCAGTTCGCGGTTGAGATCCTCGAGCTGGCGGGTCTTGCGGTAGAGATCGACGAACACCTTGACCTTGGCGCGCAACACCTCCGGAACCACCGGCACCGGGACATAGTCGACCGCGCCCATCTCGTAGCCGCGCAGATGGTCCATCTCGCCGAGCAGGATGGCGGAAATGAAGATGATGGCGATGTGCCGGAAGCGCGGATGCTCGCGGATCATGGCGGCGAGCTGGAAGCCATCCAGTTCCGGCATGCAGACATCGACCAGGATCACCGCAATATCGTTCTTGAGAAGCTGCTCCAGGGCCTCGCGACCGGACGATGCCTTGATCAGGTTCTCGTCGATTTCGCGCAAAACCGCCTCGTAGCTCAGGAGTTTCCCCGGCTGGTCGTCGACGAGCAGAATGTTGACCTTGTCGGCGTCGCGCATGGGGCCGCTCATCGGTGCAACCACATGCGCAACGCCGACAGGAGCTGCTCGGTGTTGACCGGCTTGGCGAGATAGTCGGAGGCGCCCGCTTCCAGGCATTTCTCCCGGTCTCCTTTCATCGCTTTGGCTGTCAAGGCGATGATCGGGAGACGGCGGAACCTGCCGTCATTGCGGATTTCCGTCATGGTCTGGTAGCCGTCCATTTCGGGCATCATGATGTCCATCAGGACAATGGCGAGGTCGGACGTCGAATTGACGAGCTGGATCGCCTCTCGCCCGGTCGTCGCCGTCAGGACCCGCATGCCGCGGCGCTCCAGAACGCTCGACAGCGCGAAGATGTTGCGGGCGTCATCGTCGACCAGGAGTACGGTGCGGCCCACGAGGTCCTCGTCGGACGAGGTCAACCGCTCGAGCATGCGCCGTTTCGCCTCCGGCAGGTCTGAGACGATGCGATGCAGGAACAACGAAGCCTCATCGAGCAGGCGCTCGGGCGATTCGACACCTTTGACGACGATGCTGCGCGCCATGGTGTGCAGTCTGGCGTCCTCCTCCGCGGTCAATTCGCGGCCGGTGAAGACCACCACCGGAACGTCCGGCATGCTTCCTTCCTGCCGCAACGCCTCCAGGACCTCGAATCCCGACATGTCGGGCAGGCGTAGATCGAGCACGACGCAGTCGAATGGCCGGTTTCGCATGAGGGTCAGCGCTTCCCGGCCCGACTCCGCCGCGACGATCTCGATGTCGTCATGGCCCAGCAGTTCGGCGATGCTCATGCGCTCGGCGGCATTGTCCTCCACGACCAGAAGATGTTTTCGGCGAGGCCGCGCATATTCCATGATGCGGGTCAACGCCGCGTCGACGCCTTCCGGCGTGGTCGGCTTGGTCACGAACGAGAAGGCACCGCGCGCGAGGCCGTGCTGACGGTCCTCGTCGAGCGTGATGATCTGTACCGGAATGTGGCGGGTCAATGCGTTCTGCTTGAGCTGGCTCAACACCGTCCAGCCGAGCATGTCGGGCAGGAACACGTCGAGCGAGACCGCGGTCGGCTGATACTGCTTGGCGAGTTCGAGCGCGTCGACGCCGCGCATGGCGACCAGCACCTTGAACCCCTTGTCGCGGGCGAGATCGACCAGGACCCGGGCGTAATGGGGGTCGTCCTCGACGATCAGCAGGATGGAATCCCCCGCCTCGATGATGGCGCGGTCGTCGGAGATGGCCTCGACCGCCCGTTCGACGGCGACCGGCGCCGGGCCGGGAGCAATGGCCGGCGCGTTCATCAGGGCGCGCACCGCGCTGGTCGCGCCGGCAAAGCGCATGGGCAGGAACAGCGTGAAGGTCGACCCCACTCCGGGTGTGCTGCGCAGCTGGATCTCGCCGCCGAGCAGGCTCGACAACTCGCGGCTGATGGCGAGCCCGAGACCGGTACCACCGTATTTACGGCTCGTCGACGCGTCCGCCTGTTGGAAGGCTTCGAAGATGATCTTCTGCTTCTCGGACGGAATACCGATGCCGGTATCCGAGACTTCGAAGGCAACGACGCCCGCCGCCGAGCCGAGCACGGCGTGCCCTACCGTCCAGCCTTCCCGAGCCGGAAAGGCCTTGAGGTGCACCCTGCCGCTCTCGGTGAACTTGAAGGCGTTCGATAACAGGTTCTTGAGCACCTGTTGAAGTCTCTTGGAGTCGGTGAAGATGCTGCGGTCGAGGCCGGGATCGATCTGCAGGTCGAAGGTGAGCCCGCGGTTGTCCGCCTCGTGACGGAACGGCCGCGCCACGGCTTCCAGGACGCTGGAGAACAGGATTTCCTCGGCCTCCACCGTGACGGTACCGGACTCGATCTTGGAGAGGTCGAGGATGTCGCTGATCAGGTTGAGGAGGTCGGTGCCGGCGCCGTGAATGGTGCGGGCGAACTCGACCTGCTTGCCGGACAGGTTGCCCTCCGGATTCTCGGCGAGCTGCTGGCCGAGGATGAGGATCGAGTTGAGCGGCGTCCTCAGTTCGTGCGACATGTTGGCGAGGAACTCGGACTTGTACTTGGATGTGAGGGCGAGTTCGGTCGCCTTCTCCTCCAGCGCGCGGCGGGCCTGCTCGATCTCCTGGTTCTTGCGCTCCACTTCCACATTGCGCTCGGCGAGCTGCTGCGCCTTCTGCTCCAATTGTTCGTTGGTCTGCTGCAATTCGCGCTGCTGCGCCTGCAGTTCGCCGGCGAGCTGCTGCGATTGCTTCAACAGACCCTCGGTCTGCATGGTCGCCTCGATGGAGTTGAGCACGATGCCGATCGAAGCGGTCAACTGTTCCAGGAAGGCAAGCTGCAAGGACGTGAAGGCGCTGACGGAGGCGAGTTCGATCACCGCCTTGACCTGACTTTCGAACAGCACCGGCAGGACCACGACGCTGCGCGGAGGTGCGCGGAACAGGGCCGAACCGATCGGCACCGTGCCGTCCGGCATGTCGGTGATCAGCATGCGCCGCTTGTCGGCAGCGCACTGGCCGACCAACCCCTGGCTCAGGCCGATGGTCGCCGGATGGCCGTCGAGCCCGTCGTCCGCATAGGCCGACAGCAATCTCAGGACCGGGCTTTCTTCGCTGTCCATCTGGTAGATGACGCCGAGCTGGGCATTGACCAGCGGCGTCAGCTCCCCGAGCAGCAGCCGGCCCACCGTGGAGAGATCACGCTGGCCCTGCAGCATGTTGGTGAACTTGGCGAGATTGGTCTTGAGCCAGTCCTGCTCGGTGTTGCGGTCGGTGGTGAGCCGCAGATTGTCGATCATCGTGTTGATGTTGTCTTTGAGCTCGGCGACCTCGCCGCGGGCGTTGACCTGGATCGATCGCGTCAGGTCGCCTTGCGTCACGGCAGTCGCCACCTCGGCAATGGCGCGCACCTGGGTGGTCAGATTTGCTGCCAACAGATTGACGTTGCCGGTCAAGTCCTTCCAGGTGCCGGCGGCGCCGGGAACGTTCGCCTGGCCGCCGAGGCGACCCTCGACGCCCACTTCGCGGGCAACCGTCGTCACCTGGTCGGCGAAGGTCGCAAGCGTCTGCGTCATGTTGTTGATGGTCTCGGCGAGCGCCGCCACCTCGCCTTTCGACTTCACGGTCAGGTTTTGCTTCAAGTCGCCGTTTGCGACTGCCGTCACCACCTTGACGATGCCGCGCACCTGCTCGGTCAGGTTCGCCGCCATGACGTTGACGGTGTCGGTCAAGTCCTTCCACGTGCCGGCGACGCCGGGCACCGCCGCTTGTCCGCCCAGCTTGCCCTCGGTGCCGACCTCGCGGGCGACACGGGTGACTTCCGACGCGAAGGCGTTGAGCTGATCCACCATGGTGTTGATGGTGTTCTTGAGTTCCAGGATTTCGCCCTTGACGTCGACGGTGATTTTTCGCGACAGATCGCCGCGCGCGACCGCGGTCGTGACTTCGGCGATGTTGCGCACCTGGGTGGTGAGGTTCGCGGCGAGCAGATTGACGTTATCGGTCAGGTCTTTCCAGGTGCCGCCGACGCCCGGCACCACCGCCTGACCGCCGAGCCGGCCGTCGGTGCCGACCTCGCGGGCGACGCGGGTCACTTCGGCCGCAAAGGAACGCAACTGCTCCACCATGGTGTTGAGGGTGTCCTTGAGGAGCAGGATTTCGCCGCGCACGTCGACGGTGATCTTCTTGGAGAGATCCCCGGACGCGATCGCGGTCGCGACTTCGGCGATGTTGCGCACTTGCGCGGTCAGGTTCGAGGCCATGAAATTGACGTTGTCGGTGAGGTCTTTCCAGGTGCCGGCGACGCCGGGCACTTGCGCCTGGCCGCCGAGCTTGCCTTCGGTGCCCACTTCGCGGGCGACGCGGGTCACTTCCGAGGCGAACGAGTTGAGCTGATCCACCATGGTGTTGATGGTGTTCTTCAGCTCCAGGATTTCGCCCTTCACGTCGACGGTGATCTTGCGCGACAGGTCGCCGCGGGCGACGGCGGTAGTGACTTGGGCGATGTTGCGCACCTGGTCGGTCAGGTTTCCGGCCATGGAGTTGACCGAGTCGGTCAGGTCCTTCCAGGTGCCGGCGACGCCGGGAACATTCGCCTGGCCGCCCAACCGGCCTTCGGTGCCGACCTCGCGGGCGACGCGCGTCACCTCGCCGGCGAAGCGGTTGAGCTGGTCCACCATGGTGTTGAGGGTTTCCTTCAACTGAAGGATTTCGCCGCGCACGTCGACGGTGATCTTGCGCGACAGGTCGCCGTCAGCGATGGCGGTCGCAACCTCGGCGATGTTGCGTACCTGGGCGGTCAGGTTGCCGGCCATGGAGTTGACGGAGTCGGTCAGGTCCTTCCAGGTGCCGGCGACGCCGGGCACCGCCGCTTGTCCTCCGAGCTTGCCTTCGGTGCCCACTTCGCGGGCGACGCGGGTCACCTCGCCCGCAAAGGCGTTGAGCTGGTCCACCATGGTATTGAGCGTTTCCTTGAGCTGCAGGATTTCGCCCGACACGTTGACGGTGATCTTCTTCGACAGGTCCCCTTGCGCGACCGCAGTCGCGACTTCGGCGATGTTGCGCACCTGGCCGGTCAAGTTCGACGCCATGGAGTTGACCGAGTCGGTCAAGTCCTTCCAGGTGCCGGCGACGCCGCGCACGATCGCTTGTCCCCCCAGCTTGCCTTCGGTGCCCACTTCGCGGGCGACGCGGGTCACCTCGCCCGCAAACGCGTTGAGCTGGTCCACCATGGTGTTGATGGTGTCCTTGAGCTCCAGAATTTCGCCGCGCACGTCGACGGTGATCTTCTTCGACAGGTCGCCGCCGGCGACAGCGGTCGTCACCTCGGCGATATTTCTGACCTGCGCAGTCAGGTTCGACGCCATCGAGTTGACCGAATCGGTCAGATCCTTCCATGTTCCGGCGACGCCGCGCACATTGGCCTGACCGCCGAGCCGTCCTTCGGTGCCCACCTCGCGGGCGACGCGGGTGACTTCCGACGCGAAGGCGTTGAGCTGGTCGACCATCGTGTTGATGGTCTCTTTGAGCTGCAGGATTTCGCCCGAGACGTTGACGGTGATCTTCTTGGACAGGTCGCCGCCGGCGATGGCGGTCGACACCTCGGCGATGTTTCTGACCTGGGCGGTCAGGTTCGACGCCATGAAATTGACGTTGTCGGTCAGGTCCTTCCAAGTGCCGGCGACTCCGGGAACTTGCGCTTGGCCGCCGAGCTTTCCCTCGGTGCCGACTTCGCGGGCGACGCGGGTGACTTCCGAAGCGAACGAGTTGAGCTGGTCCACCATCGTGTTGATGGTGTCCTTGAGCTCCAGGATTTCGCCGCGCACGTCGACGGTGATTTTTCGCGACAGGTCGCCGCGGGCAACTGCCGTCGTGACCTGGGCGATGTTGCGCACCTGATCGGTCAGGTTGCCGCACATGGCATTGACCGAGTCCGTCAAATCCTTCCAGGTGCCGGCGACGCCGGGCACGATCGCCTGTCCTCCCAGCTTGCCGTCGGTGCCGACTTCGCGGGCGACGCGGGTCACTTCGGAGGCGAACGAGCGCAGCTGATCGACCATCGTATTGATGGCTTCTTTCAGCTGCAGGATTTCGCCGCGCACATCGACGGTGATCTTTTTCGACAAGTCGCCATTGGCGACCGCGATGGTCACCTCGGCGATGTTTCTGACCTGCGCGGTCAGGTTCGATGCCATGGAGTTGACGCTCTCGGTCAAATCCTTCCACACCCCGGTCACCTCGGCGACTTGGGCCTGGCCGCCGAGCTTGCCCTCGGTGCCGACCTCGCGGGCGACCCGGGTCACTTCCGAGGTGAACACCGAGAGCTGCTTGATCATGGTGTTGACGATCGTCGCCGACTGCAGGAACTCGCCCTGCAGGGGCCGTCCGTCGACGTCGAGCCGCATGGTCTGGAGGAGATCGCCCTGGGCGACGGCGGAAATGGCGCGGGTGACCTCGGTGGTCGGCCACAGCATGTCGTCGATGAGCGTATTGACCGAGGATTCCATCTCGCTCCAGGAGCCGGTCTGGAGGCCGAACTTGACCCGGTGGCGGGTCTTGCCCTGGCGGCCGATGACCTCGCCGGCGCGCTCCAGTTGCTCCGCCATGTTCTGGTTGGCGGCGATGATGTCGTTGAAGGTGTCGGCGATCTTGCCGATCAGGCCGACATGGTCGCCCGACATGCGCACCGTGAAGTCGCCGGTCTTCATGGCCTGGAGAACGTGCAGGAGTTCGTGCAGATCTTCGGCGCCGTCTGGACCAACGTTCCCCCCCTGGGCAAGGGCGCCGGCCGCAACAGCATGACGCTTGGCCGCACGGCCACCGTTGTCCTGTCTCGCCTTCATTGCACGCTCCTGACGGCACGGGGGTGGCGGGCAAATGGCGATGAGCGACGCCCGCCGGCATGTCCGGACGCGCGTTGATATCCTTGGTTATTGAGGAATTTGCGGCACGGCAAACGCGGCCATTCCCCTTCAGCCTCCCGATGCTCGCATGGGAACGCAATCGAGGAGCTTCGGTTCCATCACGCTCGACGATAATTTCATGACGGAGGAGATGGAACCCGGAAGATGCGGAACTTCAACGATCGGCCGGCCCTTTGCCGCGCCGCCATTCGTCGGCAAGTCGACCCAGATAGTCGAGGGCACTTTCGAGATGCTCGCGCACGATCGGCTCGTCGAACCCCGGGCTCAAGGCCGCAATGAGCTCACCCGGGGGAAGGTCGATGGACGCGAGGTCGACGACGGCATAGCGCAGCCGGTCGACATTGGCGGCGAGACGGCGCGCCTGCATCTGGCGTTGATGGTAGGCGGTGTCGAGGGCGGCATGGGCCTCCGCCGGCAGTGCCTGGGCGAGAAGGGCTTCGGCGAGCAAGGCTTGCGCCCGCTGGGGCGGCATTTCGTCCGCACCAACGGCACGATCCCCCTCGCCGGTTGCGGCGGAGGTCTCGATCAATCTGAGCTTCGGCCTGCCGACGCGGGTACGCAACTTCACAAATCCCTTGGCCAACAGGACATTAGCCCAGATCGATAAACAATTTCTTAGCCATCCGGGCCGCCCGGGCGGCCGGTTCGGCCGCACGAAGACCCGCGTCCATGTGCTTCAAAAGTCAGGCTGTACCGAGATGACCGGAGTGGTTTACCAATGCCGGGCCAGCACCGCCCGGGCGACCGCCGTATGGGTAGAGATGGTGGCCGTGCAAAGACTTAGGGGCCGGGAAATGACCCAGACCGTCGACCGCCACGGATTGCGGGTTCAATCCGCGCTCGCCACTTTCGTCGAAACCGAAGCCCTGCCCGGCACCGGCATCACGGCGGATGCCTTCTGGGGCGGGCTTGCCGACCTCTTCCAAGATTTCGGCCCGCGCAACCGGGCGCTGCTCGCCCGCCGCGATGAACTCCAGGCCAGGATCGACGCCTATCACCGCGACCACCCGGCCGGACGCTTCGACCCGGCGCACTACCAGGCCTTTCTGCGGGAGATCGGCTACATCGGCGCGGCTCCCGGTCCGTTCGCCATCACGACCGCCGGGGTCGATGAGGAGATCGCCACCATCGCCGGACCTCAACTGGTGGTGCCGGTCTCCAATGCCCGCTACGCCCTCAACGCCGCCAATGCCCGCTGGGGCAGTCTTTATGACGCCCTCTACGGCACCGACGCCATCCCGCCCGAGGACACTCCCGTCGACGGCTACGACCCGCGGCGCGGCGCCAAGGTGATCGCGCGGGTGCGCACCTTCCTGGACGACATCGCTCCGCTCGCCGAAGGCAGCCACGGCGAAGCCTCGGGCTACGCTGTCGTCGATGGACAGCTCGTGGTGAGACGCGACGGCGCGTCGACGGCCCTCGCCGATCCGGCCCGCTTCGTCGGCTGGCAGGGCGATGCGGAGAGCCCCAGCGCGGTGCTCCTTCGCCATCACGGCCTGCATGTGGAGATCGTCATCGATCGTGCCGGGCGGATCGGTAAGGACGACAAGGCAGGCATCGACGACGTCGTTATCGAAGCG
This sequence comes from Astrobacterium formosum, assembly GCA_030848545.1. GTDB lineage: Bacteria > Pseudomonadota > Alphaproteobacteria > Rhizobiales > Xanthobacteraceae > Astrobacterium > Astrobacterium formosum. The sequence continues at coordinate 49,554 of JAVDCA010000016.1, forward strand.
GCCATCACCACCATCGTCGACTTCGAGGACTCAGTCGCCGCCGTCGACGCCGACGACAAGGTCCTGCTCTACCGCAACTGGCTCGGCCTGATGCAGGGCACGCTCACGGCGAGCTTCGAGAAGGGCGGCCGCACCCTCGAACGCGCGCTCGCCCCCGACCGCCTCTATCGCGTCCCGGGCGGCGGCGAGAGCGTGCTGCACGGCCGCTCCCTCATGCTGGTTCGCCATGCCGGCCAGCACATGGAGACCGACGCCGTTCTGGTCGACGGCGCGCCGGTGTCGGAGGGCTTGCTCGACGCCGCCATCACCACGCTGATCGCGCTCCACGACCTTGAGGAACACGGGAGGCTGCGCAACAGCCGCGCCGGCTCCGTCTATGCGGTCAAGCCGAAAATGCACGGACCCGACGAAGTTGCGTTCGTGTGCGAGGCTTTCGGCCGCGTCGAAGACATGCTGGGCCTCGCCCGCAACACGTTGAAGATCGGCATCATGGACGAGGAGCGGCGCACCACCGTCAACCTCGCGGCCTGCATCCGCGCCGCCGCCGAGCGGCTCGTCTTCATCAATACCGGCTTCCTCGACCGCACCGGCGACGAGATCCACACCTCCATGGAGGCGGGCCCCATGGTGCGCAAGGGCGACATGAAAGCGGCCTCATGGATCAAGGCCTACGAGGATTGGAACGTGGACATCGGGCTCGCCTGCGGGCTTCCCGGCCGCGCCCAGATCGGCAAGGGCATGTGGGCGATGCCGGACCGCATGGCCGACATGCTGGCACAGAAGATCACCCATCCGAAGGCCGGCGCCAACACCGCCTGGGTGCCCTCCCCGACCGCGGCGACGCTGCATGCGTTGCACTATCACGAGGTCGATGTCTTCGCCCGCCAACGCGAGCTCGCCGGAAAGCGCCGCACCCGTATCGAGGATATTCTGACGATCCCGCTGGCGCAATCGAACTGGCCCCCGGAGGCGTTGCGCGAGGAGCTCGACAACAATTGCCAGGGCATCCTGGGATACGTGGTGCGTTGGATCGACCAGGGCGTCGGCTGTTCGAAAGTTCCGGACATCCACGATGTCGGCCTGATGGAAGACCGCGCCACATTGCGCATCTCCAGCCAGCACATCGCCAACTGGCTTCACCACGGTGCGGTGAGCAAGGACGACGTCATGGCGGCGCTGCGCCGCATGGCGCAGGTGGTCGATCGCCAGAACGCTTCCGATCCGCACTATATGCCGATGGCACCCCGGTTCGATGGCCCGGCCTTCACGGCCGCCTGCGACCTGGTCTTCAAAGGCTGGGCACAACCGAACGGCTACACGGAGTTCATCCTGCACGCGCGGCGACGGGAGGCGAAGATGGCGGTCAGTTCGCTCACGCCGCGCTGATCGTCGGCATTCCGACGCAACTCAAAGGCCGCCGTTTCCGTCGGCAGGTTCACCCTCTCTGGCGGGGAAGAACTTCGGGATTGACGATGTTCGGCGGCAGTTCGCCGCGGAAGAATGCGAGCGCCGTCTCGCCGCACTTTCGCCTCAGGGTCGCGAATGATTCGAACGACCGGTAGGCAACGTGGGGCGTGATGACGACGTTAGGGTGTTCAACAAACACCTTTTCGTCAGCAGAGGGCGGTTCGTGCGGCAACACGTCCATTCCGATGCCGGCGACCTTGCCCGACAGCAGCGCTTGGCGAAGCGCATCGTGGACGATCAGCGAGCCGCGCGCCGTATTGACGACGAGCAGACCGTCCTTCGCCTTGGCCAGGCTGGCGGCATCAATCAGGCCGACCGTTTCCGGGGTGTTCGGAGCCATGAGCACGATCGCATTCGACCGCCGCATCAACTCGTCCATCGTCACCGAAGTGGCGCTCGCTGATGCGAAAGCCTCTTTGGGAAGATACGGGTCATAAGCCAGTATCTCGTAACCGAGCGGCGCGGCGATCTGCGCGAACTTCCGGCCGATGCGTCCGAACCCGATGACGCCGAGCGTCCGTTCCGACAGACGGCGCATTTCATATCCGAGCGTCTCGTCCCAGATGCCGGCCCTCACCTGCGAACCGTAGAAGTAGATCTTGCGTTCCAGCGCCAACAGCATGGACAGCGCGTGCACCGCCACCTCCTCGACACCGTAGTCGGGGACATTGCAGAGGATCACGCCGCACTTCGTGCAATCGGCAACGTTGACCACATCGACGCCGATGCCGTGCCGCACGATCAGGCGCAGGCGCGGCAGTCGGGACATCAGCGCCTCGTCGAACCTCAGGAAGATGTCGACCATGGCTTCGGCGTCGCCGGCCTTGGCGACCACGTCGTCGGCATCCTTGCAGTCGAGCTGTTCGAACGCGACACCTTCTTTCGCGCACAGTGCTTCGACTTCCGCGTACGAGCCGGGCGGATAGATACCGCCGTCGACGAGAACTACTTTCGGCATTGATGCATTCTCCTTGGCCCGTAGCTCAACGCAGCCACGAGGCCGGAACGGTGACGAGTTCGGGGAACAGGACGAGGAGGAACAGAAGGATCGTTTCAGTGACCAGGAACGGCGTCATACCCTTGATCACCGAGTCCAGTTCGACCCGCGCGACACCCGACACCACGTTCAGCACTGTTCCGACCGGCGGCGTGATCAGGCCGATCGCATTGTTCATCATGAACATCACCCCGAAGTAGTACGGGTCGATCCCGGCCTTGGCGACCAGGGGCATCATCACCGGCGTCAGGATCAGAATGGTCGGTGTGAGGTCCAGTGCGGTACCAACCAGGAACACGATCACCATCAGGATGAACATGAAGACGACTTTATTGCCCATGAAGGGCTCCATCATCGCCGACACTTCCTGCGGAATGTCCGCGATAGTGATGAGCCATGCCGACACCAGCGATGCCGCGACCAGGAACATCACAGCGCTCGCCGTCTTGGCGGCTTGAAGAAGAATTCGCGGGATCCGCGACAACGGCAGCTCCCGGTACACCGCCACGCCGAGGAACAGCGAATACACCACCGCCATCACTCCGGCCTCGGTCGGCGTGAACACGCCCATCTTTATGCCGCCGATGATGATACCGGGCAGGACGAGCGCCAGGACGCCCTCGCGGAGCGCCTTCACCAGACGTCCGACCTCGAATTTTTGGGTCGAGATGGTGCGCGGGTCTCTGCGTGCATACCAAGCCCAGGTCATGACCAGGGTCGCAGCCATCATCAGTCCGGGAAACACGCCGGTCATGAACAACCGCGTTACCGACATCTGCGCCGCGACCCCGAACACCACGAACGGAATCGACGGCGGCAGCAGCGGCGCGATGATTCCCGCCGACGAGATCAGCCCGGCCGACAGCGGCACGTCGTAATTGGACTTGCGCATCAGCGGAATCACGATCGCGGCCAGGGCGGCACAATCCGCCACCGCCGAACCCGAGATCGACGCGATCACGATCGCGGCGAACACCGCCACGTATCCGAGACCGCCACGAATGTGACCGAGCAGCGCGTTGGCCACCGCGACGATGCGTTGTGAGACACCGCCGGCGGTCATCAGTTCGCCCGCGAGAACGAAGAACGGAAGCGCCATCAAGGGGTAGTTGTCGGCACCCGCGAGGACATTCTCGGCCAGAATGCGCGGATCGAAATTGCCGAGATGGATCATCAGGGCGACCCCGCAGATCAGAAGCGAAAACGCCACCGGAATCCCGATCGCCATCGCCCCGCACAGCGAGAACATGAACACGAAAATTGTCATTGCTCGTTCCCTTGCACCGGCGCGCCGTCCCCGGCCCGCGCCGTCAGCTCGGCACTCACGCCAGGTCGGATTCTGAACCGGACGAGAACAGCGTCTCCGCCGCGACCTTGCCGGTCGCGACCATGTAGATCGAATGCACGAGCAGCAGCGAAATGCCGACGCAACTGATCAGGCACGAGAGATACACCACTCCCAATGGAATTCCTCCCACCGGGGAATAGTTGTTCATGTTGTCCAGGATGTGGATCGTCGTGCCGTAGGCGAGCAAAAGACAGCACGCCAAAGTCAGCCCGTCGCCGAATATCTTGATTGCCATCTTGGCCCTCGGTCGAAGCAATTTCACGGCTCCGTTCACTCCCAGATGCGCATTGTCTCGCATCGTCAGGAATGCGCCCATGAAGATCAGCCAGACGAACAGGAAGCGGGACAGTTCGTCCGACAAAGTGATGCCCGAGTTGAACCCGTAACGAAGCACCACGTTCGTGAACACCAGCACGACCATCAGCGCCAGAATGGTCATCACCAGCTTTTCGAGAGCGCTGAACACCGCGTTCATCATGCGTGTCTTTCCGAGGCCTATCGGGCGGCGTCGCGGCCGCCCGACAGCCTGCCATTTCGCCGTCAATTCGCTTTGCGAGCCTTCGCGATTTCGTCCATGAATTCCTTCACGAGATCGGCACCGATCACCGGCGCGTACTTGTCGACGATGGGCCGCACCTTCTCACGCAGCTTGGCGAGCTCGGCATCCGGAAGGGCGTTGACTTTCATGCCACCGGCTTCCAGCTTCGCCACCACGTCCTTGTTGGCCTCGTCGACCAGCTTGAAGAGGTAGCGCATGGCTTCGTCGGCAGCCTTGCGCACCGCCGCCTGATCCTCGACGCCGAGCTTGTCCCAGGTCTTCTTGGAGATCACGAGCGAGCACGGGGTGTAGACGTGATTGGTCGTCGTGCCGTATTTCTGGACTTCGTAGTACTTGTTGGCGTGGATCAGGAGATACGGGTTCTCCTGGCCGTCCAGCGCACCGGTTTCCAGCCCGGTGAACACTTCGGTGATGGTCATCGGCAGCGCGTTGGCACCCAGCGTCTTCCAGGTGTCGAGAGCCACTTGATTTTGCATCACGCGAATCTTCAACCCGGAGATATCCTCGGCCTTGTTGATCGGACGCCGGCTGTTGGTGAGCTCGCGGAAGCCAGCCTGGCCCCAGGCCAGCCCGACCATGCCGATCGAGGAGACCAGCCGATCGTGCAATTTCTGCCCATACGGGCTGAAGAACACCCGTTCGACTTCCTTGACGTCGTTGAAGAGGAACGGCAGGTCGAAGATCTGCACGGCGGGTACCTTGCCGGCCACCGCCGACAGCGAGCCGTAGTACATGTCCTGCGTCCCGCTCTGCACCGCCTGCAGCATCTTGTCGTCGCCGCCCAGCATGCCGCCGTGATAGACCGTCACCTGGATGCGGCCCTGGGTGTATTGCTTGACCAGCTCGGCGAATTTGTCCGTCGCCACCCCTTGGGGGTGCTGCTGCGGCAAAGCCTGGCCCAGCTTGATCTTGGTCTGCGCGCTCGCCGCCGTGACCCCGATTACGCACAGCGCAGCCACGGCAAAGGCCGTCGCCAGCTTCATCACGCTCTTACTCATTGCCTATCCACTCCTCGCCTTGTGTGATGGGGGTTATCGATGGCTGTGCGGGATCAACGCCGCCTCGGCGGCGAACCGGCGTATTTGTCGGGACTGCGGCGCGGCCACTGATCATGCGGGCCACCTAATTCGCCTGCTGCCGCGGTTTCTTGTGGTAGACGTCGGACAGATGTCCCTGGACGTCGCGGTAGCGTGCGAAAGCCTCGTCGTAGAGCGCCCGCAAGCCGGGATCCGGGACATGGAGCTGCGTGCCGCCGTCCGGCTCCGCGGCCGGAACGGCTGCGGGCGACGCGTAGACGCCGAGCCCCACGAGGGCGAGCAACGCCGCCCCCGCCGAGGAGTCCGCCAGAGGCGCGGCCTGGACCGGACAGTCGAGCACCGAGGCGACGATATCGCGCCATATCCGGCTCTTCGCCCCGCCCCCGACCAAGCGCACGCTGTCGAGCACAAAGCCGCGCTCCTGCAACACGCCGAGCGCATCGCGCAAAGCGAAGCTCGTCCCTTCGTAGACCGCGCGGGCGATGTCGCTGCGGCGATGATGCAGCCCCAACCCGACGAAACTGGCGCGCAAGTCGCCGTCCCAGTAGGGGCAGCGCTCGCCGGCGAGATACGGGTGGAAGAAAAGGCCATTCGATCCCGGAGGTGCCGCCTCGGCGAGCCTGGACCAGGCGGAAAAATCGGGATTCTCCTCGTCTCCGGTCAGCAGGGAGCAGGCCCACGACACCGCCGAGGCGCAGGTGTTCGTGCCCGCCTGCGACAACCAGAAAGGGGCGACCGGATACGGATAGGAGATCAGCTTGGGATGGGTGCGGGGCGGGCTGGAAATACCGTGGATGCCGCCGGCACTGGCGAGGCGGATGACGCACTCGCCCTCGCGGCGGACGCCGGCCGAGAACGTCTCGGCCGTGCTGTCCATCGTGCCGTTGAAGATGCGCGTACCGGCGACCAGCCCCAGAGTCGCGGCCGGCTCCGGCAACAGCGCACCGATCTCGCCTGCGATCGGCAGCAACTCGGGCAACTGCGAAACGGAAATCCCCGCCAGTCCGCACAGGCGGTCCGACCACTGGCCGCTGTGCACGTCGAACAGCAGCGCCGACACTGCCGCGGCGGGATCGCTGGTCATCCGCCCGGTCATCTGGAAGGCGACATAGTCCTTGGACAACAGCAAGTGTCGCGTACGTTTCCAGGCATCGGCATCGTGATGACGGATCCACGCCAGGTGCGACAGCGTCCAGGTCGCGGTCGGCCAATTGTTGCCGAGCACGAAGATTTCTTCGCCGGCGGCTTCTGCGAGCGCGAGGGCCTGTGCCTGCGAGCGCTGGTCGTGCCAGAGAAGGGACGGGCGGACCGGTGATAGGGCGTCGTCGAGCAGAACGCCGACATGAGCGGCGCTGGTGATCGCCAGCGCCCGCACGTTCGAGCGCTCGATCCCGAGACGGACGAGAAGCCGGTGGCAGGCGCGGCCGAGCGCCGGCAGCCACAGGGCCGGGTCCTGCTCCGCCCACGCCGGCTGCGGCACGAGCGTCGGATAGCCCTCGCTCTCCATTCCCAGGAAATGGCCTTGCGCGTCGAGCGCACAGACCTTGCCGGAGCTCGTCCCGACGTCCATTCCGAGCACGATCGGTTCGCGCGTCATGGCGTCGTCACCGCGTCTCCGCGAGCCGCTGGCGGAGGTTCGTGACCAGGCTACGGCTGCCCGCCGTGAGCAGGCCGTGATCGTGGCTGATGAGATAGAAGGCCGGTTCGAGCGACCGCCATTTGGCGATGTCCTCTGGCGAGCCGATCGCGGTACCGACCGCGACGCCGTGGGCACGGCCGGCGGAGATCGTCGCCGCTATGGCGGCGCCGATCGGTTCGGCGGTGCGGCCGCACCCCATCTCGAAGGACAGGTCGGAGGTTCCGACGAGACACAGGTCAATACCAGGCACCGCCAGAATTTCGTCGGCGTGCTCGACCGCCTCCGAGGTCTCGATCATCACCATGAGCAGAACGTGATCGTTCGCCCAGGTGGCGTAATCGTCGCCGTGGATCGCGGTCGCCGCGCCACCTTTCGATCGTTGCCCCCTGGGGGGATAGAACGCCGCCTTGACCGCGGCTTCGGCCTCACGCGCCGAATTGACCATGGGAACCACGACGCCGAGTGCGCCGGCATCGAGGACGTCGTTGATGCGCCCGGGGGAATTTTCGGCCACCCGCGCGAACGGAACCGTCGGCGACGGCGCCAGGGCCCGAATCGCGTCCGTGGCACCCGCCTTGTCGAAGGGGCCGTGCTGCTGGTCGACCATCAGAAAATCGAAGCCCGCACGGGACATGATCTCCGCCGCACGGGTCGAGCCGAGCATGAGCGTGCTGCCGATGAACGGCTCGCCGGAAGCAAGCAGGCTCTGAATTCTATTGCGCATCAGTGGCGGGCTTTCGTGCTCGCGCCCGGCCTCGGCCGGACGCTGCGGTTGTCAGGTTTTCGATGAGAGGCCCAGTTTGGCGTAGCCGAGATGGGCGTCGAGGGCGGCAACGGCCGCAGCCGCATCCGCCTGTTTGATAGCGTCTAGGATGCGCCGGTGCTCACCCGCGATGCGGACGATGCGTTCCCGCGTCCAGTACTTGCGGCGATAGTCGGCGCTCTGGAACAGCGTCACCAGAACGCCGGTGAATGACTCCAGGAGGCGGTTGCCCGAGGCGCGAAACAGGAGGACGTGGAAGTCCTTGTCGTAAGCGTCGGCACGCTCCGGCTGCTCCTGGTACTCGAGCATCCGCTCGATGGTCTCTTCCACCTTGACGACCTCGGACGGGGTGATGCGGCGTACAGCCAGAGGGAGCGCCGCGCGCTCGACGAGGATCCGGGCTTCCTTGAACTCGGCGACATTGAAATTGGCGACCTCGAACTGGAAGCGGATATGCTCGCCCAGCGAGTTGGAATCGAAGGCCCGAATAGTGGTCCCGCGCTTCGGCGCGCGGTCGAGGATGCCCCCCTGGACCATCGCGTTGAGAACCTGGCGCATGTGATGGCGCGACACACCGAAACGCTCGGCGAGAACGACTTCGCTCTCGATCTTGTCGCCCGGGGCCAATCCGAGGGCGATCAGGTGCGCTCTCACACGTTGATAGAGCTCGACTTGCGCCATCACGCCTTCTCTTGCCTGCCGAACCAAGACCGGCGCCAAGATCGACGCCAAGACTGGCGCAAGAACCTGCCGATCCTGCCGTCTCGGCTCTCGCCCTTCATTCGGCCGCGCATTCGCTGTCCTTTTGTCGCCAATTACTTTCTATTTGGCGACAAATAAAATGTTATTTCTTTACCCCACTTGGCGTCAATCCGCGGCGACTTCGGATCGTAGTTCTGCTGATCGGAAGTTGTTCAGCGGCCGTCCGCGAGCCGCCTCAAGTGCCGCCTGAGCCTGCGTCCGACAGCGCCGCGATTACAGCCGCGCATCGCCCGATTTTCGGGCCATGCGCGGCCAAACGCAGACACGGAGTTCAACTCTGCACGCGCGGCACGGAGAGGCGAAACAGCAGAAGACCGACGAAGCGGCCTATTTGGCCGCCCCCACATTCCGACGGCTCGATCGGGAGCCGGACGGGTCCGTGGCACCCTCCCCGTTCGCGTTCGCCGCCACAACCAACTTCCCGCTCGGATGCGTCAACTCCGCCGGCTGCAAAATCTGGTCGAGTCGTTCCCGGGTCAGGAGGCCCTTTTCGAGAACGAGTTCGTAGACGCCACGGCCGCTCTCGAGGGCCTGGCGGGCGACTTCGGTGGCGTTGGCGTAACCGATGAAGGGGTTGAGCGCGGTGACGATGCCGATGGAATCCTCGACACTGCGGCGCAGCCGGTCGCGATTGGCGGTGATGCCTTCGACGCAGCGCTCCTTCAAGGTCAGGCAGGCGGCGCGGAGATGGCTGAGGCTCTTGAACAGGCTCAGCGCGATGATCGGCTCGAAGGCGTTGAGCTGCAATTGTCCGGCTTCGGCCGCGAACGAGATGGTGATGTCGTTGCCGATGACCTCGAAGGCGACCTGGTTGACCACTTCCGGAATGACCGGGTTGACCTTGCCCGGCATGATGCTGGACCCCGCCTGCCGGGCCGGCAGGTTGATCTCACCGAGGCCGGAGCGCGGTCCCGACGACAACAGGCGCAGGTCGTTGCAGGTCTTGGAGAGCTTGACCGCGACCCGCTTCAGGACGCCGGAGAGCTGCACGAAGGCGCCGCAGTCCTGAGTCGCTTCAACCAGATTGCCGGCCGTGATCAGCGAGATGCCGGTGATCCGCGCGAGTTCGGCGCAGACGATGCCGGCATAGTCCGGATGGGCGGTGATGCCGGTCCCGATGGCGGTAGCGCCGAGATTGATCTCGCAGATCAGCTTCGAGGCTTCGCGCAGCCGCTCCTCGTCCTCACCCAACATCACCGCATAGGTGCTGAATTCCTGCCCGAGCGTCATCGGCACGGCATCCTGGAGTTGGGTCCGGCCCACCTTGACGATGTCGGCGAACTCGACCGCCTTGGCTTCGAACGCCGAGCGCAGCTGCGCCATCGCGGCGACCAGGTGATCGATGAGAAAATGCAGCGCCACCTTGATCGCCGTCGGATAGACGTCGTTGGTGCTTTGGCTCATGTTGACGTGTTCGTTGGGGTGCAGGTGGCGATACTCACCCCGTCCGTGTCCGAGCAGTTCGAGTGCGCGATTGGCGACGACCTCGTTGGCGTTCATGTTCGTCGAGGTGCCGGCGCCGCCCTGGATGACGTCGACGACGAACTGGTCGTGCAGGGCGCCGGCGCGGATCTCCTCCGTCGCCGCGACGATTGCCCCGGCCAGGGTCGGATCGAGCAGGCCCAACTGCCGGTTGGCGATGGCTGCCGCCTGTTTGATGCAGGCCAGGGCCCGGATCAGGTCGGGATAGGCCGAAACGGAAATCCCGGTGATCGGAAAGTTCTCGACGGCGCGCAGCGTATGCACGCCATAATACGCCCCGGCGGGAATCTGGCGATCACCCAAAAGGTCGTGCTCCGAACGGAAGTCATTCATGGCAGTGGCTCCTCCTTGAGCCGTAGACGAAACGCCGCCGACCTGCTCCTCACGAACGGGAGCGTCGTCGAACAGACCGGCGATGAGACAAAAGGCTGGCTTCAGCCGCGCCGCGGCTGCGATCGAATTCAAAGCCTTGTGAAAGATCGACCGCCCGATCCGGCCCGTCACGCCTCGCCATATCCCGAGGGCGGTGCCGCATCGATTTTGGGGGACATGGCCGGGCATTGCCCGGCCATGTCGAAGTCAGGCGCGAGTTTGACGCCTCATCACACCTGCGGAGCGGACTTCGCCTTGGCGGCCCGTTCCACGAACGTGATGACAAGGATGAGGCCCAACGACACGCAGAGCCCGGGCACGATGCCGCCGCCCATCAGTTTCGCCAGGCTCGGGGTCGCCTGGACGACGGCCGCGGTGCCGCCGCCGAAGACCAGCGAAGCGATCGCCGCGTTCTTGGTGACGTAAGTGCGGCCGTCCTTGTCCTTCCACCACAGGCCGAGGACCAGCGGGAAGAACATGCCGCCGCCGATGAAGACATAGCCGAACAGCAATGCCGACAAGACGGTCGGGAACATGAACGCCACCGCCACCGAGCCGACGCCGCCGAGCAGGGTCAGCCAGCGGGCATTTTTCACCAGATCGGCATCGCTCGCATTGGGCATCAGCAGCGGCTTGATGACGTCCATCGTCAACAGCGTGATGGCGCCGTTCAAGCGGCCAGCCGACACGGTCATGTCGGCACCCACGATGGTGACGACGAGCAGTGCCGCCAGGATCGGATCGAGGTAGCTGGTCAGCAGCCAGGGGAACGCCATGTCGGGCCGCGGCAGGTTAGGATTGAGTGTGTAGGCCGCGATACCAATCATGATGCTGGCCGTGCACATGACGACGGCGAAGATCGCCGAATACATGAAAGCGTGCTGCGCCGTCTTGGCATCCTTGGCCGCGAAGCAACGCTGCCACCAGGCCTGGCTGGTGAACTGGCCGCAGAGCGGGCCGAGGAAGATGGCGAGGGCGCCCCAGAACCCGATGCTGCTCATCGACCACAGCTCGGGCTTGGTGGTTTCCACCGCTGCCTTGAGGCCGCCGATGCCGCCCGTGCTCCAGAACACCACCCCGAAGAACACGAAACCGACGACCACGCGGATGACACCCTGGATCAGGTCGGTCCAGGCGATCGCCCACATGCCTCCCATCACCGTATAGGCGATGGCGGTGAGCGACGCCACCCAGATGCCGGTCGTCGGGTCGATGCCCATGGTGATCGACAGCAGCGCACCGATGCCGATCGCCTGGGCGCCGACGGTGCAGATCTCCGGGATCGTCATGCAGAAGCCGGCGATGGCTCGGAACCATTTGTCCCGGTACATCTCCTGCTCCATGAATTCGTTGATGGTGCTGTACGCATAGCGGCCGATCATGCCGGCGACCAGCAGCGCGAAGACGATCTTCGTTCCCTGCTCGCCGAACATCATCCACAACTGGTTCAGGCCGATTTCGTAGCCCTTGCCGGCGTAGCCGATGAAGTTGCCCACGCCCATGATGGTGGCGAAGTCAGCGAAGAAGACCAGCATCAAGGGCAATTGCTTGCCACTGACGAAGTAGTGAGCGGCGCTCTGGCCGCTCTTTTTGACCATCATCGCGCCGACGATCAATTGTATCGGTAGTAGAATCGCGAGGATCCAAAGCGCGATGTACCCCACTTGTGTTATCGACATGGCCGTCCGTCCTTTCCCGTTACTCCACCGCCGTAAGGGCCCCGGCGCCCCTTCCAGAAGCTGCTCTCTCGACTTCACACGAAATCGGCCCTTCTCGAACGAGGGCCGCGCCACTCTTTAAGTCCAAGCGATCGAACGGGGGTCGCGATCGTCGTCGTTCTCCGAGCCGACATTCACCTGCCGTGGCCATCGTCCGGCCGATCGGCCGTCCTCTGGCTTTCGAACAGGCGTCCATGCAGCGCCTGAATCGCCGCAGTCATGTCCTTCTTGTCGACGATGCCGGATATCGCGTACGGCTCCGTGGACGTCTGCAGCAAGGCGATCCGTTCCCGCTGCAGGAGTTCGATGAAAGTGTCCGCCAGGCCGGACACGCTGTTGGCCGAACCGCCGACGAGGGAAATCCGCGAACCCACCTGTTCGGCCGACTTCATGCCGATCTCCTGGCCGAGCGCGGCGATCGTCTCGATGTTGGCGGCGCTGGCGGCGACTTCCATGTCGCGCTTGGAAACCTGGATATGATCGGCATCGACGCCGACGCTCGCCATCTTGCCGAGCAGCCGGCCGGCGCCCGCGAAGGCGTCCGAATTGGCGTCCTTCAACGTCAGGACGCCGTAATCCGTCTCGTGGGCGATGCCGACCACGGCGCGATCCCGCAACCGCTCGATCGTACCCTCGGCCTTGCTCGAGATGGTCGTGCCCGCCTCGTCGGTGAACGTGCACTTCACCTTTAGGGGCACGTTGTGCCGCCAGGCGATCTCCACCGCACGCGGATGAATGACCTTGGCGCCGTGCAGCGCCAGTTGATGGGCCTCTTCGTAGGTGCACGATTCGATCGTCGATGCCGCCGGGACGATGCGCGGATCGGCGGTCATGATACCGTTCACGTCGGTGTAGATCTCGACCGCCGCGGCCGCGACGGCCGCCCCCATGGCGGTCGCGGTCGTATCGCTGCCGCCGCGCCCCAGGGTGGTGATCTCGCCGCTCTCGGTGGCGCCCTGGAATCCCGCCACGACGACGATCTTTCCTTCGGCGACGTGCTTGAGGACGTTGACAGGTTTGATTTCGACGATCTGGGCGTCGCCGTGCTTCATCGTGGTGATGATCCCGGCCTGCTGACCGCTGAGGAATACGGCATCGAATCCCGCGTTCTTCAGAGCGCCGACGACGATCACGCCGGCCACGATCTCGCCGCACGCCATGATCATGTCGAGTTCACGGCTGTCGATGGACGGGCATTCCTGCCGGGCGAGATTGAGGAGCGTGTCGGTGGCGTAGGATTCGCCGCGACGCCCCAGCGCCGACACCACCACGACCGGACTGTATCCGGCCTTGGTGGCAGCGGAGATCTTTGCGATCACCTGCTGACGGCGCTCGGGCGTACTCACCGAGGTGCCACCGAATTTCTGCACCAGGATCGCCATCGTGTTACCCCCCAACCTTCCGCTCAGATGCGGTTGCGAGCGATCAGCTGCTCGGCGATCTGGACGGCGTTGAGAGCGGCGCCCTTGCGGATCTGGTCGCCGACCACCCACAGGCTGAGGCCGGCCGGAACGGTCGTGTCCTCACGGATCCTGCCGACGAAGACCTCGTCGCGACCGGAGACATAGGCCGGCATGGGATACAACTGTTCCGCAGGATCGTCCTGCACGATGACACCCGGCGCCTGCGAGAGAATCCGGCGCGCATCGTTTCGCGTGATTCTACGTTCCGTTTCCAGATTGATGACTTCCGAATGACTGCGTACCACCGGGCAACGAACCGTGGTCGCGCTGATCGCCAGTTCGGGAAGCCCCATGATCTTGCGGGTCTCCAGAACGAGCTTCATCTCCTCCTTCGTGTATCCGTCGTCGAAGAAGACGTCGATCTGGGGGATGAGGTTGAACGCGATCGGGTAATGCTTCTTCAGCGACGCCACCGGCAGGATATTGGCGATGGCTTCGCGTCCTTCCAGCACTTCCCGGTACTGGGTCATCATCTCCTCGAGCGCGGCATTTCCGGCACCGGAGACCGCCTGGCAGGTCGAGACGATGACCCTCTTGAGCTCGCCGTGCTTGTGGATTGGATTGATCGCCAGCACCATGATGATGGTGGAGCAATTGGGATTGGCGATGATGCCGTTGTGCTTGTCGATGTCTTCGACGTTGACCTCGGGCACGACGAGCGGGACGTCCGGGTCGAGACGGAAGGTGCTGCTGTTGTCGATCACGACCGCGCCAGCCTTCACGGCTTCCGGCGCCATCACCTTGCTGATCGGCCCACCGGCAAAAAAGGCGACCTGGATGTCCTTGAAGGCTTCGCCGCTGGCCTCTTCGATCACGTGATCGGTGCCCATGAACGGGACGGTCGTTCCGACCTCGAGAGCCAGGAGCTTCAGCTTGCCGATGGGAAACTTGCGGCTCTCCAGAACGTTGAGCAGCTCGGTTCCGACCGCTCCCGTGGCTCCCAGGATTGCGACATTGAGCTTCTTCACTGACACGACCTCACGACAGGTGGTTGGTTTCATGAAGCTGCGAGGCGTTCGCAGCCTTTCCCGGTACTCACTCGCTCGGTGACGACCGGGACGACAAAAAGGGAGCCAGAGAGACGCTCTCGAGCGCTTCGTCGAGCGGTATCTGGCCGTGTTCGATGAACCCATGCGCCGGCAGAGCGCCTTGCCGCAGCAGCGTGACAAGGTGGGCGGCGTAGCCGGCGGCGACCTGGGTCAGAGCGTTGAATTTCGTGCCGCGGCGGGCCGGCGAAAGTTTCTTGAAGACGGAGCGCTCCACCTTCTGTCCGTTCTCCTGCCCGCGCGCGGTGATGAACATGAGAACGATGTCGTCCTCGATGACCGGCAGGCCGTTGTTGAGCAGCATTTTCAGGGCGTAGGGCCGGTTCCTGAGATCGAGATCGTCAAGAAGCAGCTGCATGTAATCGAGGTGGCCGGGATAGCGGATCGTCTTGAAGGTCACGTTCTGGATCGTCGCCGGCATGCGAGCGAGGTCGCCGATGCCGCCGGACGTCGTGAACGCCTCGTAGTCCGCCCCACCGATCGTGAAGCGTTCGTATTCGTGGAGAGACGGGATGGTCACCCGCTGGCCGGCCCGAATGGCCGCGCTCGGCAGGAGATACTCGTCGACCAGTCCGTCGATGTTCCATATCCGGCTGTAACCGAGCCGATTGGTCGAGAAGCGGGGTAAGGCGCCGACCCGGATCACCAGATCAGTCACCTGCGGGAAATTCCGAACCAAGTCGGCGGCGAGCGCGTCGACGAGACCCGGCGATGCGCCGCACCCCGTCAGGACCGCACGCCTGGATGCGAGCGGCTCCAATATCTCCACGACCGGGCGTGTGACGCGTGAAAAGTCGAGATAATTCACGCCGACATCGGCCGCGAGCGCCGCGATAGCGGCGACCGCGTGATCCGGAACCGCGGCGACCACCAGGTCCTGCTCCGCCAGAGCGGCCTTCTTCTTCTCCGGAGTCGCCGGAACGCACAGCGTCACCGGCAGCTTCAGGGCGCGGACGGGATCGAGCAATTCGTCCGTCTGCTCCACCATCGTGATGTCGAAACCACCGATGGAGACGAGTGCGCTCGCCAGCGCCGTTCCGATCGGGCCGGCGCCGAAAATCGCGATCTTGAAGTTGCGGATGTCGGGCATGGTCGACTGGCACGCATATGCGAGGCAAAGGACGGACGTCCGTCGCGTCGCATGTTGACGGTGATACTTTCGGGACTTTGGCGGGCGGCTATTACGCCATGAGAGGGAAGCGAGGACCGGTCTGCAACTCTCGGCGCGGACGATATTCCTGCGTGACGAGCACCCTCGTCATGGACATCCCGGCGAGCTTGCGTACGTGTCCGTCAATCCACCATGACGTTCGAGCCTCTGTCTCTAAGTGAACTGGCCCAGTAGAATTTTTGACGTGTCCGGTTAGGCGGCGCAATGCAAAGACAACGTCATTGCTTAACGCCTTTCTTGGAACTCGGCGGAAGCCTTCTCGAATCGTTTCATGACCCCACCCAGCCTCTCCCGGGTACCCTCGCTCACGGGCACGAGCGGCAGGCGCATGTCCGGCCCGATGCGCCCGGCGAGCGCCAACGCCGCCTTGATGGGCCCAGGATTGGACTCGATGAACAGCGTGTCGGCGAGTTCGGCGAGGAGTTCGTGCCAGGCGAGCGCACGAGCGGCGTTGCCGGAGTGCCATGCCTCCACCATCGCGACCATCTCGCGCGGCGCATAGTTCGCGACCACGCTGGTGACGCCCAGCGCGCCCAGCGCCAGGAACGGCAAGGTGAGGCCGTCGTCGCCCGAATGGATCATGAGCCGGTCGCCGCAGGCGGCGCGAAGCTGCGTCACACGGGCGGCCGAGCCCCCGGCTTCCTTGATGCCGATGATATTGGGATACTTCTGGATCAGTTCGGCGCATGTGGCCGGCGCGATCTCGATGCCGCAACGTCCGGGCACCGAGTACAATACCAGCGGCAGCGACGTCGCCGCAGCGACCGCCCCATAGTGGGCGACGAGCCCGGCCTGGGTCGGCTTGTTGTAATAGGGTGTGACGACCAGGAGGGCGTCGGCGCCGGCCTGTTCGGCCCGCTTGGCCTTTTCCACCGCCTTCTTGGTGTCGTTGGCGCCGGCACCGGCCATCACCAAGGCGCGGCCGCGGTTGAACTTCACCGTTCGGGCGATCAGGTCCACGGCCTCCTCGTCGGACAGTGTCGCCGCCTCGCCGGTGGTGCCGACCGGAACAAGGCCGGCAATGCCCGCCTCGAGCTGCCGATCGAGCAGAGCCTCGAACGCGGAATAATCAACGATCCCGTTGCGAAACGGGGTGACCAGGGCGGTGAAGACGCCTTTGAAGCGGTCGAAAGACAGGGACATCTGAACCTCAATCGGAAAGAGAACTTGAAAGCGTGTCGGCAAGCGAGAACCGGCCGGAAGGAGGTGCGCGGGAGACGAGCCATTCGGCGGCGATCAAGGCGCCCTCGGCATAGGCCGCGAGCGTGTTCACCCGGTAGCTCAGGAGAATTTCCGCCGAACCAATGTCGAATTGGGCCTCGTTGATGCCGACCACATCGCCCTCGCGATGGACCACGATCGGCACTTCCGGCATGGCGACGCCGTTGGCCCGGCTACGTTCCTGCCGGATCAGGCCGGCGAGCAGGCGGGACGTCCCGGAGGGTTCGTTCTTCTTGCGGGCATGATAGGTCTCCGTGATCACGGCCTCGCCGTCCGCGAGGCTTGCGGCGAGGCGACCCGCTGCCAGGCGGAAAACCTCGAAACCGCGCGCGAAATTCGCGCTGACCAGCATGGGACGATGTCGCGCATACCCTGTCAGCAATCGATCTTCGTCGTCACTGAACCCGGTCGTCCCGATGACCACTGGAATCCGCTTCGCACCCATCGCCTGCTGCAGCGACAGGCTTGCCGCGGGCTTGGAGAAATCCACGATGACATCACACGTCTTCTCGTGCGTGGACGCCTCGAACAGCCGGTATTCCACCCCGCATCCCGCCACCTGCGTCCCGACGAGGGGCGAATGGGGCGAGACCAGCGCGGCGGCAAGCTCCCACCTGGGGTTGCCTTGAAGCGATTTTATGAGCTGGGCGCCGATCCGGCCGCCGGCTCCGAACACACCGACACGCATGCTCATGTCTCAATCGACCGGGGCTTTGACCTTCGTCGCGGCGACGAGGGCGGCGATGGACACGGGCCGTAGCGGCCAGCGTTGCCCGGTCAGGTCGCTGGCGACGACGGGAGGCGCTCCGGGCCTCAGCCGCGTCATCAACTCGGCCGTATTGGCAGCGCAGAACCGCCCCTGGCACGAGCCCATGGAGAAGCGGCCGTTGTGCTTGACCTCGCGGCCGGACTTGAGGTCCGCGCCGGCGACCAGGTTCTTGAGGTCGCCGATCGTCCGCCCCTCGCAACGGCAGAGCGTCGTATGGTCGGGCACATCGAGCGGCGCGATGGTCGGCGCGAACAGCTTGGCCAGGACGGCCTGCGCTTGCCGCAGGCGACCGAGGAGCGCCTGTTCGCCGCCCCTGCTCTGCCCATGGCCGAGCAGAGCCGCGACCTTGCGGGCGGCAAGCGCGCCGTCCGCCTCGGCGGCGAGCGCGCCGAGCGGCTCCGAACAATCGCCGGCCCTGATCACGATGGGAGAGGAAGTCGAAGCGTCCGCAATCGCCGGCAGGCCCATGTCGTTCGACCTGATGCCCTCATGCAATCCGACGCGATCGACCACGAATGCCGAGCGCTCACCGTTGCGGCGAACCACCGTCGCCTGAAGACCCTGCGCATGCGCTTCGATGCCTTCGATCCGCGCGCCGCGCAACCAAGGCACTCCGGCCCCGTAGACCGCCCGCAGAAAGCCGAACGCTTCGACGAGAAGATAGGGGGCGACGAGCAGGCCCAGGCCGGTCAGCCCCGGCCGCATGGGATCACCCGACTCCACGATGGCGACCGGCGGATTGCCGACCATGGCCATCTGCGCGGCCGCTGCTATCAAAAGCGGACCGTTGCCGGCGAGCAGAATCCGCCCCTTGGGGGCTTGGCCGGTTTCCTTCATCATCACCTGAAGGCCGCCGGCGGTCGAAACGCCGGGACGGTCCCAGCCCGGAATCGGATGCACTTTTTCGATGGCGCCGGTCGCGATGATCACGGCGCGGGCGGCACAACGCACCACCTCGCCGACCTGACGGTCCTCGAACAGAACGAACCCGTCGCTGTCGACGCCCAGAAACACGCAGCCATAGTGGATGCGAACGGGAGCCCGCGACATATCCGCGGACAGCTTGTGCCACCGCGCCTTGACCGATGCCCGTTGCGGGATCGGCCGGACGCCTTCGATGGGCTGGCGAAAGAACGCGCCGCCCAGTGTTCTGCGCTGTTCGATCATTTCGACCGACAGGCCGAGTTGGGACGCGGTGACCGCCGCAGCCATGCCGGCCGGCCCGCCACCGACGACGAGGACGTCACACTTTGGCATCGGCCGCCCCCAGTTCTTCCACCCGCGCGCCGGAACATGCCGGCGTCAAGCACGCCTCCCGGACACAACCGTCGATCCTCACAAGGCAGCATTGGCAGGCGCCGATGCCGCAGAAGTAGCGGGTCGGGCCGCCTCCAGGGGCGGGTCCGAACGAGAGGATGCCGGCCGCCTCGAGGGCGGCGGCGACACTCTCACCGGCCCGAAACGGAATGGGTTTCCCCATCCAGAAGAAGCTCTCACTGCTCATGCGGCGATCCTCAGCTTGGGAAACCGCGACGGTGTAAACGGATCGAGGTTCAGGGCCGGCTTTTCGCCGCAGACCATCGCGACGACGCTCTCGGCGGATACCGGACCGAGACAGATGCCGTCGCCCTCGAAACCCGTCGCGACGAAGAGATTTCCGAAACTGCCGACGCGCCCGATGATCGGCAGACCGTCGACGACGGCCGTGCGGGCGCCGGCGAAACAGCGAAGCAGCCGGACGTCGACCAGACCGGGAATCAGCGCGACGGCGTCCGCCAGGATCTTGGAAACCGCGTCGAGATCGTTGGTGCGACGATCGCCATGATCCTCCCGCGTGCCGCCGATGAGGAACTGCCCGGTCCGCAACGGATCGACGACGAGCGCCAAGCCACGCGCCGGCGCGGGCCGGCCCTTCTGGCTGCCCTTGCTGAGCAGGTAGCGACACGACATCATCGCGCCGGGCATGCGTCCATTGAGCGCCGGCGCCCGTTCGGTGACGAGGAGCTGGCCCTTGCGGGGAATGAGCGTACCGGAAAGCCCGAGAAGATCGGCCGAGCCCAGCCCCGATGCGATGATGACGGCGTCGGCGGTATATTCGCCCTTGGCGGTCGCGACGCCCTTCACGCAAGTGCCATCGCTGGAGACGAGAATACGCTGGACTTTTTCGCGACGGCGCACGGCGATGCCCGACGCCCGCAGTAGTCCATGCACGATCTGATAGCCGATCGCGTGACCTTCATCGTGAACTTCGGCTGCCATACCGACGTCCGGCGACAGCACGCGGAATTTTTCGGCGACCGTCGCGCGGTCGATCTTGGTGACCCGGACACCGGCGCCCGAAAGTGCCGCGCAATGCGCCTCGAGCACTTCGCATTCGGCGTCGGAAGCAGCGACCAGGAAGGTCGAGCGCGGCTTGAAGAGATCGGCGAAAACACCGTCGCGCGCCAGCTTGCGGTAGAGCGCGATGCCGGCCAGCGCGGTCGTCATCATGGCGCCGGGGCGTTTGCTGGCGACGGACACGGCGCCGTCGGCAGCACCGCTCGCCTGCGCGGCCGGCGCTTCTTCATCGAAGAGCTCGACCCTGATGCCGCGCGCCGACAGGAAATAAGCCAAGGCCGCGCCAACGATGCCGGCACCGGCAACGATAACAGACGAAGGCATTGGAGTCCGCATTATCATGTACCGGCATTTGTATATTCTTGATGTCGGCAATCTGCGGACTGCCCCTGCGAGGGTCAATACAAGATGACGCCTGAGCCTGCGCACGAAATTTGTATCATTCGAAAGTGGGCAGGACGGCGACGATCAGACGCGAGATCGCAGCGGGTGCGTTGATCGATCCGACTTTGATCGCCGGCTTGCCATCCGTTCGCATCGCGATCGATGCCGCGGCACAAACGCCAAGGGCGAGCCGGAACGGGACATCGCCGATCGGGCTTGGATGCCGTCGCGTCTTCCGCATCGATGTCGAGATTGCTTCCGGTCATCCGGACAATCGATCCCGTGCAATCGAAGAAGTGGCGGAGAGGCACTGCAACCCCAGGACGGCGAGATGACGACGAGATGCGGCCGGTCGCACCGGCATGTCGGCGCGCACGCCCGCGGTGGCCGCGAATCCGGCTCCGGCTTCCTTCGCCTCCGCCCATGGTACCTACGCCGTGCAACGTCTCCTTCGGCGAGCAGCCGCCGATCCCCGCAATCCCCCCGATGCCGAGCGATCAGAACATGTACTAACCTGACATGTTGTCGGGTAATCGGGGACGGAGAAGACCGATCGGCCTCGCGCGGATACGGGGCGTATCACGGTGTCGCCTGAGCTCCGGACAAAGGGAACAGTAGATGGCCAGAATTAGTCTGACGCTCCTCCAGACATTCTATCAGGTCGCCCGTCACGGCTCGTTTTCCGGGGCGGCCCGCGAACTCGATCTCAGCTACCAGTCGGCGGCCAACCACGTGCGACGCCTGGAGCAGATCCTGGCCGACAAGCTCATCGACTCCGAACAGGGAGCCAAGCGGGTCGCGCTCACACCGCGCGGGCGGGCGCTGTACAGCCTGCTTCGGCCTGAGCTCGACATCATGCTGGCGCGGCTCGGCAAACTCGTCGAAAACCAGCGCTCGTCGATCCGGGCCGGCATGCCGCAGGCCATATTCTACTATCTCTTCCCCAGAATACTGACGCATTTCCGCGAGACTTTTCCGGAAATGGAATTCGCCGTGGCCGAGCGCGATACGGTGCTCGCCGAACTCGTCAAGGACGGCAGCCTCGACGTGTGCATCTCCGAACACTATTTCGGCGAGCCGGCGGTGTCGCAGCGCTCGATGGGCAGCTACCGCCTGAGCCTCGTCTTTCCACGCTCATGGGGCGATCCGCCGGAGCAAAACGACATTCCGGCCTGGGCGCAGGGGCGTCCGTTCATCACCTACGAGCCCGGGCAGACGCTGCGCAACCTCGCAGTCAACTTCCTCAGCCGCGACGGCGCTACGGTTTCGCCGGTCATCTCCACGTCCGGCAGTTCGAGCGTCAAGCGGTGCGTGGAGGAAGGTCTCGGCTTCTCGATCATTCCCTGCTGGTGCGTCGAGCCCCAGGACTTGACGATCGCCAGCACCAAACTCACCGAACTTCCGGAGGTTCAGGTCTATTTCGGATGTGCCGCCTTCCTGCAGCAGCATCCGACGGTGCGGAAACTGTTCGAGGACTGCTGCCGCGAACTGGTCGGTCCGGTTCTTGACCCTCCCAGCCACGGCAAACCGACGTCTTCCCTCATGGGCGCCGCCTGACGCGAAATCGCGTGAGCAGGCGAGTATCGTCCGACCGGCC
Organism: Astrobacterium formosum; assembly: GCA_030848545.1. Lineage (GTDB taxonomy): Bacteria > Pseudomonadota > Alphaproteobacteria > Rhizobiales > Xanthobacteraceae > Astrobacterium > Astrobacterium formosum. The sequence goes on from JAVDCA010000016.1 coordinate 71,686, forward strand.
AAGTTGGCCGGCCGTCCGATTTCCTGCTCACCCCGCCTTCCCGGATGCTTCCGGCGAAGACAACTTCGTCAATACCAGATCAGCCATGGCACGTAGCTGAACAACAGCGTGGTGCCGAGGCCGACGGCGAAGAACGGCCACAGCTCCGAGAGCGTTTCCGGCAGCGTCACGTGCGCGACCGCCGATGAAATCCACAGCGTAGTGCCGACCGGCGGCGTGTAGAGCCCGACCGCGAGGTTGAGCGTCATGACGATGCCGAGCTGGATCGGGTCAAACCCCAAGGTCACCCACAGCGGCACGAAGATGGGGCCGAGCAAGAGGATCGCCGCCGGCATGTCGATAAACATGCCGGCCACCAGCATCACCATGTTCATGGCCAGCACGATGAGATACTTGTTGCCGAGGGTCTCGAGCGCCCAGGCGGCGAAACGCTGCGGCATCTGATCGTAGGTCAGGATCCAGCCGAACACCGCCGACGCCATGATGATCAGCATGACGACGCCGGTGGCGATGCCGGCCCCCACCATCGCGTTCCAGAACCGCTTGAAGGTCATGTCGCGGTAGATCAAGATGCCGGCCAGGATGGCATAGACGCAGGCCATGACGCTGACTTCGGTCGGCGTCGCAATTCCGAAGCGCAGGAAGCCCAGGATCATCACCGGCATAATCAGGGCCGGCATGGCGTAGACCAACAGGCCGCGAAATTTCGGCCAATCGAACGGCGGCCGGTGGAACGGCAGGTTGAGCTGCTTGGCGCGCATGTTGATGACGGCGATGAAACCAGCCGCCAGCACCAGGCCGGGGAGGACGCCGGCGATGAACAGTTCGCCGACCGAGGCGTTCGCCACCAGTCCGAACAAAATCATCGGGATCGACGGCGGGATCAGGACCGCGATGGTCGAGGCGCACGAATTCACGGCCGAGCAGAAGTTCGGCGGATATCCCGATCTGATCTGCCAGGGAATCAACACACTGCCGAGCGCGGTTGCGTCCGACACCGCCGAACCGGAGACACCGCCGAAGATGACCGAGCCGATCACCGTCGTCTTGGCGAGACCGCCGCGCCGGCGCTGCACCAGCTCGGTCGCGAATTCGATCAGCCGGTCGCCGAGCTTGCCGGACATCATCAGAGAGCCCGCCAGGATGAAGAACGGCAGCGCCAGCATGGGGAAGCTCTGGGTCTGCTGGAACATTTGGGTGACCAGCAGATTGAGGCTGACATTACCGTCGAGATAGACGGCGGCGCCGGTCGCCATCACCAGTGCATGCGCGACCGGAACGGCGAGCGTCAGGAGACCGAAGAAGAAATAGAGGACGAGAGCGCTCATTGGGTGTGCTCCTGACCAAAGCCGCCGGACACCGGCTCCTCGCCGGTGATGAGGAAGCGGATGAGCCTGGTCAGCGCCGAGAAGGCCACCAGTGCGGCTCCGAGCGCGAAGGCGTAATAGCCGTAGCTGCCCGGGATCTTCAGCACCGGGCTGCGTTCGAGCGCCGTGATCTCGGCGACCCCGAGCGCATAACTGGTCAACAGCACGTAGGTGGCGAGAATCAGGAGCTGGATGAGCACCACCAGCACTTTGCGCACGCCTTCCGGAAACATCCTGACCAGAAGGTCGACGGCGATGTGGGAGTTCATCACCGCCGCCAGCGCGACACCCGCCGTGATCATCCAGGGAAACAGCTGTTCGGGAACTTCACCGACCCAGATCAGCGAAAAATTGAAGAAGTAGCGTGACATGACGCTGGCGGCGAGCAGCACCAGCAGTGCCGTGCCGGTCACCACGATGGTGAGCTTGCACACGAACATGATCGCCGCGTCGATGTGGTCCATCGCCCGCAGCACAGGCGACATCGTCACCTTGCCGGAAGTGTCTGTGACGGTCTCCATGCCACCTCCCCATTGTTGCACGACGGGATTGCGGGCGTTGCCCAACCGGCGTCCCGCGATTCTCGACGCCCCTGATCCGAAGCGGATGGCGCGGGCCGAAAGGCCCGCGCCGAGCACATGAGCGTCAGGCCGCCGCCGCGGCTTTGCGCAGGGCCGGAACGAAATCACCGAATTGGGCTTCCCACTTCTTGTAGACCGCCGCCGTCGCTTCCTGGAACGGCTTCTGGTCCACTTCGGTGACCGTCACCTTCGGGTTGGCCTTAAAGTCGACCAGGAGCTTGCCTTCGGCTTCGCCGAGCAGTTTGCGCTGGAGGACACCGCTCTCGACGGCGGCGTCCTTGACGATCTTCTTCTCGTCGGCGTTGAGCCGACCCCAGCTCATCTTCGACATCAGGAACGGGGTCGATTCCCACTTGTGGCCCGTCATGGCGATGTACGGATTCACTTCGTGCAATTTGTTGGCGAAGATGTTGGCGAGCGGATTTTCCTGGCCATCGACGACGCCCTGCTGGAGCGCGACGTAGAGTTCGGAGAACTTGATCTGCTCGGTCGACGCACCGAGCGCCTGGAAGATGTCGATCGTCATCGGATCGGCCGGAGTGCGGATCTTGAGGCCCTTGACGTCGGCCGGCGTCTTGATGGGGCGCTTGGAATTGGTGGTGTGACGAATGCCGTTGTCCCACCAGGCGATGAGGATGAGGCCGCCGGCTTCGAAATCCTTGGCGATCGTCTCGCCGATGGCGCCGTCCACGACCTTGTGGGCGTTCGGCATCGACTTGAACAGGAACGGCAAGCCAAGGGCGGCGATTTTCGGCGCCACGGCGGCGGCGGTGCCCTGCGTATTGGGGCTCAGGTCGAGCGTGCCGGTACGCATCGCCGTGATCATGGCGGCGTCGCCCCCGAGCTGTTCGGAGCCGAACACCTTGATGTCGACCTTGCCTTTGGTGCGCTCCTTCACCAGCTCGGCGAACTTTTCGGAGGCGATCCAGCGCGGATTGCCCGGCGACGCGCCGTGGCCGAGCTGGAAGCGAATCTGCTGAGCACGCAGGACGGTTGGTGCGAACACACCCGCGGCCGCCGTTGCGGCGGCTGTCGTGATCATGAAGCTGCGACGATTCATCATTGGCTGTTCCTCGCTAGTCTGTCTCTAACAGGGGGGTGAAGCCTCAAATGGGGGTCGCACCGGCGGGAACCGTGGGCGGGTCCCGGCCGGCATGACCAACGGTAGCAACGATCGCTTTCGTCTGCACGTCAGGAGAATACCGCGTCGCCGGCAGCCCACATGCGCGGCGGCGGACGCACGCAATCAGTTGATGTGGCTTCCTCCGTTGATTTCGATTTCAGATCCGGTGACATAGGATGCGAGGTCCGAGGCGAGAAACAGGGCGCAGCCTGCGACCTCATGGGCATCGCCGATGCGGCCCATCGGAACGGTTGCGATGATCTTCTCGCGCATTTCGGGCGTGACGGCGCCACCGGTGATGTCGGTGGCGATCATGGAGGGAAGAATGGCGTTGGCACGGATATTGAACGGCCCCATCTCGCGCGCCGTCGCCTTGGTGAAGCCCAGAACGGCGGCCTTGGCGGCGCAATAGTGCGAGCCGCCGAAGACACCGCCGCCGTTCTTGGCCGAGACGGACGACATGTTGACGATGGAGCCGCCACCCTGCTTCTTCATCTGCGGCACCGCCGCCTGGGTCATGTACAGCGTGCCACGCATGCTGACGTCCATGACGCGCTCGTAGGTCGAGGGGTCGACGTCGAGGAGACGCAGCGGCGAAGTCACGCCGGCATTGTTGACCAGGACGTCGAGCCGGCCGAACGCCGCCAGCGCTTCCGCGACCGCGCGTTCACAATCGGCCTTGATGACGACGTTGCCCTGGATTGCGAGATGTCCCGCACCCGGCAGGCCGACGACGGCGTCCTGCGTCACCTTCAAGTCGAGATCCATGATGGCGACACGGCAGCCGTGCTCGGCGAACAGTTTGGCGGTCGCGAGACCGAGCCCCCGCTTCGAAGCCCCGCCGGTGATCAGGGCGGTGCGATCCTTCAACAGCATGAAAACCTCCGTTCGGATAGGGCGAGCCGATGCGCGCCCCTGAATTGAAACCACGCGCGATGCGCGCGGCGGCTAAAGCCAGCCTTTGACGGACGCGACGATCGCGCTCGTCGAGATGCCATATCGATCGTGCAGGGTCGGCAGAGCGCCGGCATCGAGAAACTGGTCCGGCAGGGCGATCTGGCGGAAGGCCGTACGGACGCCGGAGCGCGTAAGATCGGCCGCGACCGCCTCGCCGAGACCGCCGCAGATGGTGTGGTTTTCGGCCACGACCACCAGCCGACCCGCCCGGGCGCATTCGCGCCGGATCGTCTCGACGTCGAGCGGTTTTATGGTCGACACGTGCAGCACGGCGGCCGAGACCCGATCGGCGGCGAGCGCCTCGGCGGCTTCGAGGACGCGCATGGTCATGAGGCCGGTCGACACGAACAGAACGTCGGCGCCGTCGCGCAAGAGCTTCGCCTTGCCGATCTCGAATTTGTAGTCGTAGCCATCGAGAACGATCGGAACGTTGCCGCGCAGGAGGCGCATGTAGACCGGCCCGTCATGGGCGGCGATCGCCGGCACCGCCTGCTCGATCTCATTAGCGTCGCACGGGTCGATCACCACGAGATTGGGCATGGCGCGGAAAATGGCGAGGTCATCGGTCGCCTGGTGGCTCGGCCCGTAGCCAGTGGTCAGGCCCGGCAGCGCACAGCAGATCTTGACGTTGAGATTCTCCTCGGCGATGGCGAGGCAGATGAAGTCGTAGGCACGGCGCGCCGCGAACACCGCATAGGTGGTCGCGAAGGGCATGAAACCTTCGAGCGCCAGTCCGGCGGATGCGCCCATCAGCACCTGCTCGGCCATGCCCATCTGGTAGAAGCGATCGGGATGTGCATGGGCGAAGATATGCAGGTCGGTGTACTTGGAAAGATCGGCGGTCAGGCCGACGATTTCCGGCCGCGTCTTGGCGAGCTCGACCAGGGCGTGACCGAACGGCGCCGACCTGGTCTTCTGGCCCTCGGCCGCGATCGAGGCGATCATGGCCGAGGTCTTGAGGCCCTTGCCGGCCGCCGCCGGCTTGCGGGCGTGACGGAGATGGCGAATGGCGCTCATGCGGGCCTCCCGGCGTCGAGTATGTCGATGGCCTGCTGCCACTCGGCCGGCGCGATGTTGATGAAATGCGACTTGTCGCGAGCCTCGAGGAAAGGCACGCCCTTGCACATCTTCGTGTCGGCGATGACGATGCGCGGTCGCGGCTGCGGGTCGCTCCTGGCGACGTCGTAGGCCTCGACCAGCGCGTCGAGGTCGTTGCCGTCGACCCGTTGGGCGAACCAGCCGAACGCCTCGAATTTCGGCGCAATCGGCTCGATCGCCGAGATCTCCTTGGCGGGCCCGTCGGCTTGCTGGTTGTTGACGTCGACGATGGCGATCAGGTTGTCGAGTTTCTTGTGAGTGGCCTGCATGGCAGCCTCCCAGGTCGCGCCTTCGTCGAGCTCGCCGTCGGAGAACAGGATGTAGACCTTCGCACTGGACTTCTTGCGCTTGAGGCCGAGCGCCATGCCGACCGCGATGGTCAGACCCTGGCCGAGCGAGCCGCCGCTGATCTCCATGCCCGGCGTATAGGATGCCATCCCCGACATGGGCAGGCGGCTGTCGTCGCTCCCATAGGTTTCGAGTTCGTCCTCGCCGATGACGCCCGCCTCGATCAGCGCCGAATAGAGCGCGATGGCGTAGTGGCCGTTGGACATCAGGAATCGGTCACGGCCTTCCCAGTAAGGGTCTTCCGGCCTGTAGGTCAGCGCGTGGAAGTAGCTCACCGCCAGGACGTCGGCGATGCCGAGCGCCTGGCCCAGATAGCCCTGCCCCTGTACTTGTCCCATGCGGATCGCCAACCGGCGGATGTTGAAGGCGCGCCGGGCGAGGCTCATGTTTGCCAGTTTCGGCGTATCAGAACGTGGATCAGTCATCGGGTTCGTCCATGGTGTGGGCTGCCGGCGCGCGCCGTCGGCCCGGATCGATTTGCCGGCGTCACAATGCCGGTGCGGCTTCGCGCCGGGCGGCCGGTTTTGCTTTCGCGTCGAGGCGAGCCATGGCGGCATCGGCCACCGCCTGCGGCGTGATGCCAAAATGACGGAACAGCTCTTCGGGCGGCGCCGAGGCGCCATAGGTCGTCATGCCGACGAAAACGCCCTCGGTCCCGAGCCAGCGTTCCCAGCCGAACTTGACCGCCGCCTCGACACCGACGCGTACGGTCTCCGGCCCGAGCACGCTCGCCTGATAGGCCGCATCCTGCTCCTCGAACACTTCCCAGCATGGCATCGAGACGACCGCGGCGGCGACGCCTTGGGCGGCGAGGAGGTCGCGGGCGGCGAGCGCCACCACCACTTCGGAGCCGGTCGCGAGCAGGGTCACCTGCCGCCGACCATTCGCCTCCGCGATCACATAGGCGCCGCGTGCGCAAAGGTTTTCGCTCACCGGCTCGGTGCGCACCGGCGGCAGCGGCTGACGGGTGCCGAGGATCGTCGACGGCCCGCCGCGGCGTTTGAGCGCCACTTCCCAGCACTCCGCCATTTCGACCGCGTCGGCGGGGCGGAACACGGCGTAGTTGGGCATCGCGCGTAGTGCCGCCATGATCTCGACCGGCTGGTGGGTCGGGCCATTCTTGCCGACGCCGATCGAGTCGTGGCTCAAGATGGTGACGACCGGCAGACTCATCATGGCCGACATGCGCAGCGCCGGGCGCATGTAGTCCGAGAACGCCAGATAGGTGGCGCCGGTCGGCAAAACGCCGCCATGGGCCACCATGCCATTCATCATCACCCCCATGGCGTGCTCACGGACGCCATAGTGGATGTAGCGGCCGGCGCGATTGTCGGCCGTGAATTCGGCAAGACCGCGCTTGCAGTTGGTCGATGCTTCCAGGTCCGGAGAACCGGACATGAATTCGGGAATGGTGTCGGCCAAAAGGCGCACCACATCGCCGGCCGAATGGATCGCCGGTTGGGTCGGCTTCTCCTGCGCCATGCGACGCGCGTGGACGGCAAGCGCCTCCACGCAAGCCTTCGGCAACTCGCCCCGTTGCATGCGTTCGAACTCGGCGCGCAACTCAGGCGCGAGCGCCGCGACGCGCGACTTCCAGGCGTCGTAGGCGGGCCGGTTGCGCTCCTCCACCCCGGCCTTCCAGGCGGCGCGGACATCGTCGGGAATTTCGAACGGCCCGTAGGGCCAGTCCAGGGCTTCGCGGGCAGCTTTGAGATCGTCAGCGAACACGCGCCCGCCGTGGGCCGCACGGGTGTCTTGCAGCCGCGGCGAACCTTTGCCGATCAGGGTGCGGCAGGCGATCATGGTCGGCCGCGGGTCGGACTTGGCCAGCGTCAGGGCGGCGGAGACAGAATCCTGGTCGTGGCCATCGGCGTCGATCACCTGCCAGCCAGCCACCTGAAATCGGGCACGCACGTCCTCGCTGATATTGATGCCGATCGAACCGTCGTCGGTCATGCGGTTGTCGTCCCACAGGAAAGTGAGCTTGCCGAGCTTGAGATGGCCGGCGAGCGCGATCACCTCGTAGGCGACCCCCTCCATCAGGCAGCCGTCACCGACGAGCGCATAGGTACGGTGATCGACGATCTCCGGCCCAAACTTCTGCGACAGCCAGGCCTCCGCCACCGCCATGCCAACCGCGTTGCCGATGCCCTGGCCGAGCGGGCCGGTGGTCACCTCGATGCCGATCGTCGGGTCTCGCTCCGGATGGCCGGCGGTGTGCGAGCCCAGGGCACGGAAGCGCTTGATCTGCTCGATGGTCATCTCCTCGTAGCCGGAAAGATGCAGCAACGAGTAGATCAGCATCGAGCCATGGCCGTTCGAGAGCACGAAGCGGTCGCGGTCCGACCATGTCGGATCCTTGGGATTGCACTTGAGGTGGCGTGTGAACAGTGCCGTGGCGATGTCGGCGGAGCCCAGCGGCGTGCCCGGATGGCCTTCGCAGGCCCGCTCGATGGCGTCGAGGGACAGGAACCGGATGGCGTTCGCCATTTTGTGCGGTGAGACGGTCGACATCGTGAAAACTTCTCACTGATGAATCATGGGTGGACGGCAAGGCGCGAGGACGACGGACGCAACAGGATGGTTCGGCAGGCGACGCCGGTCCGTGGCCCGGCGCCAAAATTCAGTTCGATTTGCGCAGCTGCTTCTGCCGAGTTCGACGATTCCAGCGAGACCGGCAGATTCGCTGTCGACGAGGCTCAAAGTCGCCCTTCCGGGCCCGGATCGGTGAGGATGATGGCGCCGACGCCGGCGCCGGCAAAACGCATTGATTGCCTCAACCGATGAATTATGTTCATCTAGCGCAATGCACAATTTGCCCCTCGACCTGCTCAATGCGTTCGAGGCCGCCGCCCGCACGGGATCGTTCCGCGTGGCCGGCCAGGAACTCGGGATTTCGCCAAGCGCCGTCAGCCACGCGATCCGCAAACTCGAGACCTTGATTGGCGCGAGCCTGTTCGACCGCCAGGGGCGGCGGGTGCGGCTGAATTCCAGCGGCGAGGCCTTGTTCCGGCACGTCTCCGAGGCGCTCGATCAGGTGCGCCACGGTCTCGACATGGTCGGCTCGCGCTCCGACAGCCTGCTGCGGCTCCATTGTGCGCCGAGCCTCGCCGCACAATGGCTGATACCGCGGCTCAAGCGTTTGTTCGCCGATCTGCCCGGACTGAAACTGCGCCTGTCATCGAGCGCCGATTACCCGCGTTTCCAGCACAACGACATCGACGCCGACATCTGCTACGGCCCTCCCCGACAGGAGGGGCTGGTCGTCATTCCGCTCGGCGAAGAGGTCGTGTGTCCTTTGTGCTCGCCGGAGATGGCGCGCGGCATCCGCACGTCGGAAGACCTGCTCAGGCGCGATCTCCTGGAAAGCGACAACAAGCGCGTGCGTTGGGACGCTTGGTTCGCGGCCAACCATATCGAGCCGCCGGCGTCCCAGCGCAGCCGCTTCGACCGCAGCTTCATGGCGATCGCCGCCGCCGTGGACGGCCTCGGTGTCGCGCTGGAATCGACCCGTCTGGCCGAGCGAGAAATCGCCCAAGGACTGCTCGTTGCCCCACTGTCCGGCGTCGCCAGCGACGTACGCTATGTCGGCCACTACCTGGTATTTCCGCCGTCGATGAAGTTCAGACGATCCGTACGCTCGTTCGCCGGCTGGCTGACGAAGGAACTGGACCTTCCGCCGCTGGACACTTGATCGGCTGGAAATGCGGGCGGGCCGAACAAGGGCTCGCCGCCGTCGCACCGCCTCAGCGGTCTTCGTTCGCCAGGCGCCAAACCACATCCAGGAGAACGTTGGCGCCAGCGACGAGATCGGCGTCGGCGGTGAATTCCTTCGGGCTGTGGCTGATGCCGCGGAGGCACGGCACGAAGATCATCGCCGCCGGTGCGATCCGGGCGAGCATCTGGGCGTCATGGCCGGCTCCGGAGGTCATGCGCCGGGACGCAAGGCCGCGATCCCTGGCGGCGTCTTCCACCATGGTGACGATGCGCTGGTCGAACGGCACCGGCTCGAAGCGCGCGAGCCGCTCCACCGTGACGCTCACTTCCTCCTCGGCGGTTAGCCGGTCCAGGAAGGCGGACAAAGCCGCTTCCTCGTCCCGGAGGCGATCCTCGTCGGGATCGCGGAGGTCGACCGTGAAGGTCGCGCGCGCCGGGATGACGTTGATCGCATTCGGCTCGAAGCTCATGCAGCCGACCGTCGCGACCGTCGGGGTGTTGGACGCCACCGCGCGGCCGCGCAGGAAGGTGATCACCCGCGCCGCCGCCTGACCGGCGTCCCGACGCATCGACATGGGCGTCGTGCCGGCGTGATTGGCGTCGCCCTCGATCGTTACTTTCTGCCAGGAAATACCCTGCACGCCCTGCACGGCGCCGATCGGCACGCCCTCGCGATCGAGAACAGGTCCCTGCTCGATGTGGAGCTCCAGATAGGCATGGGGCGCCATGAAACCCGGCTCGGCGTAGCCCGCATATCCGATCCGATCGAGTTCCTCGCCGAACACGCTGCCGTCCGTCCCTACGGTGGCCAGCGCCGCGTCGAGATCGAGACCGCCCACGAAGGCGAGTGAGCCCAGCATATCGGGGGCGTAGCGTACGCCCTCCTCATTGGTGAAGGCCGCGACCGCAATCGGGCGCGTCGGCGTAAAGCCGCCCTCCTTCAGGCTCTGGATCACTTCGAGGCCCGACAGCACGCCGTAGCAGCCGTCGTAGATGCCGGCATCGATCACGGTGTCGATATGGGAGCCGATCAGAACCGGCTTCCGACCGCCCGAGCCTTGCGGCGTCCAGACCCCGAACACATTGCCGATCCGGTCGACGACGACTTCCAGGCCGGCGTCCGCGAGCCATGACCGCAGCCGGTCGCGGCCGAGCCGGTCGGCTTCCGACGCGGCGAGGCGAGCCAGTCTGCCGTCCGCGTCGCGTCCGATCGTGCCTAGTTCGCGCAGTCGCCCGGTCAAGCGTTGCGCATCGATCGCGTGATTACCCATGGCTTTCGCCCATATCACTCGGCCGTCAGGTCCGAGAGGCCTGGGGCCCGCCGCTCGAGTGCCACCACCGCCCGGCGATGACGATGCCGTGCGGAACGATCTTCTTCTCGCCGGGCAGATGCTCGCCGAGGGCGTCCACATAATCGAAACGCCCATTCTCGACCTTGAGGATCGTCGCGTCACCTACGCTGCCCGGTTTGAGGCTGCCGAGGGCGGGACGCTGGAGGGCGCGGGCCGCATTGATGGTCGCCGACGCGATGACGTCTTTGAGGGGCATGCCCAGGCAAAGGAACTTCGACATGGTGGTCACGAGGTCGTATGCCGGCCCGTCGACGCACAGCGTGTGCACGTCGGACGAGATCGTGTCCGGCATGAACCCGTTGGCGAGCATCACGCGCGCGACCTTGAAGGCGAGCGAGCCCTTGCCGTGTCCGATGTCGAACAGGATGCCGCGCTCGCGCGCCGCGATGACGGCGCGCTTGACGGTCCCCTGCGGCGTGATCGGCGTGTTGGGGAAGGCGTGGAAAGAATGCGTGATGATGTCGCCCGGCCGCAGCCTTTCGAGCACTTCCTCGTAGTTCGGCGGCGGATCGTCGATATGCGCCATCACCGGCATGCCGAGTTCGTCGGCGGCCTGCAGGCCGACATCGAGCGGCACCGTGCCGGAACGCCCCGACCCGATGGTACCGACCCGCACCTTGATGCCGACGATGAGGTCGCGATTGGCCTGAGCGACCGCCACGGCTTCGGCCGGGGCAAGCAGGCGGATCTCCTCGCTCTCGCCCACCATCACCCGGGGCGCAAAACCGAAAATGCCGGCGAACGACACGTTCAGGTACGCCAGTATGCGTACCGGACAGGGTTCGATAACATGCCTGCGGAAGCCGTGGAAATTGCCCGGGCCGGCGCTGCCGGTATCGATTGCGGTCGTGATCCCGCTGCCACGGCAATAGGCCTCGGGTTCGACGCTCAGGGAGGTACCGCCCCAATACACGTGGGTGTGCAGATCGATCAGTCCCGGCGTCACGATCGCTCCGGAGACATCACGCACTTCGGTCGCGGCGTCCGGCTTCAGGCACGGCCCGATCGCGCTGACCTTGCCGTCCGAGAAGGCCACATCGGTAGTGGTATCGAGCCCCTGCGACGGGTCCAGCACCCGGCCGCCGCGGAGGATCAGGTCATAAGCCATTCGGTCTTTCTCCAGGCATCGGCGTTTCACGCCACCCGCCGGTCCGCGCGTGGCGGGCACATGGCGAAAGCGGCGGCCGGGCCAACGTAGCACCGGCGCTTACGGCACTTTAGACCGGCGCCATGCGGCGCCCCATCCGGCCTACACCGGATCAGTCCATGCGTGTGGTTGCGAGGAGAAAACGGGAAGACGCCCAGGCTGTCGCCCGGCTCACAACATCTCCAGCGGCCGCGCCTTTTTCGGCGGCGGGAAGACGCGGTCGATGTCGGCAAGATCCTGCGCGGTGAGCTTCACGTCGAGCGCGGCGCGGTTGTCGCGCACATGGGCCACGTCCGCGGCTTTCGGGATCGCGATGACGCCGCCGTCACGCAGCGCACAGGCGAGCGCCACCTGCGCCGGCGTCGCGCCGTGGCGCCTGGCGATGTCGACGAGGGTGCGATCGGTCAGGATGCGGCCCTGCTCGATCGGCGAATAGGCCATGATGGGGATTTTCCGCGCCTTGAGCATGGGCAGGAGATCGAACTCGATGCCGCGGCGGCTCGGGTTGTAGAGCACTTGGTTGGTCTGCACGCCTGTCCCGCCCTTGGCGGCCAAGAACTCCTTCATGTCGTCGGGATCGAGGTTGCTGACGCCCCAGTGGCGGATCTTGCCCGCCGCGACGAGTTCCTCGAAGGCCTCGATGGTGCGCCCGAACGGCGTCGAACCGCGCCAGTGCAGGAGATAGAGATCGATGTGATCAGTCTTGAGCCGCCGCAGGCTCCTCTCGCAGGCCGCGATGGTGCCGGTGCGGCTGGCGTTCGACGGCAGCACCTTGCTGACCAGATAGACCTTGTCGCGACGGCCGACGAGGGCGCGGCCGACAAGGTCCTCGGTCGAGCCGTCGCCGTACATTTCGGCGGTGTCGACCAGAGTCATGCCGAGATCGATGCCGAGTTGCAGCGCCGCAATCTCCTGCTCGGTGCGGCGCGCATTCTCGCCCATGCCCCAGGTGCCGAGCCCAAGCACGGGCACGTCCTCGCCGGCGGGCAGACCCAGGGTGGGAACAGACGAAACGGGTGTCGGCACGGCAGCGGCTCCTGCGGCGGTTGACGGGGCCCCACATCGGGGCTGGCGAGACCTACCCCATGGAAGACCGGACGCCAAGATACGGGTCCGACACGCTCGCGCGCCCCTCCCCTTGTCTCCGCCGGCCCGGCGTTTAACGATGCGGCGATCCGCACCGCAGACCGACCCGCAGCAATTGCAGGTCCTGCGGCGCACCACCGGACACGTCTGCATGCTCGACAAGCTTGAACTTCTACTCGCCCTCGCCCGCGAGCGGCATTTCGGCCGCGCCGCCGAAGCCTGCGGGGTGACGCAGCCGACCATGTCGGCGGGCATCAAGCAACTCGAGGACACGCTGGGGGTGATGCTGGTGCAACGGGGCTCGCGCTTCCACGGCTTTACGCCGGAGGGCGAGCGGGCGCTCGACTGGGCGCGCCGCATCGTCGGCGACGCGCGCACGCTGCGCCAGGAAATGGATGCGTTGAAGCGCGGCCTCGCCGGCGAGATCCGCATCGCCGCCATTCCGACTGCACTCGGCATGGTGGCGTCGCTGACGACGCCGTACCGCGCCCGCCATCCGAATGTGCGCTTCACTATCCTGTCCAGGACCTCCATCGAGGTCCTGTCCATGCTGGAAAACCTCGAAGCCGATGCCGGCATCACCTATCTGGACAACGAGCCGCTCGGCCGCGTCAACACGGTGCCGCTCTATCACGAGAACTACCGGCTCCTGACCGCGCCTGACGCCATGTTCGGCGACCGCGAAACCGTCACCTGGGCCGAAGTCGGGCGGGTGCCGCTGTGCCTCTTGACGCCGGACATGCAGAACCGGCGCATCATCGACGGCCTGCTGCGCCAAGCCGGCGTCGAAGCCACGCCGCAGCTCGTCTCCGACTCCATGATCGTTCTCTACACCCATGTGAAGACCGGCCGGTGGGCGAGCGTCATGCCGGCGCGTCTCGCCGACGCCCTGGGCCTCTCCGGCGCCGTGCGGGCGATTCCCATCGTGGAACCGGAATCGAGCCATGCGGTCGGCTTGGTGGTGCCGCAGCGCGAGCCCATGACGCCGCTGACCGCCGCCCTGGTCGACATCGCCAAGAAGGTGGCGGCGGAGATCAACACTGGAATGTGATCACCGGGGCTCGTCCTTCGAGGCTCGCCTTCGGCGAGCACCTCAGGACGACGGTCAAATGTCCGATGCCACTGGCACAAGACGATTGGGAGGTGCCCCTGCCTCTACCCTCGCCATTCCCTCATCGCAGTATGGATCCGGCAAGGTACCCGGTCGCCGTGTACACGATCCTTCATTCAGCTTTTCAAATGACCGAACGGAACACCTTTATTGATTCCACTGTGGAATTTTTCCAGGCTCGGCCTTCGACAATAAAGACATTGCGAGGGAAGGAATGCCCATCCACGAAACGTGGAATCCAGAGCGTGCAGCCGAGTTGATCGCCGAGCACGTCCACGAGCCCGGGCCGCTGCTGCCGATCCTTCATGCCGTCCAGGAAACCTTCGGCCATGTCCCGGCGGACGCCGTGCCGCTGATCGCCGAGGCGCTCAACCTGTCGCGCGCCGAGGTGCACGGCGTCGTCACCTTCTATCATGACTTCCGCAGCGAGCCGGCCGGCCGGCGCGTCCTCAAGCTGTGCCGCTCCGAGGCCTGCCAGTCCATGGGAGCCGAAGCGCTCGCCAAGCAGGCAGAGGCTCGCCTCGCCACCCGGCTCGGCAGCACCACGCCGGACGGCCGAGTCACCCTTGAACCCATCTACTGCCTCGGCCTGTGCGCCTGCGCGCCGGCGGCGATGCTCGACGGCGAATTGATCGGCCGACTCGACGCTGGCCGGCTCGACACCCTCCTGGCGGAGGCCCAGTCATGATCCGCGTCCATGTCCCCTGCGACGCCGGCGCGCTCGCGGTCGGCGCCGATAAGGTCGCCGCCGTCATCACCCGCGAAGCGCAGGCGCGCGGCATCGAATTGACCATCGTGCGCACCGGCTCGCGCGGCCTCTACTGGCTCGAACCCATGGTCGAAGTGGCCACCGCCGAGGGCCGCATTGCCTATGGGCCGGTTGCGGCCGACGACGTCGCCGGCCTGTTCGACGCCGGGTTTCTCGACGGCGGTGGCCACCGCCTGCGGCTCGGCCGCCCCGAACGCATTCCCTTCCTGGCCATGCAGACGCGGCTCACTTTCGCCCGCTGCGGTGTCGTCGATCCGCGTTCGCTCGACGACTACCGCGCCCATGGGGGCTGGCGTGGCCTGGAGACGGCCATTTCCCTCGATCCCGCGACCGTCGTCGAGGCGGTGACGGCGTCGGGTCTGCGCGGCCGTGGCGGCGCCGGCTTCCCGACCGGCATCAAGTGGAAGACGGTCGCCGACGCCAAAGGCCTTCAGAAATACATCGTCTGCAACGCCGATGAGGGCGACTCCGGCACCTTCGCGGACCGCATGATCATGGAAGGCGATCCCTTCGTGATGATCGAAGGCATGGTAATCGCCGGCCTCGCCGTCGGCGCCACCAAGGGCTACATCTACACCCGCTCGGAATATCCGCACGCCGTCGCCACCATGCGGGCGGCGATCGAGATCACCCGCAGGGCCGGCCTCCTGGGCGAGGATGTCGCCGGCTCAGGCCGCTCTTTTGATCTGGAAGTCAGGGTCGGCGCCGGCGCCTATGTGTGCGGCGAGGAAACCGCGCTGCTGGAGAGCCTGGAAGGCAAGCGCGGCATCGTCCGCGCCAAGCCGCCGCTGCCGGCCCACAAGGGACTGTTCGACGCCCCGACGGTGATCAACAATGCGCTCTCGGTCGCCGCCATCCCGTTCATCCTGGCCGAGGGACCCAAAGCCTATGCGGATTTCGGCATGGGACGCTCGCGCGGCACCATGCCGATCCAGATCGCCGGCAATGTCCGCTATGGCGGCCTGTTCGAGACCGCGTTCGGGGTGACGCTGGGCACGCTCGTCGACGACATCGGCGGCGGCACGGCTACCGGCCGTCCCGTCAAGGCGGTGCAGGTCGGCGGCCCGCTGGGCGCCTATTTCCCACGCCAATTATTCGACACGCCGTTCGACTACGAGGCCTTCGCGGCCAAGGACGGGCTGATCGGCCACGGCGGCCTCGTGGTCTTCGACGACACCGTCGATATGGCCAAGCAGGCGCGCTTCGCCTTCGAATTCTGTGCACTGGAAAGCTGCGGCAAGTGTACGCCGTGCCGCATCGGTTCCACCCGCGGCGTCGAGATCCTCGACCGTGTGTTACTCGGCGGCGGCACGGATGCCGATCGCGCACTCGTCGCCGACCTCTGCCACACCATGAAGTTCGGATCGTTATGCGCTCTCGGCGGTTTCACCCCATATCCGGTGATGAGCGCGTTGACGCACTTCCCCGAGGATTTCGGCCTCGTGCCGCACCTCCAAGCAGCCGAATGAGGAGAGCCCCATGACCCCCGTTCTGCTCGTATCCGAGATCGATTTCGGCACCCCGGCTTCGAAATCCGAGACCCAGGTGACGCTCACCATCGATGGCCGCGCGGTGAGCGTGCCGGCCGGCACCTCGATCATGCGTGCCGCCATGGAGGCGGGCACGCAGATCCCGAAGCTGTGCGCGACCGACATGGTCGACGCCTTCGGGTCCTGCCGGCTGTGCCTCGTGGAGATCGAAGGCCGGCCGGGTACGCCCGCTTCCTGCACGACGCCGGTCGCCCCCGGCATGGTGGTCAGGACCCAGACCGAGCGCCTCAAGACCTTGCGGCGCGGCGTCATGGAGCTCTACATTTCCGACCACCCGCTAGATTGCCTGACCTGCGCGGCGAACGGCGATTGCGAATTGCAGGACATGGCCGGCGCGGTCGGATTGCGCGAGGTGCGTTACGCCGACGGCGCCAACCATTTCGAGAAGACCTCCCCGCTCGCTTTGCCCAAGGACTTGTCGAACCCGTACTTCGCCTACGACCCCGCCAAGTGCATCGTCTGTTCGCGTTGCGTGCGGGCCTGCGAAGAGGTCCAAGGCACCTTCGCGCTCACAATCGCGGGTCGCGGTTTCGACAGCCGGGTGTCGCCGGGGCAGTCGGAAGCGTTCCTGACCTCCGAATGCGTCTCCTGCGGGGCCTGCGTGCAGGCCTGCCCGACCGCGACCTTGATCGAAAAGCGTATGGACGAGATCGGCACGCCGGAACATTCGGTCGTGACCACCTGCGCGTATTGCGGCGTCGGCTGCTCGTTCAAGGCGGAGATGCGCGGTGACGAGCTCGTCCGCATGGTGCCGTACCGGGACGGCAAGGCGAACCGCGGCCATTCCTGCGTCAAGGGCCGCTTCGCCTGGGGCTACGCCACCCATCGTGATCGCATCCTCAAGCCCATGGTGCGCGACAAGATCACCGACCCGTGGCGCGAGGTGACGTGGGAGGAAGCGATTTCACGCGTCGTCTCAGAATTCAGGCGCATCCAGGAGACCTACGGCCAGCGCGCCGTCGGCGGCATCACGTCCTCGCGCTGCACCAACGAGGAGACATTCTTGGTGCAGAAGCTGATCCGCGCCGGCTTCGGCACCAACAATGTGGACACCTGCGCCCGCGTCTGCCATTCGCCGACCGGCTACGGCCTCAAGACCACCTTCGGGACCTCGGCCGGCACCCAGGACTTCGATTCGGTCGAGCACGCCGACATCGTCATGGTCATCGGCGCCAACCCGACCGACGGCCATCCGGTGTTCGCTTCGCGGCTCAAGAAGAGGCTGCGACAAGGCGCAAAACTGATCGTCGTCGACCCGCGCCGCATCGATCTCGTGCGCACCCCGCACGTCGAAGCCGCCCATCACCTGCCGCTCAAGCCCGGCACCAATGTGGCGGTCCTGACCGCCATGGCGCATGTGATCGTTACCGAAGGACTGGTCGATGAGACCTTCGTGCGCGAACGCTGCGACTGGGACGATTTCCAGTTTTGGGCCGAGTTCGTCGCGCAGTCGCGCAACAGCCCCGAGGAGGTGGCGAAGCTCTCCGGCGTGCCGGCGCAGACGATCCGCGAAGCGGCCCGCCTCTACGCCACCGGCGGCAATGCCGCGATCTATTACGGCCTCGGCGTCACCGAGCACTCTCAAGGCTCGACCACCGTGATGGCGATCGCCAATCTCGCCATGGCGACCGGCAATCTCGGCCGCCCCGGCGTCGGCGTCAACCCGCTGCGCGGCCAGAACAATGTCCAGGGCGCGTGCGACATGGGTTCGTTCCCGCACGAACTCTCCGGCTATCGTCACATCTCCGACGATGCGACGCGGGCCATGTTCGAGGCCCTGTGGGGCCGTCCGCTCGACAAGGAGCCCGGCCTGCGCATCCCCAACATGCTCGACGCCGCCGTCGAAGGCACGTTCAAAGGGCTCTACATCCAGGGCGAGGACATCCTGCAGTCCGACCCCGACACCAAGCACGTCGCCGCCGGACTCGCCGCCATGGAATGCGTCGTCATCCAGGACCTGTTCCTCAACGAGACGGCGAATTACGCCCATGTGTTCCTGCCCGGCTCGACCTTCCTGGAGAAGGACGGCACTTTCACCAATGCGGAGCGCCGTATCCAGCCGGTCCGCAAGGTGATGGCGCCGAAGAACGGCCTCGCCGACTGGGAAGTCACGCAGCGAATAGCCCAGGCGCTCGGGCTCGGCTGGGCCTATCGCCATCCGAGCGAGATCATGGACGAGATCGCACATCTCACGCCGACTTTCGCCGGCGTCTCCTATGCCAAGCTCGACGCCCTCGGCTCGGTGCAGTGGCCGTGCAACGACAAGGCCCCGGAGGGCACCCCCGTGATGCATATCGGCGGCTTTGCCCGCGGCAAGGGCAAGTTCGTCGTAACCGAATATGTCGCCACCGACGAACGCACCGGGCCCCGCTTCCCGCTGTTGCTCACCACCGGCCGCATCCTGTCCCAATACAATGTGGGTGCCCAGACGCGGCGCACCGACAACGTGGTGTGGCACCAGGAGGATGTTCTGGAAATCCACCCCCACGATGCCGAGCAGCGCGGCATTCGTGACGGCGACTGGGTCAAGCTCGCGAGCCGCGCCGGCGAGACGTCGTTGCGCGCGACCATCACCGAGCGGGTGGCACCGGGCGTCGTCTACACAACCTTCCACCACCCCGGCACGCAGGCGAACGTGGTGACGACCGACTATTCCGACTGGGCGACCAACTGTCCGGAATACAAGGTCACGGCGGTGCAGATCACGCCGTCCAACGGGCAGAGTCGCTGGCAGGAAGAGTACGAGGAACTGAGCCGGCGATCGCGCCGGGTCGCCACCACCATCACCGCCGCGGAGTGAAACGTGGGATCGAGCCTGCGCGTGCCCTCCCTCGCATGGCGCCGTCACGGCGTGCAAACGCTCGAGCGCGCCGTGCCGGAGGAGACCGCGGTCGCTTTCACCTATGACGGCGGCAGTTACGCCGTCATGATGGCGACGCCGGCGGATCTTGAGGACTTCGCCGTCGGCTTCAGCCTCGACGAGGGCGTGATCGCTTCGCCCGACGAGATCAACCGGCTGGAGATCATCGAAGGAGAACTCGGAGTGGAGCTGCGCATGTGGCTCGCCGAGCCGCGCTCGAGCGAGCTCAGCGCGCGCCGCCGACACATGGCCGGGCCGACAGGCTGCGGCCTGTGCGGCATCGAGAGCCTCGCCGAAGCGATGCGGCCGGCGCCGCGGGTGGCCGAGGGCGCCGCGGTCAGCCCCGCCGCCATCCTGCACGCGCTCGATGCGCTCGCGCCTGCCCAGGCGCTCAACCGCGAAACCCGCGCCGTCCATGCGGCGGCGTTCTTTCGCCCCGACGGCGAGTTCGTGGTGCTGCGCGAAGATGCCGGCCGCCACAACGCCCTCGACAAGCTCGCCGGCGCCCTCGCCCGCGCAGGAATCCGCGCCGCCGAGGGCTTCGTGGTGGTGACGAGTCGCGTCTCCGTCGAGATGGTCCAGAAGACGGCGGCGATCGGCGCACCACTCCTGGTCGCCGTGTCGGCACCGACCGCACTCGCCATCCGCACCGCCGAAGAAGCCGGCATCACGCTCGCCGCCGTCGCCCGCGACGACGGTTTCGAGGTCTTCACCCATGCGGGACGCATCCGCCGCGAGGTCTCCGATGTCCGCGACCACGTCGCCTGACAAGCTCGTCCATATGGCCAACCAGATCGGCACATTCTTCGCGAGCCAGGGCGAGGCGGGCGCGGTCGACAGCACCGCCGACCATATCCGGAAATTCTGGGACCCGCGCATGCGCGCCCGCATCCTGGCTCACCTGGACGCCGGCGGCGACGGCCTTACGCCCGCCGTCGCACGCGCGGTTGCCACCTTGCGCGAGGGTTCGCAGGAAGCCTAGACGCGCCGCCTGGTCCTCTGCGCCACGCTGGCACCGCATTTGCTTGATCACGCCGGTACGACCCCTGATCGCATCGGAGACGTGATGAAGCGCCTTGCCCTCGCACTGGCACTGAGCCTGGCCACCGCCGCCGCCCACGCTGAAACCGTGCTGCGTTACGGCATTTCCATGGCCGACATCCCCCAGACCACCGGCCAGCCCGACCGCGGCGCCGGCGCCTATCAATTCACCGGCTACACCATCTACGATCCGCTGGTTGCCTGGGAAATGAACATCGCCGACCGTCCCGGCAAGCTCGTCCCCGGGCTGGCCACCGAGTGGAAGGTCGATCCCGCCGATCCGAAGAAGTGGATCATCACGCTACGCCAGGGCGTCAAGTTCCACGACGGTTCGGCCTTCAACGCCGACGCGGTCGTCTGGAATCTGGACAAGGTGCTCAACGAAAAGGCGGAGCATTACGACAAGCGTCAATCCGCCCAGGTGCGCACACGCCTGCCCTCGGTCGCCTCATGGCGCAAGATCGACGACATGACGGTGGAGATCACCACCAAGGACGTGGACTCGATCTTTCCCTATCAGTTGCTCTGGTTCCTGGTGTCGAGCCCGGCGCAATACGAAAAGGTGGGGCGTGACTGGGACAAGTTCGCCTCCAGCCCGTCGGGTACCGGTCCCTTCCGGCTCGACAAGCTCGTGCCGCGCGAACGTGCCGATCTGGTCAAGAACGCCGACTACTGGGACAAGAACCGTATCCCCAAGGTCGATCGCCTGGTGCTGATCCCGCTGCCGGAGGCGCTCAACCGCACCAACGCCCTCCTGTCCGGCCAGGTCGACCTCATCGAGACGCCGGCGCCCGACGCCGTGCCGCAGCTCAAGGCCGCCGGCATGAAGATCGTCGAGAACGTCACCCCGCACGTATGGAACTATCATCTCTCGGTCGCGCCGGGCTCGCCATGGACCGACCTGCGCCTGCGCAAGGCCATGAACCTCGCCATCGACCGCGACGGCATCGTGGCGCTGATGAACGGCCTCGCCAAGCCCGCCAAGGGCCAGGTGGATCCATCGAGCCCCTGGTTCGGCAGGCCCGCCTTCGACATCAAATATGATCCGGCGGCAGCCAAGAAGCTGGTCGAAGAGGCCGGCTATTCGGTCAAGAAGCCACTCAAGACCACCTTCGTGATCGCCAATGGGGGCACCGGCCAGATGCTGTCGCTGCCCATGAATGAATACATCCAGCAGAACCTGAAGGAAGTCGGCATCGAGCTCGACTTCAAGGTGGTCGAGCTCGAGGCGCTCTATACATTGTGGCGCAAGGGCGCCAAGGACGAGATGAATGCCGGCTTCACCTCCAACAACATCGCCTACGTGACCTCCGACCCGCTCTACGCCATCGTCCGCTTCTTCCACTCCGGGCAGGCGGCGCCGGTCGGCGTCAACTGGGGCTTCTATTCCAACCCCAAGGTCGACGCCGTCATCGACGAGGCCAAGCGCACCTTCGACGTCGCCAAGCAGGACGAACTGATGGCCCGGGCCCACGAGATGGTAGTCGACGACGCCGTGCTGGTATGGGTCGTGCACGACACAAACCCGCACGTCCTCTCCCCCAAGGTGAAGAAGTTCGTGCAGGCCCAGCACTGGTTCCAGGACCTGACGACGATCGGGGCGGAGTAATCGCTCGTCATTCCGGGGCGCGCGTCAGCGCGGACCCGGAATCCAGAGCTACGGCACCGCGGAGGACTGCGGGCCGGTTTCCCGTCAAGCCGGCTCGACCTTCTTCTTCGCGGTCGGCAATTCCGGCATGGCGAGGTCGAGGATCTCCTCGGTCTCGACGACCTTGTCGATCTCGGCCCCCATGGAGATGTTGGTGACGCGTTCGAGGATCGCCTCGACCACCACCGGCACCTTGAACTCCTTCATCCACTTGCGCGCCTGCTCGAATGCGGCCGGGAACTCTTCCGGCGAGCGCACGCGGATCGCCTTGCAGCCGAGCCCTTCGGCGACCTTGACGTGGTCGACGCCGTAGACGCCGAGTTCGGGCGCGTTGATGTTCTCGAACGACAGCTGCACCTGGTAGTCGATATTGAAAGCCCGCTGCGAGGCGCGGATCAGGCCCAGATAGGCGTTGTTGACCACCACATGGATGTAGGGGAGCTTGTGCTGTGCCCCGACAGCGAGTTCCTCGATCAGGAACTCGAAATCGTAGTCGCCCGAAAGCGCGACGATGTTGCGGTCGGGATCGGCGGTGCGCACGCCCAGCGCCGCCGGCAGCGTCCAGCCGAGCGGGCCGGCCTGGCCGGCATTGATCCAGTGGCGCGGATGGTTCACCGAAAGGAATTGGGCCGCCTGGATCTGCGACAGCCCGATGGTGGTGACGTAGGTGACGTCCGGCCCGAACGCGCTCGTCATCTCCTCGTAGACGCGCTGCGGCTTGAGCGGCACGTTGTCGAAGTGGCTCTTGCGCAGCATGGTCTGCTTGCGGCGCAGACACGATGCCGACCAGGCGCCGAGATCCTTCAGCCGCCCGGCTTTCTTCCACTCTCTCGCCACCTCGACGAACAGCTTCAGGGCTGCCTTGGCATCGGAGACGATGCCGTAGTCGGGATCGAACACGCGGCCGAGTTGGGTCGGTTCGATGTCCACATGCACGAATTTGCGGCCCTTGGTGTAGACTTCGAGCGAGCCGGTGTGGCGGTTGGCCCAGCGATTGCCGATGCCGAGCACGAAATCCGATTCCAGGAACGTGGCGTTGCCGTAACGATGGCTGGTCTGGATGCCGACCATGCCGGCCATCAGGTCGTGCTGGTCGGGAATCGCGCCCCAGCCCATCAGGGTCGGGATCACCGGCACGCCCGTGAGTTCGGC
Organism: Astrobacterium formosum; assembly: GCA_030848545.1. Lineage (GTDB taxonomy): Bacteria > Pseudomonadota > Alphaproteobacteria > Rhizobiales > Xanthobacteraceae > Astrobacterium > Astrobacterium formosum. The sequence goes on from JAVDCA010000016.1 coordinate 94,593, forward strand.
GAACTCGACCAGGAGGTCGCACGCATCGGCAATGATGACGCCGCCGCCGGCGACGATCAGCGGCTTTTCGCCCGCCGCGAGCATGGCCATCGCCTTCTCGACCTGCGCCCGGGTGGCGACCGGTTTGTGGACCGGCAACGGCTCGTAGGTCTCGTCGTCGAACTCGATCTCGGCCATCTGCACGTCGAACGGCAGATCGATCAGCACCGGGCCGGGGCGGCCGGAGCGCATGACATGGAAGGCCTGCTGGAACAGGCGCGGCACCTGCGCGGGCTCGCGTGCCATCACGGCCCACTTGGTCACCGGCTTGGCGATCGCTTCGATGTCGACGGACTGAAAGTCTTCCTTGTGCAGCTTGGCGCGCGGCGCTTGGCCCGTGATGGCGAGGATCGGGATCGAATCCGCCTGGGCCGAGTAGAGGCCGGTGATCATGTCGGTGCCGCCCGGACCTGACGTGGCGATGCAGACCCCGATATTGCCGGCCTTGGCGCGGGTGTAGCCCTCGGCCATGTGCGAGCTCGCTTCGGCATGGCGGGCGAGGATGTGGCCGATGGTGCCGCGGCCCTTCATGGCAGCGTACAGCGGATTGATCGCCGCACCCGGCACCCCGAACGCCTGGGTGATGCCCTCGCGCTCCATGACGCGGACCGCCGCTTCGATTGCTCTCATTCTGGCCATGGCTTGTCCTCCGGACGAATTCGGAACCGGCCGAGAATTCACCCGGAGATGTGTCGAAGTCAATTTTTTCAGAACTTAATTCCGGTGTACGGAAAAATATAATATGCCGTTATTTTTCAGTATGTTACGTTTTCCCATGAGTCATTTTTCAATTTTCGTGGAAATGATTTGTTGCATATGGGAAAATACGCCCGCCCATCCGGAGAAGCCATGACATCCGCCCCCAAAGAGCGTCCGGAGCCGAAACGACGCCGTGGCCGGCCGCGCCGCTTCAACAATCCGCTGCCCGACGGCGGCTCCGTACAGGCGATCGACCGCGCCCTGGCAACGCTGGCCGTCATCGCGGATTCGGACGGCCTGACCCTGACCGAACTTGCCCAGCAAGCCGGGCTCCCGCCCTCGACCGCCCATCGCATCCTGGCGAGCCTGGAAGCGCACCGTTTCGTCGCCCATGACAGCGAGCGCGGCCTGTGGGTGATCGGCGTCGGCGCCTTCGAGGTCGGCAGCTCGTTCGTGAGAAACCGGCGCCTCGCCGGCATGGGCCGGCTGACCATGCACGAGATGATGGAAGAGACCGGCGAGACCATCAATCTCGGCGTCGAGGACGATGGCGAGGTGATCTTCATCTCGCAGATCGAGAGTCACGGGGCGCTGCGCGCCTTCTTCCGCGCCGGTTCGCGCGCCGACATGCACGCGTCAGGCGTCGGCAAGGCGCTACTCGCCCAGATGCCGGACGAGCGCATCCGCGCCATCCTGCACCGACGCGGACTGACCCGCTTCACCGACCATACGCTCACGACCGCCGCCGACCTCTTCCGCGATCTCGCCGAGGTGCGTGCACGCGGCTTTGCGGTCGACAACGAGGAGCGCACGCTCGGCATGCGCTGCGTCGCGGCGCCGATTTTCAACGAGTATGGCGAGGCGATCGCCGGCGTGTCGCTGTCCGGCCCGACGGTGCGCGTGACACCCGAGCGCGCCGCCGAACTCGGCCCCTTCGTCAAGCGCGCGGCGGCGAAGATCACCGCATCCATCGGCGGACGGGCGCCGGCGGGGTAGCTTCGCGTGCGACTTCGCCACGACGCCGCACCGATCTCTCCCCTCCCCCGCTTGCGGGGGAGGGATAGGGAGGGGGAAGCCTCGGGCTCTGAAATCGCGTGTGCCCCCTCCCCGACCCTCCCCCGCTTGCGGGGGAGGGAGAAGAGGCGTCAACCCGCCAGCGACTTCGCATTCGGGATGTCGAAGCCGTCGGCGTCGAGCTCGCGCATGAGCTCCGCGCGCTGTGCTTCGGGAAGCTCGACCAGCGGCGGCCGCAAGTTCGCCCAGGCGGCATCGCCCGACTTCGCCGCGATCGCAGCCTTCATGGCGGCGATCATCGGCCGCTTCTGGAAGATCGCGCGGGTCTTGTCGAGCGCCGCCTGGCGGGCGTCGGCCTCGGCCGTCTGCCAGGTCTTGGAAAGGCCCACGATGGCAGCCGGATTGACGTTGCCGGTCGCGGTGATGCAGCCAACGCCGCCGCCGCGCAGCACCCGCAGCAGGAAGGTCTCGCTGCCGGCGAAGACGTCGAAGCCGTGCGGCTGAAAATTCTTCAGCATGGCCTCGGTGTTCGCCCAGTCGCCGGAGGAGTCCTTCACACCGGCGACGATGCCCGGATAGGCCTTGAGCAGGCGCTCGATCAGCGTCAGCGTGATCGCCACGTTGGACACCGGCGGGATGTGATAGAGATAGACCCGCAGCCGATCGTCGGCGACGGTGTCGATGACATGCGCGAAGGCGCGGAACAGGCCCTCGTCGGAAACACCCTTGTAGTAGAACGGCGGCAGCATCAGGACGCCGGCGCAGCCGGACTTCACGCAGTGGCGCGTCAGCTCGATGGTGTCCGGAAGCGCGCAGGCGCCGGTGCCGGGCATCATCCTGGCTGCCGGCAGTCCGGCGGCGAGGAGCGCATCGAGGAGCGAGCGCTTCTCCGAAACCGACAGCGAATTGCCTTCCGAATTGGTGCCGAATACGGCGAGGCCCACGCCCTGGTCGAGCAGCCAGCGGCAATGCTTGACAAAACGCGTCGGCGACGGCGTCAGATCGGCATTGAACGGCGTCACGACCGGCGACATCACGCCACTCAGGCGGGGCATGGGAGCTGTCATCGTCTGGAAGTCCTTCTGGTACAAACGGCAAAGATGGGTGCCACGCATGGCACGCCGAGCCGGCATCTCGCAAGTTCCGGCGGTTCCATGACACCCAGGACGGCGGCCTCGGCGTGGGGGCACCGGTAATGGATGCATGAACCCTACGTCGACGCCCCTAAGTTGGCCATCGGAAATGACGCTGGTGCCGAATGGTGGTCCACTCGCGTCATCGGCTTACGAACGAATCTGGGAGCCGACCCGGGAACGGGTCGTGGCTTGGATCGAGACTTGGGCCGAAACATGCGACCAGCTTCACCCCCGAGGTCTCGAGACCATGGCGACGATCGCGACACACCCGCAACCATCCTATTACTACCTGTTGATCGCCTGCGCCTGCGTGGCGCGAAGCCGCCGCGCCCCGCCGGCGCGCGCGCTGGCGTTGCGCCAAGCGGCGAATCAGTACCTCGAAAAGTCGCGTTCCGGCCGACCTGCGGCCGATCCGCCGCCGCGTTCCGGCCCCTAGACACCTCCAGGAGCGACGCCTGTTCGGACCTTGAGTAATGGCACCACTTTCGCGAGCCATGACATCGGGATAAACGACCGCGGCCAAGGATCCTGAAAATGGTCCTTTGCGAGATGGTCGAAACCGGGCTGACGGCACTGTTCGTCCCGTGAAATTTCAGCCGGACGGGTGAGGTGTCGACCTCCGGGGTGCGATCGGTCCATTCCTATTGGGAGGCGATAGTACCATCGTGTTGCGCACGGGAATTCCAACGCTCGGCCCCGCCACCTGCCCGACTCCATTGGCCTATGGCCGCTTCATCGACGGCGACAGCCAGACCTGCATCCGGCTCGGCCCCGACGATATCGAAGAGTTCGAAGCCGAGGCCGACGTCGCCTTCGAACGGGCCGGGCCACGCGCAAAACTCTTCTTCGAGCCCAGCGGCGTCAGGGCCGCCATCGTGACCTGCGGCGGGCTCTGCCCCGGGCTCAACGACGTCATCCACGCCATCGTCATGGAGTGTCACCACAACTACAAGGTCAAGGAGACGCTGGGCGTGCGTTTCGGCCTGCAGGGATTCCTCCCGCGCTATGGTCATCCCATGGTCGAGCTGACGCCCGCCTATGTGTCGACCATTCACAACACCGGCGGCACGGTGCTCGGCACCTCGCGCGGGCCGCAGCCGGTCACCGAGATCGTCGACGCGCTCCTGGCGCGCGAGATCAACATGTTGTTCGTCATCGGCGGCGAAGGCACCATGAAGGCGGCGATGAAGATCTCCGACGAGGTCCACAAGCGCCGCGAGCGCATCGCCGTGATCGGGGTGCCGAAGACCATCGACAACGACATCAACCTGGTGACCTCCTCGTTCGGCTTCGACACCGCCGTCGAGAAAGCCGCCGAGGCCATCCGCAGCGCCCACACCGAGGCGATCAGCGTCCGCAACGGCATCGGCCTCGTCAAGCTGATGGGCCGCGAGGCCGGCTTCATCGCCGCCCAGGCAACGCTGGCACTCAAGGAAGTGAACTACGTTCTGGTGCCGGAAGCGGCGTTCGCGCTGCACGGAGACAATGGTCTCCTGGCTTCCCTGGAGGCGCGCCTGAAGGCCCGCGACCACGCCGTCATCGTGGTCGCCGAGGGCGCCGGCCAGAATCTCCTCTCCGAAGTCGACGAGTTCGACGCCTCAGGCAATCGCAAGCTCGGCGACATCGCCGGCCTGCTGATGAAGGAGATCGGCGGCTATCTCAAGAAGCGTGAGATTCCCCACAGCTTCAAGTACATCGACCCGAGCTACCTGATCCGCTCGGTGCCCGCCAACGCCAACGACCGCGTCTATTGCGGCTTCCTCGGCCAGTTCGCCGTGCACGCCGCCATGGCGGGCAAGACCGAGATGGTGGTCAGCCGCCTCTACGACCACTATGTGCACCTGCCGCTGCCGCTGGTCACACAACGCAGCAAGAAGCTCAATCTCGCCTCCGCGTGCTGGCAGTCGGTCTTGGAATGCACGGGTCAGCATCACATCCTGATTCCGAAGGCGTGCGGCTGAGGGGCGTGTTCGACGGGCACTCCGCCATTGCGAGCTCCGGGTCCGCGTAAAGCGCGGCCCGATGACTGGCTCAGCGTAGCAAATCCAGGGGCGGCACCCCGGAAATGCGACCGAGCCGACTTCGTCTTGCTGCTACAGGTAATTCACCAGACTGGTCTTCGCCAACAGCGAAGTCGTCTGGAAGGACGCCTGCAGGCGAGTCTGCAGGTTGAGGATCTTGGCCGCCACCTCTTCGATCGGCGCCCCCTCGATGTCCGACAAGAGATCGCCGAGCATTCCCGAGGTCTGCTGGTGGCGATCGGTGGCGCCCTTCATGGCGGTCTGGGCACCAGCGATCTCGGCCTCGATGTTCATGATCTTCTGTTCGCCCTGGTGACCGTCGAGGGCAAGCGTGACGCGCTGGGTCAGAGCCTTGTAGCGTTCCTCGTCGGTGGCCACGCTCTCGTCGAATTTGAGTGACCCATAGGCCGCGATGGTGGCGATGGTCGAGGCGATGCCCTGCTCGTTGGCGCGCATGCCGTAGGAGATGGTGATCGAGGGGTCGATGCGTCCGGTGGCGGTGTCGCGCGCCCGCACGGCGGGATTGTTCTCGCCGGTGTACCAGAATATCGTGTCGGCGGCGGTCGCGTCGACGGTCGCGGTGGCGAGCTCGGGCGGCGTGCCGGAGACCCGCTTGGGCGGATTGTCCATGAAGAAGGAACGCGATGCCGTCAGCGCCGAGGCGGCGGCGAGCGAGGTCTTCGCCATCTTGCCAATGCCTTTTCCAACCACCGCCTGCAGGTTGGCGGTGGTCGCGGCGGCGTCGGCGCCGATCGTGAATTCGCCTTCATTGGGCGGCGAATTCGTGCTGCCGACGAGCGAAAGGGTCTCGGTCGATCCGTCCGGCAGCCGGACCACGAACGAGACCTTCTCGCCGGCCTTGGGATTGCTGTCGAGATCGAGCGTGACCGCGGGCGGCGTGCCCGACGGGCCGCCGGTGTGCGAATTGGTGAGCCCCGACGTCACACCGACGAGTTCGAAGCCGAAGACATGGTCGGCGAGCTGCTGGCTGATGGTGATGCGCTGGCCGACCTGCGGGGCGGCATTGGTGATGGGGTTGCCGTCCTTGTCGGCGAGGCCGAAGGTGGCCGGATTGGCTGAGCCGGTGACGGAGATCGTGTCGGTCGTGTTGGCGGCCTTGACCGAAATACACCCGTTGTCGGCATCGAATGTCGCCGTGCCGCCGTCCAGCCCACCGGCCGCGCTGAGTGCGGCGTTGAGCTGGGCGTAGGTCGAGACCTCGCCGGCATCGTAGCCGAAGGTGACCGTCAGCGGCGCATGGCCTGACACCGTGAAGGTCAGGGTGTCGTTGTCGGCGACCGCCCCCTGGGCGATGAGGTCCTGCGAGGCCGACAGTGTGGTCTTCTGCCCGTCGATGGCGGCCGGCGCCGTACCGGGCGGCGGGATGTCGAGCCGACCGAGGCCGTCGCAGCCGTCGGCCTTGCGCCGCTCCTCCATGATGGTGTTGAGCCCCATGCGGGCGCCACCGTCCCCTTCGAGGATGCGGGTCATGCTCTCAACCGCCGGCTTGTCCGCCGCCATGCCGGAATAGATGTACTGGTCGCCCACCCGCGTGTTGAGCAGCGCCAGCATCTGGTCGAGCTCGTTCATGGCGGTGAACTGGTCGGTGGTACGGCCCTGCTGGTTGATCACGTAAGCCGAGGAGACCGCCGCCGACTTGACGGTGTGGTTGGCCTCGTCGAGCCGCGTCAATGTCGTCTGGGCGATCTTGAGCCGGGTCGAGATCGCCGCAATGCTCTGGTCAAAGCTCGAGATGTCGTTGATCTGGGTGCGAAGGCTCACGGCCAAGCCGCGGCCGAGGCCGAGACCGGCGTAGTTCGTTGACAGCTTGCCGGTGCCGAGCTGGCGGCGCAGGTCGTCGAGCTGGCGCGACATGTCGGTCATCATCCTGACCGAAGTCGTGCTTCTTGCGCTGATATTGTTGACGCTCATGGGACTACATCTTCATCAGTGTGTCGAGCATGTCGCGGACGGTGCTCATGACGCGTGCGTTGGCCGCGTAGGCGGACTGCAGCGCCAGGAGATTGGCCATTTCCTGGTCGATGTTGACGCTCGATCCCTCATTGAAGCGCTGCTGCAGCGCGTCGACCACCATCGTCTGGCCTTCGGAGAGCTTCGCGGCGGCATCGGCAGCCTCGCCCTGCTGGCTGAGGACTTGGCGCAGATAGGACGACAGCGTGCCAGAGAACGGCGTCTCGACGCTGCCGACGCCGGTGCTGGGTGAGTAGTCGAGGGAGGCGTTGGTCAGCCGGTCGTAGAGGAAGCTGGGCCGCGTCGGGTCGGCGGCGTCGGTGCCGGTGCTCTTGTAGACGACGAGCTTGGCGGGGTCTGCAAGCAGCGCCGTGTTGACGGTGATGCGGCTCGCCAGGCCCACGATCTGCGAGCCGGTACGGTCAATCTGGCCCGAATAGACCTTGTTGCCGTCGGTGAACAGCGGCAATTCGGGTGTGCCGTTGGTGAGGCCGGTCTGCGTGAAGGTGCCGGTGACCGAGTTGAGCACCGAGGTACTGTCGGTGCCGTCGCCGCCGATGCGCAGGACGCTGCCCGACGACGAGAACTGCAGACGGCCGTTGAGGGCGTTGTTGAGCTGAGAGGCGACCGAGGCCATGCCGCCGGTCCAATCGACGCCGATCACGGTGTCGTTGGGATTGGCGGTGTCCGTGTTCTTCAACGGCAATGCCGCGGGATCGTCGACGCGCACCACCGTGACGGTGCGCTGCGTGCCCGTCGCCGTGTCCGTATAGGTCAGCCGGATGTTGTTGCCGGGCTGCATGTTGGCGGTGTCGACCTGATAGCCCGCGGGCGGACCCGCAAAGGCGGTCACTTCGGGCGCGTAGTCGGAGAACGCCTGGGACATGCTGGCGGCAAGCTCGTCGATCTGGGTCTGTGCCTCGACGAGAACGTGGTCGCGCATCTCCAGAAAGGCGGCGATCTGCCCGGAGCGGATCGACTTCGAAGCGACCAGGTCCATGGCGGCGCCGGTCGGCGACTTGAGCGTGATGGTGCCGCAGCCGCGCTTGGCCGGATCGGCGCTCCACAGCGTGTCGGGCGTCATCATGCCCTGGCCGTCGAACTGCAGCGTCGCGGCCTGGGTGCCGACGAGCTGGATGCCGGAATTCGTATAGACGCTGATCTGGTTGAAGTCCCCCTCGCTGACATTGACGTCCATCAGCTGGGACAATTGATCGACGTAATAGTCTCGCTGGTCGAGCAGCGTCGCCGTGGTGGCGTCGCTCTGATGGGAAGTGGCGAGCTGGCCGTTGATCTGGGCGATGCGCTGCATCGCGTCGTTGGCCTTGGCGACCGAATCCGACAGGCCCTGTTCGGCGTCCGTGCGCAGCGCCTGGATATCCCTCGTCATGCCATTGAGCTGCTGCGCCAGCACCTTGGCGGTATTGATGACGCCGGTGCGTGCCGAGTAATCGGCCGGATTGGTCGACAGCGCCTGCATCGCCTTGGTGAAATTGCCGAAAATGGTTTCCAGCGAACTCGCCGAGCCGGGGTCGCCGTACACGCTCTGCAGACGCGAATAGAACGTCGCGCTGAGCCCCGCGTAGGAACCGCCCGAGTTTTCCACCCGCAGCTGGCGTTGCAGATACTGGTCGAGAACGCGGTTGATGCCGGAGGCACGCACCGACACGCCGGCGGAGCCCGCGGAGGTCGTCGTCTGCGCCAGGGTTTTGCGGACGTATCCGGGCGTCTCGGTATTAGCGACGTTGGCCGAAACCAGTGCCAGTGCCGCCTGCGTCGTCCGCAGGCCGGCCACAGCGGTGTTCATCGCCTGAGTGAGACTCATCGCTTCACCTTCGATCGCCGCACCCGACGCCGGCGCGGTCTACGCCGTCAACGCATCATGTTCAGGGTGTCCTGAACCATCTGGTTCGAGGTCGAGATCACGCGTGTATTGGCCGAATAGGCCTGCTGGGTGACAATCAGCTTGGTGAACTCGTCGGCGATGTCGGCGTTCGAGCCCTCGAGCGAGGAGTTGACGATCTTGCCGGGCGCGCCACCGTAGACCGCCGGGCCGGATTCATCGGTGACCTGGAAGGCGCCGCCGTCGATGCGCTTCAGGTAGTTCGGGCCGTTGAAGTTGGCGAGGGTGATCTGGGCGAGGTCGATGGTGCGGCCGTTGGAGTATGAGCCGACGACGCGGCCCTTGTCGTTGACCGACACCGACTGCAGCGAGCCGGCGGCGAAACCGTTCTGCTTGAGCTCGTTGACCTGGACGTTGCCGTTCGGATCTGAGAACTGGGTGATGCCGCCCGAACCGAACACCATCTGCATGGTACCGAGCGCGACGCCGTCGACGGTGACGTTCTCGAGCTGCAGGTTGGTGATCTGGGGTTCCATCTGGCCGTTGGCCGCGAAGGTGAAATTCGTGCCGGCGTTCTTCCATGCCGCCTGGCTGCCGGTGGCGAGCGAGTTGACCTGGTAGAACAGGTTCCAGGTGTTGGTATGGCCCGCACCCAACGTGTTCGAATCCGTCTTCGCCCAACGCAACTGGATGTTCACCGGCGAGCCGGTCTCGTCGTAGCAGGTGATGGCGCCGCCGCCGATGGTCTCGCTGATGAAGGCCGAAAGGTCGTCGGCGACCACGACCTGGTTCGACGGCAGGGCCGACGACACCCGCATGCCGAAGTTCTTGCGATCGGCGGTGCCGCTCACCGTGATGGCGTTGGAGCCGCTCGCCGTCAGGGTGATGTTGCCGTTGGCGCCGACCGAGCCGCCGCCACCCGCCATGGAGGCCATTGCGGCGTTGAGTTCGGCGAGTGTCGACACCTCGCCGACTCCGGTCCCGAACGTGACGGTCGTGGGCGAATTCGGTGGATTGGTACCGAACTGGATGATCAGGGTCTGATCCTCCGCCACGATGTGTTGGGTGAGGAGGTTGGTCGGCTCGGTCTTGGCCACCGTGAGGCCGAGGTCGGTGAGGAGGTTGACGGAGCTGCCGTTCTGTACGTCGACGGCGGTGTCGGCGGTGGTGGTCGACAGAACGATGCGGCCGCTCCCGTTGATGGTGGCATGTACGCCCGTGGTGGCGAACTCGGCGTCGATTGCCGCCGCGATGGCGGCGGCGTTCTCGCCACCCGCAAAGCCGGCGGCGGATGGTATCTCCACGCCGTTGATCTTGATGATGTCGCCGGCGCTCGCCGTGATGCCCGTGGTGTCCGTCGAACCCGTCAGTGTTGCGGGAGCGTCGGCCAGGATCGCGGCACCAGTGCCCGTGATGGTCGCCGGCTGCGACGGGATCGCCAGCGGGTTGGCGATGAAGTCGGCGGTGTTGAGCAGTTCGGAACCTGGGATTTTGGTGTCGTGCTTGGGCGTCAGCGGATAGCTCGACAGGTTGGCGCGGTAGTTGATCGCGGTCGAACGCTGTGCCGGTAGGAAGTTGTTCTGGAACTTGAGGAGTTGCGGCACGCTGCCGGTCAGGTTGCCGGTGGTCGGATCGACCGGAATGCCTTCGAGGTAATAGCCGGCGCCGTTGACCAGATAGCCGTCCTTGTTGGGCTGGAAGTCGCCGCGCCGGGTGAACAGGTTGATGCCGTCGAAGATCGGCCGGTTGTCGACGAAGTTCGACGGCTTCTGCACCACGAAGTAGCCATCGCCGTTGATCGCCATGAAGGTGGAGATCGAGGACGACTGGACGTCGCCCTGCACGTTGTTGGTGGCGCGCGACATCACCGTGACGTTGCCGGCGAGCTGTTTCTGGCCGCTGGAGTCCGGGATCAGGTCCTTGAAGCTCGTATCGATGCGCTTGTACGCCGTCGTCTGAGCGTTCGCGATATTGCCGGATACGTTCTCCAGGGCGAAGGCTTGCGCCTTCATGCCCGTCACCGCGGTCGTCAGCGCGCCGAAGATACCCATGTACTGTTCTCCACTCCGCAAGGATCGGCAAGCCATGGGCCGCCGTGATGCCGCAGTGGAAGTCGCAAACGCCGTGCCAGTTATTTTTCCTTTGTTTATCAGCTGGTTGCGAGATACAGAGGTATGGGCACGCCGGTTCTTCCCGGCAAAATGTTGCCGCCGCGGCAGAAACTGCCGACCGCTTTTCGCTTCTCGCGGACACGTCCGTAGGGGCCACCGAGGTCCCGTGTTTTCATCGCCGAGGCCGTGCCGTAGTGTCATACGGACGAAGGATCAGGATCAGGCATGCGTTTCGAGGGTACCCGCGCCTATGTGGCGACCGACGACCTCAAGGTCGCGGTCAACGCCGCCATCACGCTCGAACGACCGCTTTTGGTGAAGGGCGAGCCCGGCACCGGCAAGACGGTCCTCGCCGTCGAGATCGCCAAGGCGATCGAGGCGCCGCTGATCGAATGGCACGTCAAGTCGACCACCAAGGCGCTGCAGGGCCTTTACGAATACGACGCCGTCTCGCGCCTGCGCGACAGCCAGCTCGGCGAGGAGCGCGTCAAGGACATCAGGAACTACATCAGGCGCGGCAAGCTGTGGGAGGCCTTCGTCGCCGACACGCGGCCGGTGCTCCTGATCGACGAGATCGACAAGGCCGACATCGAGTTCCCGAACGACCTCCTGCTCGAACTCGACCGCATGGAATTCTACGTCTACGAGACCGGCGAAACCATCAGGGCGCGCCGCCGCCCGATCGTGATCATCACGTCCAACAACGAGAAGGAGCTCCCGGACGCGTTCCTGCGCCGCTGCTTCTTCCACTATATCCGCTTTCCCGACGCCGACACCATGCGGGCGATCGTCGAGGTGCACTTCCCCGGCATCAAGCAGCGCCTGGTGGCCGAGGCCCTGCGGCTGTTCTACGAGATCCGCGAAGTGCCGGGCATGAAGAAGAAGCCGTCGACCTCGGAACTCCTGGATTGGCTCAAGCTCCTGATGGTCGAGGACATCGGCGCCGAGACCTTGCGCGAGCGCGATCCCAAGAAGCTGATCCCGCCCTTGCACGGCGCGCTCCTCAAGAACGAGCAGGACGTGCACCTGTTCGAGCGGCTCGCCTTCATGGCACGAAGAGACGGTCGCTGACGCGACCTGACGGCACGAAGAGACGGCCGCTGACGCGACCTGACGGCACGAAGAGACGGCCGCTGACGCGACCTGACGGCACGAAGAGACGGCCGCTGACGCGACCTGATGGCGCGGAACGAGGGGCGCTGAGGCGCCCTCGCGGCTCAGCCACAGGGCGGCAACAGCTCGGCGCCGGACTTGCCCGGAATCGCCTTGAGCAGATCGACATCGTGCAGGAGCGGATAGAAGTCGCTGCCCTGTTCGGTACGTAGATAGGTGGTGAGCAGCACGGTGCCGGAAAGCGCCCCGACCCGGCAGGCATCGGCGGCGACGGAAAGCGACATCGAGCCGTGCGCGCCCGCCTTCTTGCGGGCGAGCAGGTCGGCCCGAAACGCCGACAGTCGCGGCACATCGGCCGGCGCCAGCCGGAATCCATGGATGGTGAAGCCGGGGGGCACATCGGCGCGCAACCGCGAGAGCTCACCCGGATCGGCGAGATCGGCCAGTACGAATTCCTGCTTCTGCGGCACGCCGTCGATGGTCGCCGTGAATACGAGCCGCACGCGGTCCCGCCGCGGCGAAATGCCCTGCGGCAGCTTCACCGCCACCCGCAGCTGGGCCGGATCGACGGTGGAGAAATCCGTGCGGGCAAGCCGCACCATGGAGGTGACCGGCATCGCGGCGCATCCGGCCAGGATCGCCAGCATCGTTGCCGCAAGCGCGATCCGGGGAGCGGTCCAGAACATATGTGAGCTCATCACTCGATCCTGTTGACATTAATTTATTATCGAAATACGATAATTTTATATTGCAGGTCAACGAGGAATGCCATGACCCCATCGGCTACACGCCCCACCTCCGACAAGCTCACGCGGCTGTCGCGTGCCATGGAATGGGTCACCTCGGTCGGAATCGTGCTGATCGTCGTCGCGATGATCCTCGGCTTTTTCCTGCCCAGCTGGACCCGCAACGCGCTGCTCTACAAGCTCGGCACGACGGGGGCGAACCTGCCGCTCGATCCGCCCAATCAATTCTTTGCGGCGGCGATCATGGCGGTTCCGGTCGGCGTGATGGTGTGGGGGCTGTGGCATGTGCGCGCCCTCTTTCGCGACTTCGCCCAGGGGCGCGCCTTCAGTGAGGGCGCATCGCGCCACCTGCAACAGTTCGGCGTCTCGGTGCTGATACAGGGCGCGCTCGGGCCGTTGACGGCGACGGCTCTCGTCCTGGTGCTGACGCTCGCCAATCCGCCGGGGCAGCGGCTGCTGGTTCTCGCCATTTCGGGCAACGACTACTTCGCGTTGATCGTCGGCGGTGCCCTCTTCGCGGTCGCGGTGGTGATGCGCGAGGCCGCCCGTCTCGCCGACGAGAATGCCGGCTTAGTGTGAGGCGCGCGATGGCGATCGTGGTCAATCTCGATGTCATGCTGGCGCGCCGCAAGATGCGCTCCAAGGAGCTCGCGGAGCGCATCGGCATCACCGAGCAGAACGTCTCGCTGCTCAAGTCCGGCAAGGTCAAGGGCATCCGCTTCGACACGCTGACGCGCATCTGCGAGACACTCGCCTGCCAGCCGGGCGACATCCTGGAGTATCGGCCGGACGACCAGGAGGATGCGGCGACGTGAGCCGGATCGGCTCGTCGCAGCCTCAGACCGACAGCGCGAACAGGTCGGCGACCGGCAAGTCTAGCCCCGGAGGCGCGAGCGACAGCACGCCTTCGGCGACGATGCGGGCCTCTATCGCGTCGCCACTGCCACGCCGATGATGAATGACGATGCGGCGATCCGGATCGACGATCAGATAGTGGTGGATCGAAGGAACGCGGAAATAACCGACCAGCTTGTCGCGGCAAACATGCGCCGCCGAACTCGGCGACAAGACTTCGACCACCACCGTCGGGGCATCGATCGTAAGCGCATCGTCGTCCGCCGGCTCGCCGCAATAGATCAGCGCATCGGGCTGGAAGGTCGTGTTCGCGTCGATTCGTACCACGACGCTGTCTGGTAAAGCGTGGCACCGCACGCCCGCGGCAACGACCGCCCTTTCGAACGCGTTTACGGCACGATGGATGGTCAGGCCGTGAACGACACGTTCCGGGTCCATGGCGACCGGCACGCCATCGATGAGTTCCCAACGCCCCTCCCGGCCCGTCGCCCATTGGAGGAACTCGTCGACCGCCATGCGCTGCTTCGAGACGAAGCTCATTGTGGCAGCCTGTCACGTCGAGGGTCTATGGCGAACTCAATCGGTTGGTCATTCCGGGACGCGCGTCCGCACGAGCCCGGAATCGGACATTCCCGACCGCGCGGCGGTCTTTCCAGTCACGTCCGCCAGGTCCGCCGCAGAACGCGCAGCCAGTTCCGGAAGCAGATCTTTTCGATCAGCGGCTCGCCGAAGCCGCGCACGCGCATCGCCGCGACGAGCTTTTGCAGATTGCCCACATGGCCGATCTCGGCCGGAATATCGGTGCCGTCGAAGTCGGAGCCGAAACCGACCTGGTTCTCGCCGACGCGGTCGAGAATGTGGGCGAGGTGATCGATGACGAGATCGATCGGCGTATCGACGTCGCGGCGGCCATCGGGGCGAAGGAAGGCGACCGCGAAGTTGACGCCGACCATACCGCCCGACTCGGCGATGGCGGCGAGTTGCTTGTCGGTCAGGTTGCGCGAATGCGGGCTCAAGGCGTGCGCATTCGAATGGGTGGCGACGATCGGCGCATCGCTCGTCGCGGCGATGTCCCAGAAGCCGCGTTCGTTCAAGTGCGAGACGTCGATCAGGATGCCGAGGCGGTTGCAGGCCCGCACCAACTCCTTGCCGGCGTCCGTCAGGCCCGGACCGGTGTCGGGCGAAGACGGGCAGCGAAACGGCACGCCGTGGCCGAACGCATTGGGCCGGCTCCAGACCGGACCGAGCGAGCGCAGGCCGGCGGCGTAGAGCACGTCGAGAAACTCGAAATCCGTGTCGATCGGTTCCGCGCCTTCCAGATGCAGGACAGCGGCCAAAGCGTCTTTCGCCATCGCGGCGTCGATTTCGTCGGCCGTGCGGCAGATCGCCAAGCGCCCCTGCGACTGCCGCTCCATGCGCACGAGGAGAGACAGCATGGCGCCGACCGTCTGCTGGGCCTGTGCGAGCGCGGGCGACGTGGGGATCGACACCTGGCCGTTGCCGGCGATGGCCGCGTCCGGCGCCGAAGCCACGAACATGGCGAACAGGCCGCCGGCCAATGCTCCTTGCCGCGCCCGCACCATGTCGAGATGAACGGCGCCTTCCCCGGTCATGAATGCGGACAAGGCGGCGGCGGAGCCGTGCCGGCCGAGACGGGACAGGACGTCGTTGTGGCCGTCGAATACGGGAATCTGCATGGCTTAAGTCACGATCTCTCTCTCGATCGCTTCGGCTGCCGCGAAACGCCGCAGCAACGCCTCCGCGCGATCGATGGTTTGGGATAGCCCGTCGGGGCCGGAAAACGCCGTCACCACCATCATGATGCGTCGCGTCTCGGCGGTGATCATGGCGCGCTGGGAATCGCTCGACGGGCTGCCGAACGGACCTTGCGGGTCCGCATAGACCGGAAGCCCTTCGAGATTGAGCTCGTCCTTGCCGATGCCTCGGTAGCTCTCGCCGGCGCGGCCGATACGCAACGTCACCGGCGAGGCGAAGCGGTCGAGATCGTAGGTGCCGAGCGAATGCCGGCTCTCGATGGAGACGAGATTGTTGATGTCGACGAGGGTGTTGACCTTGTAGAGGCCGGAGCCTTTGAGGATCCGCCGCAACAGCGCCTCCTGGGAGCCGCGATAACGGGCCGGATCCTTGCCGCAGGCCCGGTAGGCCTGGCGCAGGGCCTTGATTTCGGCGAGGCCGGACACGTCGTCGAGGGAAATGGAGTGCCGCACGTCGTCGGTACGCGCCGCGATCTCGGTCCACAATTCGCCGTCGTCGGCATTCACGCGCGCCGCGGCGGTCACGATGCCGAGCACGAGCGTCGGGCAGGCGGATTTGATGTCAGGTTCGATCGCGATCTGCATGGGAGCCTTCCAAAGGGGCCTTCCAAGCCGCGTTCAGCCGGCGTCGGATTTCTGCAATGCCTCGCGGCGGCGGGCGGCGCGCGCCAGGACGTCCTCACGCACCCGGCCGACCCACGAGCCCGCCTGGGCGACGGCGCGGCCCAGATTGCCGCCGGCCCAGACCAGTTCGTAGGGTAGGAAGGCGCGCCAGCGGTCGTCGCCGTCGACAATCGCCGCGGCGATCATCCGCCCCGCCATGGCGGTGGTGGCGAGGCCATGGCGGCCGAACGCGGAGGCGAGCCAGACGCCCGGCGACACCTCGCCGACCTGCGGCATGGAATGTACCGCATAGCCCATCTGTGCCGACCAGGCATGCGAAAACGTGATCTCGCCGAGCTGCGGATAGATCCGGGCGATGTCGCGGGCGAATGCCGTCGTCGCCTTGGCGAGGTCGCGCGGCCACGGATCGGCCGCCCCCGACCACATCAACCGGTCGCCATCGACGACGCGGTAGTGGTTGCCGCCGGCGTCGCCGATCGCGCCACGCCACGCGACGGCGGAAAGAAGGCGCTCGCCCAGAGGGTGCGTCACCGCAACAGTGCCCGTCAGAGGCATCACGGTTTCGGCGATGGTCGGGGCGAGGCGAGATAGCCCGACATTGCCGGCGAGCACCACATGGGCGGCGCGCACCCGCCCGCCCGACGTGGTGATGCGCTTTCGCACTCCCGCGGGATCGATCTCGTCGGCGGACGTCTCTTCGAACAGGCGAGCGCCGGCGATCTCGGCCGCGGTGGCAAGGGCGCGCGCATAGGCGAGTGGTTGAATCTGGAACGCGGTCGGAAAGTGGATGGCGTGGAAATAGTGATCGGTCGAGAGCACCGCCCTCACCCGCTCCACCGGCCAGCCTTCCACGGCGGCACCGAATTCGGCGAGCAGGACCAGCCTCGCCATCACGGCGTCGCCGTCGTCGATGCGCGACACGTCGAGAAGGCCGGCGGGCGTGTCCGGACCACTTTCTGGGCTGCCCATGGAGCCGCCGAGGACATGGCTCATTCCGCGCACGTAGTCGACCCCCTCCTCCGACAGCCGCCACAGTACGCCGGCGCGTTCCATTCCGATGCGCTCGACGATGGCTTCGGCCGCGCAGGCGAAGCCCGGCACCACCACGCCGCTGTTGCAGCTCGAGGCGCCGCCGGCGATCCGATCGGCTTCGAGAACGACGACCGACCAGCCCCGGCGGGCGATCTCGTAGGCCGCCGTCAGTCCGGCGAGGCCCGCGCCCACCACGCAGACATCGACGTCCAGATCGAAGGTGAGCGCCGGCTTGCGGACCGGGTCCGCATCGACCTCATACCAGTTGGATTGCCAGTTGGATTGCGTAGGCGCGGACAAATGCAAGGGCTCGGGGTTGTGGAAAGATGGCGTCCGGGGACGACCCGCGGCCGCGGCAATCTAGAGCATTTCGCCCGAGAACACACCTCCGGCCGAAAAGCCGCAGGCATTGGGTCCTGGAAACATTCAACCGGCGGGCCGGTTCGACTACACTGTGGTCGCTCGAACCGGAGTTGCACTCCATGCTTCGTCTCATGCTGTTGCGTCATGCCAAGTCGGATTGGTCCAAACCCGGCGAGGTCGACCACGACCGCGACCTCAACAAGCGCGGCCGCGAGACTGCACCACGCATCGGGCACTACATCGCGGGTCACGGCCTCTCTCCGGACCACGTCCTGTGCTCGACCGCGCGGCGCGCTCGCGCCACCTGGGAACTGGTCGCGACCGAGCTCGACGTTCCTCCGCAGACCGTCTTCGAGCGCGGGCTCTACAATGCCGCCCCCCGGGCGGTGCTGGATCTGGTGCGCGCCACCAAAGACGGCGTACGAACGCTGCTCGTCGTCGGCCACAATCCTGGCCTGCAGGATCTCGCCGGTACCCTGATCGCGTCGGGCAACCTTGACCATAGGGAAAGGCTCAGCGAAAAGCTGCCCACCGGCGCCCTGGTGGTGATCGACTTCGCCCTCGACAAATGGGCGGAGCTCCACCCTCAGGCGGGGCGGCTTGAGCGCTTCATCGTCCCGCGCGGGCTGGAGACGGCGACCGAGTGACGCCGCCGGGCGGCAGAATGTCGGCAGGCAAGGCGTCGCCACCGCACAGGCGCGGTCTGTTGCGCCAGAAGAAACGGCCGATCTGCCACAGGAACAGGACCCAGAAGCCGAGGATCACCGCCGTACCGCCCCATTGCTCGACCTGGATGGCGCGTACCGCCAGGACCAGCATGGCGACGGCGAGCACGCCGAACACCACCAAGCCCGGCCAGTAGACCAGCGGCGCGGTACCGAGCTCCATGACGGCGACCGGAGTGGCGGCGGCGATACGGCCGGCGAGATCTCTTACGAAGGCCGCATATTCGGCATCGTGTCGGTCGGCGTCCATCATGGTCCGGCGCGACATGGACGCGATCATCAGTTTAGCCTCGCTCACCGACCAAAGTTCGGTCAGGAATCGGCTGCTCTGAACCGAGGTAGGCCGATAGGACAGACGCATCCGGCGGAAATCGCCGTAAGGGATTCGGCCCGACCGCGAACCGGCCGTGAACTCAAGCGCCGCCGGAGTCAGCCGGAACTCGAATGCCGGGCGGAACAGCGAAGGCTTGAAGGCGTAGACATGCACGTCGGCGCCGCTGCCGTGCTCGCTCATTCGAATCTCCCCCACCCATTGCATGGGCCGACCGCGTCGGCTCGCGGCGGTTTTATACGCCTTCCTGGGTTTGTCGACTGCCCCGCAAAGAAGCCCGGACGTGTGCCGGACGAGGCACAACGGCTTGATGGCGCGATCGCGACAAATTCAGGAACCGGAGAAGCGGCGCGTGCTTTTACGTCGTGTAGGAGACAAAAAGTGGTCGTCATGCAGCCGTCACCCGCCAAAGGCACAAAGACCTCGGACATCGACTCCCGTTCCGAAAAGGAGCGGTTCGGTCGCAGACGGCCATTCGACACCCGTGAACTCGACCGGCTGCCCCGTGCCTCCGATAACGACCCACCCTACCGCCCCTGGTGGGTGATTGATCGCGAGTGACCGGTACGGTATTTTATTAGGGACTCGTGTGACTGAAAGGCGCGGTTGTAGCGGAGGCGACGCTCGGACAGTGACCTTTAGGCAGCGACGTTTCGGCACCATTGTCGGCCATTGTCCATATTGCTTCCGTGTGCGGCCGGCGCGACGCTCTCCGAGCGCGAGTGATTGATTCGCCTGTTCTGATCTCCCCCTCAGCAACGAGGCTTAAATGTCGAAATTCGGTATCTCGATGCTCGCCGTAGCGGCGGCGCTGACGGTTGCGCCGCACGCATCCGCAAGAACCATCTATGACGGCCGCTGGAGTGTTCTGATCATCACCGACAAGGGTGCCTGCGACCGCGGCTACAGGTATGGTTTCGAGATCCGCAACGGCGTCGTGCAATATGACGGCGACGTCGTCAATCTCACCGGTCGGGTTGCCGCGAACGGCGCCGTGCGCGTCACCGTCTCGCGCGGCAACCAGAGCGCCAATGGTAGGGGCCGCCTGTCGCGCAATTTCGGCCGCGGAACCTGGAAGGGATCGGCCACCGGGGAGATCTGCTCCGGGCGCTGGGAAGCGGAGCGCCGCTGACATTCGGGAAAATCGACCTCTCATTCTGATCGACGGTCCCGCCCGCGGTGTGGGACCGTATTCTTGCCGCCCGCTTGGCTTCATGCAGCGGGGCTGCGACATGTGGCGTTGACCGGAACGGCCACTCCGCAGGGGCGTTTCCCCTCTAGGAACACGCTAACTGCGGGAGACCGCCCATGCGAGGCGCAACGGCACTCGTGCTCTTCACCCTCACGATCGCGGCGGCGGCGACAGCCGGTGCGCAAACCCAGTCGCCCTCGCCGCCTCCGGCTGCGCAGCGCGACGCCGCCTGCCCGCCCGGCGTCGGCGCTGACCCGCCCACGGTGGGCAGTGGCGATCGCAGCAATCTGAGTGAGAAGCTGGCGGAATCTAAAGGCGTGATCTGTCCGCCAGCGGGTCACGATCCCGAGATGGCGATGCCGCCGCCCGAAACGGGCACGATGCGCGTCATTCCTCCGCCCGGCACGCCCGGCGGCAATCCGACCGTACAACCGAAATAGCCCCACGGGAACCCGCGGACGAGCGCGGGAGCTGCCAGTGCAGGAACATTTGTCGCGCAGTCGACGTTGAGTGTCGGTCCCACCGGGTTCCCAAGCCGGCCCCCAACGAGTGATGTCGGCCAGCGACGCCTGCTGACGCAGACTCCCCCTGACGAGGTCCAAACATGGCCAAGAAGTCACATCCGCGCCGCCGCGGCCGCAAGCCGTCAAGCACATCATCGAACATCAAGCAGAGTCTGCATGATGCCCAGACGGTGTTCGCGCGCTACTTCGAGTCGGGAGGCAAGCGCGTGAAGGAAACCTTCGACGCACTCGCGGAGATCTTCCAGAGCAAACATCTTGGCGACGCCTTGCGGGTGGCGCCGGTCCGCACCGGTCGCGCAACGTCATCGGCAGCGGGCCGGCGTGCCGCTGCCGCACGCACCCGGACGACGAAACGCGCCAGCAAACGCACCGCCCGCAAGTAGCGCGGGCCGCAGTAACGCAGTGACTCCGTCGTCATTGCAAGGAGCAAAGCGACGAAGCAATCGACGAAGCAATCCAGGGGCCGCGCAGTAAAGAGCTGGATTGCTTCGCTTCGCTCGCAATGACGGACGTGCTCAGACCGCCGCGCGCATGTTGACGGCGTTTTCCGCCAGCATGGTGAGCTTCTTGTCGGTCGCCTTCTCCTCGTCCAGGGTCTTCTGCAGCACGCTGGCGCAGTCGGGTCGGCCAAGCTGCTTGGCCCAGGCGACGAGGGAACCATAGCGGGTGATCTCGTAGTGTTCCACCGCCTGCGCGGCGGCAATCAGGGCCGCATCCAGCACCGCCTTGTCGTCCACCTCGCCGGCGACCTCTTCGGATTCCTCAATGATGCCGTCGATGGCCGGGCACTCGATCGCCTCGATCTCGGCGCCATGCATACGGAACACTTCCTGCAACCGGGAGATATGGTTCTCGGTCTCGCCGAGATGTGCCTTGAAGCCCTGCTTGAGCTTGGCGTCACTCGCCTTCTCGATCATCTCCGGCAGCGCTTTGGCGATCTTGTTCTCCGCATAATAGATGTCACGCAGCGTGTGCACGAACAGATCGTCCATCGTCTTGATGTCTTTGGTGAAGAAGCCCATGGGGCGGTCCTTCCTGTTGGTGTGGTCTGATGTCGGGGCGTGGGAGGTGCGGCGGCCGTTTCATACGTCCAGGCTCGCCGTCCCCGGGCCAACGTCTGGATCGCCGCCCGGTTCCGGTGACCGATGGATGCCCCGCTTGACGTCGATCAAGGCGGCCGGTGGCGGGGACGTCTTAGGTCGCCCCCATGGTCGACCCCCTGGTTCTCGCTGAACGCAACGTCCCACGCTACACGTCCTATCCGACCGCGCCGTATTTCTCGGGCACGGTCGGCGTCGACACCTATCGGGACTGGCTCGGCGCGTTGCCTGCCGACGCTTCGCTGTCGCTTTACATCCATGTTCCGTATTGCGAGAACATCTGCCTCTACTGCGGCTGCCTGACCAAGGCGGTGCGCCGGCAGGAACCGGTCGATGCCTATGCGGAGCGCCTGTCCGCGGAACTCGATCTCCTGGCGGGCGCGTTGCCGGCGCGGCGCCTCGTGCACATACACTGGGGCGGCGGCACGCCGTCGATCCTCGGCACCCGCCACCTCTCCGACCTGGCCGAGAAGATAGCCGAACATTTCGACGTTACGGGCCTGGTCGAGCACGCCATCGAGCTCGACCCGCGCCGGGTGTCGGCACCACTCGTCAAGACGCTGGCGAGCCTCGGCGTCAATCGCGCCAGCCTGGGCGTGCAGGACTTTTCCCCGAAGGTGCAGAACACCATCGGTCGCGTGCAGTCGTTCGAGCAGGTGCGCGACGCAGTCGCCCTCCTGCGCGCGAGCGGCATCACGCGCATCAACATGGACCTGATGTACGGCCTGCCGTACCAGGAAGTTGCCGATGTGGAGCGAAGCGCCGAACTCGCCGCTTCGCTCGGCCCGCAGCGCATCGCCTTGTTCGGTTATGCCCACGTACCCTGGTTCCGTCACCACCAGAAGCTGATCGCGGAGGCGAGTCTGCCCGGGGCCGCCGAGCGTCTGGAGCAGATGGGCGCCGCCGGCCGTGCCTTTGCGGCACATGGCTATGCGGCGATCGGTCTCGATCACTTCGCGCTCGCCGACGATACGCTCGCGACCGCTCAGCGCACCGGCCGCTTGCACCGGAATTTCCAGGGCTATACGACCGACGTCGCCGACGCCCTCATCGGGGTCGGCGCCTCTTCGATCGGCCGGCTGCCCCAGGGCTTCGTGCAGAACGCTCCCGACCTGCCCGGCTATGCCCGCGCCGTCGACTCCGGCCGCTTCGCCATCGTCAAGGGGATCGCCTTCTCGGACGACGATCGCCTGCGCTCGCGCATCATCGAGCGGCTGATGTGCGACCTCAGCGTCGATCTCGATGCCGAGATCGCGGCGGCGCCGCCGGCCGCGCGCCCTGCCGACGGATTTGCGGCCGAACTCGCAGCCATCGCCTATCTGACCGAGGCCGGCATGGTGCAGATCGAAGAACGCCGCATCGCCGTCACCGACCGAGGCCGGCCTTTCGTGCGCCTCGTCGCCGCGGCCTTCGACGCCTACCTGCCACAGCAGAAGAGCCGCCATTCGGTGGCGGTGTAGGGGCGAACGCAAACCCCGAGTTCGTCATGGCCGGGCTTGTCCCGGCCATCCATGTCTTCATTTCGATGCACGCCGCAAGACGTGGATGCCCGCGACAAGCGCGGGCATGACGAAGAAATACGTGGTCCTTACGCCGCCTTGCGGCGGCCGCGGCTCGTGCCCTTGCGAGAAGACGAGCCGCGGGCAGTCGTCTTTCCGGTCGCAGCCTTGCGGGTCGTCGTCTTGCGTCCACGGGCCGGGGCTTTGCGGGCCGGCGTCACCGACTTCTTGCCGGCGGCCTTGGGGTTGGCGCGCTTCATGGCCATGTTGGTCAGCTTCTTGTCGGTCGCGGCTTCCTCCTTGAGGTTACGCTGCAACAGCGAGACGACGCCGCGGAGCCCCAGTTCCTGCGCCCACGCCACCAGCGTGCCGTAACGGGTGATCTCGTAGTGCTCGACCGCCTGGGCGGCGGCGATCAGGGCCGCGTCGATGACGCGCTTGTCCTCGATCTCGCCGGCGATCTCGTTGGACTCCTCGATGATGCCGTCGATGGCCGGACAGTCGGTGCCCTTGGGCTCCTGGCCGAGCTTTTGGAAGACGTCCTCGAGACGCTTGATCTGGCCACGGGTCTCTTCCAGGTGCTTTTCGAAGCCGCGCTTGAGCTCGGCCTCGGTGGCTTTGCCGATCATCTCGGGCAGGGCTTTCTCGATCTGGTGTTCGGCATAATAGATGTCCTCGAGCGTGTGCATGAACAGATCGTCCATGCTGCGGATGCCTTCAGAGAACAATGCCATCTTGGTTTGCTCCTCGTGGAATTGGGGTCCCGTGCGAAGGGCGCCACGCGCCTGCACGCCCAACGATCGAATGAGCGATCCTGTTCCGATGCGTGCGAGCCGCGGCAATCGCAAGTCCGTTGTGGTGCAAGTCCATTGTGGTGGAAGACGCCGCGGCGTACACAAGCCCTCTGCGCCGTACTGACCCGTGCCCGAAACCCATGCCCCAGTCCCGTATCAATCTCGCCATCGTGTTCGCCGCCGGAATGACCGGTGGAACGCTGTTCGCCATGGCGGCCTCCGTCGTCATGGGGCGCCTCGGCATCGACCTGCTCGGGGTGTGGCGGATGCTGTTCGCCACCGGCCATGCGCAATTGCGCTGGGCGCTGGCCTGGTGGGCGATCGCCGGGGTCGCCTTCCTGGGCGGCTTCGTCATCGCCTTCGCGATGAGCCGGTTCGAATGGCTTTTCCTGCGCGTGCTGCGCATCGTCCTCCTGGGAGCGGTGATGATCGCCCTGGCGCTGCTCGCCTGCATGGCGCCGAGCTCCGAGGGCGTCGCGCCCACCGCCTACCTCGCCGCCAATTTGGCCGCGACCATACTGGCGGCCGCGATGGCGGCCGCCGGCGCCGTTTTCGCCCTGCCGCGCTGAACGCCCGGAACCGACCGCGATCTGTCCGGTTGGCCCGCCATGGGGTCGGGGCCCATGAAGGCGGAGCATGCGACATGCGACACGATATGCGACGTTTGCGGATCCTCATCATCGCCGCCGGGGTGATCGGCGGTGCCGGCCTTGCCCTCGCCCAAGGCGGCGGGGCCAGCGGCGGAGCCGCCGGAGGCGGGGCCGCGACCGGTTCGGGCACGAGTGGTGGCACCAGCATGGGTGGCACCCCCATCGCGCCGGGTCCGGCCGCCCCGGGGGCCGGCATGACCACGGCACCGACTACCGGCCTCGGCGGCACCTCCACGTCCGGCTCGGGCAGCACGACGGGGCGTACCGATTCGCGCACCGGCGCACCCTGCGGGACGATCGGCAGCGCCACCTCGCCGAGCGGCATGGGGACCCCGGACATCACCACCGCGGCGCCGGGCGGCGGCGCGACCGGCGGCACCAACCAGACCGCCGGCTGCTGACGACATTGCGGCTTGGGATCGACGCCGCGCACCGGGGACAGAGGGCTGCAACCCGCAAAACCGGTATTCCGTCCGGTGGGACATGCTCTATGGTGCGCGGCGTCGATCCCGGAAGGCGGCCATGTCCCAGACCCTGAACCAGCAGACCTTCGGCGCCCACGCCCGCGAATACATCACCAGCAAGCCGCACGCCAAAGGCGCGAGCCTCGAGCGCATGGTGAGCCTCGCGGGCCCGCAGCCCGGCTGGCGGGCGCTCGATATCGCGACCGGGGGCGGACATACGGCCTACGCGTTCGCGCCCCATGTGGCGCGCGTGTGGGCCACCGACATCACCGACGAGATGCTCACGATCGTGCGTGAGCAGGCCGGCAAGCGCGGCCTCGCCAATTTGCGCGCCGGCTACGCCAAGGCGGAAGCGCTGCCGTTCGAGGACGAGAGTTTCGACCTCGTCACCTGCCGCATCGCGCCGCACCATTTCGACAGCATCCCGGCCTTCCTGGCGGAGGCATACCGCGTCCTCGTCAAGGGCGGCACCCTGGCGCTGGTCGACAATGTGGTACCGGCCGGCACGGTGGGCGACTTCGTCAACGGGTTCGAACGCCTGCGCGACCCCAGCCATCTGCGCGCCTGGACCATGGACGAATGGCGCGATGCGCTCGTGGCGGAAGGCTTTGCGATCGTGCACGAGGAGGAACTGTCCAAGCTGATGGAGTTCTCCTCGTGGGCGCAGCGCCACGACGCCACCATGAAGCGGCTGCTGCTCGGCCTCCTCGCCGAGGCGACGCCGGCGGTGCGCGACTTCCTCGATCCGGGCGAGAATTCGACCGGACCGACATTCCGCCTGCGCGAGGGCCTGTTCATCGCCCGGCGGTGACCGGGCGGCGCCCCCCAGCTTACGGCTGGGACACCCGCTCGCCGATCCACATGTAAAGCCGCGACGAGATCGCCACGAACTGGGTGAGCAGGCCGAACGCCGCGATGCTGCGCACAAGCGACACCAGCACGGCGGCGACGCCGGACTCGCTGCCGATCGCCGCCTGGGCCAGATACGCGACCGTCATCAGCGGCACGCCGGCGATAAGGCCGGTCGCGAAAATGCGCCACAGGTGCCCCCTGGCGTCGGCAAGGGCGTTGGCAACGGTCGCGCCCGGGGCGTCGACCGCGATGGCCGGAAACAGCAGGGTCAGGCGCAGGCCGAACAGCATCACGCCGATCAGGTAACCCAGGACCGCAAAACCGATCATGCCGCCGGCTGGCTGTTCGAGATTCGACAAAGGCGGCAGGAAGGCCGGCGCCACCGCAAGCGTCGACAGGACCGCCCAGCACAGGAAATAGCCCTGGGTGCGCCGGTCGCCGGCCACGATCACATAGTTCTGCATCGTCTCGCCGAGGACGATGTAGCGATGCACCGCGATCAGGAAGGGCGTGATCAGGAGGGTCTGGACGAGGCCGATCACATAGGCGGCGAGCGTCACGTCGTTGCCCGAGTCGGCGTCGGGCGCGAGCAGCAGGCGCTCGGCCTGGTCGCTGACGACGATGAAAACGAGCGCCACCGCCATCACCTTGGTCAGGGCGCGGCCCGCATCGGCGACGTCACGATAGGCGAGGCCCACGGCGGCGCCGATGGGAGGCATGGGCTGGGCCATGGTGTTCGCGGCGACCTTCGGATTCCAAGGATTCGGGAGATCGTGATAGCGCGTTGCGGCGGCGGAGGCCAGGATGTGGGGGGCAAATTGCCCCATAGGGAAAAGCCACCAAGGAGCCCCACTCTCTGGAGAGCATGCGCCTTTTCTGACACACTCGGTTGCCGTGACGTGACCTCCCGGGGATCGACAATGCCGTGGAGAATCCATGAAGAAAAAGAATAAGGGCGTCATCGACCGCCGGGAAACATTCGATCAGTTCCTGGCTAAGGAGGGTCTTCTCGCCGAGACCGCGGATGCGGCTTTGAAGGCCATCATCGCCGATCAGATCAAGCTGGCCATGAAAGAAAAGAAATTGACCAAGACCGCCATGGCGGTCCGCATGAAGACGAGCCGCCGACAGCTCGATCGCCTGCTCGACGCCGACAATCCGTCGGTTACGTTGGCAACGCTGCGGCGTGCGGCGAACACCGTGGGGCAGAAGCTGAGAGTGGAATTGGAGTCTTCGAGCGAACATCCAATGTGCCTGACAGTTCGCAACACGGAGGACATCGTGAGACATTTTCGCGATGTCGACAGCTCCGCAGCATTCGTCTGCGATTGGCTTCGAAAGAACAGCGACAAACCTGTGGATTTTCTGTATCGAATGAAATTCGAGCTGGTCGGCAGGCACCCAATTGATGATCACAAAATCAATCTAATCGAACAGATCAATCAGACATTCACGTTTGCAACGGCTCTGCTCGCAGCAGACAAGCTACTGGAGCTTCACCCAGGAAAAGTATTCCTCTTGGCTCCCGGAGCACACGCAGCGCTGCCTCTCGATATCATGAGCACAGATAGCCTAATCGGCGCCGAAACCTTCGCCGCCGTGGACCCACGCAACAACAACAAGCTCGCAAAGGACATAAAAAAACTGCATGGCCGTCCGGAACGGCATCGGTACGTGTTCTTTATGTCTCCGCTTTTTCCAAATACCGAACGACAATTCGAGGTGCCCGCCTTGAATACGAGAGAGAAGATTCAAATCTGGTCAGTTCATTCCAATTTGAATTTCGATTCGCACAGATAGTCTTGAAACCGACTTATACTGGCCAATGGACGGACCCTGTCACCCTCATCCTGAGGAGCGCTCCTCTTGGAGCGCGTCTCGAAGGATGTGGCCGCCCCCTATGTCGGGTTTACCCGACATAGGAACTCAACGAAGTCCAAGTCGGCTATAGCCGACTTGGATGCCTTCGAGACGGGCGCAAAGAGCGCCCTCCTCAGGACGAGGGCGGATCGAGTGTATTCATGGGCATACAGACATTAGTGGCGGCAGAGGCGGATAGAGTTCTTCCGAGAGCAAATCGACGCTGCTTTTTACCTCACCAATTCCCGCATACCCCGGTCGAGCCCTTCGAGCGTCAAGGGATACATCCGTCCCGCC
Organism: Astrobacterium formosum; assembly: GCA_030848545.1. Classification (GTDB taxonomy): domain Bacteria; phylum Pseudomonadota; class Alphaproteobacteria; order Rhizobiales; family Xanthobacteraceae; genus Astrobacterium; species Astrobacterium formosum. Next base: position 122,223 of record JAVDCA010000016.1, read on the forward strand.
ATCAATTGCTGCACGATCCGGATCGATTGGGTGAATTCCCATTGGCGCTCCGGCACCGGGTTCAGCCAGACGCAGGCCGGATAGGTCTTGGTCACGCGTTCGAGCCAGACCTGCCCCGCTTCCGGATTGGAGTGCTCCACCGAGCCGTCCGGCACCAAGATCTCGTAGGGGCTCATGGAGGCGTCGCCGACGAAGATAACCTTGTAGTCGTGCGGGTAGGTATGCAGCACGTCCCAGGTCGACGAATACATGTCGTAGCGGCGCCGGTTCTCCTTCCACACGCGCTCATAGAGGCAGTTGTGGAAGTAGAAGTGCTCCATGTGCTTGAACTCGGTGCGCGCCGCCGAAAACAGTTCCTCGGTCGCCTTGACGTGCCAGTCCATGGAGCCGCCGACGTCGAAGAACAACAAGACCTTGACGGCGTTGTGCCGCTGCGGCCGCATCTGGAGGTCGAGGAAGCCCTTGCGGGCGGTCTCCTGGATGGTGTGGTCGAGATCGAGCTCGTCGGGCGCGCCGGTGCGGGCGAATACGCGCAGGCGCCGCAACGCCACCTTGATGTTGCGGGTGCCCAGCTCGACGTCGCCGTCGAGATCCTTGAACTCGCGCCGGTCCCACACCTTGACGGCGCGGAAATTGCGATTCCGGTCCTGGCCGATGCGCACGCCTTCGGGATTGTAGCCATAGGCGCCGAAGGGCGATGTGCCGGCGGTGCCGATCCACTTGCTGCCGCCCTGGTGGCGGCCCTTCTGTTCGGCGAGGCGCTGGCGCAACGCCTCCAGGACCTTGTCGAGCCCGCCCATGGCCGCGATCTGGCGCTTCTCCTCCTCGGTAAGGTGCTTTTCGGCGAGCTTTTTGAGCCATTCCGCCGGGATATCGACACTCGCGGCATCGGCGAGATGGTCGAGCCCCTTGAAGACCTGGCCGAAGACGCGGTCGAACTTATCGAGATTGCGCTCGTCCTTCACCAGCGCGGCGCGGGACAGATAATAAAAGTCCTCCACCCGCCGGCCGGCGAGGTCCTTGTCCATCGCCTCGAGCAGGGTCAGGTATTCGCGCAGAGTCACCGGTACGCCGGCGGAGCGCAGTTCGCTGAAAAAGGTGGTCAGCATCGCCCATGACCCTGCGGCCGGCGGGGCGACGGCGTCAAGACCGGCCTCGGAGGAGGTCGGCGCCGGCGTGCAATGTCGCAGGCGTCGAACTTTCCCGACCCGGCAGGATTATTGCATTTGGTTTCATCACGTCATGGACTCGGCAGGTCGGCCGTGGCCATGATGATTGTCCGTGCCGCCCTGGGGGCGACCAGGGGCTGGGGATGTCGGAAACGCTCACGTCTGTAACGACCGGCGCAGCCGCGGCGGCGCCGAGGTTTGGTTTGTCGACCGTCCTCGTCGGGGTGGGGGCCAGCGCGGCATTCGTCCTGCCGGCGGTGTGGAATGGTTTTCCGCTGGTTTTCCATGACAGCGGCGGCTATTTCGCCGCCTTCATGGGCCGCGAATTGGGCTTCGGGCGGTCGGCCGCCTATGGCGCCTTCCTGGCCGTGGGCCTGCCGCTCGCCTTCTGGCCCGCAATCGTCGTCCAAGCCTTCGTGACGGCGTGGCTCATCCTGGCGACGCTGCGCGCCCATGGCATCGTCCGGCCGGCGGTGACCGCGGCCGTCCTGGTTTTCCTGGCCGCGGCCACGTCCTTGCCCTGGTACACGGCCCAGCTCATGCCCGATCTGTGGGCAGCGCTGGCCGTGCTCGCCATCTATCTCCTCGCCTTTCGCCCGCCGCCGCGGATGGCGGAACGATTAGCCCTGGTCGCCGTCGTCGCTTTCGCGGTCGCCGGCCATATGGCGACGCAAGGGCTCACGACCGGCCTCATCGTCGTCCTGGCGGCGGCCCGCCTTGCCGGCGGCCGGCTCGGCATCGAACGGCCGGCGCTGGCGTGGCCGACGGCGGCCGTCGCGGCCGGCCTGATCGCGGCGCTCGCCTCCAACTACGCCATTGCGGGCCGGTTCGCCTTCACGCCCGGCGGCAGCAATTTTCTGTTCGCCCGCCTCGTCCACACCGGCATCGCGGCCCGCTATCTCGACGACAACTGCCCCGATCCGAGCCTGGAACTGTGCAAGTTCCGCCGCGCGCTGCCGACCCTCGGCGAAGACTGGCTGTGGGAGCCCGACAGTCCGCTCAATCGCGATCTCGGCGGCTGGGAGGTGTTCGCCCCGGAGGCGGAGCGCATCGTCACCGAGAGCCTTGTCGACTATCCGCTGGTCCATCTGGGCGCCGCCCTCGCCGGCACCGCCGAGCAGTTCGTCAAGTTCGATACCGGCGACGGGCTCGTCTCGTGGACCTGGAGCACCCACTACGAAATGGAGCGGCTGGCGCCGCAGCTTCTGCCCGTCTTCAAAGCGGCGCGCCAGCAGCAGGACGGGTTCGACCTCTCGGCCGTCAATCTCCTGCATCTGCCGGTCGCCTTCGCCTCCCTCCTGGGCCTCGGTGTGGTGCTGGTCGCGGCGCGGCGCCTGCCCGCCCCGACCTCGACACTGGCCGGCTTCGTCCTCGTGGCCCTCCTCGGCAATGCGGCGATCTGCGGGGCCTTGTCGATCCCCAATGCACGCTACCAGAGCCGCGTCGTCTGGCTCGCCCCCTTTGCCCTCGCGGTAGCCGTCGCGGGCCTGCGCCGGCGGTCCGAGGCTACGGTACCGGCGCAGGCCTGAGGTGCTGACACACCTCCGGCGGCGGCCAGCTCGGCCGGCCTCGGCAGCAGCCGCCCGCCCTCCGTCATGCTCCTGCCGTGTTCTTGCCGCGCATTGCCGGCTAATCTCGCCGGACTATTTTCACGAGGAACCAGATGGTCCTTTCGAAGCTCCGCGCCGGGCTCGTCGCCGGCGCGCTCGCGATTGTCGCCGGTCCCGGCGTCACCCCGGTCCTGGCCCAGATTTCGATCCTGCCTCCGGCTCCGGCCCCGGAGGCGGCGGCGGATGTCACCGTGGTCTGGGAGGTCAAGAACCGCTTCCGCCTGTTCCGCGACGAGAAGGATTTTCGCCGCCACGTCGCCGCTAGCCAGGCCGGTAGCGTGCTCGCCGCCGAGCAGCTGATGGCGCGCGAGAGCGACGGCCGTGGCTGGGCCCGCGACATGGTCACCCGCCTGTGCGTCGACGGTGCCGGCCGCATCACCGACACCTGCACGCGCGACGGCGCACGCGAATCCTACCTCGCTCCCGCCGACCACCGCGTAGTGGTGCGCACGAGCGGGGCACTCGAACCCGGCTCGGTGTGTGCCTGGACCTTCGAGGACGGCGAAAGCGCCGCCCAGACCGCCACGCTCGATTGCGGCGAGGAGGTCATCCTGCGCGCCCGCTATGGGCTCACGACCAACGTCACGGTCGACGTCACGCCGCCCGGTGGCACGCCGAAACGCGCCACCACCGAGATCGCCGTGCGCGACCTCCTCGTCGCCGGCTTGGGGGATTCCATCGCCTCCGGGGAAGGCAATCCCGACCGGCCGGTGGCGCTCGCCGACGACGGCTTCTGCTTTCGCACCTTCGCGGCCGGCAGCGAGTATTTCCGCCCCGGCCGCGTCGGCTTCAAGGGCGACAAGTCGTGCGAGGGCGCGCGCGGAGCCGCGAATGACATGTCCGAGTGGTCGCGCCTGTCGGCGCGCTGGATGAGTTCCGCCTGCCACCGCTCGCTCTACAGCTACCAATTGCGGGCGGCGTTGGCGCTTGCGATCGAGAACCCGCACCTCGCCGTCACATTCCTGCCGCTGGCCTGCACCGGCGCGACCATCGATGTCGGCCTGTTCGGCGCCCAGCGCGCCCGCGAACTCACCTGCGGCGCCAACACGTCGAGCACCTGTCCGACCTCGATGCCGGGCCAGCTCGGCGCGCTCGCCGACCTGCTCGCCCGCGCCAAGCGCACCCAGCCGGACCGGCAGATCGACCTCGTCTACCTGACCATCGGAGCGAACGACATCAACTTCTCCGGCCTGGTCGCGAACGTCATGATCGAAGCGACGGCGGAACGCGCCCTGTTCCGCCGCGCCGGCATCATCGCCAACATCGACGATGCGCGCTCAGCGCTGCAAGGCGATCTGCCGGAGGATTTCGCCCGCCTGCGGGCGGCCCTCAAACCGCTGGTCGGCCGCCTCGACAAGGTCGTCTACGTACCCTACGCCAATCCCGCCATCGGTGAGAACGGCCGCGCCTGCCCGTCATCGCGGGACGGCTTCGACGTCCATCCCGCTTTCGGGATCGACGGCGCCCGCCTCGCGCGCACCATCGGCTTCGTGCAGGACACGTTCCTGCCGCGCCTGAAGGCCCTGGCGACCTGCAGCGACGGCGTGCGCTGCGGCGACGACGAACGCATGAGCGTCGCCGACAGCCACCAGGAGAGCTTCGCCGAGCACGGCCTGTGCGCGCGCACCGACGCCGATCCGGACTTCGACCGCGCCTGCTTCATGCGCGACGGCAAGAGTTTCACCGCGAGCCTCATCGAGGGTGCCACCGAGCCGCTCGCCTGCGGCCATGCGGCGAGCGAGTTCCGCCCCTACGCATCGCGGGCGCGCTGGATCCGCACCGCCAACGACAGCTATTTCGCCGCCATGACTTTTCCGGAAGGCGTGTCGTCGTTGCGGCCGAGCGACCTGCACGACGCCACCTGGGGCATTCTCTCCGCCGTCTACGGCGGCGCCGTACATCCCACCGCCGAAGGCCATGCCGCCATGGCGGACGCAGCGCTCGCGGTCTCGCGCAGCGTGCTGCGGCTGGCACCGGCGCAGGACGTCCTGAGCGCGCCGTTGCCGAGCCTACCGCTGCCCGCGGTCGGCACGCAGGGGATCGGCGAGATCGCGCCGCCGGCGATCCGATAAGGCACGCGCGCGCAGCGCCCTGCCGGGTCCAGCGCAGACCGCCGGTGACGGAGTAACGGGATCGCTACGCCACGCCGAGCTTCTTCTGCAGGCTGGTCGACGACGTCGTGTACTGGAACACGAGGCGCTTGTCCGGATAGACGTAGTGATAGGCCTTCTGGGCCATCAGGGCGCCTTCGTGGAAGCCCGAGAGGATCAGTTTGAGCTTGCCCGGATAGGTGTTGATGTCGCCGATGGCGAAGATGCCGGGCACGTTGGTCTCGAAGGCCGCGGTATCGACCGGGATCAGGCTGTCCTCGAGCCGGATGCCCCAGTCGGCCACCGGGCCGAGCTTCATGGTCAGGCCGAAGAAGGGCAGCATGGTGTCGCAATCGATGCGATAGGGCTCGCCCTTGTCGGGACGCGCGACGACACCCGAAAGCATGCCGCCCTCGCCTTCGAGCGCGGTCACCTGGCCGAGCCGCAGGTCCATCTTGCCGGCCTCGACCAGGGCCTTCATCTTCTTGACGCTGTCGGGCGCGGCGCGGAACTGGTCACGCCGGTGCAACAGCGTCACCCGCTCGGCGATCGGCTGCAGGTTGAGGGTCCAATCGAGCGCCGAGTCGCCGCCGCCGGCGATGACGAGACGCTTGCCGCGGAAGTCTTCCATCTTGCGCACGGCGTAGAAGACCGACTTGCCCTCATAGGCCTCGATGCCGGGCATGGGCGGGCGCTTGGGCTGGAACGAGCCGCCGCCGGCCGCGATCACCACGACCTTGCACTCGAACACCTTGTCGGCGTCGGTCACGGCGCGGAAGCCGCCATCGCCGAGCTTGTCGAGCTGGACCACCATTTCGTTGAGATGGAACTGAGGATCGAACGGCCGGACCTGCTCCATCAGCTGGCGCACCAGGCCGTGACCGGAAATCTCAGGGATACCGGGAATGTCGTAGATGGGCTTTTCCGGATAGAGCTCGGCGCACTGCCCACCCACCTTGTCGAGGATGTCGACCAGATGGCATTTGACGTCGAGAAGCCCCAGTTCGAACACGGCGAACAGGCCGCAGGGCCCCGCCCCGATGATGAGAACGTCGGTCTTGATGGTTTCCGTCATGCCTCGTCCTTGCCGCGCGACCGGCGCGGCCTTCGCCTCGTGGGTATTTTTGCGGAGATGGTCTAGCTGCCGAAATGGTCCGGGAAAAGGGGGATGTCGACCTATTTCATGCGTGCCGGCAAGCTGATAGGTCCGTTCCATGCACTCACGCCACCATGAAAGGAACTTTTCCCCCGTGCCCCCGCCGTCCTCCCGCCCGCCGGCCCCGCATCGCCAGGACTTTCCCCACTGGGCCAGCGACACCATCCGCTACGGCGATCTCGACCGCCAGAACCACGTCAACAACGCCGTCTTCTCAACCTATCTGGAAACCGGCAGGGTCATGGTCCTGCGGGATCCCGGCTGCGGGCTCCTGGTCCCCGATACCGAATTCTCGCTTGTACGGGCAGTGATCGATTTTCGCGGCGAGTTGCGCTGGCCCGGCACCATCGACATTGGAACCGCCATCGCCCGCATCGGCACCTCCTCGCTCACCTTCGCCCAGGCCGTGTTCCAGGGCGAAACCTGTGCGGCGAACGCGGAGACCACGGTCGTGCTGGTCGATGCCGAAACGCGCCGTCCCCGCCCCTTTCCGGCCGATGTGGCGGAACGCATCCGCGCCTCGATGCCGCGGGCGCCGGGAAGGGCTTGAACGCCTCTTCTCGAAAGAGGAACAACCGGGAGCGCCTCCTGTCACCGGATCGCGCGGCGAGCCCGCAGTGCGCCCCTAAATAACCGGCCGGCGTCCGGGAGGGCGCCGGCTTGGTGTCTTGCATGCAGGGATCGTTACCCGCGCGGTTTGCACGCTGGGCGCGAGCAGCGAAGCTTCGTCCTTGAGTCTTCCCGGCTTATGCCTGTCGGACCGGAGTACGGACGACGAGGCCGTCGAGGTCGTTGGTGACCTTGATCTGACAGGATAGGCGCGAGTTCGGCCGCACGTCGTAGCCGAAGTCCAGCATGTCCTCTTCCATGGGCGAGGGTGCGCCGGTCTTTTCGCGCCATTCCTCGTCCACATAGACATGGCAGGTGGCGCAGGCACAGGCGCCGCCGCACTCGGCTTCGACGCCGGGGACGCCGTTCTTCAGGGCAGCTTCCATGACGGTCGAGCCAATCTCGGTCTCGACGGTACGGGAGGTATCGGCTGTATCGATGAACGTGATTTTCGGCATGGTCTTGTGAAAAAAGAGCGGCAAACCGCCGGCCGGATGGACGGCGCGCTTCCTATACCGGCTAGAATGTGGTGACGCCAGTGCAAGCCACAACGGGGCAGTTAGCCATCCGTCGCATGCGGGGCCGGTTCGCCGTCCTGGAGCGAGATGAAGCCCGGGCGCGACCTAAAGATGCTCGGCGATGGCGGCCCGGGCCCTGACGATGGCGCCGGTGAGGACCTCGACGGCGGGGGCGAGATCGGTCTTGCCGGCGCAGGCGGCCTCAATTCCTTCGGCAGCACTCGCCACCTGCCAAGCGCCGACACCGCGCGCCGACCCCTTGAGGACATGGGCGAGCGCGGCAGCCGCCGAAGGGTCGCCCTCGCGGATGCGAGCGAGCAGCATGCCGGCCTGGCGGTCGAACAGCTGCAGGACTTCGCGCTGGAGTGCGCCGTCACCCAGTGTCATGCGAAACAGGTGGGCAAGATCAATGGCTTGATCTTCCGGCACGAGCGGCGGCGACGTCACCTGCTGCAAGCCATTCTGGATCGTATCGAGCATCTCGACTTCCCCGTTGAGCCGTCTGCGCGCGACGGCCGGTGACCAATCTGCCCGGAGATGGCCAATACGGGGTAAACAGCTCCGATTGCCGGCTGGAATGCGCGATCCCGGTAAATGCCGGCCTAAGTGCCGACCGCAAATGAAGGGGATCGCGGGCGGCGTGGCGGCACATCTTCAGATCTCGTCGGCGGGCCGGCGGATCTCGTCCGGCGGCAGATCGGCGAGGATATGGCGCCCCGCCGGGGTCAGCCGGCATACCAACCAGTCCGGTTTGATGGGATTGGCGGTCCACGGTTCCGCCCAGCCGTGGCCGATGCAGGCCTCGATGGTCTTGCGCGGAATCTCGCGACCATTGGGGTCGAACAGGGGCAGTTTTCCGCCCGGTTCGCGCAGCCCGCGTTCGAGGTAACGGCGCTGCGCCACAGTTGGCCGCACTTGAGCCGCATTGCCGCCGTCATGATCCAAGCGGTTTTGACCCAAGCGGTCTTGACCCAAGCCGTCTTGGCCGGGGGCCGGAAGCGGGTTGGGCGTCTCGGGCCTGTTCACCATTCTACCCCCTGGTCCGCCCCCGGGGCGACCGTTAACGATGATTAAAAACTGGTTACCAAGACCGTTCCGTTGGTCCCCTCGCATCGGTAGGATAACCGATCGGGAGGGAGGACTCCCAGAGGCAACCGGCGGTTCTTCGGGCCGTCGGGGGTGACCATCACGCGCCCGTGGCGCGGTCCTGGAAGTTTTCAACCGGGCCGGTCCTGGTTCAGCGTACGACGCGAGGCGACGACCACCATGGCGACCTTTTCGAAGAAGTCCAAGGATCCGACCGAGATCGCCCTGTCGGCGATCCAGGATGCCTTGAGCGTCCGCGACGACGACGAGCACGCCGCCCAGCGTGCCGGCGCCATCGCCACCGAGCCGGAAGGCCGCTGGCGGCGCACCCCGAACCTGGACGAAGACCTCTTTCCCGATGTCGAAGCCCCCACCCGCGAGGAAACGCCGCGCCGGGCCGCCAACGACGATCGCGCCACCGTCGGGCAGATCCTGCAGACCCTGCAACGCCGGCCGGCGCGTACTCCTTATGTAGTAGCCGGCCTGTTCAGCATCGCCTGGGTGGTCTGCGCAATCGGCATTGTCTACGGCTTCCTGCCGCAACTCCAGGAAGTGATGGGCCATGGCGCCGGTGGTGCGCCGCTCCTGGTCGGCATCGCGGCCGGCTTCCTCGCACCGATCGTATTTCTCCTGGTGGTCGCCCATATGGTGGCGCGCTCGCAGGAATTGCGCGTCATCGGCCAGTCCATGGCCGAGATCGCGGTCCGGCTCGCCGAACCGGACGCGCTCACCAACGATTCGATGGTCACCATCGGCCAGGCGATCCGCCGCGAAGTGGCCGCCATGGGCGACGGCGTCGAGCGGGCGCTCGCCCGCGCGTCCGAGCTCGAGACCATGGTCAACAACGAGATCAACGCGCTGGAGCGGGCGTTCACCGACAACGAGGTGCGCATCAGGAGCCTGCTCGACGGCCTCTCCGCCCAACGCGAGACCCTGGTCGGCCAGGCCGAACAGGTGCGCAACGCCATCACCAACGTCCATCTCGACCTCTCACACGACATCTCGTCGGTCTCCGACGCGGTCGCCGAGCGGGTCAATCAGGTCACCCAGAACATCGCCCGCCAGCTCGCCGAGAAGGGCGAGCACATCACCTTCGCGCTCGGCAATGCCGGCGACTCGATGATCGAGGCGCTCGGGGAGCGCGGCGGCGACATGCTCGAGCGGCTCGAGCGCGCCAGCCACGAGACGGCGTCGGCGATCGAACAGGCATCCACGCGCCTGACCGCCAGCCTCAATTTCAAGACCGGCCATCTCAACGAGGAATTCATCGAGATCGCCTCCAACATGCAGCAGATGATGGCGACCCGGCTCGACAACGTCGCCGACAGTTTCGCCGAACGGGCGGCCGACATCGTCGACATGATGGAGACGCGCTCTCAGGCGATCGCCCACACCATCATCGACACCTCCGGACAGCTCGCCGAGACCATCGCGGTGCGCGCCGACGAGGCCAACAACACCTTGAAGGCGACCGGCGATTCCATCGTCCTCGACCTCACGCTGCGCGGCGAAGACTTCGTCGGCAAGCTCGACGAGACCGGCGCGCGCATCACCGAGACCTTCAACAAGAGCACCGAGACGCTCACCTCTTCGATCAACGCCCATGGCGAGCAGGTGCGCGAATTGCTGGCCCAGCGTCTTGCGGCCTTTGAGGAGATGTTCAACGCCGGCGGCACCGAACTCGCCGAACGCATCGGCCGCGATTCCACCAATCTGGGCGGCCTGATCACCCGCCACCTCACCGAGTTCGACAAGACGGTCAAGACCTACGGCAACGAGTTGATCGAGCGGCTCGGCGAGCGCACCCAGGACGTCAACGACGCGCTGAAGACCTACATCGACGGCTTCGAGAGCAAGGTCGGAAACAAGACCGCCGAAGTGTCCGCCGCGCTCGATCAGCGTCTGTCGGGCTTCGAGGCCGCGATTCAGGCCTTCGACGACCGCGTCGGCGCCAAGGCGACCCAGGCGACCGCCTCCCTCGACCAGCGCCTCGCCGGCTTCGAGGAGGTCCTGCGCGAGTTCGACGGCCGCGCCACGACGCGCACCGCCGAGATCACCGTCTCCCTCGACCAGCGGTTCGGGCGCTTCCAGGATGCTCTGGAGATGCGCACGCAGAATCTCAACGACGCTCTCAGCGCCCGGGTGATGGATATCGCCAAGACGGTCGCCGAAGGCGGCAAGGAGGTCGTCGCCGCGCTCGACAAGCGCATCGGCGATGTCGGCTCGACCATCACCACCCGCACCGCCAAACTCTCCGATATGATCGGCGAGAAGATCACCGAGATCGACAACGCCCTGGGCAGCCGGGCGCTCGAGGTCGCCGACAATCTCGACGTGCGCATCGGCCGCTTCGAGGACATCCTCCTCGGACGAGCCGAGGCGGTGACCCGCGAAATCGAGACGAAGAGCCGCGAAGCGGCCGATCTCCTCGGCTCTCGCATTGAGCAACTCGCCGACACCATCACGGTCAATGCCGGTACGGCGCAGCGGTCCCTCGAACTCCTGGCGCAGTCGAGCACGCAGGCGCTACGCACCGCCGCCGGCGAAGTGGAATCCGTCATCACGGCGACCACGACGTCGTCGTCGGAGACGATGCGTTCCACCGCCGCCGATATCGAACTGCGCATCGCCACGGCGACCACGTCGTCGGCAGAATCGATCCGGACCGCTTCCACCGAGATCGAACGCGTCATCGCCACGACGACGACGACGTCCACGGACACGATCCGGCTCTCGTCCGGCGACATCGAACGCACCATCGCCGCGGCGACCACGGGGGCCTCGGAATCGATGCGCGCCGCCGCCGCCGATATCGAGCGCTCCCTCACCGCGACCACCACCATGTCATCGGACACGATGCGCTACGTCGCGACCGACATCGAGCGCACCATCGCAACGGCAGCGGCGACGTCATCGGAATCGATGCGCGCCACCGCGGCCGATATCGAGCGCACCATCACAACCACGGCCGCCGACATCGAACGCACCGTCACCGCCACCTCGACCCTGACCACGGACTCCATGCGCAATGCCGCCGGGGACATCGAGCGCGCCATCGTTTCCGCGACCGCCACTTCGACGGAATCGATCCGCACGGCCGCCGACGCCATCGAACGCTCCCTCGCCGGCACCACCACGACATCGGCCGAGTTCCTGCGTTCGACGGCGATCGAGATCGAACGGACCATCACCAGTGCGGCGTCGAACTCCTCCGACGGCATGCGCAACACCGCCGGCGAAGTCGAGCGTTCGCTCACGTCGCTTTCCGACGGCGTCGCCGCCGTGCTCAAGCAGAACGCGGCCGAAGTCGAGAGCACCCTGCTCGGCGTCTCCACGGAAGTGGCCAAGAATTTCGTCGGCAAGGCCGACGAAATCGCAGCCGCCGTCGGCCGACGCTCGGAGGAACTCACCCGCGTCCTCGACGAGCGCTCCAACGGCCTCCTGGTCGCCATCAGCAGCAAGAGCAGCGAGTTCACCGACGCCATCGGCAACGCGACCGAATCGGCCGTCAATGCCATCGACCTCAAGGCGTTCGCGTTCACCTCGACGATGATGGACAATTCCAACGAACTCGCCCGCATCATCAACGAGGCGAGCCTGACCGCCACCGGATCGGTCAACCGCACACTCAAGGAGCTGCAGGATACCGCCAATGCGGTGACGTTGCAGTCGACCTCGTCGATTCACCGCTCCATCAAGGAGCTGCACGACTCGACCACGACCGCCATCAACCAGTCCTCCGGCGCCGTGCAGAGTTCTCTCAAGCATCTCCAGGATTCCGCCGGCCTGGTCGTCTCCCAATCGACCAGCACCATCAATCGCTCCCTCAAGGAGTTCACCGACGCGACCGGCACCGTCGTCACCCAGTCGACCGGCACCATCAATCGTTCCCTCAAGGAATTCACGGAAGCGACGGGCGCCGCCACCACCCAGTCGACCGGCACCATCGCCCGCACCCTCAAGGAGCTCAACGAAACCGCCGGCACCGCCGTCGCCCAGTCGACCGGCGCCATCAACCGCACCCTCAAGGAACTCACCGACGCGACCGGCACCGCCGTCGCGCAGTCGGCCAACGTCGTCACCCGCAGCGTCAAGGAGCTCAACGACAAGACGCTTGCGGCGATCGAACAGTCGCGGCAGACCGCGACCCAGACGGTCGCCGAGATCCTCGAGACCCACGGCATGCTGCGTTCGGACTCGACCGCCTTGTTCGAGCGCCTGCGCGACGCCAACGTCCTGCTGCAGGAAGTGTTGTCAGCGGCGAATGGCAACATGAGCACCATCGAGCAGCTCCTGTCGACGCGCGTCACCGAGTTCGTCGGCACCATGAACAATCTCCTGGAGCGCACCGGCTCGACTGCCAACCACATGGACGAGCACATCAACTCGTTCTATGGCCTGACCACCAAGGTGCTCGGCGACCTGGGCGAACTCTCCAGCCAATTCGGCCAGCACGGTCGTTCGCTCGCGGAGGCCGTCGAGCTGATCGATGCCAGCAACCGGCGCACCGAGGACACCCTCGCGGACCGGCGCACTTCCCTCGACCAGCTCCTCGCCAATCTCGACATCCGCACCGAGGACCTCGACCAGCGTCTCAAGCGCTTCTCGGGCCTGCTCGACGACTCGCTCGTGGCCGCCGAGGGACGCGTGCGTGACATCGCCCGCGTGGTCGCCGAGGCGAGCTCCACCGGCGCCCGCAGCATCGCCGAGCAGCACGAGACCATCCGCACCGTGTCCGAACAGGAGCGCGCCCGTACCGCCGACGCCCTGCGCGGCATCTACGAACAGGCGTCCGGCGAGGCGCACGCCCTGTTCCGCCAGACCGCCGGCGACTCGCAGAAGATGCTCACCGATGCCCAGGAACGCTTCACCGACATCATGCAGGGCATGAAGCAGATGGCGGCGGAGATGCAGCGGGAACTCGACGCGACCCGCCAGGAGCTGCGGCGCGGCATCCTCGAGCTGCCGCAGGAGACGGCCGACAGCGCCGCGCAGATGCGCCGCGTGATCGTCGACCAGATCGAGGCGCTGGCCGAGTTGAACCGCATCGTCGCCCGCCACGGCCGGGGCCTCGACACCGTCGGGGCGACCACCGTTGCGGCCGAGCCGGCGCGCCGAAGCCAGCGCGAAGAGGCTGTCGTGGTCAGCATGGGAAGCGGTCGCAGCGAACCGCGTGCTGCCCTCGCGCCGGCCCCGATGCCGCCACCCCCGCCGCGCCGCGAAGCGCCCTCCCTGAGCCCGTCGCAGCCCGCACCGGGCGGCCCCGGCAAGGGCGGCTGGCTCACCGATCTCCTGAGCCGCGCCTCCCAGGAAGAGGCGCCGCGCGAGGACCGTGCCCCACGCGGCGACGAGCGCCCGCCACGCCACGCCATCGAATCGCTCGACTCGCTGTCGGTCGACATCGCCCGCATGATCGACCACGATGCAGCCGCGGAACTGTGGGATCGCTACAATCGCGGCGAGCGCAACGTCTTCACCCGGCGCCTCTACACCATGCAGGGCCAGAAGACGTTCGACGAGATCCGCAAACGCTACCGTGCCGACCGCGAATTCAAGCAGACGGTCGACCGCTATATCGGCGAGTTCGAGCGGTTGCTCGAAGAGGTCTCGCGCGATGATCGCGGCCAGGTGGTGGCCCGCACCTATCTGACCTCGGAGACCGGCAAGGTCTACACCATGCTGGCCCACGCGGCCGGACGTTTCGAATAACAGGCGTCGAACAGAAACGGCGGAAGGGCGCGCCCGCAAGGCGCGTCCTTTTCGTTTGTGCCATGTGGCCGAACACCGACCTCGATGGAACGGGGTCGTCATTCCGGGGAACGGCCTGAAAGGCCGCGAGCCCGGAATCCATAAACCCAGCGCTGCGGGGTATGGATTCCGGGCTCGCCGCCGTAGCGCGTCGAAGACGCGCGGGAACGCGCTGATGGCGGGGCGCCGGAATAACGAACCGATTGGCTGAATCCAGTGTAATATTGGACACTGATCCTCCTCGACGACCGCGATCCGCATCGCCAAGAGGGCCCCCCATTGACCTCCGTTTCGACGATCGAGCACAGGGGCAGCGGCCCAGAGCCGGTCACGGTCGATCGACGCGCCGGCAATTCCTTCGATTTCGTGCGCTTTTGCGCCGCATCGGCCGTGCTCTACAGCCACCATTTCGACCTCGCCGGCCTCCCCGAGCCCACCGTGCCCGGCTACGGCACCGACTTCGGCGAACTGGCCGTCGAAGTGTTCTTCTGCCTCAGCGGCTTCCTGCTCACCTTGTCGCTCGAACGCGGGCGGGGCTTCGCGTTCTTCGCCGCTGCCCGCTTCATGCGCATCATGCCGAACCTCGTTTTCGCGCTGGTGGCCGCCTCGCTGACGACGTTTCTGTGGTACGGCAACGGCGGCCACGTCATCGATCACCTCGCCTATGTGCGCGACAATCTGCTGATGTTCGTCGAAGGCGCGCGTTTCGACATCGCCGGCGTGTTCGGCGATCGCGTCCGGTCGAGCCTCAACGATCCGATCTGGACCCTGCCCTACGAGGTGTGGTGCTACGTTGTGCTGGCGCTCATGTTCGTGGCCGGCGCGCGCCTCGCACGCATTCTCATCCTTATCGCCGCACTGGCGGCGAGCATCGCCTGGGCGCTGTCGGCCGATGCCGAGTTCCACATCGGCCCCTTGGAAGGCTTCGATTTCTTGCGGCTGGCATCGTATTTCCTTGCCGGTGCGGCTGTCGCCGTCGCCTGGCCGTGGATGAAGCGCAACGCGGTCGCGATCGGCGCCGTCGCGTTGATTTCGGTGTTCGTGGTGCGTGCCACCCTGCCCGACGACACCGTCCTGCACGCGCTCACGCTCGCCGCCGCCGTCGTCGGGCTCGGCTCCTCGAACGCCATGGCGTGGTTCGCCAAGGGCGGCGACGCCTCCTACGGCATCTACGTGTTCGCCTGGCCGGTGCAGCAGTTCTGCCAAATGCTCATCGGCGGCTTCTGGGCGTCCATGCTGGTCGCCTTCACGATCACCGCCGCACTCGGCTACGCCACCTGGCACGGCTTCGAAAAGAGAGCCATCGCGGTGCCGCAGCGCTGGGTAAGGCGGCAGCGCGAAGGGACGCGGCTCGAGCAGGTGACGGGCGAGATGCGGCGCTGACGGCGCTGCGTCATTGCGGGCTGCAGGCGCAGCAATCCAAAACCACACGGAAAGGGCTGGATTGCTTCGCCGCGTCGCTCCCTCGCAATGAAGGATCCTACCGTCTGGCGTTCGCCTTGGCTTCCGGCGCCCCGCCGAACAGGAGCCGGCTCGGGTTCTGGTCGATGTTCTTGATGGTTCGTTCGAGGGTGTTCATGGTGCGCCGGCCGTCGACGGCGAGCCTTTCCCATTGCTTCAGGCCGACGCTCGAGAAGTGCTCGAGGCCGGCGGCGATCTCGCCCGAACGGCGGTCGAGATTATCGGCGGCGGTGCGGATGGCACGCGCGGCTTCGGCGAACTCGCCGGGCCTGTCCTCGGAACCGATCAGCGTCTCGGCGCCGGCGATGATGCGGTCGATGCGCTGGGAATTATCGGCGAGCGTCTGGGTGAAGGTCTCGATGTTCTTGAGTGATGAGCGCATGGCGCCGTCATTGTCGGCCAGGGCCTGGCTGACGGTCTCGATATTCTTGAGCGAATTGCGCAGGGTACCGTCGTTGTCGGCGAGCGCCTGAGTGACGGTTTCGATGTTCTTGAGGGACTTTCGCAACGCCTGGTCGTTGTCGGCCAGCGCCCGGGTGACCGTTTCGATATTCTTGAGCGAACTACTCAACGCCTGATTGTTGTCGGTGATCAGCCCGTCGAGCTTGCGCAACACCTCGCGCGCGGCCTGGGTGACGTCGGCCGACGACGAGGTGTCGGCCTTGAGCAGACCGTCGGCCGGGGCCGGCGCCGTGTCGGAACCGCCGCGCAACGCGATGGCGGCGTTGCCGGTCAGGCCCTGGTAGTCGAGGCCGACGCGGGTATCGGCCCGGACGGCCGCGCGCCTGTCCACCGAGATCGTCGCCACTACCCGGCGCGGCGCCGCCGGATCGAGCCCGAGCGAGGTCACCTCGCCGATCCGGATGCCGTTGAACAGGACCGACCCGCCGGTGCGCAGGCCCGTGACCGGCGTCTCGAATACGACCCGGTAGGCGACACGGTCACCGAGCGAGCCGACATTGTTGAACCAGTAGATGAATCCGAACGCGCCGAGCACCGCCGCCAGCGTGAACAGGCCGATCAGCACGTAGTTCGCTTTGGTTTCCATCGACCTGACCTTAAAACACTTTCCGGCGTTCTGTGCAGTGGTCCGTTGGCCCGCGGGGCGCCCCATCAACCGATATTCTGGGCCGCCGTGGCGGCGGCGACACGCGATCTCTTGCCGCGGAAATAGGCCTTCACCCACGGGTGTTCCGATGCCAGCATGGCGGGAATGGGGCCGGCGGTGATGACCTTGCCGTCCGCCATGACGGCGATTCGGTCGCACACCGTGTGCAGGCTGTCGAGGTCGTGGGTGACCATGAAGACCGTCAGCCCCAAGGTGCGCTGCAGAGTGCGGATGAGGTCGTCGAACTCGCCGGCGCCGATGGGATCGAGTCCCGAGGTCGGCTCGTCGAGGAAAACGATCTCAGGGTCGAGGGCGAGCGCGCGGGCGAGCGCAACCCGCTTGGTCATGCCGCCCGACAACTCGGCCGGGTATTTGTCGCCCACGTCCGGAGAGAGGCCGACCATCTCAAGCTTGGCGAGCGCGATCTCGTCGATCAGCCGGCTGGACAGTTTGAGATATTCCCGCATCGGGAACTGGACATTCTGTCGCACCGTCAGGGACGAGAACAGCGCCCCCTGCTGGAACAGGACGCCCCAGCGCCGTTCCATGCCCTCGCGCTCCGCCTCGGAAGTGGCGTTGCGATCGAGGCCGAACACCTCGATCGTTCCGGAACGCCGCGGCAACAGGCCGATGATGGTGCGCAACAAGACCGATTTGCCGGCCCCGGAGGCGCCGACGAACCCCAGGATCTCGCCGCGAAACACGTCGACGGAAAGCCCGTCGAGCACCTTCGCGTCGCCGAAACCGACGACGAGGTCGCGCACCTTGATGACCGCCTCGTTGCTCGCGCGCACCATACTCACATCCCGATCGCGGCGAAAAACATGGCGAACAGGCCGTCGAGCACGATGACGAGGAAGATCGACTTGACCACCGAGTCGGTGGTCTTGAGACCGAGCGACTCGGTCGAGCCTTTGACTTCCAGCCCCTGCACGCTGGCGACGACACCGATCATGAGCGCCATGAACGGCGCCTTGACGATCCCGACCACGAAGTCGTCGAGCGAGATCGCCTCCTTGAGGCGGGCCAGGAACACGTCCGGCGAAATGCCGCCATACACCCAGCACACCAGTCCGCCACCATAGAGCGCCGCCATGGCCCCGATGAAAGCGAGCATCGGCATGGCGAGCATGAGCGCGCCGAGGCGCGGCATGATCAGGACCTCGACGGGATCGAACCCCATGGTGCGCAGGGCGTCGATCTCCTCGCGCATCTTCATGGAACCGAGTTCGGCCGTGTAGGCGGAGCCGGAGCGGCCCGCCACCATGATCGCCACCATCAGGACGCCGACCTCGCGCAGCATCAGGATGCCGAGCATATCGACCACATAGACCTCGGCGCCGAAGCGGCGGAAGTGGAAGATGCCCTGCTGGGCGATGATGGCGCCGATCAGCAACGTGATCAGGAGGATGATGGGCACCGCCCGCCAGCCGACACGGTCGAGGTGGTGCACCAGTGAGGTGAAGCGGAACGACCACGGCCGCACCAGGCTCTTGAGCCCGATCGCGGTCACCTGGCCGAGCATCTGCATGATGAGCACGAAGTCGCGACCGACGTCGCTGACCCGCCTCCCCACGATGGCCAACGCCGTCGTCAGCGCGCCGTTCCGGACCGGCGGGAGCGCTCGGCGATTGACCGCGTGCGCCTCTTCGACCAGGCCGCGATAGTGGTCCGGCAGGCCGACCACGCGGGCTTCCTTGCCGGTTCCGGAAAAGCCGCGCACCAGCCGCTCCAGGAGCCAGGCCCCGAAGGTATCCAGCCGCTCGACCTTGGCCATGTCGATGTCGACACCGGCTGCCGCACCGCGATGGCGTGCCACCAGGGCTTCGATCTTGCGTTCGAGTTCGCCGGCATGATCGACGGTCCAGCGGCCCGCAGCCGCAACCGCCAGACGGTTGCCCGTCAGCCTGCCCTCGATCACAGCCTCATGTGCCAAAACCGGCCTCTCCCGCCGCCGCCACGGATGGATACGGGGTCTATCTAGACCGCCCGGGCTGTGCTTGCCATGGCCTTTGCGCGGCGCGGCTCACGAATACGACAACGATGTGGCAGCCGGGTATCGCATACCGGCGACCAGGCAGGCCCAACGACCCTCGTCCGTCGTTGCGAGCGAAGCGGGGCAACCCGTCCTGTCTTCGTGGCCCATGATTGTTTCATCGCTTCGCTCCTCGCAGTGATGGTGACCACGGCGCCGGGAATTGAAGGCGCCTGTTCACGGGGATACAAACGGGCGGCGGCCACCGCGGGCCGCGGTACGGAAACGCAAATCAGCTGCACCCGGTCTCGACATCGCCGATGCCCGCCCTGTCCCTCAACGTCGTCACCGAATGCTGGCCGATCGCCGGCGCCTTCACGATCAGCCGCGGTTCCAAGACCCGAGCCGAAGTCGTCGTCGCCGAGCTCGGCGACGGCGCCGTGACGGGCCGCGGCGAATGTGTGCCCTATGCCCGCTATGGCGAGACCATCGCCGCCGTCACGGCGGCGATCGCGGCGCTGGCGCCGGCGTTTCGCGACGGACTCGACCGCGAAGGCCTGCAGAGCGCCCTGCCCGCCGGCGCCGCCCGCAACGCGCTCGACTGCGCCTTGTGGGACTACGAGGCCAAGCGAAGCGGCACGCGCGTCCATGTGCTCGCCGGTCTGCCGGAGCCCGGGCCGCGTGTCACCGCCTACACGATCTCCCTCGGCGCGCCGGCCGACATGGCGGCTGCCGCCCGCGCGGCGGCACAACGGCCGTGCCTCAAGATCAAGCTCGGCGGCGATGGCGTCGACGAGCGTATCGCCGCCGTGCGGGCGGCGGCGCCGAATGCGACGCTGATCGTCGACGCCAACGAGGCGTGGCGTCCCGACACCCTCGCCCGTCATCTCGCGGCCTGCGCGAAGGCCGGCGTGACGCTCGTAGAGCAACCGCTGCCGGCCGGCAACGATGGCGTCCTCGCCGCCATCGAGCGGCCGGTTCCGGTGTGTGCCGACGAGAGCGTGCACGACCGCGCTTCGCTCGCCGCGCTCGTGGGAAAATACGACGCCGTCAACATCAAGCTCGACAAGACCGGTGGGCTGACCGAGGCCCTCCGGCTCGCGCGTGAAGCCGAGCGGCTCGGCTTCGACCTCATGGTCGGCTGCATGGTTTCGACGTCACTGTCGATCGCGCCGGCGATGCTCGTGGCACAGCGCGCCCGCTTCGTCGATCTGGACGGTGCCCTGCTCCTGATGAAGGACCGTGTTGCCGCGCTCGGCTGCGAGGACAGCAAGCTCTATCCCCCATCCCCGGAATTATGGGGCTGAGGCGCCGCGCCCGACGCGCCTCTGGCGTCGATGAAGCGGAACCAGCCCACGACCTCGTGGCCGCGCCGCCACGATGAATCGCTTAGGTGAAATTCCGGGGCGGGTTCCGCGTGTTTGGTCTCGCATTTACCCGCTTCGGTCGGTTAGAGTTTGTGGCGAGAGGGACCGCCCATGCGAAAACAGGTGCTCACCGGCGCGATAGCGCTAGCCTTCTTCGCCACCATCGCGCCGGCGACGGCGACGATGCGGATCACCGCCGACAATGGCGGACGAATGGGCGACTACGCCGCCCGCTTCCTGCAGGTGCGCCAGTCGGGGGAACGGGTCGTCATCGACGGCGTCTGCCTGTCCGCCTGCACCATGGTGCTCGGCCTGGTGCCGCGTGATCGCATCTGCGCCACCGGGCGCGCCGTGCTCGGCTTTCACGCCGCCTGGCAGCCCGATGGCAACGGCGGTCGTATTCCCAGCGCGCCCGCGACCGCCGCCCTGATGCAGACCTATCCGGCTTCGGTACGGGCCTGGATCGCCCGCCGTGGCGGGCTCACGCCGAAGATGATCTTCATGCGCGGTCGCGATCTCGGCGGCATCGTCGCGCCGTGCGGCAGCGAGACCCGACAGGCATCGGCGAGCCCGCGCCGGACGCCGCGTCGACCTGCCGTCATCAGGGCCGATCTGACCAGCCGCACGCTCGTCGCGCGACAATAGCGATGGCGGTGCCGGCTGCGGCCATCATGGCCA
This sequence comes from Astrobacterium formosum, assembly GCA_030848545.1. Taxonomy (GTDB): domain Bacteria; phylum Pseudomonadota; class Alphaproteobacteria; order Rhizobiales; family Xanthobacteraceae; genus Astrobacterium; species Astrobacterium formosum. The sequence continues at coordinate 142,798 of JAVDCA010000016.1, forward strand.
TGCCGGCATAGGCCGCCCCATCGAACCGGTCCACCATGGCGCCCGAAAGGCCCATGGTGAGGGCGAACACGGCGCCTTGCACAGCCGCATAATCGCCCTGGGCGGTCGCATGACGGCCCTGTCCGGCGACGCCGGCCAGGAACGTCATGGTGCCAAGATGGGTGGCCCCGTACGACAGTGCGTGCAGACACTGCAGCAGGGGCAACGCGATCGCGGGCGGATCGCACGCCATCACGGCCCAGCGCAACAGCCCACCGAGTCCGCCGAGCACGACGAGCCCGGTCGCCCCGACCGAAGGCACGACTCGGCCCGCGAACGCGAACAGAACGATTTCGGCGACGACGCCCATGGACCACAAGGCCCCGACCGCAGGCCCGTCGAGGCCGTTCGCGGTCCACAGAAGTGTGCCGAAGCCGTACATCACCGAATGGCTCGCCTGGATCAGGCTCGACGCCGCCAGCACAGCGATGAACATGGGGTGTTTCCACAATGACGGGCCGGCGGTCGGCTGCCTTTTCAGGCGCGAGCGTTCGGAGAGCGGCACCAGCGTCATGGCACTCGCGGTCGCGACCGTCTGGACAACCACCAGCGTCCAGATCAGGTTGCCGGCACCGGCGAAGGACAGCGCCACTCCGCCGGCCAGACTGGCGGCGATGAACGATACCGAACCCCACAGCCGCACCGGCCCGTAGGCGCGCCGGCGCTCGCCGAGGCCGCGCAACGCATAGGCGTCGGCGAGCGGCACGATGGGCGTCACGAACACGGAGGCGATCGCAAGCGCCGCCAGAATGGTGGCGAACCGGTCCGCGAAGGCGAGCATGATCAGCCCGGCCACGCTCGCCATGGAGATGGCCACGAGGGCCTCCCGCAAGGCGGCGAATCGGTCCGCCAGCCTGGCCGCCGCCGGCACGGCGAATGGTCGCACCAGCATAGGGGCCGCCAGGACGATCCCGATTTCAGCCGCTGCCAGTCCCTTCGAGGCAAGCCAGACCGGTAGAAACGGCAGGGTTATACCCGCATACACGAAAAATGCTGCGTAGAAGACCGACAAACGCCATGCGAATCCGTCCTGTGCGGTTATACCTGGAAGTGGCGCCATCTCCGACATTGCGCTCCTTGGTCGACTCTGTTCATTGGTAGAAGGGCTCTAGTGGTTTGACCATGTCCGACGAGCATTACGCCCTCTCACCTGCGCCTTCGAGCCCGCCACCGACCGAGGCGGATTACGAGGCGATCTTCGCCGCCGTGATGGAGACGATCCGGGGCCGCTGGTTCCTGTCGGAATTCGCGCGCCGCAACCGCCACGCCGACACCCAGATGGTGCTTGCCGCCATTGACCGGCTGCAGGCGACCATGCACGGCGAGCGCGCCGATCCGACCTTCGAGCGCATCCGCACCGACATCCGCGACATGGCCGACGCGATTGCGGCGACGCGGCGCGAAATCGCCGCCATCCGGCCCGACCGCGAGCACACCGGCATCGGCGAAGCCACAGAAGAGCTGGACGCCATCGTGATGGCGACCGAACGGGCGACATCGGAAATTCTCGCCGCCGCCGAAACCATCCAGGAGATGGCCTGGACGCTTCGCGAGCAGGGCCTCGACGCCGAGGTCAGCGACAAGCTCGACGCCTGCGCCACGGACGTATATCTCGCCTGTTCGTTCCAGGACCTGACCGGCCAGCGCACCCGCAAAGTCATTCACGTGCTGCGCTATCTCGAAGAGCGCATCAACGCCATGGTCGAGATCCTCGGCGGCGAGGCGGCGACGGCGCCGGAACGGCCGGCGCGCGCGCACGACCCCCTCGACATTGCCATGGATCAGGCGGAAATCGACGCCGTCATGCCCGCCACCCCGGCGGAGCATGCCGAAGCGGCGCGGTCTTCTCCGGCGTCTCCGCCCGATGCGGTGGCCCCGATTTCGCCGGCGGCCATGGAAGCCGACGCCCTTCTCGACGTCGCGCCGATCGGGGAGCCGACGCCGGTCGAGGAAGCGGCGGCGGCGGACCCGCCGATGATGGGTGCGCCCGAAGCCGGCCTTGACCTGGACGCGGAACCGATCCCGCCGCCGGCCATGACGGAAGGGGCGATCGAGGGCGATGCCGCCTCGGCGTTCGCCGACGCCCAGACCCGCCAGCCGGACACCCCATCTGCCCTGCCCACCGTCGCCGACGAGGGCCGCGACCGGGCGATGGAGGCTCCAGGCATCGGCAGTCCGGAGGACGACGCGATCGACTTGGCCATTACGGGGTCGGATGACGCGGAACGTGAGAAGGTCGGCCTGGACGAAGGCGCGATGACCGCGGAGGCGGAGGCCGCCGACATCACAGACGCACCCCAGGAACTCATCCGCGAAGAACTCATCCGCGGCGTCGCTCCCAATACCGCCGCGCTGCTCGCCGACCTGTTGGCGATCATCCGTCCGGCCTCGGAAACCGACGCCGATACGGACCGCGAACTTTTCCGTCATTCCCACGCGTCGGCCCTGGACCACGACGAGTCATCAACTCAGACCGTGGCGGAGTACACGCCGTCCGAGCCGCTGGACCTTCGGCTCCTGCAGCCGGTCACGCCGCATTCCGATTTCGTCATTGTGCCGCTCGCCCCCCAGGGCACCGAACCTGCCGAAGCCGCGGCGACCGACGCGCCGGCGGCGACGCCGACGAACATGCTCGCGGAGGCCGAGCCTCCGGCGAGCGAGATGACGGAGGCGGAGCCGACCGCTTCCGCCGCACTCGAACAGGTCGCCGATGTGGCACCCGCCGGCATCCCGCCGGACACCGAACCGGTGATCGAGGCGATGGCGGACCCGGCGCCCACCGAAGTCGTGGGGTTCGCGGAGACGGCGGAAGAAGAGCCCGCCGGCATCGAGCCGGAAGTCGATCCTCTGATGGACCTGATGGTGGACCCGCCGCCGCCCGAGGCCGTGGCGCTGGTGGAGGCGGCGGAGGAACTTGCGGCGGACCTGCCGGCGCATTCCGACACTCCTCCAGAGGAGATCGGCACGGACGAAACCCTACAGCTGGGCACGACCGAGCCCGCGTGGCTCGCTGCTGCGTCGGAGCCTGCGACCGCTCCGGCCGAAGCTGAGGCAGAGGCAGAGACTTCATCGCCGATGGTTGCAGCGGCGGCAGTCGAGGATGACCCGGCCGAGCCGACCGAAACGATCGGCGTGGTCGGATTGGATGACGACCTGCTGATGGCACCCGTCGACACGCATGCGTTGGCGGACCCGGCGATCGATTCCGTGACACATGCGGACATGGACCTGTTGCTGCCGGCCGAGGCAGCTCCTGTCATCGACACCGTTCCTGCCATCGACGCCGATACCGTCGAAGTCGACATCGCCGAGGCCAACACGGTGGCGACGCCGGAGGAGGAATCCGCCGACGCCGACATGCCAGCCGCAGAGGGGCCGGCCGATTCGCTCGCGGAAGAGACGGCCGCCATCGAACCCGTGGAGGTCGCCCCTCCCGTTGCAACGGCCGATGAACCGCCCTCGCCTGCCGCTGATCAGGCCCCGGTGCCGCCCGCCTACGCAGCAGCGTTCCTCAACGAGAACACCAGCGAGCTCCCCGCCGCCGAGGAGGAGCACGTCGCGGCCATGGACCTCGCCCCACCGCCGGCTGTCGCCATGGCACCGCTCAACGCCAACGCGACGGCGGCGCTCGCTGTCCTCGCCATGTCGGCGACGGCGGCCGCGACGACGGATACCGCGTCAGGGCAAATTGTCAGGCAGGAAACCGCCGGCCACATCGATCCGCTGGCGGCCGTCAAGGCGTTGAGCGCCGAGGAACGCATCGCCCTGTTCAGCTGAACAGGGGTCACCCCACCAGGCGCGCAAACAATTCCGGGTCGACATTGCCGCCCGACAACACCGCGACGGCAACGCGTCCCCTGACGTCGACCTTGCGCTCCAGCAGGGCGGCGAGTCCGCAGGCGCCTCCCGGCTCGACCACGAGCTTCAATTCGCGGAATGCGAACGCGACGGCGCGGGCGACTTCTTCGTCGGTGCAGGCGACGCCGTGCCCGACCAGGCGTTTGGTGATCTCGAAAGTGATCTGGCCCGGCGACGTCGCCATCAGGGCGTCGCAGATGGAGCCGGTCATGGCCGGATTGCTTTCGCGCCGGCCGCTCGCGAACGAGCGGACGTGATCGTCGAAGCCGGCCGGCTCGGCGGTGTATATCTCGGCCTTGGGGGCCCGTTCCTTGACGGCGAGCGCGACGCCCGCCGTGAGCCCGCCGCCGGAGGCGTTGACGAGCACGATGTCGGGCAGGAGCCCGAGTGCCGACAGGTCCTCGACGATCTCACGGCCGGCAGTGCCCTGCCCGGCGATCACGTAGGGGTCGTCATAGGGCGGCACCAGCACCGCCTTGCGCTCCTGCGCAATGGCGCGGCCGATGGCCTCACGGTCCTCCGTCTCGCGGTCGTACAGCACCACTTCGCCACCGAACGCCTTGGTGCGCTCGCGCTTGAGCCGCGGCGCGTCCGACGGCATGACGATCACCGAGCGCAGTCCCAGAAGCGTCGCCGCCGCGGCCACGCCCTGGGCGTGGTTGCCGGACGAATAGGCGACCACGCCACCGGCGCGGGCATCAACCGGAATGGACGAGATCTTGTTGTACGCGCCACGGAACTTGAACGAGCCGGTGCGTTGCAGGATCTCCGCCTTGAGGAACACGTGCCCGCCGGTCGCCTCGTCGAGTACCGGCGAGGAAATGAGTGGTGTGCGAACGGCGACGCCGGCGAGCCGCGAGGCGGCCGCGTCGACATCGGCGGCAGTGGGGATGGAGACGGGTGTTGATGGATCGGACATGGACGGAAGCTAAACCCAAGCGCCGTGACCGGCAAGGCGGCGAAGAACTCGGATCGTCAGGAAACGAAACAAGATTCACACGCAAACCATGGCAACCAAACGACAAACGATGGCGATCGCGTCTCGACGCCGTCCCGTGCGGCCGATATCGAGGCGACGAGGACATTGCAGGCGGCGATAACCGAGCCGGCGACGCACTCCCGCCAACTCATGCAGGCGCACCCGGACAATCGCATCATCCGATCAGGCGAACCTGAACCTCAAACCCGAATGGCCGGCCCAACCCGGTCCACACCGGGAGGAAAGTCGCGTGTGCTCCCGAAAATTGCACAACCCTACAAGGAACTTTCTGCTAGCCTATGGAACGCCAGTCACGAAACCAATCCAAGGGGGGATCGATGCAGGGAATTCGCAATCATGTGCGGCGCGCGATGATGGTTGCAGCCGGGACTGTTCTCGTCGGCATGCCGGCGGCCGCTGCAATGGACCGCGGCGACTGTGAGCGGCTGTTCGCCGCCGCCAATGTCCAACGGGTGGTCCAGTTCTCCATCGATCGGCAAGGTGCCGACTTCGGAGACGAGTTGCATCTCGGGGGCGCACCGCTGGGGAAAGCCGTGATCTGCTGGTCGATCGACGGTCGCATCGCCGTCCGCGGGCGGCTGTACGCCCACGACCGGGACTTCGCCGAAGCGTCCATCCGGATCAGTTTCCGGCGCACCAACGGGCAATTCACCAATCCGACGACCAACTCGGTCTTGACGCAAGGCGGCCTGTTTCCCGCCAACCGGATCGTCGAGCGGGTCTCACCCGTGGGACGATTCAATCGCGTCCGTTTGCAGCTGTTCACCCTGCAGGGCGAGGGCAGTTCGGCCGGCCCTGCGCGGTCGCGGCAAGTCGCGAACGTGAATTTCAATCGCTGACGACCGCCGCCGCACCCGTGGTGCGGCGGCCGAATTGCCGCGCCGCGGCGGATATTGTTTCCATACGGCATTAAGCTCAATACCACCACACTACCTTGCCGGTAGGCGCCCGGCTGCTGCACAGCAGCATGGGTTGTCGCCATTTCGGCCAGCAACACTTTGCGGCCGACCACCGGTTGCGGTTTCCCTGCGGCCGGGCCATCGAGAATGACTTTCATGCTGCGGCAGCCCGTTCGGGCTCGACATTCCAAAACGCCGCTCCGTGATCGACGGCAAGACACGCGCAGGTTACATGATCTTGATCAATCGTCGGGCCACCGTGCGTGCCTAGGCTTGCGGCCCTGGACGCGCCGGGGGGCGGAACCAGTCATATTCGACCGCACGTGCCACCCGGAGCTCAAGATCCTGCGGATCAACCTGGACACCGGCGAGGCTGGTTTCTCTTCGGACAAGACTCATGACCATCACGCTTCGCTTCTGCGGCGCCACCCACACGGTGACGGGATCCTGCCATCTGTTCCAGACCCCGGGCGGCAACGTCCTGGTCGACTGCGGCATGTTCCAGGGCTCCAAGACCCTGAAGGCGCTCAACTACAGCGACTTCCCGTTCCGGCCCGCCGACATCGACGCGGTCCTGTTGACCCACGCCCATATCGACCATTGCGGTCTCATTCCCAAACTCGTGCGGCAGGGCTTTCGCGGACGCGTGTTCGCCACCCGCAGCACCGCCGACCTGTGCTCCTATCTCCTGCCCGACTCCGGCAGCATCCAGGAATCCGAGGTCATCGCCTACAACCGCCGCAACACCGCGCGCGGCCGCGACGCCGTACAGCCGATCTACACCCAGCGCGACGCCATCGCGGCGCTCGATGCCTTCGCGCCGGTCGATTACGAGAACTGGATCAACGTCCTCAAGGGCGTTCGCGCACGCTTCTGGAATGCCGGCCACCTGCTCGGCTCGGCCTCCATCGAGATCGAGTTCGTCCAGGCCGGGGCGGCGCAGCCGCTGCGCATCCTCATGTCCGGCGACGTCGGGCCGGACGCCAAGCTGCTGCAGCCAGATCCGGAAGCGCCGAGCGGCTTCGATTACGTGGTCGCTGAATCCACCTATGGCAACAGCGACCGGCCCGAGACCAGCACGGAGGTGCGTCACGAGCGGCTCGCCGCCGAGGTGCGCGACGCCGCCAAGGCGGGCGGCGCCCTGCTCATCCCCGCCTTCGCGGTCGAGCGCACCCAGGAACTGATCGTCGACCTCGTCGACCTCATGGAGCGCAAGCAGATCCCGCAGGCGCCGATCTTCCTGGATTCCCCGCTCGCCATCCGGGCGACGGAAGTGTTCCGCGAGCACGCCTCCGAGCTCGACCATGGCCGCAATGTGGAGCGGTTGCTCGCATCGCCGTTCCTGCGCCCCACCGAAAGCGTCGACGACAGCAAGGCGATCGCCAAGCTGAAAGGGTTTCACATTGTCATCTCGGCGAGCGGGATGTGCGACGCCGGCCGCATTCGTCACCATCTGCGCCAGTGGCTGTGGCGCAAGGAGGCGACCGTCCTGTTGAGCGGCTTTCAGGCCAAGGGCACGCTGGGGCGCTTCCTCGCCGACGGCGCCACGGCCGTGCGGCTGTGGGGTGAGGACATCAAGGTCGCGGCCCGCGTCCGCCGCATGGACGACTATTCGGGCCACGCCGACGGCCCCGAACTCGCCCGCTGGATCGCCGAGCGCCGGCCGGTGCGCCGCGGCGTCTTCCTGGTGCACGGCGAAGAGGAGGCGCTCACCTGCCTGACCCGCCGCATCGCCGACCGGATCATTCCGTCGGCGCAGATCTTCCGCCCCGTGCTCGACGACGTCTACGACCTCACGACCAGGGTGCCGACGCTCCTCGACGCCGCCCATCGCCGCCGGCTCGCCCCCGAAGCGGTGGTCGATCTCGACTGGCACAATGACATGTCGAAGCTCATCCTCGACATCAACGCGAGGATCGACGCCGCCGCCGACGATCGTGCGCGCGGAGTCCTCATCCGCCGATTGCGCCGGGCGCTGGAAGTGGAGTGAGTTCTTCGTCATTGCGAGCGCAAGCGAAGCAATCCAGAGCCACGAAGAAAGGACTGAATTGCTTCGTCGCTTCGCTCCTCGCAATGACGGGAGCGGTCACACCTCGATCGTCTCACCCACGAAGGCCGGGATGAAGCGTTCGCCGAAAACCTGCTTCAATCGCGCCATCATGGCGAAGCCGGTGCAGTGGTTGGCGGCGATGAATTCGGGTGCCCAGGTCTCGATCTGCGCGACAGTCTTGTCCTGCTGGTGCTGCGGCGCCGGCGCGAGATGGGTGCCGCCGATCCAGCCCTGCAGGCGCTCGAGCCCGGTCACCGCCAGACCATGCTTGACGGTGTTGACCAGCCCCGAATGGGCGCAACCGGCGATGACCACCAGGCCGTGGCTGCCGCGGACGAACAGGCTGACGTCGTCCTCGATCGGATCGCGGACGTCACCGCCCTCGCCCGCGATCATCAGGCGGCCGTCGACCTCTTCGAAGTCGGTGACACGCGGCACCGAACCGCTGAACCACAGATTGGGGGTGAGCTGGCGCGGCTGGTCACGCAGGTCCCACCGGCCGCCGATCGAACGCAGAACGTTTTCGGCGTAGGGAACTCCGATCGAGCGGCGATTGCCGGCAATGACGCTCAGGTGATCGGCGAAGATCTTCGCGTGCGCCACCACCTCGACATCCTTGCGGGCCTCCTGCAGGACCCGCATGAGGCCGCCGGTATGGTCGCTGTGACCGTGGCTGATGACGATGAAGTCGAGCTCGCGGGGATGCGTCCCGAGCAAAGCGAGATTCTCCGCCACCGCGCCGGTCTGGCCGGTGTCGTAAAGGATCTTCTTGCCGTCGATCTCGATCAGGAACGACGCGCCGTGTTCGCCGGTGAACGGCAGCGGACCGCCGAAGCGGACGCTGTTGTCCATCGCGATGGTGACTTTCATGGGCCTGCTCCAGTCGCATAATGTCAGGGGAAACGGGCCCGCCGCGCAACGCGGCGGGCTTTGCGGCCCAAAGGCAACGGGCCCTCGAAAGGACTGCCCGCGGCCGCTTCGGCGTTCGCCTATTCGAGCATGGAGCGCAGCATCCAGGCGGTCTTTTCATGGATCTGCATGCGCTGGGTGAGCAGATCGGCTGTCGGCTCGTCATTCGCCGCCTCGGAGGCCGGGAAGACGCTACGCGCCGTCTTGACGACGATCTCCTGGCCCTTGACCAAGTCGGCGATCATGTCTTCGGCTGAAGGCACCCCGTCGCTCTCCTTGACGCTCGAGAGCTTCTGGAACTGGGCGTAACTGCCCGGCGCCGGATAGCCGAGGGCGCGGATGCGCTCGGCGATTTCGTCGACCGCGGTGGCGAGCTCGGTGTACTGCGTCTCGAACATCAGGTGCAGGGTGTTGAACATCGGCCCGGTGACGTTCCAGTGATAGTTGTGCGTCTTGAGATAGAGCGTGTAGGTGTCCGCCAGCAGATGCGACAACCCTTCCGCGATTTTCTTGCGATCACCATCGCTGATACCGATATCGATCGGGTTGTGATTCGCTGATGCCATGTCGACCTCCAATGCCCGCGACGCCGACGCGTCGTCCGGGGGATAGTTTCACGAGTGAGTTACAGGTATGCGCGAATGAACCCGAGAGGGATAGATGAAATCACTGATGCGCGGCTGCGCCGCGGTATGTCGCGGCGGTGTGCCAGGCAAGGCGTGTTCTAGGCCGCCTGGGCGCGCGCACCGAGCCGCCGGAACCGCACCAGAGTGTAGAGGCCGAACGGCTTGACGGCACGGCGCTCGATCAATTCGGCGCCGCCATGGGCCCGCGACCAGGCCAGCAGACGGCCGAACGGGAATTCGGGCCGCAGGCCCAGCTTGCGCGAGGGTTTGGCGGCAAAGCGCTCAATGGCAGCGCCGATGCCTTTCTCCGAGTAGAGATGGTTGACCAGGATGATCTCGCCGCCCGGCTTGACCACGCGGGCGCATTCGTCGAGCACGCGTTCAGGATCCTCGACGAGTGTGATGACGAACTGGGCGACGACGCAGTTGAAACTCGCGTCCGGGAAGGTGAGCGCGTGGGCGTCCATGACCATGAGGGCCTTGACGTGCGGATAAAGGCCCGTGGCGAGCCGCGTGCGCGCCTTGGCGATCATAGGCGCGCTCAAATCGATGCCGGTCACTTCGGTGGAAAGGTCGTAGTCGTCGAAGGACAGGCCGGTGCCGACGCCGACTTCCAGGATCTTGCCGCCGACCTGCCGCGCCGCCGCCGCTGCCGCATGGCGTCCCTTCTCGAAGATCGGTCCGCACACAGCGTCGTAGAGCGGCGCCCAGCGCGCATAGGCATTTTCCACCTGGTGGCGGGCGAGATCGGGGAATACGGCGGACGACATGGGGGTGGCGTCTCCTGGATCGTGGGCTTCGTCAGGCCGCCCGAGCCGCGATGCGCGGACGCTCATGCTCCTCGCGCGGAGCCGAGCGGGTCCACACGATGATCTCGAAATGGCCGTCGTGGTGTTCGGCCAGCGCAGTGCAGCTTTCCACCCAGTCGCCACAATTGAGATAATGGATGCCGAAATCGCGCCGGTCGGCGGCGTGGTGGATATGTCCGCAGACGACGCCGTCGACGCCGATGCGCGCCGCTTCGGCAACCAGCGTTTTTTCGAAATCGCCGATGAAATTGACGGCGTTCTTGACCTTGAGCTTGGCCCACTGCGACAGCGACCAGTACGGGAAGCCGAGCCGCCGGCGCACGCCGTTGAACCAGCGATTGGCGACGAGTGCCAGTTCATAGGCCTTGTCGCCGAGGAGCGCGAGCCAGCGCGCCTGGGTGACGACGAGATCAAACTGGTCGCCGTGGATGACAAGATAGCGCGCCCCGCCGGCGCCCACATGGATCGCGTGCTCGACCACCTCGATGCCGCCGAAATGGGTGCCGAAATAGTCGCGCAGGAATTCGTCGTGGTTGCCGGGCGCGTAGACGATGCGAGCCCCCTTGCGGCCCTTGCGCAGGAGCTTCTGCACCACATCGTTGTGGGCCTGCGGCCAGTACCAGTGCGACTTGAGCGCCCAACCGTCGACGATGTCGCCGACCAGATAGATCGTGTCGGCGTCGTGGACCTTGAGAAAGTCGAGGAGCTTGTCGGCCTGGCAGCCACGGGTGCCGAGATGCAGGTCGGATATGAACAAGGCGCGATAGCGCACCGTGCCGTCTTCGGAAGTCACTGTTCTGTCCCGGCTGTCCTCATCACATAAGGGGCTCTCGCATATTCGTGTTGCAACGATGTGACACTCACCTCGTCACGCCCGCGTCATGGGAGTCGCATATTCAGGTCGAATGACAGACGCCGTCTTCGCCGCGGCCGCGTTTTGCGGCGCCACCTTCGCCGTCCATCTCGTCTCCATCGTGGTCGCCATTGTGCGCTGCCGGCCCGCGGCGCGGATGACTGCGCCGGACGGCCTGCCGCCGGTGACCATCGTGCGGCCGGTCTGCGGGCTGGAGAATTTCATCGAGGAGACGCTGCGATCCGGGTTCGAGCTCGAGCATCCGCAGTACGAGCTGATCCTATGCGCCGCCCATGCGGACGATGCTGTCGTGCCGCTGGTGCGACGGTTGATCGCGGAGCATCCGCATGTGGACGCCCGCCTGCTCGTCGGCGACGAGCGGGTGAGCCGCAACCCCAAGCTCAACAACTGCGTGAAGGGTTGGAACGCCGCCACCCACCGCTGGATCGTGCTCGCCGATTCCAACGTATTGATGCCGCCCGACTACCTGCAGCGGCTTCTTTCCCGCTGGGATACCAAAACCGGCCTCGTGTGTTCGCCGCCTGTCGGCGTGCGTCCCGAAGGTTTTTGGGCCGGCCTCGAATGCGCCTTCCTCAACACCCACCAGGCGCGCTGGCAATACACCGCCGACACGCTCGGTCACGGCTTCGCCCAGGGCAAGACCATGCTGTGGCGGCGCGCCGACCTCGAAGCCGCGGGCGGCATCCGGGTCCTTGGCGAGGACGCCGCCGAGGATGCCGCCTCCACCAAAGTGATACGCGCGGCGGGCCTGAAGGTGCGGCTCGTCGACGCGCCCTTCCCACAACCTTTGGGCCAGCGTCGTCTCTCCGACGTTTGGCGCCGCCAGTCGCGCTGGGCACGGCTGCGGCGCGTGTGTTTTCCAAGCGTATTCCTGCCCGAACTTCTGTGCGGCGCCATGTTTCCCACGATCGCTCTCGCCTTCGTGGCCATGGCGCTCGACTGGCCCGTCGTGGTGAGCCTCGCCGCACTGCTCGTCCTCTGGTACGGGGCCGAGATGGTGCTGGCCCGCGCCGCCGGCTGGCCGCTCGACGCCTTTTATCCCCTCCACGCCATCATGCGCGACCTGATGCTGCCCATGCTGTGGGCCGACGGCTGGCTCGGCTCCAATTTCGAATGGCGCGGCAACCCCATGAGCGTCGACGAGAGCGGCGTCGAGAACAGCCGGGCGGCGTGAGGCCGTCACACTCCCGCCTATACGGAACCCGTCATCGTCATGGCCGGCCTATCGCGGGCATGACGAAGGAGAGGCATCGTTGTGCCTCCCCCCCTTCCCCACCATCGACAACAGCCACGCCTCGGTCTGCGCCTGCTCGTGCACGAAGCCGAGGCGGCCGGAGAAGCCCGAATGGCCAATCGCCTTGCCGGAGAGGAAGCGGATCGGATTGGCGTCGGTCTTTCTCGCCAGCAGGCGTGCCGCCCATTTGGCCGGTTCGTGGAATCGCACCTCGGCGGCGGCAGCCGGAGCGACCAAGCGGCCCGAGCCCAAAAAGGCCCGAAGGCAGAACGAGCAGGGCTGCGGTGACGCCATTGGATCACATCGGACCTTTCCGGCCCACAGGAGAGCACAAACCGTCCCGCGGCGGCCTACACAATCCGGTGCGCTAACCATGCCCGAGCGCCGCCGGAGCGGTGATTGACATGGGCCGTGCCGGCGGCCAAAGGAAACTCCTGCGTTTCCGGGCCACCGCCTTTTTGCCGGCGGCCGTTTCGTCCACGAGGGAGCAATTTCCATGGATCTCGGCATTGCCGGCCGCAAGGCCATCGTCTGCGCCTCGAGCCGCGGCCTCGGCCGCGCCTGCGCCCAAAGGCTCGCCGAGGCCGGCTGCGAGGTCGTCGTCAACGGCGTCAATGCCGAGCGACTGGAAAAGACAGCTGCCGACATCCGCGCTGCGACGGGCGCCAAGATCACGGCCGTCGTCGCCGACGTGGCCACCAAGGCCGGCCAGGACGCCCTCTTCGCCGCCTGCGGAGAGCCGGACATCCTCGTCAACAACAATGCCGGCCCGCCCTTCCGCGATTTTCGCGAGCTCGACCGGCAGAAGATGATCGACGGCGTCGTCGCCAACATGATCACCGCCATCGAACTGACCCAGCGGGCGATTCCCGCCATGACCGCGAAGAAATTCGGCCGCATCGTCAACATCACCTCCGGCTCGGTGAAGATGCCGCTGGCCGGCCTTGATCTCTCCTCTGGCGCCCGCGCCGGTCTGACCGGCTTCATGGCCGGTGTCGCCCGCTCGGTCGCCGCCGACGGCATCACCATCAATTTCCTCCTGCCGGGCTCGTTCGAGACCGACCGGCTGGTCGCCAATTTCGAGGTCACCGCCAAGCGGCGCGGCGTCGCGATCGACGTGCCGCGCGCCGAGCGCATCGCCGGGGTGCCGGCCAAGCGCCTCGGCCAGCCCGACGAGTTCGGTGCCGCCTGCGCCTTCCTGTGCTCCGTCCATGCCGGCTACATCACCGGCCAGAGCCTTTTGATCGACGGCGGGGTATTCCCGGGGGTGATGTAGCTCGCCGGCACCGTCATTGGGAGGAGGCGCAGCCGACGAAGCACTCCAGGGCCGCGAAGAAAAGAGCCGGATTGCTTCGCTTAAGCCTGTCATCGCGCCGGCCGAAGGCCGGACCCGATGGCTCGCAATGACGACCACCAGCATCGCTGGACCGGCTTGCCCACCGGCATGCGCCGACGCATGATCGCGTGCCATTTCCGAACCCATCTCATCGTCCGTACAACACCCCCTCCCCAGGAGATCCTTGAAATGAAGCTGCTTCGCTATGGCCCGCCCGGCCGCGAGAAACCCGGAATCCTCGACGCGGAGGGCAATATCCGCAGCCTGGCCGGAGTGGTGCCGGACATTTCCGGTGACGTCCTCTCCCCGAAGGGACTCGCCAAGCTCGCCAAGGTCAAGACCGCCAAGCTGCCGCTCGTGCGCGGCAATCCGCGCGTCGGAGCCTGCGTCGCCGGGGTGAGGAATTTCATCGCGGTCGGCCTGAACTATGCCGACCATGCCGCCGAGTCCGGCATGCCGCTGCCGAAGGAGCCGGTGATCTTCAACAAGGCGACGACCTCCATCTGCGGGCCCAACGACGACACCATGAAGCCCAAGGACTCGACCAAGCTCGACTACGAGGTCGAGCTCGGCATCGTCATCGGCAGCCGTGCCCGCTATCTCGCCAAGTCGCGCGCCATGGAAGCCGTCGCCGGCTACTGCCTCGCCAACGACGTCTCCGAGCGCGCCTTCCAGATCGAACGTTCCGGCGGCCAATGGTACAAGGGCAAGAGCTGCGAGACGTTCGGTCCGCTCGGTCCCTGGCTCGTCACCAAGGACGAGATCGCCAATCCGCAGAAGCTCGGCATGTGGCTTGACGTCAACGGCGAGCGGCGTCAGACTGGCAGCACGAAGACCATGATCTTCGGCGTCGCCCACTTGGTCTGGTATTGCTCGCAGTTCTTCGTGCTCGAACCCGGCGATGTCATCATCACCGGCACGCCGCCCGGCGTCGGACTGGGCATCAAGCCGGAACCGAAATTCCTCAACGTCGGCGACGTCGTCCGCCTCGGCATCGAAGGCCTCGGCGAACAGCAGCAGAAGGTCGTCAAGTTCAAGATGTGAGGCTGTCGCCTCTTCTCCCTCTCCCCGCTTTGCGGGGAGAGGGTCGGAGTAAGGAGCGCTTGGCTGCAAGTGCCGAGCCAGTGGCACCCACCGACACCGCCTCCCTTACGCCGCCCGCGCGGCTGCTCCGTCCCTGCCCTTGCGCCTTTCCGGCCCGCGGTAACTCGGATCGTCGCCGACGCGGCGGTCCATGGGGCCGGTGCGCAGCACCATGAAGAACTGCTCGACTTCGTCGGCGAGCTTGTCGACGGCGCGGCCGACCGAGCCGGCGGCGGTCAGGACCTGGTCGGCGGAGCGGTTGGTCTCGCCGATCGCGGCGTTGACTGCCGAGATGTTGTCTGCCAGGGCGCGCGTCCCCTGGGAGGCCATCTGCACGTTCTGTGAAATCTCCCGCGTCGCCGCCCCCTGCTCCTCGATGGCGCCGGCCACCGTCGCGGTCACGGCGTCGATCTCCTTCATGGACGAGGCGACATTGCGCGACGCCTCGACCGCGGCCTTGGTGGACGCCTGAATGCCGGCGACCTGCTGGGCGATCTCCTCGGTCGCCTTGGCGGTCTGGGCGGCGAGCGACTTGACCTCCTGCGCCACCACGGCAAAACCCCTGCCGGAATCGCCGGCCCTCGCCGCCTCGATGGTGGCGTTCAAGGCGAGCAGATTGGTCTGCGCCGCGATCGCCTGGATCAGGTCGACGACGGCGCCGATGCGCTGGCCGGCGGCGGCGAGCATCTCGATATCGGTCATCGACTTCTCGGTTGCCTCGCCGGTGCGCCGGACCACCACAGACGCCTGCTGAACCTGGCGGGAAATCTCCTGGATCGAGCTGGCGAGTTCCTCGGACGCCGAGGCCACCGTCTGGACATTGCCGGCCGTCTGTTCCGAAGTTCCCGACGCCGACACGGCCTGCTTGGCGGCGTCGGCCGAAAGGCCGGTCAGGGCGGTGGCGACGTCGCGCATGGCCGAGGCGTTCTGGCCGACGTCGGAGACGACCTCGTTGACGGAAGCGCGGAAGCCTTCCACGGCGGCCTCGATGCGGGCGTTGCGGGCGTTACGCGCCGTCACCTCATCGGCGAATTCGGCCGCCAGACGCTGCTGTTCGATGACGGTGTCGCGGAACTTCGCCACCGCGACGGCGATCCGGCCGATCTCGTCTGAACGCGTGGCTTCCTCGAAGGCAACAGCGGTGTCGCCGCCGGCGAGCCGGTCGGCGTCTTCCGCCAGCCGGCCCATCGGACGGACGATGCCACGGCTGGTCATGAACGCCATCAGGGCCAGCAATACCAGGAGGACGCCGGTCGCCAGCGTGGTCTGGGTCACGGCTTTCCACAAGTCGGCATCGAGGTCGTCATTGTAGACCCCGGTGCCGACGATGAGGCCCCACGGTACGTAGGGCTTGGCGACCGAGAGCTTGCCGATCGGCACGCTCGATCCGGGCTTGGGCCAGACATAGGCGACACGCGCAACGCCACCTTCCCGGGTCTGTCGCTGCATCTCGCGATTGAACAGGACGCCGTTGGCGTCCTTGACGTCGTTCATTGGCTTGCCGACCAGTTGCGGCACCGCCGGATTCATCAGCAGGGTCAGGTCGGAATCCATGACGAAGAAATATTCGTCGCCGCGATAACGCATGCCGGCGAGGATCGACAGCGCTCGCTGTTTGGCGTCGGCCACAGGCATCATGCCGGCGGCGGCGAGCTTCTGGTGGGTGTCGAGGACGCCCATGGCGACGTCGACGAGGGCGGCCAGCTCGCGTTGGCGTGCCTCCGCGGCGCGCGAATTCTGGATCCAGATGAGCCCGCTCGCGAGCGTACCGACACCGAGCCCGAACAGTGCCAGAAGCAGATAGAGACGTCCGCCGATTTTCAAGCGCATCGCCGAATTCCCATCAGGTAAATCTCTGATCCGCGCACGCGACGAGCGTGCGCGGTGCCGGCACGCCCGCAACGCGCACGTCGTGCCGCACGAGAAATTTGTGCAGATTTTCGCCTAATCAAACCCTAATTGGATTGTATTTTGAGACGCTAGCCGCATAAGTAGTAACAGCGACGCGTGCCACGATACCGAACATGCGGGCGCCTGCGTGCGGATGATACCGGCACGCGTCATACCCACGGTCGTTGGCAATG
>JAVDCA010000017.1 GCA_030848545.1 Astrobacterium formosum
CATGAGGATAGGTTGGGAACCCCCTCTCCCCAACCCTCTCCCCGCTGGGGAGAGGGAGCGCGCCTCGGGCGTGGCTGATGTTTCCTTCCATCGCGATCATGCTTTCGTGCAGCGGCGCGCCAAATCCAACGTCGCGATGGCCGGCGTCATCAACGCCGCGTCTTCAATCGTATAGACTCTCCGGCGGAGGTCCCGATGACCGAATCCGTCGACCATCTCGTCACCAGCCTCGAACAGCTCGAAACCCTCTACACGCCGGCGCCGTTGCCGACGGCGCTCCTCAAGGAGATCGACCACGTCCACCCCCACTACGCGGCCCTGATCGCGGCGTCGCCCTTCGTGGTCATATCGACCTGCGGGCCCGAAGGCCTCGACGGCTCGCCGCGCGGCGACGCACCGGGCTTCGTGCGCGTCCACGACGAAAAGACGCTGATGATCCCCGACCGGCGCGGCAACAACCGCATCGACTCTTTGAAGAACATCGTGCGCGACCCGCGCGTGGCGCTCCTGTTCCTCATTCCCGGCATCGGCGAGACGCTGCGCGTCAACGGCCGGGCCGTCATCTCCGCCGAACCGGCGTTGTGCGAGAGTTTTGCGGTCGACGGCAAGCCGCCGAAGACCGTCATTGTCGTCACGGTCGAGCGCATCTATTTCCAATGCGCCAAGGCGATCACCCGTTCGAAACTGTGGGACGCCTCGCGCCACGCCGAACGCGACAGCCTGCCGTCCACCGGCACGATCCTGGCGACGCTGAGCCAAGGCGGGATCGACGGCGAGACCTACGACCGCGACCGGCCGGCACGGCATCTGGTGCAGTTGTATTGATTCCTGCTTGCCTGCGCGCGGCATTTTTCGTAACATGTTACGAGAGGTCGCGCCATGACGGGACGTGCAAGCAAGCCGGCGCCGAAGTCGAGCCGCGAGCGCATGCAGGCGCGCCGGGAGCGCCTACGCGCCCAAGGGATGAGGCCGATCCAGCTTTGGGTGCCGGATCTGCGCGACGCAAGAATCCGCGCCGCCATCCGGCGCGAAGCCGCTTTGTTGGCGCAGCATCCCGAAAATGCCGTTCTTGATGACTGGCTCGATGCGATGCAAGAACCGAGCGACTGGCCGTGAGGCGCGGCAACGTCGTACTGATTGTCGCACCCGGTGATATCGGCAAGCCACGGCCGGCCGTCATCGTGCAATCCGATACACTCGGGGACGCGACCACATCGGTGATCGTTTGCCCAATGTCGTCGGAGGTCGCCGGCCTGGGCAGGCTTCGCCCAACTGTTGAAGCGACGCCTCTGAGCGGCCTGCGGGCCCGTTCGCAAATCATGACGGACAAGATCATGGCACTGCGCCGCGATCGCGTTCGTGCTGTGCTCGGTCATCTCGGCAACGAGCAGATGGCACAGTTGGACCGCGCTATGCTGGTCGTGCTCGGATTGGCCGAGTGACTATTCCCCCGTCCAACCGCACGCCATCAGCCGCTCGCGCATATGGGCCGGCACCGGTGCGACGACGCGCACGGGCGGCTTGTTCTTGCTGAGCGGCACCACGATCTCGCGGGCGTGCAGGTGCAGGATGGGCCCCGAAAAGCGTTCCGCGCCGCCATAGATGTCGTCGCCGACGATGGGCCAGCCTTTGGCGGAGCAGTGGACGCGCAGCTGGTGGGTGCGGCCGGTGAGGGGTTCGAGGGCGAGCCAGGTCAAGGCATCCGTCCGCCCCATCACCTTCCATCTCGTCACCGAAGGCTGCCCGTCCGGGTCGGGCTTCATCCACCAGCCGCGGGTGTCGTCGAGGCGACCGAGCGGCATGTCGATCTCGCCCTCGTCCTCGACGGGGCCCCCCTGGACTACCGCCCAATAGGTTTTGGACACCTTGCCGTGCTTGAACAGAAGCCCCAGATGGGCGAGGGCCTTGCGGTGTCGGCCCAGCACCAGGCAGCCGGAGGTATCCTTGTCGAGGCGGTGGGCGAGCGACGGCGGACGCGGCAGGCCGTACGTCAAGGCGCCGAAGTGGTCCTCCAGGCTCGCCCCGCCCTTGGGGCCGCGATGGACTGGCAGGCCGGCCGGCTTGTCGATGACGAGCATCAGGCCGTCGCGGTGCAGGACCCGCGCCAGCAGGTCGGACGACGTGAACGGTGCCCGGCGGTCCTTGGACAGGTTGTCCTTGGCGAGGTTTTCCCGCGTCTCTTCCAGTGTCTCTTTCGGTCCCATGGCGGAACGGGTATCACGGCGGCCGACATGAATGACAGCACCCAAAAGAAATCCTGGTGGCAGCGCCTCAAGGGCGGATTGTCCCGGACCTCCTCGTCCATCGGCACCGCCATCACGGACCTCGTCAGCAAGAGGCGGCTCGATGCCGCCGCGATCGAGGAACTGGAGGAGGTGCTGATCCGCGCCGACCTGGGCGTCGCCGTCGCCGCGAAGGTCGCGGCTGCCGTCGGCGAGGGCCGTTACGACAAGTCGGTCACCGCCGACGAGGTCAAGACGATCTTCGCCGCCGAGATGGAGAAGATCCTGGCACCGGTGGCGCAGCCGCTGGTGATCGACGGCAGCGCCAAGCCGTTCGTCATCCTGGTGATCGGCGTCAACGGTTCCGGCAAGACCACGACCATCGGCAAGCTGGCGGCAAAATTCTCCGCCGAGGGCCGCCGCGTCATGCTCGCCGCCGGCGACACGTTCCGCGCCGCCGCCATCGAGCAACTGAAGATCTGGGGCACGCGTACGCAGGCGCCCGTGATCGCCTCGACGGCCGGCGCCGATGCGGCCAGCCTGGCGTTCGAGGCCCTGACGGCCGCCAAGGCGCAGGCGATCGACGTCCTCATCATCGACACCGCCGGCCGACTGCAGAACAAGGCCGGCCTGATGGGCGAACTGGAAAAGATCGTCCGCGTCATGAAGAAGGTCGACGCCTCGGCGCCGCACGCGGTGCTGCTCGTCCTCGACGCCACCGTGGGACAGAACGCGCTGTCGCAGGTCGAAGAGTTTTCCCGCGTCGCCGGCGTCACCGGTCTCGTCATGACCAAGCTCGACGGCACCGCCCGCGGCGGCATCCTGGTCGCCATCGCGGCCAAGCACAGGCTGCCGGTGCACTTCATCGGCGTCGGCGAAGGCGTCGACGACTTGAGCCCGTTCGCCGCCGGGGATTTTGCCCGCGCGGTGGCGGGGCTGGACGGGTGAGGCGAATTCGATCTGCGCCGCGCTTCGCGCCGCGCTGAGATTACAAAGAGCGCCGCCACGCCGTTCCCTCCCCGGCTTGCGGGAGTGATGGCATGTGATGCAGTCCGGCTCGCCGCAGCGCGCTCCCTCTCCCCAGCGGGGAGAGGGTTGGGGTGAGGGGGCTCCGGCGGCGCGAAACGCGCACGGCATCTTCCCGCCCTCACCTGATTCGGCGTGAAGACCACACACCCAACTCGCTTCGTCACCCCCTCACCCCGGCCCTGTCCCCAACGGGGAGAGGGAGAAGAGGCGCGGTGCGACACGCGATCGCCGTGCCCCGCAAGCCGGGGAGGGAGTCCGGGCGACTTGCCGGGGCCCAAGCCACAAAATTCATCATCGCATTTCCTCCGTCGGCCCCGTGAACCCGCCGACCGGCTCCGACGACCAATGAGCATCGGGCCAATGACGGCCAACCTGCAACACCGGACGGAGACATCCCATGTCGATGAAGCTCAAGTTCGCCGCGGTGGCGCTCGCCGCCGTCACCCTCGGCACCGCCACCTTCGCGACCACAGGCGAAGCCGAAGCCAAGAAGTGGGGCTGGGGCCCGGGCATCGGTATAGGCCTCGCCGCGGGCGCCATGATCGGCGCCGGCCTCGCCGCCAACTCCTACTACGGCCCGCACTACGTCTATGCAGGCCCGCGCTGCAAGTGGGTCCGGCAATACGACGCCTGGGGCTACTACGTCGGCAAGGCGCGCGTCTGCGGCTACTGAGTTTTCACGCCCCCTTTCGGATATCGGACGGCGCGAGCGCCCCCCCATCCACCCCGCGCCGTTTCGATCGGCCCGCCCGGCAACCCCGCCGGGCGGGCCTCTTGTTTTCTCAAGGGTCACATGCCGGCTTGCCTTGGCGGCCGGCAACTGCATCATGGGACTCCCACGGCGCGACACACTTCAACAAGCGCCAGCCAGGAGGAAAGCCCATGCGATCCCTGCGATTCGTGCTGCCGTTCGCCTTGGCATCGATGCTCGCCGCCGGAACCGCGGCGGCCCAGACCGAAATCAAGTTCGGCCATGTGGGTGCGCCCGGCTCGCTGTTCGCGCAGTCGGCCGATCTGTTCGCCGCACGCGCCAATGCCAAGCTCGGCGACAAGGCCAAGGTCACGGTCTACGGTTCGAGCCAGCTCGGCAGTGACGGCGAATTGTTGAAGAAACTCAAGCTCGGCACCGTCGACCTCGCTCTGCCGTCGACGGTGATGACTTCGGTGGCGGCGGAGTTCGGCGTCTTCGAGATGCCTTATCTGGTACAGGACCGCGGCCATGCCACCCGCATCGCCGACGCGGTGGTGCGTCCGGTGCTCGGGCCGATCGCCCAGAAGGCCGGCTACCGCATTCTCGGCGTGTGGGAGAACGGCTACCGCGAGATCACCAACAACAAGCGTCCCATCGTCAAGCCGGCCGACCTCGCCGGCATCAAGCTGCGCGTGCCCGGCGGCGTCTGGCGGGTGAAGATGTTCAAGGCCTACGGGGCGAATCCGAGCCCGATGGAACTCAAGGAGGTGTTCGTGGCGCTGCAGACCGGCGTCATGGACGGCCAGGAGAACCCGCTGACCCAGATCTATTCGCAGAAGTTCCAGGAAGTGCAGAAGTTCCTCTCACTCACCGGCCACGTCTACACGCCCGCCTACCTGACCGCCGGGGCGAGCTGGTCGCGGCTTCCCGCCGACGTCCAGAAGGTCCTCGCCGACACCGCCAAGGAGGTCGAGCCGGACATCCTCGCGCTCGCCGCCAAGCTCGACGCCGAACTGGTCGACAAGATGAAGCAGTCCGGCATCCAGGTGAATGAGGCCGACAAGCCCGCCTTCGTGGCCGCCAGCCAGGACATCTATGCGGAGTTCGCCAAGGAGGTTGCGACCGGCAAGCAGCTGATCGACAGCGCCCTCGGCCTCGCCAAGGGGTCGTGAAGGCGGTGGCATCGCCGCCGTCATTGCGAGCGAAGCAATCCAGTCCTCTCTTTTACGGCACTGGATTGCTTCGTCGCTTCGCTCCTCGCAATGACGGGGGGACCGCCGGAGCGGCCATCCTCCCTTCCCACGTCGAGCACCCCATGAGTCTGTTCCGCAGCATCTACGATCGCATTCTCGAGGTCATCGCCGCCGTCATGATGGCCGGCGTCGCACTCATCATCGTCGCCGGCTTCACGTTCCGGTGGCTCGGCGCCTCGCTGGTCTGGTACGACGAGGTGGCGGCGATCTCGCTCGCCTGGCTGACCTATTATGCGGGCGCGCTGGCGACGCTGCGCGGCGCCCATATCGGCTTTCCCGGCGTGGTCAATGCGCTGCCGGCGGGGTGGCGGGTCGCCGCGACGATCGCGGCCTCGGTCATCACCATCCTGTTCTTCGCCCTCCTGGCGGTCACCGGCTATCAGGTGGTCGAGATTCTCGGTGGCGACACGCTGGTATCGCTGCCCTCGGTGCCGCTGCGGGTCGTCCAGTCGGTCATTCCCATCACCGCCGTGCTGTTCGTGGTGTCCGAATTGATCCGCCTGCCGAGGCTGGTCGCCGAGGCGCGTCGCGGTCCGCTGATCGAGCACGAACTCAAGGAAGCCCTCGGCGCCGTCGGGGTCGAAGTCGCAGGCGCCGGGACAGGGGCGGGAACAGGCGCAGGCGCACAGGAGCGCGGCCGATGACCATCGCGGTGATGCTCGTGGCCATGTTCGCCCTCGTCCTCATCAACGTGCCGGTCGCGGTGGCGCTCGGCGTCGTCGCGGTCGGCGCCATATGGATCATCCAGGGCCCGCAGATGCTGCCCAATGCGGCTTTGGTGATGTTCGAGGGCGCGACCAACTTTCCGCTGCTCGCCGTGCCGCTGTTCGTGCTCGCCGGCGGCATCATGAACGCCTCCACCATCTCGCGGCGGCTGGTCGCGCTCGCCAGCGCACTGCTCGGCTTCATCCGCGGCGGCCTCGCCATGGTGACGATCGGCTCGTCCATGTTCTTCGCGGAAATCTCCGGCTCGGCCGTGGCCGGCGTCGCGGCGCTCGGGACGCTTCTGATCCCGGCGATGCGCCAGAAGGGCTACTCGAAGGAATTCGCGGCTGCCATCACGTCGTCGGCATCGAGCCTCGCCATCATCATCCCACCCTCGATCCCGATGATCCTCTACGCCGCCATGGCGGAGCAATCGGTCGTCAAGATGTTCGTCGCCGGCTTCGTCCCGGGCTTCCTCGGTGGCGGCGCCCTGATGCTGACGAGCTACTACTACGCCCGCAAATACGATTTTCCGGTCGAGCAGACTTTTCAGCTCGCGCGGCTGTGGCAGGCTTTCCGGGACGCCGCCTGGGCGTTGCTCCTGCCGGTCATCATCCTGGGCGGCATCTTCGGCGGGCTGGTCACCGCGACCGAAGGCGCCGCCGTGGCGGTGCTGGCGGCGATGTTCATCTCGGTCTTCGTCTATCGCGACCTCGACCTGAAATCGTTCTACCACGCGCTGGTGGATTCCGCCCTGCAGACCGCGGTGGTGATGCTCCTGGTCGCCTCGTCGGCCCTGGTCGGCGTGTTCCTGACCGAGAGCCAGCTGCCGCAGAACCTCGCCCGCTCCATCGTCGACTTCACGTCCAACCCCTATGTGGTGCTGCTCCTCCTCAACGTCTTCTTCCTGGTGCTCGGCATGTTCCTGCACTCGGCGGCGGCCATCATCCTGACCGTGCCGATCGTGATGCCGCTGGTGCACCAGGTCGGCATCGACCCGGTCCATTTCGGCCTGGTGCTCACCCTCAACCTGGCGATCGGGCAGCAGACGCCACCGGTCGCTTCCGTGCTGATCGCCGCTTGCTCCATCGCCAAATCCGACATCTGGGAGACCACCAAGGCCAATCTCGGCTTCATCGCCGTGCTGGTCGCGGTCTTGATGCTGTGCACCTACGTACCGTGGCTCTCGCTGGCGCCGATCCGGCTGTTCTACGGGCCGTAGGGACGGAGACCGTCATCCATCACTCTCCGCCGCCCCGCAGGCTCATCGCCAGCACTTGCGCCACGTGCAGCGCGCCGCGCCCGGTGCCGTCCCGGATCTGGTGGCGGCACGAGGTGCCGTCGGCGACGACGACGGCATCCGCCGCCGCCGCACGCACGGCCGGCAGGAGCGACAGCTCGCCCATGGCGAGCGAGACGTCGATGGTCTCGGCGTCGTAACCGAAACTGCCGGCCATGCCGCAGCAGCTCGATTCGACAGGTTCGACGGCGAGCCCGGGGACGAGTCTCAACGCGGCCTCGACGGCTCCCATGGCGACGAACGATTTCTGATGGCAATGGCCGTGCAGGAGCGCGCGCGACGCGCCCGGCGCCAGCGGCAGGTCGAGCCGGCCGGCTTTCGCTTCGCGGGCGAGAAACTCCTCGAACAGGAACGCGTTCTTGGCGAGCCCATCGGCACGCCCGTCGGTGAACAGCGCCGGCACCTCGTCGCGGAACGAATACAGGCAGCTCGGCTCAAGTCCGATCACCGGCACGCCCCGGGCCACGTAAGGCTCGACGGCATCGAGCACGCGCAACGCCTCCTCGCGGGCGAGGTCGACGCGGCCGACGGCGAGAAAAGTCCGGCCGCAGCACAGCGCCCGCGCGTCATCGCCATGGGGCTTGGCCATGTGGACCCGATAGCCGCCGGCGTCGAGCACCGCGAGGGCGGCGTCGATCACCTCGCGCTCGAAATAGCGGTTGAAGGTGTCGGCGAACAGGACGACCTCGCGGGCGCCTTCCTTCCCCCCACCGTTCGCGGCGGGTTGCGCCCCCTCCCTATCCCTCCCCCGCGAGCGGGGGAGGGAAGAGTGCGTGGCAGCGCTCTGCCATTCGTCGTCCCGGAACCAGTCGCGGCGCCATTTGGGCAGGCTGCGGCGGGCCGAAAAGCCGGTCGCGAGCTCCGACAATTTCGCCACCCCGGGGATGCGGTCGCGTAGATTGAGGAGGGGAGCGAGCTGCGCTGCGTAAGGCGCATAGCGCGGCAGAAAGCCAACCAGGCGGTCGTGCATCGAGAGGCCGTGCTTTTTCGCCCGCGCCGCCATGACCTCGATCTTCATGCGCGCCATGTCGACGCCGGTCGGACATTCGCGCCGGCAGGCTTTGCACGACACGCACAGCTTCAAGGTCTCGACCATTTCGTCCGAAGTCAGCGCGTCGGGACCGAGCTGACCGGTGACGGCGAGCCGTAACGTGTTGGCGCGGCCGCGGGTGACATCCTTCTCGTCACGGGTGACCCGGTAGGACGGGCACATGACGCCGCCCGCCAGGGCACGGCAGGCGCCGTTGTTGTTGCACATCTCCACTGCGCCCTGGAATCCGCCGCCCGTGCCCGGCCAGGCCGACCAGTCGAGTTCGTTCGCCAAAGGGAGGCCGCGATAGCCGGGCTTGAAGCGGAAATTGGCACGATCGTCGAATTTCGGTGCCCGCACGATCTTGCCCGGATTGAACAGGCCGGCCGGATCGAAGCGGTCCTTGACCTCCTCGAAGGCACGCACGAGGCGCTTACCGAACATGGCCTCGTGGAATTCCGAACGCACCAGTCCGTCGCCGTGCTCGCCCGAATGGGAGCCCTTGAATTCGCGCACCAGCGCGAACGCCTCCTCGGCGATCGCCCGCATGGCGTTCTTGTCCTTGTCGAGGCGCAGGTTCAGGACCGGCCGCACATGCAGGCAGCCCACCGAGGCGTGGGCGTACCAGGTGCCGCGGGTGCCGTGGCGTTCGAAGATCTCGGTGAGCCGCGCCGTGTAGTCGGCGAGATGCTTCAGCGGCACCGCGCAGTCCTCCACGAAGGAGACCGGTTTTCCCTCCTCCTTCATGGACATCATGATGTTGAGGCCGGCGGTGCGCACCTCGTTGATGGCCGCCTGCAATTTGGCGTCGACGATCTCGACGACGCCGCCGTAGCGGGGCCCGATCTGGTCCCACGAAAGGCCGAGATCTCCCATGAGCTCGGCGAGCGCCTTCAGGCGGCGGACATTATCGTCCCATTCGTTCTCGGCGAACTCGACGAGGAGCACCGCCTCCGGGGCGCCGCGCACGAACGCCTCGACGGTCGGGCGGAACATGGCGATGTCGCGGGCGAGCTCGATCATGGTGCGGTCGACCAGCTCGACCGCGATGGGGGAGAGCTCGACGATGTGCTGGGCGGCGTCCATGGCGGCATGAAAGGAGCCGAAGTGGCACGCCCCGACGGCGCGCCGCCCCAGCACGGGAGAGAGCTTCAACTCGATCGCGGTCGAGAAGGCGAGCGTGCCTTCCGAGCCGACCAGCACATGGGCGAGATTGACGAACGGCGCGTTGGGGGCGAGGGCATCGAGATTGTAGCCGCCGACGCGGCGCTGCACGTGGGGGAAGCGCGCCGCGATCTCCTCGGATTCGCGCAACCCGATGGTCAGGAGGTCCTGCGCCAATGGCCGAAGAGGCGACAGCATGGAGAGCTCGGCGAGGCCGGCCCGCACCGGACCGAACCGCCCGCGGGTACCGTCGGCAAGGATGGCGCGCACCGACAGGACATTATCGCGCGTGGTGCCGTAGCGCAGCGAGCGCGCCCCGCAGGAGTTGTTGCCCACCATGCCGCCGATGGTCGCCCGCGAGGCGGTCGATATGTCGACCGGGAACCAGAGGCCGTGCGGCTTCAAGGCGCGGTTGAGTTCATCGAGCACGATGCCGGGCTCGACGACGCAGCGGCGGCCCGCAACATCGAGTTCGACGATGCGATCGAGATGTTTGGCACAGTCGAGCACGAGCGAATGGTTGACGGTCTGCCCGCTCTGCGAGGTGCCGCCGCCGCGGGCGAGCACGCTCACGCCCTCCTCGCGCGCGATCGCGATGGCGCGATCGGCCTCGTCAACGGTCTTCGGCGCGACGACGCCGAGGGGCATCATCTGATAGTGGGACGCGTCGGTGGCATAGCGCCCGCGCGTGAAGGCGTCGAAACGAACCTCGCCGCCGATTTCCGCCCGCAATCGGCGTTCGAGCCCGGGCACCAGCATCGGCACCAGCGTCGTCACCATCAGCGTTTCCTATCACCCCATGTGGGATGGCGCCCCATGCGTGGTGGCATGCCAAAACCCTTGACTGCTTGTCGCATTCGTCCTTGATGGCGGCAAGCTGTGCCGGGCTTTTCAGGCTGAACTCCCTTCGGTCCTTCCCGACCGGCTCTTCATTTATCGACAAAAAGCCTCAAAGGAATGCCGATGTCGAAGAATTCCGCGCGCATGCCGGGCCGCCATTTTCTCCATATTCCCGGCCCCACCCCCGTTCCGGATCGTATCCTGCGGGCGATCGACACGCCCTTGATCGACCATCGCGGTCCCGAATTCGCCAAGCTGGCGCGGCGCTGCCTCGACGGCCTCAAGACCATCTTCAAGACCACCAACCCGGTGATCATCTACACCGCGACCGGAACCGGCGCCTGGGAAGCCGCCTTCGTCAACACGCTCTCGCCCGGCGACAAGGTCCTGATCGTCGAGACCGGACAGTTCGGCCTGCAATGGGCCAACATGGCGAGGCGGCTCGGCCTCGAACCGGACGTGATCAAGACCGATTGGCGCACCGGCGCCGACCCGGCGGTGATCGAGGCGAAGCTGAAAGAAGACAAGGCGCACGCCATCAAGGCCGTGTGCGTGCTGCACAACGAGACCGCGACCGGCTGCCTGTCTCCCATCGCCGAGATCCGCAAGGCGATCGACCGCGCCTCCCATCCGGCGCTGTTCTTCGTCGACACCATCTCGTCGCTCGCTTCGACCGACTTCCGCCACGACGAGTGGGGCGTCGATGTCACCGTCGGGGGTTCGCAGAAGGGCCTGATGCTGCCGCCCGGCATGTCCTTCAACGCCGTCTCCGACAAGGCCTTGGCGGCCGCCAAGACCTCGAAGCTGCCGAAGTCGTTCTTTTCGTGGGACGACATGCTCAACATGAACAAGCAGGGCTTCTTCCCCTACACGCCGGCGACCAACATGCTGCAAGGCATGGCGGTGGCGATCGACATGCTGCACGAGGAAGGACTCGACAACGTGTTCGCGCGCCATCATCGCCTCGCGGAAGGCACGCGCCGCGCCGTCAAGACCTGGGGGCTGGAGACCATCTGCCGCGATCCCAAATATTATTCGCCGACCGTCACCGCCGTGCTGATGCCCGAAGGCCATGACGGCGACGCCTTCCGGGCGCTGGCCCTCGAGCATTTCAACATTTCCTACGGGGCGAGTTTTGGCCCGTTCGCCGGAAAAATGTTCCGCATCGGCCATCTGGGCGACTGCAACGAGGCCACCATGATCGGCGCGCTGGGCGCTACCGAAATGGCGCTCCGGCTCGCCGGCGTGCCCATCCGGTCGGGCGGCACGCAAGCCGCGATGGACTATTTCGTGTCCGCCCACTCGGCCGGCGCGAACGCCGCGGCGGAGTGAGCAGTCACGGCACTTGCCCCACCGTTCCCTCCCCCGCCTGCGGGGGAGGGACAGGGAGGGGGCAAGCCACGAGGACTGCGCAAGAGAAATCCCCCTCCCCAACCCTCCCCCGCAAGCGGGGGAGGGAGCAGGCGGAGAGTGCGGTCGCTTTCAGCGTTCCGCCTATTCGCCGAAGCGCTTGCGCAGCCGGCTCCACTGGTGCCAAGCTTCTTAGCAATCGATCGACCCCGAGAGCGCGCCCATGAGCGCGCCGCAGATCGAACTCGCGAGGGAGCGCCATGGACCAGAAACTGCGTGAAATCCGCGCCGAAGACGTCGACCCGCGCCACAATTGGGGCCGGGCGCTGCCGGCCCTCGGCATCATGGGGGTCGATTTCGAGGAGCGCGTCGACTATCGCCGCCTGCACCGCTACCGGCTCGGCCGGGCCAAGCAGGCCCTGGAAAATTCCGAGCTCGGCGCGCTTCTGGTCTTCGACGTCAACAATATCCGTTACATCACCTCGACCAAGATCGGCGAATGGGAGCGCGACAAGCTGTGCCGCTGGGCGCTCCTGACCCGCACCGGCGAACCGATCCTGTGGGACTTCGGCTCGGCGGCCGTGCACCACAAGCTCTATACGCCGTGGCTTAAGCCGGAAAACTGCAAGGCGGGCCTGATCGGCATGCGCGGCATGGTCGATCCGGCGTTCGGCTTGATGACGAAGCATGCCGAGGAGATTGCGGCGCTGATCCGGGAGGCCGGGTGCGGAAACATGCCGATCGGCGTCGACATCATCGAGCCCCCGATGATGTTCGAACTGCAGAAAGCGGGACTGAACATCGTCGACGGCCAGCAGGTGATGCTGGAAGCCCGCGAGATCAAGTCCGCCGACGAGATCGCGCTCCTCAACCGCGCCGCCGCCATGGTGGACGGGGCCTATCACCTCGTCAGCGAGGAGTTGAAGCCCGGCGTGCGCGAGAACGACATCGTCGCCAAGGTCAACGAGTTCCTCTATCGCCACGGCTCCGACGACGTCGAGGCCGTCAACGCCATTTCGGGCGAGCGCTGCAATCCGCACCCGCACAATTTCACCGACCGTATGCTGCGCCCCGGCGACCAGGCCTTCTTCGACATCCTGCAGTCGTTCATGGGCTATCGCACCTGCTACTACCGGACCTTCAATGTGGGCCGGGCGACACCGGCCCAGCACGACGCCTATAAAAAAGCCCGCGATTGGCTTGACCGGGCGATCGAGCGCATCAGGCCGGGCGCCACCACGGCGCATATCTGCGGCGCCTTCCCGACCGCGCAGGAATTCGGCTTCCCGGACGAGACGGCGGCGTTCGGACTGCAGTTCGCCCACGGGCTCGGGCTCGCTTTGCACGAGCGGCCGATCATCTCGCGGGTCGTGTCCATGGACCATCCGACCGAGATCAAGGCCGGCATGGTGTTCGCCATCGAGACCTACTGCCCGGCGACCGACGGCTATTCGGGCGCCCGCATCGAGGAGGAGGTGGTGGTGACCGATACGGGCTGCCGGGTCATCACCCTGTTCCCCGCCGAGGAGCTGCCGATCACCGCCCGCTATTGACGTTACGGCAGCAACGGGCGCGTCTTCCGCACCGACCCGACGCCTGCGTGCAGAACATTTTTATTGCACCGCAACGGGAACCGTGGCGGTCTGTGGCCGCTTTGTCACCGCAATTGGCCGCGACACAGCGGTCCGTTTCCCGTGGAGGCAACTGAAATGAATCCCGTTGATTGCCGCAGCCGCACCCTGGCGCTCGCCGCCGCCGGCTCGATTCTGGGCCTGTTATTCCTGGCCATGCCGGCCGCCGCCCAGAGCAACGAGGGCGAAATGGCCTGTCAGAACGACGCTTACCGACTGTGCGAGAAGTTCATACCCGATCGTGGCAAGGTCGCGGCCTGCCTGCGCAAGAACCGCCTGCGGCTGTCGCCGGACTGCCGGCGCCTGTTCTCCCGCGGCAAGAAGTCGTTGCGGCGGCGCTGACGACTCTGATAGCCGTTCTGACATTCGGGAAGGGGGAACGTCCGCATGTCCCATCGTTTTGCCTGCTTTACGATGGCCGGCCTCCTGGCCCTGGCGTCCGGCATCATGCCGGCTGCTGCCCAGGGTTCCGAAGAAGAGCGCCGCGCCTGCACGCCGGACGCCATGCGGCTGTGCCGCGAATATATCCCCAATGTGGAACGCATTATCGCCTGCATGGTGGCGCGGCGTGCCGAGCTGAGCCCGGCCTGCCAGGCCTTTTTCAAACCGGACGAGCCTGAAACCACCACCGTTGCCACTGCGCCCGCGAAGCCGTCGCGTACGGCTTCCCGCTCAGGCGCGCGGAAAAAGACGGCCGCCAAGCCCGCCCCGGTCACGACCGCCGCACCGGCTTCGCGCAACACCCGGCCGGCGCGTCAAGTCCAATCCGGCCGCAAGAACGGGGCCCCCATGAACCTGCTGCCCGCCGCCCCCCGCCCAGCCCCGGCCAAGAAGCCCGCGGCGCGGGATAAGCAGGCTCAGCGCACACAATAGCACCGATTCGACCCCTTTCGGTCTGGCGCCGGTCTGAGGCGGCCACGTTTGTGCCGATGCGGCGACGCTTGCGGTGGCACTGGCGCGTCGGGTTCGTGGGGACGATCTCCTGCCGCAACGCAACAACGTCGGTCACGGCGCACTTCGCCACTGCGCGACGGCGCAACTTGCCGGCAAGCCCAGCCTGCACGTAACGTCCCGACTTGCGCCCCAATAGCAACGGGCGCACACACCCGGCAGGCTGATCGGCACGTCAGTCGGCAGATCGAAATCCAGTGCCATTCATCAAAGAGGACACCATGAGGACGCTCGCTCTTCTGGTCATGATGGCGTTCGGATCCGCCACCGCGGCCGGTGCGGTCGATCTCAGGCTCGGCCACTTCGCCCCCGACGGCCATCCCTGCGACGTCGCCGCCAAGCAATTCAAAACCAATGTGGAGAAACGCACCAACGGTGCGGTAAAGATCAACCTGTTCGGCAACAACGCGCTCGGCTCGCCGCCCGAAGTGCTCGAACAGGTCTTGCTCGGCGCCGTCGACATGAGCCTGTCGGGACAGGACCAGATCGCCAAGCATCTGCCTTTCTACGACACCATCTCGACGCCGTTCGCATTCAAGGACTACGCCACCGCTGACAAGATCATCGACGGCGAGTTCAAGGCCTGGGCGGCACCGCTGCTCCTGACCAAGAACCTGGTGCATCTGTCCGACTGGGAATGGGGCTTCCGCCAGCTCACCAATTCCAAGCAGCCCATCAACGTGCCCGCCGACATGAAGGGCATGAAGATCCGCACGCCGCCGGCATTCGCCTATCAGGCGTTCGTCGAGGCCGCCGGCGGCAACGCCGTCACCATCGCGTTCTCCGAACTCGTGATGGCGATGAAGCAGGGCGTGGTCGACGGCCAGGAGAATCCGATCGGCACCATCTATTCGCTCAAGATCTACGAGACGCAGAAATACATGACCATCGTCAACTACACCTATTCGTCGATGGTCCATCTGGTGCACAAGAACTCCTGGGCGAAGCTCAACGCCGACCAGCAGAAGATCGTCCAGGAAGAGTCGCGCGCCGCCGCGCTGCTCGCCCGCAAGCTCCTGCGCGATGACGAGGCCAAGCAGCTCGCCGACCTGCAGGCCACCAAGGGCATGGTCGTCACGAAGCCCGACCTGAAGCCGTGGAAGGCCGCCATGGGACCGGCCTGGGAGAAGGTGAAGGGCCGCGTCGGCCCCGACAACTTCGCCAGGTTCATGGCCATGGTCGAAAAAGCCAACTAGAGCGGATCCCGGCGGCGGGGCAGAACCCCGCCGCTTTCTTGTCGACGGGAAGGAATGGCTTCCCGAAAGGCTTTTCCTGGGCGCCCCTGGATTGCTTCGCTTAGCCTGTCATCGGGTCGGCCAAAGACCGGACCCGGCGGCTCGCAGTGACGTTTGACCCTCGTCATTGCGGGGAGCGTAGCGACGAAGCAATCCAGAGCGATGCGCCGGGGGACGCGGTGTCGCGACTGAACATTCCGGCCGCTGGACTCTCTTTCAAGAACCGCCTTGGCGCGGGAGACGAGACCTCATGCTGACATTGGCCATCTTCGGTGTGCTGCTGTTCATGCTCCTGGTCGACATCCCGATCGCGGTGGCGATCGGCCTGACGGCGGTCATATTCTTCGTCGGCCAGGGCAATGCCAATTTTCTGATGCTGCTGCCGCAACGCATGTATTTCGGCACCACCGGCTTCACCCTGCTGGCCATCCCGTTCTTCATCCTCGCCGGCAATCTGATGAACACCGGCGGCATCACTCAGCGCATCTTCCGCTTCGCCCGCGCGCTGGTCGGCCACATCGCCGGCGGCCTCGGTCACGTCAGCGTCGTCTCGTCGATGATCTTTTCCGGCATGTCGGGATCGGCCGTCGCCGACGCGGCGGGGCTCGGGCAGATCCAGCACAAGGCCATGGTCGACGCCGGTTACAAGCCGACCATCTCGGCCGCCATCGTCGCCGGGGCTTCCACCATCGGGCCGGTGATTCCGCCCTCGATCCCGTTCGTGCTCTACGGTGCCATCACCAGCGTATCGGTCGCGCGCCTGTTCCTGGCCGGCGCCGTGCCGGGCCTGTTCATGGGTCTGGGCATGATGGTCGCGGTGTGGTTGATGGCCAAGCCGCGCGGATTTCCGAAGGACGATCGCGCCAGCCTGCGCGAGGTGTGGGTCAGCTTCACGGAAGCGTTCTGGCCCCTGCTCACGCCGGTGCTCATCATCGGCGGCATCATGAGCGGCTTCTTCACGCCCACCGAAGCCTCGGTGATCGCCGCACTCTACGCCGGCGCGCTCGGCTTCGCGTATCGCGACCTCACCATCAAGGCGCTGCCCGCCATCCTGTTCGCGTCGCTGAAGCAGACGACGGGCCTGATGTTCATCATCGCGACCGCCAATTTCTTCGGCTGGTTCACCATCTTCCAACGCATCCCGGACGAACTGATCACCCAGCTCACTGCCATGGGGACGTCGCAGGCCGATTTCCTGTGGATCGTCATGGGCGTCATCCTGGCGCTCGGCTGCTTCCTCGACGGCAACGCCATCTTCCTGATCACGCTGCCGATCTTCATGAAGATCTGTCCTCTGTTCGGGGTCGACATGGTCAATTTCGGCGTCGTCATGACGCTCCTGATCATGGTCGGCAACCTGACGCCGCCGGTCGGCATGTGCCTGTTCGCCGTCGAGAGCTTCGCCAGGGTCGGCATCTGGCAACTCGCCTTCGAATGCATGCCGTACCTCCTCGCCATCCTGGCGGTGACGATCCTGTGCGCCTTCGTCCCCGGCATCGCGCTGTGGTTGCCCAACCTGATGATGGGGCCGGGATGAGCGGGCGTTCGAAACAACAGAGCATCAACGACGGCCCCACCATCGGATATGGATCATGAGACAGTCCCTGGCTGCCGCGTTCGTGCGATTGGACAAGGCGCTCGTGCTGACGCTCGAGGCCATCTGCATCGCGCTGTTCGCCGGCATCACCGTCATCCTGACGCTCAACATCGTCGTGCGTTTCGTGCCGGTCATGTCCATGCACTGGTTCGACGAGATCGTGGAGATGCTCTACGGGGCGCTGATCTTCTACGGCGCCGCCGCCGTGTGGGTGGTGCACGGACATTTTTCCGTCGGCGACTGGATATCCAAGCGTCTGCCGAGCGTACGGGCGCGCTTCGCCTATCGGTTCCTGGTCGAACTCGCCTCGCTGGTCTTCATCGCGGTGTTCTTCAAGTATTCGTTCGACCTGTTCTGGCAGACCGAGGAAGCCACCACGGCCTTCGCGATGTCGAAGAAGTGGCTCTATGCCTGCATGCCCATATCGGGGCTGATCATGGTGATCTACAGCCTCAAGAACATGTATCTCGAACTCGACGCCATCCTGCATCCGGGCGAAACCCAGGCGGTGACGGCGGCGGAGAATTTGAAGCACTGATAGGGTTTCCGACCGATCAGTTCGGTTCGTGCCCCGGGCGCGCTGCAGCATGCAATGCTGCTGCGCAGACCCGGGGCCTCGCTCGGAGCCAGGCCGCCGGGTCTGCGTCGCATCATTCGCAAATGCTCATGCTGCGCCGCGCCCGGAGCACGATAGCGAGGCAATCTCGCGGAACCCGTATGACTCCCGCCGCCGGCGACACGGATACGCGGCCGACAAGCGGGCTCCGTAGAGTTCGGCCGCGGCGAATCTCCTCCCAGAATTCGACCGCACGCGCCCACCGGCGCGCGCGGTCATCGGCGATGCACGTCGCTTGCTCCCTTACGCGGCGCGCACCGTCGCGAGGAATTTTCGGACTTCGGTCTTGAGAAGCGTGCTCTCGCTGGCGAGCGACTGCGCCGAGGCGAGCACTTGCGCGGACGCCGAGCCGGTCTCGCCGGCGCCCTCGTTAACCGCAACGATATTGGTCGCGACCTGGGAGGTGCCTCGGGCGGCCTCCTGCACGTTGCGGGCGATCTCCTGCGTGGCCGCGCCCTGCTCCTCCACCGCCGCCGCGATCGTCGATGCGATCTGCGAGATCTTCGAGATCGTGGTGCCGATTTCCTTGATGGCCGTGACCGATTCCTGCGTCGCCGCCTGCATGCCGGTGATCTGGCCGCCGATCTCGCCGGTGGCCTTGGCGGTTTGCGACGCGAGATTCTTGACCTCCTGGGCGACGACCGCGAATCCCTTGCCGGCTTCGCCGGCGCGGGCCGCCTCGATGGTGGCGTTGAGGGCGAGCAGATTGGTCTGCTCGGCGATCGCCGTGATGAGCTTGACGACGTCGCCGATACGGGAAGCGGCGTGCGACAACTCCGTGATGCGGGTATCGGTTTGCTGCGCCTGCTGCACCGCTTCGTTGGCGATCGTGCTCGATTCCTGCACCTGACGGCTGATCTCGCTCACCGAAACGGTCATCTCTTCGGTCGCGGAAGCGACGGACTGGACGTTCGAGGACGCCTGCTCCGAAGCCGAGGCGACCGTCGTGGAGAGCTGCTGGGTCGTTTCCGCGGTCTTGGTCAAGGTGGTGGCGGCCGCCTCCAGTTCGGTGGACGCCGACGACACGCCGTCGATGATGTTTCCAACCGCCTTTTCGAAATCGTTGGCGAGATCGGCCATGGCCGCCTTGCGCTCCGCTGCCGCCTTCTCCTCGGCGGCCCGCTGCTGCGCCAATTCCCGCTCCTCGGTCGCCTTCTTGTCGGCGGCGGCGCGGATTTCCGCCTCCTTCTGCTCGGCGGCGAGACGGCGATTTTCCACCATATTGTCGCGGAAGACCCGGACGGCGGCGGCCATATGCCCGATCTCGTCCTTGCGGGTCGCGAACGGGATTTCGGCGTCGGTATTGCCGTTCGCCAGCACGCTCATCGACGCCGTGATGTGGCCGATCGGGCGGGCGACACCGAAGAAGCTGAAGCCGGCCGCACCGAATCCCGTCAGGACCCCGATGACGAGAACGAGGAAAGTGAAAGTGCGGGCGGCCGAATAATTGGCTGCGGCGGCTTCCACCAATTCCCTGGCTCCGGCTTCGTTGATTTCGACCAACTGCTGCGCGGCAGCGAGCGCTGCCTGGGAAGTCTTCATTCCCTCGCCGTAATAGATACTCCTGGCGCGTTCCTTGTCTCCGGCCCGTGAGGCCGCCAGCGACGCCTCGGACGCCGTCCGGTATTCGTCAAGGTGCGCCTTGAGGGTGTTGTAGGCATCTCTTTCGGCCTGAGAGGCGACAAGGGAATCGTACTTTTTGCGCAAAGCCGTTATTTCGGCGCCGAACTTGGTCAACTGCTGTTCCGACATCGCCGTCATCTTCGGGTCGGACGTTGCGATGTGCCTGGTCTCGGCCAGCCTGTACCGCACGATGTCGGAATTGATCTGATGGGCGGTGGCGACAGACGGCAATGAATCACGGCCTATGCCGAGCACGCTGTCGTTCACCGACGAAATCTTACTGAGGGCGATCAGCCCCTGGCCGATGATGACCGCCATCATCAGCACGAAAAGCCCGATCAAGGCCGACCTAATCGAAAGGCGGAACATGTGCTGCTTCCCTTGTCGCAGGTATTATAGCCGGGTCGCCTCCGTTTTTCGGCCGATATGGTTAATGATTCCTTATGATTTGCCGCTATATAATACCTACGGGTTTTCCGAGCATTAATATGGCACCGCCGGCGGCGCTCCGCGGGAGGTGCCGCAATATACGAACGGTGCCATAATATATATTTCGTCGATGTAATTAGTTATATTCTGATTACCAATTGGATTCGCAATTGACGCAATCCATCGAAGGCGGGCACGATACGATCGTCGGCAGAGCTGGCCAAGGTGATTGATTAGTGACCCCCCGCCCGGACGTATTGGCGCCGATTGCGCGGCTGAATGGCGCATCGAATGCGGATTTTGTTCTGAAGATACTGGCCCGGGCTTTCGCCCCATTCGGGTCGACCGCGGTCCTCGTCAATATCGATCTGCCGCGCGGCCCGCCCGGCATATTCGCACAGACGGGATTGCCGGATGAACTCTCCGCCGTGTTCGCAAATACGCGCTACCTGCAAAGTTCTCCGGTCGGACGATTGGCCCGGCGTTCATTCGTGCCGGTCCATTGGACCAAGGAGACGTGGATCAACGATCCCGACCCGCGCGCCCGCGAGGTCATGCAGGTGGTGGCGAGCTTTGGGCTTCACGAGGGTTGCGTGATCCCGTTGCGCGGACCACGCGGCCTGGAAGCGGATGTGTCCCTGGCCGGCGATAAGGTCGCCATCGCCGACGACGTGGGGCCGCTCGTGCATTGCCTCGCTTATTACGGTTTCGTCCGTCTCCGCCGCCTGCTCGCCGCTCCGCGCCGGCCGCGCCCGTCGCTGACGCCGCGTGATCGCGATGTTCTCGTGCTCTCGGCACGGGGCAAGTCGACCGCGGAAATCGCGACCACGATGGGAATAGCCGAACGCACCGTGGAAGAGCACGTCCGGCACGCCTGCCGCAGACTGGGCGCCCGCAACAGAACCCACGCGGTCGCCATCGCGATTCGCGACGCGCTCATCGGGATTTGATCGCGGAACGCCAGATCGCCGCCGATATATATACCGCGATGGAGATGACGTGATCGCGCGCGGGTATCTTCGAATATTACCAACGGTGATGGGGAGTTGCCCCGGTCTCGTGCCCCAGGCGCGGCGCAGCATAAGCCAGCAGCGCGTTCACGCGCGTCTTCTACGCGCTATGCGAATGATGCGACGCAAACACCCCGGGCATGGCTCCGAGCGAGGCCCCGAGTCTGCGCAGCAGCATTGCATGCTGCAGCGCGCCCGGGGCACGAACCGAACCAATCAGTCGAAAATAGTATAAGTCGTCCGGTCAGTCATAACTATTTGCCGCCCCTGATCGCAATGGTCGCGTCACCGCTGTCGGGGCCCATCAATGTCGTCACCCGGACGGGACCGTGTTCGCTCGACCGACCGGCTTCCAGAAACCGGCGCTCCAGCCGGCGACCAGCCAATAGGCGAGACCGCCCGCGAGTCCGGCCGCGACAAGGATTTTCGGATCGGCGAAGTCGGCGTATTCGGCGCGCATGTCGGCCATCAGCGCCCAGCCGATCCAGGCCCCGAGCCCGCCGTTGAGAGCGTGATAGATCCACGAACGCACGGCGAAGAACTCGGCGACGAGCGCCCCGATGGCGGCGGCCAGGAATGCGTAGGCCGCCATCATGGAGAACAACATGGTCAGCACCGGGCCGGCGACCACGAGGGCGAAGAACCACTCCTCTTGCGCGGCCGGGTCGGCGCGGGCGAGCGCATCGAGCGCCCCCCAGTGGGCGGCGACCACGACCAGCGTGCCGATACAGACCGCAACGACCGCACCGAGCGGAACGACGATCAAGCGCAGGATCAGGCGGAGGATGGAGTCCATGGCGGGGAGACTAGCACGCGAGACCCGACGCCGTCATCGCGAGTGAAGCGAAACGATCCACTCCTTGCTTCGGGAC
Organism: Astrobacterium formosum; assembly: GCA_030848545.1. Taxonomy (GTDB): domain Bacteria; phylum Pseudomonadota; class Alphaproteobacteria; order Rhizobiales; family Xanthobacteraceae; genus Astrobacterium; species Astrobacterium formosum. The sequence goes on from JAVDCA010000017.1 coordinate 21,549, forward strand.
TCCCGGGTTGCTTCGCTTAAGCCTGTCATCGGGCCGCGCTTTGCGCGGACCCGTTGGCTCGTAATGACGAAGTCCCGCTCACTCCGTCATCGCCATCGCGCGCAATGCCATGCGCTCGCGGGCAGAGAGTTTTTCGGTCGCGCTCTTCAACTGCCCGCAGGCGGCGAGGATGTCGCGGCCGCGCGGCGTGCGCACCGGCGACGAGTAGCCGGCGTTGAAGACGTATTCGGAGAATTTCTCGATCTGCTCCCAGTCGGAGCATTCATATGTCGAGCCCGGCCAGGGATTGAACGGGATCAGGTTGATCTTGGCCGGAATGCCCTTGAGGAGCTTCACCAGCGCGCGCGCGTCGGCAAGCGAATCGTTGACGTCCTTGAGCATCACGTATTCGAAAGTCATGCGGCGCGCATTGGAGAGACCCGGATAGTCGCGGCACGCCTGCATGAGTTCGGCGATCTTGTATTTGCGATTGAGTGGCACCAGGACGTCGCGCAATTCGTCGCGCACGGCGTGCAGCGAAATCGCCAGCGAGACGCCGATCTCGGCGCCGGTGCGCGCGATGTTCGGCACCACGCCGGAGGTCGACAGGGTGATGCGGCGCCGCGAGATGGCAATGCCGTCGCCGTCGGCGACGACGAGGAGCGCGTCGCGCACCGCCTCGAAATTATAAAGCGGCTCGCCCATGCCCATCATGACGATGTTGGTGACCAGCCGGCCGACCGGATCGCCGTCCTTCTCGGCCGGCAGGCCCGCCTGCCAGTCGCCGAGGCGATCGCGGGCGAGCAGCACCTGGCCGACGATCTCGCCGGCGGTCAGGTTGCGCACCAGGCGCTGGGTGCCGGTGTGGCAGAACGAACAGGTGAGCGTGCAGCCGACCTGGCTCGAAACGCACAGCGTGCCGCGGCCGTCGTCCGGGATGTAGACGGTCTCGACCTGGTGCGGCTTTTCGCCCTCGTGCTCGCCGGGAAGCTCCAGGAGCCATTTGCGGGTGCCGTCCACAGACACCTGCTCGGCCACGACGGTCGGCCGCGCCAGGGTGAAGTGGGCCGCGAGCGTCGCGCGCAGCTCCTTGGAAACCGAGGTCATCTCGTCGAATTCGCGGGCGCCGCGCACGTAGAGCCAGTGCCAGAGCTGCTGCACCCGCATCTTGCGCTGTCCGGCCGGCACCCCGATGCCACCGAGGAGATCCGCGAGTTCCCCACGCGACAGTCCGACCAGCGACGGCTTCAAAGGCGCGACATAGCGTTCCAGCGGCGTCTTCTCGACGAAGCCGGCAGGGGGGGTGGCATCAAGGATCGTGGTCACGTGCAAAGATCGCTATTGAGGGTTGTGAGCCCGGGGTCTTAGCACAGATGGGGACGGTTGGCGCAAATGCGACTTATCCCTCCCGGCAAGCCGGGAGGGATGAAGAAACCTCATTTGCACTCCTGACCGACGCGGTTGAGCGCCTGGTCGAGGCCCTTGAGCGAAAACACGTCGATGGTGCCGGTGCCACGCGCCGACGTGCCCTTGACGGTCAGGTCGTTGCTCTTGCGCATGGTCTCGACCAGCCGGGGTTCCTCGGCGGCGTTCTTGATCCAGGCACCGTCGGCCTGGGTGTACATGGCGTATTGGGCGCCGCCGATCTCCAGGCTCGCATCGGTATTGGGCTTGAAGCCATAGCCGATGACGACGGAAACCTCGTCCTTCACCTTCTCGGCCGGCCGTGACGAGATGAACATGTAGATGGGATCGCGCGGACGATTGGGCGGATTGGTCTGCGAGGTCTTTGGCTTGGCAAGCGCGAAGCAGACTTTGCGGCCGCCCGGCGAGGCCGTGTAGGCACCCCAGTCACCGAACTGGCCGAGCAGCACCGGCTGCACACCGCCGATCGCCGGCGCGGCCGGCTTGGCGGTTTGAGGTTTGGCGGCTTGAGGCTTCGCGGCCCGAGGTTTTGCAGCCTGAGGTTTCGCGGGCTGAGGTTTCGCGGATTGAGCGGTTTTGGGCTGCGCGGCGGGCGCCTGCTGGGCATGGGCTGCAGGCGCAACGACGAGGACCGCTGCGGTCGCGATCATCACTGCAGATCCGTGAAAGCAAATGTTCATGATGCGACTCGTCACTTCGGTCCCCCAGCGCCCCGCTCGGCCGATCGACGTTACGCGCGCCGCGGCGCGATTTCACGTGATTCGCCACCCTTGTCCTATCCAAATCTACGTAAATTCGAGCGGTTAAAGTGGAAAATCGGCAATGTGAAGGCGGTAGCACGATCGCAACGGCAGCAGCCGCGGACGCGCAATCGGCGCGCTCCGAGCACATCGAGGGCCAAGCCATGCGCACAAATCGCATGATGCGATGACTTTTGCCTTTTCGCCGCGGCACCCACAACGGGCGTAACGACGCGCCACCGCGAAATTATTTCCCAACCTTTGAACCCAATCACCGTCCGCGCCGACTAACCCGTGGGGGTGGCGTGTCGTGTGATGATCAATCCGGCGAGTTGTATGGAACGGGACGGCGCCACGTCGCCGGAGGATCACGCCGCCATGGTGGTATTGGTGGCGGAGAGGCGCGACCGCGCCGCCTTCGCGCGCCTGTTCGACTATTACGCGCCGCGCGTGCACGCCTACCTGCTGCGGCTGCGGCTCGATCCCGTCGCCGCTGACGAGATCACCCAAGAGGTGATGACCACCCTGTGGCAGAAGGCCGCGCTGTTCGATCGCTCGAAATCGTCGGTCGCCACCTGGCTGTTCCGCATCGCCCGCAACCGGCGGATCGATGCTCACCGGCGCGAGCGCGAGGAGCCGCCCATCGACGGTGCGATACTCGACATTCCCGATCCGGCGCAGATGCCCGACGACAAGGTGAATGCCGCCCAGCGCGACCTCATGGTGCGCTCCGCCCTCGATCTCCTGCCGGCCGAACAGCTGGAGCTGGTGCGGCTCGCCTTCTTCGAAGGATTCTCCCACAGCGAGATCGCGGACATGACCGGGGTGCCCCTGGGCACCGTGAAGTCGCGGCTGCGGCTCGCGTTTTCGCGCCTGCGCCGGGCCCTCGACGATGGCGGTCTCGACCGCTGAGGCGTCGCCCCCGGTCGGCCCGCCCGCCATCGCGGGCGGCGGCGAATGTGCTAGTGGTTGACGAGCACCGCAACGCCTGGATCCGCCATGAAAGCCGTTCTGTGTACCCGCTGGGGTTCGCCCGACGATCTCGAACTCGCCGAACTGCCGGACCCCATCGCCGGCCGCGGCGAGGCGGTGGTGAAGGTCGCGGCCGCCGCCCTGAATTTCTTCGACACGCTGATCATCGCCGGCAAGTACCAGCACAAGCCGGCCTTCCCGTTCTCGCCGGCGTCCGAATTCGCCGGCGAAGTGGAGAACATCGGCGCCAACGTGATCGGCCTTGCGCCCGGAGATCGGGTGATGGGCGCCATCGGCTGGAACGCGGCGCGCGAAAGGCTCGTCGCCCCCACCGACCGCCTGGTCAAGCTGCCTGACGGCGCCGACCTCGACCGCGCCGCCGGCCTGAGCGTCACCTACGGCACCACGCTTTATGCACTACAGAACCGCGCCGGATTGCGCGCCGGCGAGACGCTGGCCGTGCTCGGTGCCGCCGGCGGCACCGGGCTCGCCGCGGTGGAGATCGGAAAGCTCCTCGGCGCCCGTGTCATCGCCTGTGCGGGAAGCGACGAAAAGCTTGATTTCGCCCGCCGGCATGGCGCCGACCTCGGCGTCAATTACGACCGCGACGACCTCAAGACCGCCTTGCGCGCCGCGACGGGCGGCGAGGGCGTCGACGTCGTCTATGATCCCATCGGCGGCGCTACCGGTGAAGCGGCGCTGCGGGCACTGCGCTGGGCGGGCCGCCATCTGGTGATCGGATTCGCGGCCGGCGACCTGCCCAAATTCGCGATGAACGTCGTGCTGTTGAAGAGCCTCGACATTCTCGGCGTCTACTGGGGCGGCTGGGCCGAACGCAACCCGGCCGGCTATCGCGCCGACATGGCGCAGATCGTCAAATGGTTCGCCGACGGCCGGCTGTCCGCCCGGATCCATGCCACTTACGCCCTCGCCGACACCGCCGAGGCGATCCGCCAGATCGCAGGCCGCAAGGTCATGGGCAAGGTGATCGTCAAGCCGTGACCGTTCTTCTCCCTCTCCCCGCTTGCTCCCCGCAAGCGGGGAGAGGCGAAACCGTTCAATCCTCTTCCCGCCGCCTTGCCCGCTCGAGTACGCGGTGCGCGGCTTCGCGGTGGCGCTCGCTGATGTGCCCGGCCACCATGCGGATCGCGGTGGCCAGGATGGCGGCATCGTCGGTGAAGCCGAGCGCCGGCATCACGTCCGGTACGACGTCGAACGGCAGGATGAAATAGGCGAGCGCTGCCAGGAGGGCTGCCTGGACGCGCCGCGGCGTGTCACGATCGAAGGCGCAGTAATAGGCGGCGACGAGTTCTTCGGCGAACGGCACCTCGGCGAGCACCCGCAGGAGCTTCGGCCAAAACGCTCGCCGCACATGGGCGCGCTCGCCGGCGGCCTCGGCCCGTTCGCCGGGCCGGTCGTTCTCATCCCAAGTGGTGCCATCCCAAGTGGCGCCGTCCCAAGTGGTGCCGTCGCCAGTGGCCCTGCGTTCGATCGGCATGGACGTTCCGGCTCCTTCGGTGGCCGCAGCCTGTTGCTGGCGGGGATAAGAGCCGGCAAGTCCGGCAACAGCATGGCGGCGTCCCCACCCGCCCTGGCGGAACCCGCCACCGCAACCTATGTGCTTTCGGGTGTCGCAGGGGCGATCGGCTGAGGAGACGGTCCATGGGATGGTCGGTGCGCATCGGTTCGATCGCCGGCACGGCGATCCGTATCCACTTCACGTTTCTCTTGTTTCTCGCCTGGATATTCATCGCCAACTACGTTTCGGGAGGCGCCGACGCGGCCTGGACGTCGCTCCTCTTCATCGTTCTGGTGTTCGCCTGCGTGACCGCCCATGAGTTCGGACACATCTTCGCGGCCCGCGCCTTCGGGGTGTCGACCCCGGACGTGACCCTTCTTCCCATCGGCGGCGTCGCCCGCCTCGCCCGCATTCCGGAAAAGCCGACCGAGGAACTCTTGATCGCCGTCGCGGGCCCTCTGGTCAACGTGGTGATCGCCATCGCGCTAGCCATCGTGGCCGGCGCCGACATGTCGGAGCGCCACCTCGCCACGATCGAGAGCAGCCAGGTGTCCATGGTCGACCGGCTCGCCGCCGTGAACCTGTTCCTGGCGCTGTTCAACATGATCCCGGCCTTCCCGATGGACGGCGGCCGGGTGCTGCGCGCCGTTCTGTCGATCCGGCTCGGCCATGTGCGGGCGACCGAGATCGCCGCCCGTATCGGCCAGCTCGTCGCCTTCGCGCTTGGATTCCTCGGCCTGTTCTGGAATCCGCTTTTGATCTTCATCGCCATCTTCGTCTACCTGGCGGCAGCGTCGGAATCGCAGCTCGTCACCATCAGGGCGCTGTCGCGCGACGTGCCGGTGAGCGCCGCCATGATGACCCAGTTCGCCACGCTCGCTCCCGAGGAGGGCATCGAGACGGCGGTCGAGACGCTCCTGCGCACCAGCCAGAGCGAATTTCCGGTGGTCGACGGCGACGGCCGCCTGCTCGGTCTCCTGGGGCGCGACGGCATCATCCGCGCCCTCAAGGAGCAGGGCCCCGACGTGCGCGTCGGCGACATCATGGTGAACGACATTCCCACCGTCAGCCACCGCCGCTGCCTCGAGGAGGCGTTCCGCCTGCTGCAGGAGGATGCGAACCCGGCCGTCGGCGTCGTCGACGCGTCCGGGCGGCTCACCGGCCTGATCACGTCCGAGACCGTGGGCGAGATGCTGATGGTGCGCGAGGCCTTGCCAAAAGGCTTTCGCTTCGGCCCCTGGAGCCGCTCGGGGCCGTTAACCCAACCGCGATGACGCATGGTCGCCCGCTCCGCCGCCAACCGCGCCGTCATGCCATACTGCCGCCATCGGCCCCCGCCATGAGCCTGAACGAGCGCAGACCATTCAGAGGGACCCGGCCGGCACCCAACCGCACGGGGCAGCGTCCTTGCCGACGATGAGCTTCACTCCTGCCTCCAATGGCATGCGGCCGCCCCCCGCGAGCCGGCGGGGATGGCCGCGCCGGCTGCGCCTCATGGTTCGCAATGCCTGGCTCCTCGGACTGGGCGGCGTTCTCCTTTTCGCCGGACTGAGCGCGGTGGCTTTCTACGTCGCCTCCCGGCCGAGCGTGCTGCGGATCGCCATACCGCATGGGGACGGCGAGGACATGCGCCTGGTGCAGGCGCTCGCCCAGCAGTTCACCCGCGACCGCGCGTCGATCCGCCTGCGCCCGGTCATCGCCGAAGGGCCAATACAGAGCGCCGCCGAGCTCGATGCCGGACGCGTCGATCTCGCGGTCGTGCGCGCCGACATCAGCCTGCCCCGGGAGGGTCAGGCGGTGGCGGTGCTGCGCCACAACCTCGTCGCCATCATGGTGCCGGCGCCGGGCTCGGTGGCGAGCGGACCCGCCGTCACGGCGCCGAAATCCCGGCGGGCCCGGGCGGCCGCCGCCAAACCCAAGCCCAATCCCATCGCCGCCATCGACGACCTCGCCGGCAAGCGCATCGGCGTGGTCGGCCGCGGCGGTTTCAACGCCGAAGTGCTCGGCGTCATCCTGCGCCAGCAGGAAATCGCCGCCGACAAGGTCACGGTGGTGCCGCTCGATCCCGACAATGTGGCGGCCGCTCTGCGCAAGACCCCGGTTGACGCCATCGTGGCCATCGGCCCCATCACCAGCCGTTTCATCGCCGATGCCATCGCGGCGGCCACCAACGGCGACAAGCGGCCGACATTCCTGCCCATCGCGGCGTCGGAAGCGATCGCCAGCCGCCATCCCGCCTACGAGTCGACGGAAATCAAGGAGGGCGCCTTCGGGGGCGCCAAGTCGCTGCCCGGCGACGCCGTCGAGACCATCGGCTTCAATCACTACATCGTTGCCCGCCGCGGCATCTCGGACACCAGAATCGCCGAGTTCACCCGGCTCCTGTTCTCGGTCCGCCAGGGCCTCGCCAGGGACGTGCCGGCGGTCGCCCAGATCGAAAAGCCGGATACCGACAAGGATGCCGTGCTGCAGGCCCATCCCGGCGCCGCCGCCTATCTGGACGACGAACAGCAGACCTTTTTCGATCGCTACAGTGATCTCCTCTACTGGGGCCTGATGCTGATGTCGTTCGTGGGCTCGGCCGCCGCCTGGCTGATGAGCTACGCCAAGGCGGACGACCGCGTCCGGCGCATGCGGGTGATCGAGCAACTGCTCGGCATCGTCCAGGCGGCTCGCAGCGCCAAGACGACCGAGGAGGTCGATCGGCTGCGCCGGGACGTCGACGCCATTCTGGTGCGCACGCTCCACCAGGTGGAGCGTAACGATATCGAGCAATCGGCCCTGATGGCGTTCTCGCTCGCCCTCGACCAGGCCCAGCTCGCCGTCAACGACCGCCGCGCCGCACTGATGGGACAGACGGCCGAGGCCGTGCCACCTGCGGCGCCACCTGCTCCCGAACCTTCGCCGCCCGAAGTGGCCGTCACCCCGCTCCGCCTCGCCATCAAGGCCGCCGAGTAGGGGTGATCCGGAGTTCGGCAGCGATCGGCCGGGTCCGGGTTCCGCCCTATGCCGCTTCCCGGGCGGAGCCAAAGTGACACCCCGATGACGGTATTCCGTCCGCCCGCGGGTTTGAGCCGGTTGCCAAGGCGGTCCGGATGCCTATATTGCGCCGCAAATTAAGGTCGCGCGGCGGCCTGACACCCCGGAATCCAAAGACAATGCAATTGCGCAACGTGGCGATCATCGCCCATGTCGACCACGGCAAGACCACGCTGGTGGACCGGCTCCTGCAGCAGTCCGGCTCGTTCCGCGACAACCAGCGCGTTGCCGAGCGCGCGATGGATTCCAACGATCTCGAGCGCGAGCGCGGAATTACCATCCTGGCCAAAGCCACCTCGATCCTGTGGAACGACGTGCGCATCAACATCGTCGACACCCCCGGCCATGCCGATTTCGGCGGCGAGGTGGAGCGCATCCTCAACATGGTGGACGGCGCCCTCGTTCTCGTGGACGCCGCCGAGGGACCGCTGCCGCAGACCAAGTTCGTGGTCTCCAAGGCACTCAAGATGGGCCTCAAGCCCATCGTGGTGATCAACAAGGTCGACCGCCCCGACGCGCGGCCCACCGAGGTGATCAACGAGGTGTTCGACCTGTTCGCGGCGCTCGACGCCCATGACGACCAGCTCGACTTTCCGATCCTGTACGGCTCCGCCAAGGAAGGCTGGATGGCGACGAGCCCGGACGGGCCGAAGACCGACGGCATGCGGCCGCTGTTCGATCTGGTGCTGCGCCACGTCGCTCCGCCCAAGATCGAGGACGGCTCGTTCCGCCTGCTCGGCACCATCCTCGAAGCCAATCCCTATCTGGGCCGCATCGTCACCGGCCGCATCTTCTCCGGCTCGATCAAGCCGAACCAGCCCGTCAAGGTGCTCGACCGCGAGGGCAAGCTGATCGAGCAGGGCCGGGTCTCCAAGGTGCTCGCCTTCCGCGGCCTGGAGCGCACCGGCGTCGACGAGGCGACCGCCGGCGACATCGTCGCCATCGCGGGCCTGCCGGAAGCGACGGTGTCGCACACCATCTGCGCCCTCGACATCGACGCGCCGCTGCACGCCCAGCCGATCGATCCGCCGACGCTCGCGATGACGTTCCGGGTCAATGATTCTCCCCTCGCCGGCACCGAGGGCGACAAGGTGACGAGCCGCATGATCCGCGACCGGCTGCTGCGCGAAGGCGAAGGCAACGTCGCCCTGCGGGTCTCCGAATCGCAGGAGAAGGATTCCATGGAGGTCGCCGGCCGCGGCGAACTGCAGCTCGGGATTCTCATCGAGACCATGCGCCGCGAAGGCTTCGAACTGTCGGTGTCGCGGCCCAAGGTGGTGATGAAGCGCGACGAAGCCTCGGGCGAATTGATGGAGCCGATCGAGGAGGTCGTCATCGACGTCGACGAGGAGTTTTCCGGCGTCGTCGTCCAGAAGATGTCGGAGCGCAAGGCGGAACTGGTGGAGATGCGCCCGTCCGGCGGCCACCGCCAGCGCCTGGTCTTCTACGCACCGACCCGCGGCCTGATCGGCTACCAGGGCGAGCTTTTGACCGACAGTCGCGGCACCGCCATCATGAACCGCCTGTTCCACGGCTATCAGCCCTACAAGGGCGAGGTGCAGGGCCGGCGCACCGGCGTCCTGATCTCCACCGATGCCGGCGAGGCCGTCGCCTACGCGATGTGGAAGCTCGAGGACCGCGGCCCGATGATGATCGAGCCGGGCTGGAAGATCTACAAGGGCATGATCGTCGGCGAGCACACGCGCGGCAACGACCTCGAAGTCAACGTCATCAAGGGCAAGCAGCTCACCAATATCCGCACCACCTCCAAGGACGAGGCCGTGCGGCTGACGCCGCCTCTGCGCATGACGCTGGAAAAGGCGCTCGCCTATATCGAGGACGACGAACTCGTCGAGGTGACGCCGAAGTCGATCCGCCTGCGCAAGAAGCTGCTCGACCCCAACGACCGCAAGCGGGAAGAGCGCCGCAAGGTGGCGGAAGGGGTGTAGCGTCTCGGCGGGCGCGGGTGACGACTGCCGCACCTCTACCGTGCGGTCGTGACCGGTGTTATTGTTCTCACATGAATATTGCGTTCAACAACGCCATGACGGTGGCGGATTATCTCGCTTGGGCAGAGGCCCAAGGCGATGTGACGCGCGTCGAGTTGATCAACGGGCAGGTCGTCTCCATGTCCCCCGAACTCGTCGTCCACAATCTGACAAAAGGCGCTGTCTTCATCGCCCTCCGAGAGGCTTTGGCGAAGGCCGGCCTCCAAGGTCAGGTTTTCACCGACGGCTTGACTGTGCCGATTGAAACGCACACGGCCTACGAACCCGATGCCATGGTTCGCTGCGGCGTTCCACTGCCGCCGAAGGTGCGGACGGTAAGCGACCCCGTCATTGTCGTCGAAGTCATCTCGCCGACTTCCGCCCACACGGACACTTCGGCCAAGCTCATCGGCTATTTCAAGCTTCCCAGCGTCCGCCATTATCTCGTCGTCGATCCGGAGACGCGCAGCCTGACCCATCACGCCCGCGACGAAAAAGGCGTGGTGACGGCGCACACTCTCACCGAAGGCGTCTTGCGTCTCGATCCCCCAGGGCTCGTGATCGACATCGCCGAACTGTTCCGCTGAACTCGTCGTCACGAGGAGCCCCCGGGTCCGGCCTTTGGCCGGCCCGATGGCTCCTCGCGATGACGGCCAGAGCCGAGTTCAGCTATGAACCGCGGAGGCGTGCCGAATTGACAATCTTTCCTGTCAGGCGTCTGCTTTGCCGGCGCAAGGACATGCGCGCCGCGGTCACGGAGGCAGGCATGAGGGCATTGTCCATTCTGGCCGCAGCCGTCGCGCTGGCGTCGTCCGCGGGCTCCGCCCTCGCGTGCTCCTGCCCCCGCAACCCGACCGCCGAGGGCCTCCTCGCCTCCCATGCGGCGATCTTCACCGGCACGGTGCGGGCGGTGCAGACCATCGCGCCGGGTCAGTCGGTGACCACCTTCGTGGTCAGCGAACCGTTCAAGGGCGCCCAGCGCGGCGAGATCGTCAACGTCTATCACCGCAGCGGTTCGAGCGCCGCCTGTGGGGTCAGTTTCGACTATGGCAAGACCTACACGCTGGCGGCGTCCCGTCAGGGCCCGCAACTGTGGACCAGCCAGTGCTCGACCTGGATGTTCCTCCCCCATGTGGGCATCAGCGGCGGACTGATCACCGGGCTGCGCAGCCTGCGCCGCGATCGCTGACGGCGTCAGCGCACGCCGCGCAAGAACTCCTCGACCGCCGGCGCCCACAAGGCTTCGGCCGCGGCGGCCTGGACCAGGAAGTGACCGTCGGAACCGAACGCCGGCAGCAGGCGGTAGTCGACACGCCCACCGGCGCCCCGGAACGCAGCGGCCAGGCGGCGCGACAGGGACGGGGAAAAATAGCTGTCGTTCTCGGCATAAAGCCACAGGGTCGGCAGACGTGCCGCACCCCCATAGTCGCGCGCCGCCGCGACGAGATGTTCGACGGCGCAATTCTTGTCGGGGCGGTCGTAGGAGCGCCCGCCGCGACCGGGCGCAAAGGCGATCACCGCCCTGACGCCGTCGGGATTGCGGCTCGCCAATGCGAGGCTGCCCCACGCGCCGGCCGACTGGCCGGCCACGATGATGTCGCGGCGGCGCACGAAGGTTTGCGCGGCGAGATAATCGACGGCCGCCGCGATCGAGTCGGCGGTGCGCTGGCCGGCGGCCAGGAAATCCGCCTCGTCGCAGCCATTCTGGTCTTCCAGGTAACGCCCACCGGTGAGCCCGTGGCCGGGCCGCTGCGGCAGCGCCACCACATAGCCGCGGCGCACGAACCAGCGCGCCAGGGAGGCGAATTCCGGCAATCCCATCCGCCTGCGGCGTTCGGCGCTCTGGGTCGAGCCGTGGCTCATCACCATGAGGGGAAACGGACCGCGCCCCGGCGGGCGCAGCACGACCGTGCGCATGGCGACGTCCTCGATGGGCGACGGCAGCCGCCACAACTGGCGCCGCCACGGACCCTTTTCAGGCCCCTCGGGGCCGAACGAATCGCCCGCCCGCGCGCCGCCGACCGCAAACGACGCCAACAGCAGTGAATAAAACGCGGCACGCAGACACCAACGGACAACCCCCGCGTTCCGCCACGCAGGCAATTCCCGTGATTGTCCAAAGGATTCGGTACTAGTGTAGCCGATAATCCACATCGTTAACCGAACGTTAACGCAAGGCTTGAAGCCGGCGCGGCTCATTGGTTTGATTGCGTCATGAGCACGATCCTGATCGAAGTCCGTCGCGCCAAACCAGCGGACGCCGCCGCCGTCGCCGAGACCCACGACGCGTCGTGGCGAACCGCGTACCAGGGTATCATCCCGGGCCGCGAACTCGACAAGCTTATCAACCGCCGCGGCGCGGACTGGTGGGACGGCTCGATCCGCAAGGGCAGCCGCATCTCGCTGCTGGTGTTCGGCGAGACCGTCGCGGGCTACGCCAATTACGGTCGCAACCGCGCCCGCAGCCTGCAATACGACGGCGAGGTCTACGAGCTCTATCTCAGGCCCGAATTCCAGGGCCTGGGCTTCGGCCGGCGCCTGTTCACCGCCGCCCGCCGCGACCTCGCCCAGAGCGGCATCAAGAGCTTGGTGGTCTGGGCACTCGCCGACAACGACCCCGCGGTGGCGTTCTATCGCGCCCTGGGTGGCCGTCCGGTCGCCCGCTCGTCGGAAAAGTTCGGCGACAAGGTACTCGACAAGGTCGCCTACGCCTGGAACGGCTGAGCCGCGGGCGAATCTATCCCGCTGACGACATGCATTGAGGCTCGGGCACGCCGGCGATGCGGCAGGCGGCCGTCACCGTATTGAGCAGCAGGCACGCAATGGTCATCGGGCCGACGCCGCCGGGCACCGGCGTGATGGCGCCGGCGACATCCCGAACCTCCGCGAAGGCGACGTCGCCGACGATGCGGTTCTTGCCGTCTTCGGCCGGCAGGCGGTTGATGCCCACATCGATCACGGTGGCGCCCGGCTTGATCCAGTCGCCGCGCACCATCCCGGGCCGGCCGATGGCCGCCACCAGGAGATCGGCGCGCCGGCAGACGGCAGCGAGATCGCGGGTCTTGGAATGGGCCATGGTCACGGTGGCGTTCTCGGCCAGGAGGAGTTGGGCCGCCGGCTTGCCGACCAGCTTCGAGCGCCCGATCACCACCGCCTCCAGGCCGGCGAGCGAAGCGTGCACGCTCTTGGCGAGGATCATGCACCCGAGCGGCGTGCAGGCGACCAGCGCCGGCAGCCCGTTCGCCAGCAGGCCGGAATTGAACGGGTGCAGGCCGTCGACGTCCTTCCTGGGATCGATGGCGTTGATGACGGCATCGGGGTCGTAGCCGTCGGGCAGCGGCAGCTGCACCAGGATGCCGTGCACGGCCGGATCGTCATTGAGCCTGGCGATCAGGCTCATCAGTTCGGCCTGACCGGCGGAGGCCGGCAGGCGATGGTCGAACGAACGCATGCCGGCGACATGCGCCAAGTTGGATTTCGAGCGCACATAGGACTCGCTCGCCGGGTGGTTGCCGACCAGCACCACGGCGAGCCCAGGCACCAGTCCGTGCCGCTCGGACAGGTCCGCCACCCGGCGCGCAATGTTGCCGCGAAGATCCGCCGCGATCGCCTTGCCGTCGATGAGTGTCGCGCTCATGGTTTTTCGTCTCCCGCCAGCGTCATGATCGCCGCCGCCAAGGCCTTGGCGTCGCCCTCGATGCGGACGCGCTTGAGCCGCGCCGTCGCACCTGCCGCGAGGCTCACCTGCCGCGGCGCTACCCTTAACGACTTCGCCAGAAGGGCGAGAAGGGCGGCGTTCGCCTCGCCTTCACTCGGCACCGCGCGCACGCGTGCCTTGAGGACCTCGCGGCCGTCGGCGAGGCGTTCGCGGCCGTCGATGGCGTCGCGCCCACCTTTGGGGGTCAGGCGCACGCTGACCACGATGCCGGTCGCATCGACGCTGAAGAACGTGGTCGCCGCGGCGCTCACGGCATTCAGATCAACAGTCTGGCGATGTTGGGAAGGACGACGCTCTGGATGAAAAAGATGATCAGGATCAGGATCACGGGCGAGATGTCGATGCCGCCCAGGTTGGGCAGCATGTTGCGGATCGGCCGCAGCAGCGGTTCGGTGATCCGGTACAGGAACTCGCCGATCGTCATGACCACCGGGTTGCGGGCGTTGATGACGTTGAAGGCGATCAGCCAGCTCAGGACCGCGGAGGCGATCAGGATGTAGACGTAGAGAGTCAACAGATAGGAGATGAAAGACAGAAGTTCGAGCATCGGCGCACTAGCCCCCCTGGAACGGCAGTAAAGGGTGTACCGGGACGGCCTTTGGGCCGCAAGAGAACCGATCCGGAAGGGTTGACGGATCGGGGCCGCAAACCCGAGGGGCTTTGCCTTGACAGGGCAAAGCCCGGGCCCTAAATGGCCGCACCCGTGGGGATGCGCCGACTTTGGCGCCCCTTCGCCGGTCGGGGCCGTAGCTCAGTTGGGAGAGCGCCGCAATCGCACTGCGGAGGTCAGGGGTTCAAATCCCCTCGGCTCCACCAAACCCCACCCGCCACCAAACTCCGCCAGACCGCCCCAGCCACCTCCAGGTTCGGCAGCCCGGCGTGGCATTCTCCCATACAAACTGCACCTCGCCCCGTCTGCAGCGGCGGCTCACGCCTTTGACCTGGCTCGCGATCCGGCGCCCGCATGTTCCTCCTAAAGCCGCTTGCCAACCGGCCCATCGCCTGCCTGTGGGGAGCCCAGCTCCTGTCGGCGACCGGCGCCGAATTCTACATGGTGGCGGTCATCTGGCTCGCATCGGCCTTCATCGGCAATGACGCCGGCTACGTCCCCGCCATGCAGTCGGCCGCCCTCCTGGCCGGCAGCATCTTCGGTGGGGTGATCACCGACCGCTGGCCCTACGGTGCCACCATGATCGGCTCCAACCTCGTCCGGGCCGGGCTGCTCATGGTCCTGTCGACCGCTTCGGCGCTGGGCCTGATGAGCATATGGCTGTTGGCGATCACGGCCGTTCTCATCGCGGTCGCGACGGCGGTCCACGACCCGGCGCTCCAGGTCGCCATCCACATTCTGGTGCCCGAACAGGCCAAGCGCCATACGGTCAACGGATTATTCGATGCGACCCGGCGGATGGCGCGCATCCTGGGTCCGAGCCTGATCGCGCTCGTGAGCGGCATCGTCCCGGTCGGCCAGTTTTTCGCCGTAACGGCAGCCGGCTTCCTGTGCTCGGCGATCGGCGTGCAGGCGGGACTGAAGGGCACCGCGATTCCGGCTCCTGCGACCGGAGGAGGGCTCCCGGCCGTCGTCGACACGATGATGGGCGGCATCCGGGCCGTCCGCGGCCATGCGGTCATGTATTACGGGCTGGGTGCCGGCCTGGTCGGCAACATCGCCTGGGCGATGGCGGTACTGCTCGGGATGGTTTTCCATCTGCGCGCCACCAGCGCCGAGCCGCTGACCGATTACGGCCTGATGATGACGGCGTACGGGGTCGGCAATCTCGCCGCCAACCTGGTCCTTTCGGGCATGCGGCCGCGGCGGCCGATCGTCTGGCTGGTGATCTCCAAGCTCACCTTCGGGCTCGGCGTCCTGCTCATGCCGTTGGCGCCCGATCGTGCATGGCTGATGGCGTTCGCCGCCTTCGCGGCCGTCAACGGACCCTTCGAATTTCTGGCGATGCTGCACATCATCCAGCATGACTTTCCGCCCCGGCGCATCGCCCAGGTGTTCCGCCTGCAGATGTGCGCCACGTTCGGCGGGACGCTGCTCGGCTATTTGGCCGCGCCCGTCCTGTTCGATGCCTTCGGGTTCGTCCCGGTGATCGCGGCGGCGGGCGCCCTGACGCTCGCAACCGGCATCGGCGGCTTGTTTCTGGTCTTCCGCTAGCTCCGAACGACCCGCCCGGGGCTCCGTCACCGCCGACGTGGGACCTGTGCTGTCCACGCCACAGGGGCGGCGTCTCGGCAACGGTGCTGCCGTGGAGGCATTGACAATCCAGACCTTGGAAATGTTATTTTATAACATTGCTTTTGCGGCCAAGGGAGTGAGCGATGAAAAGCCGACGCCGACCAGAGGCGGGAAAAGCCGGCGCCGGTATATTGACCACGACCTCTCCCTCACGCCCAAGAGCGGCGCGCTCGGCCTGCTCAAGGACCTGCCATATGGGCTGATCGCCAGCATCACCGGACAATATGTGGAGCGCACCCCGCGGGCCCCGGAACTGTTCTCGCTTGGCGTCCATGAGGCGGCCGGCACGTTCGATGTCGGCGACCCCAACCTGAAGATCGAGAAGGCCCGGACGGTCGAGATCGGCCTGCGCAAGCCCAAGGGCCAGTTCCGTTTCGAGGCGACCGCCTACTACACCCGCTTCCAGGATTTCATCTATCGGCGGCTCACCGGCGCCACTTGCGACGAGGATTTCACCGCCTGCTGGTGCCGGCGGCTTGCACGGCACCGGCGCGTCGATAGAATTCCGGCATGATCGCTTCGTCTGCCCGATCTCCTGTCATCGCCACATCCGCACGATCGTGACCTCGCCGCAGTCCAACATGGGCGGCATCGCCTGGGCGCTGGTTGCGGTCGGTCTGTTCGCGCTGACTTATCTCGCCGGCAAACTGGTCCCCGGGGCCTCGGCGCTGGAGATCATGTGGCTGCGCTATGTGGGCGGCCTCGTGACGGTGGCGGTGTGGATGCTGTCGACCGGCAGAACGCACCAGGTCGGAACGAGCCAGATCCACCTCCATGTCCTGCGCGCCGCCGCCGGCGGCGGCACCGGCACGGCGGCAATCTACGCGGCGAGCCACATGCCGGTCGCCGACGCCACCGCCATCGGGCTTCTCGACGGCTTCTTCACCATCGTGCTCGGCGTCCTCGTCCACCGCGAGGTCGTGAGCCTGCGGCACTGGGGGGCGGCGCTGCTGTGCCTCCTCGGCGCCGCCATCGTGGTCGCCGGCAAGGGCGCGGTTCTGCGGCTCGACGGTGACACGCTTGTACCCGCGTCCGTCGCACTCGGCGGCGCCATGCTTGCGGCGATCGAATACATTTTGATCAAGGGCCTGGCGCGTTCCGAGACCACCATTTCGGTCCTCTTCCATGTCAATCTGTTCGGCACGCTGCTCTTGGCGCTGCCGGCGCTCGCTTCCTGGAGCGGCCAGCCGTGGCCGTACCTCGCCTTCTTCCTCAGTCTCGGGCCGATCGCGATCCTCGCCCAGACCTGCAACATCCGGGCGCTGAGGTTCACCGACGCGGCGGTGATCGGACCGGTGCGCTACACTTGGATCGTATTCGGGGCCTTGTACGGCCTGTTGTTCTTCGGGGAATGGCCGGGCCTCGCCACCTATGTGGGCGGTGCCGTCATCCTGGCGGGCGGCCTGTGGCTCGGCAGCCTGAAACGTCCAGGATCGGCGCCACGGAGGGGCGGCGGGTGAGCGAAGCCGCCGGGGGAGGTTATCCCCGTGGGGCGGACTGCCCTCACTTCTCCGGCCGGCGCCGGGTCAGGGGGATGTCCATGATCCCTAAGAGGAACGACGTGAAGGCGAGCTGGATGCCGCCGGCGATCGCCACCAGGGACAAGACCAGGACACGCATCACGGTCGGATAGTTGAGGGCGCCGAAATCCACCGCCGCCCATGCGGTCAACGCCCACAGGCCCCCGAGGCAGCCGGCGGCCACAATGAGGCCGGCGGCGATCAGGCCGCGCTCCAGCGTCACCTCCGACTGAAAGACGGGCAGGAGCTTCGATTTGGGCAGGAACCCATGGGCGGCGGCGAAGCGGCGCGCGATCAGGCCGAAACAGACGATCTGCATACCGACCAGGATGGAGATCGCCGCCACCAGGAATGTGTGGGTGTCGAAGGCCAGATGCCCGATCTTGACGCTACCGGGGAACAACAGAACGGCAGCCGCGATGCCGACGATCATGAGCGCCGCGCCCGGATAAAGGAACAGCCAGCGCGGCGAGAACATCAGGAGAAAACGCAGGTGCCGCCAGCCGTCGTGCCAGGTGCGCAAGTGCGGCGGACGCGACCGGCCGTCCGGGGCGAGCGTGGTCGGCACCTCGACGATGGAGTAACCAGCGAGCGCGGCGGCGACCACCATTTCGCTGGCGAATTCCATTCCGCCGGTGAACAGGCCGAGATCGAGGATGCGGCGGCGATCGAAACCGCGCAGTCCGCAATGGAAATCGCCGATGGGCACGCGGAAGAACACGCGGCCGATCAGGCTCAGGACCGGATTGCCGAGATAGCGGTGCAGGGCCGGCATGGCGCCGTCGGCGATACCGCCGCGGAACCGGTTGCCCATGACGAGGTCGTGGCCCTGGCGCAGCGCCGCCAAGAAAGCGTCCAGGCGGGAGAAATCGTAGGACAGGTCGGCGTCGCCCACCACCACGTAGCGGCCGCGGGCGGCCGCGATGCCGCCCATGAGGGCCGCCCCATAACCGCGCTCGGTCACCGGGACGACGCGAGCGCCGTTTTCTTCGGCAAGTGCGATCGAACCGTCGGTGGAACCGTTGTCCGCGATCACGATCTCGGCCGAGACCCCGGTGCGCTCGATGAACGAACGCGCCATCGCGATACATGCCACGATGGTCTCGCGCTCATTGAGGCACGGCATGACGATGCTGAGCTCGATGTCGCGCTCCGGGCTCGCCGTATCCTGTGCGCTCACTCCCATACTCTATTCTCCGCACGCCCACCTGGTTGAAGGCGGACGCGGTCACCGGCAGAATACCAGGGTACTGCGCTTCATCACCAATGATTCAGGATAAATTTCGGTGGCAACCCGACCGGTCAACAGCGCCTACAATGTCGCACCGCCCGACAGTCTCGCGGTCCGCCTCGCCGGCCGGCAGCGGCGCGAGATGTATCGCCGTTTCGTGGCGGCGGCTGCGGTCGTGCCCGGCGACGCCATCCTCGATGTCGGCGTCACCTCCGACCGGAGCTACGATTCGTCCAACTATCTGGAAGCCTGGCACCCCCACAAGGCGGACATCGTCGCCGCCGGCATCGACGATGCCGCCTTCCTGGAAACGCTCTATCCGGGCGTCCGGTTCGTCGCCGCATCCGGTCTCGCTTTGCCGTTCGCCGACCGCACCTTCGACGTCGTGCACTGTTCGGCGGTCATCGAACATGTGGGCTCGTTCGAGCGCCAGTGCGTCCTGATCGCCGAATGCTGCCGGGTGGCGCGGCGAGCGGTGTTCATGACCACGCCCAATCGCTGGTTCCCGATCGAATTCCACACCGTATTGCCGTTGGTGCACTGGCTGCCGAAGCCGGCCTTCCGCGCCCTGATGCGCGCCAGCGGCCGCGCATTCTTCGCCGACGAGGCCAATCTCAACCTCATGACGGCGAATGAGCTCATCACCGCCGCGGCGCCCGTGAGCGGCTTCACGACCGAAGTGTCGACCGTGTCGCTGATGGGCTGGCCAAGCAACCTCCTGCTCGCCATGCGGCGTCGGGCGTGAGGGGCGCGGACAGCGGTGCGCCTTCCGCTGTTGTGCCGTTGCCACGTCGCAATGGTGAATCATCCTCAAGGTTACGCTAAAGTTTACTTCACCATCTCACCATTCATAAAGAATATCCGTTCAGCTGTTTTTCAGCATAGGACCAGAACTCACTCCCCCTTCACCAATTCAATACTGTCCAAGGACCTATAGTTTCCCCACGCGGAAGGTGCGACCGCAGATGGGGACAGGATCGTGCGTACGAGTAACATCGTAATGATCGCCGTGGCGGCCGTGTTCGGCCTGCTGGCGGTGTTCGTCGCGCAGACCTGGCTCAATTCCCAGGCCGAGGCGCAGCGCCGCAACCAGCCGGAGCAGCGTGCCCCGCAGATCGCAGCCCGCACCCTCGTGGTCGCCACCAAGCCGCTGCGCTTCGGCAACGAACTCACCGCCGAGATGCTGCGCGAGACACCGTGGCCGGACGCAGCGCCGCCGCCCGGCGCCTTCACCAAGATTTCCGACATTCTCGACGGCGGCAAGCGCGTGGTCCTGACCGCCATCGAGGCCAACGAACCGGTGCTCGCCATGAAGATCACCGGGTCCGGACAGCGCGCGACGCTGTCGGCCCTGGTGGGACAGGGCATGAAGGCGGTCACCATCCGGGTCAACGACGTCGACGGCGGCGGCGGCTTCGTGCTGCCCGGCGACCGGGTCGACATCGTGCTGACCCGGCAGGAAAAGGAAAACGCGTCCTCGCAGGTCCTGCTGCAGGACATACGCGTCCTCGCGATCGACCAGAACGCTGACGAGCGTGCCTCAAGCCCGACGGTGCCGAAATCGGTGACCGTCGAGGTCGACATGGTGGCGGGCCAGAAACTGGGGCTCGCGGCTTCCATCGGCACGCTGTCGCTCCTCCTGCGCAAGGCCGGCGAGTCCTCGTCGGCCAACGCGGCACGGGTGACCATCAAGGATCTGTTCAACGACGTCGTCGGCGACACCAAGCGAACCTCGACCACCGTCGTGGTCACGCGCGGCATCGGCAAGTCGGACCGCTACACGGTTCCGCTCGAGGATGCCGAAACCACCAACGCCATGGCGAAAGCGCCGAGCGAAAAGGCGACCACTCAGTAGGGGCATCGGCCGCGCACGAGCCTGGGGAGGCTCGCGGAATACGGGACGGGGAAAAAGACAATGAATAACGGGATCAGGCGTCATACCGCGGCCGAATGGCCGCACCACACGGACAGAAGCAGGCCGGCGTCGCCGGAGGCGGGGAAGGCGCGGCATCACGGCCGCGGTCTTCTCCGCTTCGTCATCGCGACCGCCGGAGCGGTACTGGCGCTCGTCGCCGCGCCGACGCTGCCCGGGCTCGACACCGCCGCGCACGCGCAGCGACTGGTACAACTCTCCTCCGCCAAGCGACTCGCCACCGTGACGATATCGGTCGGCAAGGCCGAGGACGTACGCCTCGACGCCGGCTTTTCCGACGTCGTCATCGGCGATGCCGAAATCGCCGACATCCATCCGATCACCGACAAGGCGCTGTCGATCCTGGGCAAGAAACTCGGCACCACCCGGGTGTCGGTCTACGGCGAAGCCAAACGGCTGATCGGGGTGTTCGACGTCGAAGTGGCCTACGACACCACGCTCCTGCAGGACGAACTCAAGCGCCGCTTCCCCACCGCCAGGATCCGCGTCACCGCCGTCAACGGCCGCATCATGCTGACCGGATCGGCACCGGACGGCGTCGTGCTCGACAAGGCGGTGATGATCGCCAAACAGTTCGGCCCCGAGGTCATCAACTCCGTCAGCGTCGACGCGCCCCAGCAGGTGATGCTCGAGGTCCGTTTCATCGAGGCGTCGCGCCAAGCGGGCCGCGAACTCGGCGTGAAGTGGGACATCAGCGCCCGTGACGGGCATTCCGACCGCTTCGCCGCCCTCGTGGGCACGGCCGGCCTGGTGGGCGGGGGAACTCCGTTCGGCCAGATCGCCGGCCGGCTGATCGCCAAGGGGCTCAACATCGACGTCATCGTCAACGCCCTGGAGGAAAAGAACCTGGTGCGCAAGCTCGCCGAGCCGAACCTGGTGGCGCTCTCGGGCGATACCGCGAGCTTCCTGGCGGGCGGCGAATTCCCGATCCCGGTCGCGGGCGACTACAACAAGATCACCATCGAATACAAGCGGTTCGGCGTCAGCCTCGCGTTCACGCCGACCGTTCTGACGTCCGGGGTGATCAACATGAAGATCGAACCGGAAGTCAGCACGCTCGACTGGACCAACAAAATCCAGATCACCGCCAGCGCTGCGGTCCCGTCGCTGATCGTGCGCCGCGCCTCGACCACGGTCGAACTGCGCGACGGCCAGAGCTTCGTGCTCGCCGGACTGCTGCAGAACGACAGCGCAGCGCTGCAGAACCAGCTTCCCTGGATCGCTGACGTGCCGGTCCTGGGTATGCTGTTCTCGTCGAAGTCCTACCAGAAGAAAGAGACCGACCTCGTCATCATCGTGACCCCGCGCCTCGTGCGGCCGGCGCGGCCGGGCGACCTCATCGCGACCCCGCTCGACAACACCCTGCCGGCCAACGACGTCGACTATTTCGTCAACGGCAAGGCGGAAATCCGCCGCACCGACGCGCGCGCCACCGAAGGTCCGGCCGAAACCCCGTTCACCGGCCACATGCTCAGCTTCGCCAAGGGAGGCCAGAATGCCGCGCTCCGCTGACACGACCGGTGCTGACACGACCGGTGCTGACACGACCCCTGGCCACGCCGGCGTGCTCGCCGCAGCCGTCCTGATCGCGGTCACGCTCGCGGGCTGCTCGGACCTCTATTACGACCGCCGCGAGACCATCGCGCTCGGCGCCGACGATGCCGTCGCGATCAATCGCGTCACCCATATGGTCGATCCGTGGCCTCCCCAGGCGGCCAACCGCAACATCGCCTACAACGGCGACAAGATGCAGAGCGCCGCCGAGCGTTATCGCACCGGCAAGATCATTCAGCCGAAGGGCCTCGGCACCACCTCCACCTGGGGCCGGGAGTCGACCGAGTCCGGCGGCGCCACCAACTCCGATCTCGGTACCGCCAAGTCGGCGAAGTAATCAGACCGAGCGAAGGCGCCCCCAGACCCCCGACAGACGAACCCCATGCGCAACCAAAGAACGAAAACAGCCAGCAGCAAGACCGTGGTGGTGGTGCTCACCGCCGACCCCGAATTCACGCAGGCGGTGCAATCCACCTTCGCGGCGGCGGAGCAGATCGAGCTGCGCCTCCTTTCGGGCACGACCGAGTCCCACGAGAACGCTCTTGCGCTCGACGATGCCACCGTCGTGGTCATCGACCTCGATCCCGACCACGAGGTCGAAATGTCGGCCCTGGCGCGCCTGATGGCCAGGATCGGTGACTGGCCGCCGGTCGTCGTCGTCACCCATACGTTCGACAAGGACGTGGCACGCCAGCTCCTGCAGATGCGGGTCGCCGACTTCCTGGTCAAGCCGGTACAGCCGGTCGAGCTCGTGCGCACCTGTGCCCGCGTGGTGCAGACCCCGGCGAGCGCCGAGCCGAGCGAAGCGGAAATCTTCACCTATCTGTCGGCGGTCGGCGGCGCCGGCGTCACCACGCTGGCCATCCAGACCGCGCTGCTGCTGCTCAAGTCCAACGGCCACAAGGCGCGGCCGGCCACCTGCCTGGTCGATCTCGACTTCCAGCACGGCGCTTGCGCCGACTATCTCGACCTCGAGCCACGCCTCGACCTGCGCGAGATCGAGCCGCGCCCCGAGCGTCTCGACCGTCAGCTTCTCGAGGTGATGACCACCTATCACGCGTCCGGCCTCGCGGTCGTCGCCGCCCCCAATCGACCGGCGGAGATGCGTTCCTTCGATCCCGACATGGTGACGCGGCTGCTCGACCTCGTGTCGTCCCACTTCAACTACGTCGTCATCGACATGCCGCGCACCTGGTTCTCGTGGACCGACAGCGTGCTGTTGGGCTCCAACCACCTCTATGTGGTGTCGGAGATGACCGTGCCGGGCCTCAAGCACGCCAAACACCTGGTCGCCGCCATCCGCGAGCGGCTCGGCGACGGCCCGCGCCCGCAGGTGATCATCAACCGCTTCGAGCAGAGCCTGTTCTCGTCCGGGCTGCGCAAGAGCGACATCGAGCAGGCCCTGGGCGACGACTTCCTGATGGCGCTACCCAACAACTACTCGCTCGTGCGTGAGGCGATCGATCGCGGCGTGCCGCTCGACGACATCAAGCCGGGCAACAAAATCTCGGCACAGCTCAGAAAACTGGTCACGCCTCCCACCGCCGATAAGGCGGCGGCCGGGCAGAAGCCGCAGAAGAAATTCGCCTTCTCGTGGGCGCGTTCGTGACCATGGCGGCACCAGGACGGAAGGACTGAAGAGAACACCATGGCTGGTCGTTTCAGCGTCAGGCGCTCCGCGGCGGAGCTGGCATCGGCGGACGAGCCGATACCGGTCGAAGGCGTCGCCTGGACGGTGTTCCCCGATTCAGCGCCTGATCCCCTCGCGGCCCTGCCGGTTCTGCCGGCGGCGGCCGAGCCCGTGCCCGGTTCGACCTCGTTCCTGGCCACCATGGCGTCGCCGCTGCCGCCGCCATCCTCGTCCGGGAACGGCGCCAATCCGCTGCAGACCGAAAAGCTCCTGGACGCCAAGGTGCGCCTGCATCGCCGGCTTATCGAGGAGATCAACCTGCAGGCGCTCGAAAAGCTGCCCGAGGAAGAGATCCGCAAGCACGTCCAGCAGCTCGTGTCGCAGTACATCCTGGTGGAGCGCCTCGCCCTCAACGCCCAGGAGCTCGCCGAGTTCGTCAACGAAATCCTCGACGAGATGACCGGGCTCGGCCCCATCGAGCCCCTCCTCAAGGACGGCACCGTCTCGGACATCCTGATCAACGGTCCGGAATGCGTCTATGTGGAGCGCGGCGGCATCCTCGAACCCACCGCGGTGCGCTTCAAGGACGAACAGCACCTCCTGCGCATCATCAACAAGATCGTGGCGGCGGTCGGACGGCGCGTCGACGAATCCCATCCCCTGTGCGACGCGCGCCTTCTCGACGGCAGCCGCGTCAACGTCGCGATCCGGCCGGTCGCCGTCGATGGCGCCCTGGTGTCGATCCGCAAATTCTCCAAGAAGCCGCTCAACCTCTCCAAGCTGGTCGATGTCGGCGCACTGAAGCCGCAGATGGCCGAATTGCTCGCCGCCGCCGTCAAGGCGCGGGTGACGACGCTGATCTCCGGCGGCACCGGCTCGGGCAAGACCACCATGCTCAACGCCTTGTCGTCCTTCATCTCCGACAAGGAGCGCCTGATCACCATCGAGGACGCCGCCGAACTGCAGCTGCAGCAGCCGCACGTCGCCCGCATGGAGACGCGCCCCCCCAATGTGGAGGGCAAAGGCGAAATCAAGCAGCGCGACCTGGTCAAGAACGCCCTGCGCATGCGGCCCGAACGCATCATCCTCGGCGAGTGCCGCGGCGAGGAGGCGTTCGACATGCTCCAGGCCATGAACACCGGCCATGAAGGCAGCATGGCGACCATCCACGCCAACAATCCCCGCGAGGCGATCTCGCGCCTCGAGCAGATGATCGGCATGGCGGGCTTGAACATGACCATGACGTCGATCCGCGGCCAGATCGCCGCCGCGGTTCGCCTGATCGTCCAGCTCTCCCGCCTCTCCGACGGCAAGCGGCGCGTCATGAGCATCGCCGAAATCACCGGCATGGAAGGCGAAATCCTGCAGATGCAGGAAATCTACAAATACGTACGCACGGCGACGCGGGAGGACGGCACCGTCGAAGGGCATTTCCAGGCGACCGGCATCAGGCCGCGCTTCCTCACCGATCTGGCCGCCAAGGGCATCAAGATCCCGGCGAGCCATTTCGATCCCAGCCAGCCGCTCTGAGGGGGAGACCGCAACATGGCGTTTTCCATCGACCCGGTCTGGCTGATCTACGGCTTCGCGGCCGGCTCGGCGATCCTGTTCGCCGAGGGCTGTTACCTCCTGTTCTATTCGACCGCCACCTACCGGAAGCGCATCAATCGCCGCCTGTCGCTGCTGCAGAACGACGGCAACCGCGAAAACATCCTGGTGCAGTTACGCCGCGAGCGCGGGCTCGACGCGTCCGGCCAGTTCCGCCTGCCGATCGAGAGCCTCAACCGGCTGATCACCCAGGCGGGCGTCAGCATGGGCCCCTCCCGCATCGCGCTCCTGACCGTCATCAGCATGCCGGTGCTGTTCGCCGGTCTCGTGACGTTGCGCGGCAGCGTCCTGGAAGCCTCGGCCGCAACCTTGGTCGGCGGCCTGTTCGGCCCCATCCTGATCCTCAAGATGCTGCGCTCGCGCCGACAGAAGGCGTTCGGCGCCCAGTTCCCGGACGCCATCGACATGATCGTACGCTCGCTGCGCGCCGGCCATCCGGTACCGATCGCCGTCAACATGGTGGGGCGCGAGATGAAGGACCCGGTCGGCTCCGAATTCGGCATCGTGGGCGACGAGATCACCTACGGGGCCGATCTCGAGACCGCCATGCGCAATCTCTATTTCCGCATGGGCCAGGAGGACCTGCCGCTGTTCGTCACCGCGGTGGCGATCCAGGGGTCGACCGGTGGAAACCTGGGCGAAATCCTCGAAAACCTGTCGGGCGTGATCCGCCAGCGCTTCAAGATGCGGCGCAAGATCAAGGCGCTGGCCGCCGAGGCGCGCGCCTCGGCATTGATCCTCTCCAGCCTGCCCATCGGGGTTTTCGCTATCATCCAGCTCGTCTCGCCGCAGTTCTACGGTTCGGTGTGGCAGTACGAATTGACCAAGATGTGTCTCGGATTGGCGATCGCCTGGATGCTGACCGGCAACCTGATCATGTACCGCATGGTCAACTTCAAGATCTGACGGGAGCCGCAGAGCCGATGTCCGACATCACCGCCCTCATCGCCGCCAACGCCGGCTATCTGGTCGGCCTGCTGGTGTTCGTCGCCTCGACGTCGATCGCCTTCCTGGTGATGTCGACGGCGCGCAATCGCTCCAGCGTGCGCCGACGCGCCGCCGGCATTTCGGCCGATCCCTTCGACGCCAACGGCGGCCACACCCTGGCCGGATCCGGCAAGAAGATGGCGCAGCGATTGATCGAGCGGACCACCAAGCATTACGCATCCATCGACGACAAGAATCTCAAACTGCTGCGCCAGCGTCTCGTCCAGGCCGGCATCTTCGATCCCAGGGCGGTCGGATTCTTCTTTCTCGCCCGCGCGGTGCTGGCAATCGTCCTGGGCACGGCGACGTTCCTGGCCATTCCGGCGTTCGCCACCCTGGACAGCGCGAACGAATGGGCGGTTGCCGGCGTCGCCGGGCTGTTCGGCTATCTCGGCCCCAGTCTTGCCCTCGACCGCATCATCAAGGTCCGCCGGCAGGAATATCGCGCCGGCTTTCCCGATTTCATGGACCTCCTGGTCGTCTGTGCGGATGCCGGGCTCGGCATCGCCGGCGCCCTGGAGCGGGTCGGCCGCGAGCTCGCCGACACCTATCCGAACCTGTCGGCCAACATCCATATGACCAACCTGGAAATCCGCGCCGGTCGCACCATCAGCGAGGCGCTGGAGCATTTCGGCGACCGCCTCGGACTGGACGAGGTGCGCGCCTTCGCGACCCTGATCCAGCAGTCGGACGAACTCGGCTCCTCGATCACCGAGGCGTTGCGCGTCTACTCGGAGGACATGCGCCACAAACGCCTGTCGCTCGCCGAGGAGAAGGCCTACGCGCTGCCCTCCAAGCTCGCCCTGCCGCTGATGGCGTGCGTGTTTCCGGTGCTCTTCGTGGTCATCCTGCTGCCGGTGATCGTGCGCATGAAGATGGGGGCGTACTGACCGGCCGGGACGTCGTCGACTGCGAAAAAAAGGCCCCGCCGTTTCCGGCGGGGCAGTGGAGCAAACGTCACCGATGGCGAACAATTCCACCACCGTTGGCGGCGAAGACTTTCAGCACACCGTCAGCCGGGTGAGGTCGCGGACGTCCTCCACGCTCTCCAACCGGAACACGGTCTCGATCAGCTCCTGGGCCTGCCGCTTCGGCAGATACTGCTTGGTGAAACGGGTGAACTTCTCGACGATGTCGTCGTCGGTCATGCGCGTGTCGGCGAACCAGGGATCGCCCTTGGGGTATTCCTTGTGGCCGCTGAAAGTCCTGCCGTCCTTGGTGACCACCTCGATGGTGGTGACGATCTTCTTGACCGGGTAGGGGCGGTTGCCGACCTCGTCGTAGACGGCCTGGAACACGGCCGGATCGCCGACCATGCGTACCTTCTTGGCGAAGGCCTTGATGCGCGGGTCGTCGATGTTCTGCGGCCGGTGCCAATCGGGGCCGGGCTCGATGCCGTAGGCCGCCATCGCGAACCCCATCGGAAAGCAGAACGAGAACTGCATACTGGAGTGGATATCGTCGATCGGCCAGTGATCGAAATGGCCGATCGAGCGGGGATGGACCTTGTAGATCACCTCCTTGACATCGTCGGCGGTGAACGACCCGTCGGCGAGCATGCCGTAGAAGATGTCGAGGCCGGGCTGCGGGATACGATTGATCGGATAGGGCTTGTAGGAGGCCTCCGTCACCCACCAGTGACGGCCGAGGTCCTTGGTCAGTTCCTCCGGGAATGTCGGCTCGATGCCGGTGAGGCGGAAGAAGCCGTAATCACCATCGAGCATGTGATGGCCGCCGGTGAAGCCGCGATCCGCCAGCAGCGCGCCCATCATGCCCACCAAGGCGTTCTGGCCCATGACGGTGTACTTGGTCATGGGGAAGAACTCGGTGTAACCCTTGATGGCGACGGTGGCGTTGATGGGGGCGTTGACGCAGGCGATGCCGAAGGCATTGGACATTTTCGTCGCATCGAAGCCGAGGCACGTTCCCGTCGCCGTCGCCGAGCCGAACACGTGCCAGGCGAAGTCGCTGTTGCGCAGGTTGGCGAGCGACAGGTTCGGCGGCTCGCCGGCGAGGTACTCGGCGCGCGGCATCGCCACACCGATGCGCGCGGCGACGTCATAGCCGAGCGCCATCGCGGCGATCAGCGTCTTGCCGGACGCGCCGACGCGCTCGCACGCCGCCGTCGCCGGAGGCAGGATACTGCCGGCGACGTGACTGAAGTTGATCAGCGTCTCGTCGGCATCCATCGCATTGGTGAGCTCGGCATTGGCGAATGCGGCCGCGACGCAGGACGAACGCGCGCGGCTGCCCCAGATGGTCGCCTCCCCGTCCTTGCCACCGATCGCGTCCGCGGCTTCTACGGCGATGCGACCGAGATCTGTTTGCTTGCTGGCAATCGCGCACCCGAGGGTATCGAGGATGAGCCGTTTGGTCTCATGGGTCACCTCCGGCGGAATATTTCCGTAGCGCGTCCCGACGGCGAAATTCACCAGCTTACTCGTCACGCCTTGCGTCATTGCCATTACCTGCCTCGTTTATCTGCCGTGCCGGGCGGTCCGGGGCGCCGCCTGCGGAAAAGACTTGACTGCCGCATTCTATTGTATAGAATTGACTTCTATATTTAACGGCCGAAAGACCCGCAGTGTCAATCGCGGCAATTGCGGATACGGACACGCCGGCAGCAGATGCGCCGGCATGTTAAGAACGAGGCGGAAAATGAATTCTTCCACCGGCGGCGGCGATGCCTACGACTCCGGAGCGGCAATGATGATGAAAGGCAAGGCCAAGCCGACCCGAGAGGAGGATCGGCACGTGGAGGCCGTGCTGCGCATGATCGACCTCGTCGAGTGTTTTCGGAAGAACCGGCCGGGCCTCTCGTTGACCGAACTCAGCGACATGACCGGATTGCAGAAGAGCCGCGTCCTGCGGCTGTGCGGCACTCTGATTCACAAGGGCTACCTGATCCGCAATGACGAAACCTTGCGGTACAGTCTCGGCTCCAAGTTCATGGTGTTGGGTCGCATCTATGAGCAGACCAACAGCCTCGCCGCGCTGAGCCGCCCGATCATCAAGGAACTGGCCGGCCAGACCGGCGAGACGTCGTCCTTGTTCATCCTCCAGGGAATCCGGCGGCTGTGTCTGGTCCGAGAAGATGGCGACCAGCCGGTACGCCTCGCCAATGTGCAAGGTGACATCCTCGACCTGCATCGCGGCGTCGGCGGCAAGGTCCTGCTGGCATTCGCCGAAGACGACGAACGCGAGCGGCTGATGCGAGCGTTTGCCGACGATCCCTCCATCGCACTCTCCCGCGCCGACGCCAATCGGCTCAGGGAGGAGCTCGAAGTGATTCGCCGCGACGGCCACACCCTCGCGCTCGAGGACGTCATCCCGGCGGTCGGATCGCTCGCCGCACCCGTGTTCGACTACGCCGGACGGTGCTGCGCTTCCATCGCCGTCGCCGGCCCGATCCCACGTGTGTCGCCCGAGCGCAAACTGGTTCTGCTCGAGAGCCTGCTCGCTGCGACGGCGGAACTGTCGTCGCGCCTCGGTCATTCACCTGACGTCGACGGGCCGCGCGCCGAGCGGGTGGTGTCGCGACGCCGGCCGCCGCGCTGAGACCGCCCGAGCCGGCCTCAGCCGCCGGTGAGGAACCTGAGCGGAACGAGCACGATCGACGGAAAGACCGTGATCAGGAGCAGTACCGCGAACTGCGCCAGAAGGAACGGCATCACGCCGCCGACGACCTGTTCCATGCGCAGCCGGCTGACGCCCGCCGTCACGTTGAGGACCGAACCGACCGGCGGCGTGATCAGCCCGATGGTCACGTTGACCACCAATAGGACACCGAAATAGTACGGATCGATGCCCGCCACCTTGATGATCGGCATCAGGATCGGCGTCATGATCAGGATGATGGGCGCTGCATCCATCATCGTGCCGAGTACGATCAGCAGGGCCATGATGGCGAGCTTGAGCAGGGTCTCGCTGCCCAACAGCGGCTCCAGCAAGGCGGCGAATTGCGCCGGCACTTCGGCGATGGTGATCAGCCAGGCGGACACCATGGAGGCCGCCACCAGGAACATGATGATCGACGACGTCTGCGCCGCATTGAAGAAGACGACGTAGAGCTGGCGTGCCGTCACTTCCCGATAGACGACCACCGCCACGAAGAGGGCGTAGACCGCAGCGACGACCGCCGCCTCGGTTGGCGTGAACCAGCCGAAACGCAGTCCGAACACGATGATGAACGGCAGTCCGAGCGCCCAGACGGCGTCAACGAACGCTTGCAGCGCCTGTCCCCACGTCGCCCGGGGCAACGGGGTGACGTTTTCGCGACGGGCGACTTGCGACCAGACGAGGGCGATCGCCGCCGCCAACATCAGCCCGGGCACTATGCCGGCGAGGAACAGCTTGCCAATGGACAGGTTGGCGGCGACACCGAAGATCACGAACGGGATCGACGGCGGAATGATCGGCGCCGTCATGGCGGCCGAACAGATCAAGCCGGCCGCACGCGGCTTTTCGTGGCCGGCCTGCACCATCATGGGCAACAACAGCGTGGCGATCGCCGCCGTATCGGCAACCGCCGAGCCTGACAGCGAGGCCAGTATGACAGCAGCGAAGATGGCGACATAGCCGAGGCCGCCACGCACATGCCCGACCAGTGCCATCGCCAGATTGACGATGCGTCGGGACAGGCCGCCGGCGTTCATGACCTCGCCGGCGAGCATGAAGAACGGAATGGCGAGCAAAGGGAAACTATCCGCGCCTTCGATCGTGTACTGGGCGACGATGGTCGCCTCGAACACGTCCATGTGAATCATCAGCAGGATGCCGCTCGCCAGCAGCGCGAAGGCGATCGGCACGCCGAGCGCGACGGCTCCGAGTAGCGAAGCCACGAACAGAAACATGGTCATTGGTTCGCTCCCCCGAGACGGTGTGCGCTTTCGGATGTTCGGCCGTTAGACGTCGGATGGCGTGACCTCGGAGGTCACCTCCGCATCGGCGTCGAACCGGCCGGTGGCGTACCGGAAACCACGCGCCAACAGGATCAGCAGGGCGGCGACGCCGAAGGCCAGGCCGGCACCGTAGAACCATCCCATGGATAGATCCGACACCGGCGCCGTGATGTCCTTCGACACCATGAACTGGGTCCAACTGCCGAGAACGAAGACGACGACGCAGCCGAGCGTCACCAGGAATCCGGCGACGACGGCGGCCTTCTTCAACGGGCCGGGGAGCCGCGAGACCACGAGATCGGTGCCGAGATGGGTGTTGTTGCGCAGGGCGATCAAGGCGCCCATGAAAACCATCCACACGAACACCCAGCGCGATAGTTCCTCGAAGAGAGTGATGCCGGAGCTGAAGAGGAAACGCAGCGCCACATTGGTGAAGACGAGCACCACCAGCAGGGCGAGGCTGCCGACGCAGAAGTGCGCCAGAAGCGAAAATGCGCGATCGACGATGCTTTTCAAGACAGGCTCTCCCGATCAGTGGCTTGCGCCCGGAGGATGTACGTTCTTCCGGGCGCCCGAACGAGATCGCACTATTTCTTTTTGGCTCGCATCGCAGAGAGCTGATCCTCGACGCTCTTGATGAGATCGGGGCCGATGTCCTTGGCGAATTTCGCGACCACCGGTTTGGCGATCTCGCGCAACTTGGCGACTTCCGCCGCCGGAATCTGGTTCACTTCCATCTTGGACTTCAGAAACTCGAAGTCCTTTTCGGCCTTCTGGCGCGACATCTTGCGCTCGTGGGCGCTGCCTTCCTTTGCGGCGGCCATGATGATCGCCTGCTCGTCCGGATTCAACTTCTGCCAACTCTTGTTGCTCATGATGAAGGCCATCATGGTGTACATGTGCCGGCTGAGCGACAGGTACTTGTTGATCTCGTAGAACTTGGTGGCGGTGATGTTGTCGAACGGATTGGTCGCGCCGTCGACCGCCTTCTGCTCCATGGCGGTGTAGAGCTCGGTGAACGCCAGCGGCAGCGCATTGGCGCCGGTGGCATTGATGAATTCAACGTACATCGGCCATGGGATGACGCGCAGCTTGAGACCCTTGAGATCGTCGAGCGTCTTGACCGGACGCTTCGAGTTGTGGATGTGGCGGAATCCGAGCTCGGCGTAGGACAGGATCCGCAAACCTTTCGGAATGACTCGCTCTTTGAGCTTGTCGCCGACCGGCCCGTCGGCGACCGCATCCACTTCCTCGTAGGAATCGAACAGGAAGGGGATGTCGAAGACCATGTAGCCCTTGTCGTAGCCGGTCAGATTGCCCGTACCCAACAACGAGAAGTCGATGGTGCCAACCTGCATGGCGGTCAACGAACTGGTGTCCGTCCCCAGTTGTCCGCCATCGAACACCTTGACGATCATCTTGCCGCCGCTCTTGTCGCGAACGACGTCGGCGAAACGCTGCGCACCCATGACTTGCGCGGACTCCCTCGCCGGCTGGAGAGCGAAGCGGAAATTGTGGGAGCGGATTTCTTCGGCGCCTGCCGAGGAAACACCGGCGAGCAGGCCGACGACGATTGCGGCCCGTGCGACGCTGGACAGCCTCATAGACATTCTTCGATCCCCTGACTGTTGATGCGGTTCACGTTCGTCGCATCGTCCGACGACGTGAGCGCAGATTCGCCGATGGCGATTCGTGTACTCGGGGGTAACGGCTGAGAATGGTTCGGCGGGCGGAGCCCGGTCGCGATCGCGTCCTTCTTGAACTCCGTCCCACCAACCACCTGGATGAGGGCACTACGATGAGTTCTGTCAGATAGAATTAACTTCTAAATATTGAACCTCAATGGCGCTGATGTCAACCGCGGCGGAATTGAAGTCGAACTCCGCAGCATCGGTACCAGGGCCGGCGCGCGTTTTGCCGGATGAGTCCCAGGCTCGCCCGGCGAGAGATTCTTAACCAAGCTCCCCTACGGTCGCATGTCGGTGTCTTGGAGCGTTTTCGGGCGAGGTGGACACCGCTTCGCCGAAGAAACGCCGCCGCGTCGCCTGGGCGGCGCATGGGTCAACCACCCATGCCACGCTCGGCCGATGCCGGAAGGTCGGGTCATGGGTGTTGGCGTAATGCGTAGCGCGGTTCTTGCCTCGGCATGCCTGCTGTGGCTGACCGCGTGCGAGACGACATCCACCAGGCTGCCCGACATCCTGGCCGGCAACCCGCCGGCGCCGTCCGTCGCCGCCAACGATATGGCGGGCCTGGAGACGACCGGCACCATCCCGACTCCGCAGCCCGATTACGGCCCCAAGGGCGCCCCGCCGATCCTCGGGATCGACCCCAACGACGACCTGAGCGTTGCCAAGCAGCAGTTCCGCCTGGAAAACTACGGCATTGCCGAACGATATTTCCGTCGCGCCGTCGAAGCGGGTCCGAACGATGCCGAAGCCTGGCTCGGCCTTGCGGCTTCCTACGACCGGCTCAAGCGTTTCGACCTCGCCGACCGCGCCTATGAACAACTCGCCAGGCTCGTCGGCCGCACCCCGGAAGTCCTGAACAACCAGGGTTTTTCCTTCATCCTGCGCGGCGACTACGCACGCGCGCGCGAAATTCTTCTCGCCGCCCGGGCGAAGGATCCCGCCAACCCCTATATCAAGAACAATCTCGAACTGCTCGAGAAGAGCGCCCGCACCCGCAAGGCCGTCCGCTGACCTTTGAGTCCGCGAGGAGCCGCCCCGGTGTCGGGAATGGGAGCGACAGAAGAGCGCGCCCCGGACACGGGCGCCCGACCGAGGACGACGAGGCCGCATGCTCGAGGACATCAAACGTTTCTTTTCCGACCTTGTCGACGACGGCAAGGAACAGGCTCAATTCTGCGACAACGACTACCGGCTCGCCGCCGCTGCCCTGATGGTCCACGTCGCCACCCTGGACGGCGCCCTGTCGGACGCCGAGCGTGGGCGCCTCATCGACCTCGTCAAGGCACGCTTCGAGCTCGACGACGAAAAGGCCGACGAACTGGTGACGGCCGCCCAGGCCGCCGATCGCGAGGCGGTCGATTTCTTCCGCTTCACCAGCATCCTGATGCGCAGCCTCGACGAGGCCGGCCGCCAGCGCATCATCGAGATGATGTGGGAGATGGCACTCAGCGACGGCGCCGTGAGCGAGTTCGAGGACAACGCCATCTGGCGCATCGCCGATCTCCTGGCGGTGTCCGGAGCGCAACGGATCGGCCTTCGCCAACGCGTCGCCAGCCGGCTCGTGGCCGCCGGCGAGGCGTGACGGCGTCGGCCCCATTCTTGCTAGAATGCAACGGCATGGAAGCCGTGCCGGACTGGCGCTTGTCATCGCCACCGAACCGGGGTCCACTCGAACGCAACAAGGACCACACCCCCAAGGCCATGCTTCAGATCGTGTCGTCCCCGCCCGCAAAGCCGCTCCTGATGGTCCTCCATCAGGAAAACTCTACCTGCGGCCGGGTGGGCCAGCACTTCGCGGCCCGCGGCATCGCGCTCGACATCCGCCGGCCGTGCCTCGGCGATCCGTTGCCCGAATCACTTCACGACCATGCCGGTGCGGTGATTTTCGGCGGCCCCATGAGCGCCAACGACTGCATCGAGGCAATCCGCCGCGAGACCGATTGGATCGCCGTGCCGCTGTCCGAGAATAAGCCGTTCCTCGGCATCTGCCTCGGTGCCCAGATGCTCGCCCGCCATCTCGGCGCCCGCGTGGCTCCCCATCCCGACGGCATGGCCGAGGTTGGTTATTATCCGATCCGTGCGACGGCCATCGGCCGCGCCATGGTGCCGGTGTGGCCGAGCCACGTCTACCAATGGCATCGCGAGGGTTTCGACCTGCCCGCCGATGGCGAACTACTGGCTGAAGGCGACATGTTCCCGGTACAGGCCTTCCGGCTCGGTGCCGCTTACGCGCTGCAGTTCCACGGCGAGGTCACCCACCTGATGATGTGCCGCTGGACCACCCGCGGCCATGAACGCACGCTGATGCCCGGCGCCAAGCGGCGCGCGGAGCACTTCGCCGACCGGCCCGTCTATGACCCGGCCGTCCGGCGATGGTTCGCCGAGTTCCTCGACCGCTGGATCGAGGGTCGGCCGGCGGCCAGCCAGCAGGGCCACGGCCGGCTGCCGGCCCTCACGCAGGCTGCCGCCGCGGCGACCTGAAGTGCGGCGCCGCCAGGGCGCGGCGTCGACCAGCCTGCCGGGTCAAACCAAATGGCGCAGGACCACGACGCCGGCCAACAGCAGCACCACCGCCACCACCCAGCCGCCGACGAGCCACAGGAATACGGCCGGCCCCATGTGGACGGCCGCGAAGCGCCACGAGGGCGGGCGCGGCCGGAGTCTCGTTCCGGCATGGTTTGCGGCGTTGACTTGCCCATCTTGCCCGAATGACCGGCCGTCCGCCGGCACACGGCCGAAGGACTTCCTTTTCAGGGAAGAGACGGCGACATCACGCGGCGCCATGACATGTAGCCTTGACTTGCAGCCTTGCTGTCGGACTTGCCCCGCAGGGCTGTGGTCCAGCCCCACCGACCGCATTCTTGGTCGGATTTATTGGATGTCAATTCACCAATACTTAGTTTAGAGCGTTTACAAGCTATCCTGTTGCTGTATGCGTCAGACGCAGCGCTGCCAAGCGGCACGCAATGCTTGATTAAAATCAATATAATGTATGTTTTTCTTTTGCACTCTCGTCAAAGGTGCAGTATCGAGGCGCCTAGACCACTCGATTGAGCCGCTGGCCCGATGATCGTCTGTTCGTGCAACGTCCTGTCCGCCGATCAAGTCCGTGACGCCTGCGCCACAACGGCGCCGCGTACACCCGGGCAGGTCTATGGGTGCCTGGGCTGCAGCCCCCAGTGCGGCCGTTGCGCCCGCACCATCCGGCAGATCATGGACGAGGCACTGGCCTGCGCGTCTTCCTGCCCATGCTGCCCGCACGGCCGCGCTTCCGAGTGATGTGATTCGCTCCCGTGTGCCGGCAGTCCGGCGATCTCCTTCGTGATCTCCCATGAGACCTAGGCGCTGACCGCTGCGGCGTTCCGCATCATGCGAACGCCTTGCACTTGCGTCGCAGGCAAGAACGGTTCTTATCTGGAGCCGCCACCGCGACCACGGACGGCGGAAATGGACCAGATGGGAGTGAGACTGATGAAGGGCGACGCCAAAGTCATCGAGTACCTCAACAAGGGATTGCGGTCGGAGATGACGGCCGTCAACCAGTATTGGATCCATTATCGAATGCTGGAAAACTGGGGCTATCTCGATCTCGCCAAGAAGTGGCGCAAGGAATCCATTGAAGAAATGGTGCACGCGGACAAGTTCGTGCAGCGCATCATCTTTCTCGACGGTTTTCCGAACATGCAGGTGCTCGATCCGTTGCATATCGGCCAGAACGTCAAAGAAGTCCTGGAGGCGGATCTCGGCGCCGAAGTGGGGGCGCGCGCCCTCTACCAGGAGGCGGCGACCTACTGCCATGAGGTCAAAGATTATCCGAGCCGGGAACTGTTCGAAGAACTCATGAAGGACGAGGAAGGCCATATCGACTTCCTCGAGACCCAGCTCGACCTGGTCGCCAAGCTCGGCCTGGAACTCTACGCCCAGCACCACATCGGCGAACTGGACGAGGACTGAAAAACGCGGCTTTGCCGCCTGCGTCCATGTGCTCGACGCGCGGCAATCCGGCACTCTGGCCCCGCCCTGACCCCGCCCCGGTCCCGGCGCGGGGTCAGATCGCCCGTATCGAGCGCCTTTACATTTCTTTACCCTGGAGAGAAGCGCTCGAAACCGACGAACTCCACCATGGCGGCCGTAACCGAGCCGGCCGTCCAGGAGTTCGCCCATGAACGCCCCTTATCCCAACGCTCCCCGCCCCGTCGCGAGCGCGCCCGTACGGGCGTCGCCCGGCCGTTATGGCCGCTTCGGCGATCTGCCCGATCGCCGCGGCGAAGCGTTCGACATCTTCACCACCATCTTCATTCGCCCCGCCCTGGAACTGAGATCCCCGGCCCGCCGCCTGGTCGGCGCCCTGGCGGACGCCGGCGGCCGCATGGTTGCCACACGTTGCCGCCAGGATGCCGCCGGCCGGCGCCATTGACGCCATGGCCCCGTCCCGCCGCACCGCTTCGAAACGCAATGCCCCAACTTCACCGGCGACTGTGGCGCTACGGCGCTTGTTCCAGCGGGGCGGACTGCTAGCGTGTCGCCGGGCGGAACCGCGTCGCCGCCCACCGGCCGTCCGCGAAAGACTGACGTATGTATCCGTGTCCGCCGTCCGCATCCGCGCCGAAGCCACACCGCACCGGCCGTCTGGGGCGCGTGCTCGCCGCCACCTGCCTCGCCCCGATGTTGTCCGGCTGCTTCCTCGGCCCCGACAAGCTCGATCTTGGCATCCAAATACCGGAAAAATATACCCATGCGGCGCCGGCGAAGGCCGACGCGGCGCGTCCGGCGCTGGACTGGTGGCGCGGCTTCCGCTCCCGCGAACTCACATCACTGATGGAGCAGGCGCAGACCGCCAACCAGGACGTGGCCGTCGCCGTCGCCCGCGTCCTGCAGGCGGACGCCAATGCCCGCGTCGCCAATTCGGCGCTATTGCCGGGGATCGGGCTGGATTCGAGCGGCACCCGCACCAAGCCGGCGGGCGGCCAGGTACGCTCCCTCTACAATCTGTCGTTCAACGCTTCCTACGAGCTCGATTTCTGGGGCAAGAACCGCGCCGCCCTGGCGTCGGCGACCGAGAATGCCGTCGCGTTTCGCTACAACCGCGATGTCGTCGCACTCTCCGTGCTGGCATCGACCGCCAACGCCTACTTCCAGGTGCTCGCCGCCCAGGACCGGCTGCGCTTTGCCCGCGACAATCTCGCCGCCTCAACCCGCATCCTCAGCATCATCCGGGAACGGCAGGCGGTCGGCACCGCCTCGCAGCTCGAAGTTTCGCAGCAGGAGAGCCTGGTCGCGCAAGTGCGCGCCGCCATCCCGGTCCTGGAAATCACCCTCAGGCAGAACATGGCCGAACTGGCCGTGCTGGCCGGCCGCCCGCCCGAATTCGTCAAGGTGCGCGGCGGCTCGCTCAACGCCGTCACGGTGCCGCGCCTGACGCCGGGCCTGCCCTCCGAACTCCTCCAGCAGCGGCCCGACATCCGCCACGCCGAAGCGCAACTGATCGCCACCAACCACGACGTCACGGCGGCACGCGCTTCGTTCTTCCCCTCCATCCGGCTGACCGGCGAGACCGGCTGGCAGAGCGCGGCGCTCTCGAGCCTGTTCGGCCCCGGAGCCTGGTTCTACACCATGGCGGCGGGCCTTACCCAGCCGGTCTTCGACGGCGGTCGCCTGTTGGGCCAGCTGGACGTCGCCAAGGCGCAGCGGGACGAGGCGCTGGCGACCTATCGGGGCTCCGTCCTCGCCGCCTTCCGCGACGTCGAACAGGCGCTCGTTGCCCTCGAGCAGCAGACCCGGCGCGAACGCCTGCAGGCCGACGTGGTGCGCTCCGCCCGCGCCGCCTTCACGATCTCGGAAACGAGGCTGCGGGAAGGCACGACCGACATCGTCACCGTGCTCAACACCCAACAAACCCTTTTCCAGGGCCAGGACACCCTCGCGCAGGTGCGGCTCGCCCGCTTTCTTGCCGCCATCGCGCTGTATCAGGCCGTCGGCGGCGGCTGGCCGCCCAAAGACGCCGGACGCCCCATATAAGCGCAGGCGAGCCGCCCGGCAGCCGCTCCGATTGGACTTAACATGACGCGCATGCAGCAGTTTCGACGCTACGCGGGGATTCTCCTGTCCCTCGCGCTCATCGCCGGCGCCGCCTGGTTCCTGATGGGTCTCGACCCGAAGCGGGTGGCCGGCATCGGCGTCGGCGGCATGGGCATGCGCGGTGGTGGCGGGCCTGGCGGCTCCGGCGGCCGATTCCGTTCCGACCTGCCGGTGCCGGTGCTGGCATCGCCGGCGGCGACCGCCGACGTGCCGGTCTATCTCGACGGCGTCGGCACCACCCGCGCACTCAACACCGTGACGGTCAAGCCGCAGGTAGAAGGCAAGCTGATCGAGATCCTGTTCCGCGAGGGTCAGGATGTCGCGCGCGGCGATGTCCTGGCGAAGATCGATCCGGTCACCTTCCAGGCTACCCTCGACCAGGCACTCGCCAAGAAGGCCCAGGACGAGGCCCAGCTGGACAATGCCCGCCGCGACCTCGAACGCTTCACCCGTCTCGCCGAGACCAATTCCATCTCCAAGCAACAGGCCGATGCCCAGCGCGCCAGCGTCGCCCAGCTCGAAGCGCAGGTGCGTTCCGACCAGGCTTCCATCGACAACGCCCGCGCGATCCTCGGCTACACCACCATCACGGCGCCCATCTCGGGCCGCACCGGCCTGCGCCAGGTCGACGTCGGCAACATCGTGCGCGCGTCCGACACCACCGGCCTCGTGGTCATCACCCAGATCCGGCCGATCTCGGTCCTGTTCACCCTGCCGCAGCAGCAGCTCGCCCAGGTCAACACCGCCATGGCAAAGGGTCCGCTCGCCGTCGAGGCTTTGGGCGGCGACAACCGCACCATCATCGAACGCGGTACCCTCCAGGTGATCGACAACCAGGTCGACCAGACCACCGGCACCATCAAGCTAAAGGCCGAATTCCCCAATCCGGACCTCAAGCTGTGGCCGGGCCAGTTCGTCAATGTGCGCCTGCTGGTGGACACGTTGAAGAATGCCGTGACGGTGCCGACCGCCGCCGTGCAGCGCGGGCCGAACGGTACCTTCGTGTATCGTGTCAACGACGGCGACACGGTATCGGTGCGGCCTGTCCGCGTCGCCCTCCAGGATGACATTCGCGCCGTCGTCGCCGAGGGCGTGACGCCGGGCGAACGTGTCGTGACCACCGGTTTTGCCCAGCTCACCGACGGCAGTCGCGTCAGCGTGTCGGGCGGCGACACGCCGGCGGCGGCGCCCCCACCCGGGCCAAACGAGCGGCCGCGGCGAGGCCCCATGGCGGGTCAGGGCGGCCAGGGGCAAGGCGGACCGGGCAAAGCCGGGCAGGGCCAGGCCGGACAGCGTCAAGCCGGGCAGGGCCAAGCCGGACAGGGCCAAGCCGGACAGGGCCAAGCCAGTGGCCGGCGTGAACGCGCTGGCGGTGGTGAGGGCCGCGCCCGCGCCGACGACGGCAAAGCGCCCGGCGGTCCGACCGAACGCCGAAGTGAAACCCAGGGAGGCGGTCGGTCGAACCCATGAGCGTTTCGTCGAGCGTCTCCGCACCCTTCATCCATCGGCCGATCGCCACGTCGCTGCTCGGCATCGCGGTGCTGATCGGCGGCCTGCTCGGCTACGCCTTCCTGCCGGTGTCGTCGCTGCCGCAGGTGGATTTCCCCACCATCCAGGTGACCACCCAGCTTCCCGGCGCCAGCGCCGAGACGACCGCGGCGCTGGTCACCGCGCCGCTCGAACGCCAGTTCGGCAAGATCCCGTCGCTGTCCACCTTCACGTCGGCATCCTCGTTCGGCATCAGCCAGATCACCCTGCAGTTCGACCTCGAGCGCGACATCGACGCCGCCGCCCAGGACGTGCAGTCGGCCATCAACGCCGCCTCCTCGACGCTGCCGCGCAACCTGCCCTATCCGCCGGTCTATTCGAAGGTCAACCCGGCCGACGCGCCGATCATGACGCTGGCATTGACCTCCCCGACCATTTCGCTGCGCCAGATGAGCGATCTCGCCGACACCCTGATGGCACAACGGCTCGCCGAAGTGTCGGGCGTCGGCGCCGTGTCGGTGCAGGGTCGTCTCAAACCGGCGATCCGCGTCCAGGCCGATCTCGGCCGCCTCGCCTCCTACGGCATCGCGCTCGACGACCTGCGCTCCGCCATCGTGGGCGCCAACGTGGCCGGCCCCAAGGGCTCGCTGGACGGTGCGCACCAGTCCTACATCATCGCGGCCAACGACCAGATCGCCGCCGCCGAGACCTACAAATCGGTGATCATCGCCTACCGGTCGGGCTCGCCGGTGCTCCTGTCCGACGTCGCCGACGTGGTCGAGGGCCTCGAGAACGCCAAAGTGGGCGGCTGGTACAACGGCAATCCGGCGGTCGTCATCGACATCCAACGCCAGCCCGGCGCCAACGTCATCGAGACGGTCAAGCGCATCGATGCCGAACTGCCGCGCCTGCAGCGCGCCATGCCGCGCGGCATCGACCTCACCGTGGTGAGCGACCGCACCGACACCATCCGGGCCTCCGTGCGCGACGTCCAGTTCACCCTCGTGCTGTCGGTCGCCCTCGTCGTCATGGTGGTGTTCGTCTTCCTGCGCACCGTCCGGGCGACCATCATCGCCGGCGTCGCCCTGCCGCTGTCGCTGATCGCCACCTTCGGGGTCATGTGGTTCTGCGGCTTCTCCCTCGACAACCTGTCCCTGATGGCGCTGACCATCGGCACCGGCTTCGTGGTCGACGACGCCATCGTGATGATCGAGAACATCGTCCGCCACATGGAGAAGGGCGACGACCCCATGACGGCGTCGCTCAAGGGCGCCAAGGAGATCGGCTTCACGGTCATATCGCTGACCGTGTCGCTGATCGCAGTGTTCATCCCGCTCTTGTTCATGACCGGCATTGTCGGGCGCATGTTCCGCGAATTCGCCCTGACGCTGACCATCGCGGTCGTGACCTCGGCGATCGTGTCGCTGACATTGACCCCGATGATGTGCGCCCGCCTCCTGCGTACCCAAGAGACCGAAGCCGAGACCGGCCCCGGCAACCCGGTGACGCGCGCCTTCGCGCGCGCAGTCGACCGCACGGTCGGGGTCTATCACGTCACCCTCGAATGGGTGCTGGGGCGCCAGCGCACCACCCTCCTGGTCACGCTGCTGACGCTCGTCGCCACCCTCGGCCTCTACGTGATGGCGCCGAAGGGTTTCCTGCCGACGCAGGACACCGGCCTCGTCACCGCCGTCACCGAGGCCGGGCCGGAAGTGTCGTTCACGGAAATGCAGCGACTGCAGGACGAGGTCGCCAAGGCGATCCGCACCGACCCGGACGTGGTCGGGGTCGTCTCGGTGCTCGGCGTCTCGACCCTCAATCCCACTCCCAATGCGGGCCGGCTGACCATCACGTTGAAGCCGCGCGCCGAGCGGGAGAGCTTCGTCACCGACGTCGTCGACCGCTTCAAGCGCCTGACCGCTCCGATCCCCGGCGTCGTCGTCTTCTTCCAGCCCGTGCAGGACATCCAGATCGGCACGCGCTCGAGCCGCGGCCAGTACCAGTACACGCTGGTCGGCACCGCGCCGGCCGACACCGCCCTGTGGGCGACGCGCATGGCCGACCACCTCAAGCACGATGCACGCCTGCAGGACGTCGCCCTCGAAGCACAGGATGGCGGCTTCGAGGTGATGGTCAATGTGGATCGCTCCAAGGCCGGCCGGCTCGGCGTCTCCATGCAGTCGATCAACGACACCTTGAACAACGCCTTCGGGCAGCGCCAGATCTCGACCATCTACGGCCAGGCCAACCAGTACCGGGTGATCCTGGAGGCGAAGCCCGAATACCAGCGCGACCCGACCTCGTTTTCGAAACTGTTCCTGCCGTCGTCCACGTCCGGCTCGGCCTCGACCGCGGTGGCGCAAATCCCGCTCGGCGCGGTCGCGTCCGTTGAGCGCACCACCGGGCCGCTGACGATCATGCACGAGGAGCAGTTCCCGGCGGTCACCATCAGCTTCAACCTGATGCGAAACGCCTCGCTGGGCGACGCCGTCACGGCGATCGCGGAGGCGGAACGCGATGTCGGCCTGCCCAGTTCGGTGTCCGGCCGATACTCGGGCGATGCGGCCGAGTTCGGAAAGTCGCTCAAGAGCGAGCCCTGGCTGCTGCTCGCCGCCGCGGTGACCATCTACATCGTCCTCGGCGTCCTCTATGAGAGCTTCATCCACCCGCTGACGATCCTCTCCACGCTGCCCTCCGCCGGCGTCGGTGCCCTGCTGGCCCTGATGGCGACCGGCCAAGACCTCTCCATCGTGGCGCTGATCGGAATCGTGCTGCTGATGGGCATCGTCAAGAAGAACGCCATCATGATGATCGACTTCGCGCTCGACGCCGAGCGCGAACAGGGCATGTCGCCGCGCGACGCCATCGTGCAGGCATGTCTCTTGCGTTTCCGGCCCATCATGATGACGA
The DNA here is from genome assembly GCA_030848545.1 of Astrobacterium formosum. Classification (GTDB taxonomy): domain Bacteria; phylum Pseudomonadota; class Alphaproteobacteria; order Rhizobiales; family Xanthobacteraceae; genus Astrobacterium; species Astrobacterium formosum. Next base: position 64,705 of record JAVDCA010000017.1, read on the forward strand.
CGCTCGCCGCTTTGTTCGGCGCCCTGCCGCTGGCGCTCGAAAGCGGCACCGGCTCGGAGCTGCGTTTCCCGCTCGGCGTCACCATCATCGGCGGACTCCTGCTGTCGCAACTCCTCACCCTCTACACGACGCCCGTCATCTACCTGATGATGGAACGCCTGCGCATGCGCGCCGTCGCCCGCTTCGGCCACCGGCCGCGCCCGGCGCCGGCGCCGACGCCGGCGGAGTAACGGAGATGGTTACGAGCCGCTGCATTCGCCCCGCCCTCGATCTGCTCCCTCTCCCCTTGGGGGAGAGGGCCGGGGTGAGGGGGCCACGCCCTCTCGACAGGCCCGAACCCCCTCACCCCCACCCTCTCCCCGATGGGGAGAGGGAGCGCGCTATGCGCGGGACTAGTGCAGTACTCACGACATATCGGTTCGTCATTGCGAGCGCAGCGAAGCAATCCAGGGGTCCGGAAGCAAGGACTGGATTGCTTCGCTGCGCTCGCAATGACGGGTGCAGCGGAGAAGCCCCATGAACTTCTCCCTGCCGTTCATCCAGCGACCCGTTGCCACCACGCTTCTTGCCATCGGGCTGTTCCTGGTCGGCGCGGTCGCCTACCAGCTCCTGCCGGTCGCCAGCCTGCCGTCGATCGATTTCCCCACCATCCGGGTCAGCGCCAGCCGTCCGGGCGCCGACCCCATGACCATGGCGGCGACGGTGGCGGCGCCGCTGGAACGCCGCCTCGGCGCCATCCCGGGCGTCACCGAGCTGACTTCGACGTCGTCGCTCGGCTCGACCTCGATCGCGATTCAGTTCGACGTCTCCCGCAACGTGGACGGCGCCGCCCGGGACGTGCAGGCGGCGCTCAACGCCGCCGCCAGCGACCTGCCCTCCGACCTGCCGAGCCTGCCGAACTTCCGCAAGATGAACCCGTCGGCCATGCCGGTCCTGATCCTCGCCATGACGTCGAAGACGCTGCCGCCCAGCGCCGTCTTCGACGCCGCCGACACCGTGGTGGTGCAGCGCATCTCCCAGGTCGACGGCGTCGCCGACGTCTCGGTCGCCGGGGCCGAACAGCCGGCGATCCGGGTGCGTGTCGATCCCCTCGCCATCGCCTCCATGGGGCTGGGCATGGAGAACGTGCGCACCGCGATCGCCGGCGCCAACGCGGCCGGGCCGGTGGGCGTGCTGCACGGCACGGTCATCTCCGAGGTCATCGCCACCAACGACCAGTTGCGCGAGGCGGCGGAATATCACGACATCGTCGTCAAGTCCCGCGACGGCAGCGTGGTCAAGCTCGGCGCCATCGCGAGCATCGAGCAGAGCACGCGCAACAGCCGCTCGGCCGCCTGGTTCAACGGCCAACCCGCGATCCTGCTCACCGTCACTAAGCAGGCCGACTCCAACGTCATCGACACCGTCGACCGCATCAAGGATCTCCTGCCCGAGCTCAAGCAATGGATTCCGGAAGGCATCGACATCTCGATCCTGTCCGACCGCACGGTGACGATCCGGGCCAGCGTCCACGACATGCTCCTGACGCTCGCGGCCACCGCCGTCCTGGTGATGCTGGTCGTGTTCGTGTTCCTGCGCCGCGGCACGCCGACGCTCGCCGCCGGCATCACCGTGCCGCTGTCGCTCGCCGGCACCTGCGCGCTGATGTGGGTCTTCGGCTACTCGATCAACAACCTGTCGCTGATGGCGCTGGTGGTCTCGGTCGGCTTCGTGGTCGACGACGCCATCGTGATGATCGAGAACGCCTATCGCAACCTCGAGCGTGGCATGCCGCCGCTTCGGGCCGCCATCGAGGGCGCCCGCCAGATCGGGTTCACGGTCGTCTCCATCAGTCTCTCGCTCGTCGCCACCTTCACCCCGCTCCTGTTCGTCGGCGGCGCCGTCGGACGCATGTTCCGCGAATTCTCGCTCACCCTCGTGTTCGCCATCGCGGTCTCCACCGTGGTGTCGCTGACGGTGACGCCGATGATCTGCGGCCATTTCCTGCGCGCGCCCGCCGGCCGCGAGAGCTTCTTCGATCGCGTGGTCGAAGCCGTGCTCGGCGCGATGCTGCGCTTCTATTCGTACACGCTCGACGTGGTGCTGCGCTTCAAGTTCGTGACCCTGTTCGCCTTCGTGGCCACCATCGCGGTCACCGTCAACCTCTACATCAAGACCCCCAAGGGCTATTTCCCCCAGGACGACACCGGGCTGATGTTCGGCTCGGTGACGGCAGCGACCGACATCTCGTACCAGGCCATGATCGAGCTGGCGCAGCGCGCCGAGAAGATCGTGCTCGCCGATCCGGCCGTCGACGGCGTCGGCACCTCGGTGGGCGGCTCCGGCTGGAGCGGCTCGGTCAACAACGGCCGCATGTTCATCAGCCTCAAGCCCCTCGCGCAGCGTGGCGCCACCACGCCGCAGGTCGCCGACCGGCTGCGCCGCGCGCTCTCGAACATCGCGGGCGTACGCGTCTTCCTGATGGCGGCGCAGGACCTGCGCATGGGCGGCCGCTCCAGCCGCTCGACCTATCAGTTCACCCTGTGGGACGCCGACTTCGACGAGCTGCAGCACTGGGTGCCCAAGGTCCAGGACGCCATCCGGGCCATTCCGGGCATCATCGACGTCTCCACCGACCGCGAGCAGGGCGGCCTGCAGGCCGACGTGGTCATCGACCGCACCGCCGCGGCGCGGCTCGGCGTCAAGATCACCGACATCGACAACGCGCTCAACAACGCCTTCTCGCAGCGGCAGATCTCGACCATCTACACCCAAAGGAACCAGTACCGGGTGATTCTCGAGGTGGAGCCGCGCTTCCAGCGCGATCCGTCCGATCTCGACCAAGTCTATGTGGCCGGCCGCGACGGCCAGGTGCCGTTGTCGGCGGTAGCCCGTTTCGAGCGCGGCATCGCCCCCCTGGTGGTCAACCACCAGGGCCAGTTCCCGGCCGTGACCATCACCTACAATCTCACCGCAGACATGCCCATGGAGACCGCTTCGGCGGCGATCCTGGAGACGGTGCGCGGCCTGCACATTCCCGACTCGCTGCATGCCGACTTCGCCGGCGACGCGCGCGCCTTCCGCCAATCCATCGGTGCCCAGCCGCTGTTGATCCTCGCCGCCGTCATCGCGGTCTACATCGTGCTCGGCGTCCTCTACGAAAGCCTCGCCCATCCGTTGACCATCATATCGACCCTGCCGTCGGCGGGTCTGGGGGCGCTTCTCGCCCTGATGATGTTCAAGGCCGAACTGTCGCTGATCGCCTTCATCGGCATCATTCTGTTGATCGGCATCGTCAAGAAGAACGGCATCATGATGGTGGACTTCGCGCTCGAAGGCGAGCGCCAGCGCGGCCTCTCCGCCGAGCGGGCGATCCACGAGGCCTGCGTGGCGCGCTTCCGGCCGATCCTGATGACCACCATGGCGGCGCTGCTCGGCGCGGTGCCGCTCATCATCGCCACCGGACCGGGCGCCGAACTGCGCCGGCCGCTCGGCATGACCATCATCGGCGGGCTCGTGGTGTCGCAGATTCTCACCTTCTACACGACGCCGGTGATCTATCTGATGCTCGATCGCCTGCACCGGCGCCTGTGGGGCATGAAGCAGCCCGGCCACGCCCAGGCGGCGCCGGCGGAGTGAGGCGCGGATCCCTGGAAAGAAGGCGCGAAACGCGCCGAGCGCACACCCGCATGCGGCCGCACCTGACCCCCGTTGGTGTGGCTTATTGACGCGTCGGCGCGCCCGGCGCTGGACGAACGACGCCGACTTTGTGAGCCTTTCCACCGCCCCCTTGATATGCTGGCGTCGATGATCGTGACTGCCGTGAGGGAGCATCCCCATCGTTCGGATGACAAGCACACAGGGATGCACGAACACGCAGGAACCAAGGCGCGCTTTGCCGCGCTGACGATCGGCAGCGTCGGGGTCGTCTACGGCGACATCGGCACCAGTCCGCTTTATGCGTTCCGCGAAGCCCTGGTGGCGGCGACGGGAAAAGGGCCGATCCTCGAGGAGACCGTGCTCGGCGTGCTGTCGCTGATCCTGTGGTCGCTCATCCTCGTCGTGACGCTCAAATACGTCGTCCTGCTGTTGCGCGCCGACAACAACGGCGAAGGCGGCACCTTGTCCCTGATGGCTCTCGCCTTCCGCGGCCTCAACCGGCACGCCACCCCGGTGGTCATTCTTGGCATGGTCGGCGCCGCGATGTTCTACGGCTCGTCGTTCATCACGCCGGCGCTGTCGGTGATGTCCGCCATCGAGGGCCTGAAGGTGGTGACGCCGGCATTCGAAAAGATGATCGTGCCGCTGACCTTGATCGTGCTGATCGCGCTGTTCGCGGTCCAGACCCGCGGCACCGGCAGGATCGCGATCCTGTTTGCGCCCATCATGGTGCTCTGGTTCGTGGTGATTGCCGCCGCGGGCGTGGTGCAGATCGTCCATCAGCCGGGCGTGCTCGCGGCGGTCAACCCGTTCCACGCCGTCGACTTCCTGATCCACCATTCGGGCGTAGGCTTGGTCACGCTCGGCTTCGTGCTCCTGGCCGTCACCGGCGGCGAGGCTCTTTATGCCGATCTCGGGCATTTCGGCCGCCGGCCCATTCAGGCGGCGTGGTTCGGTCTCGTCCTGCCGGCGCTGACGCTCAACTATTTCGGCCAGGGCGCGCTCATGCTCGCCGATCCGGACGCCATCGCCAATCCGTTCTACCGTATGGTCCCGGACCCCATGCTGGTCCCCATGGTGGTGCTCGCGACGGCGGCGACCGCCATCGCGAGTCAGGCCGTCATCACCGGCTCCTATTCGATCACCCGACAGGCCATCCAGCTCGGCCTGCTGCCGCGTCTGGAAGTGCAGCACAAGTCCGGCGAGCAAGAAGGCCAGATCTTCATGCCGCGGGTGAACGTGATCCTGCTTGCAGGCGTGGTCGTGCTGGTCGCGGTCTTCAAGACGTCGAGTGCGCTCGCGGCCGCGTACGGCCTGGCGGTGGCGGCCGCCATGATGGTCGACAGCCTGCTGGCGTTCGTCGTGATCCGGACCGCTTGGCGTTGGCCGTTGTGGGCGACCGCCGTCGTGGTCACGCCGCTGGCCCTCGTCGACGCGACCTTCGTGACGGCGACGCTCATGAACATCTTCGCCGGCGCCTGGGTGCCGGTCGCCATCGCGGCCCTGATCCTGGTGCTGATGGTCACCTGGCGCCGCGGCACCGCGCATCTGGAAGTGAAGACGCGCCGGATCGAAGTGCCACTCTCTACCCTGATCAACCGCCTGGAGAAGCACCCGCCGCTCATCGTCTCCGGCCTGGCCGTCTATCTCACCAGCCAGTCCGACCTCGCGCCCGCCGCCCTGCTGCACAATCTCAAGCACAACAGGATGCTGCACGAGAGCAACCTCATCCTGTCCGTGAAGACCGAAGACATCCCGCAGGTCGCGGAGGCGGATCGGGTGACGATCACCGAGCTGTCGCCGCGCTTCCGCTTGGTCCAGCTCCGCTTCGGCTTCATGGAATCCCCGAACGTCCCGCGGGCGATGGGCGTGGCGCGCAAGTCCGGCCTGAAGTTCGACATCATGTCGACGTCGTTCTTCCTGTCCCGCCGCTCCCTCAAGGCCGCCAACGACCACAAGCGGCCGTACTGGCAGGACCAGCTCTTCATCGAGCTGTCGCGTCAGGCGGACGACGCGTCCAACTACTTCCAGATCCCGACCGGGCGGGTGGTCGAGGTCGGCGCGCAGATCACCATCTGAGATTTCGGCCGGGCGCCGCCGTCAATCGGCGCCCGCGAGCATCTTCCAGCCCGGCTTGCCGTGCAGAAAGCCGTTACTGAACTGCGCCTGCGGGATTTCGGCGGCGAGGCGGCGTTGCGCGTCCTGCGGCGCGCAGACTCCGTCGGCGGCGTCGCGGAAGATCTGCGCCACCATCACCATGTCGCAGGCGTGCGGCGACAATCGCAGCGAAGACACTCCCGCTGCGGCGAGGGCGGCGATGTCGCCGAGGAGGTCCGCATGGGTGTAGCTCATGGTCTGCACGCCGTTGACGGCGAGGAAGTGTTCGCGATCGAGGGTGTCGACCGGCAGCCCATCGGGGTCCTGTCCGCAGATGAACTGGCAAGAGTCCTTGGACAGGTCGTGGATGCGGGCATGGTAGCAGCGCGCCGAGATGGCGAGCGGCACGCGCCCGAAGGCGAAGACTTCCAGCGGGACGCCGTCGACGAGAGGCGCCAGCGCCCGGATCGAATCGAGCGGCAATTCCGGCGGCAGGCACACATGCACGGCGCCGAGGGATTTGAGATACGCGACCGTGCCCTCGTTGTAGACGTTGATCAGCGGCGACACCGCGAACGGCCGGCCCTTGAGGAACGGCAGCACCGAGAGGTCGTTGACCTCGATGCCGACGTCCGGCACGGCGAGCAGGTCCTCGACCTGATTGCGCTCGCGCTTGAGCGTCGGCAGGGCGAGCGACGACATGAACACCTGCTTGCCGGCCCGCGTCAGCCGCTCGACCGCCGGCGCAAACAGATCCGCGATGAACGGCAGGCGCTTGGAGCACACCACCTCGCCGATGAAGACGCGCTCGACCGGCATCTCGTCGGCGACGCGGGCATAAAAGTCCCGCCAGCGGTCGGGCGACCAGTTAAACAGAAGCGGGCCGAGGGTGAGGGAAAGGGGCATGGTTTTAGCCGCGTGACTCAATCCGCCCTCATGCTGAGGAGGACGCTCTTCGCGCCCGTCTCGAAGGCATCCAAGTCGGCTTTAGCCGACTTGGACTGTGTTGATTTCCTATGTCGGGTAAACCCGACATAGTGGGGCGGCCACATCCTTCGAGACGCGCTCAAAGAGGAGCGCTCCTCAGGATGAGGCCGGGAGAGGTTGGCGTGTGTGGTCAAACATGGCGAAAGCGCAGAGGTCATGCCTCTCACCGCCACGTCTTCTGATACGCCCCGCGGGTCGTCGAGCCGCCTTCGGACAGTGAGGCCAGCATGCCGGTCGGGATCGGGGCGCCGGTCGCGACTGCGTCGACCGCGGCCCGGAAGGCGCGCACCACCGCGTCGGTGTAGCTGCGGCTGCGCTGCCGGCCCTCGATCTTGAAGGCGGTGGCGCCGGCGGCGATGAGCTGCGGGATCAGCTCGGAGGCGTCCAGGCTCGCCGGATCCTCGAAGATGTGGGACGTGACTTTTCCGGCGCAGAAGCGGCCCTTGCACAGTGTCGGATACGGCATGGGGCTGCCCTTGCCGGCGCGGTTGATGGTGAAGTCGCCGAGCCGCGACACCAGTTCGCGCTCCTTCTCCACATAGGCGACGGCCCCGGGCGGCGAGCACACCCCGTTCATGTTGGGCGATAGGCCGGTCGCGTAGGAGGACAAGGAGCATCGCCCCTCCGCCATCACGCACAGGCCCCCATAGACGAACACTTCCGTCTCGCAATCGATCTCGCGATTGATGGCGGCGATCTCCGAGACGGTGAGGACGCGCGGCAGCACCACCCGCCTCACCCGGAAGCGCTCGACGTAGAAATTGATGCCGTCCGGATTGGCCGCCGCCGCCTGCACGGACAGGTGCAGCCTCAGCTCCGGGTGCTTTTCGGCCGCATAGGCGAGCAGGCCGAGGTCGGCCACGATAATGGCGTCCGCCTTCATGGCGGCGACGTCGGCGACCGCCTGGTGCCACAGCTCCGGGCGGCCGGCGCGTGGAAACGTGTTGACGGCCACCAGCACCTTGGCGCCGTGGCCATGCGCGAACGCGATCGACTCCGACATCTCCTTGCGGCTGAAATTCAGGCCCGGGAAGTTGCGCGCATTGGTCTCGTCGGCGAAGCCGCAATAGACCGTGTCGGCGCCGGCATTGACGGCGGCGCGCAACGCTGCCGGCGTTCCCGCCGGGCACACCAGCTCGACCTTGTCGAGACGTTTTCCCACCGTCATGAGTGATGCACGCGCGGGCGCGACATGGCCATGCCGGTCATCCATTCGATCCAGCGCGCCGCCACCTTACCGACCTGCTGGGCGGGAGACGCGAGCGGACCGAGCGCCGCCGCCGCCTCCTCGACCAGGTCGATCTCGGCGTCGTCGAGGGCATTGCGCAGCGCCAGCACGGCCTCGACGTCGCCTTCCACCACCAGGTCGCGGGAGAAGAACAGGGCGTCGCCGTCATAGGCACCGTGCACGAGGCCGACCAGGGCGGCAATCGGCCCGGCGATGCGGGCGTCGAAATCCAGTCCCTCGGCCGAGCGGGCGACCGAGGCCGACGGATTGCCGATGTGGGGCGTGATCACGAACACGAACGGCAGGTCGGTGGGGTCGATGAGGAAGCGCTTGTCGGAATGCGGACCGAGGCGGCCGAACATGCCGTCATGGCGACGCGCCACCGAGCGCACCACCAGGTCAATGGCGAGCGCGAGCGGAGCAAGGGGCAGCGGGCGGAGGCCAAAGCCGAACGCCGCGGGAATCAGCGGGATGGGGGCGGACGAGGACATGATCGGTACATACTACATGCCGCCAGCCGACGGCACATGCCCTTGATTTCGATCAAAGACGAAATCGCAATCCGGGCCGCAGGTCGCATCGAGGCGGAGCAGCGGAGGAGCCTGAACGGTTTCCGCTCGGGGCAGCACCCCCACAACACATTACCGCCCGGAGGCTTGTTCCCTTGCCCATCCGTGACCTGCCGCGCTTCCACGACTTGCGTGAATTCATCACCCATCTCGAAACTGTCGGCGATTTTGCGCGTGTGGCCGAACCGGTATCGCTCGTCCATGACATGACCGAGGTTCATCGCCGCGTTCTGGTCGCCGGCGGGCCGGCCCTCATGTTCGAGCGACCCATCGCCGCATCCGGCGACAGGTCGACGATTCCGGTGCTCGCCAACCTGTTCGGAACACGAAAGCGCGTCGCCGCCGGGCTGGGGCTCGGCGAGGAACGCTTGACCGAATTGGGCGAGCTCCTGGCGGCGCTGCGCGAACCCGCCCCGGTCGAAGGCCTGTCCGACGCCCTGTCGCGCTGGCCGCTGGTCAAGGCGGCGCTCGCCACGCGGGTGGAGACGGTCTCGCGCGCCCCCGCCCAGGAAGAAGTCCATACCGGCGCCGCCGTCGACCTCGCGACCCTGCCGGTCCAGACCTGCTGGCCGGGGGAACCGGCGCCGCTGATCACCTGGCCGCTGGTCATCACCCGCTCGCCCGACGACGACAAGTGCGCGCGCACCAATATGGGCGTCTACCGCATGCAGGTGCTGGGGCCGAACCGGCTGATCATGCGCTGGCTCGCCCAACGGGGCGGCGCCAGGCACCATGCCCAGTGGGTCGCGGAGAACCGCGATATGCCGGTCGCGGTGGCGATCGGCGCCGACCCGGCGACGATTCTCGCCGCCGTGCTGCCGTTGCCCGAGACGTTGTCGGAAATCCGCTTCTCGGGATTGTTGCGCGGCGAGCGTCCGCGCCTCGCCAAGGCGGTCTCGATCCCGATGCTGGTGCCGGCCGACGCCGAGATCGTCATCGAAGGCCTGGTGTCGCCGACCGAGACGGCCCCGGAAGGGCCCTATTGCGACCACACCGGCTACTACAACGCCGTGGAACAGTTCCCGGTCATGCGCGTCACCGCCATCACGATGCGGCGCGATCCCGTCTACCTCTCCACCTTCACGACCCGCCCGCCCGACGAGCCGGCCATCATCGCCTCGGCCATGAACGACGTGTTCCTGCCGCTGGTGCGCCGCCAGTTCCCGGAGGTCGTCGACTTCTACCTGCCGCCCGCCGCCTGCTCCTATCGCATGGCGGTGGTGTCGATCAAAAAGCGTTACCCCGGCCAGGCGCGGCGCGTCATGATGGGCCTGTGGGGCATGCTCGCCCAGTTCTCCTACACCAAGCTCATCGTGGTGGTGGACGACGACATCGACGCCCGCAACTGGGACGACGTCCTGTGGGCGCTGGCGACTCGCTTCGATCCCTCCCGCGACGCCGTCTCGATCGCGCGCACGCCCATCGACTATCTGGACTTCGCCTCGCCGCTGGAGTCCCTCGGCGGCAAGCTCGGGCTGGACGCCACCAACAAGATCGGCGCCGAGACGACGCGCGAATGGGGCAAGGTCGCCAAGGTCCTGCCCGAGGTGGCGGCGCGGGTCGATGCGTTGTGGCCGAAACTGGGGCTGTGAGCCCGGCCTGGTGCCTTGCCCACAAACCCAATGGGGTCTCGGATTATTTCTTCAGCGTCGCCGCGATTACGGTCGCAAGCGGCGTGGTCGGGCGTCCGATCAGGGCGCTGAGCTGGCGACCATCATCGAACAGCGCTCCCTTCGCCGCACCAGCGTCGCTGTCGGCATAAAGAGCAGCGAAAATCTCCGGCAGGCCGGCACCGACGAGCGCCGCCTTGTAGTCTTCTTCCGTAAGGTTCTTGTACGGAATGGACTTGCCCGACTGGCGCGACAGTTCGGCGGCAAAATCGCTCAACGTGTAGCTCGTGTCCCCGGCAAGCTCGTAAATCCTGCCGGCGTGACTTTCGCCCGCGAGTACGGCAGCGGCCGCCTCGGCATAGTCCGCGCGCGCCGCCGAAGAGATCCGTCCGTCTGCGGCAGCGCCGATGAACGCCCCGTGCGCCAGCGCGGGGGCAATGCTGGCGGCATAATTCTCGGTGTACCAGCCATTGCGCAGGATAACGAACGGAACACCGGAGGCCGTGAGCGCCGCCTCGCTCTCTTTGTGCTCGCCCGCAAGGCCGAGCGGCGAGGCATCGGCATGCAGCAGGCTCGTATAGACGATGAGCTTGACGCCGGCGCGCTTCGCGGCAGCGATGACGGCTCGGTGCTGGGACGCCCGCTTACCGACTTCGCTCGACGAGATGAGGAGAAGCCTTTCGACGCCCGCGAAAGCGTCCGCCAACGTCTCCGGCCGGTCGTAATCGGCCAGCCGAACCTGGACGCCGAGAGCGGCGAGGTCGGCCGCCTTGTCGGGCCGACGCACGGCGGCGGCGACCCGGGATGGCGCAACTTTCGTGAGCAGATTGTCGATGACGAGGCGGCCGAGCTGGCCGCTCGCCCCAGTGAGAGCAAACATCGGGGTGTCCTTTCCGAAATGAAGCAGTGGACACCTAACTAGTCGCCTAGCAAACTTTTCGTAAGTACATACATTTCTGTTAGTTTGAAGCCTACACCGAGGTAAGCATGGACTCCGGCAAGCCCGAACCGGGCAGCAAGCCAGAAGGTGCGGAGCTGATCAGGCCAGGGCTTGCCGATCGGATGCGCCGCGGCGAATTGTTCTCTCCCGACTGCCCTTCCCGGGAGGTGCTCAAGCACGTCACCAGCCGTTGGGGCGTCCTGGTTCTTGTCGCGCTTCTGTCGGGGACGCAGCGGTTCAGCGCCCTCAGGCGCATGATCGGCGGGGTGAGCGAGCGCATGCTTGCCCAGACCCTTCAATGGCTGGAAAGCGACGGCTTGGTGGAACGGAAATCCTATCCAGTGGTGCCGCCCCATGTGGAATACAGCCTGACGCCGCTCGGCCGCGAAGCCGCCGCCCGCGTCGAAGCGCTGGCCGACTGGATCGAGGACAACCTGCCGAAAATCCTGCAGGCGCGCCCAGCCGCCGCCAAACGGTGAGCGGGTTCTGATGCGCAACAAGCCCGGCCTTGCGGCCGGGCTTGCGGAAACAGCGGGGGCAGGGGCTCGAGCTCAGCCGCGGCGTTCGGCCGTCCAGCTGCCCGCGCAGGCGCCGCCCGACCAGGAGCCCTGGCCGTAGGTCGGCGACATTTTGCCTGTGCCGGTAGCCGCCTGGTCGCCATGGGCGACCCGCACCACGACGGCGCCATTGTTGGCAACCTTGCCGGAAATATCGAAGGCGGTGTCGCCGGCGTTGAACAAAACGCCGTTGTTGATGCCGATGGGATAGCGGTAGCCGCGGTCGCAATCGCCCTTTTCGGTGACGATGGAGACGCTCCACTGCCCGTCATAGTTCGACTTGGCGACGCCGGGGGCGGAGGCCGCCACCGTGGTGACGGTCAGGGCGGCGGCAACGAGGAACGCGCGACGAACGAGGGTGCGAGACCGGATCATGTGCCTCTCCTGCATGGTTTCAGATCTTCTGGCCGTGGTTCGCGCTGGCCTCCGGGGCCTTCCCCGCGCTCCCCTTACCGGCTTGGTAGCGAGAACTACGCACAGGGTTCAAAAAAGTTTCCTCGCGCCGTCGGGGGTCGCCGGCAGCGGGAAAAGACTGGCAGCAAGGTATGGACAAATTCTCAATTGCCCTGGCGTCACCGCGGCGGCGCCGCGGCGCGGACGCAATTGCGGTCAACCGGCGGCTAAGGCGGACCGCCAAATTGGAGCGATGTCGCGGGCGCAGCTCGGTCTTAATATGAAATCGCGGACGACTGTCCAATTTTAGACAGTAAGTAAATTACCTTAGGCGCAGAATCGCCGTCGGCTGAGTCAATGCCAGTTCGGTGTGCCGCATGAGCCAAGCAAACAGACTGGGCTCTTAAAAATCGACAGGGAGACTGCAATGAAATCGTCCATCATCAAACGCTCGATCGTCGTCAACGGTCACAAGACCAGCGTCAGCCTCGAAGATGCCTTCTGGAGTGGCCTGAAGGACATTGCGCGATCACGGTAAGCTCGGCTGACCGAGCATGTTGCGGCCATAGACGCGGCCCGCGAAGCCGGCAATCTTTCGTCGGCGATCCGGCTATCCGTGCTCGACCATTATCGCCAGCGCGCGCACCCGGCGACCCAAGAGCGGCCGGCGGCATCGCCGCCAAGCGCCAAATTGGTCTTGGTCGAATGACCGATCGCTTTGTCGTCGACCAGAACATCGAGAAATTTCGCAAATTACTGGCCTCGGATATGGACGACTGCCGACGTTCGACCCTGACCAAATTGTTGGCCGAGGAGGAATGCAAACTGCCGGCCGAGCCGCATTCCGAAGTCGGGGTCTCTCGACTGCCCTTGCGACGTTGACTGGGGTCTGTCGCGGCGGCGTGGCATGGACAAACCCGGCGGCACCGTCGTGACGCAGCCCGGGGGCTTGATCCCGGCACGCCGATGGTTCGGGCCGATCGCATCCGCCACCCGCGTCGCGGCTACACCCGCCGGCGGCAGCGTCGTCGAAATTCTTGATCCGGCTTGATCGCCTGACGCTGCTTCAGCACCTACAAATTGCAGCTAAGTGTTGGTGCCGCAAGAGGGATTCGAACCCCCGACCCCATCATTACGAATGATGTGCTCTACCAGCTGAGCTATTGCGGCTCCGGTGGCGAACTTCGCCGCCGCCCTGATAACCGTCGGCGCGGCGGTTGGCAAGCAATCCGGGTGCCGGCAAGGCCGTGCGTCCGGACCCGGGGGTCGGCCGCGGGGGCCGCCCCGGCCTCCCAGGAGGCGATTGGCTTCCCCAGGAGGAGGTTCGGGAACCGAAGCCCGGCCAAACACGTTTCGGGCGCGGACCTGACTGAACGGCGCGGCGGACCGGCGGCCGGAACCGGAACCGGTGGGCTCCGGTCCCGGATGCGCTGTTTTGGCCGTTGTTCTGGCGCGGAACTTCTGGTCAATCAGGCGGCCTATACCGGCTGCCGTCCGGAAAGGACGTGACGTGCTGCAAAAGACCGAGCCCGCCGTCCTGCCCTGCCCGGCCTGCGGGCGGCCGACGGAACAGCGTTTTCTCTACGCCAAGAACGGCTGCGACATCCTCGCCTGCACGCAGTGCGGTATCGGGCGAACCCGCACGGTCGGATTCGATCCGGCCTCCTATTACACCGACGACTACTTTTCCGGCGGCCATGCCGACGGCTACGCCGACTATGCGGCCGCCGAGCCGGTGCTGCGGCGCGAATTTTCCGCCACGGTGCGCTTCCTTCGCGGCTTCCGCGCCGGCGGCCGCCTGCTGGAGCTCGGCTGCGCCTATGGCTTCTTCCTCGACGAGGCGAAACGGGCCGGCTTTACGACCCACGGGGTCGAGCTCGCCGCCGAGGCCGCGGCGGCGGCGCGCGCTCGCGGCCTCGACGTCGAAACCGGCATCGCCGACGCGGCCTATCTGGCCCGGCTCGGCAGCCTCGACGCCGTCGTGCTCCTCGACGTCATCGAGCATCTCGAAGACCCTTACGAAACCCTGGCCGCCTGCGTGCGCCACCTCGCCGCCGGCGGCGTCGTGGTCGTCACCACCGGCGACTTCGGCTCGCCGGTGGCCCGCCTCACCGGCCGCTCCTGGCGGCTGATGACGCCGCCGCAACACCTGTGGTTCTTCACCCGCGCCAGCATGGAACGCCTCGCCGCCCATCTCGGGCTGACGCTCGTCCGCTTCGATCACCCCTGGAAGATCGTGCCGTTGTCGCTGATCATGTTCCAGCTGCGCCGCATGCTCGGCCTTGCCCCGAAAGAGGCGGGCGCAAGCGGCGTCGGCCTGCCCGTCAACCTGTTCGACGCCATGCGCGTCGTGATGCGAAAGCCCCAATGACGATGACCACCACGCTCTCCGGTGCCCAGATCGCCCTCCTCGCCGCCTATGGGTTCGGCATGGCGGGCGGCCAATTCCTGTTCAAGACGGCGGCGCTGCGGCTGCCGGCCGGCGACCTCGCGGCCCGCGGCCTGGCGCTTGCCCACAACGGCTGGTTCATCGCCGCCATCCTGCTCTACGGCTTCCTGTCGGTCTTGTGGGTGTGGGTTTTGACCTTCACGCCGCTGTCGCGCGCCTATCCGTTCGTCGCCATCGCGTTCGCGCTGACGCCGCTTCTGGGCGCGTTCTTTTTCGGCGAGCCTTTGTCGGCGCGGGTCGTCGCCGGCATCGGGGTTGTCGCCGTCGGGCTGGTCATGATCGCGGGCTGAACACCATGACGGCGCCGTTCTCCAACATCATGGTGGTGATCGCGGCGTACAACGAAGGCCAGGTGATCGCCTCGGTAGTGGCCGGCGTCGTCGCGGCGGGCTACACCGCCGTGGTGGTCGACGACGGCTCCCGCGACGACACCGGCGCGCGGGCGCGTCAGGCGGGGGCCGTTCTCGTCAGTCACCCGATCAATCTCGGCCAGGGCGCGGCGCTGCAGACCGGCATCGAATTCGCGCTACGCTCCGGCGCCGACGCCATCGTGACCTTCGACGCCGACGGCCAGCACCGCGCCGGCGAGATTGCCCGCCTGATCGAAGCCCTCGCCGAGCATCCGGCCGACTACGCCCTCGGCAGCCGCTTCCTCGGCGGCGCCGTCAATCTGTCCACCGCCCGCCGCCTCGTCCTGACCGCGGCGACCTGGTTCACCCGCTTCACCACCGGCCTCGCCCTCACCGACACCCACAACGGCTTTCGCGCCATGACGGCGCGCGGCGCCGCCGCTATCTCGCTGCGTCAGGACCGCATGGCGCACGCCTCCGAAATCCTCGACCAGATCGCGAGGAGCCGCCTCGCTTACGTGGAGGTGCCGGTGACCATCGAATACAGCGAATATTCCCTCGCCAAGGGCCAGCGCCTGTCCGACGCCTTCGCGATCCTGCTCGACCTGTTCGCCCGGAGGATGCACCGATGATCGGCCAGTTTTTCCTCACCGCCATCCTGGCCGCCATCCTGCTCTACGCCTGGTCGGCCTACCGCAAGGCACCGGTGATCGGGCTCGCCTCGGTGGTGATCGCGCTCGCGGGCCTCTATTTCGTCTGGATGCCCAGTCAGGCCACCTGGCTCGCCCACCACGTCGGCATCGGCCGCGGCGCCGACCTCATCCTCTACACCTGGGTTCTGATCAGCCTTCTGATGCTCCTGAACCTGCACCTCAAGCTGCGCGCCCAGGCAGAGCTGGTCACCAAGCTCGCCCGCGCCATGGCGCTCGCCGAAGCGGAACGCGGCTCGCGCTAGCATCCAGAGCCGCCGCCGTTATTGCGCTCGCTGCGCGTGGGCGTACGAGCGTCGCCATGTCGAGCACGGGGTTCACCATAAGGAACCATCCGATCGCATTCGTGTTGCATTGCCGGAACTTCCACCGCAAAAATGCGGATTCAGTGATTCGAGCCGCAACGCGGCGGAGGCGACCGGACAATGAAGGCGGCCAAGCTGGTGGCAACCCGACACAAGGGACGCGAGGTGCTGCTCGTGAGGCGTCGGCGCGACGGCCGTTGGATGTTTCCCGGCGGCAAGCGCAAGCAGGGCCGCGAAAGCCTCAAGACCTGTCTGGCGCGCGAAATCAGCGAAGAACTGCCCGAGCTCGAACTGGCGCGCTGCCGCCTGTGGCGCAAGCTCAACGGCAAGAACGACTACACCGGCCGCAAGATGAGCGACGCCATCTTCCTGCCCGGCCGCGTGCGCGGCCGCCTCACCATCGGGGCGCCGCGCGAGATCGATCGCGTCGCCTGGCGGCGCCCGTTCCACCTCAATCTGACGGCGACCTCGCGCCAGATCCGCGACATGCTCATCCTCGAAGGCATCCTGCGCAAACGATGAGACGAGCTGCGCTCGCCCGGTCCGCCCCATGAGCCGCAAGGGCGACATCGCCCACAGGCAAGTCGCTCAGCACCCCGCGCGTTTTCACCCGGAACCAAATGGCGCCGCGATCGTTCATGCCCATCGGGACCGATGACCCCGTTGGGGCTTGCGGCGGCACAATACGGCACGCCAAGGCGAAGCCGGGAGCACAAGGTTCTGGAGCGCGAGGGTGAAGCGGACGGGAACAGTCGGCGTGGGTTCGGAGACGTCCATCTACCAGATCTCGGAAGCACAGCGGCTCCAGCTGCTGGTGGAATCGGTCACCGACCACGCGATCTACATGCTGGACACCCGCGGCTTCGTGACCAGCTGGAATTCGGGCGCACAACTCCTCAAGGGTTACAGTCCGGCCGAAGCCGTCGGCCGACACTTCGCCCGCTTCTTCACGCCTGAGGATCGGGCGACCGGACTGCCCGAGCGCATCCTGCGGACCGCGGCCGAGGTCGGTCGCGCCGAATCCGAAGGCCTTCGGCTGCGCAAGGACGGCAGCCGCTTCTGGGCTCTCGCCGTCGTCCACGCCATCCGGGCGGCCGACGGCGGCCTGATCGGCTTCGCCAAGGTCACCCGCGACATGACCGAGCGACGCGCCACCCAGGAGGCCCTTCGCGAAAGCGAACGCCGCTTCCGCACCCTCGTCGACGGCGTCATCGACTACGCGATCTACATGCTCGACCCGAGCGGGATCATCATCAACTGGAACGCCGGCGCCGAGCGCATGAAGGGCTATGGCGCCCAGGAGATCCTCGGCCAGCATTTCTCGCGCTTCTACACCCGCGAGGACCGGGCCGGCGGACTGCCGGCGCGCGCGCTCGAGGATGCCGCCCGCACCGGCCGCTTCGAGGCGGAAGGCTGGCGCGTGCGCAAGGACGGCAGCCGTTTCTGGGCTTCGGTCGTGATCGATGCCATCCGCGACGAACGCGGCGACCTCGTCGGCTTCGCCAAGGTGACCCGCGACACCACCGAGCGGCGCGCCGCCCAGGAGGCGTTGCGCGAGAGCGAACGGCGTTTCCGCCTGCTGGTGGAGGGCGTCAGCGATTACGCCTTGTACATGCTCGATCCCAACGGCATCGTCTCCAACTGGAACACGGGCGCCGAGCGCATCAAGGGCTACAAGGCCGGCGACATCGTCGGCCAGCATTTCTCGCGCTTCTACACCGAGGCGGACCGCGCCGCCGGCCGGCCCGCGCAAGCCCTGCACACGGCGCTGACGGCGGGTCGCTTCGAGGCCGAGGGCTGGCGCATCCGCAAGGACGGCAGCCGCTTCTGGGCCCATGTGATCATCGACCCGATCCGCGACGAAACCGGCACCCTGATCGGATTCGCCAAGATCACGCGCGACATCACCGATCGGCGCGAGAGCCAGATCGCCCAGCAGCGCACCCAGACCCAGCAGGCGCACATGCAGCGCATGGAGGCGCTCGGGCAACTGACCGGCGGCGTCGCCCACGACTTCAACAATCTCCTGATGATCATCGGCGGCCATGTGCGCACCGTGAAGAAGCTCCTCGTCGACGATCCGCGCGGCGCGCGCGCCGCCGAGGCGATCGAGATCGCCGCCCAGCGGGCGGAATCGCTCACCCGCCAGCTCCTGACCTATTCGCGCCGGCAAACGCTGCAGCCGGTGGTCGCCGATGTGGCGGCGCGGGTCGAGGCCGTGCGGCAGGTGCTGGCCGGGTCACTCGGGCCGGCGAGCCTGATCGGCCGCATCGAGCCCGGCCTGTGGCCGGTCAAGGTCGACATCAGCGAGTTCGAGCTCGCGGTCGTCAATCTCACCCTCAACGCCCGCGACGCCATGCCGGACGGCGGCCTGATCACCATCGCGGCCGACAACGTCGCCCTGACCGGCGAAGAAACGCCGGCCGGGCTCGCGGGCGAGTTCGTCGCCCTGACGGTGTCGGACGCCGGCATCGGCATCGCGCCCGACATCATCCCGAGGGTGTTCGACCCCTTCTTCACCACCAAGGGGGCCGACAAGGGTACCGGCCTTGGACTGTCGCAGGTGCACGGTTTCGCCCACCAGAGCGGCGGCACCGTGGTGCTGACGAGCGAGCTCGGCCGCGGCACCCGCGTCACCATCTATCTGCCCCGCGCCACCGGGGCGGTGGACATGCAGGCGAGCCATGACGCCGCCCCGAGCGGCAGCGGCACCATCCTTCTGGTGGAAGACAATCCGGACGTGGCCGACGTCACCCGCGCCATGCTCGAGGATCTCGGCTATGCGGTCAGGATCGCCCACAATGCCGCCGAGGGCCGCCGGCTCGTCGAGGCGGAGGACCCCGCCACGGGCGAGTTCGCCGCCGTCGTCAGCGACATCGTGATGGCGGGCGACATGGACGGCATCGCCTTCGCGCGTGCATTGCGGGCCCAACGCCCGGCCCTGCCGATCCTGCTCGCCACCGGCTACAGCGAAGCGGCGGGGGCCGCCGGCGCCGAGTTCCATGTCCTGCGCAAGCCCTATCAGATGAACGACCTCAGCCGCGCCCTCGCCGCGCTGGTGCCGGCAAACGTCAAGCCCGACAATCTGGTCGACCTGCGCCGGCATCAGAGCGATCGCGCCAAGAAACCGCGGCTGTAAAGCCGGCGCGCCACCAGGTCGATGGCAAGCCACGCCGCCGCCACCGCGATGGGGCCGATGAGGCCGAGATTGTAGCGCGGATAATGATTGGCGAGCACCCCGTAGAGGAGCGCCAGCAAGAGCCCCGGCGCGGCATAAAACAGCATCAGGGGATGGCGGCGGGCGGCGAGCGGCAGAGCAACGGCGAACACCGGCAGCAGCACGGCGCTGAACAGGCCCGATACCCATAAGCCGCACCAGGCGAGCGGGATCGTGGTCAGAACGTGTCGCCACCAGTTGCGCGCCAGCTCTTCGCGCAGCAGCAGCGGAAAGACCGGATCGATGCGGCCATGGGCGGCGACGAGTTCGTCGCGGCGCGCGCGGCCCTCGGCGAAAAAGCTCTTGGGCTTGTTCCATTCGAAGCGATCGAGCGCATCATCACCGAACAGCGTGCGCACCAGCGGCGGGCCGACGATCGGCACGCAATACGGAAACGCCAGCACGAATTCGCGCGCCGTCATGTGGTTGAAGGCGAAACGTTCGACCAGCGTGACGGCGCCGTACTCTTCCGTGAAACGGGCCTGGCCGAGCGAAATCACATTACGGCCGAGCCATGGCGAAAGCACCAGCAGGGCTGCGAGCACGAAGGCCACCGCGGAAGGAAGCGCGGCCGCGAGGCGGAGCATTTTCCCTGCCCCGCATTCGGCCTGCTCCCTCCCCCCTTGCGGGGGAGGGTTGGGGAGGGGGGTAGGCCGCGAACTCGGCGCGTGTGGCTCACCCCCCTCCCTGTCCCTCCCCCGCAAGGGGGGAGGGAACCGTGGGGTGAGTCCGCCCTCCTTCAACCGCGGCCACAACGCCACGGCGGCGATGAACGCGAGCCCGAGCGGCACCAGCAGGAGATAGGGAGGTCGCGCCGTCGCGGCGATGCCGGCGGCGGCACCGGCGAGCGCCCAGGCCGGCCAGCGGCCGCTCCGCAGCGCCCGCACCATGGCGAAGCCGAGCAGATTCTGTACGCAGAAGGACAGGCTTTCGGTCATCAGATGCGAGAACAGATCGGCTTCCCACAGGACCCCCAGGGTCGCCAGGACCGCGGCGAGATAGAACACCGCGATGCCGCCGAAGATGATTTCCCCGGTCGCCGCGGCGGCGACGACCCCGATGGTCAGCAGGGCGGCGTGGACGAGAAACATCGGCCGCGCATAGGTGTCGCAGGAGGCGAGCGGGCGGTGCTTTTCGTTGGCCTCGATGGTGCAATCCAGCGTCGCGGCGAAACGGGAATCGAGCGCGGCGACGGCGGCGACCGTCAATGGATAGAGCGGGGCGAAGAACATGCCGGGCTTGGGCTTCGCCCGCGTCGAATCGACGTCGTCGAAAATGCCGTTCGAGAACGTGCCGTGATGGACGAGGTCGTACGCGATGGTGAGGTAGAAGCTCTGGTCGAAGTCGGTCAGGCGCTTGAGCGGCCGAGTCAGCAGCGCGCCGGCGAGCACCGCGAACACCGCGACCACGAAGGCGATCCGGGCCCACGGACTGCGGACGAAGGCGAAGCCTCCGATACTGAAGCTCTTTCGGCTCGTCATGGCCCGGCTGCCGTTCGTGCCGGACGTCACGACCGGCTATCCTCGGACCCCTGTGTGCCAGTTGACGGCGTCGGTCAAGTCGACCCGGTGCGCCACCGCGCGCTAGGCCGCCCGGCGCACGCTAAGCCGCCCGGATGGTGGCCAGGAAGCGGTCGACTTCGGTCTTGAGCCGGTTCGAATCCTGCGACAGGGAGCGGGCGGCGGACAGCATCTGACCCGACGCCAACCCGGTCGCCGCCGCACCCTCGCTCACCTTGCCGATGCTCGAGGCGACCTCGGAGGTCCCGACCGCCGCCTGCTGCACGTTGCGGCTGATCTCCCGGGTCACAGATCCCTGCTCTTCGACCGCCGCCGCGATGGTCTCGGCGATCGTGGAAATCTTTCTGATCGTGGTGCCGATTCCCTTGATGGCGGACACCGAATCCTGGGTCGCGGCCTGCATGCCGGCGATCTGGGCACCGATCTCCTCGGTCGCCTTGGCGGTCTGCGAAGCGAGCGCCTTGACCTCCTGGGCAACCACCGCGAACCCCCTGCCGGCCTCGCCGGCCCGGGCCGCCTCGATGGTCGCATTGAGGGCGAGGAGATTGGTCTGTCCGGCAATGGCCGTGATGAGCTTGACGACGTCGCCGATGCGGCCCGCCGCCTGCGACAATTCGCCGATGCGACCGTCCGTCTGCTCGGCCTCCTTGACGGCCTGGCCGGCGATCTTGTTCGACTCCTGCATCTGGCGGCCGATCTCGACCACCGACGCGTCGAGCTCCTCGGCCGCGGAAGCGACCGACTGCACATTGCCCGATGCCTGGCCGGAGGCCGCCGCGACGCCGACCGACAAGGACTGCGTCGTCTCGGCCGTGTGGGTCAGCGTGCCGGCGGCTGCTTCCAGCTCGGTCGCCGCCGACGACACCGTATCGACGATGCCGCCCACCGTCGCCTCGAACTCGGCGGCGAGCTGGAGCGTCGCGGCTCTCCGCTCGGTGGCGATCTGCTCCTCGGCGGCCTTTCTCTGCGCCGCCTCGTGCTCGTCGGTGCGGCGGCGCTCTTCGGCGGCGGCGCGCTCGCGTTCCTCGCGCTCCTTCGCGTCACGCCCGGCCGCTTCCACCGCCTTGAGCTTGAAAGCTTCGACCGCGCTGGCGATCTCGCCGATCTCGTCCCTGCGGCCCAATCCCGGCAGCACCACGTCGAGCCGGCCGCTGGCGAGTTCGCGCATGGCCGCCGTCATGACCTGCATCGGCTTGGCGATGCCGCGGGCGATCAGCGTCGCCACGAGGGCGACCAGGAGCAGCACCACACCGGTGATCATCAGCGCCTTCTGGGCGGCCTGCCAGGTCTGCGCCGACAGATCGTCGATATAGACGCCGGTGCCGATCACCCAACCCCATGGTGCATAGCCTGTGACATAGGACAATTTCGGCTGCGGCTTGTCGTGGCCGGGCTTGGGCCACTGGTAGGCGACGAAGCCCGAGCCGCTGCGCTTGACCACGTCGATCATCTCGATGAACAACCGCTTGCCGTTCGGATCCTTGTTGTCGCTGAGATCGCTGCCGTCGAGCTTCGGATTGGTCGGATGCATGACCATGCGCGGGTGCATGTCATTGATCCAGAAATAGTCGCCGTCGCCGTAGCGGAGCTGCTGCAGGCGCCGGGCCGCGCGCGCCTGCGCCTCGGCCGCCGGCAGTCCCGCCTTGTCGGCGAGCGCACGCTCCTCCTTGACGATGGCGATGGCGAGGTCGCCGAGATGGGAGAGTTCGATCTGCTTCTGCTGCCTGAGGCCTTCGCCCAGTTCGTGCGTCTGGTAATACGTCACGGCGCCGAAGCAGGCGAAGCACAGGGCGATGACGGCGTAGATCCTGCGGCCGATCGTGAGGCGGAAGCTCGTGACCATGGGCTGCTTTCCTGCGGTCGAACCGGCCGGCCGGCACAGCCCGTCAATGATCTCGACTACGAGGATCGGCCGCACTGCTCGGCACTGAGCCGTGCACACGAACGTGACTGCGAACCATTAAGAAAAATTGAAATTTGTAACCGCAGCGATTGACGTATCGGCACGCAACCACAGATCGCGGCGTTTCCGTACCTGCGGAACGAGAAAACGCGCCGGCGCATGACAGATATCGCCGGCGCTGCTGCTCACGCCGCCCTGATGGTGACCAGGAAGCGCGCCACCTCGGCCTTGAGGCGGTTGCTCTCATGGGAGAGCGAACGCGCCGACGACAAGACCTGGGACGACGCCGAGCCGGTCTCGGCGGCGCCATGGTTGACGTCGACGATGTTCCTGGCGACCTCGGTCGTGCCGTGCGCGGCCTGCTGGACGTTGCGGGTGATCTCCGCCGTCGCCGAGCCCTGCTGCTCCACCGCCGCCGCGATGGTGCCGGAGATTTCCGAGATATGCCGGATGGTGGTGCCGATCTCCTTGATGGCAGCGACCGAGTCCTGCGTCGCCGTCTGCATGCCGGCGATCTGGCCGCCGATCTCCCCCGTCGCCTTGGCGGTCTGGGCGGCGAGGTTCTTGACCTCGTGGGCGACCACCGCGAAGCCCTTGCCGGCCTCGCCGGCGCGGGCCGCCTCGATTGTTGCGTTGAGGGCAAGCAGGTTGGTCTGCTCGGCGACCGCCGAGATCAGCTTGACGACGTCGCCGATGCGACTCGCTGCCTGCGAGAGTTCGTTGATGCGGCTGTCGGTCTGCTCGGCCTGGCCGACCGCCTGACCGGCGATCCGGCTCGATTCGTGCACCTGGCGGCCGATCTCGTGCACCGACGAGCTCATCTCCTCGGCCGCCGAGGCGACCGACTGGACGTTGGCGGAGGCCTCTTCGGACGCGGCTGCGACCGCGGTCGACAACGACTGGGTCGTCTCGGCGGTATGAGTCAGTGTCGCGGCAGCGGCTTCGAGTTCGGTCGCGGCCGACGACACCGCCTCGACGATGCCGCCGACGGCGGCTTCGAAGCTGTTCGCGAGTTCGAGCATGGCGGCCCGCCGCTCCGTCGCCGCCTTCTCTTCGGCGGCCTTCTTCTGGGCCGATTCGCGCTCCTCGACGGTGCGGCGCTCCTCGGCCGCAAGGCGCTCGCGGTCCTCGCGGTCCCTGGCCTCGCGTTCGGCCTTTTCGACCGCCTTTTCCTTGAAAGCCTCAACGGCAGCGGCGATCTCGCCAACCTCGTCCCCGCGTCCGAGCCCGGGCAGGATGACGTCGAGCCTGCCGGCCGCGAGTTCACGCATCGCAGCCGTCATGGCGTGCATGGCCTTGGCGATCCCGCGCGCGATCAGCGTCGCGATCAGGGCAACAAAGAGCAGCACCAATGCGGTGATCAGGAGCGCGTCCTTGGTGGCTGTCCAGGTCTGGATTTCCAGGTCGTCGATATAGACGCCGGTGCCGATCACCCAGCCCCAGGGCGCATACCCGGTCACGAAGGACATCTTCGGCTGTGGTTTGGGCGAGCCTTTCCTGGCGTATTCGTATTCGATGATGCCGTTGCCGCTGCGCTTGACCATTTCGCTCATGGCGACGGTGTAGCGCCCTCCCTTGGCATCCTTGAAATCCGAGATGTCCTTGCCTTCGAAATCCGGCGTGGTCGGATGCATGACCATGCGGGGGTGCATGTCCTGGATCCAGAAATAGTCTCCATTGCCGTAGCGAAGCTTGCGCAGGCGGTCGGCGGCGCGCTTCTGCGCTTCGGCGGCGGAGAGTCCGGCCTTGTCAGCGGCGGCGTGCTCCTCTTTGACGACCGTCAAGGCCAACTCGCCCAGATGCGTGAGCTCGATCTTCTTCTGCTCGCGCAGAGTGTCGCCCAGCTCGTTCATCTCGTACATCGTCACGCCGATGAAGCAGGCGAACGACAAAGCGATGATGGCGTAGATCTTGCGACCGATGGTGGCACGGAAATTCCAAAGATGGGTCATGGCGGATCTCACACGATCGGCAGCCGCACCATTGCGGCGTCCCGCGCGGCTTCGCTGCGGCGCGTACTCTGGCGGTCCGGCCGTCAATCGGCGGCCGTGGGGGATCGTCAGGCCAACGGTAAGCTCGGCGTGAAGACCATCCGGCGATGGAAAAAACCGGACGCGTTAACGATGCAGGGCGAGATTTAAGTAAATGCTAACCTGATTTCGCGCGCGCCCTGCGCATTGGGCATGACTCGACAGCCGCCGACATCGCACCGCAACGCAATCGGGAAGCGCATCCGAAATTCGTTCGCACAAACGGAGAAGAGACGACACCCGCCGATACCGGATGGATATGGTTCATGGCGAAGCGGCGAGCACACGCGGATGCCGCATCGACTTGACGGCACGGCATGATGATGTGCCCAGATCATAGCTCGCCGAGACACTTCTCCGTGAGCGGCTGGGTGTCGCGTAAAAAAAACTAGCCTCGTGCCAGCTTCGCCGCCCGCCAGACCCTTTACGGCGCACGGGCTCCGTGGATCGGCGCGACGCTCCCGCAGCGTTTCAGCCTTGGCCGCCTGCCCAGGCGGCGACGAATGCTTTCGCCCGCGCGCCGACCTCCTCGGGCGTCAGGCCCGGCGCATAGAGCGCCGACCCCAACCCGAATCCCTTCGCGCCGGCGACCCGATAGGGCTGCATGGTCTGCGGCGAGACGCCACCGACCGGAATGAGCCGCGTGCCCTTGGGCAGCACGGCGAGCAGCGCCTTGACGACGTTCGGCGCGATCAGCTCCGCCGGAAACAGCTTCAAGGCATCGGCACCCGCCTTCAGGGCCGCGAAGGCCTCGGTCGGCGTCATGACGCCGGGCG
The DNA here is from genome assembly GCA_030848545.1 of Astrobacterium formosum. Classification (GTDB taxonomy): domain Bacteria; phylum Pseudomonadota; class Alphaproteobacteria; order Rhizobiales; family Xanthobacteraceae; genus Astrobacterium; species Astrobacterium formosum. The sequence continues at coordinate 89,985 of JAVDCA010000017.1, forward strand.
TGCAGATCATCCCCTTCGCCTTGGCGGCGGTGACGACGGCGATGTCGGCGTGCGGCATGACCACGATCTCGCCGCCCGCTGACGCGAGCCTGTCCACATCGGCAACGTCGAGAACGGTGCCGGCACCCACGAGCGCGTCGGCGGCAAGCGAGCGGCGCAGGATCTCGATCGAGCGGAACGGATCGGGCGAATTGAGCGGCACCTCGATCAGGCGGAAGCCGGCCGCGTAGAGCACCGCGCCCATGCCCTCCGCTTCCTGGGGCTTGAGCCCGCGCAGGATCGCCACCAGCGGCAGGGAATCGAACGCGTGGTCGAAGCGCCGGGCGAGATCGGTGTCAGCCATGGGAGGGGTCCTTCTTGATGAGGCCGGCGGCGACGGCGAACTCGTAAAGGCCGCGCGGCGCGGTGTTGCCGATCGGTTCGGCCGGCTTGACGCCGAACGCCGAAAGGGCGGCAATGTAGCGCTCGCACAGTTTGGCGTCGCCGATGAGCAGCAGCGGCGCCTCGCTGTCCAGCGCCGCCTTGAGGCGCGCCAGCGCGGAGACGAGTTCGTGGCCGATCAGGAGGCCGGACAGATAGTCTTCCAGCGCCTCGGCGGGCAGCCGGTGGGCGAGCCCGAGCGAGCGGGTCGAGAACAGCTGATGGACGAGGTCGCCGGGCAGGCTCTTTTGCGCCGTCGCGATGCCGGCGGCGAAGCCCGCCTGTGCGGTAGCCTTGTCGGCCGGCTTGGCGTCAGGCATCAGCCGGCCGAGGATCGAATGCTTGCGCATGACGGCGAACAGTTCGCCGGTCATGTAGGTGAAGAAGCGCGTGATGCGGCCGTCCACCACCTCGACCCATTTGGAATGGGTGCCGGGCAGGACGACCAGTGAGCGCTTCGCCCACTCGGGATGGCCGGAGAGCGCGCCGGCGATCTGGATCTCTTCGCCCCGGATGACGTCCGGCGCCGCATCGGGCGGATCGTAGAGGACACCCGGCGCGAGCAGGATGCGCACGCCGCCTTGCGCTTCGACGGCCGCGGCCCGGGAGGCGAGCACATGGGTATCGGCCGGGCAGGTCACATAGGGGGCCTCGCGCCAGCCCTGGGCGCTGCCCACCATGCCGCCGGCCACCACCGGCAGCGAAGGCCAACGGGCGAGCCAGTCGGAACAGGCGAGCGCGAAGGCGCGCTCGAAGCCCGGAATACCGGGTTCGGGCAAGTTCTGGATGCCGTGCGGACTCGAACGCTGGTCGATGATGTCGCCGCGGGCGTCCATCAGGAATGCGCGCAGGCTCGACGTGCCCCAGTCGAGGGCGATGAGGGACGGCGTCGTGGATTGGTCTGGGCTCATATCGTTACTCGGCAAACTCGATCCGCCTTCGTCCTGAGGAGGGCGCTTTTTGCACCTCGTCCCGAAGGATGAGGCCGGGAGAAGTTTGTATCATGGCGATCGCGTGCCGCCCGCTCATATTGCGCCAGGTGGCGCTCGCGAAGCCCGGGCTGATCCGACTGGCCCCTCGGCTCCGGTTGGGCTATGTGCCGGACCTGAGCGCGGCCGTTTCGCCGCGCCTGACCGAAACACCTCCGGGCGCCCGGCAAGCGCCCAACCCAGCGGAAAAGGCGGAAAGACGAGATGATGTTCGACGATCTGAAAGGCAAGCGCGTTCTGGTGACCGGATCGACCATGGGGATCGGACTCGCCGCCGTCGAGGCATTCGCCCGCTGCGGTGCCAAGGTGGGCATGAACGGCCGCCGCAAGCCGGCCGATCTCGACGCGACCCTGAAGCGCTTCAATTCGCTCGGCGGCGAAGTCGAGTTCTTCCAGGCCGACGTGTCGCAGACCCCTGCCTGCTCCAAGCTGGTGGACGATTTCGTCGCCCGTTTCGGCGGCATCGATGTGCTGATCAACAATGCCGGCGGCCTAGTCGGCCGTAAGCCGCTGCCCGAGATCGACGACGAGTTCTTCGACGCCGTCTCCCACCTCAACAACCGCTCGGCCGTGATGGTGACCAAGCGCGCCCTGCCGCACCTCACCGCCTCGGCAAAAGCCTCGGGCGAGACCGCCTCGGTGATCATGCTCGGCTCGATCGCCGAGGATGTCGGCGGCGGCCCCGGCGCCGGCCTCTATGCGGCCGCCAAGGCGTGGGTGCATATCGTGCAGAAGAATTGGGTGCTGATGCACACCAAGGACGGCATCCGCTTCAACACCATCTCGCCCGGCACCATCGACACCCCGTTCCATGCCGACAAGGACGAGGCCACCAAGGCGAACATCGCCGCCACCATCCCGATGAAGCGGCTCGGCCGCGCGGAGGAATGCGCTCCCGCCTTCCTGTTCCTCGCTTCCCACAAGGCGTCGGGCTACATCACCGGCCAGTATCTCGGCATCAACGGCGGCCAGTTCCTGGAGTAAGGGCGCACGGCGCGAACGTCCCTCCCCGCGCAAGCGCGCGGAGGAGGGACAGAAAGACCCTACTCCGCGGCGATGGCTTCCGGCTTCTCTTCCTGAGCCTTCGCCTCGGGCTTTGCGGCCTGCGCCGCCGGCGGACGGCCGCGCGGCTTGCCGGGGCCGGCGGCGGGCTTCGCCTTCGCCTTGGCCTCGACGCCGTCGCGCCGTGCCAACAGGCGGGCAAGCCGCTGCTGGCGCTCCTCGATGTCCGCCTTGGCGGCGGCGATCTTCTGGTCCAGCGCCTTCTCGGCGTTCTCGATCCAGGCGAGAAGATCCTCGGGCGACATGTCGGCGAACGTCGGCTCCTGCATCACTCGACTCCAAAAATTTCAACGGACGTGAAACGCGCCGGACCCTGGGTCGGCGGTCAACGCGACGCAAGGGAATTGCGGGGCTTTCCACTGCCGTCTCGCCGCGACCGCCGCGTACACGGCCGCCCCCGAACTCATCTGTACCCATCCGGCATGGCGAGGAGCCGGCCGGGCGCTTGCGCGGTGCCGGATTGCCGCATCAGGGGATGCGCCAGGCCGCAAGTCCCGACAGATGCATGGTGTCACGCAATCGCTCCTGATAAAGTCCGCGCGTCCGGTGCGCCCCGCCGGGGGTGCGGCGCCGGAAGGCTGCCCCCAATGGCATTGAACTTGCTCGTCCGTCTGGCACCCGGGCGAGTCCCGCCTTGCACTGTTTCGCCGTCAATCACGAGGGTTTGTCCATGATGCGAACGCTTCTCGCCGTCACCGCCGCGGCTGCCGTCGCGGCCTTCGCCGGTCCGGCCGTCGCCCAGACCAAAGTCGGCATCGGGATTTCCGGTTGGACCGGCTTTGCCCCCATCACGCTCGCCAAGGAGGCCGGCATTTTCGCCAAGAACGGCCTCGACGTGACCATCAAGAAGATTCCGCCGGCGAGCCGTCACCTCGCCATCGCGTCCGGCGACATCCATTGCGCCGGCACCACCATCGAGACCTGGATCATGTGGAACGCCGCCGGCGTCTCCACCAAGATCCTGTTCCAGATCGACAAGTCCTACGGCGCCGACGGCCTCGTGGTGCGCAGCAATATCGGCTCCATCAAGGACCTCAAGGGCAAGACCATTGCGGCATCGGCGCCCGGCACCTCGCCCAACTTCCTGCTCGCCTGGTTCCTGAAGAAGAATGGACTGTCGATCAAGAAAGACGTGACGGTGGTCAACATGGAGCCGGGTCCGGCCGCGCAGGCGTTCCTGGCCGGCCAGAACGACGCCGCCTCCACCTACGAGCCGTATCTCTCCGCCGTGCGCGCCAAGCCCGAGGCCGGCAAAATCATCGCCACCACGCTCGACTATCCGATGATCATGGACGGTTTCGGCTGCACGCCGAAATTCATCGGCGAGAACGAGGCTGCCGTGAAGGCTTTGGTGAAGAGCTATTACGAAGCGCTCGACATGATCAAGACCGACCAGAAGAAGGCCTACGAGATCATGGGCGCCGACGTGAAGCAGACCGGCGAGCAGTTCGGCCAGTCGGCCGCCTATATCCGTTGGCCCGACAAGGCCGCCGCCAAGACGTTCTTCGCGTCCGAGTATCCGGGCTTCTCCAAGGAGGTCGCCGAACTCCTGATGGAAACCGGCGTCATCAAGCAGGTGCCGGACCTCAACGCGCTGATCGACCTGCGCTTCATCCAGTAGCCAGTCCCGCCGGGCGGGTGGCCAGCGCCACCCGCCCGGAACTCACCGCCGTCCGTCCGGCCGGCAATCTCGAGCTGTCCGTCACCGGGCGTTGATCCTCATGCGACCTCTCGTTCCCATTCCCGGCCCACGCCGCGTCCTGCTCGGCATCTCGTTTTTCGTCCTGTTCTTCGCGGCATGGGCGGCCGCGACCTTCAGCGGCCTGGTGTCGCCGACCTTCCTGGCCGATCCCGTCACCATGCTGATGGACGGATTCACGCTGATCACCCGCTTCGGCTTCCTCGGCGACATCGGCATCACCATCTGGCGCGTGCTCGGCGGATTCATCCTCGCCGCCATCGTGGCGGTGCCGCTCGGCATCGCCATGGGGGCCTACAAGCCCGTCGAGGCCTTCTTCGAGCCGTTCGTCTCCTTCGCGCGCTACCTGCCGGCATCGGCCTTCGTGCCGCTCCTGATCCTGTGGGCCGGGGTCGGCGAGGTGCAGAAGCTGCTCGTGATCTTCATCGGCTCCGTGTTCCAGATCATCCTGATGATCGCCGTCACGGTCGGCGCCACGCGGCGCGACCTGGTCGAGGCCGCGGTCACGCTGGGCGCCAAGCCGAGCGGCGTCGTGCGCCGCGTGCTCATTCCGGCCGCCGCGCCCGGCATCGCCGAGATCCTGCGCCTCGTGCTCGGCTGGGCCTGGACCTACGTCATCGTCGCCGAACTGATCGGCTCATCGTCGGGCATCGGCCACATGATCATCGAGAGCCAGACCCTGATGGCGACCGGCCAGATGATCTTCGGCATCATCGTCATCGGCATGATCGGGCTCGTCTCCGACTTCCTGTTCAAGGCCATCAACCGGGTCATGTTCCCCTGGAGCCTGGCATGAGCAAGCTCGTCGTCGAACAGGTCTCGCGAATATTTCCCGGCGTCGCCGGCGGCGAGCCGACGCGCGCGCTCGAACCCACCGACCTCCTGGTCGGCGACGCCGACTTCGTCACCATCCTGGGGCCGTCGGGCTGCGGAAAATCAACGTTGCTGCGCATCGTCGGCGGGCTGGAGACGCCGACCACGGGGCGCGTGCTGCTCGACGGCCGGCCGGTCACCGGGCCGGGCGCCGAGCGCGGCATGGTGTTCCAGTCCTACACGCTGTTTCCCTGGCTCACCGTCGCCGACAACATCGCCTTCGGACTGGTCGAGAAGGGCATGCCGGCGAACGAGCGCCGCAGCATCGTCGAGGAATGGATCGGCCAGGTCGGGCTGAAGGGGTTCGCGCACCACTATCCGAAGATGCTGTCGGGCGGCATGCAGCAGCGTACGGCCATCGCTCGCGCGCTCGCCAACGAGCCCAAGATCCTCCTGCTCGACGAGCCGTTCGGCGCGCTCGACAACCAGACGCGGGCGCTAATGCAGGAACTGCTCCTGTCGGTGTGGGAAATCCATAAGAAGACGGTCTTGTTCGTCACCCACGACATCGAGGAGGCGATCTTCATGGGCAACCGCGTCGCCGTGATGACGGCGCGGCCGGGGCGCATCAAATCGGTCACGCCCGTCGACCTGCCGCACCCGCGCCACTACACCATGAAGACGTCGCCGGAATTCTCCGCCCTCAAGGCGCACCTGGTCGAGGAGATCCGCGCCGAGAGCATCAAGGTCGCCGAACAGGTGGCGTGAGCCACCGACTCAGTCGTCATTCCTCTTCTTCGTCATTGCGAACCAACGGGGCCGGCCTCCGGCCGGTCTGACGACAGGTCCCGCGAAGCACTCCCGTTCTTTGCAGCATGGCCCCTGGATTGCTTCGTCGCCTTCGGCTCCTCGCAATGACGACTCGAGACCCCTCGTCGTCGGGCCGCAAATATTCCGCGCGGCGCCGGGTGCAACCGGCGCCGCGCGGGTCGCCTCGATGTGCGCCGCGTGCTCCCTATGCGGCGCGCACCGTCTCGAGGAACTTGCGCACCTCGACCTTGAGATGATTGCTCTCGCTCGCCAGCGACTGCGCCGAGGAGAGCACCTGCGAGGACGCCGAGCCGGTCTCGGCGGCGCCGCGGTTGACGTTGGTGATGTTCGACGCCACCTGGGCGGTGCCCTTGGCGGCCTCCTGGACGTTGCGGGCGATCTCTGCGGTGGCGGCGCCCTGCTCCTCGACCGCCGCCGCGATGGTGGCGGCGATCTGCGAGATGTGGCCGATGGTGCCGCCGATCTCCTTGATGGCGCCGACCGACTCGTTGGTGGCCGTCTGCATGCCGGCGATCTGGGCGCTGATTTCTCCCGTCGCATTGGCGGTCTGGGCGGCGAGCGCCTTGACCTCGCTCGCCACCACCGCGAATCCCTTGCCGGCCTCGCCGGCGCGGGCCGCCTCGATGGTGGCGTTTAGGGCCAGGAGGTTGGTCTGCTCGGCGATGGCCGTGATCAACTTGACGACGTCACCGATGCGGCTTGCGGCGACCGACAGTTCGTTGATGCGCGTGTCGGTCTTCTGCGCCTGTTGCACCGCCCGGTTGGCGATATTGCTCGATTCCTGCACCTGGCGGCTGATCTCACCCACCGAACCGGTCATCTCTTCCGTCGCCGAAGCGACCGATTGAACGTTGGAGGACGCTTCTTCCGACGCCGAGGCGACGACGGTGGAGAGCTCCTGGGTCGTATCCGCCGTCTTGGTGAGCGTATTGGCAGCGGCTTCCAGTTCGGTGGACGCCGCCGAGACGTTGTCGACGATATTGCCGACCGCCTTCTCGAAATCGTCGGCGAGTTTGTGCATGGCTACTTTGCGTTCGGCCGCCGCCCGTTCCTCAGCCGCCTTCTTCTGCTCTGTCTCGCGCAGGTCGGCCTCGCGCTTCGCCTCGGCGGCGCGGCGATCGGCTTCGGCCTTCTCCTCCGCTTCGCGGCGCGCCTTCTCGGCGAGCTTGACCTTGAAGGTCTCGACCGCCTGCGCCATTTCGCCGACCTCGTCCTTGCGGTCGAGCCCGGGCAGGAGAACGTCGAAATTGCCGCCGGCGAGCTCTTTCATGCCCCCCGTGAGGCCGTTGACCGGCTTGACGATGCCGCGCGCGATCAGGAAGGCGATCATGATGCCGAACACCAGCGCGGCGGACGCGATGACGATCATGGTGGCGCTGCTCTTGCTCATGGCCGCAGCCGTATCGGCCTGGAGCGTGGTCAGGTCGGAGCGCTGCGATTTGACCAGGTCGGCGAGGCCGACGCCGATCTTCTGCGCCTGCTCAGCCATGGTGACGCTGATCAGCTTGTCGACCGCAAACGACATGCCGGTGAACTTCTCGAACGCGCGCGCATAATCGCCCGCCTGCTCCGCCGCGGCGGCGACCAACAGCTTGCGATTGGCATTCTGCAACTGCTCGGTCAACAGGGAGGTTGTTGCACGAAAGTCCTGGAATTTACCCTTGAAATTGTCGACGAGCTTCTGGTCCGGCTTGTCGGCAAAGCGCAAGGCGTCGAGCCGGGCGCGCATCAGCGCCTCCTGCGCTCGTCCGGCGATGGCCGCCGCTTCGTGGTCACGGTCGGCCGTCGCGGTCTTCATGATCTCGGTGATATCGCCGCGCACCTTATCGCCGGCGGCGCTCATGGCCGCCAGCGCCTGGTCGCGGGCGACGATATCGCGGGCCGCGACGTCGATATTGGCGATGTACTCGTCGAGTTGCCTTCCGACCGACTCGACAATCCGGCGCCGCTCCACGCGCATGCGCGCCGCGGTCTCGGCGACGTGCTGCTTGAGATTGGCGGCGACAGTCCTGGCGCGCGTCAACGCCTGCTGGTCGCTGGTCGCCGCGAAGATGAACACGTTGCGGCGCAAGCCGACGAACTCGCGATCGATCTCGACGAGCTTGACGGTGTTGTCGCCGATGCGCGCATAGGCGTCGAACGCCGTCTCGGAACTTCCGAGGGAGAGGACGCCCATGGTGCCGAGAGTGGCCAGCAGGACGAGCGTGACGGCGAAGCCGCCGGCGATCCGCGTGCCGATCCTGAGGCGGGCGGACAGACCGAGAATCTTCATGGAGCACCTTTCGGTTGGATCGACGACGGTGTCGGCATAGCGCGCGCGGATTCGCGCGCGCCGTCGGTCCTGGCGTCACAGACGTCGGAGGCGTTCGCTCGAAGAGCGCGGCGTAACAGCGCGGCTGCGCCGTTGCTCGCGGGGTTCAAGTGCGAGCCTGTGGCCGACATGGTTAACGAAACCTTGATTGACCCAACGTCGCCGGCGGTGACGGGCCGTTACCGCGTGGTCGTAACGGCGACGCATGATCGATACGCGCCGCATCACCCTACCGGCCGGAGCACCTTCCTACCGGCGAACTGCGCGGACGCAGGTGTCGCGCGCGTCCGCAGCCACGCATCGGGCGATCTGCGAATCGAATCGTCACATCGCATCGGGAGCGCATCATCGTCGCGGCGGCGACGCGACAGGCGCTCCGGAGGCGCGGTAAGCAGAGTTTCTGATCGCCGCGCTGCTTTGATGTTCGTCAAGCCAAGCCCGTCGCGTTCGGCTACCTCTGAGATGGGGAAGCGCATGGATTCGGAGTCTCGGACCGCGGTCGGCGGTGATGAGGTGCACGAGGCGCTGCGGCGGGTGTTCGCGGGCCCCGCCTTCGCGCGCTCCCCACAGTTGCGCCGCCTGCTCGAATACCTGGTCGAACGCGCCCTCGCGGGCGATCAGCAGATCAAGGAATACACCATCGCGGTCGCGGCGCTCGGCCGTCCGGGCAGCTTCGATCCCGATCACGACGCCAGCGTCCGCGTGCAGGCGGGGCGGCTGCGCCGCAGCCTCAACACGTACTACACCGCGCAAGGTCGGGACGATCCGGTGCGGATCATGCTACCGGTCGGCAGCTATGCCGTCGTGTTCGAACGGCAACGGACCACACGCCAGGGTGCGGTGCCGTCGGCGCGGTGGTGGCGCGGGCGGTCTGAGGTCTTCATCGGTGTGCTGGTGCTGGCCATCGCCGGCCTGGCAGCCCCGGCAATGGTCTGCCTCCTGGGAACGGAGTCGGGCCCGCGGGTGGCCACGGCCGCCGTCATGACACCCACCCTCGACGGCCTGCCGACCATCGTCGTCGCGCAGTTCGACGATTCTGCCGCCGGCATCGACCTATCGGTCATGCTCGGGCTGCGGCGCCGCCTGGCGGCCGTCTTCTCCCAGTTCGAGACCGCCAACGTGGTCCATGCCACGGGTCACGAGCCGGTCGAGTCGCCGCGGCCGGCGGCCGGCGAGCGCACCTATGAACTGTCGGCGGCCGTGACCCGGCAAGCCGACAGCGTCCGCGTTCGGTTCCAGTTGGCGGACCAATCCGCCGGCACGGTCGCATGGACGCAGGCCTTCGATGTCGAGCCCGGTGACAACGACGTTCAGCAGAAACGGATCGTGCACCGGCTGGCGACGACGCTGCTGCAGCCGTACGGCGTCATCACCAGCCGCGAGCGCGCCCATCACTTGCACGGCGGCGGCGGCGACTGGCGCTATCGCTGCGTGCTGCAGGCCATGGACGCCTTGCGCGACGCCGACGAGATCGCCTATGCGGCCGCCCGCACCTGCCTCGAACAGGTGATCGAGAGCGACCCGGCCCACACCCTCGCCTATGCCTATCTGGCTTCGATCCTCAACCGCTACCATCAGCATGGCGTCTCCGATCAGCCGGGGCTGCTCGACGCGGCGCTCGCCGCCGCCCGGCGCGCCGTCCACACCAATCCGGTCAGCGCGCAGGCCCACTTCGCCCTGTTCATCACCCGTTTCAACATGCGCGACTTCGACGCCGCCGAAGCCGCCATGGCCCAGGCGCGAGCACTCAATCCGGACGACCTCCTGATTCGGTCCGAATACGGCGGACGTCTCGTCACCCTCGGGCGGGTCGACGAAGGCATGGCGATCCTGGAAGAGGTGGCGTACGCCTTTCAGGCGCCCCCGTGCACCCACGGCCTTTACGCCTTCCTGGGCCACTACCTGCGCGGCGACATGGGCGCAGCCCGCCGCCGCGTCCAGGAGCTCACCTGCCCGTCCTACCCGTTTGTTTTCCTCGTCAAGGCGCTCGTCGCCGCCCATGATGGCGACAAGGAAGCAGCCCGGCAGGCCTTCGCATCCCTTTGCGCCCTGATGCCGGCCTGGCGCAGCGACCTGCGCGCGATCCTCGGCCGCACGATACCGGACCCGGCCATCGTCGAGCGCATCCTGGGCGACCTGAACGCCGCCGGCGTGACGGCGGGCGGGCCGTAACGGCGCTCGGCCGGCGCCCTGTCCCCGGCAATCGACCTTCGTGCCGACACGCAACCACTGCCGGCGTTTAACCAGGCGATTTCACGACACATTAAGCAGCTCGGGCCTAGGTTGGCTGGCACCTCTTCAAAGACACGGAAGCACCGCATGCTGATCGAGGCATCGCATTGGTCTGCGCATACGGGTTGGAGGGGCGAGACCGGTGGGGTCGGCGAAAAGGCCGATCTGGTGCTGTATTTTGGCGACCGCGACATATTGCGCGACGGCGAGGTCTTCGAAGCATTGCGCTCGACCTATCCGGGCGCCCATGTGGTCGGCGGCAGCACCGGGGCGACCATCCTGGGCCGTGAGCTCGGCCATCACGACGCCGTCGCGGTGGCGCTGCGCTTTACGCGCACAGGCGTGCGCGTCGCGACCGCGCAAGTCGCGACGAAGTCCTCGTCCCACGCCGGCGGCGAAGCGCTCGCCCGCTCCCTCGTCGCGCCCGACCTTGCCGCCGTGTTCGTGCTCGCCGATGGCATGAGCGTCAACGGCAGCCTGCTGACGGCGGGGCTGAAGAACGTCCTCGGCGATGCCTGCCCGATCTCCGGCGGCATGACCGGCGACGCCGGCGAATACACCCAGGCGCTGGTCGGCGCCGACGCCGGCCCGAAAAGCAACGTCGCCGCCGCGATCGGCTTCTACGGCTCAAGCGTCCGGATCTCGTACGGACGCGGCTGCGGCTGGGACGCGTTCGGGCCGCGCCGGCGCATCACCCGCTCCGATGGCAACGTACTCTACGAGCTCGACGGCAAGCCCGCCTTCGAACTGTACGAGCGCTATCTCGGCGATGAGGTCGTCGACGGCGTGCCGGCAGGCGTACTGTTTCCGCTGCTGTTGTCGCATCCCGACCGGCCCGAACGCAGCTTCGTGCGCGCCGCGCTCGGCCTCGACCAGTCGGCCGCCGCCATGACGCTGGCCGGCAACGTGCCGGAGGGCTGGATGGCGCGCCTGATGCGCGGCAGCCTCGACCGGCTCTCGCTCGCCGCCGCCGCCGCGGCGCGCGAGGCACGTGACGGCCTGCCCGCCGCCGTCGACGGCGACCGCCTCGCCATCATCGTGAGCTGCACCGGCCGCATGCTGCTGATGGGCCAACGCACCATCGAGGAGGTCGATGCCGCCGCCCAGGAGATTCCCGCCGACGTCCATTGCGTCGGCTTCTATTCGTACGGCGAGATCGCCCCCACGGCGGCGCCGGAGCATGCCGAACTGCACAATCAGACCATGACGATCACCGGCCTCGCCGAGGTCGCGGCATGACGCGCCGGCATCCCTTGCTCGCCCACCAGCTCGCCAAGGCGACCGGCGACGACGGCGCCGTCGACCTGTCGGCCCTGCTCGCGATGGTGGACGCCGCCTATGTGGAGGCCGATCAGTGGCGCCACCGCACCGATCGCGCCGCCCTGTTGATGTGCGAGGAGATGGAAGAGCTCAATGCCGAACTGCGCCAACTCGCCCATCACGACACGCTGACCGGCCTGCCCAACCGCGCCTATCTGATCGAACGGCTGGAGCAGGCGCTGGGACTCTCCCGCCAGGAGGGCAAGCGCGTCGCCGTCCTCTACCTCGACCTCGATCATTTCAAGGAGGTCAACGACACGCTCGGTCACGCGGTCGGCGACGATCTCCTGCGGGTGGCGGCGGACCGGCTCAAAGCGGCGATCCGCGCCGGCGACACGCTAGCACGTCTCGGCGGCGACGAATTCGCGGTCGTTCAGACCGACATCGCGGTGGTGACCGACTGCGAAACGCTGGCGCGCCGCCTGATCGAGGTGCTCGAACCCGCCATCGCGCTCGAGAACAATGCCATTCGGATCGGCGTCGCGATCAGCGATCCCGTCAGCCTGCCGACCGGCCCGCAACTGATGCGCAGCGCCGATGTCGCGCTCTATCAGGTCAAGAACCGCCACCGCGGCGGCTGGTGCATTTTCGATCCCGAAGCCGGCATGGCGATCACGCTCGCCCCGACACAGAATGGCGCCGCACTGCCGGCGTTCGACGCGATCGCCTGATCCCCATCCAACCACATCACGACTGGACGATGCGGCCGATCAGCGCCTTGGCCCCGGCGTCGTCGGCGAACTCATTTCTGAGTACGGCGGCGCGGGAGACGAATGGCGCCTTGTCCGGATGCGTGAAGGTCACCCCCATGGCGACGCATTTCGCCCGCGCGTCGACTTCGAACGTCTCCCACAGCTCGTTCATGCGCCGGTACGAGGCGCGCGCCGCCGCCTTCACGATCTGCTGTTCGGCCGGCGTGAAGCTCGCCCAGCGGGCCGCTGCGCAGAGGAATACGTCCGGCACCATGGTGTGCTCGTCGAACGAATAGTACTTCACAACTTCACCGTGACGGCCGACCACGAGTGCCCCGATGGAGTTCTCGGCACCGTCGACGATGCCGGCCCGCAGCGCGTTGTAGACGTGCTCCCAGGCGAGCGCGACGCCCTCGGCGCCGAACACCTGCATGAGACGGTGCATGGTGGGCGAAGGCTGGATGCGGATCTTCAAACCCTTGAGATGGTCCGGATGATCGATGGGCCGGCCGGCGTAGAAGCTGCGCGACCCGGCCTCGTAATAGGTGAGGCCGACGAGGCCCTTGCCCGCCGTCGTGGCGAGGATGGCATCGCCCACCTCGTTTTCCACCACGGTGCGCCAATGGGCGCGGTCGCGGAATACAAAGGGCAGGTTGAACACCCGATAGGTGGGCTCGATGCGCTCCATCACGCTCGCGGACGCCTTGACGAAGTCCAGCTTGCCGGCCTGCGCCTGCGCCAGGAGATCGATTTCCTGGCCGATGACGCCGTCGGGAAAGATGGTGCATGTGAGGGCGCCGCCCGAACGGGCGGCGAGCTCGTCGGCGAATCCCTGCATGGCCGTATGCACCGGATGGCTGGTCGGCAGGCCATGCCCGATCCGCAGGCGCACGGCCTGAGCGCGCGCCACCGCCGGGCAGGCCAATGCGGCGCCGCCGAGCACGAGCGCGCGGCGCCTGGTCATTGCGGCGCATGGCATTTCCTGCCCCCTGTCCGCTTCGCGGCCCGCGCCTCCCCAGGGCGGGCCATTCCCCAGACCCCTACTGTAGCATGCGCTCGCGCCGACGGGCGATACAAGGGCGCGTGATGATCAAGATAGCGGCGCGAACGGGCGCAGGACACCGGCGGAGTGCCGCCGTTCATCGCATCCTTCGCACCAGTCGCAGCACGTCCGGCCCAAAGCTGTTCACCACCAGGCCGACGAGCACAGCGCCGCTGGCGAGAACCTGCGGGAGCGTCAGTTTCTCGCCGAGGAGGAGCCAGGCCGAGCCCATGCCGACGATCGGCACCATCAAGGGCAAGGGCGCCACTTTCCAGATGGAATGGCGGGCGATCAGCCATGCCCACAGGCTGTAGCCCACGAGGCTGGCGCCGAGCGACAGGAAGGCGACGACGCCGGCGAGTTTCAGCGTCGGATGGGCGAGGCTCGAGGCGATGCGTGGCCCACCCTCGAGGACCAGCGAGGCGAGGAGAAACGGCACGACGGGGACGATCGCACTCCAGGCGATCAGGCTCAGCGCGCGGGTCGGCCCGATCGCCTTGTTGACCACATTGCCGGTGGCCCAGCACAGGGCGGCACAGAGCGTCAGGGCGAACCCCGGCAGGGTCGCGGCCTGGCCGCCGGTGCTGGCGACGACGAGGCCGACGAGGCCTGCAAGCGCGATCAGGATGCCGGCGAAATTGTGTGCCTGCATGCGCTCGCCGAACACGACCGCCGACAAAGCGAGCGTCATGAAGGCCTGCGCCTGCAGGACCAGCGAAGCGAGCCCGGCCGGCATGCCGGCATGGATGGCGGAAAACAGGAAGGCGAACTGGCCGAAACCGATCGTGAGGGCGTAAGCCGCGACCAGCCGCAGTGGCACCTGCGGACGCGGCACCAACAGGACTGCTGGAAAGGCCACAAACAGGAAACGCAACGCGCCGAGGAGGAGCGGCGGCACGTCGTCGACGCCGAGCCGGATGGCGACGAAGTTCAAGCCCCACACGGTGACGAGGAGGAGCGCGGCGAGCCGATCGAGGAGAGGCATGGGGTCCGGGGCGGGCGGCGGCAGGAACGGCGCGACCTTATGGCACGCGCGGACGCCGGCGGCCAGGGCGCGCAGGAAGGGCGCGCAAGAGCCGCGACCGCCCCCCGGCCGTCATCGCGAGTCAGGCACCGGCCTTTGGCAGGCCCAGGCGGGATGAAACTGGCGTCCAGGGCTCGCAATGCACTACAAACTGCACCGTGACGCGACTGGAAGGAAGCACATCCATGGCCTATTGGCTGATCAAGTCCGAGCCGGACGTGTGGTCGTGGGACGACCAGGTCGAGGCCGGCCCGAAGGGCACCGCCTGGACCGGGGTGCGCAACCACGCCGCCAAGCTCAACCTCATGGCGATGAAGAAGGGCGACCGCTGTTTCTTCTACCACTCCAATGTCGGCAAGGAGATCGTCGGCGTCGCCGAGGTCGTCCGCGAGGCCTATCCGGACCCGGAGGCCAAGCCCGGCGAACCGTGGGTGGTCGTCGACGTCAAGGCTCTCGCCCCGATGCCGAAGCCGGTCGGCCTCGCCGCCGTCAAGGCGGAGCCGAAGCTGGACGGCATGGCGCTCATGAAGCTGTCGCGGCTGTCGGTTCAGCCGGTGACGGCCGCGGAATGGAAGACCGTCTGCAAAATGGGCGGGATAAAGGAATGACAGGGTTGCGATTTTTCACACAAATAACGTGATCGGATGGGAAGCCCACCACGTAGCCCAGAACAGGCGGCACAGGCCCGAACCGGCCCACGAATTGCTCGCTTGACCCATTGCACCGATGTTTTCGACCCCCGCAGGTGTGTGACGCGTCCCGAGAGGTCACCATGTCGTTGTCCGCCGTCAATTTTTGGGCCGTTCTCGCTGCCGCCGTCGCGGCCTGGCTTGCAGGGACCGGCTACTACACCGTCCTGGCGGAGCCATGGGCAAGGGCACTGGGCACCAATACGGACCATCTGCGCCGGGAACGGGCCGCCAGAGCCGGCACGCTCGCGGCCTGGTTTCCGTTCCTCCTGGTCTTCGTCGCCGAACTCGTGATGGCGTTCGTCCTGGCCGTCCTGATGAGGGAGATGGACATCACCGGCCCGCGCGGCGGCGCCCTCACGGGCGCCCTGGCATGGCTCGGCTTGGTGGCGACCACCAACGCGGTCGCGAACATGTTCGCCGACCGAAAGATCATGCTCACCATCATCGACACCGGCCACTGGCTCCTGGCCTTGCTGGTGATGGGTGGCGTCCTGGGCTGGTTCGGCTAGGCGTCCGGCCTTCGCGGAAAGCGCCCGAACGGCTGGCGCCAGGCGGCCCCGCTCCTCCCCCTAAAGTGTGACAATCGACGCCTTGTGGGGTCTCCCGCCGCCGAAGCATAATGGCTGCTGAGGAAACACCCCCGGTTATCGCGGTTTGAGAGCGCCCCACCGAAGGCGCCGCGCGTGGAGGAAGCGAGATGACGGATCACATTCACGAGGTCCCGGCCGACTGGCAGGCGCGCGCCTATGTGGACGACGCCAAGTACCAGGAAATGTATGCGGCCTCCATCAAGGACCCGGACGGCTTCTGGCGCCAGCACGGGGGCCGGATCGACTGGATCAAGCCGTTCACGCGCGTGAAGCACACTTCCTACGATCCCCACAACGTATCGATCAAATGGTTCGAGGACGGCACCCTCAACGTCGCCTACAACTGCGTCGACCGCCATCTCGACAAGCGCGGCGACCAAGTGGCGATCATCTGGGAGGGCGACGACCCGGCCAAGGACCAGAAGATCACTTACCGACAGCTCCACGCCGAGGTGTGCCGCTTCGCCAACGTCCTCAAGGCCAAGGGCGTCAAGAAGGGCGACCGGGTCACCATCTACCTGCCGATGATCCCCGAGGCCGCCTACGCCATGCTCGCCTGCGCACGCATCGGCGCCATCCATTCGGTGGTGTTCGGCGGCTTCTCGCCCGATTCACTCGCCGGCCGCATCGAGGACGCCCGCTCGCACGTCCTCATCACCGCCGACGAGGGCATCCGCGGCGGCCGCAAGATCCCCTTGAAAGTCAATGCCGACGCCGCCGCCGAGCGCTCCGGCCACGTCACCGCGATGATCGTGGTGCGCCACACCGGCGCCGCCGTCGCCATGACGGCCGGCCGCGACGTCTACTACGACGAAGCCGCCAAGGGCGTCTCGACCGATTGCCCGTGCGAAGAGGTCGGCGCCGAGGATCCGCTGTTCATCCTCTACACGTCGGGCTCGACCGGCAAGCCCAAGGGGGTCCTGCACACTTCGGGCGGCTACCTGGTCTACACCTCGATCACCCACCAATACGTTTTCGACTATCACGACGGCGACATCTACTGGTGCACCGCCGATGTCGGCTGGGTGACCGGCCATAGCTACATCCTCTACGGACCGCTCAGTAACGGCGCCACCACGCTGATGTTCGAGGGCGTGCCCAACTATCCGTCGAACTCCCGCTTCTGGGAGGTGATCGACAAGCACAAGGTCAACACCTTCTACACGGCGCCGACGGCGATCCGCGCCCTCATGCAGGCCGGCGACGCGCCGGTCACGAAGACCTCGCGGGCCTCCCTGCGGCTTCTCGGCTCGGTAGGCGAGCCCATCAATCCGGAAGCCTGGGAGTGGTACCACCGCGTCGTCGGCGACGGCCGCTGCCCGATCGTCGACACCTGGTGGCAGACCGAGACCGGCGGCATCCTCATCACGCCGCTGCCGGGCGCCACAAAGCTCAAGGCCGGCTCGGCGACGCGACCGTTCTTCGGCGTCGTGCCGGTGATCGTCGACGGCATGGGCAACGAGCTTACGGGCGCCTGCGAGGGCAATTTGTGCATCGCAGATTCCTGGCCCGGCCAGATGCGCACCGTCTATGGCGACCACGAGCGCTTCGTACAGACCTACTTCTCGACCTATATCGGAAAATACTTCACCGGCGACGGCTGCCGCCGCGACGCCGACGGCTACTACTGGATCACCGGCCGCGTCGACGACGTCATCAACGTCGCCGGCCATCGCCTGGGAACGGCGGAAGTCGAATCGGCCCTGGTCGCGCACCCAAAAGTGTCGGAGGCCGCCGTGGTCGGCTACCCACACGACATCAAGGGCCAGGGCATCTACGCCTATGTGACGCTGATGTCCGGCCAGGAACCGTCCGAAGAGCTGCGCAAGGAACTGGTGGCGTGGGTCAGGAAGGAGATCGGCCCGATCGCCTCGCCCGACCTCATCCAGTTCGCCCCCGGCCTGCCCAAGACCCGCTCCGGCAAGATCATGCGGCGCATCCTGCGCAAGATCGCCGAGGACGAATCCGGCAATCTCGGCGACACCTCGACGCTGGCCGACCCGACCGTGGTCGACGACCTCGTGTTCAACCGCCAGAACAAGAAGGGCGCGACGGCGGCGGCGGAGTAGGAGCTTGAACATCCCTCCCCTGAAAGGGGAGGGTCCGCCCGAAGGGCGGGGGTGGGGTCACGCGGCGCAAACCAAAACTGCCGGTGCAAGAGGTGAGGCCAAGAGCCCCCACCCGGCGCCTTCGGCGCCACCCTCCCCCGCGCAATAGCGCGGAGGAGGGATTGCGCGGTGGATGTGGCTAGGATGTGGACTCACGCGGCGCGGTGAATCCAGTCGCGGCGGCGGGGGCGGCCGTAGACGGTCGCGAACACGTGCGCGACCTCGCGCTGCAGCCGCCGCAATTCCCGCTCCAGGCCCTTGAGATCGTCGGCCCCGGTGGCGGTTACCAGCGTCGCGGCGAGTTCTTGCGCCATCTGGCGCGGCTCGGTCTGCGCCGAGACTTTCTGGATCTGCGTCACCGCCCCGTAAAGCCGCAGCGCCTCGGCGATCAGCCGCGCATCGGCGGCCGAAAGGGCCTTGGCGCGCCGCAGTACCGAGATGGCGCGTGCGCAATCGTTGATGGGCTTGCGGGCGAATGCGGACGTGTTGGCGAGGATCAGGCCCTGGACGATGAAGTCGATGTCCATCAGTCCGCCCGCCACCTCCTTGAGGTCCCACACCCGGCGGCAGGCGCCATCCTCCTGCATCAGTTCGCGCGTGAAGGCGACATCCGGGCGCACGTCGCGGAGCGCCGTCGTGGCGACCACCGCCTGTCGCAGCGCCGCCTCGACCTCGGCGACGAAACCGGGATCGCCCGCCACCACCCGGGCGCGGGTCAGTGCCATCGCCTCGAAGGCCAACGCCTCGGTGGCGAAATAGCCGGTGAGATCGGCGAGCCGCGTCGCGAGCGGCCCCTTCGAACCCCACGGGCGCAGGTCGACGTCGACGTCGAACATCGGACCGTGGCCGAAATCGCAGGCCAGCGCCGCAAACACGCGTTGCGCCAGATGAGCGTAGTACTGTGCCGCCGTGAGCCGCAGCCCGCCATCGCACACCGACGCCGGATCGTCGACTTCGTAGACGAACAGGAGATCGAGATCGGATGTGGCGGTCGCGTCGCGGCTGCCATACCTGCCGAGCGCCACCATGGCGTGGCGGCCACCCGGTACGCGCCCGTAGTGAGCGGCGAAATCCTGCTCGCAGGCGCGCAGCACCGCGGTGACGACCGCGTCGGCGAGCGTCGCGTAGATGCGGCCGGCGTCCGCTGCCGGCAGCCGGCCCAGCACCAGACCGGCGTCGACGAAACGCTTGCGGTCGCGATAGAGATCGTGGACTTGGCGCAGGAACGTGCCGAAGTCGCTGGCCGCGGCCTTGTCGAGGCCGCGCACGAAGTTGGCGTTGGCCGCATCGCCGAAACGGCGATCGAAGTGGTCGAGACGGCCCGTATGGCCCGCGAAGGCTTCGGCGACATGCGGCGCGAGGCGCGCCAGGATCGCGAGCGGCGCCTCCTTGCGGCGGCGGACGCGCTGCTCCGGCTCCTGAGCAGGTACGGTCACAACAGCGTCCGTGACCGAAACCAGTTTGATCCCCTTGGTCCCCGCACGCCCCATCACGCCACACTCCGCAACAACCGTCCGTCCGGCTTCGACGGCAGAATGGGGCGACGAAAGTAAAGAGCACCTGACCGCCACCACGCCACCCTGGCGTCGATGCGGCTAACCTCAACGCGGTACTAACGCGCGCCGGCCGTGCCACATGGCCTAATACTATCCTAACGAGCGCCCACACCGCCGGCCGCCGGTTGCCGTCCGCACGGATCGCCCCCAGGTGTTGCGCCGCCGTGACACGGTGGTGTCCATTTACGATCTTTGCAGCTTTGGGATGAGCGCCCACCCGCCTCCGCGTATGCTCATGGACGCGAAGAACGCGCGCGAAACGCGGCATATGAAACGCGGCACGGGGGCACGAGGGCAATGCGCAGCATCCGTCTCATACCGGCGGCCGTCGCGGCCGTGTATCTCATCATGCCGGCGGCACCGACGGCGGCGCGCGAAGCAATCGCCTTCCAGGGCGGCTATTCGGCCGGCACCATCGTGGTGAAGACCTCCGAACGCCGGCTCTATCTCGTGCTCGGCGACGGCCGGGCGCTGCGCTATCCGGTCGGTGTCGGCCGGGCCGGCAAATCCTGGGCGGGCACCACACAAATCGACGGCAAATACATCCGGCCGGCCTGGTCGCCGCCGGCGGAAATCAGGCGCGACAAGCCCTCGCTGCCCGAAGTCATCCCGGGCGGCAGCCCGCGCAATCCCATGGGGGCTGCGGCAATGACGCTCGCCGGCGGCGAATACGCCATCCACGGCACCAACGTGCCGTCCTCCATCGGCGGCTTCGTGTCCTACGGCTGCATCCGCATGTACAACGCCGACATCATGGATCTCTACGAACGCGTCGGCGTGGGGACGACCGTGGTCGTGACGCGGTAGACGGAGCGGAATCTCCCCCTGCACCGTCAGGGCCGGGCTTGTCCCGGCCATCCACGTATTCGTTGCGGCAAGCAAGGCGTGGATGCCCGGCACAAGGCCGGGCATGACGAAGGAGGCGTTTGTCTCCCTAGACGACGGTCTACTGCTCGATCGTCTCGTCCGGCAGATACTGTTCGTGCCAGAGCGCGTTCAGGATGCCGCAGCCGCAGGCGAAGCCCACGCCGAGAACCCAGGTGAAGTACCACATGGCGTGACCCTCAATAGAAGTTGCCGGACTTGGTTTCGATCTGCCGCGCCGTCACGGCGCCGCGCAGCACGCGGAAGACGAACGACGTGTAGGCGAGCACGATGGGCAGGAAGATCAGCGTGCAGATCAGCATCACGAACAGAGTGAGCCGGCTCGACGAGGCGTCCCACACCGTCAGGCTGGCATTGGGCATGAGGCTCGACGGCATCAGGAACGGGAACAGGCTCACGCCCGCCGTCGCGATGATGCCGAAGATGCCGACGGCGCTCATCACGAAGGACAGGCCGGCCTTGCCCGCCTTCACGAAGGCGAGCGCGGCGAGCGGACCCGCGATGCCGAGCACAGGCGCGAGCATCATCCAGGGATAGGCCTTGTAGTTGGCGATCCACTGGCCGGGAGCACGCACGACCGTCTTGAGCAGCGGATTGGACGGACCATCGGTCGCGGCCGCAACCGTGATGGCATAGCCATCGAGAACGAACGCGACCCAGACACCGGCGAGGCAGAACAGCGCCACGGTGACGAGCGCGCCGAGGCGCGCATAGGCGACCGCGCGCTCCTTGACGGGACCCGACGCCTTGACGGTCAGGTAGATGGCGCCGTGGGTGGTCAGCATGGCGGCAGACACGAGGCCGCACAGCAGGCCGAACGGATTGAGGAGTTCGAACAGGCCCGAGCCCTCGTAGACGATGCGCAGATTGTCGTCGATGCGGAACGGCACGCCCAGGAACAGATTGCCGACCGCGACCCCGAACACGAGGGACGGAACGATGCCGCCCGCCGTCAGCGTATAGTCCCAGAAGCCGCGCCAGCGCGGATCGGCGACCTTGTTGCGGAACTCGAACCCGACCGGGCGCAGGATCAGGGTCACCAGCACCAGGAACATGGCGATGTAGAAGCCCGAGAACGAGGCGGCGTAGATGAGCGGCCAGGCGGCGAAGATGGCGCCGCCGCCGGTGATCAGCCAGACCTGGTTGCCGTCCCATACCGGACCGATGGTGTTGATGGCGACGCGGCGCTCGATGTCGTTTCGCGCCACATAGGGCAGGAGCGCGGCGACGCCGAGGTCGAAGCCGTCCATGATGGCGAAGCCGATCAGCAACACGCCGAGAAACAGCCACCAGATCAGGCGCAGGATTTCATAGTCGACCGGAATGGACATGGTTCACCTCACTCGGCCGGAACGGCGGCGGGTTTTGCGGATGCGCCCACGAGGCCGAGCGCGACGGCCGGACCCATGAGGATGTATTTGCGCATCAGTATGACTTCGACGACGAGCATCGCCGAATAGAAGGCGACGAAGCCCGTCAACGTGAATACCACCTGGCCGGCGGAAAGCGACGACACGCCCAGGAAGGTCGGCAGAATGCCGTCGATCGCCCACGGCTGGCGGCCGTATTCGGCCACGTACCAGCCCATCTCGACGGCGATCCACGGCAGCGGCATCGACACCAGCATGAGCTTGAGGAGCCAGGTCCTCGAGAAGTCGCGACGGGACGCGTACCAGAACACGGTGCCGGTGAGGGCGATGAAGAAGAAGCCGAGACCGACCATGATCCGGAAGGTCCAGAACAGCGGCGCGACGTTCGGCACCGTGTCGTTCGCCGCCTTCTTGATGGTCGCCGCATCGGCGGTGCGCGGATCGTCCACATAGCGCTTGAGCAGGAGCGCATGGCCGAGATCGCCGCCGCGGAGCTCGAGCTCCTTGCGGGCCGCCATATCGCCGCGGTTCTTCTTGAGCTTTTCCAGCGCGTCGTAGGCGAGCAGCCCATTCTTGATGCGCATCTCGGCGCGGATGACGAGGTCGTCGATGCCATCGAGCTTGCCGGAGAAGGAGCGCGTCGAGATCAGCCCGAGCAGCCACGGGATCTTGACCTCGTAGTGGACCTCACGCTTGTCCTGATCGGGAATGCCGATGACGGTCAACCCTGCCGGCGCCGGCTCGGTCTTCCACATCGCCTCCATGGCGGCAAGCTTCATCTTCTGGTTTTCGGAGACCGTGTAACCACTCTCGTCGCCGAGCACGACGACGCAGATGGAAGATGCAAGGCCGAACGCCGACGCGACGATAATGGATCGGGTCGCGAACGCCTTGTAGCGGCCGGAGAGGAGGTAGAAAGCCGAGATGGAGAGGACGAAGATCGTCCCGGTGACGTAACCGGCGCCGACCGTGTGCACGAACTTGGCCTGCGCGACCGGATTGAACAGGAGTTCCCAGAACGAAGTGAGCTCCATCCGCATGGTGTCGGGATTGAAGACGGCGCCGATCGGATTCTGCATCCACCCGTTGGCGATCAGGATCCACAGGGCCGACAGGTTGGAGCCGATGGCGACCAGCCAGGTGACGCTCAGATGGCCGAGCTTCGACATCCGGTTCCAGCCGAAGAAGAACAGGCCCACGAAGGTCGATTCGAGGAAGAACGCCATCAGGCCCTCGATGGCGAGCGGCGCCCCGAAGATGTCGCCCACATAGTGCGAGTAGTAGGCCCAGTTGGTGCCGAACTGGAACTCCATGGTGATGCCGGTCGCGACCCCCATGGCGAAATTGATGCCGAACAGCTTGCCCCAGAACTGGGTCATGTCGCGCCAGATCTCGCGGCCGGTCATCACATAGACGCTCTCCATGATGGCGAGCAGGAAGGACAGGCCGAGCGTGAGCGGCACGAACAGGAAGTGATAGAACGCCGTCATGGCGAACTGCAGTCTCGCCAGGGCCACGGGATCGAAATCCAACATCGAATCGTCCTTTCATTCCGCGGCACGGTCGTCCGCGGCCGATCAGCCGCCGGCTGTCCGCGCCGTCCTCGGGAACTCGGGTGCCTTCGACAGGGTCGGAGGGGAAATGGCATCGACGGCTTGCGCCGTGCGGGACGGACCGAGGACGCGGTCCATGACCGTATCGTCGACCACCGGACGGGCATCGCCGGAGAACCAGAAGACCTTCATCGACATGACGACCACGCGCTTGACGGCAAGCGCGACGGGGTTCGCCTCGGCGAGCGGCGGGCGCGGCCACAGACCGGCGCTGATGAAATCGGCGAGCGACGACAGGATCGCCTTCATCACCCGAATTCCGTCCCGGTAACCGTGTGCGAGAATTGGCACACGGTCGTTCGTGATCGTGCGCGCCGGGCGGCCCGCATCGGCGCGAATCCACGCCCGACGGCGTAACGATTGTCGGGTCCGGTTCGGGCCACGATCCTGATCTGAATCAAATTCCGTCCGGATTGTCGGGCGGCGGCGTTGCGCAACGAAACCACAGCCACGCGATGGGCTGCGGTCCGCGACGCCTCGTCCCCAAGCCAGTCCGGACGGATCCCACATGGTCAGAACCGGTAGGTGACGCCGCCGGCGATCAGCCACGGATCGAGATTGACCTTGCCGGTGACCGGAACGGCGCCGTTGAGAGTGCCGTCCCAGCTCGGGCGCAGCCACAGCTTCTTGACGTCCAGGTTCACGCCCCAGTGCCTGTCGAGCATGTAGTCGAAGCCGATCTGCGCCACCGGCGCGGCGGTGTCGTGTAGATGGCTGTCGGTGATGAAATTGCCGGCCCCGTTGGGAACGTTCCCGGCCGACTGGCTGAAGAACCAAGTGTAGTTCACGCCGGCACCGATATAGGGCTTGAAGGCGCCGAAATTGGTGAAGTGGTACTGCAGGGTCAGGGTCGGCGGCAGCAGCCATGCCTTGCCGACATCGAGACCGTCGGTAGCCGCGACGCCCGTCCCGGTCACGTGATGCCGGGTAACGCCGAGGATGACTTCGGCGGCAATATTGGGCGTGAAGTAATAGGTGATGTCGAGTTCGGGCACGACGGCGTCCGAAGTGGCGAGGCCGGAGCCCGGAACCTGATCCACATGACCGGAATCGCGCGTGACGACGCCCAGCGCCCGTACACGAATCTGCCAGGGGCTGAAGGAGTCGACTGCCGGCGCCTTGTAGACCGGCTTGGCTCCCATATCCGCCGCCATGGCCGGCACGCAAACCGCCGTCGCGGCCACCGCAGCAGAGGCCAGCAACGCCCGAACCACCATCCCGTGATACCCGTTCATGCCCCAACCCCTGGTTCTAAAAGGGAAATGTACTCGCGGTGGAACCGTAGCCAGGAGGTATGTTTTGCATTTTGATCCAGATCAAAACTGCGTCTCAATCTTTTCACTGTTATAAACGTTAGACATGATCTAATTTGGTCTGCTTGTATAAACGCATCCCGAAGCGCGATAATGGTACGGATGAGGTCCCGGTACGGCCGGCAACGGAAATTTCGTCGGAGAGGGCCGAGTATCTGGCCTTCACGACTTGAGCCCCGTAAGCGGGGAGCGGCAACGGCGCCGCAGTTTCGACAATCAGGCGGACGACAACGACGTCGATCAGGGTCGCGACCACGATGACCGAACTGACTGAAAAGCCCGAGCCGGCCGCCGACATGAGCGGCGTCTATGAGACTTTTGGGAAGGTCTTCGGCGGATCGGATCTGGACGAACGGCTGCGCCGCGCCGGCGTCGCCTTGACCTTGCAGCGCATGGCCGTCGCCCATGTGATGATGGCAACGCCGTCCCATCTCACTGCCGACGAAGTGTTGACGCGGGTGCGCGGCATCATGCCGGAAATATCCCGCGCGACCGTCTACAACACCCTGAAGCTGTTCAAGGACAAGGGTCTCGTGCGCGAGATCATCGTCAACACCGACCAGGTCGTGTTCGATTCCACCATCGCGCCGCATCACCACTTCTACGACGTCGATACCGGCAAGGTGACCGACGTGCCGGCGGGTGAGCTCGCAGTGACAGGATCCCCCAACCTGCCGCCCGAGCTGGAAGTCGAAAGCATCGAGCTTGTCGTGCGCGTCCGCCGCCGCAAGGCGTGACGGCCGCGCCCCGCACTTCAGAAGTCGCTCGCCAGGCCCTTCACTTCCCAGTCGCCATAGCGGACCGGCTCTGGTCCCTTGCGGCCGAACTGCTCTTTCGCCATGGCGGCCGCCTGGTCGTCGATCCCGGCGCGCCGCGCGGCCGCCTCCGCGAGCGCCCGCTGTGCCGCCGGCGACAGCGGGCGGGGTTCTTTTTGCGCGGTAAACTCCTGATTCGATTGAGAATCAGAAGCAGCCGGTCGGGACGGGCGCGATGCTGTCGTCATGGTCGCCACTGTGCCCCGACCGAGCCTTTCGTCAAGTCCTTCGCGGCAATCCTCGGCGCCGGCGCGGCGCGGCGTCGCGGCGACGTCATCTTGCAGCTGCGTTCGGGCATTCCGACATGTCGGTCGACCCACATTATGATGGGTGCGACTAAGGCCAGCTCTTGGAGCCCCCAGCGGCTCGCGAGGCGCTGACTTTCGCGCCCACGGAGGAGATCGATGAACTATCTGCGGACGGCGATCCTGCTGGCGGGCCTCACCGGCCTGTTCATGGGAGTCGGCTTCCTGATTGGCGGCCAGAGCGGCGCCATGATCGCACTTCTGGTGGCGGCCGCCATGAACGTATTCGCGTACTGGAACTCGGATCGCATGGTTTTGTCCATGCACGGCGCCCAGGAGGTGGATGCCCGCACCGCTCCCGATCTCTTTCGCATGGTGCAGCAGCTCGCCGGCCGCGCCAGCCTGCCCATGCCGCGCGTCTACCTCATGGACAATCCGCAGCCCAACGCGTTCGCGACCGGTCGCAATCCGCAAAATGCCGCCGTCGCGGTGACGACCGGGCTCCTCAACCAGCTTTCGCGCGAGGAAGTCGCGGGCGTCGTCGCCCACGAACTCGCTCACATCAAGAACTACGACACCCTCACCATGACGGTCACGGCGACCATCGCGGGCGCGATTTCCATGCTGGCGCAGTTCGGCCTGTTCTTCGGCGGCAACCGCGACAACAACAACGGCTTCGGCATCATCGGCACGCTCGCCATGGTGATCCTCGCCCCCATCGCCGCCATGATCGTCCAGATGGCCATCAGCCGCTCGCGCGAATATGCCGCCGACGAAATGGGCGGCCGTATCGTCGGCGACCCCATGTGGCTCGCCTCGGCGCTGGCGCGCATCGACAACGCCGCCCATGCGGTCCCCAACGTGGCGGCCGAGCACAATCCGGCGACCGCGCACATGTTCATCATCAATCCGCTGTCCGGGGCGCGCATGGACAACCTATTCTCGACCCATCCGTCGACCCAGAACCGCATCGCCGCCTTGCAGGAACTCGCCCGCCAGACGGGGACCGGCGGCGGTCTGCGAGCCCCGGCGGCGCCGCGCCGCCCCGCCCCCCATGGTCCCTGGGGAGGGGCCGCGGGTGGAACGGATTCGCGCCGCGGTCCATGGGGGTGAGGCCGGCGCCGCGGCAACGCCACGATTCAAGTGCCAGATGACGACGTGGAGGAAATGGCAGGCTCCGTGAGAATCGCCCGCAGCGGAATATGCAGTGCAACTGGGGATCGGCGGATTTTACCTCTCAGGTCTGTGTATATGGTGGTAACGAGCGTCGATTCGCTCTCTGCGCGATGCGGCGAAGCAGTGACGCTTGAAGCAGTGACGTTTGCGGTCGTCCATGACGTTCAGTCAGGCGCTCGCCCTTCATTCTGGAACCAGAAAGCCCGCACCGCGCTGTATTCGCATCCAGTTGCCGCTGCATTCGCATCGGTGAGTTGAGGGTCATGATTCGAACGCGCCAGGGGCCTTCCCAGGCCGATGTTCCGGGCCTGCAGGCCCGCCGCACGTCTGCCGACATCATTGACGGCGTTCTGCGGCGGGGTCGCCCGCTCGACGAACAGATCGACGGCCACACCGCCCATGGGGGCTTCGCCGCCCTGGCGGATCGCGATCGGGCGCTCGTGCGCCGGATCGTCGCCACCGTTCTGCGCCGGCTCGGGACCTTGCGGTACCTGGTTGGAACTTTTCTCGAGCGCGGGCTTCCGGCCGATGCTCCGCGGGTCGAGACGGCGCTGCTCATCGGCGCCGCGCAGATCATCATGATCGAGATTCCCGACCACGCCGCCGTCGACCTGTCGGTACGGCTGGTGCAGGCCGACCGCCGCAGCGCCCGCTATGCGGGCCTCGTCAATGCCGTGCTGCGACGTGTCGCCCAGATGGGCCGCGAACGGCTCGCGGCCGCCGACACGATCACGCTGGACACGCCGGCGTGGCTGTTGGACCGCTGGTCGGACACCTACGGGTCCGAAACCGCACGGTCCATCGCGGCCGCCAATGGCCAGGAGCCCGCCCTCGACCTCACGGTACGCGGCGACCCCGCCCACTGGGCCGAACGGCTGCGCGGTCGCGTGCTGCCGACCGGTACCGTGCGCACCATCGCGCATGGTCCGGTGCCGCTTCTGCCCGGCTTCAGCGAAGGCGTTTGGTGGGTGCAGGACGCCGCCGCCGCCCTGCCGGTACGGCTTCTCGGCGAAGTGGCCGGCCACCGCGTCGCCGATCTGTGCGCGGCGCCGGGCGGCAAGACCCTGCAATTGGCCCAGGCCGGCGCCACCGTCACCGCGGTCGACCGCTCCGAAATGCGCCTCGGCCGGCTGCGGGACAACCTGCAACGCCTGCATCTCGAGGCCAAAACCATTGCGGCCGATGCGGCCGAATTCGAAGCGGAGCCCTTCGACGCCGTGCTCGTCGACGCTCCGTGTTCGTCGACCGGAACGATTCGCCGCCATCCCGACATCCCCTGGCTCAAGCAGCCATCCGACATCACGGCGCTGTCCGAGCTGCAGGGCCGGCTGATCGCACGCGGGGCAGCGCTGACGCGAGCGGGCGGACAACTTCTGTATTGCGTCTGCTCGCTCGAGCCCGAGGAAGGCGAAAAGATCGTCGAAGGCTTCCTGGCGGCCCATTCCGAGTTTCGCCGCGATCCGATTTCCGAAAATGAAATCAATGGGTTGGCCGGCATGATCACGCCCGCCGGCGAACTCAGGACGCTCCCCTGCCACTGGCCGGCCGACGATCCGCGCCTGGCCGGCCTCGACGGTTTCTTCGCCGCCCGCTTGCGCCGGGTCTGATCCGGCATCCCACGGACCGCGCATCCACAACGGAGCGCCGCTGCGGTTGCCCTCCCGTGAGCCTCGGCTATGTTGTCAGCCACTCGGGGCAGAGGCTCCAAGCTTTTTACCAGGAGGGGCTCGCATCGATGTCGCGCGCGTCGATGGCGGATCGTGCCCGGCTGGCCCTGCTGGCGCTGCGCCGCAAGATGCTGCATCTGTGCGGCCGCGCCGCCGCGAGCCGGTGGCGCCCGCGTCTGCCCGGCCGCACCGAGCGAATCGTCATCGCGCCGCAGGACCTGCGTACGGCGGATCCGACCCGCGCCAGCGAAATCTACGGTGGCCGCTTCGCCTTTGCGGGCAAGATCGTCACCTGCGACGGCCTTTCTCCCTTCAGCGTCGTGCCGCCCTCGGATGAGTGGGCCGCGCTCCTGCACGGCTTCGGGTGGTTGCGGCATCTGCGGGCCGCCGATTCGGCCATCACCCGCGCCAATGCCCGCGCCCTGGTGGACGAATGGATCTCTTTGCAGGGCGTTTCCGACCCGGTCGGTTGGCGGCCCGAGGTCGTCGCTCGCCGGACCATTGCCTGGCTCACCCAGGCGACGCTGATCCTCGATGATTCGGACCCGCGCTTTTATCGCCGCTTCCTGCGCAATCTGGGCCGACAGGTCCGCTATCTGCGCTGGACCGCGACGACGACCCGCGATGGCGTACCAAGGCTGCAGGCCTATGTGGCCCTCACCTATGCGGCGCTGTGCATGGCCAATCAGGTCAAGCATCTGAATCGGGCGACCAGCCGGCTCGTCGCCGAACTCGACCGCCAGATTCTGCCCGACGGCGGCCATATCAGCCGCAATCCGAACGCCCTGATCGATCTCCTGCTCGATTTCCTCCCCTTGAGCCAAGCCTTTTCGGCCCGCAATGTCGCTCCGCCGCCGGCACTTCTCAATGCCATCGACCGCATGATGCCGATGCTGCGCTTCTTCCGCCACG
The DNA here is from genome assembly GCA_030848545.1 of Astrobacterium formosum. Lineage (GTDB taxonomy): Bacteria > Pseudomonadota > Alphaproteobacteria > Rhizobiales > Xanthobacteraceae > Astrobacterium > Astrobacterium formosum. The sequence continues at coordinate 119,362 of JAVDCA010000017.1, forward strand.
CCGACGGGGCGTTCGGCATGTTCAACGGCATGGGGCCAACCTCGCCCGACCTTCTGGCGACCATCCTGGCCTATGACGACGCCGCCGGGCAGCCGCTCGCCAGCACGCCGCATTCGGGCTACCAGCGCGTCGAACTGGGTGAGTCGGTGCTGCTGATGGACACCGGCACGCCGCCGCCCTTCGGGGTGTCGGCAGACGCCCATGCGGGCTGCCTGTCGTTCGAGTTCTCGGCGCGCACGCAGCGCATCATCGTCAATTGCGGCCTGCCCGCCCACGGACGCGACAACTGGCGGCAGATTTCGCGCGCCACCTCCGCCCATTCCACCGTCACGTTCAATGACACCTCTTCGTGCCAGTTTCTCGAGGGCGGGACGTGGCGGCGCGTCTACGGAACCCCGATCTCCTCCGGGCCTGCCCACGTGGATGTCGCCCGCGAGTCGCGCGAGCGTGGCGGCGTCATGCTGCTCGCCTCCCACGACGGCTATGGCCGCCGCTTCAGCATCATCCACCACCGCTCGGTCATGCTCTCCGGCGACGGACTGAGGCTCGACGGCGAAGACGCGTTCCTGCCGGCCGGCCACGATCTCTTGCCGGCGAATGTGCCGGACGAATTCGCGGTGCGCTTCCACTTGCACCCGTCGATCAGGGCAACGCGGGCCGCGGACGGTCGCAGCGCCGTGTTGGTGCTGCCCAACAAGGACGTGTGGAGCTTCGACACCCACGAAGACCGCCTGGAGGTGGAGGACAGCGTCTATCTGGCCGGGCTGGACGGTCCGCGCCGGACCGTCCAGCTCGTCGTCTACGGCCACGCTCGCGACGTCCAGCGCGTCAACTGGACCTTGTCCTTTACGCCGCCGAACGCCAGTCGTCGTCCGCCACGGAACGAACAGCCCGCCCCGCCGCCGTGAAGACCGACCGCAGCGCCCCATCGCTCCGGGACGCCGTGCATACGGCGAGCCCGGATCGGCCAGGAAACTGTCGGTATCGCGTTTTCCGGCCTTTTCCGCCGCGGCGGAGGGTGTACAAAGCCGGCGATGCCGGCCTGTCGGGGCCCGGCTCAGGGTCGCGGCGTTCTAGAGCCGACAGGCCCGTTTTTTAAACCGTGCGGCTGCCGGCCGATAAGGCCGCGCCACCAAAAAGCAGCGATCCTGGCACCATGACCGAGCAACGCGTTCTCCGCGCCCTCCTATCCGTTTCCGACAAGACCGGCCTTGTGGATTTTGCCCGCGCGCTCGCCGGCCACGGCGTCACGCTCGTATCCACTGGCGGCACCCGCGCGGCCCTGCAGCAGGCCGGCCTCGCCGTCATGGACATTTCGGAAGTGACGGGCTTTCCCGAGATGATGGACGGCCGCGTCAAGACGCTGCACCCGAAAGTGCATGGCGGCCTTCTGGCGGTCCGCCACAATGCCGAGCACGTCGCCGCCATGGAGAAGCACGGCATTACCGGCATCGATCTCCTGGTGGTCAACCTGTATCCGTTCGCCGCCACGGTCGCCAAGGGCGCCGGCTACGACGAGTGCATCGAGAACATCGACATCGGCGGCCCGGCGCTGATCCGCGCCGGCGCCAAGAACCACGCCGACGTCACCGTGGTGGTGGAGCCCGGCGACTACGCCGCGGTCCTCGCCGAACTGTCCGCCCATGGCGGCGCCACCACGCTGGCGCTGCGCAAGCGCCTGGCCGCCAAGGCGTACGCGTCGACGGCCGCCTACGACGCCATGATCTCCAACTGGTTCGCCGCAGAGCTCGCCGATGCGGCGCCCGATTTCCGTGCCCTGGGCGGGCGCCTCGTCGAGGCCCTGCGCTACGGCGAAAACCCGCACCAGACGGCCGCCTTCTACCGCACTCCCGAGGCGCGCGCCGGCGTCGCAACCGCCCGCCAGGTGCAGGGCAAGCAGCTCTCCTACAACAACATCAACGACACCGACGCGGCTTACGAATGCGTCGCCGAGTTCGATCCCGCCCGCACGGCGGCGTGCGTGATCGTCAAGCACGCCAATCCGTGCGGCGTCGCCGAGGGTTCGTCACTGCTCGACGCCTACAAGAAGGCGCTGGCCTGCGATTCCACCTCCGCCTATGGCGGCATCGTGGCCTTGAACCGTCCCCTCGACGCCGAGGCCGCCAGGGCCATCACGGAGATCTTCACCGAGGTAATCATCGCCCCCGACGCCTCGGACGAGGCGATCGCCATCGTGGCGGCGAAGAAGAACCTGCGCCTCCTGCTCGCCGGCCGCCTGCCCGACCCGCGCGCGTCAGGTCTCACCATGAAGACGGTCGCGGGCGGCTTCCTGGTACAGTCGCGCGACAATGCGATCGTCGACGACATGCAACTCAAGACGGTGACGAAGCGCGCTCCGACTGAGGCCGAGCTCGCCGATCTGCGCTTCGCGTTCCGGATCGCCAAGCACGTCAAGTCCAACACCATCGTGTACGCCCGTGACCGCGCCACCGTCGGCATCGGCGCCGGCCAGATGAGCCGGGTCGATTCCGCCCGCATCGCCGCCCGCAAGGCCGAGGACGCCGCCAAGGAACTCGGCCTCGCGGCACCGCTCACCAAGGGTTCGGTGGTTGCCTCCGACGCCTTCTTCCCGTTCGCCGACGGGCTCCTGGTGGCGATCGAGGCCGGCGCCACGGCGGTGATCCAACCCGGCGGCTCCATGCGCGACGACCTGGTCATCAAGGCCGCCGACGAGCACGGCATCGCCATGGTGTTCACCGGGACGCGGCATTTCCGGCATTGAGGCGAACATCCCTCCCCTGAAAGGGGAGGGTCCGCCCGAAGGGCGGAGGTGGGGTCAAGCGGCATCCGTCACAAACTCGGGCGCAAGAATTTGGGGTCAAGAGCCCCCACTTGGCGCCTTCGGCGCCACCCTCCCCCGCGCAAGAGCGCGGAGGAGGGATAAGGGCCCTCAATACCCCGCCGCCAGCGAGCCGCGCGCCCGCTGGTCGGCGGCGCCCATGTAGCCGTCGGGGATCGCCAGGATCGAGTGCGCCGAGCCGGCAGCCGGACCGAACCGGACATTGTGGCCGCGGGCCGTGAGAGCGCGCACGATCTCGGCCGGCATCGCCTTCTCGACCGTGACCTCGTCGGGCCGCCACTGGTGATGGACGCGCGGCAGCGTCACCGCCTCGCCGATCGACTTGCCGTACTCGACCGCGTTGAGCACCACCTGCAATACCGTGGTGATGATGCGGCTGCCGCCGGGAGCGCCGGTGACGAGATGGACCTTGCCGTCCTTGAGCACGATCGTGGGCGTCATGGACGACAGCGGCCGCTTGCCCGGCGCCGGTGCGTTCAACGCCCCGCCCGTCAACCCGAAGGCGTTGGCGGCGCCCGGCGCGGCGGCGAAATCGTCGAGCGTGTTGTTCAACAGGATGCCGGTCGTGCCGGCGACGAGGCCGAGGCCGTAATTGAAGTTGAGCGAATAGGTGTTGGCCACCGCGTTGCCGGCGGCGTCCACGATGGAGAAATGGGTGGTGTTGCCGCCACCGCCGGCTGGCGGATCGGGCAGCGTCGAGCCGACCTCGCGGGCCTGGCGGGAATCGATGCCCTCGCGCAGCTCGGCCGCGTAGTCCTTCGACGTCAGCAGCTCGATGGGCACGTCGACGAAGTCGCTGTCGCCCAGATATTCGGCGCGGTCCGCATAGGCGAGCTTCATGGCCTCGATCATGAGGTGCAGCGACGCCGGCGAATTGGCCCGCAGCGAGCGCAGCGGGAACCCCTCCAGGATGTTGAGCATCTCGACGAGGTGCACGCCGCCCGACGAGGCCGGCGGCATCGACAGGACGTCGTAGCCCCGGAAAGTGCCGCGCACCGGCTCGCGCACCACCGGCATGTAGTCCTCGATATCGCTCCTTCGCAGGACGCCCCCGGAATTGACGGCCGCGGCCACGATCTCGTCGGCGATCGGGCCGGTGTAGAAGGCGCGGGCGCCATCGCGGGCGATCGCGTCCAGGGTGTGGGCGAGATCCTGCTGCACCAGGGTGTCGCCGGCGCCGAGCGGGGTGCCGTCCTGCTTGAGAAAGATCTTCGCCGCCGATGGCCAGCGTGCGAGGCGCGGCTGCGCGAGCAGGAGGGAATCGAGGAGATCGTCCTCGACCGGGATGCCTTCGCGGGCGAGCGCGATCGCCGGCGCCAACAGTTCGGCGAGGGTGAACTTGCCCGACCCGTGGCGCTCCAGCGCCAGGGTCAGGCCCGCCACCGTACCCGGAACCCCGATGGCAAGCGGACCGTTGCGCGATTTTTCCGGATCGGCCTTGCCGTCGGCATCGAGAAAGCTGTCGGCAGCGATCCCCCGCGGCGCAGTCTCACGGTAGTCGATGGCCACCGACTCGTTGCGGTCGGCAAGATGCACCATCATGAAGCCGCCGCCGCCCAGATTGCCGGCGCGCGGCAGCGTCACCGCGAGCGCAAAGCCGACCGCCACCGCGGCGTCGACGGCGTTGCCGCCCCGCTCCAGGATTTCGACGCCGATGCGGGTGGCACGTTTTTCCTGCGTGACCACCATGCCGCGGCGCCCAATCGCGGTCTGGGCGCGCGCGGGTTCCGTGATGCTGCTGGGCGCCGCCTGGGCATCGATTCGCGGCGCGGCGCCCGGCGATGGCGCACCGGAAGATGGCGCTTCAGAGGACGGCGCACCGGCGGATGGTGCCTGCGCGATCGCCGGCCACGCCACAAGGCACAGCATGGCACCCGCGAACGCGAGTCGACGGACAGGAACCTGCATGGCCGAAAATTCTCTAGGGATACGCCGCGTTCAGATTAGTGGGTTTTCGGTCGCGGCCAAATCACGATCGTGGCTGGGCCGGCATGCGCCGAAACCGCTTGTGTCCGACGGATTATTCCAAATCCGGAAGGTGGCAACGAAGACACCGCGCCACCTCGTCCGTTTCCCCAGTGACGATCAGCGCCCCTGGGCGTGATACGCGGTGTTCGGTCGCATGTCGGTGGCCGCCGCGACCCGGTTCGACATATTGAAGAAGCCGGTGACGGCGGTGATGTCCCAGATGTCGCGATCCGAAAAGCCGGCGCCCCGGAGCGCGGCCCGGTCCGTCTCCACGACCGACCAGGGTTCGGCCGTCAGCCGGTGTGCGAAAGCCAGCATGGCGGTTTCCCGCGGCGAGAGTTCCGTCGCGGCCCGCCAGTTCATGGCCATGAGTTCGCCGAGGACCGGATCACGCGACAGGGTGCGCACCGCGGCCCCGTGAGCGACCAGGCAATAGTAGCATCGATTGTATGATGATACCACGACGGCGATCATCTCGCGCTCAAGCTTGGTCAGACCCGAGGGCGCCAGCATCAGATCGTTGTACATGGCCGCGAAAGCGGACAGCTTTGCTTCGTCGAACGCATAGGCCTTGAGGACGTTGGGCACGAAGCCGATCTTGTCTTCGCACTTGCGAAAATAGGCGGCCATTTCGGCCCCCAATACCGCCGCCGGCAGGTCGAGGGCGGTTACGTCGACATCGTCGCGGGCGCCATGGCGGGAGGGCGCCGTCCCGTGCGCCCGGTCGTTGCTGCGCCGCAGCGGCGCCTCGGTCTTCTCGGCTTTCACGCGTTTCTCCCATGGGATTTTTGATGCGCGACATTTTAGCGACTCGTTTGCCATAGTAAAAAGGCCGAACGATCCAGAGGAAATCCCTGTCGAACGCGACGCCACAGATCATCACCCGGCGCGCTCAGGTGATTCGGTCCGCGCCTCCGAGGGCCTTCAAGGAAACAGCGGCAGTTATCATGAACAAGATGGATTCGAACGTCGTCGCCACCGAGGACGCGCGTGCTCACTCTCTCGTGGCTTCCGCCATCCAGCTGCTCGGAGGCCGGATTCCGGCCGACGTTCCCATGCGGATGTTCGGGCGTACCGCACCGGAGGACCTGTTGCGTTATTCGGCGGCCGAGCTCGCCCAGCTCTCCGCCAATGCCTGGATGTTCATGGCCGAGCGGGTCGGGCCCGCCCCCAAGATCCGGGTCGTCACCCCGCCCTTCGAGGCCGGCGGCGAGCTCAAGAAGATAACGGTGATCGAGCTCATCAACGACGACAAGCCGTTCCTCCTCGATTCGGTCATGGGCGAACTGACCGATCGCGGTATCATGATCCGCCTGGTCGCGCATCCGGTGTTCACGGTCGAGCGCGGCGACGAGGGGCGCTTGGTCGGGCTGCCGGACGCCGCCCGCGGCACGGCCCGGCGCGAAAGCCTGATCCACATCCACGTCGAGCGCATCGACGACGAAGACAAGCGCGCCGCGCTCCTCTCGGCGCTCGGCGACGTCATGGTCGAGGTCGCCTGCGCGGTCGCCGACTTCCGCGACATGCAGGCGAGAACCGCCAAGGTGATCGCGGAACTCAAGGCCAATCCGCCGCCGTTCTCGGTCGACGAAATCGCCGAGGCGATCCAGTTCCTGGAATGGCTCCTGCTCGACAACTACGTCTTTCTCGGCTTCCGCAGCGACACCTACGACCACGCCGCGGGCCAGCTCATTCCCGGCGAGGCGCTCGGCATCCTGCGCGACCAGGTCGCCGATCTATTGACCGGAGCCGCCGAAGTCACCTCCGGGGTCTCGGCCGAGGCGATTGCTTTCCTCAACGAGCCCAGGCCGCTCGTCATCCTCAAGTCGAGCCGCCGCGCCCGCGTGCATCGGCGCGCCGCCATGGACGCCGTCCTGATCAAGCACTATGGCCCCAACGGCGAACTCGCCGGCGTCGACCGTCTGGTCGGCCTGCTCACCTCTTCGGCCTATACGCGTTCGCCGCGCGGCATCCCGTATCTGCGCCGCAAGGTGGCGGCGGTGATCGACCGCGCCGGTTTCGACGCGGCGAGCCATTCCGGCCGCGCGCTCTCCAACGTGCTCGACCACTATCCGCGCGACGAACTGTTCCAGATCGACGAGGACCAGCTGTTCCAGGCGGCGCTCGCCGTCATGCAGCTCGAGGAGCGTCCGCGCGTGCGCGTCCTGGCGCGGCGCGACCGCTTCGACCGTTTTGTCTCGGTGCTGGTCTATCTGCCGCGCGAACGCTTCGCCACCACGGCGCGGACCGCGATCGGCCTGCTGGTGGCGCGCGCCTACAACGGCCGTGTTGCCGGCTTCATCCCGTTCTACCCGGAAGGGCCGCTGGTGCGGGCGCACTTCATCATCGCCCGCGAGGGCGAGCGCACCGAACCGAACCTCACCGACATGGAACGTGGCATCTCGGCCTTGTTGCGCACCTGGGACGATGCGCTCGCCGACGCGCTCACCGAGACACATGATCCGGTCCGCGCCCGCGTCCTGATGGAGAAATACGGCAAGGCGTTCTCGGCCGGCTATCGCGACACCTATTCGCCCGAAGTCGCGATCGCCGACATCCGCATCCTCGACGGCCTGTCGGCGGAACGGCCGCTGGGCGTCACCTTCCTGCCGCGCAGCGAAGGCGAGGAGGGGGCCGTCACCTTGAAAGTGTGGAGCTACGACAAGCCGATTCCGCTGTCGACACGCGTGCCGGTCCTGGAACACATGGGCTACCGGGTCGTCGACGAAAGCACCTTCCACGTCCAGACCGCCGGCCGCGACGCCCCCGACTTCTGGCTGCACGACATGGCGCTGTCGCCCATCACCGGTGCTGCCGGCGATCTCGCGGCGCGCAAGTCCCATCTGGAAGCGGCCTTCCTGATGGTGATGCGCGGTCTGGCCGAGGACGACGGCTACAACGCCCTCGTGCAGGCCGCCGACCTCGCCTGGCGCGACGTCGCCCTGTTGCGCACCCTGTCGCGCTACCTGCGCCAGATCCGCGTTCCCTATTCGCAGGACTACATGTGGGCGACGCTGGTCAAGCATGCCGGCATCGCCGCCGACATCGTGCGGCTGTTCGACATCCGCTTCAATCCGGAGCCGCGAGACCCCTCCGACCGCCAGTCGGCACAGGCCCAGCTCATGGCCGGGATCGAGGACGCGCTCGCGTCCGTGGAAAGCCTCGACGAGGACCGCATCATCCGCCACTTCGTCAACCTGGTGCAGTCGGCGGTGCGCACCAATTTCTTCCAGCTCGGCCCCGACGGACTGCCGAAGGATTTCATCGCCATCAAGTTCGACAGCCACAAGGTCGACGCCATACCATTGCCACGGCCCCTCTACGAGATCTTCGTCTACTCGCCCCGCGTCGAGGCGATCCACCTGCGCTTCGGTAAAGTGGCGCGCGGCGGCCTGCGCTGGTCCGACCGGCCGCAGGATTTCCGCACCGAGATCCTGAACCTCGCCAAGGCCCAACAGGTCAAGAACATCGTCATCGTGCCGGTCGGCGCCAAGGGCGGCTTCGTGCCCAAATGGCTGCCCACCGGCGACCGCGACGCCATCCAGGCCGAAGGCATCGCCACCTACAAGATCTTCATGTCGGCGTTGCTCGAGATCTCCGACAATATCGGCCCGGACGGCGAGATCGTGCCGCCGCCGGCCACCGTTCGCCATGACGGCGACGACCCCTATCTGGTCGTCGCCGCCGACAAGGGCACCGCGACCTTCTCGGACATCGCCAACTCGGTCTCGCAGGAGCACGATTTCTGGCTCGACGACGCCTACGCGTCCGGCGGCTCGGCCGGCTACGACCACAAGGAGATGGGCATCACGGCCCGCGGCGCCTGGGAAGCGGTCAAGCGCCACTTCCGCGAAATGGACGTCGACATCATGGCGTCACCGTTCACCGTCGCCGGCGTCGGCGACATGTCGGGCGACGTGTTCGGCAACGGCATGTTGTGCGCACGCACCACCAAGCTCGTCGCCGCCTTCGATCATCGCGACATCTTCATCGATCCCGATCCCGATCCGCAGACCAGCTACGACGAAAGGAAACGCCTGTACGAGCTGCCGCGCTCGAGCTGGCAGGACTACGACCGCACCAAGATCTCCGCCGGTGGCGGCGTCTATTCGCGCTCCGTCAAGGAGATCGAACTGTCGGAGCAGGCACAGGCCGTGCTCGGCTTCGCAGTCGCCAAGGCGACCCCGCAGCAGGTCATGAACGCCATCCTCAAGGCACCCGTCGATCTCATCTATTTCGGCGGCATCGGCACCTATGTGCGCGCCACGAGCGAAACCGACGAGGCCGCCGGCGACCGCGCCAACGACGCCATCCGGGTGACGGCGGCCGATCTGCGCTGCAAGGTGATCGGCGAAGGCGCCAATCTCGGCGTGACCCAGAAAGCGCGCATCGAGGCGGCGCAACGCGGCGTCCGCCTCAACAACGATGCCGTCGACAATTCCGCCGGCGTCAACACCTCCGACATCGAGGTCAATCTCAAGATCGCGCTGAGCATGCCGAGGCGCGATGGCCGGCTCACGCTCGACGATCGCAACAGCCTGCTCGCCTCAATGACCGACGAAGTCGCCCGTCTGGTGCTGCGCAACAACTACCAGCAGACCCTGTCGCTGACCTTGAGCGAACGGCGCGGCATGGAGGATCTGGGATTCCAGCAGCGCCTGATGCAGATCCTGGAGGCCCGGCACCTGCTCGACCGCAAGATCGAGTTCCTGCCCGACGATCTCGAACTGACCGAGCGGCGCCGCCGCAGCCAGCCGCTGACGCGGCCCGAACTGGCCGTGCTGCTCGCCTACGCCAAACTGACCCTTTACGAGGATCTGCTGGCGTCGTCGGTGCCGGACGATCCCTACCTCGCCCGCGACCTGATGCGCTATTTCCCGCCCGAAGTCGCCAAGCGCTTCCCCGACGCGCTGGAACGCCATCGGCTGCGGCGCGAGATCATCGCCACCCAGCTCACCAACTCGATGATCAACCGCGGCGGCTCGACGCTGGTCGTGCGCATCGCCGACCAGACCGGCGCCGCCGTCGACAAGATCGCCGCCGCCTTCGCGACGGTGCGCAATTCCTTCGAACTCATTCCACTCATGACCGAGATCGAAAAACTCGACAACCTGATCCCGAACAAGCTGCAGACCGACCTGTTCATCGCCGTACAGGACCTCCTGCTCGACCGCATCGTCTGGTTCCTGCGTAACGTGGATCTCTCGCGCGGTCTCGATTCGGTGGTCGATCACTACCGCACCGGCATCGCGGGGGTGGCCGACGCCCTCGACCGCATCCTGCCCGAGGCCGCGCAAGCGGCCCGCGCCCAGCGCCGGGCCGAACTCGTCGCCGCCGGCGTGCCGGAAACGGTGGCGCGCCGCATGGCCGACCTGCCGGCCCTCGTCGCGGCTCCCGACATCGTCATGGTGGCGGATCGCGCCGGCCGGGACGTGGCCGACGTGGCGGCGACCTACTACGCCGCCGGCGCCCGCTTCCAGCTCGACCGCGTCACCGCGGCGGCCCGCGCCATCAAGGTCACGGACTATTTCGACCGCTTGGCCCTCGACCGCGCCCTCGACTCGATCGGCGACGCCGAACGGCGCCTCGCCGCCGAGATCATGGGCCACGGCGCCGGGCCGGAGGCGGTGGAAAAATGGATGGAGACCCGCAGCGAGGAGATCGATCGTGTCCGCCTCGCCGTGCACGAGATCGCCAATTCGGGGCTGACGCTGTCGAAGCTCGCCGTGGCGGCGAGCATGCTCGGGGATCTGGTCAGGCGCTAGGAGACACCAGCGCCGTCGCTACGTGGGTTTACCGGGTCCGGCTTCGGCCGGCCCCGGTAGCTCATCAGACCGTTTCCCGCTTTCGACCGGCGACTTCCGGCCCGATCAGCGGCAGGTCCAGTTCCACCCTGTCATGCTCGACCTTCGGGGTGATTCGGCCGCGGTCACCGCGCTCCAGGCGGATCAGGCCATATCCCTCCATGGACTTGAGCGTGCGCGAGAGGTTCGATTTGGCGCGGCCGGTGATCTGCGCCAGTTCGTCGAGCGAGCCGGGCGCCTGCTCGGCGATGATCCGCAGGAGTTCGCGATTGCCGGCGGAAAGAACCTTGGCAAAGGATTCCGTCGAGGTAAACCAGACCTTCGGCTCGCCGACTGCGAGACGATGTTCGCCACGCGCGATCCGCATGGTGCGCGCTTTCATCTCCGCATAACTGGCGATGCCGACTTTCAAGGTCGTCATGGGATTACTCCTCTCTCGCGCAACACCGCGTCCACCACGGCCCAGAAGTCGGCGAGCAACGTCGCCACGTCCTTGTACTCGTATGGCGCGATGGTCCTTAGCCGATGCCGGTGATCCTGCGGCTCACCGCGCCTCTGCCCACCTGTCGGATGCGCGTTATCGAAGCCCGCTAGACGCTCGCCGTCTGGCCCATGCAACGTGAGTGAATAGTCGAGGCCGTGCGGCTTCTCGGACGATACCGGTACGCGCGTAACCGCGAATCGAACCCAGTGACCACCCTCAGGGTCGACGACGAGCACCTCGCCATCGAGATCAAGGAGGACATCGAGGCTCGGGTCAGGAGGTCGCGTCACGCTCCATGGTTATCATTGTAAGATAACCATTACAAGGAGCCGCGGCTCCGAGGTCTCTTACGACACCGCGCGGCGGGGGCCGATCAGGCGGGTGAGCTGGCGGCGTTCCAGGGTGCGGCGGGCGTCGTCGGCGAGGCGGATTGCCGCCGCGGTCGCATAGCCGGGGACGAAACGGCGGGCGACCCGCCGGTTGGCGGCGGTGATGGCCTGGCTTCCGAGCCTCTTGATGAACGCAAGCGGAAAACCAAACGACATCACGCACTTCCTACCGAAGGTAGCTTACCAGAGACGCTTGAGAACCATAGGCACTTGAAAAGCAACGACGATTGAAAAGCAACGACGATGCGGGGGGATGCCGCAGGCCTCAGATGAGGCGGTATCCGGGACTGGAGCGGGCGAAGGGATTCGAACCCTCGACCCCAACCTTGGCAAGGTTGTGCTCTACCCCTGAGCTACACCCGCATCCTCCCGGACAGCGGCAAGGCCGCCGAGGGCCCTTCCTATGCCAGCAAGCCGTTTTCAATGCAACACATATGAAGCGCCTCGTTGACTGTCATGCTGCCGCGGCACGACTGGCCGCCGGCGGTATGTTCCGTTAAAAGGCGATCGAGCCGCCGCGCACCCCCTCGTCCGAAGCCCATCATGCCCGCCAAGCCCGCAGATCTGTTCGCCTTTCTGGACCGCCTGAGCATCCCGTACACGACCGTGAACCACCCGCCGGTGTTCACCGTGGAGGAGTCGCGCGACCTGCGCGGACGCATCCCGGGCGGACACAGCAAGAATTTGTTCCTCAAGGACAAGAAGGATACCCTTTTCCTGGTGGTGGCCTCCGAGGCGGCGGCCATCGACCTCAAGGGCCTGCACCGGCGGCTGGGGGCCAGCGGGCGCTTTTCCTTCGGCTCGGCCCCGCTTCTGATGGAGGTGCTGGGCGTCATTCCCGGGGCGGTGACGCCATTCGCCGCCATGAACGACACCGCCGGCCGGGTCAGCGTGGTCCTCGAAACCGCCCTGATGGCGCATCAATTGGTCAACTTCCATCCCCTCGACAACTCCATGACCACCACCATCGGGCGCGACGACCTCGTCCGCTTCCTTGAGGCGACCGGCCACAAGCCGCGCATCGAGCCCTTGTCGGGGGAGGAAATCCCCGCCTGACGCGGTCGAAGCCGCGCGGCGATTGCATTCGCCGCGCCCATGACCATTTAATCCGACGATCCAACCGCTGCCCGCCAGGGCTCGAGGACAATGACATGACGCTGCAGAACGACGGGGCGACGGCAACGGACGCCCTGATCAAGGACACCACCACCCAGACCTTCATGAAGGACGTCATCGAGGAGTCCAAGCGCCAGCCGGTGCTGGTGGACTTCTGGGCGCCATGGTGCGGTCCTTGCAAGCAGCTCACTCCCATTCTGGAAAAGACCGTCAAGGCCGCCAAGGGCAAGGTCCGGCTGGTCAAGATGAACATCGACGAGCATCCCGCCGTCGCCGGCCAGCTGGGCATCCAGTCGATCCCGGCCGTGATCGCCTTCGTCAACGGCCAGCCCGCCGACGGTTTCATGGGCGCCGTGCCGGAGCGGCAGGTGACCCAGTTCCTGGAACGCCTCACCAAGGGCAAGCTCGGCGACGAGACCAAGGAACTCCTCGACGCCGCCGAGGCCACCCTGGCGGAGGGCGATGCCGCCGGTGCGGCCCAGATCTATTCCGAGATCCTCGCCGAGGAGGCGGACAACATCCCGGCTCTCGGCGGTCTCGCCCGCGCCCATGTGGCGGCCGGTTCCCTCGATCTCGCCAAGGAGACCTTGGCACGGGTGCCCGAGGCGAAGAAGAACGACACCGCGGTCGCAGCCGCCCGCGCCGCCATCGACATTGCGGAGCAGGCGGCCACGCTCGGCCCGATGGCGGAACTGGAGCAGAAAGTTGCCGCCAATCCGCTCGACCACCAGGCCCGGTTCGACCTGGCGCTAGCCTTCAACGCCGCCAACCGCCGCCTGGACGCGGTCGACCACCTGATCGAGATCGTCCGCAAAGACCGCAAGTGGAACGAAGACGGCGCCCGCAAGCAGTTGGTGCAGTTCTTCGACGCCTGGGGCCCGACCGACGAGGCGACCATCGCGGGACGCAAACGGCTGTCGTCGATCCTGTTTTCCTGACCGCAAGGACCCCGGATCGGTACCGCGATGTATTCGCCGGACGATTTCTCTTGTAGTCTCCCGTCTCCCGCCGCCGCGGCGGAGCGTGGAGGAGGACAGCGGCGATGCCGATGAACGCGTCCTATCGCGGACCGGCCGACCTGCCGAAGGTGATTCCGGTGTTCCCGCTCGCCGGTGCGCTGCTGTTGCCGCGCGGGCAGATGCCGCTCAACATTTTCGAGCCGCGCTATCTCGCCTTGATCGACGATGCGCTGCGCGACGGCCATCGCCTGATCGGCATGATCCAGCCGGACCCGCGCAAGGCCGGCCCCGAGGACCAGCCTCCCCTCTATAAGATCGGCTGCGTGGGCCGCATCACCCAGCTGGCCGAGACCGGCGACGGCCGTTATCTGATCCAGCTTACCGGCATCGCCCGGTTCCGGCTGGAGAGCGAATTGTCGGTCGCGACCGCCTACCGCCAGTGCCAGGTCACCTACGCGCCCTTCGGCGACGACTTCGTGGCCCGCCGCGGCGAGGACGAGGTCGACCGCAAGGCGGTGCTCGAGGCCCTGTCGGATTTCCTCAAGGCCAACAAGCTCAAGGCAGACTGGGACGGCATCGAAAGCGCGCCCAACGAGGCTTTGGTCAATGCCCTGGCCATGATGGCGCCCTATGGGGCGGCCGAGAAGCAGGCCATGCTGGAAGCCCCCGACCTCAAGACCCGCGCCGAGATCCTGGTGGCGGTCACCAAGATGGAGCTCGCCAAGGTGGTGACCCCCGACGGAGAGCCCCCGCTGCAATAGGGATTGCGCGTCGGCGCTTGAACGGCGGACGGTCGGACGTGCTAAGTTGCCGCCCGACGACAATCCTGCCGGAAGCCCGCCCATGAACGACCGCCCCGCCAACAGCGTCGACCCGAAACTGCTCGAAATCCTCGTCTGCCCGCTCACCAAGGGCCGGCTCGAATACGATGCCGCCCGGCAGGAACTGATTTCCCGCTCCGCCAAACTCGCCTATCCGATCCGCGACGGCATCCCGATCATGCTGCCCGAAGAAGCTCGGCGCTTGGATTGACCCCTTCCGTCATTGCGAGCGCAGCGAAGCAATCCGGATTCTTGCCGTACGGCTCCCGCAATTCGCTGCGCTCGCAATGACGCCCATGACGCCCGCCTTTGGAGAATACGGATGATCAAGATCTGGGGACGCAACAATTCCTCGAACGTGCAGAAAGTCATGTGGGTCGTGGGCGAGCTCGGTCTCGCCCATGAGCGCATCGACATCGGCGGGGCGTTCGGCAAGAACCGCGAGCCCGATTATCTCGCCAAGAATCCCAACGGCCTCGTGCCGACGCTCGAGGAGGACGACGGCTTCGTCTTGTGGGAGTCGCACGCGATCATGTGCTATCTCGCGGCCAAGCATCGCCACCCCATCGAGCCTGCCGACCCGAAGGGCCGCGCCCTCGCCCACCAGTGGATGGACTGGCAGCACACGGTCCTGGCTCCGGCCATATTCCCGGTGTTCGTAGGCCTGGTGCGCACGCCGCCGGAGAAGCGCGACGAAGCCGCCATCGCGGCCGGCAAGACCAAGACCATCGAGGCCATGAAGATGGTCGACGCCCAGCTCGCCAGGACCAAGTACATGGCGGGTGACGCCTTCTCGTATGGGGACATTCCGATCGCCATCTTCGGCCGGCGCTTCCGCGACCTCATTGCGGAGCGGCCGAACTACGCCCATTTCGAACGCTGGTACGCCGAGGTCTCGGCGAGGCCGGCTTTCCAGGAGCATGTCGGCGCCATTCCGCTGTCGTGACCGTCGCGCCCGCATGCGCGGTTCGCTTACTGCCCTCGTGGTTTGGCTGGCGGTGTTGACGAGCGCCGCCGCCCAACCCGGCGTCGAAGTCGTGGCCGGCGGCCTCGGCGGAACGCTGGTTGTTCCGCAGGGTGTTTCCCGCCCGCCGGTGGCGCTCATCATCGCCGGCTCGGGCCCGACCGACCGCAACGGCACCGGGCCCGGCGTCGCCTTCCCGTATCTGCGCCGCCTCGCCGACGGCCTTGCGGCCCGCGGCATCGCCTCACTGCGCTACGACAAGCGCGGCATCGGGGCGAGCCGCACGGCCGCTGTGCCGGAGGAACGTCTGCGCATCGGCCGCTTCGTCGACGACGCCGCCATCTGGATCGACTGGCTGCGCAGGCGTTCCGATCTCGGCCCCGTCGTCGCCATCGGCCACAGCGAAGGCGGCCTGATCGCCACCCTGATGGCGGCACGGACGCAGCTGTACGGACTCGTGCTCCTCAACAGCCCGGGGCGGAAATTCGCGACCATCCTGCGCCAGCAGCTCGAACCGGCGCTGGCCTCGCCGTTGCGCGACGAAGCCCTCTCGGTCCTGGCCGCGCTCGAGCGCGGCGAACGGGTCACCATGGTGAGCCCCGAGCTCACACCCCTCTTTCGGCCCTCCGTGCAACCCTATCTGCTGTCGCTGTTGCCCATCGATCCGGCGGCGGCGCTCGCCGCCGTAACGGTGCCGGTCCTGATCGTCAGCGGCGGCCGCGATCTGCAGGTGGGCACCGCAGACGCCGAGGCCCTGGGCCGGGCCCGCCCGGATGCCGCGCGCTGGCACGACGACCACATGAACCACGTTCTGGCTTCCGCACCCGACGACCGCGACGGCAATCTGCGCCTCTACGCCGACCCGCATGCCGGCCTGGCATCCGGCCTGGTCGACGCCATCGCGGGCTTCATCATCGGCCCGCATTGAGGTTCGCTCCGCGGCTCTTCATGGTATCGGGGGCAAGGATGGAGCCTTTCGGCGGCGGCATCAAAACCGGATCGAACACCCTCGTCCCGGGTCCGGCCATCGAACGAATGCGCCCCGCCCTGTGCCGAGGGCGGGGCGCGGACGGGGCGCACTGGACAGGTGCTCCCGTCAGGCCGCCCGTGCCGATCCTGTGGCCCGGGCAAAGGGCGACGCCGCCTGCGGCCTGGGGGGCCTGCAGCGCCGCCACAGTCCGTGCCGTCAAGCGGCGCGGATCGTCGAAAGGAAGCGGTCGAGCTCCGTCTTGAGGCGATTACTGTCCTGGGATAGCGAACGCGCCGAGGCGAGAACCTGGGCGGAGGCCGAGCCGGTCTCGGCGGCACCTTGCTGGACTTCGCCGATATTGGTGGCGACCTCGGTCGTGCCCCTGGCGGCCTGCTGGACGTTGCGGGTGATCTCCGCCGTGGCCGAGCCCTGCTCCTCCACCGCCGCCGCGATCGTGCCGGCGATCTCGGAGATGTGCCGGATGGTATCGCCGATCTCCTTGATGGCGCCGACGGAGTCCTGGGTCGCCGTCTGCATGCCGGCGATCTGGCCACTGATCTCCCCGGTCGCCTTGGCGGTCTGGGCGGCGAGATTCTTGACTTCTTGAGCGACCACCGCGAAGCCCTTTCCGGCTTCGCCCGCCCGCGCCGCCTCGATGGTGGCATTGAGGGCGAGGAGATTGGTCTGCTCGGCGATGGCGGTGATCAGCTTGACGACGTCGCCGATGCGGGAAGCCGCCTGGGAGAGTTCGTTGATGCGGTTGTCGGTCTGCTGGGCCTGCTGCACGGCGTGGCCGGCGATCCGGCTCGACTCGTGCACCTGGCGGCCGATCTCCCCGACCGACGAACTCATCTCCTCGGTCGCCGAGGCGACCGACTGGACGTTGGCGGACGCCTGGCCCGAAGCGGCCGCCACCGTGGTCGACAGCTTCTGGGTCGTATCGGCAGTCTGCGTCAGGGTCGCGGCCGCCGCTTCCAGTTCGGTCGCCGATGACGATACCGTATCGACGATGCCGCCCACCGCCGACTCGAATTCCGCCGCCAGCTTGAGCATCGCGGCCCGGCGCTCGGCCGCAGCTTTCTCCTCCGCCGCCTTCTTCTCCGCCGCCTCGCGTTCGGCCACCGCCTGCTTTTCGGCGATCGCGCGCACTTCCGCAGCTTTCTGCTCCGCACGCAAGCGATCGGCTTCGATCATGCTGTCGCGAAAGGTCAGCATGGCGCCGGCCAGCGCCCCGATCTCGTCCTTGCGTTCGCCGAACGGCACGCTGACCTGCATGTCGCCGCCGGCGAGCCTCAGCATGGCGTCGTTGATGACCGCCAACGGGCGGACGACGCGACGTGACACCATCACGATCATGCCGATCGCAAACGCCACCGCGACCGCCAGGCCCGCGAGCGCGATCCAGAGCGAGCGCAGCGCCGCCGCCTGCTGGTTTTCGGCATGGCTCTTGGCGACATCGAGCGCCATCGACGCCACGGACTCCATGGTGGCAAGCCGCGCGACCGACATGACCGACCACGAGCCGGCGGTGTAATCCGTCGGCTGGCCGGCGATCAATGCGTTCAGCGTCTTGATCCGCAAGGCGACGAAATCGGCGCCGAACAAGTCGCGCTGGCAGGTCTCGACCGCGGTCGAGAAACGCGCCGGCAGCGGCAGGCCGCTCATCTTGGCGCGCAGCAGCGCCCAGCTTCGGTCCATGCCGCCGACCGCAGCGGCGAACTTTTCGCGGGCGTCGGGAGCGATCTTCTGGCCGGACAACGGCCCGGAAATCATCACCGAGACATCGCCGCCGACATTGCGCGCCGACCATGCGAGCTGCTTGATCTCCAGCAACTGATCGACGAAGGGGTCGTCAAGCTTGACGAGCTCCGTCAGGCGGTCCGACAGCTGCTCGAGAAGCGCGATCGCGGCGGTGACGCCGGCGGCGTAGTCCTTGGCCAACCCGGCGCGTCGGGCCGTCTTGGGCTGCTTGAGCGCCGCGAGAGACTCCTCGTGCAGACGGGCCAGCGTTTCGGTGGCCGCGCGCAGCGACGACGCCGCGCTCTTTCGGTCCGGATAGTCGATGGCTTCGATGGCCTTGATTGCCGCCTTGAGCGCCGGCATTTCGACCTTACGGGTATTCAGGACCTGCGGGTTGATGGTGGCGAAGGCCTGCTCGGCGTTGAGATCCCGCGTCGTGGCGGTGCGGTCGAGACGCAGATTGGCGAGTGCGGTGAACATGTGGACGGAGGCGTCGGCAGTGTCGGCCATCCGGTCCGTGCTGCGGACACGGGACCAAGCATCCCATGCCGTCACGATGGTCGATGCCACGATGATGACCGCCATGATGGCGATGACCGACTTGAGTAACGTACTGATGGAAATCCGGCTCATCGTTGCGTCCTTCACGCCAGGAGGTGCTTACCGCCGGGTGAAAGTGACGTGGTTAAATTAACGTCAGATTTCGTAAATCTGATATGGAGCACTGCATTTGCGCAGCCTTGATGCGGGCGGTTTTTGAGCAAGCGCTCGCGACATTGTTGGCGATGAACGCACCAGTTCTGCACGCTCGGGGGCAAACTGGCCGACCCATTGCACGCCGGAAGGGAAATACAGTGCATCACGGTATTGATTATACGCCGCCGGCGATCATCCGGGACGCATGCGGTTAACGGCCAAACCACTGCGGATATCGCGCGGCTCGACACAAGCGCGCATGCGCTGACCGCAATGCCGTTACGTAAGCGCGTCAAGGCTCGCGAAACAACGCCACATGCACGTGGTCGTGCGAACGGTGGCGATTTTCGGCGGCAACACACACCTAAAAGCGAGAGATGGCCGCCGTCCGGATGCGGCACGATGAAGCGGTATAGCTCGCGTGGCGCACGCATCTGTTGTTCGTTTTCCTGCGTATTTTCGGTATCGCGACTGGGCGATCCCTCGGGATAGGAGCCGCCCTTTCGTTTTCCGAGGATCGCCGCCATGACGCCGGGCCCCAATTGCCCGCTCGTTCGCTTTCCGCTGATCGACACGCGAGACGCGATCGAGCTCGCGCGATTTCTCGCGTCCGAATACGGGGTGGAGAAGTTCAATCTGTTCGGTCGCGAGGACGAGTTTCGCGTCCGCATATCCAGCCTCGACCTCGGCCGGATCCGCCTCGTCTACAGCACCTGCAGTGTGCGCTCCGAGATCGTCTTTCCGGCGGACGACACTATCCGGTTGCATTTCGGCATGGGCGGCAGCGGCGAGGCGCGGCTGGGTTCGATCCGGCTGCGGCTCTCGGAGCATAACGCCGCCGTCACGCCCGCCTATGTCGAACTTCACGAGCGTCTGGAGGAGTCTTTCGAACGGCTGGTGGTGCGCGTCGGCGAACCGGTGGTCCGGCGCAAGCTGGAAGCCATTCTCGGTACCGAAATTAACGCGCCGGTGCGGTTCGAGATCGTCGAAGACCTCGGCCATCCCGACATCGGGATGCTGCGGGAGTTCGCGATCGCGATCGCGCGTTCGCAGACCTTCGTGGCGCAGGCAAGCCCGACCGTCCAGGCCGAGCTCGGCCAGGCGTGGTTGCTGGCACTGCTCTGCGGCGCACCACACAACTACAGCGCCGCCATGGCTGCCGAACCCCGCGCGGCCGGTCCGCGACAGCTCAACAACGCCATAGACTACATCGAACTCAACTGGAGAGGACCACTGCTGGTCGAAGACATCGCCGCCGCCGCCGGTGTCAGCGCTCGAAGCCTGTTCAAGTCGTTCAAGGCCGCAAAGGGTGTATCGCCCATGGCCTATGTGAAGGCGATCCGGCTCGAGAAGGCGCACCGAATGCTGGTCGGCGCCAGCGCGCCCACGACCGTGGTGGCCGTCGCCCTGGCGTGCGGCTTTCACAATGCGGGGCACTTCGCCAGGGACTATCGCGAGGCATTCGGAGAGCCGCCGTCGGCGACGCTCGCACGCGCCAGAACATTGATGCGTATCCGCAGCCGCACCGGGGAGCGCGCCGGCATGAACTGGAGATGAGAAGCGCCCCGCCCTGTGCCGAGGGCGGGGCGCGGACGGGACGGCACTGGACCTGTGCTCCCGTCAGGTCGCCCGCGCCGATCCTCTGGCCCGGGCAAAGGGCGACGCCGCCTGCGGCCTGGGGGGCCTGCAGCGCCGCCGCAGTCCGCGCCGTCAAGCGGCGCGGATCGTCGAAAGGAAGCGGTCGAGCTCGGCCTTGAGGCGGTTGGAGTCCTGCGACAGCGAGCGCGCCGAGGCGAGCACCTGGGCCGATGCCGAGCCGGTCTCGGCAGCACCGTGGTTGACGTCGACGATGTTCCTGGCGACCTCGGTCGTGCCGTGCGCGGCCTGCTGGACGTTGCGGGTGATTTCCCCCGTCGCCGAGCCCTGCTCCTCCACCGCCGCCGCGATGGTGCCGGCGATTTCCGAGATATGCCGGATGGTGGTGCCGATCTCCTTGATGGCGGCGACGGAATCCTGCGTCGCCGTCTGCATGCCGGCGATCTGGCCGCCGATCTCCCCGGTCGCCTTGGCGGTCTGGGCGGCGAGGTTCTTGACCTCCTGGGCGACCACCGCAAAACCCTTGCCGGCCTCGCCGGCGCGGGCCGCCTCGATGGTGGCATTGAGGGCGAGCAGGTTGGTCTGCTCCGCGATATCGGTGATCAGCTTGACGACGTCGCCGATGCGGCTCGCTGCCTGCGAGAGTTCATTGATGCGGCCGTCGGTCTGCTCGGCCTGGCCGACCGCCTGACCGGCGATCCGGCTCGATTCGTGCACCTGGCGGCCGATCTCGTGCA
This sequence comes from Astrobacterium formosum, assembly GCA_030848545.1. GTDB lineage: Bacteria > Pseudomonadota > Alphaproteobacteria > Rhizobiales > Xanthobacteraceae > Astrobacterium > Astrobacterium formosum. Next base: position 140,427 of record JAVDCA010000017.1, read on the forward strand.
CCGACGAGCTCATCTCCTCGGCCGCCGAGGCAACCGACTGGACGTTGGCGGAGGCTTCTTCGGACGCGGCCGCGACCGCGGACGAGAGCTTCTGGGTGGTGTCCGCCGTCTGCGTCAACGTCGCGGCGGCGGCTTCGAGTTCGGTCGCGGCCGACGACACCGTGTCGACGATGCCCCCCACCGCGGATTCGAAATCCGCTGCGAGCTTGAGCATGGCGGCGCGCCGCTCGGCCGCCGCCTTTTCGTCGGCGGCTTTCTTCTGGGCCGATTCGCGCTCCTCGATGGAGCGACGCTCCTCGGCCGCAAGGCGCTCGCGCTCCTCGCGTTCCCTGGCCTCGTGTTCGGCCTTTTCGATCGCCTTTTCCTTGAAGGCCTCAACGGCGGCGGCGATCTCGCCGATCTCGTCCTTGCGTCCGAGCCCGGGCAGGACGACGTCGAGCCTGCCGGCCGCGAGCTCACGCATCGCCGCCGTCGTACCGTTCATGGCCTTGGCGACCCCACGCGCCACGATGACCGACATGGCGGCGACGAGGAGCAGGATCACGCCGGTGATCAACAACGCCCGGCTGGTCGCCTGCCATATCTGGTCCTTGAGGTCGTCCACATAGACGCCGGTGCCGATTACCCAGCCCCAAGGCGCGTAGCCGACCACGTAGGATATCTTGGGCTGCGGTTTGCTCGAGCCGGGCTTGGCGAAGTCGTATTCGATGGTGCCGCGGCCGTTGCGCTTGACGATGTCGCTCATCGCCACGGTGTAGCGCGAACCGCTGGCGTCCTTGAGATCGGAAATATCCTTGCCTTCCAGGTCCGGTGAGGCCGGATGCATGATCATGCGCGGGTGCATGTCCTGGATCCAGAAGTACTCGTCTTCGTCGTAGCGAAGCTGCCGCAGCCGCGCGCTGGCACGTTTCTGCGCCTCGACATCGGAGAGCCCGGCCTTGCGAGCACTATCGTGCTCTTCCTTGATGACGGAGAGGGCGAGGTCGCCGAGATTTTTCAGTTCGATCCGCTTTTGCCGTGTCAAGCCCGCGTCCAGTTCGCTCGTTTCGAAAATGGTCACGCCGATGAAGCAGACGAAACACAGCGTGATGATGAGATAGATCTTGCGTCCGATGGTGAAGCGGAAGTTCCTGAGCATGGTCATAGAGCGCCTCGGTCAAGAGTCGGGGGCCGCAGTCCGCGGGGAACTGCGTAGGGATCGGGCTCGGGTGGAATCGCAGAGAGCAAGCCTGCACTGCAGGTAACGCAAGGCTGCCCGTACGGAATTAACGAATGATTGAGGTTAACCGCGGCGTCGTTGCGGCTCTCGCATGACGAAGACGTGCGGTTTTTGAGCAGCGGCGAGCATCCGTTTCGGCGGATGCGGGCGCCGACAGCGCACTCCGATACGTTTCAGCGCGGCCTGAAGCGGCGTTCTCGGTCCAGTCATACCGCCGTCCCGCAAGGCCGATTTTTTTCGTGAAGCAATGCGCACGATGCAGGTCTTACTCAATAGGCGCACGAAATATCGTGTTCGCGCCGTCTCCAATGCCGGGGGCGCTAGCCGGCACACCAAATCGTGCCTGGACATGACCCAGGGAAACCCGGCTACAGAAGCCGCATGTCACTTGAGTTGCGAACCGCGTGGTTGTGCCTCTCGATGCCAGGTTGACCATTGTGTGAGGCAGCAACGATGCGTTCACGGTCGGAGCGGCCGCTCGACCGCTTTCCCATGATCAGGACCGGGAATTCCGACGAACTCGAACGAGTGCTTGCGATCGAGTTCGGAGTGAACAGGTTCGATCCCAGCCTCGGCGACAACGAGCTTTACGCGTGGATCAACCGCCTGCGGATCGGAGCGGTCGACTTCACCTACAGCAAATTCAGCGTACGCACGGACATCGCCTTCAAGGCCGACGATATCGTTCGGCTTCAATTCGGATTGCGCGGCACGGCCGTCGCCCGGGTCGGCGCATCACGATTGTTCGTGTCCGAGAACGGCGCCTGCGTGACGCCGGCCTATTTCGGCCTCGAGCAGAGGTGGGAGCCGGAGTTCGAGCGTCTCGTTCTGCGCATCAGCGAACAGGCGCTGCGTCGCAAACTCGAGGCGATACTGGGAATCGAAATCCACGCCCCGGTGCAGTTCGAGTTCGCGAGCAATATCGGCCATCCCAACATCACGGCGCTGCGCGAATTCGCGCTCGAAATGCTGTCCGACCCCGACACTTCGGTGCCGGACAGTGACGACGTCGTGCGATCCGAACTCGGTCAGACATGGATGGTGGCGCTGCTCTACGGAGCGGCACACAACTACAGCGACCTTCTGACCAGCGAACCCTTACGGGGAGCACCCGGTCAGGTACGGCTGGCGGTCGACTACATCGAAGCGAACTGGAATCGGCCGCTGATGATCGAGGATCTCGCCGCGGCCATCGGGATCAGCAGCCGCAGCCTGTTCAAGACCTTCAAGGCGACGTTCGGCACGAGCCCGATGGCGTATGTACGGACCGTGCGGCTCAAGAAGGCGAACGCGATGCTGCTGCGGGCGAGCCACGAAACGACCGTGGGCGGCATCGCGCGCGCCTGCGGGTTCCTCAACGCAGGCCACTTCGCCAAGGACTATCGTGACGCCTTCGGTGAATCCCCGTCGGCGACTCTGGGGCGGGCGAGAACGCTGATGCGATCGCGACGTATGACTTAGGGCCGATTTGCGTCACAGCGCCTCGCCCTTCAGGAGCCGCGGCACTTCGCCGGTGATGCCGGCGGCCTCGTGGATGAAGAGCTCTTTGAGCGCCGGCAGACGCTCCACCATGCCGAGGCCGATATCGCGGGCGAGCCGCAGAACGTCGGAGCGGTTGGAGAACAGGCGGTTGATGCCGTCGGTGGCAAGCCCCATGGAAAGCGTATCGAAGCGCCGCCATTGCTGGTAGCGCTCGAGCACGGTGGCACCGCCGCAATCGAGGCCGAGACGGGCGGCGTCGACCATCGCCTCGGCGAGTGCGGCGACGTCGCGCAGGCCGAGATTGAGGCCCTGGCCGGCGATCGGATGGATCATGTGGGCGGCGTCGCCGAGGAGCGCGAAGCGCTCGGCGATGAAGGAGCGCGCCACCTTCAGGCCGAGCGGGAAGGCGCCGCGGCGGCCGACCGCGGATAGTTCGCCGAGGGAGAGGCCGAAGCGCCTTTCGAGTTCGTGATGGAAGCCGGCGTCGTCGAGGGCGAGAATGCGTGTCGCCTCGGCGGTCGTCTCCGTCCACACGATGGAGGAGCGCCGGCCGGTGAGCGGCAGGATCGCAAACGGCCCGGCGGGCAGGAAGTGTTCGACGGCGCGGCCGCGATGGTCGCGTTCGTGCGCGACCGTGGTCACGATGGCGGACTGGCCGTAGGACCAGCCGACGGTTCCGATGCCGGCTTGCTCGCGCAGCGCCGAGCGGGCGCCGTCGGCGGCGACGAGCAGCCGGGTCTCGACACTCGCGCCCCCCGCGAGCGTGACGGCGACGCGATCCGGGCCGGTCGCGAAGCGCGCGACCGCATCGGACGCCAGCACGATGCCGTCGGCGGCGGCGCGCCCATGCAAGGCGGCGAGCAGACGGCCGTTCTCGACCATGTGGGCGAAGGGTTCGCCGGGCGCGACCTCGCCCGCGAAGGTCAGGAAGGTCGGCCGCACCACGTCTTCGAGCTTGGAATCCGAGATCACCATGTCGAGGATGGGCTGGGCGTGCGAAACGACCTCGTCCCAGACCCCGAGGGCCGAGAACAGCCGGCGGGCGGCGGCCGCGATCGCCGAGGAGCGGGCATCGGCGATCGGGTGGTCCAGCGCCGGATCGGCGACCACCACCGTGAAGGCGTCACCGAGCCCCTGGCGCAACGCGATCGCCAAGGCGAGGCCGGCAAAGCCGCCGCCGGCGATCATCACGTCGGCACGCGCGGGAATATCTTTGTTCATAGCCATCCAGTCCGGCCGGGTGCCGGAGCGCCCGCCATTTAGCTGCCGGTGCATAGCCTTTCGGGGCCGTGAACGCGACAAAAATGGCGCGACGGCCGGCCGGCGGTGCTTGACGGCGGCAGGCCGGCCCCGTGTCATGGCGGCCCGATATCGTATTGATGGGAACCCGCATGCCGTCTGCTGTCCAGGATCTCGTCGGTCTGCTCGATCTCGAAACCCTCGAGGTCAACCTGTTTCGCGGCAGGAGCCCGCAGGTGGGCTGGCAACGGGTGTTCGGCGGCCAGGTGATCGGCCAGGCCCTGGTCGCCGCCTGCCGCACGGTCGACGACGTGGCGGCGCGGGCGCCCCATTCGCTGCACGCCTATTTCCTTCTCGCCGGCGACCCCAAGGTGCCGATCATCTACCAGGTCCGACGGCTGCGCGACGGCAGGAGTTTTGCGACCCGGCAGGTGACGGCAATCCAGCATGGACAGGCGATCTTCGCCATGGCGGTGTCGTTTCACGTGCACGAGGAGGGTTTTTCGCACCAGCAGGCGATGCCCGACGTGCCGTCGCCGGAAGAACTGCCGACCGAGATCGAGATCAAGGGCCGGGTCCTGCCCACCATGCCGGAGGCGGTGCGCGCCTATTTCGAACGCGAGCGGCCCATCGAATTGCGGCCGGTGGAGTTCGATCGCTATCGCGGCAAGAAGTACCCCGACGGCCGCTTCAATGTCTGGATCCGCACCACGAAGGCGCTGCCGGACGAGCCCGCGATCCACCAGTGCGTGCTCGCCTATGCGTCGGATTTCATGCTGCTGGACGCCGCCCTGATCCCGCACGGCCGCACCGTGTTCGACAAGTCCATCATGCCGGCGAGCCTCGACCATGCGCTCTGGTTCCACCGGCCGTTCCGGGCCGACCAGTGGCTGCTCTACGCCCAGGACTCCCCCAGCGCATCGGGGGCGCTCGGCTTCTCGCGCGGCCTCATCTTCGCCCGCGACGGCACCCTGGTTGCCTCGGTGGCGCAAGAAGGCCTAGTGCGCGAGCGCCATGCCATCTGAGGATTAGGCAAACGCCTAGTGATCGGGCAAGTGACTGCCTATTCTCTTGGCAGTTTGCCTATTTCGAAAGCGAATCGGAACGGAAGCGACCGTCCTTGTGATTAGCCGGACGGTGATTTCTACCGGCATGTCAGAAGGCTGGCCGCATTTGCCGGAAAAATCAGCGTTGGCACAAAGTTTGAACACTCCAGCTTGGCGTTGCCGGACGCCCTTCGCGATCTTCAGCCTCGCGGACGCGGGTCCGGCGGAAAGGCACCTGCTTCCAGGCAGATGGCGTTGCAGACGGCGTTGGTCGCCCATCTGCGGGCCGCTGCGCCCTGGAAGCGCGGCTCGACCGCCGACCCCATAGCTCCCAGAAGGCGTGTCGATGCGTGGACCCTCGCGAACCACTCGCGGTTCGCGTGGCGGTTCGTATGATTGCGGCCGGCAACAAAATGGAGCGCCGGTCATGAAACTCGTCATTGCAGTCATCAAGCCGTTCAAGCTCGAAGAGGTCCACGAGGCATTGATACGCCTGGGCATCACCGGCATGACGGTCACCGAGGTCAAAGGCTACGGCCGCCAGAAGGGCCATACCGAGATTTATCGCGGCGCCGAATATGTCGTGAATTTCCTGCCCAAGATGCGCATCGAGGTGGCGGTGCCGGCGGAGCGTGCCGACAAGGTGGTCGAGACCATCTCGACCGCCGCCCGCACCGGCCAGATCGGCGACGGAAAGATCTTCATCACCACCCTCGACCACGCGGTGCGCATCCGCACCGGCGAGACCGACACGGACGCCCTCTAGGGCTCCGCTGACCTTTCCGGGGTCGTCGGGGCAGGCCGGAGGGCGCCCCGATGATCAGCAACCAGACGGCTTCATGCCCCGCCGGTGCGGTCCCGGCGGGCTTTCTTTTTTCGCGGCCCCGGCCCGGCCGATTCATGCGCAGGCCCTGCCTTTGGGGTGTGCAGCGCCAAAATAATGACTGCCGAAATAATAGGCATTATCCAGCCGACTCTTTCGCAGTGCGGCAACGGCCAATCCCACGGCTCCGCGACGTCGAATAATACACGCGTAGATTCAGCCCCTTAAAGGAAACGACCCGGACTGGCACGGGGCTTGATTAGAGCCTCGCCGGGCTCGCCTGCGGCGCCAATTGTTCGATGCAGTGTTCGTGTGCAGCCCCCAGTTCAAGATCGCCCAATCTGCGAAATGCCAGAGCGGGCCTAAGGGGGACTAACCCATGAAAATCGTGATGGCGATCATCAAGCCATTCAAACTCGACGAGGTCCGCGACGCGCTGACGGCCATCGGCGTGCACGGCATGACGGTCACGGAGGTCAAAGGCTATGGCCGCCAGAAAGGCCATACCGAAATCTACCGCGGCACCGAATACGCCGTGAGCTTCCTTCCCAAACTCAAGATCGAAGTCGCCGTTCCGGCGAGCCAGGTCGACAAGATCATCGAGACCATTTCGAGCGCCGCCAAGACCGGTCAGATCGGCGACGGCAAGATCTTCGTCATCGGCCTCGACGGCGCCGTGCGCATCCGCACCGGCGAGACCGACAATGCCGCCCTTTAAGACGCCAATCACCGTTTCCGGACAGGAGAAAAAAACATGGCTTTGAGATTTCCGTACCGAACGGGGTTGGCGGTCCTGGGGGCCGGGTTGCTTCTTGCGACCTCGGCGCTGGCCCAGGGCACGGCGGCCCCGACCTTCAACAAGGGCGACAATGCCTGGCTGATGACCTCGGCGGTGCTGGTGCTGCTGATGACCATTCCGGGCCTCGCTTTGTTCTATGGCGGCCTGGTGCGCGCCAAGAACATGCTGTCGGTGCTCGCGCACGTCTTCTACACGGTGTGCATCGTCGCGGTCCTGTGGGTGCTCTACGGCTACAGCCTCTCCTTCACGGGCGGCTCGGCCTTCATCGGCGGCCTCTCCAAGGCGTTCCTGGCCGGAGTCACGACCGACTCGCAGGCCGCGACCTTCTCGGTCGGGGTCACCGTCCATGAACTGATCTACATCTGCTTCCAGATGACCTTCGCGTGCATCACGCCGGCACTGATCGTCGGCGCCTTCGCGGAGCGCATGAAGTTCTCGGCGGTCGCCCTGTTCATCCCGCTGTGGGTGACCTTCGTGTATTTCCCCATCGCCCACATGGTGTGGTACTGGGCCGGCCCGGACGCCGTCGACGCCGCCGCCAAGGCGCTCGCCGCCGCCGGTGATGATGCCGCCAAGACCGCCGCCCAGGCCGCGCTCGACGCCGTCAACGCCGACTCCGGCTACATCTTCCAGATGGGCGCCATCGACTTCGCGGGCGGCACCGTGGTGCACATCAATGCCGGCATCGCCGGCCTGGTCGGCGCCATGCTGTGCGGCAAGCGCATCGGGCTCGGCAAGGAACTGATGCCGCCCCATTCGCTGACCCTGACCATGGTCGGCGCCGCGCTCCTGTGGGTCGGCTGGTTCGGCTTCAACGCCGGCTCCAACCTGGAGGCCAATGGCGGCGCCGCCCTCGCCATGACCAACTCGTTCGTCGCCACCGCGGCGGCGGCGCTGTCGTGGATGTTCGCGGAGTGGATCTTCAAGGGCAAGCCGTCGCTCCTCGGCTCGCTGTCGGGTTGCGTCGCCGGCCTCGTCGCCGTCACCCCGGCGGCCGGCTTCGCGGGTCCCATGGGGGCCTTGGTGCTCGGCCTCGTCGCCGGCGTGGTCTGCCTGTTCTTCGTCGCCGTGGTCAAGAACGCCTTCGGCTACGACGACGCCCTCGACGTGTTCGGCATCCACTGCATCGGCGGCATCCTGGGCGCCATCGCCACCGGCATCCTGGTCAATCCCGCCCTCGGCGGCGCCGGCATCATGGACTACGCGGCCGGAAAGATCGCCGACTACGACTTCGTCACGCAGGTGTGGGCGCAGTCGAAAGCGGTGCTTCTGACCCTCGTGTGGTCGGGCGTCGGCTCGTTCATCCTCTACAAGATCGTCGACGTCGTGGTCGGCCTGCGGCCGAAGGCCGAGGTGGAGCGCGAAGGTCTCGATCTCAACGATCACGGCGAGCGCGCCTACACGATGTAAGGACCCAACTGCAGCTTCGGTTGGGGCGGAGACCCGGCAACCGCCCCCTCCGTCGGGAGGCCCCGGTCGCAAGACCGGGGCCTCTTGCGTTTTGGCCGACTGGTCGTCGTTGATCTTCGTCGCCCGGGGAGCACGGCGAAGGCCTAAGACCATCGTGGCCACATGTACGCAGGCTGCGCCTGCCGTGGGCCGAGCCCCTCAGGGTGATGGTCGAAGCGAGTCATTCTCGGCTGCCGTTGGCATCATGTCCGGTTCCGCGTCAGATGCAGCGGGGCATGGCCTGTTTGCCGAGCCGTTCGATCCCAGCATCCAAAGCGCTGCCCCCAGTCCAAGAGCCGGACAACTCGGTGATATGTATACGGATCATTTTGATTCATAAGATCTGTTGACAGATCTCATTGACTTCCCTGGTTTGATATGTATACGGATTAAAATCGACAAAATGATCTGAAAACATATCATGCTTCTCAATTCCGATCCCCTGCTCAAGGACCTTGGCCTTCGGCTCCGGAAGGCCCGCATGGCCGCAGGCCTGTCGCAGGAGCAGGTCGCCCAGCGGGCCAACATCAGCAGACCTCGCTACCGCGACATCGAAACTGGCGCAGCGGCCGCCCGTGCAACGACGCTCGTCAACGTCGCCCGCGCACTCGGCATGGAGATGATGCTGATTCCCCAGGCGACGGTGCCCGCGGTCCTCTCGATGCTGCAGCCCGCGGATGACGACGATGATCGCCCCGCGTTCACCTCAGATGTCGAGCCGGAGGAAGGGCGTTGAGTCCGACAGTCCGCGCGACAGAGCGCATCCAATCCCTCGACATCTTGTTGAACGATCTTGCCGTGGGCACGCTCGTCCGCACGCCCGGCGACTACAACGCCTTCAACCTCCTGCCCGGCTATCGGAGCCTGGACAAACCGCCGATCTTCAGCCTGTCGCTGCGCGCGGCCGATGGCGGCCTGCGTCGGGATCCCAAACCGATCCGCGGGGCGCTTCCTCCATTCTTCGCCAACCTATTGCCCGAAGAGAAGCTGCGCGCCGCCATGGAGAAACACCACGCCGCGACGGTAAGACCCGGCAACGACTTTGATCTGCTGGCAGCGCTGGGGACCAACCTGCCTGGAGCGGTGCGGGCATTGCCGAGCGACGCCACTCCCGTTTCAACAGGCCGCAAACCGGGGGGCAACAGGAAGGTGCGCTTTTCGCTCGCCGGCGTGCAGATGAAGCTTTCGGTGATGAAGAAAGAAGGTGGCGTCACGCTCGCCGTCGATGACGAGCACGGGCAGTACATCGCGAAATTTCCGTCACTCACCCATGTCGGCCTGTCGGAAAACGAGTTCGCAATCCTGGCTTTGGCGGAAGCGCTCGGGATGGACGTGCCGGCCCGCGAGCTCGTCGACACGACGGAGTTCGCTGGTGTTCCGGAAGAGTTCAACATCATGTCCAGCGGCAAGGTGCTGCTCGTGCGCCGCTTCGACCGCACCCCGAATGGAGCGCGCGTGCACACCGAGGACTTCGCCCAGGTCTTCGGCCGTTATCCGTCCGAGAAATATGTCGGTGCCGCGTATCACAACATCGCAGCGGCGCTGATCAGCGGCGTCTCCTTCGATGCCGCCATCGAGTTCGTTCGCCGCCTCGCCTTCGCGGCGATCACCGGCAATGGCGACATGCATCTGAAGAATTGGTCGCTATTGTATCCCGGAGACGGCCGGACGCCCGTGCTGGCGCCTGTCTACGACGTGCTGTCAACAATTCCGTATCTTCCGAAAGACGGGCTGGCGCTGAGCCTCGCCGGCGAAAAGTCGTTCAAGGCCCTGACCCCGGAGCGTTGGCGCGACTTCGCGAACCGCAGCCGTCTTCCGGAAGGGGCAGTCATCACCGCGGTCGCAGAGACTGCGGCGGCCGTGCGCGACAAGTGGCCGCTCCTACCGGAGCGCGACGTCGTGCCCGCGCAGGTCCTTGAGCGGATTGACGCGCATATGGACGAAATGGCCAAGGTACTCGATCCGTAGGGAATTACGGTGACTGTGCTGGACTGCACCCCGCAATTCGCCGTTGAATATTGGCCAGGCTGCCCCATCGTAGTAGTATCCTGTTATGAACAGGGTCGAAATCCTTCAACAGCTGCGGGGCTCCGCTCCGGCCGTGCGGGCCTTGGGAGTGGCGTCGCTGTATCTGTTCGGCTCAGTCGCCCGCAACGAGGCTGGGCCGGGCAGCGACGTCGACCTGTTTGTGGACATCCAGCCCGGCCGGACGTTTTCGCTCATTGACCTCGTCGGCCTCAAGCAACTCCTGGAAGAGCGTCTGCGCACCGAGGTGGACGTGACCACCCGCAGCAGCCTCAACCCGCACCTGCGCGCCGACATCGAGATGGCGGCGGTGCGCGCGTTCTGATGGCGCGCAAGATCGCACCGGTCCTCGCGAGCATTCTCGACGCCATCGAGATCGTCGAGCAAGCCACGCCGGCAAGACATTCGAGCAGTTCAAAGACAACCGGCTTTTGTCTCTCGGCGTGCAACGTGCCATCGAGATCATCTCGGAAGCGACGCGCCACGTGCCCAACGGGTTGCTGGCGACGTGCCCGGAAATTCCCTGATGGAAAATCCGAGGCGTCGGAAGCGTGTTGCGGCACGAGTATCATCGCATCGCCGACGAGGTGATCTGGGCGGTCGTGGTTCGCGACCTGGCCCCGCTCAAGGCGGCGATCCTGGCGATCCGAAAGTCCCTCTCGGAATAGACCGGACGCCACGCCGCCGGTTTCGATAAGCCGGGAGTATTGCGGCTCGACCCTTTGCAGAGTTGGGCCGGAGCGAGATTGGGGAGATTACAGGATCAGGTCGACAGAGCACTCGGGCGGCTGGGCACAATCCGGCGCCGAATACTGCTTGCTAGGACAATAGCGATCGAACCTCGCGGGCCTACGCGGCCCCTCAACACCCCTTGAGGTGTTGGTGCCCAAGAGAGGATTGCCCGTCCCGGGGCGCTACCCATTGATTTTTCTATAGAAATTTGATCGGCCATGCAAGATGTTGAACAGGGCGGTTACACAAAACATACAAATCCCCACCTGCTCCCACAGCCTGGACGCAGTGAGAAGGGGTCACCAATTCGAGAGGTCATCTCGTGGCAGCGGCAAACAACGTATCCCCCCGTGCCACCCCAAGCGGCCAACATGACGGCCACACGCATAGTTCCCGTCGAACCGATTGATCCAAAGACCACACAAACCTCACCAACCCAAAGCTTGGTGAACAGCCGTCGCTCTTCCGGACGTTTCACGACTGACCCGTGTTGCGCACCGCAAGAAGGAAACCGTAAGCGCATTACCACCACCCAATGCTGTGGCCCGCCATGACCGCCGTTGTAAGCGCGGTAATAAATGGCGCGAGTTGCCCGAGTGCTGCTAACGCCCTTTGAAAGGTCTCCAATCGATCAGAGCGACGTTTCGCCATCTCAGGCCTCCGCAAACCAAGCGTCGGCTATCCACAAAGAGAACATTGCGGGAAGCTGCAACGCACCGGCCCAGCGTGCGACCGGCGCGGAGATGTTAAGCGCGTGATGACATGGTCCAGAGCGAGAAAAGGGCTTGTTGCTATTTCTTACGGAGTGCACCGCCAAGGAGCGTAGGGGGCTCATTGCGCAGTGCCATGCGCGTAAACCGTGCTTGTGCGGCCGAGGCTCGTTTTTGCTTTTCTCGTTCTTTCACCAGCTTGCGGATTTGAGCCGCAATCGCGGCAACCGTATTGCCCAACTCGATCCCGGAAGCGCGGAGCCGCCGTGCGAGTGATGCGACAGTCTCGCCCCTCTGAACAGCTTCGTCATAAGCTGCAAGCAAACAATAGTCTCGGTCGGCTGCAAGGGCTTTCCCGCGCCCACGCTTTGGACGCCGAGTGACCCTTGCAAACAGTTCGCGGGCGTTCTCTTCGCCGAGGTGACTAACCGCCGCCTTGAATGCTGCAGCCACGCCCTTCTCGACCTTAGCCACGCGCTGCCGTCGTTCCTTCTCGCTCTCTCCCGCTTGAGCAAGCAAGGTCAGATATGGCAGGCCGAAAATGTCGCGGGAAGGCTTGGACGGCGGGAACAGCAGGGGTTGCAATTGGAGAAGAGACGAACGACGCGGCATCTTCATTACGGCCTCCTGTCCGAACCTTTCGCCAAATCGATAATGCCCGGTCGCGGCCATCGAAATGTCTCGTTGAGGTTTTCCCCCGCGAGGCACGCGGCCGAGACGCTTTAGTCGTCAGGCCGCGACGACGGCGTGACCGCACTGGCGCCGATCCGCGCCCGCATCCCGGACTTCGCCGCCTTCCTGACCGGAGGCGAAGACGCCGAGGCAGTCGGACGGTTGCGGGCGGCGGAGAGCATCGGCCGGCCGCTCGGCGACGACCGCTTCGTCGCCGCCATCGAACGGTCGACTGCCCGCACTCTGCGGCCCGGCAAGCGCGGCCCGAAGCCGAAACGGGCGTGCGTCGCACAGCCCGGCTCTCGAAATCGTTGAATGAACTGGATTGCCGCCGCCAGCGACGGTCTCGTCGACACCTCGTCGAGGTGCTGGTGCCCAGGAAAGGACTCGAACCTTCACAGCCGTTAAGCCACTGGCACCTGAAGCCAGCGCGTCTACCAATTCCGCCACCTGGGCATGAGCCCGTCAGGCTCAGCGGGCGACACATAAGGGCGGCGGTCGCGGATTGTCAACGATCGCGATGATGCAGTTCGCTTTTCCGACGGCGCCAAGGGGGCATTCCGCCCGGAGGGCCTTTCCTTCGCACTTCCGCCTTGCGGGGAGGAATGGGGTGGGGGGAAGCCGGCAGGCGTTTCGTCGCGCGAGAGCCCCCTCCCCATCCCTCCCCCGCGAGCGGGGGAGGGAAGAGTCCGGCGGCGGCGCCATGCACCACCGAAGCGGTGGAAGTCGGCGCTCGCCGCCACCCGCGGGCGGTGCCAGGGTCCGGCATCCGTCCGGCCCCTATACAGTGCGGATTCGATCCTGTATTCGGCTTGATTGATGCGCGCCGCCGTCGCGGCGTCCCGCGCGCCTGCCCCGAGAGCGGCCATCCGAGAGCGGCCATGACGATCCAGTCCAATTCCGAAACCCTGATCACGATTTTTGGCGGCTCCGGCTTCCTCGGCCGCCACGTGGTGCGGGCCTTGTGCAAGCGCCACTACCGCATCCGCGTCGCGGTGCGCCGGCCGGACCTCACCAACTACCTGCAGCCGCTGGGCCGCGTCGGCCAAGTCCACGCCGTCCAGGCCAATCTGCGCTACGCCGATTCGATCGCCGCCGCGGTGCGCGGCAGCCACATCGTCATCAACCTGGTCGGCATCCTCTACCAGCGCGGCAAGCAGAGCTTTTCCGCCGTGCAGGCCTACGGCGCCGAAGCGGTGGCGCAGGCCGCGGCACGAGAAGGCGCCCGCCTGATCCACGTCTCGGCGATCGGCGCCGATGCCGAATCGCCCTCCCTCTACGCCCGCTCGAAGGCGCAAGGGGAGGCGGCGGCACTCGCCGCCCGGCCCGACGCGGTCGTGTTCCGGCCCTCGGTGGTGTTCGGCCCCGAGGACGACTTCTTCAACAAGTTCGCCGCCATGGCGACCATTTCCCCGGTCCTGCCGCTGATCGGCGGCGGCGAGACCCTGTTCCAGCCGGTGTTCTGCGGCGACGTCGCCGAGGCGATCGCCCGCGCGGCGGACGGCGCCGCCAAGGCAGGCACGACCTATGAGCTGGGCGGGCCGGAAATCTTCTCCTTCCGCGAGCTGATGGAAATCATGCTCACGACCATCGACCGCCGCCGCCTGTTGATGCCGCTGCCCTATGGGATCGCCAAACTGCAGGCTGGCCTCCTCCAGTACCTGCCCAAGCCGCTGCTGACACCCGACCAGGTCGAGCTCCTCAAGATCGACAACGTGGTGTCCCGGGCCGCGACCCGCGAACACCGCACCCTCGAAGGGCTCGGCATCGCGCCGCACACCGTGCAGTCGGAAATCCCCCACTATCTGTGGCGCTTCAGGAAGTTCGGCCAGTTCTCCCGCCAAGAGGCTTGACGGTTGGCCTGACGGTTGGCGTGACGCTCGCGACCTCTTCCTGCGGCGCCGGGAGAGGTGACGACGGTCTCACACCAGACTCCTACCGGATTCGGATGATCCATACCGTGGTCATTCCGGGGCGGCCCACCGGGTCCGCGCAAAGCGCGGCCCGATGACAGGCTGCGGCCGAACCCGGAATCCCGCCACAAATCCGGTGCGCGTTGCTGGATCCCGGGTTCGCGCTGGCGCGCGCCCCGGGATGACGCGGAATCATTCCGTCGAATTTGGTATCACACCCCGGCGATCAGCGCCGCGAGGCCGATGCCGCCGACGATCAGCCGCCAGTAGGCGAACAGCGCAAAGCCGTGCCGCGACACATAGGCGAGCAGGCCCTTGACCACGAACCAGCCGGCCACGAAGGCGGTGACGAAGCCGACCGCCACCACGGCGGTGTTGTGGCCGGTCATCTGGTCGAGATTCTTGTAGAGGTCGTAGGCGAACGCCCCCGCCATCGTCGGCATGGCGAGGTAGAACGAGAATTCGGCGGCGGAGCGCTTGTCGGCACCCAAGAACATCGCCGACACGATGGTGGCGCCGGAGCGCGATACGCCCGGGATCATGGCCAGGCACTGGAACGCCCCGATGGCGAGATACATCGGCAATGAGAACCGCATGGCGTCGTGGAAGCGGGGCTTGAGGTTGAGCTGATCGACCCACAGGAGCACCAGCCCGCCGACGACCAGCGAAATGCAGACGATCCACGGGTTGAACAAAACGCCCTTGATGAAGCCGTGCAGCAGGGCGCCGACCAACGCCGCCGGCAGGAACGCGATCAAGACGCCGAGGACGAAGCGCCGCGCTTGCGGATCGTCCAGGAGCCCGCGGGCGATCTGGACCAGGCGAACGAAATAGACCGACAGGATGGCGAGGATCGAACCGAGCTGGATCAGGACCGTGAAGGTCTTGCCGAAGTCCTGGTCGTCGAAACCGAAGAAATGGCCGAGCAGGAGCAGGTGGCCGGTGGACGAGACCGGGATGAACTCGGTCAACCCCTCGACGATGCCCAGAAAGGCGGCTT
Organism: Astrobacterium formosum; assembly: GCA_030848545.1. Taxonomy (GTDB): domain Bacteria; phylum Pseudomonadota; class Alphaproteobacteria; order Rhizobiales; family Xanthobacteraceae; genus Astrobacterium; species Astrobacterium formosum. The sequence continues at coordinate 155,536 of JAVDCA010000017.1, forward strand.
TGAGGAGGTCGATCAGCATGGGGGGCTCCGGGGGGAGGTACGGCGGGAACGACTCGTTTCCGGTTTCGCCAGCGCTTGTGGCCGAAGCGGCGGAGCGGGGCAAGGCCCATCAGGGCCATTCCGCCGTGCATGACCGGCCCGGAATCCTGTCCCGGACGATCAGAAGCTGTATAAACTCCCGCCTTGACATATTTTTGCCCTGCCGGGGCCGGACTGGACGGTGACACTTCCTATGTTGACCTTGTTCCACCATCCCTTCTGTCCGCATTCGCGCTTCATCCGCCTGGCGCTGGGCGAATACGGCATCGCGCCGCGCCTGGTGGAGGAGCGGGTGTGGGAGCGTCGCCACGAGTTCCTGGCCATCAATCCGGCCGCCACCACGCCCGTATTGGTGGTCGAAGGGCACCCCCCGATCCCCGAGGCGCCGATCATCGCCGAGTTCCTCGACGAGACCCAGGGCGAGGCCCTGGGCGAGCACCGGCTGTTGCCGCGCGACATGGCCGAGCGCATCGAGGTGCGCCGGCTGTGCTCCTGGTTCACCAACAAGTTCTACGCCGAGGTGAGTGGCCCGCTGGTCAACGAGCGGCTGTTGAAGCGCTACATGCGCACCGAGCAGGGCGGCGGATCGCCGGACATGGAGTCGATCCGCGCCGGCCTGTTCAACATCCGCTACCACCTCGCCTATATCGGCTGGCTGGTGCGCACTCGCGACTGGCTCGCCGGCGACCGGCTGACCTATGCGGATCTGGCGGCGGCCGCGCATCTGTCCTCGGTGGACTATCTGGGCGACGTGCCCTGGCACGAGGACGAAGCCGCCAAGGCCTGGTATGCGCGCGTCAAGTCGCGGCCCTCGTTCCGGCCGCTGCTGGTGGAGATGCATGCCGGCGTGCCGCCCTCCAAAACCTACGCGGATTTGGACTTCTAGAGCGCGATGGCAATGGGGGGGGGAACATCAGCCAAGTCCTCGGCGCGCTCCCTCTCCCCAGCGGGGAGAGGGTTGGGGGTGAGGGGGTTCCCAACGTATCCACACG
>JAVDCA010000018.1 GCA_030848545.1 Astrobacterium formosum
GCGATTCGCGCACGACGTCGTCCCGCCCTCCATCGACCCGGCACGACGGCCGCGCACCTAACTCGCGTCGTGACCCCCTCACCCCGGCCCTCTCCCCAAAAGGGGAGAGGGAGAAGGGGCTCCGTGCCATATGCGATTGCCCTGCCCCGCAAGGGGGAGGGAAGCGCGCCTGCCTGGCCTCAGATGTGGATCGCCGCGCCCAGCGCTCGCTGGGCGGCTTCCATGAAGCCCTCGCTCTGGGTCGGATGGGCATGCACCGTCGCGGCGATGTCTTCCAGCCGCGCACCCATCTCCAAAGCGAGGGCGAAAGCCGCCGACATTTCTGAGAGGTTGGCGCCGACCGCCTGGATGCCGACCACCAGGTGGTTGTCGGCGCGGGCGACGACGCGCACGAAACCGTCTTCGCGTTCGAGTGTCATGGCGCGGCCGTTGGCCGAAAGCGGGAATATGCCGGTCTTCACATCGATGCCGGCCGCCTTGGCGGCTTCGGGCGAAAGGCCGACGGAGACGATTTCCGGATCGGTGAAGCACACGCCCGGAATGGCGACGCGGTCGAAGGCGCGCTTTTCGCCGGCGACGAGCTCCGCCACCATGACGCCTTGCGCTGAAGCGCGGTGCGCCAGCATGGGCTCGCCGGTGACGTCGCCGATGGCGTAGATGCCGCGCATGGAGGTGCGGCACTTGTCGTCGACCCGGATGGCGCGGCCGTCCATGTCGAGATCGATGGCGTCGAGGCCGAAGCCGTCGGTCATGGGCTTGCGGCCGACCGTGACCAGGATCTTGTCGGCCGCAAGCGTCGAGGACTTGCCGTCCGTCGATGTGATCGCGACGGCGTCTGCCTTGGCGAGGCCTTTGACGCGGGCGCCGGTGATGATCCTGACGCCGAGGGTGTCCAAGCGTTTTTCCACCGGCCGCACCAACTCGGCGTCGTAGAGCGGTAGGATGCGCGACAGCGCCTCGACGATGGTCACAGAGGCGCCGAGCTTGGCGAATGCGGTGCCGAGCTCGAGGCCGATATAACCGGCGCCGACCACCACGAGCTTCTTCGGCACTTCCTTCAAGGCGAGCGCCTCGGTTGACGAGATCACCCGGCCGCCGAACGGCAGGTCGGCGAGCTCGACCGGCGTCGAGCCGGTGGCGATCACGATCACCTCGGCACGGATGACCTGGCGGCCCATCTCAGTGTCCACCTCGACAGTCTTGCCGTCGAGGAAGCGGGCGCGCCCCTGGACGTATTTCACCTGCGCCTTCTTGAGGAGCGCGACGACGCCGTTGGTGAGCCGTCCGACGATGCCGTCCTTCCACGCCATGGTCTTGGCGAGTTCGAGGCTCGGCTTGGCGGCGGTGATGCCAAGCCTGCTCTTGCCGGCGGAGAGATGGACCGCCCTGGTGTATTCGTCGGCGGCATGGATGAGTGCCTTGGACGGGATGCAGCCCACGTTGAGGCAGGCGCCGCCCGGCCTGCCGGCCTCGACGATGACGGTATCGATGCCGAGTTGGCCGGCCCGCACCGCGCACACATAACCACCGGGTCCGGCGCCGATGACCAGGAGGCGGCAGGTGATCTCTTTCATGGCGTGTGTCCGGCTTTATTCGGGCTGTTCTTCTTGCTGGTCATTCCGGGGCGGCCCTTCAGCGCGTTCACGCGCGTCTTCGACGCGCTACGGGCCGAACCCGGAATCCAAACAAGAGCACGGAGTCCGCGGCCGGATTCCGGGTTCGCGCTGTCGCGCGCCCCGGAATGACCGCAAGGGATGCGATGCGAGAGCATGCGCCTATCCCTCCATGAACAATAGTGCCGGCGTTTCCAGCAGTTCCTTGAGGCGCTGGACGAACACGGCAGCCTCGTAGCCGTCGACGACGCGGTGATCAAAGCTCGACGACAGGTTCATCATCTTCTTCGGCACGAACGCCGCGCCGTTCCACATCGGCCGCACCATCATCTTGTTGACGCCGACGATGGCGACTTCCGGATAGTTGATGATCGGCGTCGTGACGATGCCGCCGAGAGGTCCGAGCGACGTGATCGTGATGGTCGAGCCGGTCAGCTCCTCGCGCGTCGCGGTGCCGTCACGGGCGGCGGCGGAGAGCCGCGTTATCTCGCCGGCGCAGTCCCACAGATCGCGGGCCTCGGCGTGGCGCACGACCGGCACCATCAGGCCGCCGGACGTCTGGGTCGCGATGCCCACATGGACGCCGCCGTGCTGGCGAACGACACCGGCCTCGTCATCGTAATGGCCGTTGAGGCCCGGCTGTGCCGCCACCGCATTGACGATCGCCCGCACCAGGAACGGCAGCAGCGTCAGCTTCGGCTGGTCGTCGCGCTTCTTCTTGTTGAGGTTGGTGCGCAGGTCCTCCAGGGCGGTGACGTCCACTTCCTCCACATAGGTGATGGGCGGGATGTGGGCATGAGCCAGCGCCATCTTCTCGGCGATGCGGCGTCGCAGGCCGACCACCTTGACCTCGTCCACATTGGTCTTCGGCTTCCGGCCGACCGCGACGGCGGCGCCGGGTCCCTGGGCGATGAAGGCCGAGAGGTCGTCATGGGTGATACGGCCGGCCGGGCCGGTGCCATGGACGCGGCGCAGGTCGACGCCGGCTTCGCGGGCGCGCAGCCGCACGGCGGGCGAGGCGACCGGCTTTTCGCCTTCCGGCCGCGGTGCGCCGCCGCCGCTCCAGTGGAACGGCGTCATGGTGACCGCCGGCGCCTTCTCGTGCTCGGGCTTCTTGGTGGCGGCAGGCGGCGGCGAAGCCGCGACCGGGGGCGCGGCTACCGGCGTCTCGGCTTCGCCGCCGCCGTCGGCGGTCTCGAGCCGCACCAGCGCGGAGCCGACCGCGACCATGTCGCCGATGCCGGCACCGAGCCACGTCACCTTGCCTTCGACCGGCGAGGGGATTTCCACCGTCGCCTTGTCGGTCATCACGGCGCCCAGCACGGTATCCTCGCGCACCAGGTCGCCGACCTTGACGTGCCATTCGACCAGTTCCGCCTCGGCGACGCCTTCGCCCACGTCGGGCAGCTTGATCACCTTCTCGGCCATCTCACTGCTCCATGGTTTCGAGAAGCGCGCGGCCGACGCGGGCGGGTCCCGGGAAGTAGTCCCACTCCTGGGCGTGGGGATAAGGCGTGTCCCAGCCGGTGACGCGGGCGACCGGGGCTTCGAGGTGATAGAAGCAGGTCTCCTGCACCAGCGCCGAGAGCTCGGCGCCGAAGCCCGATGTTTGCGTCGCCTCATGGACGATGACGCAGCGGCCGGTCTTGCCGACCGAGGCCGTGATGGCGTCGAGGTCGAGCGGCACCAGCGTGCGCAAATCGATCACCTCGGCGTCGACGCCGGTCTCTTCCGCCGCCGCGAGCGCCACGTGCACCATGGTGCCGTAGGCCAGCACGGTCACGTCCGCGCCCGTGCGCCGCACGGCCGCCTTGCCGAGCGGCACGGCGTAGTGGCCGTCCGGCACTTCGCCCAGTTCGTGCTTCGACCATGGCACCACCGGGCGGTCGTGATGACCGTCGAAGGGCCCGTTGTAGATGCGCTTGGGCTCCAGGAAGATCACCGGGTCGGGGTCCTCGATGGCGGCGATCAGGAGGCCTTTGGCGTCGACCGGATTGGACGGCACCACCGTCTTGAGGCCGCAGACATGGGTGAAAAGAGCCTCCGGCGACTGGCTATGGGTTTGGCCCCCAAAAATGCCGCCGCCGGCCGGCATGCGGATCACCATCGGGCAGGTGAACTGGCCGTTGGAGCGGTAGCGCAGCCGTGCCGCCTCCGACACGATCTGGTCATAGGCCGGATACATGTAGTCGGCGAACTGGATCTCGATGCAGGGCTTGAGCCCGTAGGCCGCCATGCCGACGGCAGCGCCGACGATGCCCAGTTCGCTGATGGGCGCGTCGAAGCAGCGCGTCTTGCCGTACTTGGCCTGCAGGCCTTGGGTCGCCCGGAAGACGCCGCCGAAGAAGCCGACGTCCTCGCCGAACACGACGACGTCGCCGTCGCGCGCCATCATGACATCCATGGCGTCGCGGATCGCCTCGATCATGCTCCTGCTCGGCATGGCTACACCATCGGTCGTTGAAGTGATGCCGATCCGCGAATACGGCGCGCTCCCTCTCCCCGCAGGGGAGAGGGCTGGGGTGAGGGGGGGCGGGCGCATCGATCGTTCGCTACCCCCTCACCCGGCGCTTTGCGCCACCCTCTCCCCAAATGGGGAGAGGGGAAGAGAAAGGTGCTGCATTGCTTCAGAGAAACGACGCGCCCCATCGCTACACCCCCGCCTTCTGGCGCTGACGGCGCAGGTGCGGCGGCATTTCGGCATAGACGCCCTCGAACATGTCGCGCATGGACGGGTGGCCGCCGGCATGCAGGGTGCCGTAGCTCTCCGCTTCCTTCTGGGCCGCGATGACGGTGTCCATGACCTCCGCCTCCGCCTGCTTGTGGCGCTCCTCCGACCAGGCGCCGCGGGCGATCAGGTGATTCTTGAGGCGGATGACGGGGTCGCCCAAGGGCCAGGCGTCGGATTCCGTTTTGGGCCGGTAGGCGGTGGGATCGTCGGAGGTCGAGTGCGCCCCGACCCGGTAGGTGACGTATTCGACGAGGGTCGGCCCGAGATTGCGTCGCGCCCGCTCGGCCGCCCATTTGGCGACCGCGTGGACGGCGAGATAGTCGTTGCCGTCGACCCGCAGTGAAGCGATGCCGAAACCCAGGCCCCGCGCGGCGAAAGTGCCGGAGCCGCCCTTGGCGATGCCCTGGAAGGTCGAGATGGCCCATTGATTGTTGACCACATTCAAGACGACCGGCGCCTTGTAGGTCGACGCGAAGACGAGGGCGGCGTGGAAATCGCCCTCGGCGGTGGCGCCGTCTCCGGTCCAGGCGGCGGCGATCTTGGTGTCGTTCTTGATCGCCGAAGCCATTGCCCAGCCGACCGCTTGGATGAACTGGGTGGTGAGGTTGCCAGACAGCGAGAAGAAGCCGTGGTCTCGTGCCGAATAGAGAACGGGGAGCTGGCGCCCTTTGAGCGGATCCTTTTCGTTGGAGAAGATCTGGCACATCATGTCGACCAGCGAATAGCCGCCGGCGATCAGGAGCCCGGCCTGCCGGTAGGTGGGGAAATTCATGTCGCCCGGTTCGAGCGCCTTGCGGAACGCGCAGGAGATCGCCTCCTCGCCCATGTGCTGCATGTAGAAGGAGGTCTTGCCCTGGCGCTGTGCGATCAGCATGCGGGCGTCGAAGGCCCGAAGCGTCATCATGTCGCGCAGGCCGGCGCGCAGTTCCTCGTCGGTCAAAAGACCCGCCCACGGGCCGACCGCCTCGGCATCGCGATTGAGGACGCGGATGATCGAGAAGGCGAGGTCGCGGATCGATTCCGGTTCGGCGTCGATCTCGGGCCGAGCCACCGTGCCGGCGCGGGGAATCTTGACGTTGGAGAAGTCCGGCGTGCCGCCGGGGCGAACCGCGGGTTCCGGCACCGTCAGGACCAGCGGGGCATAGTCGCTCATGGGTTCGAGCCTCCCGTTGACGCGCGTCGCTTCGCTCTCCGTCCGGCGCGTTTCCTCAATTCCGTCAAGTTACGCCGCGCCCGAGTCACGCCCGATACAATATCGGCTTTTTGCGTCAGCGGAGATCGTTTCGAACGATAATCATCAATCCGAAATTTTCGGCTGGACCGGAAGTCCCCAACGCAATCTTTGAGATAATCATCGCGGCGGTTTTGATCATTTTGTTTCCGCCCGCCGATGCGCATTCTGCACAGCAACGGGAGGGCTCGTGAATTTCTCCCGCCGATTTGCGCCAAGACAAATGATCGGCGGGAAATATTTGTGAACGTCACCGTGGTGTGCGGGGCCTCGGTCGTGACCGCGGGCTTCGACTCTCGCACAAGACTCTCGCACATGGGCGGCCCAATGACGGACCATATCCTGTTGGTGCTCAATTTCGGATCGACCTCGACCAAGCTCGCGGTGTTCGACGACGACACCTGCCGGTTCTCGCAGACACTCCGGCACGGCGTCGCCGAACTCGCGGCCTTCGGCGACATCGGCGAACAGTATGCCTTCCGCAGGTCCGCGATCATCGCCTGCCTCGCCGATCACGGCGTCGCGCTGCGCGACCTCACCGCGATCGTGTCGCGCGGCGGCCTGCTCAAGCCGATCCCAGGCGGCGTCTATGCGATCGGCGAGGAACTCGTCGCCGATGCCAAGAGTGGCCGCTACGGCAGGCACGCCTGCAATCTGTGTTGCGAAGTGGCGTTCGATCTCGGCCGCGAGCTCGGCGTGCCGGCCTATACCGTCGATCCGCCCTCGTCCGACGAACTCATCGACGAGGCGCGCGTCACCGGACTGCCGGTCATCGCGCGCCGCAGCCTCTATCACGCCCTCAATCAGCGGGCGATCGCCCGTCGACTCGCTGCCGATCTCGGCCGCGACGTCACCGAGATGAACATCATCGTGGTTCATCTCGGCGGCGGCATCTCGGTCGGCGCCCACCAGGGCGGCCGGGTCGTCGACGTCAACAATGCGGTCGACGGCGAGGGGCCGTTTTCGCCCGAGCGTGCCGGCACGCTGCCGGCGGGCGATCTCGCGGCTCTTTGCTTCTCCGGACGGCATGGGCGCGAGGAGGTGATGCGGCTCATCACCGGCAAGGGCGGTCTCGTCGCGCATCTCGGCACCACCGACGGGCAGGAGTTGGAGAAGCGCATCGCCGCCGGCGATGACGCCGTACGCCGCGTCGTGTCGGCGATGGCCTACAACGTCGCCAAGGCGGTCGGCGCCGCCGCGACCGTGCTCGCCGGCCGCATCGACGCCATCGTGATGACCGGCGGCCTTGCTCACTGGACGCGCCTCGTCGAGATGATTTCCACCCGCGTCGCCTTTCTGGCGCCGATAAGTCTCTATCCAGGCGAGGACGAGATCGGTGCCCTCGCGGCCGGGGCGCTCCGCGTACTGTCGGGCCAGGAGACGGCGAAGACCTACGGGTGACGACGAGTGCGGACATGGCCAGCTGCGACGCCGGCCGCGTGTACCTCGTCGCCATGGAGTGGTCTAGGCGAAGCGGTTGAACGCGAACCGCGAGATGTCGTGCGGCGTCTCGCCCTTGGTGGCGAGATCGGCAAGGATCTCGCCGATCACCGCGGAGAACTTGAAGCCGTGGCCGGAGCAGGGCGAGGCGACGATGACCTGCGGCCAGTCAGGCAGCCGGTCGATGATGAAGTCCTCGTCCGGCGTCATGGTATAGCGGCAGGTGGTCGCCTCGACGAGGGGGCCGGCGGCTGCCGGCAAATAGCGGCCAAGCGCGTTGCGCAGGATCGCCTCGTCGGCGGCGTCGAATTCGCGCGCCGGCACCAGCGGGTCGATGGCCTCGCGCTCGTGATGGTGCTTGGCGAACTTCAACGCGCCGCGCTCGTCAGGCGGAAAGCCGTAATAGATGCCGGTGTCGTCCTGAAGCATGAAGACGGGAAAACGTGCCGGATCGAAGCGGGTCGGCTCGCGCGGCTCGAACCAGGCGAGCGCCTGGCGGGTCACCGTCAGGCGTGCCGGCACCGGCAGGAGGGTGGATAGCCATGAGCCGGCCGACACGATCACCTGGGCGGCCCGGATGACGCCGTTGGCGGTGACGACGAGGACGTGGTCGGCGCGCGGCTCGATGGCGACGACGCGCTCGCCGGTGCGGATCTCGGCGCCGGCCTCGCCCGCGAGGCGAAGCTGGGTGAGGATCGCGGCTTCCGCCGCCACAAAGCCGCCGTCGGGCTGGAAGACGCCGATGAAATCCTCGGGCAGCCGGAAAGCCGGAAAGCGGGACATCACCTCGTGGGCATCGAGCACCTCATGGGGCAAAGCGTGCTGGCGTGCGGCCCTGAGCGTGCCGGCGACGAGCCGCGAGTCGGGCCGCCCCATTTCGACGATGCCGGTGACGGTCAGAAGCCGCTCGCCCGTAAGCCGCTCCAGTTCGCGCCAGGCCGGATAGGCGGCGCGGGCGAGCGGCACATAGGAGGGATGCTCGAAATAGCCGAGCCGGATGACCCGCGTGCGGCCGTGGGAGGACCCGAAGGCGTGCGCGGGCGAGAACTGCTCGATGCCGACCGCGCCTACGCCGCGACGGGCCAGGGCGCACAGGGCGGCGCTTCCCATGGCGCCGAGACCGACAATGACCACGTCCACTGGTGTCATGATGGCTCCTCGTGGCAGGAACCCGACCTTACACGGATTGATTTAGTCTTCGGAACCCTTAGCAAGAGGCGGCCGCCGGATTCTGCGGCGTTCTTGCCGTGGAGACACAATGCCTCGAGCCGCCGCCGCGCTCATGACCCTGGCGATGGTCGCGCCTGCGGCGGCGCAACAAGCCGCCCCCGTGCCGCTGCCGCCCCTCAAGCCGCTCGAACTGCGCCTCGACCATCACGACGTGCCGCTACCGCCGATCCGGCCGCCGCGGCCCGGCGAGGAGGCCGTGCAGGCGCCCGCTTCCCAGGCAGCGGAACCGGTGCCGCCGGCAGCGGAGCCCGTGCCACCGGCGGCCGAAGCCGCGCCGCCGCAGCCGTCGGCGTGCCGGCTGGCGCTCGCCGCGAAGGCGGCGATCATGCCGCTGCCGCCCATATCCGGGCCGGGCGAGTGCGGTGCCGTCGACCTCGTGCGGCTCGAAGGCCTGGTGCTCGCCGACTGGAGCCGCGTCATCCTCAATCCGCCGGCGACGCTTCGCTGCGAGATGGCGCTCGCGGTTGTCGACTGGCTACGCGAGGACGTGGCGGCCACAGCCGCCGCCATGGGGGCTCGCCTCACCGCTGTCGAGAACTATGATTCCTACGCCTGCCGCGGCCGCAATCGCGTCGCCGGCGCGAAAATCTCCGAACACGGCAAGGGCAACGCCATCGACATCCGTGCTTTCCATCTCGCCGACGGCCGCCGTATCGAATGGACCGATCTGGCGGTCGCCAAGCCGCCGCGCGAAAGCCTCAAGGCCTCCGCCTGCGCGCGCTTTACCACGGTTCTCGGTCCCGGCTCGGACGGCTATCACGAGGGTCACATCCACGTCGATCTCGCCGAACGGCGCGGCGGTTATCGCATGTGCCAGTGGAACGTGCTCGACCTGACCGATCTCATTCCGCTGCCTCGCCCCCGCCCCACCGAGGCTCCGCAGCCGGTGCCGGCGGCAGAGACCGAGGAGGAGGGGCCGGCGGCGGAGTGATGACTTCGCGGTTTGACGCTGTCGCCACGCATTCAGCCTGCTCCCTCCCCCGCTTGCGGGGGAGGATTGGGGAGGGGGCTTTCTGGTGCTCCGTGCTCGTGATGCCCCCTCCCTGTCCCTCCCCCGCAAGCGGGGGAGGGGACCGTGGGACGAGTCCGTCGCACCCTCACCTTCAAAACCTCAGTCCCGATCGCAGCACGAGGGCGGCATAAAAATAGAGCTCGGCGTCCAGCGCGCGCTTGATGTTGTCGGCCTTGCGGAAGCCGTGCTGCTCGCCGTCGAACAAAAGATATCCGACCGCGATGCCGCGCCGTTTGAGGGCCTCGACCATGAACTCGGTCTGGTTGGGCGGGACGATCTTGTCCTCGCTGCCTTGGAAGAAGATCGCCGGTACGCCGAGGCGGTCCACGTGGCTGATGGGTGAGCGCTCCACATAGGTCGCCCGTTCGGCCGGATAGGGCCCGATCAGCCAGTCGAGATAGCGGGATTCGAACTTGTGGGTGTCGCGCGCCAGCGCCTCGAGATCGCTGACGCCGTAATAGCTGCCGCCGGCCGCGAAGGTGCGGCCGGCCGGCGGCGTGAGCGCGCGAAGCGTCGTATAGCCGCCGGCGCTGCCGCCGCTGATCATCAGCCGGTCGGGATCGGCCTTGCGTTCGGCGACGAGGAAGCGCGCACCGGCGACGCAGTCGTCCACGTCGGCGATGCCCCATTGGCGCGCGAGTTTGAGCCGGTAGGCGCGCCCGTAGCCGGTCGAGCCGCGATAGTCGACGTCGAGGAGGCCGATGCCGCGGCTGGTCCAGTACTGGCGGCCGAGGGAGAGCGTGCTCGACGTGGCGCTGGTCGGCCCGCCATGGCTCTTGACCAGCACCGGCACCTTCTCGCCCGCCGGCGCCGTAAAGTCCGGCGAGGCCGGCGGATAGTAGAACGCATGGGCGATGTCGCCGTCCGTGGTCGTAAACGCAACCGGCTCTGGCGTGGAGAAATACGGTCGTAGTTCGTCGGCGATGTCGGCGGAACGCCGCACGATCCGGTACGCGCCCGTGCGCATGTCCATGTCGACCAGTGCCGGCGCCTCCGTCGCCGACCCGCCGATGAAGACCGCGCGGTCGGCACCGGCGCGCAGCTGTGAAATGTCCGTGAAGGGCGTCTCGATCGCCGTGAAGTCCTTAGTGCGCGTGTCCAGTCTGCCGAGTCTCCACAGGCCGTCGCGCACGAAGCAGCACACGACGGTGGCGGCGGAGCAGAACGCGTAGCACGAGGAGCCGAACTGCCAGTGCGGCCTCGCGAACTCGGCCGCCATGGGCAGCATCGGCTCCAGCGCATCGGCGATATGCTCGGCATCGAGTTCGCCATCGCGGACGCGGTAGAGATTCCACCAGCCGGCGCCGCGGTCAGAGACGAGCCAGAGATCGCCGTCGGGCGACCATTGCGGCTGCGCCACCGCCTCGTCGGGGCCGCCGACGAGGCGACGCGCGTTCGCAACCGAGCCGTCCGTGGCGATGTCGCCGATCCACGCCTCCGCCGCCACCCAGGGCATGTCGGGGTGGTTCCAGGCGAGCCAGGCGAGCCGGCGTCCGTCCGGGCTCAGCCGTGGCGACGCATAGAAGTCGTTGCCGGCGACGAGCACCTGCGAGGCCTGTTCAGCTGCGAGGTCGATCGCCACGATGGTGTTGACCGCTTCGCCCGCGCCGGTGTGGTCCTCGCGCACGCAGATGAAGCGGCCGCGTGCGAATACGCCATCGGCATGGCGCAGCGCCGCCGCCTTCGGCGCCACCGATGTGATCGGGATCGGCTCGCCGTCCCTTAGTCGATAGAGCCGCTGGTCGGAAAAGTTAGAAAACAGCACCGTGCCGTCCGCGACCGCGAAGGCGCCGCCGCCATATTCGTGCACGCGTGAGCGCACGTTGAAGCGGCCGTCGTCGGGCGTCACGGGCGCGGGCGCACCATCAGGTGCGGCGCGATGGAGCAGATAGCGTCCCTGCTTCTGCGGATGGATCTCGGTCCAGTAGATGGTGTCGCCATCGAGCGTGACCTGGTCGAGGCCTATGGCCGACTGCGCCACGAGGTCGGAGGTGATCGGCGATTTCCAGGAACCGTAGGGACTGACGGCCATCGGGGAGCTCCACTGAGACAAGGCCGCCAGCATAAGCGCGCCCTTAGGGGGCATTCAACAAGGGGCACGGCCTCATCCCTCCTCCGCGCTCTTGCGCGGGGGAGGGTGGCGCCGAAGGCGCCGGATGGGGGCGCTTGGAATCGCCGCTGGCGTAAGCGGTCTTGGCTAGCGCCGCTTGATCCCACCCCCGCCCTTCGGGCGGACCCTTCCCTTTCAGGGGAGGGATATTTCGCTCTGCGGCATGCGGGTGGATACGGACCCCACGCCCAGCCTCTTGGGCACCCGTTTTGCATGCCCGGCACCGGCGCACTACAGTGGCGCCTGATTTCATCGGCCGGCCGCGTCTCGTTCACAATATCGCGGCCAAGGCCATCCAAGCGAAAGTCCGATCATGCCAGCCCTCAGCAACCTCGCCATCCGCGATATCGAAACCCTCGCTCATCCCAACACCAACCTCGCCGCCCTGCGCGAGACCGGCCCGCTGGTGTTCGAGCGCGGCGAGGGCGTCTATCTCTATGGCGTCGACGGCAGGCAGTATCTCGAAGGCATGGCCGGCCTGTGGTGCACCTCGCTCGGCTATGGCAACGAGGAGCTGGTCGAGGCGGCGGCGAACCAGATGCGCAAGCTGTCGTTCTCGCATCTCTATAACGGCAAGAGCCATGACCCGGCGATCGAACTCGCCGAAAAGCTCAAGGAGATGGCGCCGGTTCCGATCTCGAAGGTGTTCTTCTGTAATTCCGGCTCGGAATCGAACGATACCCAGATCAAGCTGGTCTGGTACATGAACAATGCGCTGGGCCGGCCGAACAAGAAGAAGTTCATCTCGCGGCAGAAGGCGTTCCACGGCATCACGCTGGGCGCCGGCTCGGTCACCGGCCTGCCGGCGAACCACAACGATTTCGATCTGCCGCTCGCCGGCCGCTTCCTGCACGTGAGCTGCCCGCACCACTACCGCAACGCCATGGAGGGTGAGAGCGAGGACGATTTCGCCACCCGCCTCGCCGCCGAGCTGGAGGGGATGATCCTGCGCGAGGGGCCGGACACGGTCGCGGCCTTCATCGCCGAGCCGGTGCAGGGCGCGGGCGGCGTCATCGTGCCGCCCAAGACCTATTTCGAGAAGATCATGGCGGTGTGCGCCAAGTACGACGTCTACATGATCGCCGACGAAGTCATCTGCGGTTTCGGCCGCCTCGGCACGCCGTTTGGCAGCCAAGCGCTCGGCTACAAGCCGCACGCGATTTCGGTCGCCAAGGCGTTGTCGTCGGCCTATCTGCCGATCGCCGGCGTCATGATCCCCGAAGTGATGTACCAGGCGATGCTCAGCGAGAGCAGCAAGCTCGGCACCTTCGGCCACGGCTTCACCTATTCGGGCCATCCGGTGTCGGCGGCGGTCGCCGTCAAGACGCTGGAGATCTATGCCCGCGACAGGATCTTCGAGACGGCGTGGAAGAACATCCCCCAGTTCCAGGCACGGCTTGCCAAGCTGGGCGAGCACCCCCTGGTCGGTGAGGCGCGCGGAATCGGGCTCGTGGGCGGCTGCGAACTCGTGGCCGACAGGAAGACCAAGGCGAGCTTCGATCCCAAGAAGGGCGTGGCCGCCAAATGCGTCGCCTTCGCGGAGCAGGAAGGGGTCATCCTGCGGGCCGTCCCGGGCGAGACGGTGTCGGTGTGCCCGCCGCTGATCATCACGCCGGCGCAGATCGACGAACTGTTCGACAAGTACGGCCGGGCACTGGACCGTACCCTCGATTGGGCCAAGCACGAGAATCTGCTGGCGGCGTGAAGCCGCCTCTTATCCCTCCTCCGCGGTCCCCGAAAGGGCCTGAAAGAGGAGGGATTTTTCGCGCCCGGCAAGGTCGCGAGATTACTTCCCGGCCCAGCGTTTCTCGAGCGCCGCGGTGACGGCGGGGTCGAGGCCCTGGCCGCCGGTCAGGATGTCCTTGATGCCCGGATAGGTAATGGCGGGCAGGAGGGCGTCGGCGGGCAGCGTCTCGATGATTGCGGCGAGGTCGCGGTGGGTCGCCTTGGCGACCCCGCCGAGCAGTTGGCGCGACTGCGCCTGCGAGTCCTTGCGATGGGGCGGATAGCCGCCACCGCCCGGTTGCGAGAAGAACTGGTCGAAGATCAGGTTGACGTTGCGATCGGCGGCCCAGCCATAGCCGTAGTTCAGGGCGAGGCTGATGCAGTTGCCGTCGTTGATCTGCGCGAACAGGAAGGCATCGAGCGGGTTCTGGATCAGGCCGCAGACGACGCCGGGCATCTGCATGGCGGAATTGAGGAAGCCGATGCCGGTGCCGCAGCCGCCCACCACCAGGTCGACCTTGCGGGTGCCGAGCAGGAGACCGGCCAGGAGGCCGGTGTGGATGTAGGTCAGTTCGGGTGTCTGCCCCCCCTTCTTCATGCCGCAGTTGACGATGTCGTGGCCGCGGCCTTCCAGCGCCTTGACGACGTCGCCGTTACGGTCGCCGGCGCTGGTTTCGTTGATGACTGCAATGCGCATGTTCGGTGTCCCGGTCTGTTGTCAGTTGCGCAGGCGCTTGCGCGCCAGGAGGTCCTGGACCTGTTTGACGATGCCGTCGGCATCCATGCCGAAGCGGGCGAAAATTTCGTTGTCGTCGCCCGACTCCATGAAGACGTCCGGAAAGCCGACGCGCTTGACGAGGCAGGGGGCGTGCTCGGCGAGCGCCTCGCAGACGGCGCCGCCCAGCCCGCCGATCACCGAATGGTTCTCGACGGTCAGGATGGCGCCGCATTCCCGCGACGCCTTGATCGCCGCATCGGTGTCGAACGGCTTGATGGTGCCGTAGTGGAGGAGCCTCGCCCGGATGCCGAGCCTGGCGAGCTTTTCGGTCGCCGCGAGCGCGTTCGGCGTCATCATGCCTTCGGAGCAGATGGCGACGTCGTCGCCGTCGGCGAGTTGCGCCGCCTGGCCCGCGACCGGCCGCCACGACCTGTCGAAGATCACCGGCACTTCGCAGCGCACAGTGCGCAGATAGACGGGCCCCGGGATCCGCATAGCGAGGTCGGTCATCGCGATGGTCTCCACCGCGTCCGCCGGCGTCAGCACCGTCATGTTGGGCATCGCCCGCATGACCGCGATGTCCTCGACCGAGGAGTGGGTGGCGCCGGCGCGGCCGGTGGGCAGGCCGCCATAGGAGGCGTTGAGCTTGACCGGCAGGTTGGCATGGGCGACGCAGATGCGGATCTGGTCGAGGGCGCGCTTGGCCAGGAACACCGCGAAGGTCGACACCCACGGCGTATAGCCGCACAGCGCCATGCCGGCCGCGGCGCCGATCATGTTGGCCTCGGCGATGCCCATCTCGTAGAAGCGGTCCGGATGTGCCTTCTTGAAGCCCAGCGTCTGGGTGGAGGCGCAGACGTCGGCGTCGAACACCAGCATCTGCGGATACGCGTCGGCGATGTCGAGGAGCGCCTGCCCGAAGGCATTGCGATGCGCGATCATGTCTCCCTTGTTCATGCGCCGATCTCCTCCATGGCGAGCGCGAACTCCTTGTCGTTCGGCGCCTTCCCGTGCCACTCGTGCTTGCCTTCCATGAACGACACGCCCTTGCCCTTGACGGTGCGGGCGATCACCACCACGGGGCCGCCGGCGGAGAGTTCGCGCGCCTTTTCCAGCGTTTCGACGAGCGAGCCCATGTCGTGGCCGTCGGTGTCGAGGACCGTAAAGCCGAAAGCGCGCCATTTGTCGGCGATGGGTTCGAGGTTGACCGCCTCGATCGTGTTGGAGGCGAGCTGGACGCCGTTGTAGTCGACGATGCCGACGAGACCGCGCACTTTGCGGGCGCCGGCGTAAAGCGCCGCCTCCCACACTTGGCCTTCCTGGATTTCGCCGTCACCCATGAGCACGAAGGTGTGGCAATCCCCCATGGCGGGCGTGCGCGCGGCGGCGAGCTGGATGCCGATGCCGACGGAGAGGCCCTGGCCGAGCGAGCCGGACGACATGTCGACGCCCGGCGTCTTGTGCATGTCGGGATGACCCTGGAGGATGCTGCCGAGGGCGTCGAAAGTGTCGAGCGTCTCAAGTGGGAAATACCCGCGCAGCGCCAGGGTGGAGTAATAGCCGGGTGTCGAGTGTCCCTTGGACAGGATGAAGCGGTCGCGGTCGACGCGCTCCGCCTCGGTGTCGCGGTTCTTCATCACGCGGAAGAACAGCGCAGTGAGGATATCGGCTTCCGACAGCGAACCGCCGGTGTGGCCCATGCGGGCGTGATGGGTCGTCTTCAGAACGAGGCGTCGGACGGCTTTGGCTCTCGCCTCCAGCTCCGACACACTGAGCACCGAGCACGGCATCGGGTTTTCCCCTCGTGAAATTTCATTTGACGCAAAAATCGAGCGTGCGGCCGGGACGACTGAATGCGTCCTTGCAAACGACTTGTCCCAACGCCAGCGGCCTTTGAGAAGATCGATAATGTACGTAAGGCCGTGTCGGCCGAAGCACGTCGTCATGCACGGGGATTAAAAAAAGCGGCGGCATTGCTGCCGCCGCCCCGTGATCGCCGATGCGACAAATCGTCAGCCGCGCGTCATCGTGCCGTCCCAGGTCGATACCTTGGCGGGTACGGCCTTGCCGGTGAACCAGGTGGTCGTGACGTTCTTGGTCTCGGTGTAGAAGATGAAGCCGTCACGGCCCATGCAGTGCAGGTCGCCGAAGAACGACTGCTTGTGGCCGGTGAAGCCGAAGATGCCGAGCGGAACCGGGATGCCCACATTGACGCCGACCATGCCGCCGTCGGTCCGGTAGGCGAACTCGCGGGCATAGTGGCCGCTCTCGGTGTAGATCACCGAACCGTTGGCGAACGGGTTGGCGTTCATGATCGCAAGCCCCTCTTCGAAGCTGTCGACCCGCTTGATGCACAGCACCGGTCCGAAGATCTCGTCGCGGCCGCAGGTCATCTCCTCGGTGACGTGATCGAAGATGGTCGGGCCGATGAAGAAGCCCTTCTGGCAGCCGTCGGCGACTTTCGGGTTGCGGCCGTCGAGCACCAGCTTGGCGCCCTCCTTGATGGCGGTGTCGATCCAGCCGAGCACGAACTTCTGGTGGCCTTCATTGACCACCGGGCCGAGGTCTGTTCCCTTGTCATAGGCTGGGCCGAGCTTCATTCCCTTGGCGTAGGTGACGATCTTCTCGATGAGGGCGTCGGCGATCTTGTTCTCGACGACGATGACCGGCAGGGCCATGCAGCGTTCGCCGGCGCAGCCGGAAAACGAGTTGATGATGCCCTGGGCGGTGCGGTCGAGGACGGCGTCGGACAGAACCAGCGCGTGGTTCTTGGCTTCGGTCAAGGCCTGGACGCGCTTGCCATGTGCCGCCGCCGTCGAATAGACGTGCAGGCCGACCGAGGTCGAACCCACGAAGGTGACGCCCCGGATGGCCGGGTGCTTGAGGAATATCTCGGCCTCGTTGCGGCTCGTGGTGACGACGTCGACGACGCCGTCGGGCAGGCCCGCCTGCTTCCACAGTTCGGTGATCCGCATGGCGCATTGCGGCGCGAAGCTAGCGGCCTTGAGCACCATGCAGTTGCCGGTGGCGATGCAGATTGGCACCATCCAGCCTTGCGGGATCATGGCCGGGAAATTCCACGGCGCAATGCCGGCGAACACGCCCATGGGCTCGCGGAACTGGACGGTGTCGTAGCCCTTGGAGACGTTGAGCAGCGACTCGCCCTTCATCATCTGGGGCGCCCCGCAGGCGAACTCGACCACCTCGATCACCTTGAGGATGTCGCCCTTGGCCTCGTCCCACTTCTTGCCGTTCTCCTGGGCGCACAGATAGGTGAGCTCGTCGAGATGTTCGTCGAGCAGCACCTTCATGCGGAACAGGATCTGCACCCGCGACGACACCGGGGTGTCGCGCCAAGCCGGGAACGCTTTCGCGGCGGCCGCGATGGCTTCCTCGACCTCCTCGGAGGTGCACTGCGGCGCCCGTGCGATGACCGCGCCGGTCGACGGATCGAAGCAGTTCATGTACTTCGCCGTCTTCGACACCTTCCACTGGCCGCCGACGCCGTAGCAGAGGGTCTTCGGCTTCTGACCGCTGATCGGATCGACGGCGACGCTGTCGTCCATGACGAAGTAGCGGTCAGAACCGCGAACGGGTGCATTCATGTGCACGTGCTCCTCGATGAGGTCGGCCCGCAACGACGAGGAAGCGCGGGTCGCGCTTCCGCAGGGGCCGACGGGATTGGTGGCTGGTGTCGTTCGAAATGCCCGACTCCGATACCGCACAGACTTGGGGTTCGGCTCCAATCCGAGCGCAAAGACGATGCTCGACTTGGACGGGGGCGCCGATCATAAGACTGACCGGAGCAGCGTGATCTTTGCGCCCATCCCGGACAAGGCGTATTTTCGCCAAACCGTTGTGCGATTTCTCACCGACACGTGCTCATGCAGGACTGGGATAATCTCCGCGTATTTTTGGCCGTGGCGCGATCCGGGCAGTTCTCCGCCGCCGGACGCCGCCTGAAGCTCGACCACGCCACCGTGGCGCGGCGCATCGCCGCGCTCGAGGCCGAGGCCAAGGCCCAGCTCTTCCAGCGCCTGACCACCGGGGCGGTGCTCACGTCGGCCGGAGAGAGCCTCCTGGTCCATGCCGAGGCCATCGAGGCGCAAGTCCTGAGCGCGACAGCGGAGCTTGCCAACACCGAAGCGACGGTCGCCGGCCCTGTGCGGATCGCCGGACCCGAAGGCTTCGTGAGCTATTTCCTGGTGCCGCGCCTCGCCGCTTTCGTGCGGCTCTATCCCGATGCCACCCTGCAGCTCGTGCCGCTGGTGCGCAGCTTCTCGCTCGCACGCCGCGAGGCCGACATCGCCATCACGCTCGACCGGCCCAAGGAAGGCCGGCTGACGGTGAAGAAACTCACCGATTATCGCGTCAGCCTGTACGCATCGCGCAACCATCTGGAGACGGTCGGGCCGATCCGCAAGATGCCCGATCTTGCCGACCGCACGCTCGTCACCTTCGTGGACGACCTCGTCTACTCGTCCTCGCTCGACTACGCCCAACCGCTGCTCGAAGCCTCTCGCAATCGCTTCGAGTGCGTCAGCGTCACGGCGCAGATCGAGGCGATCCGTTCCGGCATCGGCGCTGGCGTCATCCACGACTACGCGGCGCAGAATTTTTCCGATCTCGTGCGGGTGCTGCCGTCGTTCTCTGCCGAGCGCAGTTACTGGATCGTAACCCACAAGACCCAGCGTTCGCTGCGCCGCGTCGCCGCCACCTACGCCTTCATCGAAGACGAGGTCCGCAAGGCCGGCAGCCTGTTCTTCAAGCAGGGATGATGGGGGAGATCACACCCGCACTCGCCGCATATGGCTCGCTCACTCCGTCATCCCGAGCTGCCCGTGCGCGGCCGGGGCCTCGAAAGGCAACGGCCCGGGCGCTTTAGAGCTGGCTCTGTGCCCGTTCATCCTTCAAGGCTCGGCTCACGCTCGCACCCCAGGATGACGGTCGAATTCTATGAGGTGGCCTCGGGCACTTCCTGCGGATACCGGCGCGGCCGCATGCGAAGGATGCGGTGGAAGAGGCGCGAGCTCGGAGGCTCGCTGCCGCGCGCAGGTATAGGCGGGCGCCCGGCATGCGCTCGACATGCGCCCCTGCCGACCTTTCTCCCTCTCCCGCTTGCGGGGAGAGGTTGGGGAGGGGGCTTTTTCTTGCTCAGTGCCTGTGGCGTTTCCCCTCCCTATCCCTCCCCGCAAGCGGGGAGGGACGCGTGCGGGGCGGCCCGTTGGTCTCGTGCGCGTCAGCGCCACGAACCTCTGCAGGCCGTCATGCGATCACGAACCTCGGTTGGTCTTGATGGCCTGGATGGCTTCCCAGTCGGCCTTGCGGTAGCCGAAGCTCTCGAACGAGACGTTCTTCATCACGGTGTCGCGGAACTCGTCCTTGTTGACCTCGGTCACGGTCAGGCCCTTCTGCTTGAAGAACTCGACCAGTTCCTTCTCCTTGGCCTGGATCTCGGCGGTGGCGCGCGCCGCCGCCTCCTGGCCGACCTCGGTGAAGATCTTCTTCTCTTCGTCGCTGAGCCGGCTCCACAGCGATTTCGACACCACCGTGTTGAGGTGGTCGACGATATGCCCGGTCAACACGATGTGTTTCTGCACCTCGTAGAACTTCTTGGCCTCGATGGTGGTGAGGGGATTTTCCTGCGCCTCGACGGTGCCGTTCTGGAGCGCGAGATAGACCTCCGCGAAGGCGATCGGCGAGGTGTTGGCGCCGCAGGCGCGCGGCATGGCGAGATAGGCCGGCACGTCGGGCACGCGGATCTTCAAACCCTTCATGTCGGCGCAGCTCGCGATCGGCTTGTTGGAGGAGGTGTGGCGCACGCCGTAATAGGTCACCGAGATGATCTTGTGGCCGGTCTTGTCCTCGTAACCCTTGGTAAGCTCCTTGAAGACGTTGCTCTTTGTGTAGGCGAGGAGGTGCTGGGCGTCGCGGAAGGTGTAAGGATAGTAGGTGACGCCGATGGGCGCGGAGGAGCGGGCCGCGAAGCTCGACCCCGAGATGATCATGTCGACCGAGCCGAGCGTGAGGCCCTGGTTGATGTCGGTCTCCTTGCCGAGCTGCGAGGCCGGATAGACGTCGATCTGGTACTTGTTGTTGGTGCGCTTGGCGATCTCCTGGGCGGCCCACACCGACTGGGTGTGGAAGGGCTCCGAGGTCTCGTAGACATGCGCCCATTTGAGCTTGGTCTGCGCCACGGCGGCGCTCGACGCGAGAACGACGGCAGCCGTGACGGCGACCGCCGAGATGGCGGCAGTCGAGATGGCACGTAGTGACATGGGTGTCTCCCTGGATCGACGGCGTCGTTTTGTTTGGGCCGGACGGCCGGGTCGACGCCTGCCGCGAAGCGTCGCCGCAAGTTCTTCGTACGAGCGAGTGGCACAAGTGTCGGCGCAACAAGTGTCGGCGACAGGTCGTACCCGTTCGCGACGGCCGCGAACCGGGTGAGGCAACGTTTTTTGATGACGTCTTTCGATGACGCCTTTCGGCGACGCTTTTCGGCGATGTCAGGCGGGAAGGTCGACCAAGCCCATGGGGCACGAGGCCCGGGCCGACGCGGCAATCCTCCCATCCTGACCCGGTCGAGAAACGCCGTCGGTCAGACTGCTTTTGCCCGGACTACAATATAGACGTGCGGATAAGTCAATCCGCGCGCGGCAGTGCTCCCGCCATCCCCCGGCCCTCGGTCGCGGTTTCCAGCGCCGATTTCAGGTAGCCCATGGCGTAGGCCATGCCGGCATGCCAGGGCGCCGGGCAGTTCATCTGCGGGGTATGATCGGGGATGACGACGCCGTCGAAACGGTAGTCTTCGAGGATCGCCAGCAGGCGCTTCACGTCGATCTGGCCCTCGTCGATGAAGACCTCGGTGTAATGCGGCACCTTGCCGACCACGTTGCGCAGGTGGACATAGGCGATCTTGTCCTGGGCGGCGAAGCGGCGGGCGGCCTCGTAGACGCTGCCGGTGGTCATCTCCGCGATGGTGCCGGCGCAGAATTCGAGCGCGTTCGATCGGCTCGGCACGAGGTCGAGGACGCGCTGGTACATGTAGGGCTGCACGACCAGCTTGGGCAGGCCACGGACCTCGTCAAGGGGTGGGTCGTCGGGATGCAGGGCGAGGCGGACGCCCGCCTTCTCGGCGACCGGCACGACCTCACGCAGGAACCAAGCGAAATTGGCCCATAGTTGATCGCGCGACATGGGCGCCCTTGTGCCGGTCGCATGGCTGTCCACCACCATGTTCCATGCCATCGCGTTCGGCATCGGGGAGCGTATCGCGTCATTGACGCCGTCCATGCCGACCGTGGCGGCACTGCCGCGGGCACCCTGGAGCTTGACGCGGCCGGTGACCCCGGTGAGGCTGAAATTGTAGCCGAGGACCGGAATGCCGACAGCGCCGAGATTGCGGATCAGGTTTTTCACGAGTTCGATCTGCTCGCGCTTCTTCGGACCGCCGAACAGGACGTGATCCCAGTGCAGGGGATCGAAATTCTCGATCGCATACCAGGCGAGGCCGTGGCTCTCGATCTTGGCCTTGATGCCGGCGAGGAGCTCGGTCGACCAGAACTCGCCGGTGGCATAGCCCCAGCCGCTCGCGTCGCCGATGGGCTGGTCGTCGCCGGTCGGTTTCTGGTTGAAATAGTCGCACATATGGACGACGAGGTGCGTTGCCCCCGCCTGCCGGGCGAAGGCGAGATACTCGTCGGTCAGCATGTGGCGGTAGAGTCCGAAACCAAGCTTCATCGTGGCCTCCGGAATGAGCGCAAACGACGGTTCGTCGTCATTCCGGGCTCCGAGCGATGCGAGGGAGCCCGGAATCCATACTCTGCAGCACAGGGGATATGGATTCCGAGCTCCGCCATAGCGCGTCGACGACACGGGTGTCCGCGCTGACGGATGCGTTCCGGAATGACGGCGGCTGAAACACTCAGCTAGGGCAACGACATTATCAAACCCGCGCGAAGGCGGCATCCGCGTTTTCCCGCCTTTGCGGCCGGCGGTGGAGGCCTTCGTCGTGGTTTCGGCTTCAGCCAGGGGTTTTGGCCGGCGCCTCGGCGCCGCCGGCCATCGCGATCTCGCGCAGGGCCGCCGGAGCGTGCGTTTCTTCCGGCAGCCGGCCGAGCCCGAGGGCCGTCAAGGTCTCGCCGGCGAGCGGCGACGACGTGACGACGGCGAACGGAATTGCCAGCGCGAGGCCGCCGCCGATCAGGAGGGCGTAGGGCAGCGCCGCCGGATGGGTGGCGGCGACCACGGCGAGCGTACCCCATCCGACGACCGCATGCGGCCACAGGTTACGAGTGGCTTCCCGCCACGGCACCGCGTGGCCGTCGCGTCGCTGCGCCGCCCAGCCAATGGTGCGGCCGCGCAGCAGCGCGGCCAGGAACAGTGTGTGGCGCAGCCACATGACCGGCAACAGCAGGAAGGTGAACAGGACTTCCGCCACAACGCCGGCGGCGAAGCGCGCGCCGCCCCCGAAGGCGCGGCGCAAATCGGCGCGCAACATGATGTCGAGCGCGGTGGCGAGCTTGGGGGCAAACCACATGACGAGGATCGCGCCGAGGAGGGCGATGCCAGCGTCCGGGCGCATGAAGTCGGCGGGTATGGGTGCCAGCGCCAGTCCGATTACGCCGAGCACATAGACGCCGATCCAGCCGGGGCTGCCCAGGAACATCATGATGGCGAAGGCGAGCTGGTAACGGCTCACGAATTTCAGGCCCGGCAGGGCGAGGAAATTCCAGTACTGCATGTTGCCCTGGCACCAGCGCAGGTCGCGGCGCAGGAATTCGATCAGGGTCGGGGGATTCTCCTCGAAACCCAGGTCCTCCCGCGCCAGCACCCGCACCTCGTAGCCGGCGCGCCGCATCAGCACCGCCTCGATCTGGTCGTGGGACAGGATGGGGCCGCCCAGCGGCCCCATCTTCGCGATCGCCGGCAGCCGGCAGTGGGCCATGAAGGGGGCGAGGCGGATGATGCCATTGTGGCCCCAATAGGGGCCGCAATCGCCCTGCCACCAGGCGCTGCCGAGCGTGTAGGAGCGCATGCCGAGGCGCATGCCGAACTGGAACAGGCGCGCGAAGGCGGATTTGGCGGGCGCGCCGATGACCAGCCCCTGGAGGATGCCGATTTCCGGTGCGACCTGCATGATGCGCACGAGCCGTAGCACCGCGCCCGCCGGCATAACGCTGTCGGCGTCGAGCGTCACAGCGAAATCGTGGTCGCCGCCGAAGCGGTCGCAGAAGTCTTCGATGTTGCCGGCCTTGAAGCCGGTGTTGTGGCTGCGGCGCCGATAGGTGATCGCAAGCTTTCCGGCCCACTCGGTTTTGAGGAGGCCGAAGCGCACCTCTTCGGCGGCGGCGATGTTCAAATCGCTGGTGTCGCTCAGCACATAGACGTGGAAGCGACCCCCGAAGCCGCTGCCGGCGAGCCCCGCAATCAGGCCGCGCAGATTGCGTGCGGTGCGTTCGGGAGCTTCGTTGCGCACGCACATCAAGATGGCCGTCGAGGCAGTGATGGGTTCGTCGCCCCTGATGCGTCCGGCCGCCGGCAGCACCAGCGTGGCCGGATCGCCCGAGAGGCGCATGACCGCGAAACCGATCGCCGCGTTCCAGAAACCGATGGATTGCCATGGCAGGGTCAGACCGAACAGCGCCAGCACGGCGACGTCGAGGAGATCGAGCCCGCGCGGCGACAACGCGATGGCGGCGAGCCACAGAACGCCGGCCATGGTGACGGCATTGGCGGTCACGAAGAAGGCCCGGCGCGGCACGAGATTTTCGGGCGTTGTTGTCGTGGTGCTCGCATCCCCGCTCGCATCACCCGCCATGGAATGTCGCCCCCGTGCCTTCCAGCGCCGCGCGCTTCTGCATCGGCATGATCGCGCCGGTCACTTTATCTTTAGGTCCGAAACCGGCGGCGAGGGGGCGGCGCAGCTCGACCGGGCGATAAAAGTTTCGTTACAATCGCCCACAAATGGGAGGACGCCGAGCCGATGACCGTGCAGACGGGCTCCGACGAGCGTCGTGCGGGCAGTCATGACGCGGGCTGTCATGCCTGGAGTCCGGGCCTGCAATCGGAGCTGCCGCGGGCCTATCTGCCGCTGGCGACGGTCTTCTGCCCCGAGAACGTGTCGACGGACCTTGCCACGGCCTACGAGCGCAGCGACTATTGCGGCCTGCCGGCCCATGAACTCGTCGCGTTCCGTCCCGAGCGGTTGATCGTCCACGAACTCCTGATCCGGGTGACCGCCGGCGTGAATGTGCCGGACGGCACCGATTACGAAGACCTCGGCCGCAATTTCCGCGGCATCGCCGCGACCATCCTGGACAAATACCTCGAACTGCATCGCCCCGGACTGGTTGCGATGTTCCAGGACCTGCGGGACGCCGCCGGGGCGGTGATCGCCGACGAGCTGTCGCGGCAACTCCCGCCCGCCGGCCGGGCGCCGGCGCCGCCTCCCGCCCGCCGCGGCTGGTTCGGGCGGCTGAAATCCAAGGGGGCTCCGGCGGCGCCCGCTGCCGCAGCGGCATCGGGAACGGCGGAGGAGCGCCGGCAGCGGCTCGTCGCCGAATGGGCGCGCAAGGCGGAGACGCTCGATCGTCCCCTCGATGCGGCGTGCTTTCGCGCCCTCGCCATGATGGCGTCGGCGATCATGTGCCGGCAGGGGCACCTGCCGGCGGACGGTGCATTGCTCACGGACCTCGCCGTCGTGCAGGTCTTGAACGAGCATGGCAGCGAGGTGATCGGCGAAGCCATCGCGCCGCATTTCGAGGCGGCCGTGGTGCGCGAGGGATACCGGCTCCTGCAGCGCCAGGCCGCGCCGGTGGTGATGAACGTCAAGGGGGCATCGGCGTCCGGCAAGAGCACCATGCGGCCGCTGCAGAAGGAGCTGGCTCGGAAGCTCGGACTGCCCTGGCAGGATTTCGCCCTCGTCAGTCCCGATATCTGGCGCAAGTTCCTTCTCGACTACGCGTCCCTCGGACCTGCCTACAAATACGCCGGCACCCTGACCGGGCACGAACTCGAGATCATCGACAAGAAGCTCGACCGTCACATGGCCACGAAGGCGGCGCATGGCGACATGCCGCATCTCCTGATCGACCGCTTCCGCTTCGACAGCTTTGCGCCGACCCCCGAGGGCCGCGGTTCGAGCCGGCTGCTGACTCGCTTCGGCGAGGTCGTCTACATGTTCTTCATGGTCACGCCGCCGGAAATGACTGTCGAGCGGGCGTGGACCCGCGGTCTCAAGGTCGGCCGCTACAAGGCGGTGGAGGACCTGCTCGCCCACAATGTGGAAGCCTATACGGGCATGCCCGAGCTGTTCTTCGCCTGGGCACTCGATCGCGCCCGGCGTGTCCATTACGAATTCCTCGACAACAGCGTTCCCGAGGGGGCGCCGCCCAGGACGGTCGCCTATGGCTGGAACGGGGAGATGACCATCCTGGATATCGCCCGCATGCTCGACATCGATCGATTCCGCAAGATCAACATCCATGCCGGAGCGCCGGCCGAAGTGTATGCCGGCCGCGACGGCGCGCCCGAGCGCAATGCGGACTTCCTCCGCCGATGTGCGCGGCTCATTCCGGTCATCCACTTCGCCGATCCGCTCACGGGACGCCCCTATGCGCGTCTCGAGAAAGGCGTCTGGGTCTGGCGTGACGAAATCGTCTTCGCACGCATTGCCGAAGGCGCGGTAGCGAAACTCGCCCTGGAAGCACTCGCCGCCGACAGTCGCCGGGATGCTCATCGCCATGGCGAAGCGTCTTTCGATCTCGACGTCGCCCGGCTGCAGACGCTCGGCGCGTGGGGCGAGGAATAGATCGGCGCAACGTGAGATTGCAGATCGTTGTCATCGCCGTGAAATGCGAAGCGGTCACTTCTCCTTCTTCCTAATTGGGGAGAGGGAGCTCGCTTCCCGTGCGGCATCCCTTTGATCCATTCATCATCGTGCAGCGTGCCGCCCCCGGAGCGGCCCCGAGACCCGCTTGCGCCAGCTACGAAAATGCGCAATCGAGAGGCTCGCTTCCCACGCAGTCAAAGCCATGGCGCTCGCGACCGCTCTCTACCTCGTTTACCTGTTCACGCCGATCCTGCTGCTCGTCGTCGGCTCGTTCGGCGACGTCTGGTTCAATACGCTGTTGCCCACCGGGGCGACCGGGAAATGGTACGTCCAGGTCGTCGAGGACGGCAGCTTTCGCCGCGCCTTCGTGACCAGTCTCGAGGTCTGCGTCGCCACCTGCGTTCTCGCCAGCCTCGCCGGCGTGCCACTCGCCTATGCGATCTACTCCGCCGCTTCCCGCGGCGTGCGCGTCGCCGCCCGCATCGTCTATCTGTTGCCTATCGCGGTGCCGCCGCTCGTCCTCGCCTTCGGCTTCGTGCTGGTCTTCTCCTCCGATGCGCTGCCGTTCCTGGGCAGCCTGTGGGTCCTGATCGGCGGCCACTTGGTGCTGACGCTGCCCTATCTGGTCCAGACTCTCGTCGGCGACATGCGCCACCTCAAGCTTGCCGAACAGGAGATCGCCGCCGAGTCGCTGGGCGCCTCGTTCGCTGCCCGCTTCCGCGACATCGTCCTGCCGGCGTTGGGCCACAGCCTGTCGTCGGGCCTCATCATGGTGGCGGCTTTGTCCATCGGTGAATTCCAGTTGTCCAACCTGGTGGCGGGATTTCTCACCCGTCCCTATCCGGTGGTGCTGTTGCAGGCGTTTTATGGCGCCACAGGATTCGCCTGCGCGGCCACCGTCGTCCTGCTCGCGCTCGCCCTCATCGCCTCGATTGCCGGTGCCGTGACGGCGCGCGGCGCCGGCGGCGTCCATGGAGTTTCTGCGTGACCTCGTCCCAGGCCGTGATCGCCCTCGAAGGTGTCAGCTACGCCTATCCGGGCTCGGGCGCCGGCATCTTCGGCGTCGACCTCGTGATCGGGGCCGGCGAACTCGTCGCCGTCATCGGTGCCTCGGGGTGCGGCAAGTCGACCCTGCTCAAGGTCATCGCCGGCTTCATCAGGCCCGACCAGGGCCGCGTCGTCATCGCCGGCGTCGACGCCGTCGGCGTGCCGGCGCGCGAACGTCACATCGGCGTCGTGTTCCAGTCCTATGCGCTGTTCCCGCACATGCGGGCTTGGGAAAACGTCGCTTACCCTCTCAAACTGCGCGGCCGCAGCCTTGAGGCGCGGCGCGCCGCCGCCCACGCCATGCTGGACGTGGTCGGGCTGTCCGCCCATGCGGACAAGCGGCCCGGACAGCTCTCCGGCGGTCAGCAGCAGCGTGTCGCGCTCGCCCGCGCCCTGGTGTTCGAACCGCGGGCACTCCTCCTGGACGAACCCCTGTCGGCGCTCGACGCCGCCATGCGGGTCGAGATGCGCGACGAGATCCTGCGCCTGCAGCGCGTCCACAAGATTGCCACCCTGCACATCACCCACGACCAGGAGGAGGCCTTGTCCATGGCCGACCGGGTCGCCGTCATGGAAGGCGGACGCATCCTGCAGCTCGACACCCCGCGCAATCTCTACGACCGGCCGGCGAGCCGTGCGGTCGCGACCTTCGTGGGCCACGCCAACATCCTTCCGGCGCGGGTCGTCTCCGCGAGCCGCGTCGAGACGCCGATCGGGCTCCTTTCGACCGCCCCGCATGACATGCCCGTGGGTGCATCCGTCGCCGTGCTGGTACGGCCCGAGCGGGTGCGGCCCGGCCCTTCACCTGACGCGGTCAACACCTTTGCGGGGACAATCACCCGCGACCGTTTCCTCGGCAGCCTGCGCCGGTTCGACTTCGCGGTCGCGGGCGGCACGCTCCTGGGCGAGACCAATGCGCCCGGGTCGATCGAGGTCGTCCACTTCCCCCCTGCCGCCGTGCAGATCCTGCCTGGCGGTGTTTCGTCCCAAGCCATCACAGAAGGAGAACGCGCATGAAACCGATGCTCGGTTGGATCGCCGCTGCAACCGTCGCGCTGCCGCTCTGCGCCGCGGCCCAGACCGTCACCGACACGCCCGAGCTCTATGCGGGCGAGAAGGCACTCTACGAGGCCGCCGCCAAGGAGGGCCTGGTGGTGTCCTTCGACACCGGCCCGACCTGGGCCAACTGGGCGGCGCAGTTTGCCGCCTTCAAGAAGCGCTATCCGCAGGTCGAAATGACCTACAACGATATCGGCTCGGCCGCGACCGTGATCGCGCTGGAGAAGGCGCGTAACCGCCCGCAGGCCGACACCGCCTACTACTTCGCGGCTTCCGCGGTCGATGCCGTCGCCAAGGACGTGGTGGCGCCCTTCAAGCCGGTGAACTTCGACAAGCTGCCCGACGTGTTCCGCCACCCGGAAGGCAAGTGGTTCACCATCCACTCGCTCACCATCGCCTTCGTGGTCAACACCAAGCTGGTAAAGAACGTGCCGCAGTCCTGGGCCGATCTCCTGAAGCCCGAATACAAGAACACGGTCGTCTATCTGGATCCGCGCTCGGCCGGCGTCGGCCAAGTGTTGACCTTCGCGGCCGCCTACGGCAACGGCGGCAGCGTCGAAAACGTGACGCCCGGTATCGAGTATCTGGGCAAGCTGCACAAGGCCGGCAACGTGCTGCGCGTCATCGGCACGACGCCCTACGCCCAGTTCGTCAAGGGCGAAATCCCGATCTGGATCTCCTACGAGAACGACGGCCTCAAGGCGAAGTACACCGATGGACTCGGCGACAACGTCGCGGTCGTGATCCCGAAGGAGGGCTCGGTCGCGGCTCCCTACGGCATCAGCCTGGTGAAGAACGGACCCAACCCCAATGCCGGCAAGCTGTGGCTCAACTTCATCATGAGCGACACCGGCCAGGGCATCTTCGCGCAGGGCTTCGTGCGGCCGTCGGTGCCGGGCATCAAGCTGCCCGACAACGTCGTCGACAAGCTGCCGCCGGCCCCGCAGGTCAAGCCCCTCGACGTCCAGAAGGCCGCCGCCAAGAAGGGCGAGATCGACACCGGCTGGGCCAAGGTGGCGGTCGGGAATTGATTGCGTTTCCTTCTCCCTCTCCCCGCGAGCGGGGAGAGGGTCGGGGTGAGGGGGCTTTGCGGCGCGTTCTGAGTTCGTGGGGACGCACCCTCACCCGACATCCGCGCGCTTACGCGCTTAGATGTCGACCTCTCCCCGCAAGCGGGGAGAGGTGACAGGCTGACCCAATGCGGCGGCCTTAGTATCGAGGCAGTGACGAAAAGCCGACCGCATCATGCGCCCCTCGACCCTCCTCATGCTCGCCGCCCCGGGAGCGGCGTTGCTTGTCTTCTTCTTCCTGATCCCGCTCGCCATGGTGTCTGCCGACGCCTTCGTGGGCGGGGGAGAAGCATTCGTTCGCGTGCTGGGCAATCCGATCTTCTGGGCGTCCCTGCGCGGCACCATGCTGCTCGCCTCGGTGGCGTCGATCTTCTCGCTTGCGGTCGGCTTCATGGTCGCCTTGCATTTGTCGCGCCTTTCGGCCGCGCTGCGCACCATACTGGTGTTCTTCATCGCGCTGCCGCTGACATTTTCCGGCCTCATCGTCGCCTACGGATTCATCCTCGCCTATGGGCGTGCCGGCTTCGTCACCCAGATGCTGGCCATGGTCGGCGTCGATCCGGTGACGTTTTCCAGCATCCTGTTCTCGCCCGTCGGGCTCGCCTTTGCGTCGTCCTACTATCTGATCCCGCGGGTGGTGATGCTGCTGTTGCCGGTCCTGTTGAATTTCGACCGCGCGCAACTCGTCGCCGCCGAGTCCCTCGGCGCCACCCGTGGGGGCGCCATCCGCGACGTCATGATCCCGCAGATCCTGCCGACGGCCCTGACCGCGCTCTGCCTCATCGCCGCGGTCGTTATCGGCGCCTACGGCACCGCGCTCGCATTGGTGGGGACCCGCGTTGCCATCCTGCCGCTGCAGCTCTACAGCATGATTTCCGAGACCGGTTCTGACTTCGCGGCGGCGGCGGCGCTGTCGCTCATTCTGACCGGCATGTGTTCGTGCGTGATGGCGGTCGGCGAAATCCTCGCGGCCCGCCGGGAAGGAAGCCATGCTCACGCTTGACGAGGAGGCCGGCCTGTTGCGCGATGCCGCGACCGGCCGGCGTTTCGACGTGGTCCGCCGGGTGTGGGAACCGGGTCGGCCGGCCCCAGGCTCGCCGGTCACGGAGATCACCGCCGCCACCTGGGTGCAGCGGCGTTCCGGACATCGCGTTCGCCAGCCCGTCGGCGTCATCGGTCCGCGCGAGACCGGTGCCGCCCAGCTCGCCGCCGCCGAGACGGTGGGACGAGGTCTCGCCGCCATCGGTCTCACGGTGGTGTGCGGCGGGCGTCAGGGCGTGATGGAAGCGGTGTGCCGCGGCGTCGCCGCCGGCGGCGGCGTGAGCATCGGGCTGTTGCCGGAAGCCGACGCCTCCCTCGCCAACGGCTTCGTCACCATTCCGCTGGCGACCGGCATCGGCGAGGCCCGCAACGCGCTGGTGGCGCGTTCGTCCTTCTGCCTGGTGGCGATCGGCGACAGCTACGGCACATTGTCGGAAGTCGCGCTCGGCCTGCAGTTCGGCAAGCCGGTGATCGGGCTCGAAGGCGCGGCCCGCGTCGCGGGTGTTCATCACCTTGCAAATGCCGACGCCGCCATTGCGGCGGTGGCTCGCCTCGTGCTGGCATTGCCGGTCGGCGAACCGGAGGTGCTTGGCGCCACAGTTCAGCCGACATGAGACGCTAGGAACTAGGTTCAGCATACGGCGTTGGCCCTGAAACAGGCCGAGGCCCTCGGCTATCGGCCTTCGTATCAGCGTCCCCCGGAGGTCTCACGATGCGCAAATCCATCACTGGAATGATCGCAGCCGCGGTGGTGGCCGCGACCGTAGTTACCTTGCCGACATCCTCGGAAGCTCGCTGGCGCGGCCGAGGAGGCTGGGGTATCGGCGCCGGCGTATTCGGCGGCTTGGCGGCCGGAGCCCTGATTGGTAGCGCGATCGCCGGGCCACGGTATTATGCGCCATATTATGGCTATGGATACCGGCCTTATTACGCCTATTACGGGCCTCGGCCCTATTACAGACCTCGGCCCTACTATGGCTATGCGCCCGGCTTCGCCTATGTGGGCGGGCCTTACGCCTATTATCGCGGCTGCTCCAATCGCCGTGTCTGGACGCCCTATGGGTGGCGCTGGCGTCGGGTCTGCTACTGACGGAATCAAGGCGTCGAAGCGAACTTCGAATCGCCGTCGTGGTGACCGCCTTTGGCCGGTCCCACGACGGCGGAGCTGTAACCACAACATACTTATGACAAATTGCGAGCGCCTCAATGACGAACGGGAATGGTCGGTGTGTGCGCCCTGCCGCCGGCTCGTGTGAGGGACAAGGAACAATGTACAAGACGTTGATCGCCCTGGTGGGTGCCGGTGCGCTCGCCTTGACGGCCGTGGCGCCGCCGCAAGACGCCTATGCGCGCAATCGTGGCGGCGCAGTCGCCGCCGGCATCATCGGTGGCCTGGCCGCTGGCGCCATCATCGGCGGCGCCATCGCGTCGAGCCCGCCAGCCTATGCGGCACCGGCTCCGGCCTACGCACCGGTTTCGGGCTACGAGCCCTATCCTGCTTATTACGGCGCAGTTCCGGTCGCCTGCCCGGGCGGATACTGGGCGCGCCGGCCGCTCCATGATTCGTGGGGCAGGGTGGTCGGATGGTCGCGGCCGCGTTTCTTCTGCCCGGCATACTGACGACACGTTCGCATTCGAGATTCAGCGGCCGGCCCAACCTGGGCCGGCCGTTTTGCTTTTTGGCTTCCCCTACTCGGGAACTACCGCCCGGTGCGACCGCGTAGATGGCCGAGCGTCGCGGCCGTCGGCCAGCAGTCGAGCGTGAGCCCGTTCGCCTTCTGGTATGCTCCCACCGCGAGCCGTGTCTTCATGCCGGCCTTGCCGTCGATCTTGTCCGTGTACAGGCCGAGCGCCGACAGGCGCCGCTGCATGTCTTCGAGTTCGGCGGTACGCAGCTGCGTAACGGCGTCCCACGGGCGCTCGAAAGACCGCTCGCCCTCGATGCGGTCGGCGAGATGGCCGACGAACAGTACATAGAGATCGGAAAAGTTATACTCCTTGATCACATAGTAGTTGGCGAAGATGAGGAAACCCGGACCGTAGATGCCCGCTGGCAGCAGGAGAGAAGCCGGCTGCGCTCGTTCCTCCGCACGCGCCACGCGGCCGTGGGCGAGGGTGAAACCGCGCCGCATCCATTCGGCGAGCGGGGCCGGTGCGTCGGGATCGGCGAGGGTGCAGTCGGCACGGGCCGGCACGCGCGCCTCGTAGGCCCACGGTTCGCCACGGCGCCAGCCTTTGGCGACGAGCTGCCGGGCCGCTGCCGCCAGCGCATCGGGCACCGAATTCCAGATATCGGCGCGGCCGTCGCCGTCGAAGTCGACGGCATATTTGTCGATCTCGGAGGGCAAAAGCTGGGTCAGCCCGAGCGCGCCACCCCATGAACTCTTGAGGACATTGCGCGGCACGCCGCGCTGCAGGAGGCCGAGCACGGCGAGGAATTCGTTGCGGAAGAAATCCTTGCGCCGGCCCACATAAGCCTGGGTGGCGAGCACCCGGACGGCGTCGCGGGACAGCTTGTGGCGGCCGAAATCGGTCTCGCGGCCCCAGATCGCAAGCACGATCGTCGCCGGAACGCCGAACTCGCGTTCGATGCGGGTGAGCGCCGAGCGATGTTCCGCGAGAAGCTTGCGGCCGTGGGCGGCGAGACGGTCGAACGAACGTTCCTTGAGATAATCGGCCGGCGTCTGTACGAACTCCGCCTGCCCGGGCGCCGGCCGCTCGGGCCGGCCCGGAAGGACGAGATCGGGCAGCGACAGATCCGGTTCGAGGCCGCGGACCGCTGCGTCGAACACCGCGCGTGAGATGCCGCGAGCCTGCGCGTCCGGCCACACCCCGGCGAGGAAGCGGGTGAACGCCGCATCGGCGGCGCGGGAATTGATGGTCGATATGGGCCAGAGGAACAGCGTGGCGAACAGGACGGGCAGAAGTCGAACGGCCGAGCCGAATGTCATGTGTCGACTGGAAATACTTGCCGGTGTGGTCGTAATGGCGTCAGACCTCTGCAAGTTCGAGCCGCCGCTCGACGCGATCGGCGAGGCGATCGATGCGAAAGGACCGCTCGGCAATCTTCACGTGAACCTGGGCGAGTTCCCGTTCGATCGAGCCGACGCGTGTCTTGATCTCGCGCACGTCCTCGCGTGTCTCGTCGACCGCCCGTCGGATGTGGCGAAGATGCTCCAGCACCAGATTGTCCGCGTCCGCCATGGAACGATCCTCGTGTCGGATCGGATTGCAGCAAATTCCCTTTGCAAACGCAAGCCGGGGACCGGCACATCCGTCGAGGGCGTTGGCCGATGGTGTCAAACGCGCCCTGTCCCACGGGCCTCCTCGACGCGATCGCGCGCGGCGTCGACCAGTCGCGTATAGTCGGCTGCGAACGGCTCCTCCAGCATCTCCTCGAGACCAGCAAAGAGTTCGAGCAGCGCCGCGAGTTCCGCCTTGTGCAGCAGCGCATCCTGCAATGGCTCGCCTTCCTCTTCGTCGGCGGTGCGGGCGAGGAAATCGAACAGCACCAGGGCGACGTCGCGATCGAGCGTGAGGGAAACGGTGTCGCTCTTCTTTCTGTTCGTCGTCATGCGGCCGTCTCGATTTCGGTTCTTGTGGTCGACCAAGTCCGGTGCGCGAAGCAAAGCGACACACGTTTGACTGGCAAGGATGCTAGTATTACATTTTAGCAGAAGTAATACGGAGCGGCCATGACCACCGTCACCGTAAAAGGTCAAGTTACCCTGCCCAAGAAGGTGCGCGACGCCGCGGGAATCGAGCCCGGCGACCGTGTCGAGGTGCACGCGCATCCCGGCGGCGGCGTGATCATCGAAAAGCCGAATGATCCCGACGCATACGAGGCTCGACGGCGCTCACTCGCGAAATCGCAGCCGGCAAAAAGGGGTGCTCCGGATCAACGAAATCGGATACGCCGAGTTGGCGGCTCGTATGAATTCGGAAGGCGATTTGCAGCACGCGCTCACGCGTCTCGATGTCGGATTTGAACGTACTCCGACGGCCGCCTTGTTCGTCGCGGGAAAGACATTCGGCCGCTATCGTGCCGTGGGCGGTACGCGCCCATCCTTGCTGCCCGATTTCTTCATCGGCGTGCACGCCGATGTAGCGAAACTGCCATTTCTGACGCGCGATGCGCGGCGCTACCGGTCCTACTTTCCGTGCGTCGAACTCATCGCGCCGAACGCTTGATGGTCAGGCGGCTCACGGCCGCGCCGTCTACCGCGTGAACTTCTTGTACTTCAGCCGGTGCGGAATGATGGTGTCGGTGCCGAGCCGACGCATCTTGTCGGTCTCGTAGTCCTGGAAGTTGCCCTCGAACCATTCCACGTGGCTGTCGCCCTCGAAGACGAGCATGCGGGTCGCGACGCGGTCGTATCTGGTCGGCGAGCCATCCGGCGACGACGCCCGCGAGGGCGATTGCAAATCGGAATGTATATGGCTAGCATATACATCCATGATTGACCTCGGCCGTATCGTCGGTTTCGAATGGGATGCCGGCAATGCCCGCAAGAGCGCGGACAAGCATGGAGTCGGTCAGGGCGAGGCGGAACAGATTTTCTTCAACGATCCGCTGATGCTCGTCGAGGATGTGAGGCACAGCGCCGCCGAAGCGCGTATTCACGCGCTCGGACGGACCAATTCCGGGCGGCTGTTGCACATCACGTTTACGTTGCGGGCCGACGGGACGCTGATCCGCATTATCTCCGCGCGCGACATGCATCGCAAGGAACGAGGCGTCTATGGCCAGGAAGCTTAAATCGCCCCCCGTCTTTGCCTCGGAAGAGGCGGAACGTGCGTTCTGGGAAAGCCGCGATTCGACCGGCTACGTCGACTGGAGCGCGGCCGAGCGCGCACGCCTAAGCAATCTCAAACCATCAACGTCGGCGATTTCGCTGCGCCTGCCACTCGGTCTCCTGGAGCAGATCAAGGTTGCCGCCAACAAGCGAGACGTGCCCTACCAGTCACTGATCAAGATGTGGTTGGCCGAGAAGGTGGGGTAGAAGACACATTGCCAGCTTCCGGAGGCAGCATGGTCACGCGGACCAACGCCTTTGAAACGCACTTGTGATCATTCGGAAGATAATACCAACTTTCATTGAGCTTGACCGTCGTCCTGAGGTGCGAGCGAAGCGAGCCTCGAAGGACGACGGTGAACGTGAGTCATCAGTAACGACGGCTGTAGTCACCGTGTGAACTTCTTGTACTTCAGCCGGTGCGGAATGATGGTGTCGGTGCCGAGCCGGCGCATCTTGTCGGCCTCGTAGTCCTGGAAGTTGCCCTCGAACCATTCCACGTGGCTGTCGCCCTCGAAGGCGAGCATATGGGTCGCGATGCGGTCGAGGAACCAGCGATCGTGGCTGATGATGACGGCGCAGCCGGCGAAATCCTCCAGCGCCTCTTCGAGCGCCCGCAGGGTGTCGACGTCGAGGTCGTTGGTGGGTTCGTCGAGCAGGAGCACGTTGGCGCCCGACTTGAGCATCTTGGCCAGATGCACGCGATTGCGCTCGCCGCCGGACAAAACCCCGACCTTCTTCTGCTGGTCGGCGCCCTTGAAGTTGAACGCCGAGCAGTAGCCGCGCGAATTGACCTCGCGCTTGCCCAACATGAGCTGGTCGAGGCCGCCGGAGATTTCCTCCCAGACGGACTTCTTGCCGTCGAGCGTGTCGCGCGACTGGTCCACATAGCCGAGCTTGACCGACTCGCCGACCTTGATGGTGCCGGCGTCGGGCTGCTCCTGGCCGGTGATCATGCGGAACAGGGTGGTCTTGCCGGCGCCGTTCGCCCCGATGACGCCGACGATGCCGCCCGGCGGCAGCTTGAAGGTGAGGTTTTCGATCAGAAGCTTGTCGCCGTAACCTTTGGTCAGGCCCTCGAAATCGACGACGTTCTGGCCGAGCCGTTCGGCGACCGGGATGACGATCTGCGCGGTCTGCGGGCCCTTGTCGGCAGCCTTGGCGACCAGGTCCTCGTAGCGCTGGTAGCGCGCCTTCGATTTCGCCTGGCGGGCACGGGGTGAGGCGGCGACCCATTCCTGCTCGCGGGCGAGAGACTTCTGACGGGACTCCTCCTCGCGGCCTTCCTGTTCCAGGCGCTTCTGCTTTTGCGCCAGCCAGGACGAATAGTTGCCCTCGTAGGGGATCCCGCGGCCGCGATCGAGTTCGAGGATCCAGCCCGTCACATTGTCGAGGAAGTAGCGGTCATGGGTGACGATCAAGATGGCGCCCGGATAGTTGCGCAGATGGCCTTCGAGCCAGTTCACGGTCTCGGCGTCGAGATGGTTGGTGGGCTCGTCGAGGAGCAGCAGGTCGGGCTGGTCGAGCAGGAGCTTGCACAGCGCGACGCGGCGGCGCTCGCCGCCGGACAGATTGGTGACTTCGGCATCGTCGGGCGGGCAGCCGAGCGCATCCATGGCCTGGTCGATCTTGGAGTCGAGGTCCCACAGTCCCTTGGCCTCGATCTCGTCCTGGAGTTGCGCCATCTCATCGGCGGTCTCCTCCGAGTAGTTCATGGCCAGTTCGTTGTAGCGCTCCAGCATGGCCTTCTGGGGGGCGACACCTTCCATGACGTTTTCGCGCACGGTCTTGTCGGGATCGAGCTGCGGCTCCTGGGGCAGGTAGCCGACCCGGGCGCCTTCGGCGACCCAGCCGTCGCCGACGAAGTCGGTGTCGATGCCGGCCATGATGCGCAGGAGGGTGGATTTGCCCGAGCCGTTGACGCCCAGGACGCCGATCTTGGCGTCCGGGTAGAAGGACAGGTTGATGCTGTCGAGCACCTTGCGGTTGCCCGGATAGGTCTTGGACAGACCCCGCATATGGTAGATGAATTGCCGGCCGTTCATGGCTTTCTGAGACCTCGTGCCGCTCAGGGGCGCAGGAGAAAAGCGCGGACCGCCTGACGTCATTTTGGGAAATTCGTCGCTGATGTAACGGTCGGGCGGCCAAAGAGCAAGTCACGACGGCAGGGCCAGGATACCGCCCTCCGGTGCGTCGCTGCCGTTGAGTTCACCCGTACACCGTCCCGACCTGGATGCGACCCTCGTTGTGGATCACCCGCACGGCGATTTCCCGGCCGACGCGCTGAATGGCGAGGTCCACCCGCGCCGGGCCGAGCCGCAGGCCCCGGATGGTGACATCGTCCAGGAAGGCCGGCAGATGCGGATTGCGCAGCCGGATCTCGTGGTTGCCGGGCTCGAACTCGATACCGAGCGAGGCCTGGAGCAGGGCGAAAGGCGTCGCCGCCGCCCAGGCCTGGGGCGAGCAGGCGACGGGATAGAGGGTCGGCCCGCGGCCGCGCTGGCGCTTGAAGCCGCAAAAGAGTTCCGGCAGCCGGCGCAGGTCCATGTAGACGGCGGCATCGAACAGGGCCGTGAAAACGCGCTCGACCGCGTCGTGCTCGCCATAACGGGCAAGACCGAGCGCGATCAGGGCGTTGTCGTGCGGCCATACCGAGCCGTTGTGATACGACATGGGATTGTGGCGGGCGGCGCCTTCGGCGACCGTGCGGATGCCCCAGCCGGCGAAGAACTCGGCGCTCATCAGGCCCGCGGCCACGCGCCGGGCGCGCTCCGGCTCGGCAAGCCCGGTGAACAACAGGTGGCCGGCATTGGAGGTGGCGACGCGGCACGCCTTCTTGTCGCCATCGAGCGCGATCGCATAGGTTCCGAGTTCCTCGCACCAGTAGCTGTTCTCGAAATGTTCGGCGAGTTTGCCCGCCTGGGCGGCGAGGGCGTCGGCACGGGCGTCATCGCCGAGAAGGTGGGCGCAATGGGCCGCCATGTGGCGGGCCGCAAAGACGTAGCCCTGCACTTCCGCGAGCGCGATCGCGCCTTCGGCGAGGCGGCCGTCGGCGTGGAAGACCGAATCGAAGGAATCCTTCCAGCCCTGGTTGGCGAGCCCTTTCTCGTGGGCGCGGGCATATTTGAGGAAACCGTCGCCATCCTGGTCGGCGGTGCCGTCGATCCAGGCGAGCGCCGCCTCGATGTGGGGCCACAGCTCCCGGATGGTGTCGAGATCGCCGGTGCGCTGCACATACATGCCGGCCAGCATGACGAAGAGGGGGGTCGCGTCGACACTGCCGTAATAGAGGCGGAACGGCACCTCGCCGAGGATCGCCATCTCGCCGGCACGCATCTCGTGCAGGATCTTGCCGGGCTCGGCGTCGGCCTCCGCACTGGTCTCGCGGGCCTGACAGGCGGCGAGCCGCCGCAGCACGCCATGGGCGAGCGAAGGGTCGCACCACAGCATCTGCATCGCCGTGATGATGCCGTCGCGGCCGAACGAGGTCGAATACCAGGGGATGCCGGCGTAGGGGTAGGGACCGTGCTCGGTCTCCGTG
Organism: Astrobacterium formosum; assembly: GCA_030848545.1. GTDB lineage: Bacteria > Pseudomonadota > Alphaproteobacteria > Rhizobiales > Xanthobacteraceae > Astrobacterium > Astrobacterium formosum. Next base: position 38,198 of record JAVDCA010000018.1, read on the forward strand.
ACCAGCATGGCGAGGTCGGCGCGCGAGCGCGACAAGACCTCGTTGAAGAGCTGATTGGACGTCTCGATGGCCGCGCCCTGGTCGGCACGTGCACGCAGGCCCCTGGCGCAGGAGCGCAGGGCGACGAAGAAGGCGCGCGCGGGCGCAAGATCGCGGTCGTCGCAGGCGACCGTGACGAACAAGGATACGCGCTCGCCCGGCGCGAGCCGCAGCGAAAAGACGGCGCTGTGGCGCGACAGGACGCCCGGCGCCGGTTCGAAGGCGATGCTGGTGGTCCGCGTCAACCCGTCGAGGCCGGTATAGCCGAACACCACCTGCCCGCTCGACACCACCTCGGCAGAGGACGTGCCGCGCCTGTCGCGGCGCATGCCGCGCACCTCGAACAGGTCGGCGAAGTCGCTGTCGAATCCGAACGACAATTTCAGGTCGACGGCCTGGTCGCTGTAGTTCTTGACGCCGTAGCGCTGGCGCGCGCCGCGTTCGGTGAGGAAAATGGTGCGCACGATGTGCACCGCGTCCTTGGCCAGGACAATGCGTTTTTCGAAATAGAGGTCGGGATTGGTGAGGTCGACGGTGAGGACCGAATTGTCGTCGCGCACGCTCGAGCCGAGCAGCAGCGGGTGCACGCCGTTGAGCGAGAATTCCAGCCGCGACAGGTAGCGCGTGTCGCCGTGGAACAAGCCGTCGGGCGCTCCCGAGATGGCGCCCATGTCGCCCTGGGCGTCGAGCACGGCGAAACTGTCGCCCTGCTTGAGCGTGCGGGTCGGCCCCGCCGAGACCTCGCGCGCCGGAATGTAGAAGGGCGTTTCGTGAACGGTCTCGACGGCCGGCGCAGTCGATGCGCCGGCATCCGCCGGACTATGCTCAAGCGGCATGTGTGCTCGACCCGTTGAAGACGTACTCGCGGTGGAGCGGCAAGCCATCGCCGGACCGTTCCTCCGTCGTACGCTTCGACCTTTCGAGCCGGGCACGGTAGAGCGAAACGTAGTCTTTCGCCATGCGGGCAGCGGTAAACCGCTCCTCGAAGCGGCGACGCACGCCGCGGCGGTCGAGGGCGATGACGCGCGGCAGTGCGGCGATGGCCTGGTCCAGGGTCTCGACGATGAAACCCGTGACACCGTGGTCGAGGACCTCGGGAACGGCGCCGTGACGGAAGGCGAGCACCGGCGTCCCGCAGGCCATCGCTTCGATCATCACGAGGCCGAAAGGCTCCGGCCAATCGATCGGAAACAGGAGCGCCCGCGCCTCGCCCAGGAAGTCGCTCTTCTGGCGGTCATTGATCTCGCCGATGAATTCCACATCCGTCCCGAGGAGCGGCGTGACGCGGTCGTGGAAATAGGTTTCGTCGGCGCGGTCCACCTTGGCGGCGATCTTGAGTGGAATGCCGACCGCGCGGGCGATCGCGACGGCGTGCTCGGGCCCTTTTTCCGGCGATATCCGGCCGATGAAGGCGAGATAGCCGCCGCGCGGATCATAAGTGGGTCGCAAGAGGTCGGCCGGAATCCCGTGATGGACGGTGGCGGCGAAATTGGCAGTCGTGATCGGCTTGCGCTGGGCGTCCGAGACCGACACCAGCGGCATGTCGGAAAAGCCGAGATACAGCGGCTTGCAACCGGGCAGATCCTGGCGCCCGTGCAGGGTCGTCAGCGTACGGCCGGCCAGCGGCCGGAAGAGAGGGAAATGGAGCGCGTCGATGTGGAAATGGAGGATGTCGAACTCGTCGGCCGATCGGCGCACGCGATCGAGCATAAGCATGAGATAGGGGATCGGATCGCGCACGGTTGCCCCGAGACGCAGTGCCGTGGGGGCACAGCTGACGAGTTCCGCGCCGGTAATGGAGTCGGCGCTGGCGAACAGCGTCACGTCATGACCGGCGCGGACGAGTTCCTCGGTCAAAAAGCTGACGATGCGCTCAGTGCCACCGTAGAGCCGCGGCGGGACGCTTTCCGCCAGAGGTGCGATCTGTGCGATTTTCATGAGGGATTCCCGTCGTTTGGCTCTTAGCTAAGAACCCCGGCGGGGCGGCTCTGTTCCTGTGCTTGCGAGAAAGTTATGTCGGCTGGCCAAATTGACTGCAGAAGCGGCACCGGGGAGAAACCCAAAAATCAGGACTGATCACAGATTGCCGATTAATTAAATCTTTCTCGCTATACGTGTCTGCTGAACGCAGGCGCCTCCTTTCGCGACGAAAGTGCAGCCTGCATGAAACGGCGCAAAGTCGCCGGAGCGCGTCATGACCACGAGCGAGAAGCCCACGCAGTCTCTCCATCGCATGTTCGCCGAGACTTGGCGGACGCTGCGTTGCGACGTCTTCTCCTCCTATCGCCCCGAACTGCATTACATGCGTGGTCCCGGCCCCAAGTGGCGGGAAAAACACGCCCCCGCAAAGGCCGATCGCGCTGCGCCCGAGACCTCGCTTGCGAACGGCCTGTACGCCGGCTCCTGATCGCCTTTCCTCTGTCGTCTTCCCTCTGTCGTCTTGCCGTCGCGACTGCCGAACCGCTATAGCGAGCCGGCACGGCGCCATGCGCCGGGACGGGGGAGGATGACGTGCGATATCGCTGCGCAGTGCTCGACGACTATCAGGACATCGCCCTTTCGAGTGCGGACTGGTCCAGCGTCACCGGCGAGATCGACGTGCGGGTGTTCAACGAGCCGTTCGCCACTCCCGAGGAAGCCAAAAGGGCGCTGGCCGGCTTCCACATCATCTGCGCCATGCGCGAACGCACCCCGTTCCCGCGCGACCTCATCGGGGCCTTGCCGGACCTGAAGCTCCTCATCACCACCGGGGCGAAAAACAATTCCTTCGACCTCGCGGCTGCGGCGGAGCGCGGCGTTGTCGTCTGCTCGACCGGCGGCCATGGCAACCCGACCATCGGCATCGTGTTCGGGCTGATGCTCGAACTGACCCGGCGGATCGGCTTCGAGAATGCCCGCATGAAGGCGGGGGCCCGCTGGCAGGTGACCCTGGGGACCGACCTCGAAGGCCTCACCCTCGGCATCGTCGGCCTCGGCAAGCTCGGGCGCCGTGTCGCCACGGTGGCGCAGGCATTCGGCATGAAGGTGATCGCCTGGAGCCAGAACCTCACCACCGAGGCCTGTCGGGCCGCCGGGGTCGAACATGTCGCCAAGGAGGAACTGTTCGCCACGGCCGACATCGTCAGCGTGCATCTCGTCCTGTCGCCGCGCTCGCGCGGGCTGATCGGCGCTGCCGAACTCGCCCTGATGAAGCCGACCGCCTATCTGATCAACACGGCGCGCGGTCCGATCGTCGACGAGAGTGCGCTCATTGCCGCCCTGTCGGAACGCCGCATCGGCGGCGCCGGGCTCGACGTGTTCGCCACCGAACCGCTGCCCGTGGACCATCCTTTCCGCAAGCTCGACAACGTCGTGCTGACGCCGCATCTCGGCTATGTGAGCCGGCAGAACTATGCCCGCTATTTCGCCGATACGGTCGAGGACATCCGCGCCTTCCTGGACGGCAAGCCGGTCCGGGTGATCTCGGCGGCCTGAAGGCGGGAACGGGCTCCCGGCTCCCCCCGAAAGTTCGCGTCTGCGTGCCCGGAAGGGCTTCACAAGAGCCCGGTTCAACATAAAATCGGCAACTTCGACGTGCCGGCCGCCCGCGTGCGGCCGGCGGACGTCCCACGAGAACCCTGGGGGGAGTGAGCATGAAACGACTTTCCACGCTGCTGGCGGTTGCGGCCGTCACCCTGTCGGCGTCCGCGGCAGCTGCCCAGGAAAGGCTCAAGATCGGCTTGATCACCACCCTGTCGGGCCCGCCGGCGGCGCTCGGCCAGCAGCAGCGCAACGGTCTCCAGCTCGCCATCAAGAGCCTCGGCGGCAAGCTCGGCGGCCGCGAGGTGGATCTGATCGTGCAGGACGACGAGCTCAAGCCCGACGTGGCGGTCTCCAAGGTCAAGGCTTTCGTGGAGCGCGACAAGGTCGACTTCGTGGTCGGGCCGGTGTTTTCCAATATCCTGGTCGCCATCATGAAGCCGGCGACCGACGGCGGTGCATTCCTGGTGTCGCCCAATGCCGGCACCTCCAATTTCGCCGGCAAGGACTGCAACGCCAACTTCTTCGTCACCTCCTACCAGAACGACCAGAACCACGAGGTGCTGGGCAAATACGCCCAGGACAAGGGCATGAAGAAGGTCTTCATCATGGCCCCCAACTACCAGGCCGGCAAAGACTCCCTGTCCGGCTTCAAGCGCTATTTCAAGGGCGAGGTGGTCGACGAAGTCTACGTGCCGCTCAACCAGCTCGACTATTCGGCCGAGCTCGCCAGGATCGCGGCGGCGCAGCCGGAGGCGGTCTTCGTCTTTCTTCCGGGCGGCATGGGGGTCAATTTCGTCAAGCAGTTCCGCCAGGCGGGGCTTGCCGACAAGGTGACGTTCCTGTCGGCCTTCACGGTGGATGAATCGACCCTGCCGGCCCAGCAGGATGCCGCACTCGGCTTCTTCGGCGGCGCCAACTGGGCGCCCAATCTCGACAATCCGCAGAACAAAGCCTTCGTCGCGGCTTATGAGAAGGAATACGGCCATGTGCCCGGCAGCTACGCCTTCCAGGCCTACGACGCCGGCCAGTTGATCGACGCGGCCCTCAAGGCGACCGGCGGCAAGACCGACGACAAGAATGCGCTGCGCGCCGCCCTGATGAAGGCCGACTTCAAGTCCCTGCGCGGCGCCTTCAGGTTCAACACCAACCACTACCCGATCCAGGATTTCTACCTGGTCAAGGTCGCCAAGCGCCCCGACGGCAAGTACCAGACCGAGATCGCTCAAAAAGTGTTCGAGAACTATTCCGACCCGCACGTGAAGGACTGCAAGATGAAGTGAGGGGCGGCCTCTCTTCTCCCTCTCCCCATTTGGGGAGAGGGTCGGGGTGAGGGGGGAGCGAACCCAGTTGGGTGAGCGGCGATTGCGCCGGATGGGGAAGCGAGGGGCGACATCGTGCGGGCTCGCCGCGCCGGAGCCCCCTCATCCCATCCCTCTCCCCTCCGGGGAGAGGGAGCCGACTGCGGCGACGTATGAGAGCGATGACCGCACCTGTCGGGAATGCGCGAGCCAGTAAGTAGGCCTGATGTCCACCACCCTCCTGATCGTGCAAATCCTCAATGGGCTGCAGCTCGGCGTGCTGTTGTTTCTCATCGCCGCCGGTCTGACGCTGGTGTTCGGGGTGATGGATTTCATCAACCTCGCCCACGGCGTCCAGTACATGCTCGGCGCCTATCTGGCGGTGATGTTCTACGGTCTCACGGGCAGCTTTGTCGCCGCCCTGGTGCTGGCGCTCCTCGCCTCGCTCGGTTGCGGCCTGCTCCTCGAATTCGTCGTCTTCCGCCATCTCTACGATCGCGACCACCTCGACCAGGTGATCGCCACCTTCGGCATCATCCTGTTCCTGAACCAGGGCGTGAAACTCGTCTGGGGGGCGGCGCCGCTGTCGCTGCCGATCCCGGAAGCGCTGTCGGGATCGGTCGTGCTGATGCCCGGCCTTCTCTATCCGGTGTGGCGGATCGTCATCATCGCGTCGGGCCTCGCCGCCGGCCTCGTGCTCTATGGCCTCGTCGCCCATACCCGCATCGGCATGCTGGTACGCGCCGGCGCCACCAACGCCACCATGGTCTCGGCCCTCGGCGTCGACATCCGCCGGCTGTTCATGATCGTGTTCGGCTTCGGCACCATGCTGGCCGGTTTCGCCGGCATCATGATCGCTCCCATCCTGTCGGTCGAACCCGGCATGGGCGATACCATCCTGATCCTCGCCTTCGTGGTCATCGTCATCGGCGGCATCGGCTCGATCCGCGGCGCCTTCATCGCCGCCCTCCTGATCGGCCTTGTCGATACGCTCGGCCGCTCCTTCGCGGTCGACATCCTGCGCCTCTTCCTGGCGCCGTCGCCCGCCCGCACGGTCGCGCCCGCGCTCGCCTCCATGCTGATCTATCTCCTGATGGCGGTCGTGCTGTTCCTGCGGCCTTCGGGCCTGTTTCCGGCACGGGGGCGTTGAAGATGCCGCCGCGAGGTCTTCCGGCGACCGGTTTTGACTTGGAGCGTGCCCGGAAATCCGTGCCTCTGCTCCTGTTCATTGCACTCGCGGTGGTGCCGCCCCTCGCCTCCATGGCCGGGCAGGCGCATGTGACCGGCCTGTTCGCGCGCGGGATGATCTTCGCGCTCGCCGCCCTCGGCCTCGATCTCCTGGTCGGCTATGGCGCGCTGGTGTCGTTCGGCCACGCCGCCTTTGTGGGGCTGGGCGCCTACACGGTCGCGATCCTGGGCGCCCACGGCATTCACGACGCCGCCGTCGTCGTGCCGGTCGCGGTTGTGGCGGCGGCGGCGTTCGCGGCCGCAACCGGCGCCATCTCGCTGCGCACCCGCGGCGTCTATTTCATCATGATCACGCTCGCCTTCGGCCAGATGGCGTTCTTCACGGCGAGTTCGCTCGCTCCCTATGGGGGCGACGACGGCCTGACGGTTTCGACCCGCACCACGCTGTTCGGATACGCGCCGCTCGGACGCGACGTCGCGCTCTATTACGTGATCTTCGCCGTCCTGGCCTGCGCCTATGGGCTCATGCGCTTCCTGGTGGCGTCGCGCTTCGGCCGCGTCTTTCGTGCCGCCAAGGAGAATCCGGTGCGTGTCGCGGCGCTCGGCTTCGACGTCTATCGCTTCCAGCTCGCCGCCTACATGGTGTCCGGCGTCGTCGGCGCGCTCGCCGGCGTCCTGCTCGCCAACGCCACCGAATTCGTCAGCCCGGCCTACATGTCGTGGCGGCGCTCGGGCGAACTGATCATCATGGTTCTTCTCGGCGGCATGGGCAGCCTGCACGGGGCGATCATCGGCGCGCTGGCATTCCTGCTCCTGGAGGAGTGGCTGGCGGGCGTGACCGAGCACTGGAAGATCATCTTCGGCCCGCTCCTGGTCGTGGTGGTCCTGTTCGCGCGCGGCGGGCTGGTCGGCATCGGCGCCGCGCTGGCGCGGAGGTGGTGGCGTGGCTGAACCGATCCTGCGCCTGGAGGGCTTGTGCAAGAGCTATGGCGGCCTCGACGTCACCGACCATGTGGACCTCGAGGTGGCGCCGAGCGGCGTGCACGCGGTGATCGGGCCGAACGGCGCCGGCAAGACGACGCTGATCAACCAGATCTGCGGCCTCGTTGCGCCGGATGCGGGCCGCATCGTCTTCGCCGGACATGACGTCACCCATCGACCGGTGCACGCGCGGGCGCGCCTGGGACTAGCCCGCTCGTTCCAGATCACCTCGATCCTGCCCGCCTTCTCGACCCTGGAGAACGTCGCGCTCGCCGTGCAGGCGCACGCCGGATCGAGCTTTCGCCTGTTCGGCCGCGCCGACCGCGAGGAGGTACTCAACGGGCCCGCCTACGCCGCCCTCGTCGAAGTCGGCCTCGGCGAACGGGCGCACGTGCCGGCCGGAAGCCTCTCGCACGGAGAGAAGCGCGCGCTTGAGATCGCGATCGCGCTCGCCATGGATCCCAAGCTCCTCCTGCTCGACGAGCCCATGGCCGGCACCGGCCGCGAGGAGACAGAGCGGTTGGTGCATCTGCTGCAGGGTTTGAAAACGCGCCTCCCCATGGTGCTGGTGGAGCACGACATGACGGCGGTGTTCGAGCTCGCCGACCACGTTTCGGTGTTGATCTACGGCCGCATCCTGGCGAGCGGTCCGCCCGAAGCCATCCGCGCCGACCGGCAAGTCATCGCCGCCTATCTGGGCGAGGGGGAGTGACGCCGATGCTCTCGGTGTACAGCCTCGCGAGCGGTTACGGTCCGGCGAAGGTACTGTTCGACGTCTCGTTCACGGTCAAGGCCGGCGAGGTCGTCACGCTCATCGGCCGCAACGGCATGGGAAAGACGACCACGATCCGCACCATCATGGGACTGTTGAGCCCATCGAGCGGACGGATGGTGTTCGAAGGCGAACGGCTTAACGGCCTGCCGCCCTATCGCATCGCCCAGGCCGGCATCGGCCTCGTTCCCGAGGGCCGGCAGGTCTTCCCGACCCTGACCGTGGAGGAAAACCTCGTCGCCACGGCGGCCGCGCGTTTCGGGCCGCCCCGGTGGACACTGGCGGGCGTCTACGAGCTCTTTCCCGTGCTGTCCGAGCGCCGTCGCAACCAGGGCAACGAGCTCTCCGGCGGAGAACAGCAGATGCTCGCCATCGGCCGGGCGCTGATGACCAATCCCAAGCTCCTCATTCTCGATGAAGCCACGGAGGGCCTGGCGCCGCTCATCCGTGCCGAAATCTGGGCCTGCCTGGCGCGCCTGAAGGCCGAGGGGCAGGCGATCCTCCTGGTCGATAAGCATATCGACCCGCTCTTGCGCCTCGCCGATCACCACGTGGTAATCGAGAAGGGCTCCGTGGTCTGGACCGGGGATTCCAACGATCTTACCTCCGACCCCTATGTCCGCCGGCGGTATTTGCAGATTTGAAGTTTTCCGAAGGTGTCTCCGTAAGCGCAGCGCTCCGCTTTTGCTGCGCTGTGCATTTGACGTGATATAAAAAAGCGTTCGGCGGATCGGGCGCATATCCCGTGCGTCGGACAATCGGCAGCTCGTCGCAATACTGGAAGCGACCAGCGGGTTGCCGAGTCCAGTCAGAAAGTGCGGAGGGCGCCCTGCCGCTTTTCCCTGTCATTCTTCAGGGTGCGTTTGATCGAGCCGTCGGCGCAATGAACCCGGCCCGGCGTGCGAACAGTTGGAGAGAGCAACGATGCAAATGTCTTCGCGGACGTTGATTTCCATTATTTCGGCGGCCGCCGGCGCGGCGGCCATCGTCATCATCGCCGGGCTGGCGACCACGATGAGCACGCGCGAAGCGGCGGCCAGCATGAAGTACACGCAATCGACCGGAAAGCCGTGCACCTTCTGCCACACCACCCCGCCGGCCCTTACCGACCAGGGCAAGAAGTTCCAGTCCAACGGCCACAAGCTGTGATCTGAGTTCGTCATTGCGAGGAGCCGAAGGCGACGAAGCGATCCGGCAGTCCCGAAGCAAGGACTGGATTGTTTCGCGGAGCCTGTCATCGGGCCGCGCTTCGCGCGGACCCGGTGGCTCCCGATGACGGCGGACGTTTTTCCGATCCGGCCCGAGCCGTTATTTCAGCTTCGCGGCGAGCTCCTTGATCCCGGAGTCGAGAAGGTCGTCGGCAACCTTGCCCTTGACGGTCTCGGTGAGGATCTTGGCGGCGGCGGCGACTGCGGCTTCGGCGGCGGCGGCACGCACGTCGGCGACCGCCTGGGCCTCGGCCTGGCCGATCTTGGTCTCGGCCATCTTGGTGCGGCGGGCAACGAACTCCTCGGCCTTGGCGGCGGCGTCGGCGGCCATGCGCTCGGCCTCGGTCTTGGCGTTGTCGATGATGGCCTGAGCCTCGCGTTCGGCATCCTGCCGGCGCTTCTGGTATTCCGCCAGAACGGACTGGGCCTCCTCGCGCAGGCGGCGCGCTTCGTCGAGCTCGGTCTTGATGCGCGCCCCGCGATCGTCGAGCGTGCGATTGAGCAGCGCCGGTACGCCCGCATAGACGAGAATGCCGACGAAGATCACGAAGGCGACGGCGACCCAGAATTCCGCTTCGAACAACATGATGATTTCTCAGCGCCGGAGCACGTCGTCGACCGCCTTGGCGACCGCCGGTTCGGGCGCCGAGATGCCGGTCAGCCGGCGAACGATGATCGCGGCGGTGTCGACCGCGATGCCGCGCACTTGTCCCATGGCGGCAGTCCTGGTGGCGGCGATCGCCTTGTCGGCCTCCGCGAGACGTGCGGTGAGGCGTTCTTCCAGGGCATGCCGGCTTTTCTCGGTTTCGCCGAACAGCCGGTCGCGCGCTTCGCCCGCCATCGCCTGGGCGCGGGCGCGGGCGTCGGCGAGAGCCTTTTCGTAGGCAGCACCGGCGGTGTCGGCCTCGGCCTTGAGTCGCGACGCCTCGGCGAGATCGGCGGCGATCCTGTCCCGCCGGGCCTCGAAGATGGCGGCGATGCGGGGCAAAGCGAGCCTCGACATCAGCCAGTAGAGCAGGACGAACGCCAAAGCGAGCCAAAGGAGCTGCGAAGCGAAGGTGGCCGAATCGAACGGCGGGAAACTGCCGTGGCCACCCTCGGCCCCGGTATGCGCGACGCTCGTATGTGCCGTCGTGTTGTCGGCCATGCTCTTCTCCAACGGGTAGCCGGACGAACGCTGGACGCCGCGACACGCGCGGCGCTTCGTTCACGCCAGGCGAAACGTCAGACGGCGAACAGCAGCAGAAGCGCGACCAGCAGCGAGAAGATGCCGAGAGCTTCCGTCACCGCGAAGCCGAAGATCAGGCGGGCGAACTGGCCGTCGGCAGCGGACGGGTTGCGCAGCGCGCCGGCGAGATAGTGGGCGAAGATGGTGCCGACGCCGATGCCCGCGCCGCCCATGCCCAGACAGGCGAGGCCCGCACCGATGTACTTCGCTGCAACCGGATCCATTTTCTAACTCCCTTGGCGTGGTTGGTTCGATGGGTAGGACCGTTCCGGCATCGGGCGGTCTAGTGGCCCGGATGCAGAGCGTCGTTGAGATAGATGCAGGTCAGGATGGCGAACACGTAGGCCTGCAGGAAAGCGATCAGGAATTCGAGCGCGGTCAGCGCCACCACCATGGCGAGCGGCAGGATGGACAGCGGCGCCAGCGCCGCGCCGGCGCCCAGGAGGCCGGCGACGAAGCCCGCGAACACCTTCAGGGTGATGTGGCCGGCGAGCATGTTGGCGAACAGTCGCACCGAGTGCGAAATCGGCCGCGACAGGAAAGAGATGAGCTCGATCAAGACGACCAGCGGCAGCACGTACATGGGCACGCCCGAGGGCACGAACACCCTCAGGAAGTGCGCCCCGTGGCGCATGAAGCCGTAGATCGTCACCGTCAGGAACACGAGCATCGCCAGCGCGAAGGTGACGATGATGTGGCTCGTCACCGTGAAGGCGAACGGGATCATGCCGAACAGGTTGGCGATCAGGACGAAGACGAACAGCGAGAACACGAACGGAAAGAACTTCATGCCGGCCTCGCCGGCCGAGTCCTTGAGCATGCCGGCGACGAATTCGTAGGTGATCTCGGACACCGATTGCAGCCGGCCGGGGACGAGCGCGCGCTCGCCGGTGGTGGCGATCAGAAAGATCGACACCGCGGCCACGACCGTGAACATGAAGGCGGCCGAATTGGTGAAAGCGATCTCGGTCCCACCCAGCTTGGCGACGGTGAACAGCTTGACGATCTGGAATTGGTGGATCGGATCGGCCATGACCTGAACGGTCCTTATCTCTGCCCCGGCTCTTTGCTCCGGCGGGGACGGATGAGGCGTCCGTCAGTTCCCGCGATCACCTGGTCCGCTCGAAAGCCCCGCCGCGCGCATCACGTTGACGATGCCGGCGACGAATCCGAGCAGCATAAAGACAATGAGGCCCCACGGCGAGATACCGAGCCCACGGTCGATCAGCCAGCCGAGGCCGGCACCGACAAGAACGCCAGCCACCAGCTCGGAAGAGAGCCTGAGGCCGCGCGCCATGGCGGTTCGATCGCTGCTCGCGGAAGCACCCGGCGAGGAACCCGACGCTTTGCTCGCCCGTTCGATTTCGAGCTGGTCACCCAGACGCCGAAGCCTCGCGGAAAGAGCGACTTCGTCGAGCGGCCGTTGCGCGTCGCCGTGCTTGCGAGTGTCGTCGCTCATGCCTCGACACCCTCTCGCTACCGCAATGACGTCGTTTCGCCCCCTCGAAGCCGCGCGGACCATACTTATTGGGGTGGGGTGAGTCAAGAATCGGGGGGGAGCTCTTATCTATTTGTTCCGTCGGTTGAAATCCCAGATTGCAGGCGCTGCCGCCGAGCCTCCCGCACCGCCACTTTGGTATTACGAGCCCGCCGAACCTACCTTCCGGAACCTTTCGATGATTCGAGGCCGGCGGTGGTAGAATGGCGAACAGGATGCACGCCCGTGCGGCGTCGGTGCCAAGTTGGTGCCAAGTTGGTGCCATGTCGATGCCGCGTCGATGTCGCGTCGGGGTCGCGCCTTGGCGGCGCCGCAAATCCGCTCCTTGATCGGCCATGGAGAGCGATCATGATCCGCATGCTGACCGTCGCGACCTTGGTGCTGGCTTCGATGCCGGCCCTGGCGCAGAGCGAAGTGCCCAAGGGCGACGGGGCGGGCGACGAGCGGCGCTATCAGTTCAACCCGGTCGAGGGCGGAACCTTGCGGCTCGATACCCGCAGCGGCCAAGTGTCGCTGTGCAGCCGCCGGGCAGGCGGGTGGGTGTGCGCCCTGGTCGCCGACGATCGCAACGCCTTCGAGCAGGAGATCGCCCGCCTGCAGGCCGACAACGGTCGCCTGCAATCGGAAAACGGCCGCCTCAAGCAATCCCTGCTGGATCGCGGTGCTCCGCTGCCGGACGGCGCCGCGCCGCCGGCGGAGCGTGGCGAGGCCACGCCGGCTCCGCGCCGGGATGAAATCGACCGCGTGATGTCGGCCCTCGAACGGGCATGGCGGCGGCTCGTCGACATGATCGGCAATCTGCAGAAGGACATGGGCAAGAGCTGACGCGCGGATATTCGCGCACGAACCGACGAACCTCAGAATGCCAAAACTGTCGTCCATCGCGAGCGTCGTACCTGACCTGATCGCGACCGCAACGCTCGCGGTCGATACGCGCGGCGAAGGTTTCGTCGACATCACCGGCGCGGCCGCCGACTTCATCCGGCAGGCGGGAGCGGCCGACGGCGTCCTCATGCTGTTCATGCGCCATACGTCGGCATCGCTGGTCATCCAGGAGAATGCCGATCCGGACGTTCGTACCGACTTGGTCGCGGCACTGCGCGCGCTCGCCCCCGCGGAGGCCGGCTGGGTGCACGACACCGAAGGGCCGGACGACATGCCGGCGCATGTGAAGACCATGCTGACGGGGATTTCCCTGCACGTGCCGGTCGAAAGCGGGGCGCTGTCGCTCGGCACCTGGCAGGGCATCTACGTGGCCGAGCACCGCTCGCGCGGCCATCGGCGCCACGTGGTCCTTCAGTTCCTCGGCGCACGTCGCGGAGCCTGACGGGCGACGCGCCCGATCACCGGCTTTCTTTGCGCCCCTGATGGGTTCAGCGATCGGTGCGACGGCTGCGGATGCGCACGGTCGCGGCCGTGGCCGCGTGCCACTTGCTCAGGAACACGAGGGCGACGACGAAGATCACCACCGCGCCCTGCATGGCCAGGAAAATCCCGAGCGGCAGGTCGATGACCGGCACGGTCACCTTGTTGAGCGACCGGATGAACATGTTGATGGCGAGGAAATAGGCGATCCAGCCGGCTAGAAGGCCGAGCATGCCGCGTTTGAGCCCGCCCACGCCATAGCGGCGATCGAACGCGTGAGCGACTTCCGAGAGATCGGGGAAGATGCGGGGCCTCATCGTCCTGGTCCTTTCCTGGCGAACTGCATCCGAATGGAAACGGCGCAACGCAGAAACTCGAACCCTTCAGGACGCCTCTCCCGGCGATTTTTTTATCTTGCCTATTCCTTATGCATTTCACGTGCCATGGCAGTGATAACACACCGGGATTTCACGCCAACTCCGTGAACCAACGGAGTTTTTCCACCCTGAGTGTGGACGCCGTTGATTAACAAGGTCTAATTCACCGCATGGGCAAGAACGCGTATGCCGCTTGCGCGGGCGGCACGGTGGCTGGAAACTGCATCGCCTTGGTGGCCCATAGGTCCCTGTTGACCGACGCCAAGGCCTGTCTTCCAGGCTCAGGACCTTCCAGGTGAGCGAATCGACACTCTATCGTCTGGTGATCGCCGACGATCATCCTTTGTTTCGCGGGGCATTGCGGGAGGCGGTCTCCGGCCTGTACTCCCATATCGACATCGCCGAAGCCGGCAGTTTCGACGAGGTGGCCGCCATCCTCGAACGCGGCGGCGATGTCGATCTTGTCCTGCTCGACCTCACCATGCCGGGCGTGCGCGGCTTCTCCGGCCTCATGTATCTGCGCGCTCAGTTTCCCAGCGTGCCGGTGGTGGTCGTATCCGCCAATGACGAGCCGGCGGTGATCCGTCGCTGCATGGATTTCGGCGCCTCCGGCTTCATTCCCAAGACGCTCGCGGTCGAAGCCATGCGCGAGGCGATCGCCATCGTGCTCAAGGGCAATGTGTGGACGCCACCCGACGTGGATCTGTCCACCGCCGCCGACGCCGACACCACCGTGCTCCTGGCGCGGCTGGCGACGCTGACGCCGCAGCAGGTGCGCGTCCTGATGATGCTGTCGGAGGGGCTCCTCAACAAGCAGATCGCCTACGAGCTTTCCGTCTCGGAAGCGACCGTGAAGGCGCATGTCTCGGCGATCCTGCAGAAGCTCGGCGTCGAGAGCCGGACGCAGGCCGTCATCGCCGCTGCCAAGATCGAAGTCGGGCAGTGGCCGCAGGCGGCGCTGAGCTGAAGCGGCCGGTGGCGTTGCTGTCGTCGACGCCGCGATGACACGCATGCGCTGACGATACGCTTGCGATCTCTATCGCGGCGGTGCCCCGCTTCGGCGGTTACGGAACCCGAAGCTCGAAGTCGTGGCACTGCGAGCAATAGTTCACGGACGGCTTGTGAACATTGTGGCAGCTGTCGCAGCTCAGGTCGCCCTGATGCGAACCGTGCGGATTGACGGCGCCCTTGCCGTCGGTCTTTTCGGCGAGCTGTTCGTAGGTGCCGTGACACGACAGGCACTGGCCGGTCTTCACCGGCGTCGCGGGTGGATTCTCCTGGTGGCATCCATTGCAGCTCAGGCCTTTTCCGAGGTGCTTTTGCAGCAGCAGAACCTGAGCGTTGGCGGCGGGGCCTTCGGCCGCCGTCGTCGTCGCCGCATAGCCGGCGGCGCACAGTGCGAGGATCAGGGCAAAGAGGGTCTTCATGAGGTGGTTTCCTTGAGTGGTCGTCCGCCGCTTGCGGGCGAACGACCCGTCGGTGTGCGGCAGGTGCCTGCCGCGGCTGATCGGGAGGGCTTTGGCGCCTCCGTCTCCGTGTCGTTGCGATCGCCTAGTTGGCGGGCTCGAGGCCCTTGGATTTGACGACCGCGGCGGCGGCCGGCGCGGTCACGAACGCCACCAGTTCCATGGCGGCTTTGGTGTCCTTTGCGCCGGTCCCGAGCCCGATGGAGAACAGCGTGTAGAGCTGGATTTCGGCCGGGAACGGGCCGACGAAATCGGCGCCCTTGACCGGCAGGATTTCGCTGATCTGCTGCACCGCCAGTTCGACTTCGCCGCGCGCCGCCATCTCCGAGATGCGTCCGCTCGGCCCGAGCCGAACCTTGTCCTTCATCTCATCGGCGATGCCCAGGCGTCCCAGGAGCTTTTCGAAATAGGCGCCGCTCGCACCTTCGGTGGAGCGAACCACCGACTTGGCGGCGAGCAACGTTCGCTTGAACGCCTCGACGGTGCTGATATCGGGCTTCGGCGCACCTTTCTTGACCGCGACGCCGAGCCCGGACTTGCCGATGTCGGCGATCGTGGCCGCCTGGAGCTTGCCCTTCTTGGCCAGGTCTTCGAGCGCCGCCCGCGTGATGATGGCGACGTCGAAAGCTGCGCCTTGTTCGATCTGCCGGCGCACGGCGGCGCTCGGATCGTAGCCGAATACGAGCTTGTGACCGCTCGCCTTCTCGAACTGCGGTCCGAGGGTCTCCATGATCTCCTGGACCGCATGGGTTGCCAGAACCTTGATCTCGGCGGCGGACGCGGTGCCTGCCTGAGCCCCGACGAGGGCGGCGGACAACACCGTCGCGGCGAGCCATTGTCGTGCCTTCATGATCCCGAACTCCATTTCGACGGATGCAAGTCTTGCAATTTCGTTGCGCCGGGCGAGCGGGTGACTCGCCATGGCCCGGCGCCGGCGATCGTCATTTGACCCAGCCGGGTTCCATGCCGCTGTGATGGAGCGCCTTGGTGGCCTCCGGCGACGTCAGAAACGAGATCAGCTGGCGCGCGGGAGCGGCGGCGGGCGCCGCCGCATGCACGCCCATCGCGAACACCGTCATGTGCTGAACGTCGGCCGGCAGCGGCCCCACATAGTCGATGCCCTTGATGGCCAGGAATTCGCTGATCTGGGTGAAGCCGATGTCGCCTTCGTGCCTGGCCAGCGACTCGCCGACCGAAAGTCCCGAGGCCAGCCGCTTGATCTTGGGTGCCAGGGTATCGGCGATGCCCCACTTCTTGAACAGGTCAAGAAGATAGAAGCTGCTCGGCCCGGACGACAGCACGATCGAGCGCGCGCTCACGAGCGATGCCTTGAGGGCGTCTGCCGACGACACGTCGGGCTTGGGCGCCGATGGGTGACGGGCGATGCCGATGCCCGACTTGGCGAAGTCGATGCGGCTGCCCGCAGCCAGGCGTCCGTCGCGGATGAGGGAGTCGATGCCGGACGCGGGAATCACGACGATGTCGAAGACTTCGCCGGCGGAGACCCGGCGAGTGATGTCGAGCGTGCCGCCCCATACGGTAGTGACCTTGTGGCCGCTCGTCTTCTCGAACGCCGGCACGAGATCGGCATAAGCCTCCTTGACGGCATTGGATGCGATCACTTTGATTTCGGCCGCGGTGCCGATGTTCGGCAGCATCGCGGAAAAGGCCAGCGCCAGGATAGCTCCCGCCAGTCGGCTTCTCGTATTCATGTCATTCCTCGGTGCGGGGGCGTCGTGGTGTGTTGAAGGCTCGGGGTTCGGGCGCAGCGTCGGTGCAGGCCTTGCCGTCACGGCATGGCCTGCATCTTCTGCCGCGTGCGAGGGCAACGGGCCGGTGCGGACGGGCGCGGCCATGGGCCCGCCCGTCCTTGGTTTCGGCGGATGAAGCCTAGGCCCACGGCTTCTCGGCGGACGCGTTCTGTCCGGCGATACGCCCGTACACCAGGCATTCGCCGATGTTGCCGGCGCCCTGATAGATCACGCCCCACATGGAGCCGAGTTCGCCGGCGCTGTAGAGGCGTCCGATCGGTTCTCCGAAGGAGTCGAGCACTTGCGCCTTGGTGTTGCGCTTCGGCCCGCCCTGGGTGTTCATCAGCGACGGATAGAGTTCGAGCGCGTAGAAGGGCCCCTTCTCGATCGGAGCCGACCAGGTCGGCCGGCGCTGCTCCGCATTGGTGTTGGCGGTGTGCGGCCCGGCCGGCTGCTGGATCGGCCGGTGGAATTCGCTGTCCGCCCCGGCCTTGACGTCGCCGTTCCACTTGGCGAGCGTGGCTTCGAGCGCCTCGGGCTTGACCTTGATCTTGCCGGCGAGCTCGGCGAGCGTGTCGGCCTTGATGATCCAGCCTTTTTCGATCTCGGCGGAGTTGTCTTTGCTCCACTTGTAGCGCTTGCCGGCGTAGCCGCGGCCGGTCGCCGTCGAGATCGGTCCTTTCAGGCGGGTCTCTTCGTCGAAGATCGCGAAGCACGGGATGTTCGGGTATTCCAGCTCCTCGGTGTTGTAGAAGTCGACCGCCAGCAGGGCCGCATGCGCCTCGATCGACTTCTCGTCGACGAACCGCTTGCCGTGACGGTTGACGTAGATGAAGCCGGGTTGGCCGATCGCCATGTAGAAGGCCGACTCCCATTCCTTCACCTTGATGCCGAACGGGCTCGCGGCGCCGTTCATGTGCCACAGCGACGCGCCGACTTGCTGCGCCATGCGGATGCCGTCGCCGGTGTTGCCGGGATTGCCGAGCGCATGGATCGGATAGCCCTTGAGGTTGCTCTTCTTGATGCCGGTGTCGAACTCGTAACCGCCGCAGGTGAGGATGACGCCGCGACGGGCGCGGATCGAGATTTCCTTGCCCTTCTGCTCGGCGATGACGCCGACGATTTCGTTCTTGGCGTTGGTGACGAGCCGCTTGGCCGGCGTTTCGCGCATCACCGGAATCTTGCGCTTCTCCTCGACCGCATAGGAGAGAACGTCCCACAGATTGTCGGACGCCCCGTTCATTCCCTTGAACTTGCCCTGCACGGAATACTTCTTGATGACCTTGGAGCCCGGGACCTTCGGGTAACCGGCCCCGCCATAGGAGGCGAGCTGCGTTCCGTCGCGCAGCCCCTTGATCCATTGCACGTTGCTGACGGCGCCTTCGGCGAAGGTGCGCACCAGATCCTTGTCGATTTCGGAATGGGAGAACTCGTACAGGGCGGTGAAATAGTTGTAGGCCTGCTCGACCTCGTCCGGGCACAGGATGCCGCCGGCCGACACCCGCGTGTTGCCGCCGCCGTCGGGCATCTTCTCGATCAGCACGACCTTGGCGCCGGCGTCATGGGCGGTGATCGCCGAGACGGCGCCGGCGCCGCCGTAGCCGATGCACACGACGTCGTAGTCGTAGTCCCATTTCGCCGGGATGGAACGCGGCGCCGCCTCGGCGCTCGTCGGCACGCTCGCGACCGCTGCGCCTGTCGCCACGGCACCGGCCAGTCCGCCGCGCATGATGTCCCGGCGCGAGAAGCGGGAATTGTCGGTAGTCATTGCAGTCTCCTTTGATGTCGCCGCCGCAACGGCGTAGGGCGAAAGGGCTGCACGGGGGCAGCGGCCCTGTCGGTGAGATCGATCGGGGATGACGGTGCCGCAACGCTCGCCGGTGGCAGGCCTTCGGCGCCGCTCGACAGGATGCGGGATAGTGTCGGGATGCCCGAAGCGGTGCGCGTCGATGACGGTTTGCGTAGTTGGCGGCCGTCGGCGAAGCGCGTCGGGATCACTCGATCCGGATGCCGGCCGCCATGATGAGGCTTCGCCAGCGCTCGGCCTCCGCGCGCACATACGCGTCGAGTTCCTCGGGGCCGCCGCCTTGCAGGGTGAGGCCTTCCAATTCCTTCACCCTGGCGAACGCCTGCGAATGCATGGCATGCTGCACAGATCCGGCGAGGGTCCGGACGGTGTCGCGAGGTGTATTCGCCGGGGCGAACACGCCGTACCAGCTCTCGGCGACGTAGCCCGGCACACCGCACTCGGCCACCGTGGGAAGATCGGGGTAGAGCGCCACCCTCTCGGCGGACGTTACCGCCAGCGGCCGCAAGGTCCCGTTCTGGATGTGGGCCGCAACGCTCGCTGAGGTCGTGAATATCACGTCGATCTGCCCGCCCAGAAGGTCGGTGATCGCCGGGGCCGCGCCCTTGTAGGGTACGTGGACGAGGTCGACGCCGGCCAAAGCCTTGAACAGCTCGCCGGCGAGATGCGCGGATGTGCCGATGCCGAATGAACCGAAGTTGATCTTCCCCGGCTCGGTTTTGGCGGCCGCGATCAGTTGCTGCAGGGTTCGGTAGGGATGGTCCGGATTGGTGACGACGATGTTGAACGAGCGCGCCACCAGCGCGACGGGTACGAAGGCCGCGAAAGTATCGTAAGGCAGCTTCGGGTTGAGACTGGGATTGACCGCGTGGGCGAAGCTCGCCATCAGCAGCGTGTGACCATCCGGTGCCGCATGCGCGACTGCGCTCGAACCCAATATGGTACCGGCTCCAGCGCGATTCTCGACGATGACCGGATGCCCCAGCGTCCTCGCCATGTCGTCGGCCAGCGTGCGTGCAATGAGATCCGTGCCGCCGCCAGCTGCGAACGGCACGACGATCTTGACGAGCCTGCTCGCACCGGCGGCCAAAGCCGGTCGATCGCTCGCCGACAGTGCCGTCAGGACGGCGAACGCCGCTAACAGTACGAACCAGGCCGCAGCACGGACGGCACGCGAGTAACGCTCCGCCGGCGACACGGCTACCGGGGAAGTGTCCGCAATATTCCGTATGGGGCCCGGTGAAAGCCTGATCCTCACGCGGGCCGTTGCCCGGCATGACGTTGCGCTCCGCTCGACGGGAAGTCTGCTGTCACAGAACGTTGCAGCTGGACCGGGCGACATTGCTAGATACATCCCGCATTGACACAACAGAGTAATAGGCCCACGCAGCCTAACTAAAAGTTAGGCAACATCATGCTGAGACGACGTCCGCCGCTCAATCCGCTGCGCACCTTCGAGGTGGCGGCGAGGCACATGAGCTTCACCGGCGCCGCCGAAGAACTCGGCGTGTCCCAGGTCGCCGTCAGCCGCCAGATTCGCGCGCTGGAAGAGTACCTGGAAGTTTCGCTGTTCGAGCGATCGCATCGGTCGATCGGGCTCACGGAAAATGGCGAGCGTCTTTTTCCCACCGTCAATCGTGCGCTCGACGATCTCGACCGCGCCGTCGCCGCCGTCAGCATGCGAGGCCGGCGGGACGTACTCTACGTGCACACCCATACCACGTTCGGCCAGCGCTGGCTGATTCCTCGCCTGCAGCACTTTCACGACAAGTTCGGCAACATCGAAATCCGCCTGAGCGCATCGGTTCATCCCACGATCGATCCGAAAGCCAACCAGGCCGTCGTCATCCGGACCGGCACGGGTAATTTCGATGGCTTCGACGTCGAGTACCTGGCGCCGCTCGAACTCCTGCCGGTGTGCGCCAAGCAGATCTCGCGGTCGTGGAAAGCCAAGGACGCGCCGGCTAACCTCGCCAAGCGCACCCTGCTGCACTCGTTCGCGCGTCCGCGCGACTGGGAGATGTGGCTCGCATCCGCGGGCATCACCGGCATCGATCCGACGCGCGGGCTCAAGTTCGAGAACTCGGTACTGGCCTACGAAGCGGCGCTGCAGGGCATCGGCGTCGCGATGGGGGTGCGGGTGCTCGTGTCCGAGTATCTTCGGCTCGGCAGTCTCGTGGCGCCGTTCGAGCACGTCCTCACGCTGGATCTCGGCTATTACCTCCTCATGCCGAAAAACCGGCGCGCATCGCCGGCCATGAGGGCGTTTCGCAATTGGCTGATGGAGGAGATCGGCTCCCACCGGTCGTCGGCGGCGCTGGGTTGAAGCGGCGGGCTCACGACGCCGCGTTGACGAGCCCACGGATGCGTTCGGCATCCCGGGTCCGGGTCGGATTGTAGACCACCATGGCGAGGTCGGAGCGGCCGTCGACGGCGAAACCAGAATATTCCAGCTCGATCAGACCGAGCGTCGGATGGCGAATGCGCTTCGTTGCTTCGCCATGGACCCGCACATCGTTGTCGCGCCACAGGGCGGCGAACTGGGTGCTGCGCGCGCACAGCTCTTCCACGAGCTGCCCGACCTCGGCCGCCGCACCGGCCCGCGCCGCATCCGCCCTGAAGGCGCCGACCACCGTGCGGGCGATGCCGTCCCAATCATCCTGGGCGGCACGGACGCGCGGACTGCCGAAGATGAGACGCAGGATGTTGCGCTCTTCGGGCGGCAGCTTGCCGTAGTCGGTCAGGATCACGGCCGCGGCGCGATTCCACGCCACCACATCCCAGATGGCGGTGCGGATGATGGCCGGGCTGACCTCCAGGGCATCGATGAGACGCTGCAAGCGGGGCGTCACGCCTTTGGGAGGGGCGTATCGCACTTCGGGTGGATGCCCGAGCCCGAGCATGAACAGGTGCTCGCGTTCCGTTTCGGTCAGCATCAAGCCACGGGCGATGCGGTTCAATACATCCGCCGACGGCGCTCCGCCGCGCCCCTGCTCGAGCCACGTATACCAGGTCGGGCTGATGTTCGCCCGCAGGGCGACTTCCTCACGGCGCAGACCGGGCGTGCGTCGACGCGCACCGGAAAACCCGAAGGCGACCGGGTCGAGCCGGCTGCGGCAATCCTTGAGAAAGACTCCGAGCGGGTGATCGGGACTGACCGGCATGTCGATCCTGTTGGTCATTATAATAGGATAAGATCACTACTTTAAGAGGATGAACTCTAGGCCCAAGTTGGTTGCCGATCAACGAAGGGCAATCGACATGCGTGTATTCGTGACCGGGGCCACCGGCTTCGTCGGCTCCAAGCTCGTTCCCGAACTCGTCCAGGCGGGTCACCAGGTCGTCGGGCTGACACGCTCGCAGGAAGGCGCAAACATGCTGGCCTTGGCCGGCGTCGGGTGGCATCGCGGCGACATCGAGGATCTGGACAGTTTGCGGGCCGGCGTGAACGGGTGCGACGGCATCATCCACACCGCGTTCGACCACAACTTCGCGAATTTCGTCGCCAACTGCCGCAAAGACAGTCGTGCCATTGCGGCTTTGGGCGATGCCCTCGAAGGCACCGGCCGTCCCATCATCATCACGTCCGGCACGGGAATGGGTACGGCGCGGCCAAGTGAGCCGTCCACCGAAGATCACTTCGATCCCGAGCATCCGAATCCGCGCGTCGCCTCCGAACTGGCGGCGCTGGAGCTGTCGCGGCGTGGCATCGACGTGAGGGTGATGCGCCTGTCCCAGATCCACGACCGGGTCAGACAGGGCCTCGTCACTTATGTGGCGGAGCTTGCGCGCCGCAAGGGCGTTTCGGCTTATGTGGGGGAGGGGCTCAATCGATGGTCGGCTGCGCACGTCGCTGATACGGCGCGTCTGTTCCGGCTGGCGTTGGAGAAGGGCGAAGCGGGCGCGCGATATCACGCGGCGGCAGAGGAGGGGATTGCGTTCCGGCGGATCGCGGAGGTGCTCGGCCAGAGGCTCGGCGTGCCGGTGACCGTGATCTCTCCCGGCGAGGCGGAGGGGCATTTCGGCTGGCTGGCGGCATTCGTGGACAAGGACATGTCCGCCCTGAGCACAAAGACCCGGGAGCGTCTGGGATGGCATCCGGTGGGGCCGGGCCTGCTTTCCGATCTCCAGGAGTGGCAGGCGAGCGCGGCCTGAAGCCGCGCCAGAGCCGCGGCCGGATGGTCGGCATCCACGGGCGTTCTCACGCCCCTTCGATCGGCTTCTTCAGGAGCTTGAAGCGGGCGGGATCGAGCGCGTAGGCGTGCGGCGGGGCGAATTCGTCACGCGGCGCGAGGGTGGCGTCGCGGAAGTCGTCCTCGCCGGCCGATTTCTGGCTCATGGTGGCGTTGCGCCAGCGCTCGATCACGTTGCCGATCATGTCGCGCTCGACGTCGAGGCCGGCTTCGCGGCGCGAATTGCCGGCCGATTCGCTGTTGGGCTGCAGATGCGCCGGCAGTTCCTTGAATGTGAGCCGGGTCGGGATGGCGACGCCGGGTCCGAAGGCGAACACCTCGCGGGTGCCGAGCGACGGCACGAAGGCGAGCACGTTGGCGGCGGCGTCCGACACCGCCGAGCGGATCAGCGCCTGGTCGCGGTCGTTGGCCATGCGCATGACGAACAGCGTGTTGCACTGGGAGATGATCTTGGGGTCGATCTCGGCCGGCCGCTGGGTGACGAGGCCGAGGAAGACGCCGTATTTACGCCCCTCTTTGGCGATGCGCGACAGCGCCCGCCGGGTCGGGCCGAAGCCGATCTTGTGGTCCGCGGGGGCATAGCGATGCGCCTCCTCGCACACGAACAGGAGCGGCGAGACGCCCTCGCTCCACAGGCCGAAATCGAACGCCATGCGGCTCACGACCGACACGACGGCATCGACGACCTCGGCCGGGAAGCCGGCGAGCTGCATGATGGTCATCGGCTTGCCGGCGGGCGGCAGGCGGAACAGATAGGCCAGCACGTCCGCCATGGTGTCGCCGCCCACATTGGCGTTCTCGAACATGAAGGCGTAGCGCGGATCGTTGCGCACCGTCTGGATGCGCTGGATCAGCTTGTGGTACTTCATGCGCGAGGAACGGTTCTCCAGCTTGCCCATGCGCTCGTCGATCAGGTTGATGAGATCGTCGATGCGGTAGGGGACCGGAGTGTCGGCCGTATACCCGGTCGACCTGGGGTCGCGTTTCTTGTTGAGAGCGCGGTCGGCATTGGCGCGGTACTGCAGATAGACGGACTTCGCTGCCGGGATGCACTCGAACAGGATCTCGGTCTCCTCCTCGACGCCGGGCCGGGCGCCGAAGATGACGTCGATGATCTCCTCGAAGTTGAACAGCCAGAACGGCAGCTTGAGATTGCGCGGCGTCATCGGCTGGGCGCGCTCGCCGAAGCAGGGCGAATATTCGTTGTGCGGGTCGATGAGGAAGATGCGCAGGTTCGGCCGGCGCTCGAGGATCTGCTGCAGGATGATGGCGACGCCGCTCGACTTGCCGACCCCGGTGGTGCCCAGGATGGCGAAGTGCTTCGACAGCATTTCGTCGGTGCCCACATAGGCGCCGATGGAGGCGTCCTGCTGCAGGTGGCCGATGTGGATCGTGTCGGCGCCGGGCGCATTGTAGATGAGCTTGAGTTCGCGGTCGGTCATCAGGGCGGCGCCGGCGCCGATGGTCGGGTAGTCGGTGACGCCGCGCTGGAAGCGCAGATCGCCGCCCAGGGCGGTGATCTCGCCGACGAGATCGATGCGGGCGACGGCGAAATAGGGGTGGCCTTCGCCGGGGCTGTGTTCGGAAATCTCGGTGATCAGCCCGACAGTCACCGAGCGGTTGCCGAGAATGCCGAGGAACTTGCCGACCGTCGCATCGGCGCCGCCGAGCGCGTCGCGGCCGACGAACAGGCCGACGGTCGCCTGCGAGCCGCCGAGCGCGATCACGCGTCCGAGCATGCCCGGCGCCGCACCGTCGGCAGCGGTTAGGCTGTCCATGTCCTGACCTCCCGGGGGGTGCGGCCACGCGGACGAACGCATCCCAGCGCGGTATTCTAGGGTCGCAATACTAGCAATTGTCTTAACGCCCTGTCGGCACGCATTGCGCGCAAGTTTTCGTTTTTATTCAAATGGTTGCTGATACGCTATTCGGCCGCAGCGACGTTGCGCAACCGCCATTGGCCGAGCAGCGCCCGCAATGCCGCCGGCTTGACCGGCTTGTGCAGGACCTGAACGTCGTGGGCACGGGCGGCGTCGAGCACGCCGGTCGAGCGGTCGGCGGTGATCAGGATGGCGGGAAGTTCGAAATTGCCCAGTCGTTCGCGCAGCAGGGAAGTGACGTCGAGGCCATGCCCTTGATCGAGATGGTAGTCGACCAGCAGGCCGCTGACCGGACCTTTGACCATCGCCTGATCGATGGCGGCGAGCGCGGTTTCCACGTCCGTCGCGGTGATCACCTCGCACCCCCAGCCGCCCAGCAGCGTCTGCATGCCGTCGAGGATTTTCGGCTCGTTGTCGATGCACAGGACAGTGAGGCCGGTGAGTTGCCGGCGGTCGATCCGGCGCGGCTCCGGCCGCCGGACCTCTTTGGCGGAGGTGCGGGCGAGCGGCACCACGACGCCGAAGTGCGAGCCGCGTCCGGGCTCGGAACGGATGTCGATGCGGTGCCCGAGCATGCGGGCGATGCGCTCGACGATGGATAGGCCGAGCCCGAGGCCGCGCGCCACTTTGGCGCCCTGTTCGAGGCGATGGAACTCGGTGAAGATCACCTTCTGCTTGGACTTCGGGATGCCGATGCCGGTGTCGTAGACGTCGATGCGCACCGCCTCGCCGCGGCGGCGGCAGCCGACCACCACGCGGCCGCTCGGGGTGTATTTGACCGCGTTGGAGACGAGGTTCTGCAAGAGCCGCCGCAACAGCCGGCGATCGGACTGCACCGTCAGCGACGAGTGCACGAATGTCAGCTCCAGGCCCTTTTCCTTCGCCAGGGGTGAGAATTCGAGTTCGAGCTGGCGCGTCAATTCGTCGATGCGGATCGCCACGATCTCCGACGTCATGGCGCCGGTGTCGAGACGGGAAATGTCGAGCAGGGCGCCGAGGATTTCTTCGACCGCTTCGAGCGATGCGTCCACATTGTCGACGAGGCGCGCCTCTTCGCCGCTGCGTTTTCTTTCCACCAGGCTGGTGACGTAGAGGCGGGCGGCATTGAGAGGCTGCAGGATGTCGTGGCTTGCGGCGGCGAGGAAGCGCGTCTTCGAGATGTTGGCTTCCTCGGCGGCCGCTTTGGCGCGGCCGAGCTCGGTGTTGAGGCGTTCGAGTTCGCGGGTGCGCTCGCGCACGCGCCGCTCCAGCGTTTCGTTGGCCCGCTCGAGCGCCTCCGCGGCCTCGACGCTCGGCGTGATGTCGGTCAAGGTGGTCACGACGCCGCCGTCCGGCATGCGGCTCGCACGCACCTCGACGACCAGTCCGCGATCAGGGAAGCGCTCGAGGAGCGGCTCGCTGGTGTCGGTCCATCGCGCCAGCCGCTGGTGCAGGAGGTCGTCGGGCTCGCCGGGACCGAACGAACCGCCGGCCGCCTTATAGCGCAGAATGTCGTCGAGGCCGGTGCCGATGCGCACCAGGCCGGGCGGCAGGTCGAGCACTTCGCCGAACTGCCGGTTCCAGCACAACAGGTGCATCTCCTTGTCGAACACGGCGATGCCCTGGCGGACATGGTCGAGCGCCGTCTGCAGGATTTCGCGGTTGTAGTGGATCGCCGCCGAGGCGTCGTCGAGGAGTTTCAGGGCCGCCTTGGTCGACACCGTCTTCTGGCGCAACAGGAGCGACAGGACGAGGCGCGAGGAGGCGGCGCCGATGGCCGAGGCGAGCAGGTGCTCGGCGTAGCGCAGCATTTCGAAGTCGGCATTGGCCTTGGGGTCGAGATCGAGGCGCCGCTGCGCCGCAAAGCTCTCGAAGGAGGTGCGGGTGCGTTCCTCGCCCAGATAACGGGCGACCGTGGTGGTCAAGTCCTCGACGGTCACCGACGAGCGCCACAGACGGAAGCTCGGCGCGATCGGGGCGAGTTTCGCCGGCACGAACAGGTCCGCCTGCACTTGCTCGATGGAGGTGGGTTCGCGCGCCAGCGACGAACCCACATAGGCGATGATGTTGACGGCGAGGCTCCAGACCACACCGTGCACGAGCGGCGGCAGGTCGAGCCCGAACAGGGCCTGCGGCCGCAGCAGCGCGAGCCCGGCCGGTCCCTCGCTCAGGAAGCTGTGCGGGAACAGGCCCGCATCGGCGAAGCTCGGCAGGAGCAGCGTATAGGCCCAGACCAGGATGCCGAGGATCATGCCGGCCAACGCCCCGCGGGCGGTGCCGCGCCGCCATACGAGGCCGCCGAAGAAGGCGGGGGCGAGCTGCGCCACGGCGGCGAACGACAGGAGGCCGATGGAGGCGAGCTGGGCCTCGCCGGCCAGCCGGTAATACACATAGGCCAGGAGCAGGATGGCGAAGATGGCGACGCGGCGCACCTTGAGCAGCAGGGTGCCGACATCGCCCCGTGAGGTGATCAGGTCGGCGCGCCGCTGCAGCACCAGCGGCACGAACAGATCGTTCGACACCATGATGGCGAGCGCGACCGACTCGACGATCACCATGGCGGTCGCCGCGGAGAGGCCGCCGATGAAGGCGACGAGCGCCAATGTGCCGTTGCCCGACGACAGCGGCAGCGCCAGGACGAACATGTCGCTGTCGGCACTGCCGGCGGGGAAGCGGATCAGTCCGGCGACGGCGATCGGCACCACGAACAGGTTGATGAGGACGAGATAGAGCGGGAACAGCCAGGCGGCGCGGCGGATCTCCTGTTCGTTGTTGTTCTCCACCACGGTGACATGGAACTGGCGGGGCAGGAGGGTGATGGCGCACAACGACAAGAGCGTCATCACGGCGAACGTGCCGAACTGCGTGTTGCCGGCCAGCACGGCCGCCGCTGCCGGCTTGTCCTGCGCTTGTGCGACCAGATCCCACGGCCCGTCGAACATCACGAAGGTGACGAACACGCCGACCGCCACGAACGCCACCAGCTTGACCATGGACTCGGTCGCGATGGCGAGAATGAGCCCGTGCTGATGCTCGGTGGCGTCGATGTGGCGGGTGCCGAACAGCACCGCGAATGTCGCCATCGACAGCGCGACCAGGAGCGCGAGGTCGCCGAGCACGGGCGCCGCCACCGGATTGGTGGTCAGCGGGCCCAGGATGGTGGCGAGCGAACTCGACACCGCCTTGAGCTGCAGGGCCACGTAGGGAACCGTGCCCACGATGGCGATCAGCGTCACCGTCGCGGCGACGCCCTGGTTCTTGCCGTAGCGCGCCGCGATGAAGTCGGCGATGGAGGTGATGTTTTGCGCCTTGGCGAGGCGCACGATGCGCACGAGGAGCGGCGTCGCCAGGCCGACCATCAGGGCCGGCCCGATATAGATGGTGAGAAAGTCGTAGCCGGTGCGGGCGGCGAGCCCCACCGAACCGAAGAACGTCCACGACGTGCAGTAGATCGCCAGCGACAGCGGATAGATCAAAAGCCGGTTGCGGCGCTCGCGCCCGAGCAGGCGCAAGCGATCGCCGTAGCTCGCCACGATGAACAGCGAGCCGATATAACCGAGAGCGACTGCGACGACGACCCAGCCCTGCAGCATGTGGGTTTCCGCGTCATTCGTTTCGATGAATCGGCGGTTCGCTCGGCCGGCAAGTGATCATGGACGTGGCCCGCTCCGCAGGGGGTGCGGAGCGGATTGTGGACGCGACGATGGTGACACTCAAGGGGAGCAATCAGCCGTTTATAGGGGTTCTTCCCATCGGCAGCGCCGTCATGGGGATTTTTACCAGGAATGCACATCGTTTTGCGAAGAAGGTAACAGGATAATCCGAAAACCCAGCATATGTTACCATAAGCCATTGATAGGCATTGATTTTCTCACACAACCGACGCATTTTGTAGGTGATTCACGGTACCCCGGAGGACGTCATCGGCGCCCTTGCGTCATCCGTAACAGTCCCTGACTGGAGGCTCGCGAGTGTACTCGATGGGGCCACCGATTCGATTCTCGTCTGTTCCGACGACGGCCGTGTCATCTATTTCAACAAGTCCTGTGAACGCCTGTTCGGATGCGCCGCCGACCACATAGTGGGCTGCCATGTCGATGCGTTGTTGCCGCAGCACGATGGCCCGCCGCTTCGCGGGGGCGACTGGACGTCCCGATTCCATCCGGCAGCGGACGCCGGCCCGGTGCGTTTGCGCGGCTTCGACGGGCATGAGTTCGCTGCCGAAGTGATGGTCTCGCCGGCCGCGACCGGCTCCTACTGTCTCCTCATCATCCGGGAGAAGATGGCCCAAACGGGGCACTCCGCGGATGGAGCCGGATCGAACGCCGCAGCCGACGCGCAGGCCGGGATCGTGCGCGCGGCCCGGATGGCCGCCATGGAAGAGCTCGGCGGCGCCTTGGCGCACAAGCTCAATCAGCCGCTGACCGCGGTGATTCTCTATCTGCAGGCGATCGGGCGTGCCTATGGGCGCGAGACGGAAGGTAATAAATTACCCGAAAAAGTGATCGCCATCCTCGAAAAGGCGGTCCGCGAGGCGGAGCGGGCGAGCAGCTTCCTGCAACGGATAAGGCAGGCCCATGACCAGGACCATGACCAGGACCTGATGGGTTCGCGGCCGGTCGACCTCAATCATGTCCTTGAAGATGTCCTCGATCTGGGCGTGTTCGTCGACCGTCCGGGCGCCCGTATCGATCGCCTGTTGACGCCGCGGCTGCCGCCAGTGAGGGGCAACCCGGTCGAATTGCAGCAGGCATTGATCGCCTTGATGCACGCCGCCCTCGAAGCTGCGGCGCGGGCCGGCGCGCCCGGCATTCGCCTGGCCACCCAGCGCCTGGGCGAGCACGTGATGGTGGTTGCGGAGCTGCGGCCTGCCGCCATTCGCGGTGCCACTACTCACGATGGTGCCGTCCCGGGTGCCGTTCTCGGTAACCCTCTTGGCGAAATCGCCATCAATTGCGCTGAATCAACCGACGGTAGGCGCAATTGTGAAAAAGATTTGTCCATTGCCCGTGCAATCGCACATGACCATGGTGGGGAATTGATGGTCGATTGCGACGGGCGTGATCGCGGCACGAGATTCACGCTGCGACTGCCTCTGCTGGCAGAGGCGGCGTCGTCGCTTTGATGGGAACAACGAAGATGGGTGAGCGCGTAAATTCCAGCGGCGAGATCCACATCGTGGACGACGACCCGGCGGTCCTCGATGCCCTCTCGATGGTGTTCACCCTGGAGGGCTTCCAGGTGACCGGGTTCGTCGACTGCCATTCTTTCCTGTCGGCGGCCCGCAGTCATCCCCCCGCCTGCATCATCCTCGACGTGAACATGCCCGATCGTTCCGGCCTCGACATCCTCAAGGAACTCAATGCCGAGAACTATCCGGCTCCGATCTTCATCATTTCGGGGCAAGGCGACATTCCCATGGCGGTCGACGCCATCAAGAGCGGCGCGCTCGATTTCTTCGAGAAGCCGTTCGATGCTGACGTGGTGGTGTCGCGGGTGCGCCAAGCGATCGACGCCAATGCCCGCCGGGCAGCTTCCGGCAGTGAAAACGGGCTGGCGAAGGAATTCCCGGGTCACACATCGTTGACGCCGCGCGAACGCGAGGTGCTGGCCCAGATCGCCGCCGGCGCCTCGAACAAGGAAGCGGGCCGCCACCTCGGCATCAGCCCGCGCACCATCGAGGTCCATCGGGCGAGAATCATGGAGAAGCTCGGCGCCCGCAATGCCGCCGATCTCGTCCGCATCGTCCTGTCGCCCGGCCACGGCCACTGATATCCGGGAAGACCCACCGCATGCCTGAGCCGCGCCGCCGGCGGCTGGCCGTGCTTCTCGTTCCATGCGAGAAGGTGGGTGCCCATGTCACTCGCCGTGTCCTCCTCCCGCCAATGGCGCGATATTGCTGAAACGCTGGTGGTTGCCGCCGGTGGCGGCACCCTGTTCACCTGGATCGGCTTCCCGGCAGGCTGGCTCGCCGGCGCGATGTGCGCCAGCGCCGCCGCGGCGCTGGTCGGGCGCAAGATCTTCCTGCCCCAATGGGTGGCGCGGCCGTGTTTCGTGCTTCTGGGTACCTCGCTCGGAGCTGTCGCCACGCCGGAAACACTCGCCGGCATGGCGTCATGGCCACTCAGTATCGTCATCGTCTGCGTCGCCATGGGCGTGGTGACGATCGCGACCATCACCTATCTGCGTCTGATGCACGGCTGGGACAAGCAGACGGCGATGTTCGCCGCCATTCCGGGCGGGCTCTCCCAGGTGATGGCCATTGCGGCCGAATGCGGCGCCGACCTGCGTGCCGTCGGCATAGTGCAGACCCTGCGCCTGCTCATTCTGGCGGTGGGCATCCCGGTCGGCCTGGCGGCGTTCGGCCTTGCCGGGCCATCGCGTCCGCCTGCCAACGTGGTCTCGCTCTTCGACGCCCCGGGCGAGTTCGTCGTCCTTCTGGCGCTGAGCGCCGGGCTCGCCATGGCGCTGCTCAAGGTCGGCTTTCCGGGCGGGCTGATCTTCGGGCCGCTGGTGATGTCGGCGGTGCTGCACGGCACCAGCCTCGTGCACGTCACGCTGCCGCCCTGGCTGGTCAGTGTTTCGATGGTCGGGCTCGGGGCGGTGGCCGGCTCGCGATTCACGGGCACGTCGATCCGCACGCTCCTGCGGTTTCTCGGCGCCGGCCTGGGCGCCTTCGCGGTCGGCGTCAGCATCGCGGCATCATTCGCGGTCGTCGCGAGTTCACTGATGTCGCTGCGCATTTCCGACGTGGTCGTCGCCTATTCGCCGGGCGCCGTCGACGTGATGATGATCCTCGCGCTCGCGCTGCATCTCGACCCGGTCTTCGTCGGGGCCCATCACCTCGCGCGCCTGTTCACCGTGACCCTGGCGCTGCCGGTGGCGGTGCGCTGGCTCGGCGTGACGCCAAAGCCGGACGACGACGTACGTCCCTCGGTGACGAAGGACGACGACCTCGACGATTGAAATCGGGTGATGGAGATTATTCCGCCGCCGCGGCCCGGCTGTGCAGCGGCAGACCGAGCGTTTCCCACACATCGACCAGCGCTGCCGCAAGCGCGTCGATCAGCGCGTCCTCGTGATAGGGCGAGGGTGTGATGCGCAGCCGCTCCAGCCCGCGCGGCACGGTCGGATAGTTGATCGGCTGGATGTAGATGCCGTGCCGTTCCAGCAGGAGGTCGGTCGCCGCCTTGCACTTTTCCGGGTTGCCGACCAGCACCGGCACGATGTGGGTCTCGGACGGCATCACCGGCAGTCCGGCGGTGGTCAGCACCACCTTGGTGCGGGCGGCGCGATCCTGGTGACGCTCGCGCTCCAGGTTCGACGTCTTGAGGTGGCGGATGGCGGCCGCGGCCGCGGCGCAGATCGCCGGCGGCAGGGCGGTGGTGAAGATGAAGCCGGGCGCGTAGGAACGCACCGCGTCGATCAACTCGCGCGAGCCCGTGATGTAGCCGCCCAGGCAGCCGAACGCCTTGGCGAGCGTGCCCTCGACGACGTCGACCCGCGCCAGCGCGCCGTCGCGCTCGCAGATGCCGCCGCCGCGCGGCCCGTACATGCCGACCGCATGCACCTCGTCGCAATAGGTCATGGCTCGGTAGCGCTCGGCGAGATCGCAGATCATGTGCACGGGCGCGATGTCGCCGTCCATGGAGTAGAGGCTCTCGAACACGATCAGCTTGGGTCGGTCGCCGGCCGCCACCAGGAGCTCTTCCAGATGCGCCATGTCGTTATGGCGGAAAATCTTCTTCTCGGTGCCGGCCTGGCGCACCCCCTCGATCATCGAGTTGTGGTTGAGGGCATCGGACAGGATCAGGCAATTGGGAATGAGGCGGGCGATGGTCGCGATGCCGGTCTGGTTGGACACATAGCCGGACGTGAATACCAGGGCGCCGTCCTTACGGTGCAGGTCGGCGAGTTCGCGCTCAAGCTCGACCAGGGGATGGTTGTTGCCCGCGATGTTGCGGGTGCCGCCGGCGCCGGTGCCCATGCGGCCCGCCGTTTCCACCATGGCGGCGACGACTTTCGGGTGCTGGCCCATGCCCAGATAGTCATTGGAGCACCAGATCACGACGTCGCGGGCGCCTTGCGGGGAGTGCCAGATGGCATGGGGAAATCGACCAGCCAGCCGCTCCAGGTCGGCGAAAACACGATAGCGCCGCTCCTCATGGAGCCGGTCCAGGGCTTGGGCGAAGTATGATCCGTAGAGCATGGGTAACGTTTCTCCCGACGGCAGCCCTTAATTAGAAGAGTTCAACCCTGATTGTCGAGCAAAAAGGCCTCATTGGGCGGTCCTAGTGCCTTGATCTTCATCAAGTACCTGGAATTTCACGACATCACGTTTCGCCATCACGCCTGCTTGCCGTCAGATGTCGTTCTTCGCCTTTGCGGAAGGCACCAGCCAGAAGAATGCGACGGCGAAGACTGCCACGGCGGCCCCCATGAGCAGCGCCACCGGCACCGGTGTCGCAGCGTGCGCGATGACGATCCCGCCGAGCTGAGCGAAGCCCGCACCGACCGCCATCTGGATGAATCCCAGTACCCCCGAGGCGGTGCCGGCCGCCTGCGGCCGCACGCTGATGGCGCCGGCGATGGAATTCGGCAGCATGATGCCGTTGCCGAACGCGATGATGATTTGCGGCAGGAACACGACGGCGGGCCCGTAGGCGTGCGCGAACGAGAAGATGATCGTCAGCACCACGCCGACCACCTCCAGCACGAGGCCGATCAGGATCATGCGCTCGAGGCCGTGTCGCATGGACAGGCGCGAGGCCGCGAAGTTGCCGCTCATATAGCCCAGCGAGGAGATCGCGAACCAGATGCCATATTCCATCGAGCTGCGGCCCATCTGGGTGATGACGATGTAGGGTCCACCGCCCAGCAGGGCGAAAAACGTCGCCGACCCGAAGGCCGCGCACAGCACGTGGCCGTTGAAGGCGGGGCTGACCAGGAGGAAACGCGCGTCGG
The DNA here is from genome assembly GCA_030848545.1 of Astrobacterium formosum. Classification (GTDB taxonomy): domain Bacteria; phylum Pseudomonadota; class Alphaproteobacteria; order Rhizobiales; family Xanthobacteraceae; genus Astrobacterium; species Astrobacterium formosum. The sequence goes on from JAVDCA010000018.1 coordinate 71,714, forward strand.
CGAGGAATCCGCCGGGTGAAGCCGGGTGGCGGTCGCGGGTTTCGGGCAGGCGGATCGCGGCCCAGACCAACACCGTGACCACCGCGGCGGCGACGAACAGGAAGATGGCGCGCCACCCGAATGCGGTGTCGAGGATGCCGCCCAAGAGCGGCGACACCATGGGGGCGACCACCATGGCGGTGGTGACGAGGCCGAGCATGGCAGCCGAGCGGTCGCGATCGAACAGGTCGCGGATGACGGCGCGGCCGACGACGACGCCGGTCGCGGCGCCGAACGCCTGCAGGACGCGGGTCACGATGAACATGCCGGCGCTGTCGGTGACGATCGCGGCCATGCTCGCCACGGCCGTGAGGACGAGGCCGCCGAGGGCCACGGGGCGGCGCCCGAACCGATCCGCCAGCGGGCCCACCAGGAGCTGCGCCACCGCGAGCCCGACCAGGAACAGGGATACGGCGAGCTGGATCGTATGGGCGTCGGCGGCGAAGACGGCGGAGAGCTTCGGCAGCGCCGGCACCAGAATGTTGAGCGCCAGGGGCCCGATGGCGGTCATGGCCATCAGGAGCGACAGCAGTCCCCACGGCGTGTGGTCGCGTGCGGGGGCGTGGTGGTCCTCGCGCGGCGGCATACTGTCCATGGGGTTCATGTGCGCGGCAGGGGGGCGGTGGCCTGGACGAGCCAATCGGCGTCGTCGCGTGCGAGCATGGGGGCGAGTGTATCGCGCACCCTGGCGTGGTAGGCGTCGACCCAGTCGCGCTCCTCCTTCGTGAGCATCGCCGGCACGACCAAGCGGCGATCGAAGGGCGCGAGCGTGAGGGTCTCGAAGGAATGAAGCGGCTTCTCGCCGCCTTCGACCGGCGCTGCCTCGACCACGAGAACGAGGTTCTCGATGCGGATCCCGTAGGCGCCGGCCTTGTAATAGCCGGGCTCGTTGGAGAGGATCATGCCGGCCGCGAGCGGCGCGTGGCCGAGCTTGGAAATGCGCGCCGGACCCTCGTGCACCGACAGATAACTGCCGACGCCGTGGCCGGTCCCGTGGTCGAAATCGAGGCCCGCCTGCCACAGCGGCGCACGCGCGAAACTGTCGAGCTGGGCGCCGGTGGTGCCGGCCGGAAAGACCGCGCGCGCGATGGCGATGTGGCCCTTGAGGACGCGGGTGAAGCGTTCGCGCATCTCCTCGGTGGGCGTGCCGACCGCGATGGTGCGCGTCACGTCGGTGGTGCCGTCCTCGTACTGGGCGCCGGAATCGATCAGGAACAGTTCGCCGGGGCGGATCGCGCGGTTGGTCTGGCGGTTGACGCGGTAGTGCACGATGGCCCCGTTCGGGCCGGCGCCGGAGATGCTCGGAAACGAGACGTCCTTGAGGACGCCGGTCGCGGCGCGAAAATCCTCCAGCGCCTCGGTGGCGGAGATTTCGGTGAGCGTGCCGCCGGGGGCGGCGCGGTCGAACCAGGCCAGGAAGCGCGTGAGCGCCGCGCCATCGCGGCGGTGGGCCGTGCGGGTGCCGGCGATCTCGGCGGCGTTCTTCGCCGCCTTCATGGCCGTGATGGGGTCGCTGCCGCGCGCCACCTTGCCGCCGGCGCCGGAGATCAAGCGGGCGAGGGCGTCGGCGCCGGTCGCCTGGTCGAGCCTCAGCGTATGTCCGGCCGCGAGCGCGGCGAGGTCGGCGGCGAAGTCGCGCGGCTCGCGCAGCTCGGCGACTTCCGACAATGCCGCGCGCACCGAATTGCCGAGCTTGCGGCTGTCCATGTGCAGCAACGGCCGGCCGTCCTTCGGCACCAGCGCGAAGCCCAGCGCGATCGGCGTATGGGCGACGTCGCTGCCACGGATGTTGAACAGCCAGCACAGTCCGTGCGGATCGGAGACCACGAGGCCGTCGACCTTGAGCTTGCCGATTTCGGCCTGGAGGCGCGCGAGCTTGGCGCTTGCCGATTCACCCGCGTATTTCTCGTCGTGGAGAACGACGGGCGCGAGCGGCTCGGCCGGGCGGTCGTTCCAGACGGTGTCCAGCGGGTTGGTCTCGACGCCAACCAGAGTCGCGCCCACGTTGGCGCATGCCTTGGCGAGACGCTCGGCGCTGTCGACGGTCGCAAGCCAGGGGTCGTAACCGAGGCGGGTGCCTGCCGCCACATTGGCCTCGATCCACTTGTCGGGCGGAAGCTCGACCAGGTGGGCGAATTCGAACAGGGAGCCGTCGACCTGCTCGGCCACCTGCAGGGTGTAGCGCCCGTCGACGAATACGACCGCGCGCCCCGCTAGCACGATGGCGGCGCCGGCCGAGCCCGTGAAGGCGGTCAGCCACGCCAGCCGCTCCTCGCTCGCCGGCACGTATTCGCTCTGGTGGCGGTCGGTGCGGGTGATGATGAAACCATCGAGCCCGCATCGGGCGAGCTCTGCCCGCAAGGCCGTAAGCCGGGACGGCGTCGCCGTCCGGTCGCTGCGATCATCGAACGACTGAAATCGGTGCGCCATGGGGGCAATCTATGCGGAGCCGGCGCCTGCGGCAACGCGGTGCCGCTCGGGATCGCGTGCGCCGCACAAAAAGTGATCTCCGGGATTGTCCTTAGTGAATCGTCCTCGCTGGAGAATGACTTGTTTTGCGAGCATTCATGCGGTTTGCGCAACCAAGCATTGCGCGCCTTCGCGTTCTTCGCGCGTGCAAAAAGAAGTACATTCGCGCCAGTCAACGGATGCGCCAAGCGCGTCGTCCCCTCCACGTGGAGACACAGCCATGTCGATGCTGAGCTTGGGTATTCCCTCCGGCCGCGCCCGGCACGTAAGCCTGTGGACGCGCCTCCGCCGCTTCGTCGCGACGTCGAACCAACTCAAGGCCGGCGAAGTCTTGCGTCGGCACACCCATTTCCTTCCCGACGAGATGGAGGCCGTCGGCCTGCGGCTCGATTCGCGCGGCGAGAAGTCGCTCTCGTTCGGCCCGGAACGCTTCTGATCTCTTTCGGATTTCCTCTGGCTGTCGTGTCCCCCCTAAAGGCGCCTCGGGTGATCACCCGGGGCGTCTTTTTTATGTGCGGTTCGTCCGCGCCAGGATGAGCGTGGTCCAGCCTTCGAGCGACAAGCGCCGCCGCAATGTCAGTCCCTGGGCCCGATAGGCCGCAAGGGCCGCCGGCGCCTGCTCGTCCAACAGGCCGGACAGGATCACGTACCCCCCAGGGGCCACCAGCCGCGCCATCGCGGCCGCCATGCGGCGCAACGGCGGCAGCAGAATGTTGGCGAGCACGATGCGATAGCGGGCGCCGGCGCTGATGCGGTGGTCGCCCAGGCCGTCGGCGTGGATGAAATCGATGCGGCCGGCAGCCCGGTTGGCGCGGGCGTTTTCGCGCGCGACCGCGACCGAGGTCGCGTCGATGTCGCTGGCGCGGATACGGCTGCGCAGGGCCTGCGCGGCCGCGATGGCGAGAATTCCGGTGCCGGTGCCCACGTCCAGAACCTCGACGGGGGCGCGGCGGCGTCGCTGGGTCGGAGGCGATGGCAAGACGCGGCGGCGTACCGGCTTGCGCCGCTTCACCAGCCCATCGATGGCCAGGAGGCAACCGCGCGTGGTGCCGTGATGTCCGGTGCCGAAGGCGAGCGCCGCCTCGATCTCGATGGCGATGTGCGAAACCGGGATACGGGCGCGATCATGGGCTCCGTGGACCACGAAACGGCCGGCCGGAACCGGCTTGAGGGCGGCGAGGCTCGCCGCCACCCAGTCCTTGGGGGTGATGGTGTAGAACTCCAGGGTGCCGGCGACGGCGTCGCCGGCGAGCTCGGTGACCAGGCGCCGTATGGCATCGCGGTCGGGCTCCTGGACGAAGTGGATTTCCACGTTCCAGGCGCCGCGGGCCACTTCGAAGGCGGCCACCACGGCGCCGTTGGGATCGAGCGTCTCGCCGAGCATGTCCGCAAGACGCCGGGCGTTGGCTTCGTCGGTGGCCAGGCGGGCCACGATCGTCTCTGGGTGTCGCCGCACCGTATCGCCACCTTTGTCCACTCAATATCCACATCAATCCAAGATTGAACCGTCTCGTCCAAGCGATTGATCCGTCGCCTGGGTGGATATCTGCAAGGGCCTGCAAGTGCTTCAATAAAGCGCCGTGATCAAGCAGGTTCTCAGCGGCGCCGACCGGTTATGCCCGTTTTCTTCCACAGGTTACCGTGAACGGTATCGAGGGTTCGAACGGATCGGATCTCCCACCGTTGATCCACAGGCTTGTCCACAGCTTATCCACCGGGCTCCCGCGCCCGGTGCGAATTCAGGAGGCGTCATGTCGCACGCGGCCGAAGGGGGCTGCGGCTTTGTGGTCGAGTTCGGCGTCGATTTCCGCTCCCACCAGGACCACGATGGTGACGATCCAGTTCCAGGTCATGAAGCCGATGGCGGCGCCGAGGGTGCCGTAGGTTTTGTTGAAATTGCCGAAACTTGCCGCGTACCAGGAGAACGCCATGGAGGCGGCGATCCACCCCACCGCTGCCGTGGCGCTGCCGGGGCTGATCGGCCGCCAGTGCGCGTCGTTGCAACTCGGACCGAAGCGATAGATCAGCGACAGCACCAAAGTGATGGCGAGGAACAGCATCGGCCAGCGTGCCAGGGTGAGCAGGGTGCCCTGCATGCCGTCGCCGATGCCGAGCCGCGTCAACACGGCAGGCAGGACGACGATCGCCCCGACCGTCACCACGAAAAACAGGATCAGCCCCAGCGTGAACACAAGCGAGATGGCGTTGAGCCTGATGAAGCTGCGCTTTTCCGCCTCGTCGTGGATGATGTTGAGGGCGTCGAACAGGGCCTTCATGCCGGCATTGGCGCTCCACAGGGACAAAGCGACGCCGGCCAGGAACGCGAACCCAAGCGCCGAACTTTGCTGTGCGATCAGGCGCTCGAGCTGTTCGCCGATGATGGCGATCGCGCCCTGCGGCAGGACGTCCGCCATGGCGGCGAGTTGGTCGGACAAAACGGACGCATCGGCGAACAGGCCATAGATCGACACCAGCGCCGCGGTGGCGGGAAACAGCGCCAGCAGGACGAAGAACGTGACGCCGCCGGCGATGGAGGTGATGCGGTGTTCGCCGATGCGTTCGTAAAGCCGCGACAGGAACGTGAACGCTTCACGCGGCGCCGATGTGGTTTTCCTGTTCCAGTCGATCCTGTCCCGCGTCTCGGAATCCATGACCCAGCCCCGGCCGGTGGCCGGTCTCGCATGCGGCCATCCTGGCTTCGATCAACGGAGCGTCGACCCTTACGGTTCCCTCGCGGGTGGCGAACTCACTACAGTCCGGCGCGGCTGCCCAACGCGCCGTTCGGTTGATCGAGCTGCGCCAGCGCGGTGTTCTCGGCCGGAATGCGCACGAGCGTGATCAAGGCGACATAGATCACGCCCGCTGCCAGCGCATAGGCGGGCTGACCGAGGGCAAGCGGGACCAGCACCATTTCGGCGGCCACAATGACGTAGTTGGGATGCTTGGTCAGGCGATACGGCCCGGCCGCGACCAGTGGGGCACCCGGAAGGACGATGATGCGCGTCGTCCAGCGCCGCCCCAGACTCCACAACACCCAGGCACGCCCGACTTCGACGATCAGGAAGGCGACCAGGAAGGGAACTGCGATCGGGCGGTCGTAGCCGACGAGCCACACGCCGGCGAGCCAGCCCGCATGCACGATGATCAGCAGCGGATAGTGGGTGCGTGCGACCTCGACGGCACCCTGGGCCATCAGGCGGCGGGTATTGTCACGATCCCAATGGAACTCACCCCACCGTTGCAGGGTCACGAAAATCAACAGCAGCGTTCCCTCGGACATCGAGACATTCCCCCCTGCGATCGTTCGTTCGCTGGCGTTCGCCGGCTTATCGGTGGGCCGCTTGGGCCGGCGTCGGCTGTGGTTCCTGGTAGGCTGATCCTGACAGAAAGACGCCCGCCTGTCTCCCGTGCACTCATCCGGCGAGCGGTGCGCGCAGGGCGTCCGTAAAAACTTCCGTCGAATCATTGGTAACCTCCTGCCATGCGGGAGGTTTTCTGCGTATTCAACCTTATGGAGCGTTTACTTCCCGTTTACCATGGTTGCTGCAGCCTTAATGCTGCGAATCAAACCCGGAGTCCGGCATGAACGTGATCACGCTGGCGTCGCGCAAAGGTGGGGCAGGCAAGAGCACCTTGACGGCGCATCTTGCTGCGTTTGCGCATGGCTGTGGCCAGCGATGTCTGGTCGTCGATGCCGACCCGCAGGGATCGCTCAAGTTGTGGCATTCGCTGCGCCCGGTCGACGGGCTCTTGCTGCAGACCGCCGAACGCGGCGTCGACCGCCTGCTCGCCCACGCCATGATCGAGGGCGTCGACTGGGTGTTCATCGACACGCCGCCGACCATGTGGGTGGTGGTCGGCGAAGCGATCCGCGCCGCCACCATGGTGGTCATTCCGGCCCGGCCCGGACTGTTCGACCTTGCCGCCGTGCGCGAGACCGTGGCGACTTCGCGCGAACGCGAGAAGCCCTACGCGGTGGTGCTCAACGCCGCGCCGGTGAAGCGCGACGACAGGGAATCGCCGGTGGTGACCCAGGCCCGCGCCCATCTCGACGGGCTCGGCATCCCGGTCTGGGGCGGCCAGATCAGCCATCGTGCCGGCTACGCACTCACGCTCGCGGCCGGCGCCAGCGCCGCCGAGGTCGAGCCGCAGTCGCCGGCGGCGACCGAAATCTCCCGGCTGTGGACCGCCATCGAACGCTCGGTCGCCGCCGTCAACGCCGCCCGCTCGGTCACGGCCGGCACGCAGGCCGGCATCGACGCCGGCACGCGCGTGATGAAGACGCGCGCCGCCTGACGGATTCGCTGCGCAACGATCCAGAGCGGCCGACGCCCGGCCGCTGCTGGGCGAAAAAAGCCGGCCCACAAGGCCGGCTTTGTCGCGTGGTGCAGGTCGTCGTGTGGTGCAGTTACGTGCCGGTCAGGGCACGTCGAACTCGAACTGATGGCACTGCGAGCAGTAGTTCTCCGAGGTCTTGTGGACGTGGTGGCAGCTGTCGCAGCTCAGATCGCCCTGGTGCGAGGAGTGCGGATTGTGCGCGCCCTTGCCGTCGGTCTTGTCGGCGAGCTTGTCATAGGGGCCGTGGCAGGACAGGCACTTCTCCATTGCGACCGGCTTGGCGGGCGGATTTTCCTGGTGGCACCCGTTGCAGTTCAATCCCTTGCCGACGTGCTTCTGCAGCAGCAAGACCTTGCTGGCGCCCGCGGTCTCGGCGGCTTGGGTCGTGGCCGCCTGCCCGGTGAGGAACAAAAGAGCGAAAATGAGAGCACAAAGAAACCGCATGACGTCGACTCGTTGGTTGGGCCGGAGCGTTGATCGTTCCGGCGCTGTTTAGCACCGATAGGCGAGATGGCGGCGGTACGCGCCGCCACCCGTGTGGGATCAGCTCCAGGCCTTGAGCTTGGCGGCGTTCTCGCCGGCGACGCGACCAAAGGTGATGCACTCGGTCAGGTTGCCGCCACCCTGGTAGACGAACTTGAAGGCGGAGGAGATTTCACCGGCCGTGTAGAGGCGGGCAATCGGCTTGCCGGCCCAATCCAGCACCTCGCGCTTGGCATTGGCGGAAATGCCGCCCTTGGTGTTCGGGCCGCCCGCATAGAGCGGCAGGGCGTAGTAGGGCGGCTTGCCGATCTTGCCCGCCGCATCGACCTTGCGGCCGAACTCCTCGTCCTTGCCGGCAGCACAGGATTCGTTGAACTTCGTGACCGCGCGCACGAAAGCGGCCTCGTCGAGTTTGCCCTTGTTGTCGCCGTGCGCCTTGATCTTGGCGGCGAGCTCTTCGAGCGTGTCGCCCTTGAGGATCCAGCCGCGTTCGATGGCGTCGAGATTGTCCGGCGCCCACGGCACGAAGCCGTAACCGGCCGTCGATATGCCCTGGCTGGTGATGCAGCGCCTGGCACGCAAGGTCTCGTCGAACACCATCCAGCTCGGTGTGCGCGGATAGTCGAGCTTGACGATGTCGAACTGCACCGCCGCCTTGTAGAAGAAATAGCGGCTGGGATCGATCGTCACCAGGACCTCGTTCTCGTAGCGCTTGCCGTAGTTGTCGACCACGATCGAGTTCGGGGCGCCGACCGAGTCGGTGATCAGGCCCATGCGCAGGCCGTTCACGCGGATCGGCACCGCCGTGATGATGCGCGAGGCGGCCTTGCCGGCCTTCATCAGTCCGGCCCCGACCTTGAGCGCCATCTCGATGCCGTCGCCGGTGTTGAAGGGCGAGCCGTAGAACGCCCAGCCGTCGACGCCGGGGCCTTCCAGGAAGGCCTTGCGCATCGCCATGTTGTACTCGTAGCCGCCGCAGGTGAGGACGACCGCGCGTCTTGCCTTGACCGCGATGGGCTTGCCGGCCTGGGTGGCGATGACGCCGAGGACTTCGCCGGCGTCGTTGGTGACGAGGCGCGACGCCGGCGTGTCGTAGACGACGCGGATGTTCTTGCGGCTTTCGACGCCGAACTGCAGGCAGGCGAAGAACGCCTCGCCGTTCATCTTCTGGTTCTTCGGCTTGTCGATGGTCGATTCATACACCGACTTGCCGATGTAGCTCGACCGGTAGGTGCGATAGCCGGCTTCCTTGGCGCCGGGAAAGTTCGGGAAGGCGGCGCCGCCGAGGCGGCCCGGCTTGAACTCGGGGTCGAGGCGCATGAGGAAGGGCAGGTTGTCGATCGCGCGCTCGGAGAACAGCGCCGCCAGTTCGTCGGAGACCTCCGGCTGCTCGCCCTCGAGCTTGCCCGGGATGTTCTCGCCGGAGAACATGGCCTTGGCATATTCCTTGAGGGCCTTTCTGTCGCCTTCCGGGATCGGCGAATGGAAGATGCCGCCCGACATGCGGGTGTTGGAATAGTGCTTCGGCTTGCCCTGCTTCTCCAGCAGGATCACCTTGGCACCGGCGTCGGCGGCGCCGATCGAGGCGCAGGCACCGGCACCGCCGAAACCGACCACGACGACGTCGGCTTCGAGGTCCCATTTCTTCGGAACGGCGGCTTCGGCGACGCTCGCGCCGGCGACGGTCACGGCTCCGGCGGCGACTGACGCTTTGACCAGATCGCGTCGGCTCACTCGCGTCGGATTGTCGGCATCGGACATCAGGTTCTCCTGCGGATCGACTGGGAAGGGTGTTCGGAGGGCAGTTCCGGCGTCACGTCGTGGCGGCCGGGGATGAAAAACGCGGCGGCGGACCGCCGCCGCGCCCGTTGGCGTCTCAGCTCCAAGGCTTGAGCTTGGCGGCGTTCTCGCCGGCGACGCGCCCGAAGGTGATGCATTCGGTCAGGTTGCCGCCGCCCTGGTAGACGAACTTGAAGGCGGAGGAGATTTCGCCGGCCGTGTAGAGGCGCGGAATCGGCTTGCCGGACCAGTTGAGGACCTCGCGCTGGCCGTTGGCGGAGATGCCGCCCTTGGTGTTCGGGCCGCCCGCGTAGAGAGGCAGCGCGTAGTAGGGAGGCTTGTCGATCACGCCGGCAGGATCGAGCTTGCGGCCGAACTCCTCGTCCTTGCTGGCGGCGCAGTAGCCGTTGAACTTGCGCATCGTCTCCACGAAAGCGGCTTCGTCGAAGAGCTTGCGATTGTCCGCATGCGCTTTGATCTTGGCGGCGAGTTCCTCAAGCGTGTCGCCCTTGAGAATCCAGCCGCGCTCGATGGCGTCGAGGTTGTCCTGCGCCCAGGGAACGAAGCCATAGCCGGCCGTCGAGATCCCCCGGAAGGTGATGCACTTCTCCTTGCGCAGCTTCTCGTCGAAGATCATCCAGCTCGGGCTGCGCGGATAGTCGAGCTTCTGGATGTCGAACTGCACCGCCGCCTTGTAGAAGAAGTAGCGGCTGGGATCGACGGTGACGAGCGTTTCGCTGGCGTAGCGCTTGCCGTGGTTGTCGACCACCAGCGAGTTCGGCGAGCCGACCGAGTCGGTGATCAGGCCGATGCGCAGGCCGTTCACGCGGATCGGCACCGCGGTGATGATGCGCGAGGCGGCCTTGCCGGTCTTCATCAGGCCGGCGCCGACGCCGAGCGCCATCTCGATGCCGTCGCCGGTGTTGTAGGTGGTGCCGTAGAACGCCCAGCCGTCGACGCCCGGTCCTTCCAGGAAGGCCTTGCGCATGGCCATGTTGTATTCGTAGCCGCCGCTGGTGAGGACGACGGCGCGCTTGGCCTTGACGGCGATCTCCTTGTCGCCCTGCTTGGCGATGACGCCGATCACCTCGCCCTTGTCGTCGGTGACGAGCCGCGAGGCCGGGGTCTCGAACAACGCCCGGATATTGTTGCGCTTGGAGACGCCGACCGTGAGGCAGGTGAAGAACGCCTCGCCGTTCATCTTCTCCTGCTTCGGCTTGTTCAGCGACGGAACGTTGAAATCGGCCTTGCCCGTATAGGTCGCGAAGTAGGTGCGATAGCCGGCTTCCTTGGCGCCCGGGAAAGTCGGGAAGGAGGCGCCGGCCAAGCGCGCCGTCTTGAAGTCGGGGTCGAGCGACTGCAGGAAGGGCGCGTTGTCGGGCGCGCGTCGGGAATAGATTTCGGCGAGTTCGTCGGAGACCTCCGGCTGCTCGCCTTCGAGCTTGCCCGGGATGTTCTCGCCGCTCATCATCGCCTTGGCGTATTCCTTCAAGGCGGCGCGATTGCCGTCCGGCTGCGGTGAGTGGAAGATGCCGCCGGCCATGCGCGAGTTGGGATAATGCTTCGCCTGCGTCTGCTTTTCGAGCAGCAGCACGCTGGCGCCGGCATCGGCGGCCGCGATCGCCGCGCAGGCACCGGCGCCGCCGTAGCCGACCACGACGACATCGGCTTCCTGATCCCATTTCTTCGGCGGGGGCGCCGCCGCTTCCGCGACGCTCGTGCCGGCGAGCGCGGCGACACCAGTGGCCGATGCAACTTTGACGATATCTCGACGACTCAGAATCCTGACGTGATCCGAATCGGACATTCTTGAAAACTCCATCGATGCGCGGGTGCGGGGGTCGACCACTCGCAGTCCAAGCGTCCGCCGTTGCGGACGTATCCCCACGCGTCGTGGAATAGGATGAACAACACGCCGCCGCCTTGCGGTCGGTCAAGAGGTTATATGCGCTGCACGCGTGGCGCTGTTGCGTTGCACGCGCGACGACTTCAGGGTTGGTGCCGAACTACGTCAATGTCCGCGCCATGCGTGCGCGACTTGCAGGCCTTCGCGCGGCGTGACGCCTCGCCTCAATAGCCGCCGAATGGATAGCGGCGCGGCGGATAATAGGCGTCGGCGTTCGCCTGTGGTCGCGCGTATGCGCACGCCGGGGCCGGGAAGCCGGGCGGTGGCAGCGGACAATTGGAGTATGCGCGGCCGTATTGGGCAGGCGGCGGTGGCGGCACGGGTTCGCCATAGCGCGGCCTTGCCTCACCATAGAATTGGCCATAGCCCCGCGGCACGTCATCCTGAGGCACGTAGCCCTCGGTCTCCTGCGCGACATCGGCAGCCGGTTGCGGCAGCGGCCGCCCGGTGGCGCCACCGCGCGCCGCGGCGAGACGGCTGGCGCGGCGCGCCCACGCGACCTGCACGTCACCGGAGAGCACCACGGTGGTGTTCATGACGCCCTGCTCCTTGACGAGGGCGAACAGCTGCGCGGCATGCTCGGGTGAGAGCCGCACGCATCCATGCGAGGCCGGGGCACCGATGCTTCGGTGGTTGGTGCCGTGGATGGCGTGACCTCTGGCGGTGAAGAAGATCGCGTACGGCATGGGGGCGTTGTCCCATTCCTTGGAAAAGTGGTCCTTCTCCATTCGGAACGCGGTGAAGCGGCCGCTCGGCGTATCGTAGCGCGGTACACCGGTCGACACCGGCCACACCCAACGCCGCTCGCCGTCGACGCTGACCGTCATCTGTTGCGAGGATTTGTCGACCGTGACCAGCACCTTGGCGGCCGCTGGAAGGGGCGCGAGACCCGTCACGAAAGCCGCGATGGCGACAACCACCATTGCACGCAGGCGCGATGAACCGCGCAGGCGCGACGAACCGCGTGGATTCGGCGAACTGCGAAACGATAGATGCTGAAACGATGAACGCATGGACTGCTCCCCACCGGGCGCCGGTGCCGGGCGCCCCTCACAACCAATGGGCAATGACCGTGGCGGCTTTGCGGTTCCGTCCGATAACGGTTCCGTGACACTGCCGCGCCCACGCCATTGGTTGCTCCACGCTCGCCGAGGTTCACGGAAAACTCCGTGCCGCCGGCGGGTGGAGACGGGGGTTTGGGAAAAAGGACAACCGCGTATCGACGGGCGCGTACATCCGGCGTCACCATCGAGTTCGCAGTCGTCCGGCGGCGACCGGAGGGAGGGGCAAGTCGCCGCTTCCGACCCGATATGGGGTCCCGGGACGGGTTTTCAAGAGGTTCTGGGGCACGCACGGGAGCCGGGCGGTGCGCGATCCGAATGCCGGGCATATGCGTTGATTCGCCGATGGGCGTCGTTGTCGCCCCCGGAGATCGCCCATGTCCAAGCCCGTCGTCGTCTCGATCCCGCATCGGCTCGGCCGCGCCGAGGCCACGGCGCGCATCAAGAACGGGCTGGGCCATGTGCGGGCGAATTACGCCTCGCTCATGAACGTGCAGGAGGAGACCTGGAGCGGAGATACGGTGGACTTCCGCCTCACCGCGCTCGGGCAGGCGGCGAGCGGCCGCATCGATATTCACGATGCCGAAGTCGTCGTCACCGTGACGCTGCCGTGGCTCCTCGCCAGGGTGGCCGAAGGCGCCCAGAAGCTGATCCGGCGGGAGGGTATGCTGATGCTGGAGAAGAAATGACGGCTCAGTCGCAGCCGCCCATGCCGCAACATGAGCCGCAGGCCCCCATCCCGCCCTCGCACATGGGCGCCTCGGTGCCCTGCTTGGCCGGGGTGGCGATCAGGGACAGCTGCTGTGCCAGTTCTTCGCTACCGCAGGACGGGCAGGCGGGCGTTTCGCCGGAGCGCACCAGCGTCTGGAAGGTGTGTCCGCATTTCTGGCACGAATAACCGTAGATCGGCATGGCTCGTTCCGGGCTCGTCGGGGGCGTGGCGAGCCATGCCATAAACGCCCACGCGACGGCAAGCGCCGCGCGGGCAGATCAGACAAGATCGGATATTGGTCAGATCTTGGGCGGGGCGTCGGCGCGGTCGAACACCGGCATGTCGCGCCGGTCCTCGGTACCGTCGCCGGTGCCGACGTCCTCGGCGGCATGCCGGACGGCTTCCTCGCTGCCGGACAATCCGTCCTCGGTCTCCTCGCCGCCCATGCCGGGTTGGTGACGGCCGGTGACGGTGCTGCGCGGCGTGGCGCCGACGTCCTGGCGATGGATTTCGTCGCTCGCCGGGCTGGTCGGATCGCTGGCGCCGTCATCGTCGGCGCGGCCGGCGGGCGTCTCCAGGAACGGCGCGTCGCGCGGCGACACTTCGCGAAGCTCGGCGTAACGATGTGGTCTTTGCGGCTTTTCGGTGCGGTCCATTGGTGGGCCTCCTCACCGGGGCAACGGCGGGCGGTGCGCATGGGTTCCGAGCGACACCTCACACTTCGAACGTCCGCGCCCTGACATCGTCCCAGCCATATGGGCATGCGGTCGCGAACATGTCCGTGTCCAACCCGGTTTCACGGGCAGTATCGAGGCGGGCGCGGCGATCGGCGCGCACGATCGCTTCCGTCAGGCGCGGCTTCAGTCCGGGATTGTCGGCGAGAACGTCGTCGATCTCGACGCGTTGCGCCGCGATCGACAAGGCCCAGCTGCGCGACCGCCGTTCCGGCTGGTGATCCCACTTCAGCATGTGCATGAGGACGATCCGCAGTGCGCTTTCCAGCCGGCTGAATTCGGTGCGCCCCACGGACTCGATCTCCTCGGCGACGTTGTGGCGATCGACTTCGTCCCAGCGGCCTTCACGAATGAGCCGCGCCTGCTCCTGCGACCAAGTGTAGACGTCGCGATCATAGCCGGCGCCTGTGGGCGCGGCTTTCGGAGCAAGGCTGATGTCGTCGCGGCTGCGGCCGGTCATGGGTGATCCTCCGGCGGAGGATAACATGAATAGGCGATGTCCGCAGACTGTGCGAAGACCTTTCGACTACTCGGCCGCGGCCGGTTCAGGAACTGCGATCAAGGCGACCATGTAGTCTTTAAGGTCACGCGCAATCTCGGGATCGCGCTTGAGCTCTGTCAGGGAGCGCGGCGGCGGCAGGCCCTTGCCCCGCTCGGCCAGTTCATCGGCGTACAACTGAATGGCCTCGGCGGCGTTGCGCAGGGCCTCGTCCGGACTGTCGCCGGCCGAGAAGCACCCGGGCAAATCCGGAAACCATACTCCGACGGCCGTTTCCGGTCCTGCATCTTCGACAATTGCAACGTAATGGATCATGGCCGCACGCCTAGTCGAGCCTCCATTTTGCCTGCTTATAGATGGCACGCGCAAGGCCGCGCCCCAAGTCTTTCTTCGGATGAGGCAAAACGATCGTATCCTCGATCACAGGATGCTTGAATACGTGGTGTGAACCGCTGACTCGAACAACGGTCCAGCCCTCCCGCTCCAGGCGTTGTTTGATATCCCGGCTACTGGTGAGCATTGCCGGCCCGTCCCATGCCTCTGTCGCCAATGTGGGCAGCATGGAGCCGATGCTATGCCACCGCAACAGAACTGCGGACTTGCTCGGAGCCTTGTTGGTGATGAGCGTTTCGGGCGTTGATGGAGGGTATGCTGTTTTTCCGGTCGACACGGACATTTTTCGAAAATCGAAGCTGCCATCCGGCAGATCGGTTCGCCGGAATCCGCCGTCACACCTTCTCGACGAAACTGTCCACCACGCGCTTTTCGCCGGCCTTGTCGAACTGGATGGTGAGCTTGTTGCCGTCGACCGCGGTCACATTGCCGTTGCCGAATTTGAGGTGAAAGACCCGGTCGCCACGTTTGAACGCCGAGGCGGTGCCGGTCGACTTGACGGTCAACTCGCCCTCGATGGTGAGCGGCGCCCGTCGGGTCGGCGGTGAGGAAAAGCGGCCGGAGGCGTGGGCGGGGCCGCGGCCTTCGCCGGCTTTCCCCCGCGAAGGATGAGGGGGCGCGGCCGGCGACGTGAAGGCGTCGTCATCCGTCTCCTGTGAGAATTCATCGCGGCCGGCGCGCTTCTGGGCGCGCTGCCAGCCCGGCGTCGAATAGCTCGACCCGAAACTGCCGGCGCGGTCGAAGCGGGATTCGCCGAAGCCGCCATAGCCGCCGAAGCCGCCTTGCGACTCCGTCACCTCGACGTGGTCCGCCGGCAATTCGTCGATGAAGCGCGACGGTGCCGTCGACGACCACGAGCCGTGGATGCGGCGGTTGGAGACGAAATAGATCCGTGCGCGCTTCCGCGCCCGCGTCAGCCCCACATGGGCGAGGCGGCGCTCCTCTTCCAGCCCGGCGCGGCCCTGTTCGTCGAGGGAGCGCTGGTGCGGCAGAAGGCCTTCCTCCCAGCCGGGCAGGAACACGGTGTCGAATTCGAGCCCCTTGGCGGAATGCAGCGTCATCACCGACACTGCCTCGGCGCCGTCGCCGCGGTCGATGTCCATGACGAGCGAAATGTGTTCGAGGAATCCTTGCAGGTTCTCGAACTCCTCCATGGAACGCACGAGTTCCTTGAGGTTCTCCAACCGGCCGGCGGCGTCGGCGGAGCGGTCCTTCTGCCACATCTCGGTGTAGCCGCTCTCGTCGAGGACGATCTCGGCGAGTTCGGTGTGGGGGATATGGTCGCGCTGGACGCGCCAGCGCTCGATATTGGCGACGAAGTCGCGCAATGCCGCGCGCGGCTTGGGTTTGAGTTCATCGGTCAGGATGATTGCCTGGGTGGCGTCGAACAACGGCGTGCGCGAGGAGCGGGCGTGGTCGTGCAGGATCTTGATGGTGGCATCGCCCAAGCCCCGCTTGGGGACGTTGACGATGCGCTCGAAGGCGAGGTCGTCGGCGGTCTGGTTGATCAGCCGCAGATAGGCGAGCGCATCGCGGATTTCGGCCCGCTCGTAGAACCGCGGGCCGCCGATGACCCGGTAGGGCAGTCCCATGGTGACGAAGCGGTCCTCGAACTCGCGCATCTGGAACGAGGCCCTGACCAGGATTGCCATCTCGTCGAGGGAGTGACCGGCCCGCTGCAGTGCCTCGATTTCCTCGCCGATGGTGCGCGCCTCCTCCTCCGAATCCCACGCGGCGGTGACGCCGACCTTCTCGCCGTCCTCGCCTTCCGGGCGCAGCGTCTTGCCGAGCCGGCCTTCGTTGTGGGCGATCAGGAAGGATGCGGCGGCGAGGATGTGGGCGGTGGAGCGGTAGTTGCGCTCCAGCCGGATGATCTTGGCGCCCGGGAAGTCGTGGTCGAAGCGCAGGATGTTGTCGACCTCGGCGCCGCGCCAGCCATAGATCGACTGGTCGTCGTCGCCGACGCAGCAGATGTTCTTGGGCGGCCTTTCCTTGGCCATTCCGGGGCGGCCCGAAGGGCCGAGCCCGGAATCCATAGCCCCCGTGTGTCCGTCTCCGGCACCGGGGGTATGGATTCCGGACAGCCGCTGCGCGGCTTCCGGAATGACGGCGGGAGAGGTCATTGCATTCGTGGTCTGCGACAGCAGCCGCAGCCACAGATACTGCGCCACGTTCGTGTCCTGGTACTCATCGACCAGGACGTACTTGAAGCGGCGCTGGTAGTCGGCGAGCACGTCCGGCTGCTCGCGGAACAGCCGGATGGTCTCGAGCAGGAGGTCGCCGAAGTCGACGGCGTTCAAGACCTTCAGGCGCGCCTGATAGGCCTCGTACATCGCGATGCCGCGTCCGCCCGCCCAGGCGGCGCCTTCGCCGGGCGGCACCTTGTCGGGGGTCAGCCCGCGGTTCTTCCAGCCGTCCATGATGCCGGCGAAGACGCGCGCCGGCCAGCGTTTCTCGTCGATGTCCTCGACCGCGATCAGCTGCTTCAGGAGACGGATTTGGTCGTCGGTGTCCAGGATGGTGAAGTCGCTCTTGAGGCCGACCATCTCGGCATGGCGGCGCAGGATCTTGACGCCGATGGAGTGGAAGGTTCCGAGCCACGGCATGCCTTCGACCGCCTGGCCCACCATGGTGCCGATGCGGGTGCGCATTTCGCGCGCCGCCTTGTTGGTGAAGGTGACGGCGAGGATGTCCGAGGGCCGGGCGCGGCCGAGAGAGAGGATATGGGCGATGCGGGTGGTCAGCACGCGGGTCTTGCCGGTGCCGGCGCCGGCGAGGACCAGGACCGGGCCGTCGAGGGTCTCGACCGCCTCGCGCTGCTCCGGGTTGAGGCCGGCCAGATAGGGGGCGACCGCAGAGGCGCGGGCGCGGGCCGCAATGCCGCCCGGCGCCGGTACGGGCGCGGCGACGTCGTCGTGGGGAGAGTTGCGGATATCGGCCATCACGGTTCCGGTCTGCCATGCGTTTTGCCACCGGCGGACCGCAAGGCAAAGCGAATCTGTCCTGCAAAGATGGCACCGCGAGGGGCGCGAGGGGAGGGGGCGACAGCCGTCTGCGAGGAGCCGAAGGCGACGAAGCAATCCAGCTCTTTGCCGTATAGCCCTGGATCGCTTCGCCTTGCGGCTCGCAATGACGAGGTCGAGAGGGGTTGTCTCACCCCTTCGCCGGCATCGTGATGCGGCGGCCGGCGGCCTCGGGGCGCGGCAGGCGGGAATGGGCGGCCTTCATGTGCATCAGCCGGTGCATGACTTCGGCAGGAAACGGCGCCGTCTTGCGGGCCGTCATGTCCACATGCAGGACGATATTCTCGGATGTGGCGGCGATGTCGCCGCGGTCGGCGTGGAACAATTGCTCGAAAAAATGCAACCTTTTGGTGTCGTAATCGATGAGCTGCAGCGTCGCGCGCACCGGATCGCCTTCATGCAGTTCGCGCAGATAGCGCACATGCACTTCCGCCGTGTAGGCCGACAGGTTGCGCCCGGACACGTAATCGACGCCGATGCCGATCAATTCATAGGCCTCGTCGACACAGCGATCGAACAGGACATTGTGATAGGCCATGTTGAGATGGCCGTTATGGTCGATCCAGCCCGGTTCCACCCGCATCACCGAGGACACGAAGGGGGCGAAAAACAAGGGTTCGATGTCGACGCGGTCAAGCATGGGATCGTCCGAGCTCAACGGCCATGGCGTGGACTATGGGATGAACCATGGGGTCAGAACCATGGGATCATCGAACTATGGCATCTTTTCTGCCGCCGGTCGCGCGGATATCAATCACATCATGGCCGGCGGCTCGGCAGTGTCACGGATCGCGAGCTTGCGACATCGTGGCGTATGGCTCAAAGGGTTTGCTGCCCAAGGCGCGCTCAACTCACACGGATCAAGCGAAATGTCTTCCCGACCGGCACCCTTCGTCAGGCCCTCCACCGCCGCCATCGCGGCCGCGCTCGCGGCGCTGTCGGCCCGTTTCGGCAACAAGGTGGTGACGTCCCAGGCGGTGCGGGAGCAGCACGCCAATACCGCGACATGGCTGACCAACGAACCGCCCGACGCGGTGGTGTTCGTGGCCTCCACCGAAGACGTGCAGGCGGTGGTGAGGATCTGTGCCGAGCATCGTGTCCCGGTGGTTGCCTTCGGGACCGGCAGCTCGCTGGAAGGCCAAGTCAACGCCCCGTTCGGCGGCGTCTCCATCGACCTTTCCGAAATGAAGGAGGTGGTCGCGGTCCACGCCGAGGATCTCGACTGCGTCGTCCAGCCGGGCGTGACGCGCAAGCAGCTCAACGACTATCTGCGCGACCAGGGCCTGTTCTTCCCCCTCGACCCCGGCGCCGATGCCTCGCTGGGCGGCATGGTGGCGACCCGGTGTTCCGGCACCAACGCGGTGCGCTACGGCACCATGAAGGACAACGTCCTCGCCCTCAAAGTGGTGCTCCCCGATGGCGAGGTCATGAATACGGCGCGACGGGCCAAGAAGTCGTCGGCCGGTTACGACCTTACGCGGCTGTTCGTCGGCTCGGAGGGAACGCTGGGCATCATCACCGAGGTCACCCTCAAGCTGCACGGCATTCCGGAGGCGATCTCCGGCGGCGTCTGTCCGTTCCCGACCGTCGAGGCGGCCTGCAACGCCACCATCATGACCATCCAGTCGGGTCTGCCGGTCGCCCGCATCGAGCTCCTCGACGAGATCCAGGTGAAGGCCTCCAACGCCTATTCCAAGCTCACTTTGCCGGAAAGCCCGTGCCTGTTCGTCGAGTTCCACGGCACCGCCGCGGGCGTCGCCGAACAATCGGAGCGGTTCGGCGAGATCGCGACCGAATTCGGCGGCGGGCCGTTCGAATGGGCGACCAAGGCCGAGGATCGCACCCGGTTGTGGCAGGCGCGCCATGACGGCTTCTGGGCCGGCTGTGCGCTGCGGCCCGGCACCAAGGCGATCTCGACCGATGTCTGCGTGCCGATCTCCCGGCTGGCCGAGTGTCTCACCGAGACCCAGCGCGACATTGCCGCCACCGGCGTCACCGCGCCGGTCCTCGGTCATGTGGGCGACGGCAATTTCCACCTCACCCTTCTGGTCGACCTCACCGATCCGGAGGAGATCGCGCGGGCGAAAGCCTTCTCGGGCCGGCTGGTGGAACGGGCGCTGGCCATGGAGGGAACCTGCACCGGCGAACACGGCGTCGGCCAGGGTAAGATCAAGTATCTCAAGGCCGAGCATGGCGAGGCGGCGATCGGCGCCATGTGGGCGATCAAGCAGGCGTTCGATCCTCACGGGATCATGAATCCCGGGAAAATCCTCCCGCTTTGCTAAGCGGGCGCTGATCGACATACAATCGCCGCGGACGAACCGAATCTGTCGGCTCACGAGGCACGTGCAGGCGTGCCGGGACTCGCGCCGGCGGTGGCGTTCGAGCCACTGCAGGGGCGGGCCCAAGCCCGCCTCCGGCTTGCGGGCGTGGAGCGCGCAGAGTGCAAACGACTTTGCTGGGGTTGGCGCTGGCTGCGATCGTTGCCTTGGTGACGGCGCTGGTTGGCCCATTGATGATCGACTGGGCGGCCTGGCGCTCGACCTTCGAGACGGAGGCGAGCCGGGTCATCGGCATGCCGGTTCGCATCGCCGGCGAGATCGATGCGCGCCTTCTGCCGGTGCCGTCCCTGACCCTGCGACGTATCGAAGCCGGGGCGCCGGATTTCGGACCGTCCTTCCGGGTCCGGACCCTCGAGGTCGAGCTCAAGCTCGGGTCCCTGGTGCGCGGCGAGTGGCGTGCGGATGCGCTGCGGCTCGATGCTCCGGAGGCCGAGATCGGCCTCGACAGGGCCGGGGCCCTCATCCTGCCGTCCCTGACCATGAGCTTCGAGCCGGACCAGCTCGCCATCGACCGCCTCACCGTCAGCGGCGGCCGCATCACGCTGACCGATGCCGCCAGCGGCGGCCGGCTGGTCATCGAGCGCGCCTCGTTCCGCGGCGAAGCGCGCTCCCTCATCGGTCCCTTCAAGGGCGATGGCGTGTTGGTTGCAGCCGGGAACGAATACGCCTATCGGGCCTCCGGCAATCGCCTCGGCGACGACGGCGGCATGAAACTGCGCGTCAATCTCGATGCACTCGATCGTCCGCTTTCGATCGAGGCCGACGCGACGCTGTGGGCCGGCGAGGCCAAGCCCCGCTACGAAGGTTCGGTGGTGTTGAGCCGGCCGGCCGGACAGGTGCTGTCCTCCGGCAAGGCGGTCGCCAACGTGCCCTGGCGGGCGAGCGGGCGGGTGCGTGGCACATCCGAAACGGCGCTGATCGAGCAGGTCGAGATCCAGTATGGGCCGGACGATCAGGCCATGAAGCTCACCGGCTCCGCCCAGCTCCGCTTCGGCGCCAAGCCGAGCCTCGACGGCGTCTTGTCGTCGCGTCAGATCGACGGCGACCGCTGGCTGGCGCCCGACGGCGTCCGCCGGCCGCCGGTGGCGCTGGTAGCGGCCATGACCGAGGCCGTCTCGGCATCGCCGCCGCCTTTGCCGGTCACGCTCGGGATCGGCATCGACAATCTCTCCTTCGGGGGCGCCATGCTGCAGACCGTGCGCGGCGACCTGCGCGTCGAGGACGGGGCCTGGAACCTGGACAGCCTCGAATTCCGCGCCCCCGGCCTGACCCAGGTGAGGGCGAGCGGCGAGCTCTCGACCGGAGACGGCGCCGGGTTCCACGGTCCCGTGGCGGTGGAATCCGCCGATCCCCGCGCCCTGGTCGCCTGGCTCGAGGGCCGTGCCGACGCCACCCGCGCCGCTGCCGGCTCGATGAGCCTGCGCGGCGACGTCACGCTCGGCCGCACGCGGCTTGCCATCGATCGGCTGCAGGCCGAGTTCGACCGCCGCGCCCTCGACGGGCGGTTGTCCTATGCGTTCGCGGCCGCCAACAGGCCCGCCCGTCTGGAAGCCGATATCCGCGCCGCCGAGTTCGACCTCGATGCGGCGCTCGCTTTCGCCGGCAACGCTTTTGCGGGTGCCGCTTTCGAACGCCCCGGCGAAGTCGCTCTGGCGCTCGATTTCGGCAAAGCGAGCTATGCGGGCGTCGAGGCGCACGGCGCGAAAGCGCGGCTGAGCTTCGATGCCGGCGGCCTCGCCATCGAGCGCATGTCCATTGCGGACGTCAACGGCGCCAAGGTGGAGGCGAGCGGCCGCATCGACGACCTCTCGACCCGGCCGCGCGGCTCGATCACGCTTGCGGTCGAAGCCCAGCGTCTCGACGGAGCCGCCCGCCTTGCGGGCCGGCTCTCGCCGCAGGCCTCGCAGGCCGTGCAGCAGCTCGCCAGCCGCGCTGCCGCCACTCGCCTCGTCGCCAAGCTCGACATGGGCGCAGCCGCGGCCGGCAGCGGTGCCGTGACCGACGCGCGGCTCGCGGTCGACGGCGCCATCGGTGCGGTCAAGATCGCGGTCACGGCCGCGGGTCACGGTGACGCGGCGTCGCCACGGCAGGCGACGATCAGTTTCGACGGGCGACTCGAGTCCAGCGATGGCGGCGCGCTCGCCGCCCTGATCGGAGTAGACCGCCACGCCGGGGTCGACCACCGTCCCGCCCGCCTGACGCTGCGGACCGGGGGCAGGCTCGATTCGGCGCTGACGATCGACGCGGCTTTCGCGGGCGCCGGGCTCGACGCCACCGCGGCCGGCAAGCTGGCCTGGACCGACGACGGCGCCAAGGGAACTCTCGACACCGCCATGGCGGCGGCCGACATCAAGGCCCTGCGGCGGCCGGGCGGGGCGCCGGTCGCCATCGATATCGCGGGTCGGCTGGACGTCGACGGCAGCAAGGTGGAGGTCACCGGTCTCAAGGGCGCCGTTGCGGGCAGCGCCGTCGGCGGGCGGCTCACCCTCGCCTTCGGGCGGCCGCTTTCCGTCGCCGGTGCCATCGACGCCGACAGGGTGGAATTGCCCGCCCTGCTGGGATTGGCACTCGGGCTGCCGGCGCCGGCGAATAACCGCACGGCCGGCTGGATGCCGGAGCCGTTCGCGGTCGCGCCTCCGGTGGAGGTGGTCGGTGAGGTTGCCTTTTCGGCCAAGTCCGCAACCCTGACCCCGGCTTTGTCCGCCGCCGACGTGCGCGGCCGCCTGGTGCTGGAGCCCGGTTCGGCCCACCTGGAGGCACTCGAAGGCCGCCTCGCGCAGGGTCGGCTCAAGGGCGACGCCCGCATGCAGATCGGGACCGGCGGCGCCACTTTGCACGCCGACGTGACGCTCACGGACGCCGAACTGAGCCGTCTCGTGTCGACGCCGGGCCGGCCGAACGGGCGCATCACCCTGCAACTGCAGGCCGCCGGCAGCGGTCGCAGCCCGGCGGCGCTGGTGGGCGCCCTGCGCGGCGGCGGCACGCTGACGTTCGACGCCCTGCAGGTGCCGGGTCTCGACCCCAATGCCATCCCGACCTCGGTCCGGGCGGCCGACCAGGGCGTTTCGATCGACACCATCCGGATCGGCGACGTGGTGGGGGCAGCGCTCGACCGCGGCGCCCTGTCGGTGCCGTTCATCGGCGGCGGCTTCACCATCGCGGACGGGCGGGCGAGCTTCGGCGAGGTGACCGCCAAGGCGCAGGACACCAGCCTGTCGGCATCCGGCAATTACGACTTGTCGACCGGAATGCTCGACATGCGCCTGGCACTCGCCGGTGCCGCCCCGGGGGAGGGACCGGCCGACATGAGGCCGCGGATCGATATCACGCTCAGGGGACCCCTGGAGGCTCCGCGCCGGCAGGTCGACGTCTCGGCCCTGGTGGGCTTTCTGACGCTGCGCACCGTCGAGCGCGAAGCCAAACGCCTGGAGGCGGCCGAACGCGAGGCCAAACGCCTGCAGGATATTGCGCGTGAGGCCAAACGACGCGACGAATTGGAAGCGGCGCGGCGAGCCCGCGAACAACAGGCCCGCGAGCAGCAGGTTCGCGAACAGCAGGCCAGGGAGCAGCAGGCCAGGGAGCAACAGGCCAGGGAGCAACAGGCCAGGGAACAGCAAGCCCGGGAACAGCAAGCTCGCGAACAGCGGGCTCGCGACCAACAGGCCCGGGAACTGGGCACTGGCTCGGTGGCGGTCTCGCCTCAGCGTGGCAACACATCGACTTCCGGCGGTCCGACCGGCACCGCGCCGGCGTTGCCGCCACCCATCGATATCCTTCCCACACCCACAGATCGTGGGGGCCGGCGGGCGTCCCCGGCCGCTCCGTCTGCGGGCCCCCCCTCAGCTTCGCCCGAGACGCGCTGAGCCTGGATTCACGCAGACGCAGAAGATGCGCCTGCAAAGAAGATGCGCCCGAACGCGCCGGGCATAAGATTTCGCCCGGTTCGCGCCCGAACGTGGAAAAATCAATCGACCCGCATGGACGCCTGCGGCGGCCGCATGCCGACCGTCGGTTCACGGACGTCCTTGTCCGCCGGGATGTTCGCCTGGTTGCGATAGTAGTCGAGTACGAACAGGCGAATGGCCGACGACAAGTTGCCGTGGCGCCGTTCCGAGTCGATGGTGGACACGAGATCCGAGAGGGTCATACCGCGCCCGCCGGCGATTTCCTTCAGCCCCTTCCAGAACGCATCTTCGAGGCTGACGCTCGTTTTGTGGCCGGCGATGACGATGGAACGTTTGACGACCGGCGATTTCATGATTCGTCTCCGTTGTCGATCCGATGCTGGTCGAGATCGCGGCGCGCTTTGTCGCCCCTCGCCTCGGCGAGCTGTCGCTCAGCCTTCGACTGTCCGTGCACGACACGGTTGTCCGCGGCGCGTTGGGCGTCGCGGGCCCGGGCCGTGCGTTTGCGGACGGTGCGAAGGTTGACGATATCTCCCATGAGGCGCTCGACAGGTCCCGGATCCGTTGTTGCCGACTATCTGCGTGAAATACGCTGATACCATGGCATCAGATGACTGGCGTTTCCTCTGCCCGACGCGACGCTTACACTACTATAGTGCAGATGCCGAACATCAGGTTGCAAGACACGGTTAGTTGAGTCTGTGGTATTTCTAGGTCAATACATTCCAGAATGACCGTGATGATGCGGTGGAATTGTGAATAGATCGGCAGTCTATTCCAGTTTTATTAAATGAGCGA
This sequence comes from Astrobacterium formosum, assembly GCA_030848545.1. Classification (GTDB taxonomy): domain Bacteria; phylum Pseudomonadota; class Alphaproteobacteria; order Rhizobiales; family Xanthobacteraceae; genus Astrobacterium; species Astrobacterium formosum. Next base: position 96,195 of record JAVDCA010000018.1, read on the forward strand.
ATTTGAATTTAAGAATATTTGTGATACTTACTTTACGTAATCACCATGTAGTGTGGCTGCTACAACCCTGCTTTTCGACTACTAAATCTACGTAAGCGCAATGTAAAAATTTGCGATTGCAACGGCGGGACGTCGGAAATTGGGAAAGCTCGACGGATGCCTCATGGGCGCGGGTAACATAATCCATTTTAGTCCTGACCCTACGGATATACGGTCAGGTACGATCCGCAATCGCCCTTACCCGGGTCGGGTCATCCTGGCGGGTCGTACCAGGCGGTCGAACTCTTCCGCCGTCGCCAGGTTCATGCGGATGGCTTCTTCCCGCAGCGTAGTGCCGTTGGCATGGGCCGTTTTGGCGATCTGCGCGGCCTTGTCGTAGCCGATCTTCGGCGCCAGCGCGGTCACCAGCATCAGCGAGCGCTGCATCAGTTCTGCGATGCGGGCCTCGTCGGCGCGGATACCGGCCACGCAATTATCCGTGAACGAACGTGCCGCATCGGCCATGAGCCGAACCGACTGCAGCATCGCGTCGGCAAGGACGGGCTTGTAGACGTTGAGCTCGAAATGCCCCTGGCTGCCCGCCATGGTGACGGTGGTGTGGTTGCCGAACACCCGGCAGCACACCATGGTCAGGGCCTCGCATTGGGTCGGGTTGACCTTGCCGGGCATGATCGACGAACCCGGCTCGTTTTCGGGCAGGATCAGTTCGCCGAGCCCCGAGCGCGGCCCGGAGGCGAGCAGGCGGATGTCGTTGGCGATCTTGAACAGGCCGGTGGCGGCGGCGTTGACCGCGCCGTGGGCGAACACATAGGCGTCGTGCGACGCCAGCGCTTCGAACTTATTGGCGGCGGACGTGAAGGGCAGGCGCGTATGGGCGGCGATGCGGGCCGCCACCAGACGGGCGAAGGCCGGTCGGGTATTGAGCCCGGTGCCGACCGCCGTGCCGCCCTGGGCGAGCGGATAGAGATGCTTGAGGCCCTCGCGCATGCGAAGGATGGCGAGCCTGACCTGCGCCGCATAGCCGGAAAACTCCTGGCCCAGCGTCAGCGGCGTGGCGTCCTGGGTGTGGGTGCGGCCAATCTTGACGATCTTGGAAAATTCCTTCGCCTTCGCCTGCAGGGCCGCGTGCAGATGGGCGAGCGCCGGATCGAGCAGTTGGGCGATCTCGCTCGCCGCCGCGATGTGCATGGCGGTCGGAAAGCAGTCGTTCGACGACTGGCTCATATTGACGTGGTCGTTGGGATGAACCGGCGACTTGGCGCCGCGCGTGCCGCCCAGGATTTCGTTGGCCCGGTTGGCGATCACCTCGTTGACGTTCATGTTGGTCTGGGTGCCGGAGCCGGTCTGCCAGACCACCAGGGGGAAGTGGTCGTCGAGCCGGCCCTCGATCACCTCGTCGGCCGCCTTGACGATGGCCGCGGCGCGCTTCCTGTCGAGATCGCCGAGTTCGCGGTTGACCTCGGCGGCGGCTTTCTTGATCAGCGCCAGGGCACGGATGATGGGCAGCGGCATGCGCTCGTCTCCGATGCGGAAGTTCTGCCGCGAGCGCTCAGTCTGGGCGCCCCAGTAGCGGTCGGCGGCCACTTCGATCGGGCCGAAACTGTCGGCTTCGGTGCGGGTCTTGGTCATCACGCTCTCTCGATCTCGCGCGGGGGGGCAAGGCCGCGGCCGCCCGACAATGTATTGCGGCAGGAGCTGTTTTCCTATGGAGGATTCGCGGGCCGCGATGGGGCCGCGATACCTGGGCGCCGTCGGTAGGCTCGACCTTCAGCGGTCGTCCGACGCCCTTTCCGGGAACAATCCCGGCATCCAGCGGGACGCGAGCGCGGCCGGGAACGCAAGCCTGAGCGGTTCGCGCGGGCCGTTCGAATTCAGGACCCCGAGTTTGAGCAATTCCGAAATGCTGCGACGCGCGTGGCGTGGCGTGAGGCCGAGCAACGGGGCGACATCGCCACGCGGCAGTTCACCTCGGAAGAGGGTCGCCTCGAGAATTGCAGCCGCGCGTGCAGGGAGACGGTTCAGTCGCGTTTCCTCCTCGGCCCAGAGCAGGATGCGGGTGCGCAGTCGGTCGGGCTGCATCAGGCCATCCATGAAAGCGACCTGATCGATGCAGGTTTCCAGGAAGAACCTGGTGAAGGAGGCGAGCGCCTCCTCGCTCAGATGGCCGCGACCATCGAGATCGTTGCGGCGGGGAAGACCGCATTCGACGAGATGAGCCTTGTACGCCTTGTGGCTGCGGGCGAGCCCGCGTGCGACCGACCACACGGATCCGGTGTCCAGGGTTTCGAGGAGCATCGCGTGCGACATCAGTCGCGCGACGCGGCCGTTGCCGTCCAGGAACGGGTGAATCCACAAGAGGCGGTGATGAGCTGCGGCTGTGGCCAAGATCGCATCGGTCCTGCCGAGCTTGCCGTAGACACGCCAGAACCGTTCGAGGAAGCGTGGCACGGCGCCGGGGCTGACCGGCACATGACGGCCCACGCGGACGTCGCGGTGCCGAAGCGCGCCGGGTGCGACCCGCAGCCGTTCATGGCTGTCGGGGTCTTCGGCCCACAGCAAATCATCCGGGAGTGCCTGGCAGAAGCGGCGATGGAGGTCACGCAAACCGTCCATGGTGGCCACGCGCCCTCGGACGTGACCTTCGTCGATCCACCGCTGGACGGCAATATGGGCCTTGGCTTCGAGCTGCAGGTCGCGCTTTCGCGGGTCGCTGCTGTAGTCGCCGGCGAGCGCGCGCTCGATATCGGTCGGGTGCGTGTCATGGCCTTCGATGAGGTTGCTGTAGTAGCAATTCATCGAACGGACGAGGTCGGCCAGGGCCACGAGCAGGCCCGCAGGCAGGCTGCGCCGGAGCCCGGACGATTTGCCGGCAAGCTCCACCGCCAGATCGGTGAGGGCGCCTCGGAAACGGGAGCTTTCGTTCACAAGAACGGGTTCCATCAGGCTGGTCGCTTCCTGGCGATCTTCAGCCGTTGGAATGTCCGCTTCTGGATCCTCTGCCTTGGTTCGCATAAGCCCATTACATATCATGGGCTTATAAGACACTCGACGGTCGCGAAAGCGCCCCTTGAGTCCGCTTCCATGTCCGCGAAAAGAACGCCTTGCGCCGCGGACCTATTTCTTTTTGCGGAAGCGATCGAGGCTGACGACGGCGGCGCCGTCGTCGGGCTTCGGCGGTTCGTCGTTACCCTTGGGTTCGGCCGGGGGCGGAGCGGGCGAGGCTTCGGCGGACACGGCCTGGTCGTCGCCGACAACGCCCTCCACAACGCCGGGAGCGAACTGCAGCGCGAACTGCACGGACGGGTCGAAGAAGCCCTTGACGGCCGCAAACGGTACCGACACGCGTTCGGGAATGCCATTGAACGACAGGCCGACCTCGAAGTTCTCCTCGCCGACCACCAAGTCCCAGAACTGGTGCTGAAGCACGACCGTCATTTCGGCCGGATACATGGCCTTCAGGCGCGGCGACATGCGCACGCCCTCGGCATTGGTGTCGAAGGAGACGAAGAAGTGGTGCTCGCCCGGAAGGCCATGGGCGGCGGCATCCGCCAGCACAGTGCGGACGACTCCGCGCAGAGCCTCCTGGGTCAGGATGTCGTAGCGAATGTGATCGACCGCCATGTGGATTTGCCGTGATTCGCTTTGGTTCGAGGCTGGGCAATATTGCGCGAAAAGCTTGCGCCGCCAATGTGGGGATTGCCCACATGTGGGGACTGCGCCATCGCTGCAACAGGCCGGCGGGGCGGGCCGGCAGGAGAAAACCGCAGGCAGGCTGCCTGCCGGATAGGCAGATCCCCGCCGGGGCATCCCTGTGGCACCGCCGGAAGGTCAGCCGCGGACGGCCGAATAGTAGTCGAAGCGCTTTTCCAACCGGCCGAGTGTGGCATCGAGGGTGAAGGCCGCCGCGAACAGGACCAGGAGAAGCGCCCACATGTGTTCCATCAGAAAGTTCGATGAATAGATCTCGAACAGGTAGCCGAAGCCGATCACCGACACCAGGAGTTGGCCGATGATGACGCCTTTGACGGCGCGCACGAGGCCGAGGCGGATGCCGGCCAGGATTTCCGGCAGCGCCGCCCACAGGTAGATCTTCGCAAAGGCCTGCCAGCGGCCGGCGCCGTAGCTCGCCGCCATCTCGACGAGCGAGGGCGAGATGTTGCGGGTGCCGGCGCGGGCGTCGAGGATGATGATCCAGATCGCGAACAGCACGACGGTGACCACGACCGTGGTCTCGCCGAAGCCGAACAGCACCATGGTGACCGGCACCAGCGCGCTCAACGGTGCGCTGACGAACAGGCTCACCCACGGCAGCAGCAGCCGGTCGACGATCGCGGAGCGGCCCATGGCGATGCCGGCCGGCACCCCGACCGCAATCGCGATCGCAACCCCGATCGCGAAGGTGCGTGCGGTGATCAGAAGGGCGTCCTGAAAGGTCTCGGTCGGCACGATCTCGGCGAGCCTGACGACGACGCCGGACAGGGGCGGGACCAGGATGGTCAGGCCAAGCCGGCCGACGAGTTCCCAGAGCGCCGCCCATAAGAGGAGCGAGGCCGAAGCCGGCAATCGATAGCCTAAAATGTCCATCGTGGTTCACTCGACGTATTGGCGTAGGTTCTGCCAGATCGCTTCCACCGTATCGAGATAGACCGGCTCGCGCCTGATCTGGTCGGGTGAAAGCGTGCGCGGCAAGTCGGGTTCGATCACCTTCCAGATGCGGCCCGGTCGGCGCGATAACAGCACGATGCGGTCGGAGAGATAGACCGCCTCCTCGATCGAATGGGTAACGAACAGGAAGGTCTTGCGCTCCTGGGCGACGAGCCGCAGCAGGTCCTCCTGGAACTTGCGCCGCGTCTGCTCGTCGACGGCGGAGAACGGCTCGTCCATCAACAGCACGTCGGCCTTGACGGCGAGCGCGCGGGCGAGCCCGACGCGCTGGCGCATGCCGCCCGAGAGTTCGTGCGGATACTTGGTCTCGAAGCCCTTGAGGCCGACCTCGGCGATGTAGTGGGCCGCGACGGCCTCGCGTTCCGATTTCGGAACATCGCGCAATTCCAGCCCGAAGGCGACGTTGCGGACGACGTTCGCCCACGGCAGCAGCGCGAAATCCTGGAACACGAAGGCCCGCTCCGGCCCGGGGCCGCAAACCGTGCGCCCCAGCACCTCGACGGTGCCGGCGTCGGCCTTGATGAGCCCGGCGATGATCTTGAGCAGGGTGGTCTTGCCGCAGCCGGACGGGCCGAGCAGCGTCGTCAGCCGGCCGGCGGGACAGTCGAGCGAGACTTCGCGCAGGGCTTCGACGCCCGGATAGGCCTTCGAGACCGCGCGCACCGCGACAGCGGTCGAGGGTTCGGCGCGTCGGTCGGCGATCGGCGGCGAGGCAGTCAGCGAGGCGATGGTGCTCACGGCGAAGCCCTCTTTTCCGGACGGAAGACCGAGACCTCGATTTTCCCGAGCACTTCGAGAAACACGAGCGACATCACGATGATGGTGACGATCGCGGCGTACATGCGCGGATAGTCGGCGACCGACTGATGGTAGGTGATGAGATCGCCGATGCCGGTCGGGCTGATCAGGAGCTCGGCCAGGATGGCGCCGATGAATCCAGCGGCGACGCCGAGCCTGAGCCCCGCGAAGATCACCGGGCTCGCCGACGGCAGCATCACCTTGGCGATCATCTGGGGGCGGGTGGCGAGGAAGGACTGGCCCATTTCCAGGAGCGAACCGGGCGTATGCCGCACCGCCTTGTAGGAATTGAGCACGATCACCGGCACCGCCATGACGCACACCACTGCGACCTTGGTGGCGAGCCCGATCCCGTAGGCGAGGATAAGCATCGGGATGATGGCGGCGAGCGGCGCAGCCTGCAGGACGATGAAGAACGGCACGCCCAGCCATTCGGCCCTCCGGCTCAGGCCCATCAGCAGGCCGATGCCGATGCCGGCCAGAGCCGACACGACGACGCCGATGACGAGAGGCGTGAGCGTGACGGCGAGCGCCTTGCCGAGCGAGCCGTCGGCCGCGAGTGCGATCCAGGCGAGGGCGGTTTCGCTCACGGACGGAAAGACCGCGTTGACGCCGGCGCGGCCGGCATATTCCCACAAAGCGAGCACGGCCCCGAAGGAGACGAAGCGGAGCGCGAGCGGGTGCGAGAGGAGAGGGGGCAAGTTCTCAGGTCCATTGGCTTGAAGAGAGTGGGTCTTCCGCCGGAGGTCTCGTCATTGCGAAGTGGGGGACGATGGAATCTCCCCACCGCCCCCTCCCCCGCTTGCGGGGGAGGGGGCAGGCCGAGGCCGTCACGAGCCGATCTTTTTGGCCGCCTTTTCGAGCGGAGCGAGGTGCCAGAAATCCTCGACCTTCAGCTTATCCGCCGGGCCTTCGAGTTGGCCGGCTTCCACGTAGAACTCGAAATCGGCCTTGGCGGCCGCGGCGCCGCCGCCGGAGGCGTTGAACATGCCGGCCGCGAAGCCGTCGGTGTAGAACTTGGTGACGTCGGCAACGACCTCCTTGGGCAGATCCTTGAGCAGGTTGCGCTTCGTGCGCTCGCGCTCGATGACGCCGGGGTCTCGGCCCATCTCGGCCCACAGCCGGGTGAATTCCTCGACGATGATGTCGAGCTTGTCGGCGTTCTTGCCCATCCAGTCGGTGCGGGCGAACAGGACCTCGTCGCTCGCCGGATTGTCCAGGGACGGCAGCACCACGAAGCGCTCGCCGCCCTTCTCCTTGAGCTTGTTGGTATTGGCGAGATCCAGAATGGTGGCTTTGATCTGGCCGTTGAGGAGCGCGACGATGCGGTTTTCCGAGCCGGCGACGTAGTTGCGCTGTCCGAACGAGATGTTGTTGCGCTTGGCGAGAATGTTGCCGATCGCCTCGGTGCCGCTGCCGCGGGCGTGGAACGTCATGGCGGCGCCGTCGAGGGACTTCCAGTCCGGATGGGCGTTCTTGTCGGCGACCGCGAAGAAGACCAGGCGGGTCACCTGGAAGAGATTGCGCACCGGCGCCTTGGTCTTCTGCATGATCGAGTAGGGGGTGGCGACGCCGATATCGGCCTGGCCGTTCACCACCGCCTGGATGGCGAGGTCCTCCTTGGAGAAGGAGGTGAGCTTGAAGTCGACGCCGCGCTCCTTGGCGCGCTCGAAAGCAATGACGACGGCCAGCGTCTCCACCGAAACGGTATCCCCCAGTGCGATCTGGACGGTCTGGGCGGCGGCAGGGGCTGCGAGTGTCAGGGTGAGCGCGCCGACGGCGGCAAGGCGGCGCAGCGCATGCGAAGATGCGGTCATGGCGGTTCCTCCCTTGGCGCCCGGACGGCTCTTGGATGGCCATCCTGGAAGACGCGGGGTGCGTCATTATTGTCAAATCGGCCGGCGACGCAAAGCCGATCCACGCGACGTTCGGACGCGCACAGGGTTCCGACGCGCATGTGTGCGGCAGCGCGCCTTGGATTTTCACGAAGTCGAAATTGGGGAGAAAGGGATAAGTGGAGGCTTCTGTTGCCAGGTGCCTCCGAACCCCGCCTGCCGGAGCTTATCCCGTCAGGACTTTAAGTTCGGCTTTTCAAACCGCTTACGCGGCCTGAGCAACCGGAGCATAGTTGTCATTCGCAACTACACAATTGGCCCGATAACGGCGGTACCATGCCGAGCAAAAGCTCGCCCTTTACGCCCTCGTCGATCCTATTTCGCCCCCGCCGGTGCGGTCCTCAGAGTTCGGTCCTCAGAGTTCGGTCCTTCGAGCCTGATCTGGCGTCGCGCTGGCGACACCGAACCGCACGGGTGGAGGCGCCGGGTACTGCCCCCGGGTCCGATAGGTTTATTACGACGGCCATTTATCGCCATAGCCGGCTTGCGCCGGCATCCCCAATATAGGGGTTCACGGGCCGAGAAGAAAGGTCCCGGAGATCCATCCCGGGTGCCGGCGGCTGCGCGGCAGCGAAGCTGCCGGAGGCGGCCTTCCGTCAGGGCGCCGGCTTGTGCGGGCGCGGGCCGGGCCCGGTGGGACGCCCGGTGATCGACGGCGCGCAACGCACCATGACGAAGCGCGGATCGGCGAAGCTCATGGATGGGGCAGGGCGACGCGCCGGTATGATATGCGGGCCGTCGACCTCGTCGTCGGCGGCGATCGTGGGTGAGACTCCGGAACCTGTCGCCATGATTATTCCTCCTTCGGGCTTCCGGCCGATGGGTTCGCCAGCGGCAAATTTCGTCGCACCGGTTGTGGCGGAGATTGTAGTCGCGCTGCCCGGCAGTCGCTTGATGCCGATCAACCTGAGCGTGCAACTCTGCCTTCCGGCAGCCGCCGAACCGGAGCGAGGCGGAGCCGGCACGCGAATCGTGTCGCCACCAAAGACCACCATTCGAGCCGACGTCATCCACAAGACCGACGGCAGATCGGAATATGCGCCATCGACCTGCCGGCGCGATCACGCCGGCGCTGCCGCCGAACCGCGACGATGGCTGCGCTCGTTGCGAATCCCGCGAGTTGTTCGCGCAGCGTGGAGCGTCGATGTGTTCGGATGTCGTCGTCGTCTGCGGACCGGTTTCATGTCGTAACGGCATGAGATCGCGCGGGAACGGCCTTGTTCGATTGTCGTCGCCTTGGCGCCTCACGAAGGTTTTTGTTGCCTACGGCCTTGTGCTAGGAAGCACCTGGGGTGCTTTCGAGGCGGTCTACGAATTTTAACGTAGGCCCTGCGAGGAGGATGAGTATGTCGGAGGGGGTTCGAGCCGCGCCGGGTCAAACCGGGCATGCGAAGGGCGGCGCCATCGCGGCCATCGTGCTCAGCGCGATCGTGGCGCTTGCCGGATGGACGTCGCCGGCCGGCGGGTTTGCGCAGAGTGCGCTTTATCTTTGTGCGGTCGCGCTGGTGCTCGCCGGCGCCGCCATGCTGTTGCTGGGTCGTGCCGTTCACGGCCCGCGCGACTACTACGGTGGTCTGGCATTGATCGCCATGGCGATGTTCGCCATTTGGGCATCGAACGATCTGCCGGGCATGCACGGTTTCGCCTTCGGGCCGGGCACCGGTCCGCGCATCTTCGCTTCGATGCTCGCGGTGATGGGTGCGGTCGTCGCCGTCATCGGCATGGCGGCCGAAGGCGCCGGGCTCGAACGCTACGCATTCCGCGGACCGTTCTTCATCACACTCGCGACGATCGTCTTCGCGTTCACGATCCGCAGTTTCGGCATGGTGATCGCGAGCTTCGTGTCGATCATGATCTCGGCCTCCGGCTCGAACGAGTCGAAAGTGGTGGAAACGATCATCTGGGGAGCGGTGCTGACGGCATTCTGTTCTCTCTTGTTCCCCTACGCGCTCAACCTGCCGATCCCTCTATGGCCGTCGCCGAACATCTCGTTGGCGAACATGTTCTCCATCCGCTGATGCTGTTTTAGCCGCATCCATAGAGAGTGACGCAAAGATGTTTGAGCTCATCAGCAATCTCGGCCTCGGCATGTCGGTGGCGGTGACGCCCACCAATCTCATGCTGTGTGTCATCGGCGTGCTCGTCGGCACGCTCATCGGCGTGCTGCCCGGCATCGGCCCCTTGGCGACCATCGCCATGCTGCTGCCGATCACCTTCGGGTTGCCGCCGGTCGGCGCCCTCATCATGCTCGCCGGCATCTATTACGGCTCGCAATACGGTGGGTCGACGACCTCGATCCTGGTCAACATCCCGGGCGAAGCGGCCTCGGTGGTGACGACGCTCGACGGTCACCAGATGGCGCTGCAGGGCCGCGCCGGCCCGGCGCTCGCCATCGCGGCGATCGGCTCGTTCTTCGCCGGCTGCGTTGCGACCGTGCTGGTCGCCGCGCTGGGCGGCCCGCTCACCTCGGTCGCGCTCCTGTTCGGCCCGGCCGAGTATTTCGCCCTCATGGTGCTCGGCCTCGTGTTCGCGGTCGTGCTCGCCAAGGGGTCGATCCCGAAGGCGATTGCCATGATCCTGCTCGGCCTGATGGCGTCGATGGTCGGCTCCGATATCGAGACCGGTCAGTCGCGCATGTCGTTCGACCTGCCGGAACTCGCCGACGGCATCAGTTTCGTCACCGTCGCCATGGGGGTGTTCGGCTATGCGGAAATCACCCGCAATCTCGAGCACGGCAGCGGTACCCGCAATGTCATCAATGCCAAACTCTCCGGCCTGATGCCGACCTGGGCGGATCTCAAAGCCTCGGCCGGCGCCATCGGCCGCGGTACCGCGCTCGGCTCGATCCTCGGCATCCTGCCGGGCGGCGGCGCCGTCATCTCGGCATTTGCCGCCTATACGTTCGAGAAGAAGATGTCGAAGCATCCCGAACGCTTCGGCAAGGGAGCGATCGAGGGTGTGGCGGCGCCGGAAAGCGCCAACAACGCCGCCTCGCAGACCTCGTTCATCCCGCTCCTGACCCTCGGCATCCCGCCGAACGCCGTCATGGCCCTCATGGTCGGCGCCATGACGATCCACGGCATCGTGCCGGGGCCTCAGGTCATGACCAAGCAGCCGGAACTGTTCTGGGGCATGATCGCCTCCATGTGGATCGGCAACGCCCTGCTGGTCATCATCAACCTGCCGCTGGTCGGCATCTGGGTGAAGCTCCTGCAGGTGCCCTACCGGCTGCTCTATCCGGCGATCCTGATCTTCTGCGCCATCGGCGTCTACTCGATCAACAACTCGCCGTTCGACGTGCTGCTGGTCGCGTTCTTCGGGCTGTTCGGCTACTGGCTCGTCAAGCACGATTTCGAGCCGGCGCCGATGATCCTCGGCTTCGTGCTGGGCCCGCTGATGGAAGAGAATCTGCGCCGCGCCATGCTGATCGCGCGCGGCGATCCGACCACCTTCGTGACCCGGCCGATCTCGGCCGGGCTGCTCGCCCTTGCGTCCTTCATGCTGTTGCTGGCGGTGCTGCCGATGATCCGCAGCAAGCGCGAGGAAGTGTTCGTCGAGGATTGAGCCGGACGCTCGGTCTCCTCAAAGCGAGTACGTCCCCCCGGGGAAGTGTCCCCGGGGGGGCCTTGCCCGGTGACGGGGCGCGACCCATACGCCCAGTATGCAACCAAGCTCAAGTCGTGGGCATGATCAAAGTCTGACTGGCCAACCCGCAATCGGCCGCTGGCTTTAGGCCGTGGGCCCTCCGCGCCGGGCGGGGGACATGGTAAGGTCCCGCTCGACTCAAAGGACGCGAGAGAACTCCCGTGCGGCAATATCACGATCTCCTCAACCGCATCCTCTCCGAGGGCGTGCACAAGAATGACCGCACCGGTACCGGCACGCGCTCCATTTTCGGCCATCAGATGCGCTTCGACCTTGCGCAAGGCTTTCCGCTCGTCACCACCAAGAAGCTGCACCTCAAGTCCATCATCCACGAGCTGCTGTGGTTTCTGGCCGGCGACACCAACGTCAAATACCTCCGCGACCGCGGCGTCACCATCTGGGACGAATGGGCGGATGAAAACGGCGATCTCGGCCCCGTCTACGGCCGCCAATGGCGCTCATGGCCGAAGCCGGACGGTGGCGCGGTCGACCAGATTTCCGACGTCGTCGCCACCATCCGGCGCGATCCCGACTCCCGCCGCCTGATCGTATCGGCCTGGAATCCGGCCGAGCTCGACCAGATGGCGCTCGCCCCCTGCCACTGTCTGTTCCAGTTCTACGTCGCGGGAGGCCGCCTGTCGTGCCAGCTCTACCAGCGCTCCGCCGACGTCTTTCTCGGCGTGCCGTTCAACATCGCGTCCTATGCGTTGTTGACCATGATGGTCGCGCAGGTGACCGGGCTCGAAGCCGGCGACTTCGTCCATACCTTCGGCGACGTTCATCTCTATTCCAACCACGTCGAACAGGCACGCCTCCAGCTCGGCCGCGATCCGAGGCCGCTGCCGCGCATGCGCCTCGACCCTTCGGTCCAGGATATCTTCGCTTTCCGCTACGAGGATTTTTCCCTCGAAGGCTACGAGCCCCACCCGCACATCAAGGCGCCGGTGGCGGTGTGATCAGCATGGAATTCGGCCCATGGCCCTCGTGATCCGTCCCGCCCGGCCCGCCGACGCGGCGCTGATTCATTCCCTCGTGCGCGAACTCGCCGCCTACGAAAAGCTTACCCACGAGGTGATGGCGAGCGAGGGCGCGCTCGCCGAGGCGCTGTTCTCAGCGCATCCGAGCGTGTTCTGCGACATCGCGGAGTGGAGCGGCGAGCCGGCCGGCTTCGCGGTCTGGTTCAAGAATTTCTCCACGTTCAGCGGCCGCCACGGCATCTATCTGGAGGACCTGTTCGTGCGTCCGGCGCACCGTCGCAAGGGCATCGGCCGGGCGCTCCTGGTGCATCTGGCCCGTCGCTGCATGGCGGAAGGCTGGACGCGGCTGCAATGGTCGGTGCTCGACTGGAACAAGCCCGCGATCGAATTCTACGGCTCGCTGGGGGCGGATCTGCTGCCCGACTGGCGGTTGTGCCGGATCGGCGATTCGCGACTCGCCAGGCTGGCCCGGCAGGCGAGTTGACCCAAAGAATCGGACCCGAAGACCCCGACAGGGAGTGCGGATGGAAATCGTCTTCGTCGTCGCCATGGCGGATAATGGCGTCATTGGCCGGGAGGGTGTCATGCCGTGGCGGCTCAAATCGGAGCTGCGGCACTTCCGCGCGCTCACCCTCGGACACCCTGTCGTGATGGGCCGCAAGACCTATCTGGCCATCGGGCGACCGCTTCCGGGCCGTACCAATATCGTGGTGAGCCGTGATCCGAACCTCTCATTCCCAGGCGTCACGGTGGCGCCGTCGACCGCTGCAGCCCTCGCGGTGGCGCACGGCGACGCCCTGCGGCGCGGCGTCGACGCCGTCATGGTGATCGGTGGCGCCGACATCTATGCGCAACTCACGGCGGATGCCGACCGGCTGGAACTCACCCGCGTGCGTATGCGGCCGGACGGCGATGCCTTCTTCGCCGAGCCGGACCCCGCCGTGTGGCGTCTCGACGCATCGGCGGAACACCCGGCCGGAGCCGGAGATGAAGCCCCGTTTACCACCCAGACCTATCGTCGCGTTGAAAGGCCGGGGGGTAACCCCTATAAGGCCTAGCCAGAACGACAATAAGGACGCCCAGACGGGCGATCGAGGAGACTTCTATGCCGTGGAATAACCAAGGCGGAGGCCCGTGGGGCTCTGGTCCCCGTGGCCCTTGGGGGTCGGGCCCGCAATCGCAGGGGCCGACGCCTCCGGACCTGGAGGACCTGCTGCGCCGCAGCCAGGACAAGCTGCGCTCGGTGCTGCCGGGCGGCGGGGTCGGTGGCAAGGGCGTTGCCATCGCGGCCCTGGTGGGGCTCGTCCTGTGGGGGGCGTCAGGCTTCTTCCGGGTGCAACCGGACGAACTCGGCGTCGTGCTGCGCTTCGGCCAGCATGTCCGCACGGTCAATCCCGGCCTCAACTACCATCTGCCCTATCCGGTCGAGACGGTGCTCACCCCCAAGGTGACGACCAACAATCCGATCCATATCGGCATGCGCCTCGTCGACGACATGCGCCGCGGCACCACCACCCGCGACGTGCCGGAGGAAAGCCTGATGCTGACCGGCGACGAGAACATCGTCGACGTCGACTTCACGGTATTCTGGCGGGTCAAGGCGACCTCGCGCGAAGGGGTGGCCGACTTCCTGTTCAATATCCAGAATCCGGAAGGAACCGTGAAGGCGGTGGCCGAGAGCGCCATGCGCGAGGTGATCGGCCGCTCCGAAATCCAGCCGATCCTCACCGGCGCCCGGCAGACCACCGAAGCCGCCGTGCACGAGCTGATGCAGAAGACCCTCGACCAGTACGGCGCCGGCATCACCATCTTCCAGGTGCAGATGCAGAAGGTCGATCCGCCCAGCCAGGTCATCGACGCCTTCCGCGACGTCCAGGCGTCGCGCGCCGACCAGGAGCGCGCCCAGAACGAGGCGCAGACCTACGCCAACCGGGTGGTGCCCGAGGCGCGCGGCCGTGTCGCCCAGATCGTCCAGGCGGCCGAAGCCTACAAGGAGCAGACCGTCGCCGAGGCCAAGGGCCAGGCGGCGCGCTTCACCAAGGTGCTCGAAGAGTACACCAAAGCCCCGCAGGTGACGCGCGAACGCATCTATCTTGAGACGATCGAGCGCATCTTCGCCGGCACCGACAAGATCATCCTCGATTCCGGCGGCGCTGCCGGCGGCTCGGGCGTCGTGCCCTATCTGCCGCTCAACGAACTCACGCGCCGTCCGGCGGCGCAGCCACAGGCGGGAGCCACGCGATGAAACTGGGATTAACCGGCGCTGCCGCCGCCGTCATCGCGGTCATCGTCCTGATCGTCGGCTATTCGTCGCTGTTCACGGTCCACCAGACCCGCCAGGCGATCGTGGTGCGCCTCGGCGATCCGGTCCGGGTCGTCACCGAGCCGGGCCTGAACTTCAAGGTGCCGCTGATCGACAACGTCATCTACATCGACAAGCGCATCCTCGATCTGGAGAACCCGGCCCAGGAGGTGATCGCCTCCGATCAGAAGCGGCTCGTGGTCGACGCCTTCGCGCGCTATCGCATCCGCGACGCGCTACGCTTCTACCAGGTGATCGGCACGCCGGAGCGCGCCACTTCTCAGTTGTCGACCTTGCTGAATTCGGCGCTGCGCCGCGTGCTCGGCGAGGCGACGCTCACCCACGTGGTGCGCGACGATCGCTCCCAGCTGATGGCGCGGGTGCGCGAGCAGCTCGACCGCGAGGCACAGCAGTTCGGCATTTCCGTCGTCGACGTGCGCATCCGCCGCGCCGACCTGCCGGAGCAGAACAGCCAGGCGGTCTACCAGCGCATGCAGACGGAACGCCAGCGCGAGGCGGCCGAATTCCGCGCCCAGGGCTCGCAGCGCGCACAGGAGATCCGCGCCCGTGCCGACCGCGACGTGACGGTTCTGGTCGCCGACGCCACCAACCGGGGCGAGCAGCTGCGCGGCGACGGCGATGCCGAGAGGAACCGGATCTTCGCGGAGGCCTTCACCCGTGATGCCGACTTCTTCGCCTTCTACCGCTCCATGCAGGCCTATGAGGCCGGCCTGAAGCAGAACGATACCCGCATGCTGCTCAAGCCGGATTCCGATTTCTTCCGCTATTTCTCGGATCCGATGGGCCGGGGTGGTCGCACCGAGGCGGGCACATCGGCGCCCCCTGCCGCCGCCGCGGCGCGGTAAGGAAAAGAACGCGCGTGATCGGGACCGGCCGGCATGTTTTGGTGGCGCCGGTCCCGGTGCTGAGGTACGCTCCCGGTGCGGGAACGTGCCTGCGCTCCTGGTGTGCGTAGGTCGATCGAGGCGGGTCCATGAAGGATTTTCTGGTCGCGCTCGGTCTCGTCTTCGTGATCGAAGGATTGGTCTTCGCGGCGTTTCCGGGCCTCGCGCGGCGCGCCGTAACGGCCATCACCGAAACCCCCGAGCCGGTGTTGCGCACCGTCGGCCTCGGCACTGCTTTCCTGGGTGTCGCCTTCGTGTGGCTGCTGCGCGGCTGAAACGACCGGTGGCAACGCGGAAGCGGGTTCGCCCGCAAAAACGCTCGCTTTGATGCCCCGGGCCGGTCACAAAGCCGCTATTCCGCCCTAATCCATTCCTAACTGCCGGGACAATCTGCCCGGCTTGCGTCATGATTGCGGCCAATCCAATGTCGATAACCCGTCCCCGAGGAGACCGTCACCCTATGGGCGCCCTGAACGAACTCGTCCGTCCCCTGCGCGGCCTGGCCATCGCCGCCGGCACGGCGGTCTGCCTCGCGACGCCGCTCCTGCCCACGACCGCCCATGCGCGCGGCCCCGAAGTTGTCGCCGACGTGGCCGAGAAGGTGATCGACGCCGTCGTCAACATCTCCACTTCGCAGACGGTCGCCAACCGCGGCAGTGCCGTCCCGCAACTGCCGCCCGGTTCGCCATTCGAGGAATTCTTCGAGGAGTTCTTCAAGAATCGCCGCGGCCAGGGCGACAATCAGGCCCCCGGCCAGCGAAATACCCCACGGCGGGTCAACTCGCTCGGTTCCGGTTTCATCATCGATCCGTCCGGCATCGTGGTCACCAACAACCACGTCATCTCCGAGGCCGACGAGGTCAATGTCATCCTCAACGACGGGTCGCGCCTGAAGGCCGAGATCATCGGTCGCGATACCAAGACCGACCTCGCAGTCCTCAAGGTCAAGCCGGAGAAGCCGCTCACCGCGGTGACGTTCGGCGACTCCGAGCGGCTGCGCCTGGGCGAGTGGGTGATTGCCATCGGCAATCCCTTCAGCCTCGGTGGCACGGTGACGGCCGGCATCGTGTCGGCGCGCAATCGCGACATCCAGTCTGGGCCCTACGACAACTACATCCAGACTGACGCCGCCATCAATCGCGGCAATTCCGGCGGTCCGCTGTTCAATCTCGACGGCGAAGTGGTTGGGGTCAACACGGCGATCATCTCGCCGTCGGGCGGCTCCATCGGCATCGGCTTTGCGGTGCCGTCGAAGACGGCGGTCGCGGTCATCGACCAGCTGCGCCAGTACGGCGAGACCCGCCGCGGCTGGCTGGGCGTGCGCATCCAGCAGGTCTCCGACGACATCGCCGAGAGCCTCGCCATCAAGCCGGCGCGCGGCGCGCTCGTTGCCGGCGTCGACGAAAAGGGACCGGCCAAGCCCGCCGGCATCGAGGCCGGCGACGTCATCGTCCGCTTCGACGGCAAGGACATCAAGGAAATGCGCGACCTGCCGCGCGTCGTTGCCGACACCCCGGTCGGCAAGGACGTCGAAGTCGTGGTTGTCCGCAAGGGCAAGGAAGAGAAGAAGACCGTCAAGCTCGGCCGTCTCGAAGACGGCGAGAAGCAGGCGGCGCTGACCGACAAGGACAAGAAGGGCAGCGTTCAGGAGGACAAGACCGTCGTCCAGAAGACGCTGGGCCTGAACCTTGCCAACATGTCCGACGACCTGCGCAAGCGCTACAAGATCAAGGATACGGTCAAGGGCGTGGTCATCACCGGCGTCGACTCCTCGAGCCCGGCGGCGGAGAAGCGGCTCAACGCCGGCGACGTCATCGTCGAGGTTGCCCAGGAGGCGGTCGCCACCACGGCCGACCTGCAGAAGCGCGTCGACCAGCTCAAGAAGGACGGCCGCAAGTCGGCCCTGCTGCTGATCGCCAATGCGGAAGGCGAATTGCGCTTTGTGGCGCTGAGCCTGCAGTAGGGCGCGCCGACGCGTCGCTGCGGTAACGATGAAATGCCCGGCTTCACGCCGGGCATTTCTTTAGTGGCGTCAACAATTCGTATCCATCAGGCCATTGCTCAAAGCGCGGTTCAGCGATCTGCAAATTCTCGTCTGGAAAGAACGAGAACGAGGAGCCCCGCACATCCGGTCAGCAAGAGTTGGACGGGCGGAGACATGCCGAATGAAATCGTGCCGTAGAGGCCCAAGAGCGTGGTGGACACGGCACACAGGACGGCGATCCGCCAAGCGAAGTTCATGTTCGCTTTCAAGCTCTTGTAACAGAGAATGTCGACCAGTCCCATGAAGACGATGAAGCCGCCGACGCCACTGAACCAGATCAGGTAGTCGCGTCGAAACGCGTCGCTTCCCTGTCCCGCGATCCTGCTGGCCTGAAACGTGAATGTTCCTAAGATATGCAGGATCCCGAGAAGTGTGTTCAGAATGCCCTTTATCAGGATTGCCTGGCCGACGAATTGAGTGCTGAGCACTCTGCTCATCTCTACGCCTCCCATGAGACGCGGCCGATCGGCATTCGATCGGGCCGCGAGGCCGGCCCTCGGCTCCTTCCCGGCGAGGGGAGCGAGCCGAGGGGCGGCCATTTTAAAATCAATCCAGCACGTGGCTGACCATGCCGTCGGCGAGCTTGGGCTCGAACCAGGTCGACTTGGGCGGCATGATCGCGCCGGCGTCGGCGACCGCCATCAGGTCGTCCATCTGGGTCGGGTAGAGCGCAAAGGCCGCCGCCATCTCGCCCGAGTCGACCCGGCGCGCCAGTTCGGCCAAGCCCCGGCCGCCGCCGACGAAGTCGATGCGTTTGTCCTTGCGCTGGTCGGTGATGCCGAAAATGGGCTCGATCACGTTCCTGGTCAAAAGCGTGATGGGCAGGCGGCCGATCGGATCATCGGCCGGCACGAGGTCGTGCCGCAGCACGAGCCGGTACCAGCGGCCGGCGACGTAAAGGCCGAACTCGTTGGCGGCCGCAGGACGTACCTCGCCCTTGGCTCCGTTGACGTCGAACTTGTCGCCCAGTTCGCGCAGAAGGCCCTCGGCGGTGCGGCCGTTCAAGTCCTTGAGGACGCGGTTGTAATCCAGGATGGTCATCTCGTGATGGGGAAAGATGACCGCCAGGAAACGCCGATGCGAGCCTTCGCCATCGCGCGTCTCGGCGCGCGCTTTGGCGATGCGCGAGGCCGCTGCCGAGCGATGATGGCCGTCGGCGATGTAGATCGCCGGCAGGGCGTCGAAGGCGCCGGTCAGCGCCGTGATGCTGGCTTCGTCGCGCACCACCCAGCACTGGTGACGCACGCCGTCGTCGGCGGTGACGTCGACGTCCGCCGTGCCGGACGCCGCCTTGGCCAGGAGGGCATCGATCGCGGGCGCGTCCCCATAGGCGATCATCACCGGCCCGGTCTGGGCGTTGACGGCTTCGATCTGCCGGACCCGGTCGTCCTCCTTCACGGGCGCGGTCAGTTCGTGCTTGCGGATGCGGTTCGTATCGTAGTCGGCGACGGAGGCCGCGGCGGCAAGCCCGGTCTGGACGCGGTCGCGCCAATGCAGGCGATAGACATAGTAGCAGGGCGTCTCGTCGCGGATCATGACGCCGGCCTCGACCATGCGGGCGAGGTTTTCGGCCGCCTTGGCGTAGACGGCGTCCGCATAGGGATCGATGCCGGGGTCGAGGTCGATCTCCGGCTTGGAGACGTGCAGGAAGCTCCACGGCCTGCCGGCGGCGCGCGCGCGCGCCTCGGCGCTGGAGAGAACATCGTAGGGCGGCGCCAGAACCTCAGCGGCGCGGCCGGGCGCCGGCCGCAGGGCGCGAAATGGCTCGATCAGATGCACGTGAATTCTCCGAAAAGCGCGTGTCCGGGTGGTCGGCCGCAGGTGTAGTCCGCGGCGGCGGCCGGTTCAATGGCGCCCGGAACCGGCCATTGGACCTAAGGCGCAATCGTCATGACGGGCGCTTTTGGCTATCTTCCCACATCGTGCTACCCCATGGTGCGGCCGTGCCGGCGGCCTGGGCGAACGAACGAAAGACCCCCGATGAACGAACCCCCGATCTCGCGCGGCTTCCGGGCCCGCCAGCGGCCGCCGGGAACGCGCGATCGCGTCCCTCCCGGCCAGCACCTCGTCTCCGACTTCCCGGTCCTGTCCGCCGGTCCAACCCCGGAGGCGGACCTCGCCAGCTGGCGTTTCGGCCTCGACGACGGCGCGAGCCCGTTCGCCGAGTGGACATGGGCCGAGTTCAACGCCTTGCCGCAGACGGAGATCACCGTCGACATCCATTGCGTGACCACCTGGTCGAAGCTCGACACCCGCTGGCGCGGCGTGACCATCGACGACCTCCTCGCCGCCGCCGGTCTCTCCGAGGCTCCCGACGCTTTCGTGATGGCCCATTGCGAAGGCGGCTACACCACCAATATGCCGGTGGCCGACCTCGTCGATGGCAAAGCCATGGTGGCGACCCATTTCGACGACGAGCCGCTCGACCCCGAGCATGGCGGGCCGGCGCGGCTCCTCGTGCCGCATCTCTATTTCTGGAAGAGCGCCAAATGGATTCGCCGTCTGCAGTTCATTCCCGAGGACCAGCCCGGTTTCTGGGAGGAGAACGGTTACCACATGTACGGCGATCCGTGGCGGGAACAGCGCTATGACGGCGATTGAGGTCGCGGCGCCGCGGCTCGCCTGGCGTATCGCCGAAGTGCGTGAAATCATCGACGAGACGCCGCGCGTGCGCACGCTCGTGCTCGACGTGCCCGGCTGGCCGGGCCACCGGCCGGGCCAGCACATCGACGTGCGCCTGACCGGCGAAGACGGCTATGCGGCCCAGCGCAGCTATTCCATCGCGTCGGCCCCGGAGGCGCCGATGGTCGCCATCACGGTCGAGCGCATCGCCACCGGCGAGGTGTCGCCTTATCTGGCGAGCGAGGTTGTGCCCGGCGACCGTTTCGAGCTGCGCGGGCCGATCGGGGGCTACTTCGTCTGGTCGGTGGCGAGCGGCGGGCCCTTGATGCTCGTCGCTGGCGGCTCCGGCATCGCGCCCCTGATGGCCATGCTGCGCCACCGCGCCGCCGTCGGCGCCAGCATGCCGGCGCGGCTCATCTATTCGTCGCGCAGCCACGAGGACATCATCTATCGCGACGAGCTCGCCCGCCTTGCGGCCGCCGGCGACGGCCTCGACGTGGTGCATGTCCTCACCCGCGCCCGGCCGGCGGACTGGACCGGCGAGAGCCGGCGCATCGACGCCGAGATGCTGGCGCGCCTTTCCTTTCCGCCGTCCCAGCGGCCGTTCGTCTACATCTGCGGCCCCACGAGCCTGGTCGAATCCGCCGCCCGCACCCTGGTGACGCTCGGCCACGA
Source organism: Astrobacterium formosum (assembly GCA_030848545.1). Lineage (GTDB taxonomy): Bacteria > Pseudomonadota > Alphaproteobacteria > Rhizobiales > Xanthobacteraceae > Astrobacterium > Astrobacterium formosum. The sequence goes on from JAVDCA010000018.1 coordinate 116,723, forward strand.
CCGCCGGTTGATCCGCACCGAGCGCTTCGGGCCGACCGGGCCGTAGCGGCCGGATCGTCGAGGGGATTGCGGGGCATCGTGCCTCGGGGCGCAACGCAGCATGAGCTTTTGCGAATGATGCGTTGCAGAACCGGGGCCTCGGGCCGGCAGTTGTGGGGGCGGGAACAGAGCGAGGCCCCGGTTCTGCCACTGAACTCCGACATTGGATCGTCGCATCCCGAAGTTGCCTTGGATGGTCGCAGTGCTCTACGTCACTGCCATGGGCCAGCCCGCCGCCATCCTGATTGCCGGACCGACCGCCAGTGGCAAGTCGGGGCTGGCGCTTCAACTCGCCGAGCGCCTCGGCGGCACTGTCATCAATGCCGATTCCATGCAGGTCTACGGCGACCTGCGCGTCATCACGGCCCGGCCGACGCGCGAGGAAGAGGCGCGGGTGCCGCACCTCCTCTACGGCCATGTGGACGGGGCCGAGAACTACTCGGTCGGGCGCTGGCTCGCCGATGCGCGCGCCGCGTTGGATGACGCCGCTGCCCGCCGGTTGGTGCCGATCTTCGCGGGCGGCACCGGGCTCTACTTCAAGACTCTGACCTCAGGCCTCGCCGCCGTGCCGCCGGTCGATGCCGATATCCGGGTGGACGTGCGCGCGCGCCTCGACGCCCATGGGCCGGCCGTTCTCCATGCCGAGCTCGCCCGCCATGACCCGGCGGCGGCGGAACGGCTTTCGCCCAATGACCGCGTCCGCATCGCCCGTGCCCTGGAGGTGGTGCTCTCGACCGGCCGGCCGCTCGTGGACTGGCACCAGCAAGGCCTGCCGCCGCTCCTCGATTCCGCCCGGGTGGTGCGCGTCTTTCTCGCGCCCGACCGCGCCGAGCTCTACCGGCGCATCGATGGGCGTTTCTCCGTCATGCTGGAGGCCGGAGCCCTCGACGAGGTTCGGGCCTTCGCGGCGCGCAAGCTCGATCCGCTACTGCCCGCCATGAAGGCGCATGGCGTGCCGTGGCTGATCCGGCATCTCGCCGGCGAACTATCGCTCGACGAAGCCGCCGACAAGGCCCGCGCCGACACACGGCACTACGCCAAGCGCCAGTTCACCTGGTTTCGCCACCAGCTCGCTGACTGGCCGCAGCTCGAACCGGACGCGGCGCTGGAGAACGTGCTGAGCGCGTGGTCTTCGTCGCCGTGACGGCGCGGATCGCGGCCGCCACGACGATCACAACTCCGACCGCCAGCACCCACAGGGCCGGCCGCAGCCCGAAGGCGACGTCGAGATTGGCGGCGAGGACGCGGCGCGCGTCGATGCCCGTGGTCAGGCCATACCAGGCCGCTTCGCCGAGCGCGGTCGCGACGGCCGAAAGAATCGCGAGCGCCGCGAGCCGCCACGGGCCCATGTCGCCGATGAAGCGATGGCCGAGCCGGTAAGTCAGAAGCCAGAACAAAAAGCCCGCCATCATGATGGACTGGGTGACGTCGAGCTTGGTCTGCATGAGGAAATGGGCGATCGCCATGACGGCGAGGACGTAGACGATGCGGTGCAGCGCCTGCCATCGCGCTCCGCCCAGCCGCTTCACCATGGCGTCGGTGGAGGTGGCGGCGAGCGCCGCGAGGCCGAGAAGCGCCACGATGCCGATGGTGAGATAGATTCGCAGCACGATTTCGCTCGCCACCTTGGCGAGGTCGAATTTCTCCTGCACCACGTAGAGCGAAAGGTGCAGCATCACGTAGGCGAAGGCAGCGACCCCGATGGTACGCCGGGCGAGGATCAGCGACGGCAGTGCGAAGATGCGCCGCGCCGGCGTGATGGCGAGGGAAATGAGCAGCAGCCGCACCGTCCAGTCGCCGGCGAAGTGCAGCGCCTCGTCGATCGGCCGCCCGCCCAGGTCCCCGGTCGCGGTCCGGTAGGCGAGCCACAGGGCCGGCGCAACCGCGAGTGCGAAAGCGGCGACTTTGATCGGCGACCAGCGGCCGGAGCGTTCACGCAGGAAGGGCATGGGGTATCGGTCCAGTGACGCCATCGAGGTAGATGAACGCACGCCCCACCGCGAGCATTTTTCGTTCCGGCGGCGTTCAACTGTGATCACGATCCCCGGAGCGCGTGCATCCCTCCCTTGAAAGGGGAGGGTGGCGCCGAAGGCGCCGGGTGGGGTCGGAGGAGGGCACGGTAGGCCCCCACCCCAGCCCTCCCCCGCAAGCGGGGGAGGGAGCAGACGGAACGTGCGGCCGCCTTAGCCGCAGCTTCACTTCACCACCCGGAAGAACAAGTCGTAGACCGAGAACACCACCTCGATGACGATCAGCAGGACGATCGTCGCCTCCAGGCGTACGCTGCGTTCGGTGTCGGTGATGTCGATCAGGGCCTGGGCGGTGTCGCTGATGACCTCGAGCTTGCGCGAGATCGCGTCGGCGCGCTCCTTGAGTTCGTATTCATCGGCGAGGCGGGTGTAGAGGCGCTCCAGATGCGGATGGTCCCACAGGACGTCGGGCTTGTCCTCCACCTCGACGCGGCCGGTCATGCGGTGATGCACCAAAAGCGCTTGCCCGATGGTGCGCAGCATGTGCCGGCGACCGGCGGGCGACTTGCCGGTGCGGGCGAGTCCGGCGGCGAACGGCTCGATCACTTCGAACACGCGCGCGATCTCGCGCTCGTCACGCGCCAGCGTCACGTTCTTGGCGAGCGCGTCGGCGATCACCAGGAGGCGCTGGGGCGACAGGTCGCGCACGCTGATGGGCCCCCCGGGGGCGATCTGGTCCTCCTTGGTGCCGTTGATCTCGATGGTGGTCGCCTCGTCGACCGGCGCCAGCGGCCCGATGACTCGGGCCTTGAGGCTGCGCACCACCTCGTCCTCCTGCAGGGGCGAAAGGCCGATGAGGACGGCGACGCCGTAGCGGAACAGGGTCGCGGCGCCGTCGCCGACCCGGAAGGTGAGGGGGAGGGTGGCGATGACGTCGCTGCGCTCGAGCCCGGCGGTGTCGATGCGCTCGCCCAGGAGGAGCGCGCGCGCCGACACGCGGGCGGTTGCCGTGTCGGCAGAATTAGTGGTTTGGACGGCGGTCACGGGCAGGCTCCGGCGGTATGTCGTTGGGCCAGCCTAGCACGCCGGTCGCGCGCCGGGATGACCCCCGCGGCACATGGTCGTTTCGGCAACGGCCGGGATGCACAAAAGGCCCCCTTATGCTAGGCTTTTTCGGGCTTCTGCGGGGCTGGCTTCAAGTTTTGCCTTGACTTCGGAATGCCGGCCCGGCATAAGCCGCGCAACGATATGCTTGTGGGTGACCAAATTGCGCAATTTTGTTCTCGTAATTAGGAGGCGCATCGCCACGGACGGTTGACCCCGTCCGGGATGAAATGGCGATGCGCGGAAAACAGGGGCCTCGGGCCCCTTTTTGATTCTCCGGAGCACGATCCCCGAACGGCCAAGCGGATGCCGGACAGGACATGCCCCGAGGAAACGGTCGCGAAGTGGAGTTGGACGATGACACGTGAAATGACTGGCGCCGAAATGGTGATCGCGGCGCTCGCCGACCAGGGGGTCGAGCATCTCTTCGGCTATCCGGGCGGCTCAGTCCTGCCGATCTACGACGCTCTGTTCCAGCAGGACAAGGTGCGTCACATCCTGGTGCGTCACGAGCAGGGTGCTGTCCACGCGGCTGAGGGCTATGCGCGCTCGACCGGCAAAGTCGGTTGCGTGCTGGTGACGTCCGGGCCCGGGGCCACCAACGCAGTGACGGGACTGACCGACGCCCTGTGTGACTCCGTTCCGATCGTGTGCATCACCGGCCAGGTGCCGACCCATCTGATCGGCAACGACGCCTTCCAGGAGTGCGACACCGTCGGCATCACCCGGCCGTGCACGAAGTACAACTACCTGGTCAAGAAGATCGAAGATTTGCCGCGGGTCCTGCACGAGGCTTTCCAGATCGCGGCGAGCGGCCGGCCCGGTCCGGTGGTGATCGACATCCCCAAGGACATCCAGTTCGCCAAGGGGCTCTACTTCAAGCCCAAGGATCTGCCGCACAAGGGCTACAAACCCAAGGTCGAGGGCGACCCCGAGAAGATCAAGGCGGCGGCCGAAATGATGCGTCACGCCAAGCGGCCGGTCTTCTATACGGGCGGCGGCGTCATCAATGCAGGCCCCGACGCCTGTCATCACCTGCGCGACCTGGTCAAGTTGACGGGCTTCCCGATCACCTCGACGCTGCTCGGCCTCGGCGCTTTCCCGGCGGCCGATCCGCAATGGCTCGGCATGCTCGGCATGCACGGCACCTACGAGGCCAACCTCGCCATGCACGATTGCGATCTCATGATCTGCATCGGGGCACGCTTCGACGACCGCATCACCGGCCGGCTCGACGCCTTCGCGCCGGACTCGCGCAAGATCCACATCGACATCGATCCGTCCTCCATCAACAAGAACGTCAAGGTCGACCTTGGCATCGTCGGCGACTGCGCCAACGTGCTCGGCGAGATGGTGCGGCTGTGGCGTTCGAACACCGCGCAGGCCGACAAGACGTCGCTGGATCGCTGGTGGAAGCAGATCGAAAAGTGGCGTGGCCGCAAGTCGCTCTCGTATCGCCCCTCGAACGAGATCATCAAGCCGCAATACGCCATCCAACGCCTCTACGAGGCGACCAAGGATCGCGATGTCTACATCACCACCGAAGTCGGCCAGCACCAGATGTGGGCGGCGCAGTTCTATCACTTCCAGGAACCCAATCGCTGGATGACCTCCGGCGGGCTCGGCACCATGGGCTACGGCCTACCGGCATCGGTCGGCGTCCAACTCGCCCATCCGACGTCGCTCGTCATCGACATCGCCGGCGAGGCGTCGGTGCTGATGACCATGCAGGAGATGTCGACGGCGGTGCAGTACCGCCTGCCCATCAAGATATTCATTCTCAACAACTCCTACATGGGCATGGTGCGCCAGTGGCAGGAGCTGCTGCACGGCGGCCGTTATTCCGAGAGCTATTCAGCGGCGCTGCCGGACTTCGTCAAGCTCGCCGAAGCCTATCACGCGGTCGGTATCCGCTGCGAAAAGCCGGGCGATCTCGACCGCGCCATCAAGGAGATGATCGACATCGACCGGCCGGTGATCTTCGACTGCGTCGTCGACCAGACGGAAAACTGCTTCCCGATGATCCCATCCGGTCGCGCCCACAACGAAATGCTCTTGGGCGACACCGTCGGGAAGCTCGAAGACGCCGTCACCGAGGAAGGCAAGATGCTGGTGTAGCAGATGCCGAACGCTGCTCCCGTGGAATGCCGTCGCTCCGGGGCGGCCCGAGGGGCCGAGCCGGCTCCCCAACGCCTGTTCGTCGGCATTCGATGGGATCGTAGGTATGGGTTCCGGGCTCGCGGCGGCCGCACCCCGGGATGACGATTCCGAGCAGACCCGCTTTCGCCGCAAGGACATTCCCCATGAACTCCCTCACGCCCACGAGTGCCACCCATTATCCCGCCGCACCTGCTTCGCAGGCGGCCGAATCCCACACGCTGTCGGTAATCGTCGACAACGAGCCGGGCGTCCTCGCCCGCGTCATCGGCCTGTTCTCGGGCCGCGGCTACAACATCGAGAGCCTGACCGTGTCGGAGACCGAGCACGAGCGGCATCTCTCGCGCATCACCATCGTGACCACCGGCACCCCCATGGTGATCGAGCAGATCAAGAACCAGCTTGACCGTCAGGTGCCGGTCCATCGCGTCGTCGACATGACGGTCAACGGTCCCTCGATCCAGCGCGAGCTCGCCATGGTCAAGGTGCGCGGCAAGGGCGACCACCGCGTCGAGGCGCTTCGCCTCGCCGATGCGTTCCGGGCCCGCGTCATCGACGCCTCGATCGAGAGCTTCGTGTTCGAGATCACCGGCGCGACCGACAAGATCGACCAGTTCGTCAACCTGATGATCCCGATCGGCCTGGTCGAAGTGTCCCGCACCGGCGTCGTCGCCATCGCCCGCGGGCCGGAAGGCATGTGAGGCGGAGCGTTGTTGGATCGAGACCGATGTCACATCCGCCGTCATTGCGAGCGAAGCGAAGCAATCCAGCCTTTTCTTTGGGGCCCCTGGATTGCTTCGTCGTTTCGCTCCTCGCAATGAAGGGTCGAATTCGGCGGCCGTCGGTATGAGACGGGGAAGAGCTGCTGGACGGGAGAGGTCTTCGGATATACATTGTATATCCGAAGGAGCCTTCATGAAGGTCAAGATCGCCAAATGGGGCAACAGCGTCGCGGTTCGGCTGCCCAAGCGGCTCGCCGACGAGCTCGGGCTCGCCCCTGGCCGCGAAGTCGATATCGACAAGCAGGGCAGCCAGTTGCGCATCGAGACCGCCGAGACGCCGCGTATTCCGCACTACCGGCTCGAAGACCTGCTGTCGCAGATCAAGCCCGGCCAGAAGCCGCCGCCATTGGAAGACTGGGGCATTCTTGCGACCGAGTGGCCGCAGGACGACTGGAGCGACATCGCGCCCACCGACGAGGAATGGAATGCCTGGGTGAAGGACGAGGAGAAGAAAGGTGGCAAATGACGTCGCCACCACGCTCGAAGCCGGCGACCTCGTCTGGTTCGAGTTCGGGCCTCCGTTCGGGCACGAGCAGGCCGGCCGCCGTCCCGCCCTCGTCGTCTCACCCCGCTCTTACAACGAAATTTCGTCGCTGATCGTCGTGTGCCCGATCACTCGCACCGCCTCCGCATGGGGGTTCAAGATCGATATCCCTCCCGTGGGCCGAATCGAAGGCGCGGTCCTCGTCGATCAGATCCGTGCTATCGATCCACGGGCGCGCCATGCGCGCCGCGCCGGCAGCGTCGGCGGCGACACCCTCGCCGCGGTCCGCGGCATGCTGGCGAGCCTGTTCCGAATCCCCGTTCCCATCTGACCTGAGTTTCCCCTACACGAACCACGCTCAAAGGAGTGAGAACATGCGTGTCTATTACGATCGCGACGCTGATCTGAACCTGATCAAGGGCAAGAAGATCGCCGTCATAGGCTATGGCAGCCAGGGGCATGCCCACGCCCTCAACCTGCGCGATTCGGGCGTCAAGGAAGTGGTGGTGGCGCTGCGCAAGGGCTCGGCCGGCATCAAGAAGGCCGAGGGCGAGAAGCTCAAGGTGATGGAGGTCGCGGAGGCCGCCAAGTGGGCCGACATCATGATGATGCTCACCCCCGACGAGCTGCAGGCCGACATCTACTACGATCACATCCACGCCAACCTGAAGCAGGGCGCCGCGATCATGTTCGCGCACGGCCTCAACGTCCATTTCAACCTGATCGAGCCGCGCGCCGACATCGACGTCATGATGATCGCCCCCAAGGGGCCGGGCCACACGGTGCGTTCCGAGTATCAGCGCGGCGCCGGCGTGCCGTGCCTGCTGGCGATCCACAAGGACGCCTCCGGCAACGCCCATGACCTCGCCCTCTCGTACGGCGCCGCCATCGGCGGCGGCCGCGCCGGCATCATCGAGACGACCTTCAAGGAGGAGTGCGAGACCGACCTGTTCGGCGAGCAGGCCGTGCTGTGCGGCGGCGTCGTCGAACTCATGAAGGCGGGCTTCGAGACCCTGGTGGAAGCCGGCTATGCGCCCGAGATGGCCTATTTCGAGTGCATCCACGAGATGAAGCTGATCGTCGACCTTATTTACGAGGGCGGCATCGCCAACATGAACTATTCGGTGTCCAACACCGCCGAATACGGCGAATACGTCAGTGGTCCGCGCGTCATCCCGTCGGCCGTCAAGGCGGAGATGAAGAAGGTGCTCGAGGACATCCAGTCCGGCCGCTTCGTCAGGGACTGGATGCTGGAGAACAAGGTCAACCAGACCTCGTTCAAGGCGACCCGCGCCAAGCTCGCCCAGCACCCGGCCGAGCAGGTCGGCGAAAAGCTGCGCGCCATGATGCCGTGGATCAAGCAGCGCGCGCTGGTGGACAAGAGCCGCAACTGACGCGGCGTGTTGGAAGTACGGCCCCGAGCCGAAATCGGCGCGCTCCCTCTCCCCAGCGGGGAGAGGGTCGGGGTCATGGGCGCCAGGTTAAGGCGGCTGCGAGGCAGTCGGAAGCCGCGCGATCAACGACGGCTTCTGCTTCGATCGCGGCTTCATCTGGCTTGGCGGCTTCACTTCGGTAAGGACACCGCCTTCAATCCGATCTGCAGAAGCGCCACCAGCGGCAATGCCGACCGGAAGATGTGGCAGATTGGCGAGCGGACCGTCTAGACCCCGGTGAGGAATCTCGCCCCCGCGCTGGATAATGGCTCAGCCAGCCCGCCACCATTAATAGAGCCGGAAAAATCCAACCTCTGGCGGTTCAAAGTTTGGGCTCAGAGCACCTTTTTTAGGGCTCGGGCGAGATCGAGGAGGATGACCCGCGTGGTCGGCAGGTCATCCTCCTCATGGTGATGGTGTGAGGTGATATCCGAAGTCTACGCCTCACCCATCACATGATCAGGGCCAGAAATTCCGCTGCACACGGATCATGCCGGAAAACACGTCCTGGTCCTTCGCCTCGTAATCGCCCTTAGGCTTGCCGTTACCTGGTGCCAAGCCGGCATAGACCGCGCCGCTCTGGCTGGTCTCGAATTTCGAGTAGACCAGTTCGAGGCCCACATCGAGGTTCTTGACCGGGCTCCACATCGTCCGCGTGCCGGCCAGGTACATGTTCCAATCCGGATTGCAGTTCGTCATGTTGCCGCAGATCGAGGTGGTTGCGGCGTCGTTGAAGTCGATGTTGACATAGGCACCGAACACCGAAGTGCGCAGGGCCGGCGTCCAGTGGTGCTCAAGACCGGCATTGAAGCCATACACCTTGGTCAAATTGAGACTCGACCCGGCGGTATAAATCGCGTCCGGAGCGAAGCCATCGAACACGGTCGAACCCTCGTAGATGCCGAAGGACTGGTTCGTCTTGCCCAAGGCATAGAAGTTCATGCCCTCGGTATAAATGCCCTGGACGGTGAACCGGTCAGCCACGGCCCACGGCAGCTTGAACTGGGCGGCACCCTGGACGGCGAAGCCCCACTTGTCCGATGGAGAGCCGTTGCCTTCCAGGTAAAGGCCACCAGCATCTGCATAATAGGTTGCGCGCACCTGACGCGTTGCGACCGACAGCTGTGCCGAGCCCCAAGACTGACCGATACGCAGGTTGCCGACGATGTCCGGGACCTGCTGACCGCCATAGCGGGATGTGAACTTGCCGCCCGGAGTTACAAATCCGTCGTCCGCCGAATAGATGCCATTGCCGCGGCGGTGCGATGCATCTTCGATGGCGATCGTGGCACTGAAGCCGTTTCCGAACGACGCTGTATAAGCCGCGACGTTCTGGCCATTGGGGGTGGCGCTGGCGCCGATCAGGACCTGATAGGAAGCGTAGTTGCCGGAATAGGCGTCGAAGAACGACAGCGCCTTGCCGAACGTGAAGCCGGCCATCTGGATGAAAGCGCGATCGAAGTAGATCTCGCCGTTAGCGTCGGTGCCGTCGGTCGACGTGTATTGCATGCCGAGCCGCGAGAACGAGCGCAACGTGCCGTACTCGGTCTGGGTACGAACGTCGAACGAAATTTGCGTGCGGGCGCGCGTTTGAAAGTCGTTTGTCGCACGGTTGTTTTGACTACCCGCGGACAGTTTCCAGTATTGGCCGTGGCTGCCGGAGGCATTGACCGCGTAGTCGGCACGGACCATACCGCCGATCTTCACGCAAGTGTCGGTGCCGGGAATATAGAAAAAGCCGGCTCCGTAGACGCTGCAGACCTTGACGTATTCGGCTGGCTTGGCCTTCGCTGGAAGGTCGGCGGCCTGAGCGTACGCTACCGTGAGAAGCCCCGCCGCCGATCCGAAAAGAAGATACTTAATCGACATCATGATGAACCTCCAGATTCTCTCGTGGGCGGGTTCCGTCCTGCGTGAATCACGCCCCTGAAGGTCCCCTGAGCCCCAATGGAGATTAGGGCTCGATCGCGCGTCCCAAATTGCAAACCTCAGGAAATATTCTTCGATAAATTTGAAGCGCCCGTCGTGACGCGTGGCCGTACGGCAACAGCGCAGCCCTCGAAATTAGTCTAGGTGTTCAGTCCCGGAGAGGCAGGGCGCATCTTGGCCGGTGAGCGGGAGGATTCGCTATGGCAGGCATTCTTCATGGCAGCGCCCGAAACCAGCACGCCGCGGCGGCGCTCCCGGTGGAGCCGCGCTGTTCGGTCGATGGAATCGATCCTGCCATCGTGGAAGGAGCGTAGGATATTCACTCCGCAATGCTGCGCGGCGGACCGTCGGCGCGGGCATTTGCCGCCGCCCGAGAATTCGGTCTTCGCTGGCGGTTGAGATCGGCACTCACCTCCGCGAGGATTCTCACGAACAGCTTGCCGCATTGCCGCACGCGATGTGTGTCGCAGGTTGTCACCCCAACCGGCCTGACAAACAGGTTACTGTGCAGCGGCAATTTGGCCATCAGGCCGGCTTCGAGATCGAGGGCAATGGCGCCCGGAGGCGCGAACCAGACGGCGTCGAATCTAGCCACGTAAGCCCGCGAAAAGATATCGCTCGTCGATTCGATGCAGGTGGGCGGGTCCACTCCTTCGGCCCGGAAATAGTCCTCGACCGAAGACCGAAGAGGATAATCGCGCGGAGGAACGATCAGCGGGAATTGTCCGAACGAGTCCAGCGCGAGCGGTTGACTTACCGCGAGCGGATGTCCGGCGCGGCATACGGCAACGATCTCTTCTTCGTACAGTTTCTCGAAGAAAAGGCCGGTCATGTCGTGGCTGGGCAGGCGACCGACAATCATATCAAGGTCTCCCATCCGCAGCTCCGCGGCGAGGGTCCGGAAATTTCCCGAGCAGATCTGTACGCGCACCAGGCCGGTTTCGCCCAGCATTCGCGCGACGGCGGTGGGCAGCAGCAGTCCGGCCGCCGTCGGCGACGTGCCGACCCGTAACTCGTCTTGCTTCATCTTCGCGCTCCGGACGGCGAGTATCGCGTCCGCAAAACTCGCGAGCGCGCCGGTGGCGCGGTCGCGCAAGGTTTTTCCGGCCGTCGTCAGGACGATGGACTTGTGCCCCCTCTCGATCAGAGGGGTGCCGAATTCGTATTCGAGCTCCTGGAGTGTTCTGTACACCGCGGAATGCGCGATGTTCAGCGCCTCCGAAGCCTTGACGAGATTGTCGTGGCGGGTGATTTCCAGGAAGGTGCGAAAATGACGGAGACCTATCGCGGAGCGAGGCTTCATATGGGTCCCCCCGGAACCGGAGCAGGCGTCGTCGAAACGTGCAAGCAAATCTCCTCTGGATGTGCCCGGGTCGGGACGTCTCCCATTACTTCCAATGCTCTCGGATCGATGTTCTCCGGTGCGCCGCCATCCCTGCACAGGCGATCGTCAAGGCGGTCAAAGACCGGTCTCGCCTTCCCGCGTCGGGGCTTTCGGCATCCTTCTCCCGGCAGACGAAACGCCCCCGGCCGACCACCGGCGTCACTCCATGCGAGTGGACTGGGCCTTGATGATGGCGGACAGACGGTTCGTCTCTTCTGCGATGAACTGGCGGAACTCGCGGGTGAAGTGCCGATCACGTCGACGCCCTGCTCGAGCAGCTTGTCGCCCACGGCCTGAAACCTTCGATGGCACCGGCGGGTGGCCTCGACATTCCCCAAACGGGGAGAGGGACCAGCCGGGCCTGTTCGCATCCGCATCACTCCAACCGCAGCGCCATCGCTCACCCGTTGAGCAGATAGTTCGCCAGCAGCATGGTTGCCATGCCGGCCAAGGCCGGGATCATGGTGCGACGCACGATCTCGAATGGCGAGCATTCGCCCGCCTTGCTGACCGCGATGATAACGCCGGCGACCGGCGAGATCGCCCGTCCCATGCCGGCCATGAGCTGCATGGGCAGCACCATGGTGATGGCGCCGACGCCAAACTTGGTCGCGATGGTCGGCGCGAGCCCCGAAAAGGCGAAGAAGGCGGCGACGCCGGAGCCGGTGATCATGCCGGTCGCTCCGACCATCAGGGTCATGACCACCGCCATGACGTTGACGCCGAAGCCGGCGTTGCGCACCGAGTCGATCATGTAGCCGACCGCGCCGATCGCCTGCAGGCCTTGAGCGAACACGTCGGCGCAAACGAGCAGCGACACGATACTGGCGAACGCCGCTCCAATGCTGTTGAAGAACACCTGGAAGCCCTTGAACACCACCTTGACGTCGCGCCTGATGGCGAGTTCGCAGGCGAGCCCGATCACCGAGCCGAGGATCATGGCGGTGACGACGTCGATCGCGATCCAATTCACCAGCAGCGGGCTGAAGACGAGCACGAGCACGATCGGCACCAGCGGCAGCAGGGCGTAGAACGTGGGCGCCTCGTCCACCGGCCGCCCCTTCTCGGCCGTCGCCGGCGCGGCGGAGAACGTCCCGGTGCCGGCAGCGCGATCGAAGTGGCGGGCGGTGAAATAGATCAGCACCGCCACCACCGGAATGACCCAGACGGCGACGGGAATCTGGTGATGGACGAAATAGATCGCTGCCGGCATGCCGGCCGTCTTGGCGGCGAGGTTGGCGGTGCCGACCGCCGGCCCGAGATCCATGAAGGCGGTCAGGCCGATCATCGCCGCAGCCGCCGGCTTGCTGATACCGAGCGAGACCAGCATCGGGAAGAACGTGACGAGCAGCAGCATGGCGAGCCCGGCGGCGCTCGGAATGGCGACGTGGAGAAGCTGGCCGAGCACGTATCCCATGGCGAGGATGAGGTAGGGCGCCTTGATGTATTTGAGCGGCTTGATGCAGATGCGCACCATCGTGCCGGTGGCGCCGATGTGGTCCATGTAATCGGCGAACGCCGCCGCCGACATGATGATGAGGCCGATGCCTGCGATCTGGGTGCTCAGCGAGTTCTTGACGAAGGCGAAGATGTCGAAGCCTTTCCAGCCGACCGACTTCGCCTTCTGATAGAGGATCGAACTGTCGGGGAAGAGCACGACCGTCAGGCCCAAGAGCACCAGTCCGGCCACCAGCAGCACCGTCTGCGGCTGGTAGTTCTTGAGGATCAGCGTCGCCGCGATGGCGGTGATCACGAGACCGATCAGAAGGCCCAGCATTTCAAAAATCCCCCGAATGAGCTTTTGTGGTACGAAGTCACTTGTCCGACAGGAAGTCGTCGATCCGGTCGTTGTAGACGCCCGGCACCTGGAAATAGGGCGCGTGGGCGACGCCTGGCATCTCGATATGCCGGGCCTGCGCGGTCAGGCGCAGCAGGTCGGCCTTGAGCGCCGGCATGACGGTGGTGTCGATTTCGCCGGTGAGGACCAGGAGCGGCATGTGCAAAGCGGGCAGCAGCGCCCGGTTGTCGGCGAGCTGCAGCATTCGGGTCGCACGCCTGAGTCCTTCTGGCTCGGTCTCGGCGGCGACCTCGGCCGCATAGGCCCGGATGGCGGCCGGGACCGGCATCGGCAGGAGATCCTTGGCGCGCGCTTCGCCATAGGCGGCGCGGCCGAGTTGGGTGAGTTCGCGCATGCGCTGCTCGAATTTCGGCGGCATCGGCGTCGTTTCGGGCGCGGCATAACCGGGGTGCGAGCAGGACAGGACGAGCCTCGACACCAACTCGGGATGCTGCGCGGCGAGCCGCGCCGCGACGGTGCCGCCCATGGAATGCCCGACCACGACGGCCTGTTCGACGCCCACGGCCGCCAAGAATTCACGCAGTGCCTGTGCATAGGCGTCGATAGCGGTGGGCACGAGATCCGATTGCCCATAGCCGGGGGCGTCCCAGGCGATGGCGCGCCGGGTTGCGCCGAAATGATCGAGCTGGAATGCCCAGCTGCGTGAACTGCCCAGAAGGCCGTGCAGGAAGACGATGGTCTCGCCGCTTCCGCATGAACGATACGATAGGTTTCCGTGCGACAGGGCCACGCATTGGCGCGGCGGGCATGCCGGCACGGCGTCGGCCGCGCTGGACGTCATAGGGCGTACTCCGGTTCGGGGGTGCGATGCGGGGAAAACGATACGACTGGGCAATGCATAACGAATATGCATATAGATTATCACTTCATACAATTTTCTGATATGTGGATGCGACGGTATCGAACCGCGATGCCGCAAACCGCCCGTCATTGCGAGCGGAGCGAAGCAATCCAGTTCTTTCTTCGCTGCCCCTGGATTGCTTCGTCGGCTTCGCCTCCTCGCAATGACGATTCAGACGAGCGCGCGCCATGAACCTGAAAGCCCTGAAGGCCTTCCGGCTGATCGTGACCCACGGATCGGTCAGCGCCGCCGCGCGGGTCATGAATCTCAGCCAGCCGGCCGTCAGCCGGCTGATGTCGCTTCTGGAAGACGAATTGAAGCTGACGCTGTTTCGTCGCGCCGGTCGTCGGCTGGTCCTGACGGAGGAGGGCCAGGCGTTCCTGCACGAAGCCGGCCGCATTCTCGCCAATCTGGAGGAGTTGCCGCGCATCGCCGGCGAGATCCGCGCCGCCAAGACCCGGCGGCTGCGCATCGTCACCATGCCGCGGGTGGCCTTGAGCCTCGTATGCCCCGCGGTCGCACGCTTTGCCGAAAAATTTCCCGACGTTCACGTCTCGGTCGATCTTCGTGCCCGCCGCGATCTCGAGCAATGGCTCCTCGGCAAGGAATACGACATCGGCTTCGGCGGCCTGCCGGTCGCCCATCAGGCCGTGCGCGGCAAGCCTTTGTTCAAGGTGCGGCTGCAGGTGCTCATGCCCCGGAACCATCGACTGGCAAAGCGCAAGGAGATCTCGGTCGAGGACATCGTCGACGAGCGCATGATCGCCCAGGTTCCTGGCCTCCTCATGCGCCAGCAGGTCGACGAGATCTTCGAGAGCCGCAGCCTCGAGCCGACCTATCGGCTCACCACGTCCTCGTCGCAGATCGCCAGCGGGCTCGTGGCCGCGGGCGCCGGCATCACCATCATTGACGGCCTTTCCGCCGCCACGTTCGACCGCGCCAAGGTGGTGTTGCGGCCGCTGTTGCCGGAGCGCTGGGTCAATTTCGGCATCATGGTCGCGCGACAGAGCGAGCTCCTGCCGCTGGCGCGGGACTTCGTGGATTGCCTCGACGAAGAGCTCGACCATCACCTGGTGCGTGGCGCGACCGAGCGGCTGTGAAGCGCTGTTGGGGCGGATCGCCCCGCCGCCAACCTCAGTGCTTCTCCGCCACGCCGGCGTCGGCGAAAGTTGCCATGCCGTTGTGGCAGGCGACGGCGGCGCGCAACAACAGGAGCGCGACGGCGGCGCCCGAGGCCTCGCCGAGACGCATGCCGAGACCGAGCAGGGGATCGAGGCCGAGCACGTCGAGCAGGGCACGGTGGCCGGCCTCCGCCGACGCGTGGCCGGCGCGGCAATGGTCGAGGCTGTCCGGCGCAAGCCGCGCCAAGGGCAGAAGGGCGGCGCTGGTCACGAAACCGTCGACCATGACCGGGATCCCGTGCTGTCGCGCCGCCAGCGTCGCGCCCGCGATCGCCGCGAGCTCGCGGCCACCGAGAGCCGCCGCGACGGCGAGCGGATCGTTGAGGATGGCACGGTGGCGTTCGAGCGCGGCCGCGACGGTGGTGCGCTTGCGCGCGAGGCCGGCATCGTCGACGCCGGTGCCGCGTCCCACCCAGGCATCGGTGCCGCCGCCGATCAGTGCCGCGCACAGGGCGGCCGACACGGTGGTGTTGGCGATGCCCATTTCGCCGAACGCCACCACGTCGGTATCCGGCGCGACGGCGTCGTGGCCGATCGTGAAGGCTTCGAGGAATTCCTGCTCCGACATGGCGGGCGCGACGGTGAAGTCCGCCGTCGGCCGCTCGAGTGCGATCGGCACCACGTCGAGGCGGGCGCCGGCGACGGCGGCGAGCTGGTTGATGCCGGCGCCGCCACCGGCATAGTTTGCCACCATCTGGACCGTGACTTCCGGCGGAAAAGCGGATACGCCGCGTGCCGCGATGCCGTGATTGCCGGCGAAGATGATGATCGCCATGCGCTCGACGCTCGGGCGCGGCCGGCCCTGCCAGCGCGCCAGCCAGATCGCGAGATCCTCCAGCCGTCCGAGGCTGCCTGGCGGCTTGGTCAGTGTCGTCTGGCGGGCGGCGGCGGCGGCAGCAGCCCGTTCATCGCCCTTCGGCAAGGCGCGACAGGCGGCACGGATGTCGTCTAGACTGCGGAACAGCATGGGATTCGATCTTCCAGAATTAAAGAAGCGGGTCGAGGCCGCGAACCTCTCGGCCAAGATGGAGCGCGCCGCCGCGCGAGCGCGCGGAATGGTTGCGGGCGGCGGCGCCGACGATCCCTATCACCTCCGCGCCTTCATTGACGACCTCCGTGTCGCCATGGCTCTCATGACTCGCGTGCCGATGCCGCATCCTCAGGGTGCGGTGCCGGATCATCTCGCGCGTGCGCAGCGGGTCTTTCCCCTCGTCGGGGTCCTGGTCGGCCTCGTCGTCGGCCTGCTCAACTGGTTGCTGGCGGACATTGGCATTACCCCCCTGGCGGCGGCGGTGCTCGCCGTCGCAGGCGGCGCCGTCCTGACCGGTGCCCTGCACGAGGACGGCCTCGGCGACGTTGCCGACGGCTTCGGTGGTGGTCGCGACCGCGACTCGAAGCTCGCCATCATGCGCGACAGCCGGCTCGGCACCTATGGGGCGCTCGCCGTCGTGGCGGCGTTCCTCGCCAAGGCGGCCGCCCTGCAGGAGATGGCGCCGGACGCAGCGCTCGTCTCCCTCGTCGCCGCCCATGCACTCGGGCGGGCCGCCATTCCGGTCCTGGCCGCGCGCATGCCCCACGCCCGTCGCGACGGCCTCGGCCAGGGAGCCGGACGGCCGGCGCCGGCGGACGTTGCGATCGCGGTCGTGTCCGCCGCCGTGATCGCTTTTCTGTGCCTGCCGTTCGGAACCGCCCTGGTCACCCTCGGGCTCGCCGCCCTGGGGGCGGGCGGCATCGCGCTCCTCGCCTGGCGCCAGATCGGCGGCGTCACCGGCGACGTGTTCGGGGCTGCCGAGCAGGTGGTCGAAATCGCCGTGCTGCTTGCCGCCGCACGGGCGTTCGCATGAACGAAAGCCGCCTGTGGCTCGTGCGCCATGCGCCGGTTGCCGGGCCGCGCGGCGTCATCCATGCCCCCGAGGCGCCGGCGGACCTCTCCGACATATCTGCGTTTTCGCGCCTTCGTGCCGGCCTGCCATCCGGCGCGGCGGCGGTCGCGAGCCCGGCGCGGCGGACGCTCGAAACCGCGCAGGCCCTCGGTCTCGATCCCGGCATCGAGCCGGCCTTCCGCGAGCAGCAGTTTGGCGACTGGACCGGCCGCCGCCATGACGATCTCGCGCGGGAATTGGGCGAAGCCTATCGGGTGTTCTGGCAGGCCGCCGGCACCAATCGCCCGCCCGGCGGCGAGAGCTTTTACGACCAGATCGCGCGCGTCGCCGACGGCCTCGCGCGGCTGCCGGCGGGCGACGTCGTCCTGGTGGTGCATTCGGGCACGGTCCGCGCCGCCCTCGCCATCGCGCTCGACCTTCCGGCCGAGGCGGCACTGCGCTTCGTGGTCGATCCCCTCTCGCTCACCCGCATCGACCGTCTCGCGGGAGCCTGGCGCATCGTCTGCGTCAACCGCTGAGGCCTCCGGCTTGCGGCGATCCGCCGCCCGGGATTTTCGGCAGCCTCCACCTTCGTTGTGCTTGCAAGCGCGGCCGGGGCGGCTAGCTTGTGCGGCCCCGCGGAGAAACCATGGGGACCAGGGAGGACGTGGAGGAATGCCGGCAAGGGAAGGGCGTGGCGCTGCGGTGGCGTTGCGGGACGTGACGATTTCGTTCCGGCTCGGCGGGACGGCCGATTTCACGGCGGTCGAAGCGGCCTCGCTCACGGTCGAGGACGGCGAGTTCGTCGCCATCGTGGGGCCGACCGGTTGCGGCAAGTCGACCCTGCTCAACGTCGCCGCCGGCTTGCTGACGCCGAGTGCAGGTTCGGCCGAGATATTCGGCGCTCCGCTCGCCGGCCTCAACCCCGATGCCGGCTACCTGTTCCAGGCGGATGCGCTGTTCCCCTGGAAGACCGCTGTTGAGAACGTCGCCATCGGCCTCGAAGTCGTCGGCGTCGCGTCCGCCGAGGCGCGCGCGCGGGCCAAGGAGTGGCTCGGCCGCGTCGGGCTTGCGCCGTTCGCGGGGCGCTATCCGCACATGCTCTCGGGCGGGCAGCGAAAGCGCGTCGGCCTCGCCCAGGTGCTGATCCGCGATCCCAAGATCCTGCTGATGGACGAACCGTTCGGCCCGCTCGACGCGCAGACGCGCCAGATCATGGGCAATCTCCTGCTCGAACTGTGGAGCGCGGACAGGAAGGCGGTGATGTTCGTCACCCACGATCTCGAAGAGGCGATCGCGCTCTCCGACCGCGTCGTCATCATGTCGGCCGGCCCGGCGGCCCGCATCATCGGCGATTGGCGCGTGCCGCTGCCGCGCCCGCGCGACATCGGCGAGGTCAAGCTCGACGAGGCCTTTCATGTGCTCCACCGCGACATCTGGGCGAAGCTCAAGGACGAAGTGCTCAAGGGCTATGCGCGCACGGGGGGAGGGTGAGATGGGAGCACTGACCAAGGAGGCTGCGCGTATCGCAGGGCGCGACCTGCTCTCTCTCCCCAGCGGGGAGAGCGCCGGGGTGAGGGGGCTCCGGCGGTGCGATGGCGTACACCGTCGGCTCGCCTTCCTTCGACTCGGAACGACGATTACGTTCCCAACTCGCGTCGCTACCCCCTCACCCCGACCCTCTCCCCAAATGGGGAGTGGGAAAAGTGGCGTCGTGTCGTATGCCCTGCAGCGCACGGCGGGAGGCCGATCATGTCCCGCCTGACGCTCCTCGCCCTGCAGGTCCTCGTCGCCGTCGTCGCGATCGCGTTGTGGCACGTGCTCACCACGGTGGAGATCGGCGGCCGGATGCTGCTGCCGCCGTTCTTCTTCTCCAACCCGTTCGATGTGGCGGCGCGCATCTACAAGATGTTCGCCACCGGCCTGGTCTGGCGTCATCTGTGGGTGACGCTGGTCGAATCGGCACTCGCCTTCGTGATCGGCTCCGTCGGCGGCATCGTGGTCGGCTTCTGGTTCGCCAGAAAACCGCTCGTCGCCGCCGTCTTCGATCCTTACGTCAAGATGGCCAACGCCCTGCCCCGCGTCGTGCTGGCACCCATCTTCACCCTGTGGCTGGGCTTAGGCATCTGGTCGAAGGTGGCGCTCGGCGTCACGCTCGTGTTCTTCATCGTCTTCTTCAACGTCTATCAGGGCATCAAGGAAGTGTCGCCGACGGTGCTCGCCAATGCCCGCATGCTCGGCATGAACGAGCGCCAGCTGATGCGGCATGTCTACTGGCCCTCGGCGCTGTCGTGGATGTTCTCCTCGCTGCACACCTCGGTCGGTTTTGCCGTCGTTGGCGCGGTGGTCGGCGAGTATCTCGGCTCGGCGGCGGGCCTGGGCTACATGATCCAGCAGGCCGAAGGCGTGTTCGACGTCGCCGGCGTGTTCGCCGGCATGTTCGTACTCGCCGCCTTCGTGATCGTCATCGACGCCGTAGTGACGCTGGTGGAGAACCGGCTTCTGGTGTGGCGGCCGGCCGCGGCGGAGACGCGGGGGTAGGGTTGGGGGACCTGCGCCGTTGTGCTACCATTACGCCATGACGGCATTGCCCAAGACACGCATGACGGTCGACGAATATCTCGCCTGGGCCAGAGATGTGCCCGGACGTCATGAACTCATCGATGGTGAAATCTATGCCATTTCGCCGGAGGCGGCCGGGCACGCGAAAGCCAAATATGCGGTCCAAACGGCGCTGCTGAACGGCATTCGAAACCGGAAATTGCCCTGCCACATGCTGCCGGACGGCATGACGGTCCGGGTCGGCCAATCGACGGCGTTCGAACCGGATGCGCTCGTCTATTGCGGCCAGGAATTGGCTCAGTCTGCAGTCGAGGTGCCGGCACCCGTTATCGTCGTGGAAGTGCTCTCGCCCTCCACCGGCCGCTACGACGCGACCGCCAAGCTCGTCGGCTATTTCAAACTGCCGAGCGTCGCCCACTACCTGATCGTCGATCCCGGCGAGCCGCTGGTCATCCATCACGCCCGTGGCAACGGCAGCGACATCCTCACCCGCATCGTGACGGAGGGCGTGATCAAGCTCGATCCGCCCGGCCTCGCGGTCGCGCTCGCCGATATCTACGGCGCATAACGCCGCCTTGCGTGAACCGGAGGCCCCGTCTCACCCGCCGCTGATCCGGAACGCATTGCGGCCGGCCGCCTTGGCGACGTAGAGCGCCTCGTCGGCGGCGCGCACCAGCGGTTTCCACGACGACACCGGGTTGGGGACGCAGGAGGCGACGCCAGCCGAGATGGTGACGATGCCGTAGGGGCTGTTGTGGTGCGGGATGGCGAGCGCCGACACCGCCGCCTGCATGCGCTCGGCGACGCGCGTCGCGCCGGCGACGTCGGTGTCCGGGATCAGAACGGCGATCTCCTCGCCGCCATAGCGTGCCGCCATGTCGCCGGCGCGGCCGAGCACGCCCTCGATGGCGCTCGCCACCGCCCTGAGGCAGTCGTCGCCGGCCTGGTGGCCGTAGGTGTCGTTGAAGTTCTTGAACAGGTCGATGTCGGCCATCACGAAGGAAAGGCTCTCGCCCTTGCGGGCGGCGCGGCGGAACTCGCCCTCGATGGCGTCGTTGAGGCAACGGCGGTTGGCGAGCCCCGTCAGGGTATCGTGCAGCGCCTGCATGCGGGTGGAACGGGAGGCGACTTCGAGCCGCCAGCCCAGGAACGCGAGGGCGATCAGGACCGCGATCACGACGGCGGCGTGGTTGCGCACCTGAAGGCGCCAGTCGGCGAGAATGTCGCTCGTATTCTGGGCGACGATCACCGTCAGGGGGTAGTGCGCCAGAGTGCGTACCGTACCCACGCGCCGCGTGCCGTCGGCGGCGGTATATTCGAGTGCGCCGTCAGCGGCGGCGATCGCGGCCCGTTCTCCGTCGCCGAAGCCGCTGCGGTTGCGCGCCAGCACGGTGCCGTCGGGACCCAGCAGGGCGATGAAGCCCTTGGCGTCGACGCTCTCGAACATGTGGCGGAAGAATTCCATCGACACGCTCGACACCACAATGCCGTCGAAGCGTCCGTCCGGCCCTTCGATGCGCCGCGACAGCGTCACGTTGAGGGAGTTGTCGATCTTGCTGTGCACAGGTCGGCCGATGAACAGCTGACGACCCGGATGAGAAGCGAGATGCTGGAAATAGTCGCGCTCGCGATAGTTCAGACCGATCGGCGAGCGCATCAGCGACTTGACGATCGCGTTGCCGTCGCGGTTGATGATGCCCATTTCGTGGATCGCCGGCAGCGCCTTGGCGAGCGACGTCATCAGCCCGTAGAGTCGTTCCTGCGCCGCCGCGTCGGTGCCTTCCGCCTCGACGCGCTGGCCGATCGAGGCCACGACGGTGTCGGCGGTCTTGAACGTGTTGTCGATCTGCAGGGCGAGCGACTGGGCGAGGGACACGGTGACGGTCGATGCATTGCGCAGCGTCGCCTCGCGCACGTGCGACATCTGCCAGATCTCGATCCCGACCAGGGCGGCGGACAGGGCCGCCCCGAAGGCGATCGTCCAGCTCAGCCACGGCAGCCGCAGGCTCGCCGTGCGTCTACGCCAACTGGGCATCAATAGTGATGGCGCACTCATGTTCCTCCGCAGCCGGCCAGCCGCACGGATACGTTTCCGGCTCTCTTACGCCCAATAAGAAAACGGAGGCTGAGCGGTTGCGGACGACGATCGGATTGGGTGAATCAAGGGTGACGATCGCGAAGGCAATTGGCACGGTCGGGCACGGCCTGCGCCGGTGTGCCGAGGGTGACGCAACGTCAGCGAGCCGCTAAGAAGGCTCGTTCAATGGAGTTCCCTCGATGCCCCGGTTTCAGTTCGACCATATCCATCTGCGCAGCCGCGATCCGGACGCCATGGCGCAGTGGTTCGAGGACAAGTTCGACGCGAAGGTCGTGCGCTACATGCAGTCGGGGCGCCAGCGCGTCGATGTCAGCCTGGGCGGCGCCGACATCTTCATCGCTCCGGTCACGCCCGGCGACGGTGTCAATCCGGCCCCGGTGACGCCCTGTCGCGGGCTCGACCATTTCGGCCTGTTCGTAAACGGGCTGGAAGCGTTCGTGGCCGATCTCGCCGCCAAGGGGGTCGAGTTCACCACGCCGCTGCAGACCGTGCGCCCGGGCGTCTCCATGTGCTTCATCCGCGGGCCCGAGGACATTTCCATCGAACTCCTCGAGCGCAACCCGCCCGGCGCCTGATCACCCGACGCCTGATTACTTGGCCGTCAGCGCCGCAGCTTGCACCGACGGCGGCAGCGTGTGGCAGCGTGGCAGGGCCTGGGCGATCGCCACCGCGGCGCCGTCGAGATCGAACTCGGCCGCCGTCCTGCCGGCATTGAGCGAGCGGATGCGCACATACAGGGTCCGCGACACCGCCATCTCGTCGAGGAAGCGGGCCGCGTCGGCCCGGTTCTCGATCACGACCCTGGCTTCCCGCATCAGGAAGCGCGCCGCCGGCTCGCGGCCGGGCTTGTCGTCGAACCGATAGGCCAGGACCGCGTTCGCGGTCGACCCCACCTTGAAGGAGAAATTGAAGGTGACCATGGGTTCGCCGTCGCGAAAACAGCTGATCTCCATCTGCGCCAACTCGGGAAAGTCCGCGAACGTGTTCGAACTCACCTTGGTGTCGAGCCAAGCATTGGCCATCGGCGCTCCGGTGATGCGATCGGTCTGGCGCTCGACCCACCAGTTGCCGACCGCGGTGCCGACGGGGATGACGATGGGGTCCTTGGAGGCGCAGGCGACGAGCCAAAGCCCGGCCCATAACGGCAAAGCCCGCAGGCCGGTCGGCCGACCCATGACGCACACCCCCTCACGCCTCGCTTACCACCGGGATTGTGCCATATGCCCGTCAGGGCTGCAATTGCTTGTGAATTCTCTGCTGGGTGGTCCAGCGCCTGCCCGACACGGCGGCCCGCGGTGCCGTTCGCCCGGTCGCGGGAGGACGACAGCCGCGCGCCGGCGCCCGCCATGTGGCGATGCGCCGGCGTCGCCTGGACGCGTCCGTCACATGGAGCGCCGTGGCGCCGTCTGCAGGATTTCGCCGAGCTCCTTGGCATAGAATCTAGCGTTGCCGGTGGTGCCGTGTCCACGGGTCGCCTCGCTTCCGGGGATGAGCAGGAGCCGGCCGTTCTTCACCCGCTTCATGGCCGCGTCCATCAGTCCGGTCTCAGGGGGATTGCGCTCGTCGTCGGCGGCGTTGATGGCGAGCAGGGGAGCGGAGATACGCTCAAGCCGTGCGGAAGGATCGTAGTCGCGCGAGGACTCCCACTGGTAGATGAAGTCGTTGGCATCGGCGTTCATGGGCGCGGCGAGGCGCGCCTTGACGATGTCGTCGCCCTTGGCGCTGGTCGGCGCCGCCTTCTGGAGGGCGATGTTGCCGCCCGAAGTGGCCAGACCGAAGAACACATTGGCGAGCTTGAGGGCCTTCGGCGGGCTCGTGTAGTCACCGTTCTTGTAGTCCGGATCGCTCTGGACCATCTCGACCAGCAGACGCCTCAAGATCCAATTGCGCGACGACATGGCGGTGGGCTGCGCCGCCATCGGCACCAGCACGTCGGCGAATTCCGGATAGGTGGTGCCCCAGATCCAGGTCTCCATGCCGCCCATGGAATTGCCGATGATCAGCCGCAGGTGGCGGATGCCGAGATGCTCGGTGAGGAGCCGGTGCTGGGCCGCGACCATGTCGTCGTAATTATAGCGGGGGAATTTGGTGCGCAGGCCGTCCGACGGCTTTGCGCTGCGACCGTGACCGACGGAGTCGGGCAGAATGATGAAGTACTTCTTGGCGTCGAGGGGCTGTCCGGGACCGAACAGTTCGCCCGCGAAGGCCGGCGTGAGCATGCCGGCACCCGAACCGGTGGTGCCGTGCAGCACCATGACGGGTTCGCCTGTCGGCTCGCCGACGGTCGTGTAGGCGATGCGCATTTCGCCCATCACCTCGCCGGTATGGAACTTGAAATCGCGGGCAACCCATTCGCCGTGTTTCGGTGCCGGATAGTCGGCGGCGGCGGCGAGCGTGGCAAAAGCGGCGCACGCGAACGCCGCAGCGGCAGTCGACAGAGTTCTCATCGATGATCCTCCCCAGGCTCTCGACGCCGACCGCTTCGGGCGAAGCACGGCGGCGCATAGCGAGACGCTACATCAGCCGGGAGCGCGACAGAGTCACAATCTGGTGCCGTCGGGCACGCAGAATGCAGCGCAAAAAATTGCGCAGCGCAGCATGCAGCCCTACATCAGACCGCGCTCGCGCTTGAGGCGGTCGATGAGATCGACGACGTCCGGCGGCAGTGACCGCACGCCGTTGGCGGCGGCCGTCGACAGGAATGGCCGCAGGCGCGACTGCGCCAGGAATGGCGGGTCGAGATGGCGCGGGATGACGCTATCGATCACCAGCACCATCAGGATGGCCGCCAGGCCGATGCGTATGACTCCCAGCACGGCACCGGCGCAGCGGTCGGTCACGCTCGCCGTCGGCCCGAACAGCGCCGTGACGGCGGCGCGCGTCACGGCCCCGAGCACGATGCCGAGAACGACGAATGCGACGGCGAACACGACCCACCGGTTGACCTGCGGGACGTTGGCGTGGGTCGACAGCAACGTCGCCGCCCACGGCGTCACCATGAAGGCGACCGGCGCCGCCGCCAGATAGGCCAGAATGGTGGCGAGCGAACGCATCAGCCCGGTCATGAATCCCATGACGGCGGCGATCAGCGCGAGAGCGCCGAGGACCGCATCGAAACTGTTAATGTCGGCGGGATCCATTTTGCGGGGGCCACCCTTTATGACGTGGGGCACTCCATAGCGCAGACCCGGCGTCGGCGCAGGGGCAATCGTCGAACAGGGTTTCCGTGGTCCTGCGGGTACGGCAAACCGGTACATGACCGGCTCGTGGCCCGGTTTCCGGGCCGGCGGCCGATCAGCCGCCAATGGAACTTCTGTTCTGCCGGCTCGTTGCCAGGAGGCCGGACAGGAGCCCGCCATGTTCAAATACGCCCTTTTCTTCCTGGTCATTTCCATCATCGCCGGCGCGATCGGCATGACCAATATTTCCCAGCTCGCCCGGCGCATTGCGCTGGTTTTGTTCGCCCTGTTCTTCCTCGGATTCCTCGCCCTTCTGGGCTTTGCCTATCTGGTCGGCGAGGCCTTCCAGGCCGGCACCCAGTCGATGCTGCCCGCAGGCGTGTCCGCGGCCTGAGAAATCGCCCGGCCCGATGCCGGTGGGCATGAACCGGAACGGCCCGGTGTGCGACCAAGGCGTCATGTCGTTGACCTCTTCCCCAATGGCGCGCGGAAGCGGAATATCGTCGCACGGTCGGTGTCGTGCTCGCCGCGCTGCTGATCGTCGCCGTGCTCGCGTTCGCCTGGCTTCTGGGCCGCACCGAGCGGGCTGCTTATCTGGGCATCGCTGCGGGCTACGCCGCGGCCGATGAGGCCTATCTCAGGACCGATTCCTCGATGGCGTTCGTGATGGCGCGCGACCGGCATTTCCGTGCCCTCGTGGTCGGATGCCGGTACGATTTCAATTACGATCCGCAGTTCGGCCGCGCCCGCAGCTCCGAACGCAGTTCCCCGCGCCGTGTGCGCAGCGCGACGCTGGTCGATTGCCCGGGGAAGTGAGGGCGGGCCTTGCGGGCAACGCGGAAGTCAGCCGGATCCTTCTCCGAACACGCCCTTCGACGAGGTGATGGTCGTCACCTGCACGCTTTCCGGAAGCTCGATCAGGAATTCCGGATCGCGCGGCAGGTGATGGATGCGGCGCGGATCGCCGCCGGTGAAACGCGCCATCGCCTCCACGTTCTCCCAATACGAGATGGTGACGAATTCACTGTCTTCGCCGCGGTCTTCGCGCAGTTGCATGACCGCAAGCGCCTTCTCCTCCAAAGGACGGATGCCGGTCTCGTACAGATAGACGGCATACTCGTCGGCACGCGCCCGCGTGGTGCGGCCGCGCCAGATGCGAGCGATGGTCGGGATCACGCTCATGTCGGTTCCTTGTGAGGGTCGAACCTGCCCATATAACGCGGCCAGGCGCGAAACGGCGCCGCACCGGGAGGGCCCCCATGCGCACGATGATCTTATCCTTGGCGCTGCAGGGGTCTCCTCGGCGCGCCGGCGGCGCAGATCGCGCCCGACGCGACCGACATCGCCCGCTACACGGAGCTGCACGCGGCGGCGGCGGCCGGTGATGTGGCCGCCATCGCGGCCGGGCTCAAACCGTAGGGCCGTCGTCGACGCCCGCGATGGGCGCGGCCGCGGGGGAGGGGGCGGGCGATGGGCGCAAGGATTTAAATCATAGCGCGCGAACGCTGTTCCCCAATCACCAGGGTGGAACGGGGCGCGCTTGATCGTATTGTGGGCGCGGTATCTGATTCCCCCCGCGCGGCGGGGCGGACGGATCAGGGGCATCCCGCCCTGGGGAGACTTTTCATGCGCTTGATCTCACTGCTACGCATCTTCGTCGTCGCTCTCGCGGCTGTCCTGGGCGCTCAAACCGCCGCCAATGCCGACAACGGCACCATCAGGATCAGCATCTTCAAAGCGGGCTTCGTGATCGGCGGTTCGGCCGGCAGCGGCGTCTTGAATTTCCGTGGCCGCAGCTATCCGCTGTCGATCGGCGGATTGAGTTACGGCTTCACGTTCGGGGCCTCGGAGACTCGCTTCCGCGGCACGGTCTCGAACATCCGCCGTCCGTCCGACATCAATGGCGTCTATGCCCAGGCCGGTGCCGGCGCTGCCGCCGTGCGTGGTGCACAGGCGGTCGTGCTGACCAACCAGAATGGCGCCGTACTGAGGCTGACCGGCGAGCAGGCCGGCCTGATCGTCAGCCTCGACCTGAGCGGACTGGCGCTGTCGCTGAAATAGGCGGCGGAACGGTACGTTCCGTCGCCGTCACGACGACTGCTTTTCCGATGATGCGGGCCGCGCGCGAGTGCGGCCCGCAGTTTGTGCGCATCGCGCACCAAGGCTGAACGCGCGTTGTTTTTCCGTCCGTTCGCAGAGAACGATAAGGCGAGGTTGACGAACATGGTCTTCGCACTCACCCTCCGACCCTGAACGTGAGCCGGTCCTGCGAGCGGCGGAACTCGCGGACAAAGGCAAGGGAGGAAGCGATGGTGTCGAGTAAATGGAGCCGACGCCGACAGACCGTGCGCTGTTCGCCGGCCGTCCTGCTGGCCTGCATGCTGGCCGCGTTGACCGCATGGGCGGCGACGGCCGGTGCGCAGGCCGCAGGCCCCGTAACGGTCGCGGTCGCCGAGTTCGACTATGTGGACACGTCGGGCGAGCCGGTCGACCAGACGGCCGCCCATCGCGCCCGCGTCGCCGATTTCGCCGCGAAGGTGCGGCAGCGGCTCGCCGAGCAGGGTTACGAGGTGCGCCCGCTGTCCTGCGCGGAGGCCTGCACGGCCGCGACCGCATCGCCGGACGGCCTTGCGGCCGCCGCCCGCAAGGCGGGCGCGCGCCTCGTGGTTGCCGGCGGCATCCACAAGATGAGCACGCTGATTCAGTTCGGGGAGGTGCAGCTTCTCGATCTCGACAAGAACGCGCTGCTGCTCCGGCGCACCTTCTCGTTTCGCGGCGACAACGACACCGCCTTCCGCCGTGCGGCGGCGTTCGTCGGCGAGACGCTGACGGAGGCGATGCCGAAGTCGTGAGGTGGCGGCTCAATTCCAGTTCGGCTGCGTCACGACGAGGAGGAGAACGAACAGGCCGAAGGCGAGCGCCGGTAGCGCCATGATCGCGAGCAGGGCGGTCGCGAGGCCACTTTTGCCGGCGGCGTTCAGCCGCCACCCGCTCACGAGCACGGCCGTGACGCCGGCGAGAGTCGCCGCCCACACGCCGGCGTTGAACGACGACACCGAACCGTCGTCGACGCCGACCACGAAGAAATAGACGATGACCGCGGCCGCGACGGCATCGACGAGGAGAAAAGTGCGGAAAAGGAGCATGGGGGCCGTGGGTTGGCGGTCGGCAAGCCGTGGGCCGTCGCGTGCTACTTGCGGAATACGATCTTTTCGCCGGTCACCGGATTGATCCCGTAGGTAGGTCCTTCTTCATCGTCGGGATCCGGATATTGCGGAGGGGCTTCGCCGCGGGAGGCGACGATGCGCGGATAATCGGCGTTCGCTTCCTTGACGCCAGTTCCGGTCATCTTGACTCGGAAGAGCCATTCGTCGCCGTAGTCGAACAGAAAAATCATCGTATGGCCGACTGCCGGAAACGCTCTTGAAATGGTCGTCTTCTTCACGCCGATCACGCCTGGGTCGGTCTCGCCCATGTCGGCAAACAGCTCGTAGCGCGGCAGTTGACGCATCATCGTTGTCCGGGTCAGGCCCGAGTAGAAGCCGAATGCGTGATCGAAATCGAAGTCGAACGACCCTACAATCGCTTCGGCGAGTGCGTAGAGAGACTTCGATGAAGCGATCTCGATGTCACGATAGATCGACTTGCGCCTTTCCAGGGCCGCCCGAATGATGGAGGTGTCGTTCTTTGCCATCGTGCCGCCCGTAATGCGGACAGATCGTCTTCACGACCATGCCGGACATGCCGTCCATCGAACACGGTGTCATGGTTGCATTCCGAGGCAATCCGTTCAAGAAAAGAAAGGGCGGGTCACGCCGTCGGCCGACCCGCCCTGAATATCGATTGATTCCGCCGCGTCGTTCCTCGCAATGACGACAGAGGTCGTCGGAGCCTCACAACACCTCGTTGCTCTTCTTCACGGCGTCGGCCTCCACATAGACCTCGCCGCCCATCTTCAAAAACTTCTCCGACATCTCCTTCATGCCGGCCTGGGCGGCGTCGAGCCCGAGCGCGGTCTTCTCGTTGTCGCCCATGCTGGCGGCGAAGTCGCGCACGTCCTTGGTGATCTTCATGGAGCAGAATTTGGGCCCGCACATGGAGCAGAAATGCGCCACCTTGTGGGCGTCCTTGGGCAGCGTCTCGTCGTGGTAGAGGCGCGCCGTGTCGGGGTCGAGGCCGAGATTGAACTGGTCGATCCAGCGGAACTCGAAGCGCGCCCGCGACATGGCGTCGTCGCGGATCTGCGCCGCCGGATGGCCCTTGGCGAGGTCGGCGGCGTGGGCCGCGATCTTGTAGGTGATGACGCCGGTCTTGACGTCGTCGCGGTCGGGCAGGCCCAGGTGCTCCTTCGGGGTCACGTAGCACAGCATGGCGCAGCCGAACCAGCCGATCATGGCGGCGCCGATGCCGCTCGTGATGTGGTCGTAGCCGGGCGCGATGTCGGTGACGAGCGGGCCCAACGTGTAGAACGGCGCCTCGCCGCATTCTTTCAGCTGTTTGTCCATGTTGATCTTGATCTTGTGCATCGGCACATGGCCGGGGCCCTCGATCATGACCTGGCAGCCCTTCTCCCAGGCGATCTTGGTGAGTTCGCCGAGCGTCTCCAGCTCGGCGAACTGGGCGCGGTCATTGGCGTCGGCGATCGAGCCGGGCCGCAGACCGTCGCCGAGCGAGAAGGAGACGTCGTACTGCCGCATGAGATCGCAGATCTCGTCGAAATGCGTGTAGAGGAAGCTCTCCTTGTGGTGGGCGAGGCACCACTTGGCCATGATCGAGCCGCCGCGCGACACGATGCCGGTGACGCGGTTGGCGGTGAGCGGCACATAGGCGAGGCGCACGCCGGCGTGGATCGTAAAGTAATCGACGCCCTGTTCGCATTGCTCGATCAGCGTGTCCTTGAACACCTCCCAGTCGAGCTTGACCGGATCGCCGTCGACCTTCTCCAGCGCCTGGTAGATCGGCACAGTGCCGATCGGCACCGGCGAATTGCGGATGATCCATTCGCGGGTGTTGTGGATGTTGCGGCCGGTGGAGAGGTCCATGACGGTGTCGGCGCCCCAGCGGATCGCCCACACCATCTTGTCGATCTCCTCCTCCACCGAAGAGGTCACCGCCGAGTTGCCGATATTGGCGTTGATCTTGGTGAGAAAGTTCCGCCCGATGATCACCGGCTCCAATTCGGCATGATTGATGTTGGCCGGGATGATGGCGCGGCCGCGGGCGATCTCGTCGCGCACGAATTCGGGCGTGATGAACGGCGGGATCGAAGCCCCGAAGCTTTCGCCGTCGGCAAGCGCCGCCTTCGCGCGGTCGAGCATCTGCTTGCGGCCGAGATTCTCGCGCTCGGCCACGAAGACCATCTCCTTGGTGATGACGCCGGCGCGCGCCCATTCGAATTGGGTCACCAGCCGGCCGGGCAGGGCGCGCAACGGGCGGTGATGGGTCGGGAAGGCGCGGGCGAGGTGCTGGTCCGAGACGTTGCCGTTGTCGACCGGCTTGATCTCGCGGCCGTCATATTCCTCGACGAAGCCGCGCTCCTTCACCCAGGCGGTGCGTGTGCGCGCGAGACCCTTGTCGACGTCGATGACCGCATCATCGTCGGTGTAGGGCCCGGAGGCGTCGTAGACCGGCACCGGCGGTTCGCCCGGGTCGGACAGGGTGATCTGGCGCAACGGCACCTTGAGGTCGGGTGCTGTTTCCGGACGGGAATAGACCTTCCTGGAGCCGACGATGGCGCCGGTGGTGACAGTCGGCGTCGTGATCTTGGGGTCGTGGACGTTCATCGCAAGTCTCCCGCTCGGAGATCGTGGGTATCGGGGTCGACGACGGCGCCCGCCGGGGTCGTTGCGACCACGACGATGCTCGTCGACAATTCGGAATCGTGTTTCGGCATGGCGTCCTGTCCCTTCGCCGGCATGACCCGGATCAGGTTCAAAGGGTACCCGCGACGCCCGGTTTGTCTTTGCCCAGGCCGGCGGTCTCTCAGCTCCCTTCCGGAGCTCCCCTCGGAATGCGCTCAGTGTAGGCAAACGTCGCCGCCTGTCAAATCTCCGTCATGCGGAAATGGAAGGCGCCCATGCGTGTGGGTTCCCCGCCCGGCCGCGCAAGGCCCGAATCATGCGTTCGAAGTTTCGCAATGCCGCCATCAAGCTCGTGGATGCCGATCGCCACCGTCGCGATCGCTCGCCCCTCAAGCTGCCCTGAAGTGCTCGTAATCGGCGCAGAGGTCGAGTTCCGAGGCCGGCACCGGACGGCTGAAGAGATAGCCCTGCGCCTGGCTGCAGCCGGCCGCCCTGAGGAGCGCGAGCTGCTCGCGGGTCTCGACGCCCTCGGCGGTGGTGGCCACGTCGAGGCTGCGACCCAGGCTGGTGATGGCGGACACGATGGCGCTGCAGTCCGCGCGCTCGCCCATGCCGGCGATGAAGGAGCGGTCGATCTTGATCTTGTCGAACGGGAAGGTGCGTAGATAGCTCAAGGACGAATAGCCGGTGCCGAAATCGTCGAGCGCAATGCAGACGCCGAGCTCGGCGAGGGCGTGCAGGGTGGCGAGATTGCCGGCGTCCTTCTGCAGAAGCACCGATTCGGTGATCTCGAGCTCGAGCCTTTCCGGTGCCAGTCCGGAGTGGGCGAGTGCTTCGCGCACGGCCGCCACCAGCCGCGGCGAACGGAACTGGATGGGTGACAGGTTGACCGCGATGCGGACGTGGCGGGGCCACTTCGCCGCCTCGGCGCAGGCGGTCTCGAGGATCCACTCGCCCATCGGAATGATGGCGCCGGTCTCCTCGGCGATCGAGATGAAGCGGTCGGGCGGCACCAGCCCGTGTTCGGGGTGGCGCCAGCGCACCAGCGCCTCGGCGCCGCAGATCGTATGCGAGGCGATGTCGATGAGCGGCTGGTAGTGGAGCACGAACTCGCCACGAAGCAGTGCATTGCGCAGGTCGATCTCCAGCGCCCGGTGCAGGCGGGCGGCGGCGTCCATCTTCGGCTCGAAAAACCGATAGCAGCAGCGGCCCTCGGCCTTGGCGCGGGCGAGGGCGAGGTCGGCGTTCTTCATGAGTTCAGCAGAGTCGTCGCCGTCGCGCGGCGCCAGCGTGACGCCGATCGAGACGCCGAGCACGATGCGATGCCCGTCGATATCGAAGGCGGCGCCGACCTCGTTGATGATCTTCTCGGCGAGGCCGATGGCCGCGGCGCGTTGGTCGGACGAGGCGATCTGGATGAAGGCGAACTCGTCGCCGCCGATGCGGGCGACGGTCCATCCAGGCAGAGCGCAGGCTTCCAGACGCCGCGCGAACCGGCGCAGCAGCTCGTCGCCGATCGCATGGCCGAGCGTGTCGTTGACCGACTTGAACAGGTCGAGATCGAAGACGAAGATCGCGAAGCTCTCGCCCAGGCGACCGAGGCGCTCGATGGCGACGTCGATGCGTTCCATGAACAGGACGCGGTTGGCGAGGCCCGAGAGGGTGTCGTGGCGCGCCATGTGAGCGATGCGCGCCTCGATCTTCTGGCGTTCCGTGATGTCCTCGTGGGTCGCGACCCAGCCGCCGCCGACGACCGGTTGGAACGACATGGCGATGATGCGGCCATCGGCGAGTTCGGCGGTCTGGTAGAACGTCTCGCCTTGGGCGAGGCGCGCCGCCGTGGAGGCACGGTATTCCTCGGGGTCGCCCAGGAATGTCCCGCTCGCCACCCGCTGTTCGAGCAACTCTCTCGGATGGCAGCCGAGCCTGATCTGGTCCGGCGACAGCCGGTACATCGACCGGTAGCGGTCGTTGCACAAGAGCAGCCGCTCGTCCTTGTCGAACATGCACAGACCCTGCGACATGTTGTTGACGGCGGCGTCGAGCCGGGCGTTGACCTGCTCGAGTTCGTGCGACTTTTCCTCCAGACCGGCCTCGCGCGCGGCGAGTACGGCTTCCGAGCGGGAGAGCTTGCTGACCTGGCCGCCGAGTGCCCACAACAGAAGTCCGGAGCAGATCACGGCGAGCAGCGTGCCGATGCCGATCAAGGTCGCGCGCCGCTGCCAGGTCCGTAGCGCGGCCGCTTCGTCGGCGCCGACATTGACGACCAGGGGATAGCCGCGCAACGGCCGCACGGCCACGAGCCGGGGCCCGCCGTCGAAATAGCCGGGTGAACGATAGAAGCCGCCGCCGGCGCGCACCACATCGTGCCACGGCGAGTCCGGCGGCATCTTCATGCCGGCACGATCGCTCGTGTCGGGATAGCGGATCAAGGCCGTGCCGTCGCGGCGAAGGAACAGGAACGATTGGTCTTTGATGCCGGAGATGGAATCGTAGACCCGCTCGAAATAGTGCATCGGCACGCCGACGACGACGACACCGAGGAACGTGCCGGACGAGGAGTCCAGGCGGCGGGAGAAGTAGATCGTCTTCGTTCCTGCCGCCCGCGCTTCGACCGGCAGACTGATGTAAAGCCGTCCGTCGCGCGTGGTGCGAGAGTGCATGAAGTAGTCGCGATCGGAGAGGTCGAGATCCATCGGCGGCCAGAGCCGGGTGGAATTGACCTGCCGGCCCTCGGCGTCGATGACCGCGATGGCGTCTGCATGCGGCAGTCCGCCCAAGTGATGGGAAAGGTGGTCGTAGAATTCCCTGGTCTGCAGCGCACTTCGCATCGCCGCGGAGTCGGGAAGATCGTAGGCCGACAGATGATCGTGCAAATCGATGAGGGTCGCGTCGATCCCCCGGACCACGTGGTTGGTCTGTTCGGCCAGGATCGCGGCGATGTTGCCGGCGTTCTGCTGGGTGTTGCGGACGGCGTCCGAGCGTAACAGCCACAACGTCGCCCCGATGGCGACGACACCGATAGCAATCAGGCCGGCGGCGAAGCCGAGCAGCAGCTTGAACGACCTGGGAAGTCCCCCACGATGCATGAAAGAAAATGCCGGTTCATTACCCTGCTCCATCCCTAGACCGGTTCACTTTACGGAACTCAAACAAACGCAGCTTTCTGCGGTGATATTTAACCGGCGATTACCGGGAAATAGGGCGGTATCGTTCTGCTTGCAAATGACCATCCCGCCGCAACCGAGAGTGGGTGGGGCATTCGAGCGTCATGCCGTTTTGGGTGCATTTTCGCCTGCCCGACTTCGTCGATGCGGGCCGCGTACCCGGCGGGTCGTCGAGGTCAGGTGGCCGGCCGGCCCAGGCGGTAGGGCTTGAGCATGGCATAGACCGCCTCGTTAGCCGGCACCGGCACGCCCAGTTCACGGCCGAGGGCAACGACCTTGCCGGCGAGCCAGTCGAGCTCGAGCCGGTTGCCGCGTTCGAGATCCACCGCCATGGAAGCGCGCATGCCCGCCGGGATCGAGTCCACGAAGGCGAGCCGGTCCTCGGCGAAGCCGTCCGCGAGCCCGACACCCTTGGCTTTCGCGACGGCAACCACTTCCCGCATGGTGGCGAGGTGGAAGGCACGGATATCGGGGTCGGAGCGGAAGGCGCCGGCCGGCAGTCGCAGCGCCGCCGTCATGTTGGCGAGCCCGACCAGGAACACGAACTTCTTCCACAGGTCGGCGTCGATATCGGGGCTCACGATGAAGTCGAGGCCGGCCGCCTTGCCGGCCTCGGCGAAGGCCGCGAGGTGGGGATCGGTCGCGCCGCCCGACCGGCCGAAGCGCAGGATCGCGAACGAACTCGTATGGCTGATTACGCCCGGCGCCGCGATGGCGGCGGAAATCTGGGCGACGCCGCCGACCACGTTGCGGCCGAGGATCGGGGTCAGGCGTTCGACGCTGTCGACGCCGTTCTGCACCGTGATCACGCGGGTGTCGGGGCCGACGACCGGCTTGACGAGTGCACCGGCTTTTTCCGTGTCCCACAGTTTGACGGCGAACAGAACGACGTCCACCGGCGCCACCGAGGCCGGATCGTCGGTCGCCGCGACCTTGGGCAGGTGCAGATGGCCGGCGACGCTGTCCAGCGTCAGCCCATCGGACGCGAGCGCCGTGAGGTGGGCGCCGCGGGCGAAGAACACGACGTCGTGGCCCGCGGCCGCGAGCCGCCCGCCGAAATAGCCGCCGACCGCGCCCGCCGCCATCACCCCGATCCGCATGTGGTCCGTCCTGTTCGTTCGATTGAGCCGCTTGAGATCAGTGAGTGTCATTCCGGGGCGGCCGAAGGCCGAACCCGGAATCCAGCCACCGTTGCCGGGCTGGACGGCTGGATTCCGGGTTCGCGACGCGCGCGCCCCGGAATGACGAAGAAGCAGCCTCGGGAATTTTGTAAAATTCTTTTCGCCGCCCTGCAAATCCCGCCGACGCAAAAAAAGAGCCCGGCACGAGGCCGGGCTTTGGAGGTTCTGGAGGTTGAGCTCGGATCAATAGAGAGCGACGGCCGTGCGCGAGGTCACCGGGGCGGCGGCGCGGCGTTCGGCCGGCAGCACGATCACCTTGGTGCCCACATTGACGCGGCTGTAGAGGTCGGAAACGTCGTCGTTGGTCATCCGGATGCATCCCGACGACACCCGGCCGCCGATGGTCGCGGGCTGATTGGTGCCGTGGATGCGGTAGATGGTGCCGCCGAGATACATGGCGCGGGCGCCGAGCGGGTTGCCGGGGCCGCCGGCCATGAAGCGCGGCAAATAGGGCTGGCGCACCAGCATCTCTTCCGGCGGCGTCCAGTCCGGCCACTCGGCCTTCCTGGAAATGGTCTGCACGCCCGACCAGGTGAACCCCTCGCGTCCGACGCCGATGCCGTAGCGCACCGCGCGGCCGTTGCCGACGACGAGGTAGAGATAGGTGTTGGGCGTGTCGATGATGATGGTGCCCGGCGCCTCGTGTCCCACATAGGGAACGACCTGGCGTTTGAAGCGGGCCGGCAATTCGATGGCGTCCTCGTTCGGCTCCATCGCTTCGGGAGCCGGCTGAACCAGCGGCTGCACCGGCGGGGCGAACAGGAAGAACGGATTGGCGGTTGCGGTGGTGGCGAGCGTGGCGCCGGCAATGGCAGCGAGGGCGACAGCGCGGAAAGCCTGGGCGAACATGAGCACCTCCCCATTGATTGCTCATGTGTCGCGGCAACCCTGGAAAAGGTTCAAATGTGGCAAAGGGCCATTTATTAAACTTGTCGCGGCACGCCGGCGCGGCGGCGGATTCCCCCGCCAAGCTTCGGACGAAGCTCTCGAATCAGCCGTCAATCTTCTGTTCGGCATACCGTCCGACAGTGGTCTCGACGACCGCGTCGGCAGCCGCAAAGTGAGGTTTGAGATCGACGAGGGGCGTGCCGTCGAGGCAGTCGAGCCCGATCACGGTCAGTCGGGTGCCCTCGACCCGCGCGAGTTCGACGATGCTCGCTGCGACCGGATTGGGCCGCACCGGCGAGCGCAACGCGAATGTGCCGCGCGCGGCGCCATGGTGACGCGGGCTCTGGATGACGAGGTCGCGGCGCGCCTGATGCATCCAGTAGAGCACGAGCAGGTGGGTGCATGTGCCGATGCCGGTGAGCGCCGCCGCATAGCGTTCGTCCACCTCGATGGTGCATGCGATACCGGCGGCGCGCGACTCGTTGGCGTTCTTCGGACATTCCGAGCGATGCCGCCACGGCGTCCGGATGCGGCCGATGAAATAGAGACCGGCGTCGAAGTCCGTCGGCAGCTCGATCGCCGCCTCGCCGGGGCGGATCGCATCCGGGTCCATATCCATTGACTCTGTCCGTTCACCTGGTTGGAGAGCGGGCCCAGTCTGGCCCTGTTTTCGACTGCCCGCCACGGATCGCCGCGGATTGCCGCGTCGGCGGCCTTGCCAAAGGGGTAATTACGGCATAAAGATATCTTTATGTCATTTTTGGCCTGAGGTTGGGCCGATCCATCTTGGGAAAGGTCCCAATACATGACGCCAGGCGCGATCGGGTTCGAGAGCCTCAACGCCGCCCTCAAGGCGGCTGGTGAGGAGACGCGCCTGCGCATGGTGGCGCTGTTGGCCGAGGCCGAGCTGACCGTGACCGAGTTGATCGACATTCTGCGCCAGTCGCAGCCGCGCATATCCCGCCACCTGCGTCTGTTGGGCGAGGCCGGGCTGGTGGAACGCAACCGCGAGGGCGCCTGGGCGTTTTTCCGCCTCGCCGAACACGGCGCGGCCGCCGACGTCGCCCGCGCCCTGGTGGCCCGGCTCGATGCCGACGATCCCGTCATCGCCCGGGACCGCGAACGCCTCGCCGCCGTGCGGGCCGCCCGCGCCGCCGCTGCCCAGGCCTATTTCGCCGAACATGCCGCCGAGTGGGACCGCATCCGCCGCCTGCACGTCACCGACGCCGCCGTCGAAGCCGCGGTGGCGGCCGAACTCGCCGACAGGCCGTTCCGCTCGCTCCTCGACCTCGGCACCGGCACCGGGCGCATGCTCGAACTGCTCGGCCCATCGATCGAGCGGGGGGTCGGCATCGATCTCTCCCACGAAATGCTCGCGCTCGCCCGCGCCCGCCTCGACCGCGCCGGCCTGAGGCACTGCAGCGTGCGCCAGGGCGACATCTACGACTTGAACCTGCCGCGCGACTCCTTCGATGTCGTCATCGTCCATCAGGTGCTGCACTTCCTCGACGACGGCGCGCGCGCCATCCGCGAAGCCGCGCGCGTGTTGCGGCCTCAAGGGCGCCTGCTGGTGATCGATTTTGCGCCGCACGATCTCGAATTCTTGCGCGAGGACCACGCCCATCGCCGCCTCGGCTTCGCGGCCGAAGCGGTGACGCAATGGATGGAGCAGGCGGGGCTCGAACCCATGTCGCACCGCCTGCTCGTCCCCGAGCCCGGCTCGGACGGCAAGATCGCGGTGTCGCTATGGCTCGGCCGCGATCCCCGCATCCTCCTTGCCGGTGCCCACAGAGAGGTCGCATGATGGATATCCGTCGCAGCCGTTTCACCAACAAGGCCGCGGGGATCCGCGTCTCGTTCGAGTTCTTTCCGCCCAAGACCGAGGAGATGGAGAAGACGCTCTGGGAGGCGATCGGCCGCCTCGCGCCGTTGTGTCCGTCGTTCGTGTCCGTCACCTACGGGGCCGGCGGTTCGACCCGCGAGCGCACCCACACCACCGTCAAGCGCATCCTCGCCGAAACCTCGCTGACGCCGGCCGCGCACCTGACCTGTGTCGACGCCACCCGCGCCGAAGTCGATGCCGTCATCGCCGCCTATGCGCAGGCGGGCGTCAAGCACATCGTGGCGCTGCGCGGCGATCCGTCCGCCGGCGTCGGTAATTCGTATACGCCCAATCCGCTCGGCTACGTCAACGCCGCCGACCTGGTCGCCGGCATCCGGAAGTGCTGCGACGCCGAAGTGTCGGTGTCCGCCTATCCGGAGAAACATCCGGAAAGCCGGTCGGTCGAGGCCGACATCGACATGTTGAAGGCGAAAGTCGATGCCGGCGCGACCCGCGCCATCACCCAGTTCTTCTTCGACAACGACCTCTACTTCCGCTACCTCGACCGCGTGCGTGCGCGCGGCATCGCGATCCCGATCGTGCCGGGCCTCTTGCCGGTGCAGAATTTCAAGCTGATGTGCAACTTTGCCGCCCGCACCGGCGCTTCCGTGCCGACCTGGCTCGCCGAGCGTTTCTCCGGGCTCGACGACGATCCCGCCACCCGCAAGCTGATCGCGGCGGCGGTGGCCGCCGAGCAGGTCTTCGACCTCGTCGATCGTGGCGTTTCCGATTTCCATTTCTACACCATGAACCGCGCCGACCTCGTCTACGCCATCTGCCACCTCCTCGGCCTGCGCCCGCAGGTCAAGGAGGCGGCGTGATGGCCGCACGTCCTCACCATGCGCCGCAGCCGGCTCCCTCTCCCCGGAGGGGAGAGGGCTGGGGTGAGGGGGCTCCGGCGCCGCAATGGGGCACTGCGCCATGACGCACGCCCTCGCCAAGCGATTGCGCCGTGACCAAACCGATGCCGAGCGGGTGCTCTGGTTCCGCCTGCGCGATCGTCGTTTGGACGGTTGGAAGTTCCGCCGGCAAGTGCCGATCGATCGCTACGTCGCAGATTTCTGCTGCCCCGATGCACGGCTGATCGTCGAACTCGACGGTGGGCAACATGATGCGAACGCGCAGGCTGACGAGGCTCGCACGCGCGTTCTCAGCTCCATGGGTTATCTTGTCCTGCGCTTCTGGAACAACGACGTGCTCACCAACACCGACGGCGCGCTGGAGACGATCCTGGCGACGTTGAATCAACATCGATCGTCACCCCCTCACCCCGACCCTCTCCCCTCCGGGGAGAGGGAGAAGAAAGGGTGAGCCGCGTGGCGACGATGTTTGCTGCATTGCCTGCCCCCATATCGCAGCCG
>JAVDCA010000019.1 GCA_030848545.1 Astrobacterium formosum
GGTGGATCCTGTAGGGACACCGCGATTCGCACGCGAGCGGCCCCCCGCCTTCGGTTGTGGACCGGTGCGCAGCCGAAACCGCCGGCCGGCGGGCATGCCGGACGATCACGATCGCGATCGTGGCCATGGTCTCGACATCGCCGTACCGGTGATGCAGAAACCGATACCTTTGCAACTCCCGGGGTTGATCCATGGCGCGCGGTCTCGATCACATTGTGCACGCCGTGCGCGACCTCGATGTCGCCGCCGGCGCCTACGACCGGCTCGGCTTCACGGTGGGGGTACGCAACCGGCACCCCTGCGGCACGCACAACCGCCTGGTGCAGTTGTCCGGTTTTTTCATCGAGCTACTCACCCTGGCCGAACCCGACAAACTCGGGAGCGACGGATTCTCGCAGAATTTCGGCCGCTACAATCAGAACTTCCTCGCCCGCCACGAGGGCCTGTCGCTGGTGATCCTGGAGACCCGCGACGCCGTCTCGACGGCGGCGGAATTCGCCGCGGCCGGCATCCTGGCGTCGGACGTGGTGCGGCTCGCACGCGAGGGCAGGCGGCCCGACGGCAGCGCCGTCCAGGTGGCGTTCTCGCTCGC
Source organism: Astrobacterium formosum (assembly GCA_030848545.1). Lineage (GTDB taxonomy): Bacteria > Pseudomonadota > Alphaproteobacteria > Rhizobiales > Xanthobacteraceae > Astrobacterium > Astrobacterium formosum. The sequence continues at coordinate 593 of JAVDCA010000019.1, forward strand.
CTTCGCCCGCGACGCCGCCGCGCCGGGCCTGATGTTCGCCGCCTGCCAGCACCATTTCCCGGAAAATTTCTGGAACCCGGCCTTCCAGGCGCATGCCAACAAGGCCTGCGGCATTGGCGGCGCCGTCATGGTCGCCGATAACCCCGCCGATCATCACATCTTCCTGTCGGCCTTCGTGGGCGAACGCGATCTCGCCGCCACATCGAGCGGCATCGTGGTGTCGACGCCGCGCGGTGACATCGCCGTCATGGCCGCGGACGCCTTTGCGCAGCACTATGGCGTCGCGGCCCCGGATGTATCCGAGGGACCGCGTCTCGCCGCGATGAGGATCGAGGTCGCCGACATGGCGGCGACGGTCAGGCACCTTCAGGCGAGCGGCGTGCGGGCCGAGATGCGCATGGGCCGCATCGTCGTACCGCCCTCCGCCGCCATGGGCGCCACGCTGGTGTTCGAGCCGGCGATACATTGACCGCGCTCACCGCCGCCGCCATGTTCGCCGCGACCTGGAGAACGCCCGTGCCGATGATCGAACCTGCCCCCAATGCCGTCGTGACCGTAAGATCGGTCCAATTCGGCAATCACCTGCCGGTGTCGCTGATCGCCGGGCCCTGCCAGATGGAAAGCCGTGCCCACGCGCTGGAGATGGCGGCGGCCTTGAAGGAGATCGCGTCGCGGCTCGGCATCGGCCTCGTCTTCAAGGCATCTTTCGACAAGGCCAACCGCACCTCGATGAAGAGCGCCCGCGGGGTCGGCCTCGATGCCGCGTTGCCGGTATTTGCAGAAATTCGCGACACGCTGGGATTGCCGGTCCTTACCGACGTGCACGAGGCCGGCCACTGCGCGGCGGCCGCAGAGGTCGTCGACATCCTGCAGATTCCCGCCTTCCTGTGCCGGCAGACCGACCTCATCGTCGCGGCGGCCAAGACCGGTCGGGTGGTCAACGTCAAGAAGGGCCAGTTCCTCGCCCCTTGGGATATGGCCAACGTGGTCGCCAAGGTAACGGCGGCGGGCAACACGCAGGTCCTGCTCACGGAGCGCGGCGCCTCGTTCGGCTATAACACGCTCGTCTCCGACATGCGGGCGCTGCCCATCATGGCGCGGACCGGCGCGCCGGTGATCTTCGACGCCACCCATTCGGTGCAGCAGCCGGGCGGGCAGGGCACCGCCTCCGGCGGTGAGCGCGAGTTCGTGCCCGTCCTCGCCCGTGCCGCCGTCGCGGTCGGTGTCGCCGGCATCTTCATCGAGACCCACCAGGATCCCGACCACGCCCCCTCCGACGGCCCCAACATGATGCCGTTGCGGGACATGGAAGCGCTGCTGCGCCGCCTCGTCGCCATCGATCGCCTCGCCAAGCCGGCAGGTATCCCCGCGGCCTGAACCGGCCGGGGGAGGAAGACGATCGATCTCCATCTTACGATGTTCTGCTTTGTCGCGGTCGCGGTGACGGACGACCCGATTCGCCGCTTTCGCGCGCCGGCGTCGTCGGAGGTTGCGCTATGCGGCGGTATCGGCCGATATGTCGATGCGTCTTCAACCACGGTCGGCGAATTTGCGAAACATCGGCCGGTTCTTGGTCTTCTGAATGACGATCGGCATCATCATGATCAGGAACCCGAGGATGGCGGAAATCATCACTGCGCGGCCGGTCAGCACACCGTCGTCGGCGGCAAAGACGTAGCAATACGAGCCGATCGGAAGAAACAGAATGATCGCCGTGAACAGGCCGGGCGAGAATATCCTCGTTTTCACCGTCGGGACGATATGAAACAGGATCGCGTTGATCAGCATGAAGGCAGGAAACAGCAGGGATAGGGCCGGCGCCCGCCAGCCGATCATCGCGCAGGAGAGGCCAAGCAGAGCGACGACGGCGTTGAAAAGATAGAACTCGTTCCATTCGGCCGGTATTTTCAGGACATTCCGGGCCCAGCTTCTCCAGTCGTAAACTGCTTCCTCGGTCATATGCAGACCGTAAGCCGCAGTGGCGACCCAAAGTATGTAATCGTGTTCCATCGGCGTGTTTCCTTTCAGGACTGCCCGGCCATTCCGAAGCGATCTCTGCCGGGCGCGATCCCCCGCGAGTTCCGTCTCCAAGGCGCGCTCTCTCCTTGGATGTGCGCGACGACGAGGCGGCTCCACGCAGGCTGGTGCTTAACATAAACAAGCAAACAGACGTTTGCAAACAATTGTTTGCATTGTTGACCGTGGATTGCTAGATACGCCGCGTCAGCAAAGGAATGTGATGCATGACAAAGCCGCTGCGGTCTCAGGCGACGAGGGATCGGATCCTCAACGAAGCGCGACGTTTGTTCGCGGAGTTGGGATATGAACGCACGACGATCCGAGCGATCGCCGCCGCCGCCGCCATCAACGTGTCCATGGTGGTGCGCTATTTCGGCAGCAAGGAAGATCTGTTCGCCAAAGCCGCCAGCCTGGATCTCCACGTTCCCGATCTGGCTTCCGTCCCTCCGGACAAGCGCGGCGAGGCCATCATCACGCGTTTTCTCGAGCGATGGGAAGGTCCCGAGGCGGGTGACGAACTGCCTGCGCTGGTGCGCGCGGCCGCCACGCACGACGCCGCGCGCCAGCGCGTCATCGAGCTGATCATGATGCAGGCCGGTCCGGAGATCAGATCAACGCTTGCCGACGGGCAATTCGAGCGACGTCTTGGACTGATCATTACCCAGATATCGGGTCTCGCCTTCAGCCGTTACGTCTTGAAGGCTCCGTTGGTCGTCGCCTTGAAACGCGAGGACATCATCCAATTCCTGGGGGCCACCGTGCAGCGCTACCTGAGCGAAGAGATCAAGACCTGACTCGATCGATATGTCTCCACGCCCATGCGGATGCGGGATCTGCCCTGTTCGCGCTTCCAGGCTGTGACCGTCAGCGGGACGGCGTCGGGCGTTCGAGGAACTCGTGGAAGTGGACGACGACCTCGCCGTCCAGGAATGCGATTGCATAGATCGGCGGTTCGAACGAGGCCGGCGGCGACTCGGCGGAGAACACCAGCGCCGCCTGGTGGTTGGTGCCGCGCAGCGTGCTGAACGGAATGCCGCGCCAGACCCCGGTTGCCAGGCGGTGCACATGGCCGGCGAAGATGTGCCGCACATTGCCGTGCTTCGCCACGACGTCGTGCAGAAGGTCGGGCTCGGCGAGCCCGATACCGTCGAGCACCGGCATGCGCAGATGGAACGGCGGGTGGTGCATGAACACGAACACCGGCCGCCCTTGCGCCTCGCCGAGCCGGCGATCGAGCCAGCGCAACCGCTCGGCGCACAAGCGCCCTTCGACGCGGCCGGAATCGAGGGTGTCGAGCAGTATCAACCGTCCGTCGGCGGTGTCGATGGCGGCCTGGATGAAGCCGTCCTCGACCTTCGCCTCCGGAAAGACGTCGCAGAAATGGGCGCGGTCATCGTGATTGCCGAGCATCAGGTGGTGCGGCGGCGTCAAGGCGGCGAGGCTTTCCCGCAGCGCCAAATAGGCTTCGGGTTCGCCGTCATTGGCGAGGTCGCCAGAAAGCACCACCAGATCGGCATCCGCATGGTTGCGGTTGATGTCGGCGATGCAGGCATCGAGCCGCGCCAGCGGGTCGAGGCCGAAGACGGTGCCGCCCGGTGCGGTCAGGTGGGTGTCGGTCAGCTGAATGATTTTCATGGGACTGGATGCCAAGTCTAAGCGGTTGCAGTGAGGCGAATCGGGTGGCGCGAGGATGACCGCGTGGGGCAGATGGATTGCGGCCGGTTGCGAAACCCACAGGTCATGACCGGACACCTGGATGGAAGCCGGGAATGAAGCTTTGCCGCACCACGAGGGGCGCCGCGAGATGCTCGCGGGCAGGCGGTAGCGCCGGCTGACATTGGCGCCGGTCGAGCAGGTCGATGGCGCAACGCGCCATGGCGTCGGGGTCCTGCCGGAAGGTGGTGAGGCGATAGGCGTGCCAGTCCGCCTCCGGCACGTCGTCGAAACCGATCACCGCGAGGTCTTCCGGGACCGCGAGCCCACGGACGTGGCGGGCATGGTCCATGATCGCAAAGGCGATCGGATCGTTGACGCAGAAGATCGCCTGCGGCCGGTCGGGACGATCGAGCAGCTGCCGGGCGGCGGCCAGCCCGCCCGCATAGTCGGAATCGGGCCCACGGGCGATCGTCATCTCGGCGCCGAGCCGCATTGCCTCGGCGGCGTATGCGTTCTCGCGTTCGACGATGCTGGGCGTTCCGGTGTCCGAGCTCGCCAGTCCGACACGTCGCAGGCCGTGGGCGACGAACAGCGCAGCCGCCATGGCGGCCGCGCCGGCATTGTCGGTGTGCACGTGGTCCGCCTCGGCCTCGGTGCGTCCGAGCACCACCACCGGCTGACCGTTGCGGCGCGCCAGCTCGACGAAGGAGGACGGCGGCGTCCCGGTCAGGATGATCGTCGCTTCGGCGCGGTGGCCGACCAGCGTTTTCTGGGCGGCCAGCAATTCCTCGTCGGTGCGGCCGGTGTCGATCAGGAGCGGCAGGCTGCCGCGCCGGATCAACGCGCGGGCGATCGCCGCGGCGAGCAGGGCGCGGAATCCGACCTCCGGCCGCGCTACCACCAGACCCACCAGCCGGCTGCGATTGACCAGAAGGCCGCGGGCGAGATCGTTGACCTGATAGCCGAGTTCCTCGGCGGCACGCAGGATCTTGTCGCGGGTGGTCTCGGCGACGCTGGCGCCGGGCGTGAAGGCCCGCGACACCGCCGAGCGCGACACGCCGGCCAGGCGGGCGACGTCATGGGCGCTGACGAAGCCGAGCCGGTCCGGATCTTTGGCGGAATCGCTCATGGGGAATCGTTCATGGTTCGCGCCTCAGTGTCCGACGCGCGCCAGAACGTCGGCTTTCAAGAAGCGCTCGACCGCGAGCATGAATCCGACCGACGGCACCAGCAGCAGAAGCGCGGTGACGGAAGCGACCTGGTAGTTGCCGCCGGCGCCGGCTGTGTAGAGCAGGAGCGGCAGCGTGTTGACGTCGGGAGCGCCGACGAAATAGCTGCCGGTGAACTCGTCGAGGGATTCCAGGAAGACGAACACCGCGCTCGCCATCAGGCCGGGCGCCGCGAGCGGCAGGGTGACGTCCTGGAAGGCCCGCCATGCACCGGCGCCGATCGAGCGCGCCGCCTGTTCGAGTTCGCGGTCGACCGCCGCGAAGGCGGCGGTGGCGATCCACACCGCGTAGACGAGGCCGTGGGTGACATGGACGAGCACGACGCCGGCGATCGTGCCGTTGAGGCCGATCTGGTAGAACAGGCGGGCGACGTTGACGTAGACCGGCAGGTTGGGGAAGGCCTGAGGGATCAGGAACGCAAGCAGGATCACGCCGCGCAGCGGCAGCTTGAGCCGCGCCAGCGCGTAGCCGGCCGGGATCGCCAGCGTCAGCGACACGATCACGGTGATCACCGCGACGACGATGCTCACGGTGAGGGACTCGAGCGCATTGCCGCGTGGCGAGAACACCCGCGCCCAGTAGCCGAAGCCGTATTCGAGCGGCAGCGCATGGGGGAAGTACCACTTTTCGGCGACGCTCCACACGACCAGATTGGCGAGCGGGCCGAACACGATGAAGGCGAGGAGGCCGAGCGCGAGCGCACGCGGCAACCACCACAGATCGACGCGAAAAATCCCCGTCGACACGGGCAGGGCCTCGCTGGTCATGTGCGCTCCCTCATGCTCACGCGCAGATAGATCACCGCGACGCTCGCGGTGATCAGGAGCGACACCAGGCCGAGCGCATTGGCGACGCCGTAGTCCCCATAGGCGTTGATCCGGAAGGCGATGTCGACGGTGAGCATGGTCGGCGACTGGGCGTTGATCATCAGCGGTACCGACAGGACCGACATCATGGTGACAAACGACAGAATGAGGCCGACGAGGAGCGTGGTCGCGACCTGCGGCACCACGATCTCCATCAGGATGCGCAGGCGCGAGGCGCCGAGATTGCGCGCCGCCTCGATGGTGCCGCGGTCGATGGAGGCCATGGCGCCGGCGAGGAGGAGGGCGACGAAGGGCGTCTGCTTCCACACGAAGGCGAGGACGATGCCGCGCCAGTCGAGCAGGCTCACGGCATCGAACGGGGCGATCAGGCCGGCATTGACCAGAAGATTGTTCACCGGCCCGTTCTTGGCGATGAAGGTGCGAAAAATCTGCCCGACGACGATGAAGGGAATGAACAGCGGCCAGCGGTAGAGCCAGCGCAGCGCCGCGACGGTACGCGGATTTTCCCCGAGGGTGAGATAGCCCCCGATGGCGACGGCAAAGATACCGATCAGGCCGGTCGAGAGCGCCACGATGAGGACCGTGAAGGCGATGTCGGGGGCGTAGAACTCGAAGGTCTTGGTGAAGTTGCCCAGCCCGTAGCCGCCGCCGACCTCGAACGCGCCGACCACCGAAGCGGCGAGCGGCACGATGAACAAGAGGACGATGACGGCGAGAGCCGGAACGACGAGCGCCAGGGCGAGGAAGCGTGTCGGCATGCTGTGAAGGAGAAGTCCTGTTCGTCGTGATCCCTCCCCGGCGCTGCGCGGGGAGGGAATTTGGTGCCGTTTTTTCGTTCAGCCCGCTACTTCGCCGCCTGGCGTTCGTAGGCTTCCAGGATGGCGTTGTTGTAGGGCGCGATCGGGAACGGCTTGCCGTAGTTGGCGAGGTCGCTCGGCTTGATCTCGGTGAACAACTTTTCCCAGGTGGCGCTGTCGAGCTGGGCTTTGACGTGCTCGGCGTCGATGCCCGGGTACCAGTTGAAGCGCTTGACGATGCCCTCGGCCTGCACCTTCGGGCTCGTCGCGAGGGCGACGAACTTGGCGGCGAGATCGCGGTTGGGGCTCTTGGCCGGGATGACGTAGTGCATGGGCTGTCCGGGCATGCCGGGGGCGGGCAGCACCAGCTTGAGGGTCGGCGGCAGCCGGCCGTCCGCCTGCCAGGAGTAGAACATGTCCACCCACACCGGCCCGATGGCGATCTCGCCGCGGGCGAGCATGTCGAGGGTGCCGGCATTGCCGGGCGTCAGGGTGGCGTTCTGGGTGAACTCCTTGAGGGACGCGAACGCCTTGTCCCACTTCTTGGTCTCGGCCTCGTCGAACGGACCGTTCATCAGCTTCTTGGCGTCGCCGTCGCCGAAGGCATAGATCCAGCCCATCACGAAGCTCACCCCGGAGGCGCCGCCCTTGATGCCGTTGTAGCCGAACTGCTTGGGATGGGCCTTCACCCAGGCGGCGAGGTCCTGATAGGTCTTGGGCGGATCCTTGAGCAGGGCCGGGTTGTAGGCGAGCGCCGTCTGGCTGTTGAACATCGGCATCACGTAGCCGTCCACATTGGCGCCCAGCGCCATCTTGGCATTGTCGCGCGTGACCAGCTTGCCGCTGTCGATCTTATTGCGATAGGCGTCGAGATAGCCGGCCTTGACCATCGGGCCGGCGAACTTCTCGTGCACCACGGCGACGTCGACGTCCCAGTTGGCCGTACTGGCCTTGGCCTGGGCTTCGAAGCGCTCGCTGATCTTCTGCGAGCCGGAATCGCCAGGCCCGGTGCCGACCACGCGCACCTTGTGGCCGGGATTGTCCTTCTCGAACAGCGGTCCGAGATACTCGTTGACGTAGTCGACCATGTTCTGGTCACCGGCGGTGATGACCGTCAGGGTGTCGGCGGCCGCGGGCGCGACCGCGAGGCCGAGCGCCAGCACGGCCGGCAGGAGCGTCTTCATGGGAGTGTCTCCAGTGGGATGAACATTGGGGCAGGGCAGTCAAAGCTCGGGGGCAGGCACTCGTTGATCGCGGACGTCGCCGCCGCGACCCTCGAACAGGAACAGGGCTTCGGCCGGCACGCGTACGCGCACGCGGCTTTCCGGCGCCACCGCGCGGGCGGCGTCGACCAGGATGGCGGTGTCGCCGACGCGCACCGCATGGCGCCAAAGGCCGCCCGGATAGGTGACGTGTTCCACGCGGCCGAACAGGTCGAGGCCGGCGGGTGGGTCGCCATCACCGTCGCCATCGGCGATGAGGCATGCGGCTTCGGCGCGGAAACGTGCATCGACGGTGCCGCCGGCGAGCACGCGGCCGTCGACCGCGATGGCGCAGGCCGCATGGGCGGGGCCTGCCTCGATGGCGAAATGTCCGTCGACGGCGCGGCCCTTGAGTTCGAGCCGATTCTCGGCCCCCATGAAGGCCGCCACGAAGGCGGAGGCGGGATGATTGTAGACCTCTTGCGGCGTGCCTTCCTGGGCGATGCGACCGCGATCCAGAATGACGATCCGGTCGGCCATCACCATGGCCTCCTCGCGGTCGTGGGTGACGTGGATGGCGGTGATGCCGAGGCGCTGCTGCAACGCGCGGATCTCATGGCGCACCGACTGGCGGATGCGGGCGTCGAGGCTGGACAGGGGTTCGTCGAGCAGGAGGATTTGCGGATCAATGGCGAGCGCGCGGCCGAGCGCGACCCGCTGGCGCTGCCCGCCCGACAATTGCGATGGCTTGCGCGTCCCCAGCCCGGCAAGTCCGAGCATGGCGGACAGCTCGGCGACGCGGCCGGCGATCTCCTCGCGCGGGCGGCGTTTGAGCTTGAGGCCGTAGCCGATATTCTGGTCGATGGTCATGTGCGGCCACAGCGCATAGGACTGGAACACGAGCGCGACACCGCGCTTGTCGGGCGGCAGCCTGGTGATGTCGCGGCCGGCGACACGGATGGCGCCGGCGCTCGGGGTCGCAAAGCCCGCGATGGCGCGCAAAAGCGTGGTCTTGCCGCAGCCGGACGAGCCCAGAAGCGCGACGAACTCGCCGCGATCGATGGCGAGGTCGATACGGTCGAGAACCCGCGTCGTGCCGTAGCCGACATCCAGGCGGTCGAGTTCGAGCAAGGCCATGTGCGACCCTTTGCACAGCTGTGCATCAAGAGGCGGGGCGTCCCCGCGAACGGCCTTGGAATAGAGCGGTTCGTTATCGCTTTGATGACAGCCGACGTGGCGCCGGGCGGATTCCCACGTCAGTCACCGACGCATCGCCCCGTATGGGGCGAAGCCGGCGTTCGACCCGCGTGGGTTGGTATTGCTGATCAACGACAGGCGTTGAAAATCATGCGGGCAGGATCAACCGGCCAGCCGCCTCGTCCCAGCGCCAGATGGAGCCGGGCGTCAGATGCGTTCCGCCGACCCAGCGATCGAAGCGCGGGTCGGCGGCGAGGTCCTGTTCGCCGGCGAGAACGGCGCGGCCCCGGGCCGTCAGCGTCAGCGGCGCCTGCAAAAAGCCCTGGTCGAAGCGTCCGGCGGCGCGGTCGAAGGCCGGCGTCGACGGCACGCCGCCGATGAGTTCGAACGTGTTCGCGAGCGTGATCAGGCGCATGAAAAATCCGGCGTCACCCAGAAAAGGCAATTCCTCGGTGCTCATATAGACCCGGAAGGTGGAGACGGGCGTCGCACCGCCGCGGTCGACGGCACGCAGGATTTCCCGCTCGATGCGGGACAGTCCGTCCCGAGGCGCCGGCAATTCCTGCAGCAGCCGGCGCAGCGCCGTGCGAACGCTCGGCCAGACGCCGTCCGCCAGGGCGCCACGGGCGAGGGCTTCGGGCTTCGGCTGGCGCACGGCCGCCCACAGATCGCCGGCCTCAGTGACCTCGGCGGCCGTGATGTCCTTTGCCTGCGATTCCAGGTGGGCGAGATCGTGCGCGGGCAGGGGCGGCGGCGCCTGGACCAGCGTCAACGGCGGTGGTCGCCGCGCCAGGCGTGCCAGGATGTCGAGAAGCTGAAGCTGGTCGTGCAGGTCGGTCTCGAACCACAGGGCGATCGGCCGGCCGCCGGCGACGAGTTCGGCCAATGCGGCATCCCGGGCCGCGAAATCCGATCTCACATCGGCCTCGGCGTGCCCGAACGTGTTGGCGAGATAGGCCGCGCGCCGGTCGCGGAAAGCGTTGTCCGCCAGATCCTCGACCGGCCCCTCCACCAGCGCGTCGCGCCAGGGCAGGATGGTGCGATCTGCAAACACCTTCCTCAGCGCGTCGGCCGCGTGGTCACCATTTGTGATGATGGGATGGTCGGATGCCATGTCCTCGGCTCCTGTCAGGCGGGGGTCGGAGGATTTTAATCGAGTTCCCGGCAGTCAGAACCGGGCCCGGTAAGGGGCAATGTCCTGGGGTGGCATCCAGACACCGGCTGGCAGCCGGCCGGTCTGCCAGAACACGTCGATGGGCATGCCGCCGCGCGGGAAGAAATAGCCGCCGATGCGCATGAAGCGGGGCGCCAAAAGCTTGGCGAGCCGTTGGCCGATGCCGACCGTGCAATCCTCGTGGAAGGCGCCGTGGTTGCGGAAGCTGTTGAGGTAGAGTTTGAGGGACTTCGATTCCACCAGCCAGCGGCGTGGAACGTAGTCGATGACCATGATGGCGAAATCGGGCTGGCCGGTCACCGGGCACAGGCTGGTGAATTCCGGGAAGGCGAAGCGGGCCACATAGGGCGTATCGGGGTGGGGATTGGGAACGCGGTCGAGCACCGCCGCGTCTGGCGAGGCTGGAACGGCGGTGGGACGGCCGAGGAGGGGCTTTCGCGACATGGTTTAGGCTTTCTTGCGAACCGGCGCGGCGGCGGGCGACGCCGATCCCGTATCAGGATGCCTCGAATCGCCCAAAAGTCCGATGCGCGCAAGTGATGGCATCAGGATGTCATCGACATCCGTAACATACCGTGACGGCGAGTGCTTTCCGCACCCGCCGTGATCCTGTAGAAGCCGGCATATCCCATTCAAAAGCCAGCCCCGAGGTAAAAATGACCGCCATTGTCGACATCATCGGCCGCGAAATTCTCGATAGCCGCGGCAATCCCACTGTCGAGGTCGATGTCATCCTGGAGGACGGCTCGCTCGGTCGCGCCGCCGTTCCGTCCGGCGCCTCGACCGGTGCCCATGAGGCCGTCGAACTGCGCGACGACGACAAGGCGCGCTATCTCGGCAAGGGTGTGCAGAAGGCGGTCGCCGCGGTCAACGGTGAGATCTTCGATGCCATCGGCGGCTTCGACGCCGAGGAGCAGGTCCAGATCGACGAGACCATGATCGCCCTGGACGGCACGCCCAACAAGAGCCGGCTCGGCGCCAACGCCATTCTGGGCGTCTCCCTCGCGGTCGCCAAGGCGGCGGCCGACGCCAGCGGCCAGCCACTCTATCGCTATGTGGGCGGCACCTCCGCCCGCCTGCTGCCGGTGCCGATGATGAACATCGTCAATGGCGGCGTGCACGCCGACAACCCGATCGACTTCCAGGAATTCATGATCCAGCCGATCGGCGCGCCGAGCTTCGCCGAGGCCCTGCGCTACGGCGCCGAGATCTTCCATACCCTCAAGGCCTCGCTCAAGGCCGCCGGCCACAACACCAATGTGGGTGACGAAGGTGGCTTCGCCCCCAACCTGCCGTCGGCCGACGCCGCCCTCGACTTCGTCGTCAAGGCGATCGAGAAGACCGGCTTCAAGCCCGGCGAGGACGTCGCGATTTGCCTCGACCCGGCTTCGTCCGAGTTCTTCAAGGACGGCAACTATGTGTATGCCGGCGAAGGCAACAAGAAGCGTTCGCCGAAGGAGCAGGCCAAGTATCTCGCCGAACTCGCCTCGCGCTATCCGATCACCTCCATCGAGGACGGCATGGCCGAAGACGACTTCGAGGGCTGGAAGCTCGTCACCGAGATGATCGGCTCGAAGATCCAGCTCGTGGGCGACGACCTGTTCGTCACCAATGTGGAGCGCCTCGCCGACGGCATCAAGCGCGGACTGGGCAACTCGATCCTCATCAAGGTCAACCAGATCGGCACGCTGACGGAGACCCTCGCCGCCGTCGAGATGGCCCACAAGGCCGGCTACACCGCGGTGATGTCGCACCGCTCGGGCGAGACCGAGGATTCGACCATCGCCGACCTCGCGGTCGCGACCAACTGCGGGCAGATCAAGACCGGCTCGCTCGCCCGCGCCGACCGCACCGCCAAGTACAACCAGCTCCTGCGCATCGAGCAGGAACTGGGCTCGCAGGCCAAGTATGCCGGCCGCGCCGCCCTCAAGGCGTTCCGCTAGCCTACGATACGTCGTCATCGCCACGGACTGCGCGCATCAGCGTGCAGTCCGTTTTTTTGGCGCGTATACACACCGCCCGCCATGACACAGCGCATTGATCATCCGCCGGCGCGCGGGCGCCTGGCCGGCCGTGTCGGGCCGCGCTCGGGAGATTGCCGGGCCGCGCGTCTCGGCGTTGCGCGAACGTCGGTGTAGATGTCCGGAAAGCCGTCGTGGATGGTGCCGGCGAGTTCCTCGTCGAAGGCCTGGAGCGCCGCCAGCGCGCCGCTGCGCGGGCTCTTGTGGGTGACCTTGAAGAAGGTGCGGGAAGGCGGCGCCGGATCGATGCGGAAGGTCTCGAAGCGGCCGGTCGCCAGCATGGAATGGGCGATGCCGCGCGGCGCCACGGCCCATTGATCGCGGTGCTCCATCACGGTGAACAGCACCAGCGGGTTGTCGACCGCGGCCCACGGCTTCTTGCTCGACGGGAACCAGTCGTCGTGCCAGGTCAGATAGCGGGTTCCCCACGGCACGAAGACGCAGTGCTCCGGATCGAGTGTGCGCACGTCGATCTTGCGCGGTCCGCCCTGTTTGATGCGCACGCCGATCAGCGGCACTGAGAAGCACCGCGTCACCGCGACGTTGGGCACCGTCTGCTCCACCAGCGTGAAGCCGACGTCGATCGAGCGCTTCTCGATCTCTTCGTACATTTCGAGCGAATGCAGCGTGATGGTGCGATAGCCGACGCGCGGGCTGCGATTCCATAGCCGGCGGCACAGTTCCGGAACGAAGGTCATGTTGGCGCTCGACAAGGTCCCGATGACGAGGTGCCGGCGCGGCGCCGCCCGGGCGACCTCGTGTGCCTCGCGCTCCAGGTCCCGCCAACGCTCGGCGATCGGCAGGAACGCCTCGCCATGGGGCGTCAGCTCCACTTTCTTGAGCCCCTTGCCGCGTTCCAGCAGCGGATAACCGAGCCGTTCCTCCAGCATCTGTAGCCGCTTGCTGATGGTGGACTGGGCCAGATGCGCGATTTCGGCGGCACGCGACAGATTCCTGTGGCGGGCGAGCAGGAGGAAGATCTCGATGTCCTGGGATTGCACGGCAAGCCTCGGCTCAATTATGCTATTGGTCGATATATATAATTCAGAATAATCACTTTTTCGATATTCGCATTCGTGCCAGAACCGTTTTGCGAAGACGCGATGCGGCCGACCTGCTCCCACTCTTGGGCATCGTCTGCATGGCAGACGGACATGCCGACCAACCGGCCGTCTCGCCCGGCGCACCCCCGCCGCCGGGCATGACCAATTATGACGCTATCGAATAATCCAACGGCTCACAAGCCGAATGGTCGATCACGGGGCTTCCATGCAGGTCATCGTCACCGAACCCATCCATCCGGTTCCCCTGGCGCGGCTGCGCGAGGCCGCCGAGGTCTTGACCTGGGACGATCCGCGCGCCGCCGACTGGTCGCGCGCCGACGCCGTCATCGTGCGCGCCGCGCCGGTGACGCGCGAAAGGATCATGGCGGCGCCGCGGCTCAAGGCGATCGGCAAACACGGCGTCGGCGTCAACGCCATCGATGTCGGAGCGGCGCGCGAACGCGGCATCGCCGTCGTGTATACTCCGACCGCCAACGTCAACTCGGTGGCCGAGCTGGTGGTCGCGCTCGCCCTCGCGCTGGCGCGCAAGCTGCCGGCCAACACGGCGGCGCTCGCCGCCGGCGCGACCCGGTTGTCGCCGCCCGAACTGACCGGCCTGGAGCTCGGCGGCAAGTCGCTCGGTCTTGTCGGCCTCGGCCGTATCGCCCGGCGCACCGCCGAGATCGTCCGGGAAGGATTCGGCATGGAGGTCTCCGGCTACGATCCGTTCGTGCCGGACGAGGTCTTCGCGCAGGCCGGTATCGCCCGCCATGGCGACCTGGCTTCGCTCATTCCGGTGTCCGACGTCATCAGCGTCAGCGTCCCGTACACGCCGCAGACGCGCGGGCTGATTGGTACCGCGGAACTCGCTTTGTGCCGACCCGGCGCGCTGCTGATCAACACGGCGCGCGGCGGCGTCGTCGACGAGACGGCGCTCTGCGAAGCGCTCCGCGCCGGCCGGCTCGCCGGAGCGGCTTGCGACGTGTTCGAGTCCGAGCCGCCACCGCCGGACCATCCACTGCTGCGGCTTCCGAACTTCGTCGGCACCTTGCATGTCGGCGCCTCGACCGACGCGGCGCTGCAGCGCGTCGGCAGCATCGTGGTGCGCGACGTGCTCGCCGTGCTGCATGGCGAAGCGCCCGAATTTCCCTATGCGGCGTGAGCCCGGCGCAGCCGGACCCGCGCTACTCTCCCGACTTTATTCAATACATCCACGGAGGACGACGGTGACCACACCGGGCAACCGAGTTTATACGAAGCTCACGCGACCCGACCCCGATCTGGTGGAGGCGTTTCGCTGCCAGGCGACGCCCAACATAGCGGACAACATGTCGCGCATGTTCTGCGCTTGCAGCGCTGTCTCTCCGGTGCTGCCGGGCATGCGTTTGTGCGGCCCGGCGTTCACCGTGAAGGTGAACCCCGGCGACAACCTGTTTATCCACAAGGCGCTCGATCTCGCCGGGCCGGGCGACATCGTCGTGGTCGACGGCCAGGGCGACACGACGAATGCGCTGATCGGCGAGATCATGGTGCGTTACGCCGCAAGCCGCGGCCTCGGCGGTTTGGTGCTCGACGGCGCCATACGCGACTATGACGGTATCGCCGCCTTCGCGAAATTGCCGGTGTTTTCGCGCGGCTATACGCCGATGGGTCCGTACAAGAACGGGTGCGGCGAGATCAACACGGTGATCGCCTGTGGTGGCGCCGTGGTGCGGCCCGGCGATATCGTCGTCGGCGACGCCGACGGCGTCGTATTCGTTCCTCTCGCCGATGCCCGCGCCGTGCTGGAGGCGACCCGCGCCATCGCGACCAAAGAGAAACAGATATTCGCCGACATCGAGGACGGTCGCTACGACCGTACCTGGGTGGAGGCCAAGCTTCGCCTTGCCGGCACGGACGTCGTCGACGACGTCTATCGGTTCTGACCGGCCGCCCGGTCCCACAAGCTCTCCGACGCCGCGCTCCCGCCCCTTCAGGACCGCGTCGCCCCTGCATGGTCGTTCACCCCCAGGAGCATTCATCATGGAACAAGCCGTCGCCTACACGACCGCGCTCGACCAGGGGGCTCGCGCCCGCCATACGAGCGAGGCCAAGAAGGCCACCGTGGCCGCCTCCTTCGGGACGTTTCTCGAGTATTATGACTTCAGCTGCTACGGCTACGTCGCCGCCATGCTCGCATCGAGCTTCTTTCCGGGCGACGACCCGACCGCGTCGCTGCTTTCGACGCTGGCGGTGTTCGGCAGCGCCTTCATCGTCCGTCCGCTCGGTGGCATCTTCTTCGGCCATATCGGCGACCGCTACGGTCGCAAGCCCACTCTGCTCGCCACCGTGCTGTTGATGGGCTTCTCCAGCACCGCCATCGGGCTGTTGCCGACCTACGCCTCGATCGGCGTTGCCGCACCGGTCCTGCTGATCACCTTCCGGCTGCTGCAGGGCCTCTCGGCCGGCGGCGAAATCGGCGGCGCCGCCTCCTACATACGGGAATGGGCGCCGCCCCAACGGCGCGCCCTCTACATCTCCTTCATTCCCGGCATCGCCGTGCTGGGCAAGGCGACGGCCGCCGGCATGGCCGGCATCGCCGCCGCCATGTTCGCCAAGGAATCGCCCGACTGGGCTTGGCGGGTGCCGTTCCTGGCCGCATTCCCGCTGATGCTGGGGTGCCTGTGGATCCGGCTGAGGATCGAGGACAGCCCGGAGTTCAAGGCGCTGCAGACCGCGGGCGCACTTTCGAAGGCGCCGTTCGGAGAACTGTTCCGCGCCTATCCGGCTTCGCTCGCCAAGCTGATGCTGTTCGCACTGGTGCAGACCGTCGGCACCTATATCGGCACCGTCTACGTCGCCGTCTACATGAAGGCGGTGCTGAAGATGCCGCAGTCGCAGGTCGGCTTCATCGTGCTGATCGCCATCACGTGCGCGGCCGTGCTGATCCCGATCTTCGGCTGGGTGACGGACCGGCTCGGCGCCAAGAAGGTGCTGGCCGCCTCCTACTGCCTCTACATCGTGCTGAGCTATCCGATGTACGCCTTGATGGGGCCGGACTCGTTCATGCTTTCGGTGTTTGCCCTGGTCGTGACCATGCTGCCCTATACGTTGTGTCAGGCCGGCTCCTACCTGATGTACCCGGAACTGCTGCCGACCCGGGTGCGCAGCACCGGCGTCTCGTTCGGCCACAGCTTCGGCTCGGTGATCGGCGGCGGCCTGATGCCCTATCTCGCCACCGCGTTGATCGCCTGGTCGGGCGACATCATGGTTCCGACCTACATGCTGATGGCGAATGGCGCGCTGGGCCTGTTCGTCATCCTCTCGGTTCGCAACGCCGCGGCCGGCGACGCCCGCAAGTATCGCTGAACCCGGGCCCCCACAGAGGGGCTCGGCACACCCGCCGAGTGGCCGGCATGGCCTATGTTAACGCTGCGGTAAGGTTGCGAATCCATGATTATGCCATGGTTTCGCATCCCCGCCTGCGGTCGGCCCTGACGACGCTTGCCCTCTACGTGCTGGCGGCGATGCTGATCGGCTATTTCGGCATCAACGCCTACACGGGCAATCACGGCCTCAACGCCCGCCATGCCCTCGACCAGCAATTTGCCACCCTGACCGCCGAGCTCCAATCGGTGCGGGCCGAGCGCAACCGCTGGCAGCGCCGCATCAATCTCCTCAAGGCCGATCGACTCGACCCCGACATGCTCGACGAACGGGCGCGGGCACTGCTCGGCATGGTGGATGCCCGCGACACGGTGATGCTGATCAAGCGGCCATAGGGCAGGTGGAGCAGCGTAGGTCCGGCGGCGTGAAGAACTTCTCCTGCATGTCGGGTCGTGATTGACATCGGCTGAGCGATCCGGCTTGCCGCGATTCATGCAGAGACCCGAAGGCGACCGAGAGCCCTGCCGCGGAAGGGCTCAGAACCGGATCGCCAGATTACCGCGCACGCCCTGGTCCGTGATGTCGGCACCGTACTGCCCCCGCCAGGACACGCCGATCGTGGTGTTCATCCCGACCGCGACGTCGAGACCGAGATCGGTGACGAACGCGTCCTGCGCGATCGGCGCGCCGGCGACCGTGAATGCGCTGCCGCCGGCGAGCGCCAGCGATGCCAGCGGCGTGGTGTCGCCGAAGGCGTGTCGCCAGCCGACAGTGCCGCGGACATCGGCAGTGGCGGTACCGAGCATCACGCCGGCGGAGGCGTGCAGGCCAAGGGTCGTGAAGGTGACGGTGGTGTCGTCGGAGCCGGCTTGCAGCGCCGCTCCGTCGCCGGCTTCGGTGAAGGCGTCGGTGTGCAGGTTCACGTGGGCGAGCGCCGCGAACGGCTCCAGCACGGCGCGGCCCACCGGCACCTTCCAGCCGAGCTCGACGAAGCCCTGGGCTAGGCCGGCGCCGTAATCGACCGTCGGCAGGTCGGAGAAGCCGCTCATGACCACGGCGCGCGACGTCGCAATGTCTTCGTGCGTATAGGTGGCGCCGGCGCGCAGGCCGAGCGCTCCCCACTGACGGCCCCCGTAGGCGCCGACGTGATAGCCGTCGGCAGTCGCCGCGCCGGCCGCCCCCGACATCGTGATGCGGCTATAGCCGGCGAGCAGACCGAGCCGCCAGCCGTCCAGCACGACGCCGTCGCCGCCGATCATGATACCGCCGGTCGAGCGGTCGAACGCGCGGGCGTTGCCGTCGCCGTGCGCCGTGCCCCACATGCCGAAGCTGCGGCTCCACACGGTGGCGGCATCGACCTGCGGCCCGACCGTATCGAAGGCGCTGCGCACGCGGTCGATGGCGGCGTCGCGGATCAGCCCGCCGGTCTCGATCAGGGCGCCCTTGAGCGACGCGTGCACTTCGCCGGATATCTGGTCGAAGGCCTGTTGAGCGGCCGCATCGGTCGGCAGGAACGCCACCGCGTTGAAGAGCGCGCTCGCATTGCTGAGGGTGCCGACCGCAGACGCCGCGGCGGTCTGGTTGGCGGTCGCGGCGGCGGCCGTGAAGGCGCGCGTCAGCATCACGTCGAGATAGACGTTGGTGCTGTTGTAATCGAGCGTCGCGGTGGCGAAGGCCGACATCGCCCCGCCGTTGGCGACTGCACTGTAGGTGCCGGTCACGCCGGCGTCGGCGGTCAGGATGGTGTAGCGGGTGCCGACCGTGGCGAGCCCGTACCTCGTCACCGCGACGGTGCCACCCAGGATCGTCGCTGTGCCGGTGGCGTGGATGAGATCCGAGGTGCCGTTCGGGCCGATCTCCACTGCGTATATCGATCCCGCCGCCTGAATGTAGTTGCCGGCGGTCGTGAGGGTGCCGATCGAGTTGCCGGGAGCGATGGTTCCGCCGGCCGACACAGTGGTGTTGCCGACCGTGCCGGACCCGTTCAGAACGCCGCCATCCTCGACCACCACGGCACCCGTGATGATGCCGTTCGCCGTCAGCGAGCCGGCGACCTGCACGGTCGTTGCCGACAGGCTGGCTCCGGCCGCGACGTCGACGCGTCCCTCGTTCAGGAAGGTGGAGCCGATCAGGTTCAAGCTCGACCCGGCTCCGAGCGATATCTGGCCCGACGCCACGTTGGTGAAGGTGGTCAGCCCGGTGAAGGTCGCCGCACCGCCGGCCGCGACGGCGACGTTTCCCTCGTTGGAAAACGTGGTGGTGCCAGACGACGTCCAACTCGCGCTGGTGACGCCGGTGGGCAGCAGGTTCCATGTGCCCTGGTTGACGATGATGTTGGTGCCGCCGGCCGTGGTGAAACCGCCGTTGACCGTGCCGGTGTTGGTGAAGGTCGCCGTGCCGGTCGTCACCGCGAGGGCGACGGCGACCGGATTATTGGCCGCAGTCGCCGTGATGGTGCCGGCGTTGGTGACGGACACGTCGCCGTCGCTGCTGGTCGCGGAAATGCCGCCGAGCGCCGAAATGATGCCTGTATTGGTGACGGCTACGTCGCCTGACGGCGTCGTCGCCACGATGCCGTAGTCATTCGCTGCCGTGATCGTGCCGGTCGCCGTGTTGGTGACGACGATGCCGCCCGACGTCCCGGCCTCGGCCCAGATGCCGGCATGGCCGACGTTGCTGTCGGGAACGGCGTTGTCGTAGGCCCTCACGGTGCCGCTGTTGGTCACCGTGACGGTGCCGGACTCGGTCATGGCGTGCACGGCGTTGTCATCATGGGCCGTGACCGTCCCGGAATTGACGATCGTCGTGTCCCCCGCCGCCGACCACGCAACGAGGCCCTGGCGGGTCGTCGACGTGACGGTTCCGGAGTTCGTGATGGTGGCCAGGCCCTGGTAGTCGATGACGCGAATGCCGGCCAGATAGGCCGATACTATTCCGGTGTTGGTGACCGAAACCGTCACCGGATCGGCACCCGTGTTGTTGAAGCCGCCGTCCGCGTAGATTCCGCGGTCGTCGGTCGAGGTGACAGTGCCCGAGTTGGTGATCGTCACGGCACCGAGATTGGTCGTTGCTGTGATGCCCGGCCCGCCCGTCGCCGTGACGGTGGCGGCGGTGTCGATGGTGATGTCGCCCGAGGTCTCGTTGCGCATCCATACGGCGCCGAAGCCGCCGATGGACGTGATCGTCACGCCCGAGCCGAGATTCACCAGGATGTTGTGGTCGGCCGCGTTGGTGACCGAGTAGACGGCGCTGTAGCTCGGGTTGGTGATCGTGGTGGTCCCCGAGATGGTCAGCGTGTGTGTGGTGGGCGTGGTCATCCCCGACGGCGCCATGTCGACTCCGACCGTCGTCATATCGTTGATGGTCAGCGAGGTGGCGCCGGTACCGGTACGCAGGCTGACAAAGCTTGGGTCGCACTGTGATGACACCACCGCGACGTCGCTTGTGATGGCGCAGCCAGCGAAGGCCGGGCCGGACAGTGTGCCCTCGATGGCGACTTGCAGGGCGGCGAGTGCGACGCCGCTCGCCAGCATGGTCCGCACGGTAGGGTGGGGCCTCGGGGGCGCCCGGCGCGCTGGTGTGGCGGCGGGCACAAACAGAGATCGGCTCGGGGACACGGGGGGACCTCAACGTCGATTCCTTGCGAACGATGCGATACGCACCGCTAGCGCAAGTTGAGGAGGATATCTTTTTCACGCCGGTCACCAAGGAGAACCGTGCCACGCCGCTGCGGAAAACACAGATTGGAAATGAGATGTTACTGCAAGGGCACAGAAACGGTGCCGGGGCACAGAAGCCGTGCCGACCCTCGCGTAAACGAGGCTCCCTGGCGGCACGGTAGCCAACGCGTGCAGGCATGAAATCGGTAGCCGGAGCTGAGTCGGCCGACTCGCGGGTTGGTCCGGATACCTCAGGGGTTGCGGCGCAACGAGGGTCAAAATGGATGAAAGATGATTTGCGAGAACGGCTGGCGCTGATCGAAGGCGCCCCCGATTCAAACAGCGTGTTGCGCGCAACGGTTCGCCTTGGCAGCCGGCGATGGCCGGAGAGTGAATGTGGCGTTCGGCGGCGACGCGATTACGTCGGATGCCGGAGCACTGCTGTTGGTAGCGACGGACCGGGCGATCGGGTGGTGGAGCGGTTCACGGATTGCTTCACCGATCGTCGCCTTCCGGCGCTGATCGAGCACACGGGCGTCCGGCCTGCCAGGCCACTCGTCAATGGATTGCGAGCGTAGGCGGAATAAGCCGGCGACGACGACGAACCGATCACGACGTGTCCGGATCAGGCCTTGCCACTTTCCATTTCTTGCGCGGTTGCGGCAAAAAGCCTAGCGCGGAACTTGCGGCCGGACAGCACGCTTCCGCCTCGCCGGATTATGCGATAAGGGGAAGCGCTTAAGGCATTTTCCGGCGCCGTGGGAACCGGTTCACCGTGGAAATGCATTCAGCATCCGACGCTACTCCCGCCTGTCATCATCCGTTGCCGAGGGCCCGATGGCCATTGCCAAAAAAGCCTCCCCGATCCCGTCCGCTTCCCCCGCCACCAACGGCCAAGGTGCCGCCCCGCCCGAATTGGGCAAGGCGGTCGAACTTGCGGCCTATCGGCAGATGCTGCTGATCCGCCGCTTTGAAGAAAAGGCCGGCCAGATGTACGGCATGGGTCTGATCGGCGGCTTCTGCCACCTCTACATCGGCCAGGAAGCCGTCGTGGTGGGTATGCAGATGACCCTCAAGGAGGGCGATCAGATCATCACCGGCTACCGCGATCACGGCCACATGTTGTCCTGCGGTATGGATCCCAAGGGCGTCATGGCCGAGCTGACCGGCCGGCGCGGCGGCTATTCCAAGGGCAAGGGCGGCTCGATGCACATGTTCAGCGTCGAGAAGGGATTCTTCGGCGGCCACGGCATCGTCGGCGCCCAGGTGTCTCTCGGCACCGGTCTGGCCTTCGCCAACCACTACCGCGGCAACGACAATGTGTCGCTGACCTACTTCGGCGACGGCGCCGCCAACCAGGGGCAGGTCTACGAGAGCTTCAACATGGCGGCGCTCTGGAAGCTGCCGGTCGTCTACCTGATCGAGAACAACCGCTACGCCATGGGAACCTCGGTCAACCGTGCCTCGGCACAGACCGACTTTTCCAAGCGCGGCCTGTCGTTCAACATTCCAGGCGACCAGGTCGACGGCATGGACGTGCGCGCCGTCAAGGCCGCCGGCGACAAGGCGGTCGAATGGTGCCGTTCCGGCAAGGGGCCCTACATCCTCGAAATGATGACCTACCGGTATCGCGGCCATTCGATGTCCGACCCGGCCAAGTACCGTACCCGCGAAGAGGTCGAGAAGGTGCGCACCGAGCGCGACCCGATCGAGCAGGTGCGCGCCCGCGTGATCGCCAACAAGTGGGCGAGCGAGGACGAGTTGAAGAAGGTCGACGCCGAGGTGCGCGCGATCGTCAACGAGGCGGCCGAGTTCTCCACCAACGATCCGGAGCCGGACGTGTCCGAGCTCTACACCGACATCGTTCGCTAAACCCGTTCAGCCGAGCAACCGTCCCATGCCGATCAACGTATTGATGCCCGCGCTGTCGCCGACGATGGAAAAGGGTAACCTCGCCAAATGGACCAAATCGGTCGGCGACAAGGTCAAGGCCGGCGACGTCATCGCCGAGATCGAGACCGACAAGGCGACCATGGAAGTGGAAGCCGTCGACGAAGGCACGCTGGGCAAGATCCTGGTGCCGGAGGGCACCGCCGACGTCGCCGTCAACACCCCCATCGCCGTCATCCTGTCGGAAGGCGAGGATGCGAGCGCCGCCAACGCACCGGCACCCGCCAAGGCCGAGACGCCCGCCCAGGACGCCAAGGGCAAGGAATCGCAACCGCCGGCGGCGCCCGAAGCGCCTGCGGCTGAAGACGCGCGCAAGCCGGCCGAGCCCGCCTCGGCGGTCGCCAACCCGCCGCAGCCTGAGGCCGCGCCGGAGCCGGACGTTCCCGAAGGCACCGAGATGGTGACCATGACGGTGCGCGAAGCGTTGCGCGACGCCATGGCGGAGGAAATGCGCCGCGACGACACGGTCTTCGTCATGGGCGAGGAGGTCGCCGAATATCAGGGCGCCTACAAGGTCACCCAGGGGCTCCTGCAGGAGTTCGGGCCCAAGCGCGTCGTCGATACGCCCATCACCGAGCATGGTTTCGCCGGCGTCGGCGTCGGCGCCGCGCTCGCGGGGCTCAAGCCCATCGTCGAGTTCATGACCTTCAACTTCGCCATGCAGGCGATCGATCAGATCATCAACTCGGCCGCCAAGACCCTCTACATGTCGGGCGGCCAGATGGGCTGTCCGATCGTGTTCCGCGGGCCGAACGGCGCCGCCGCCCGCGTCGCCGCCCAGCACAGCCAGGACTACTCGGCCTGGTACTCGCACATTCCCGGCCTGACGGTCGTCGCCCCCTATACGGCGGCGGACTTCAAGGGGCTCCTGAAGGCGGCGATCCGCTCGCCCAATCCGGTCATCTTCCTGGAAAACGAAATCCTCTACGGCCAGTCGTTCCCGGTACCCAAGCTCGACGACCATGTGGTGCCGATCGGCAAGGCCAAGGTCGCCCGGCCCGGCAAGGACGTCACCATCGTGGCGTGGTCGATCGGCATGACCTATGCGCTCAAGGCGGCCGAAGAGCTCGCCAAGAAGCATATCTACGCCGAGGTGATCGATCTGCGCACCTTGCGGCCCATGGACAGCGAGACGGTGGTCGAGTCGGTGAAGAAGACCGGCCGCTGCGTCGTCGTCGAGGAGGGCTGGCAGCAGTCCGGCGTCGGCGCCGAAGTGTCGGCGCGTATCATGGAAAGCGCGTTCGATTATCTCGACGCGCCGGTTGGCCGTGTGTCCGGCAAGAACGTGCCGATGCCCTACGCGGCCAATCTCGAAAAGCTGGCGCTGCCGACGGTCGAGGAGGTCGTCGCTGCGGCGCGTGCCGTCTGCTACCGCTGAGGAGAGGCCACGATGTCGCAATTCTCCGAAGAGCACGTCTACGATGCCCTGGCGCTGCCCAACGACGCGCTCGCCAATGGCGGCGTCGAGATCCTGCGCGCCGGTATCATCGATGACGAACTGTTCGTCACCGCCCGGCACGCTTTCTCCGATCCGGCGCAGTGGGGCGAGGTGCTGGCCGAAATCGTGCGGCGGCTCGCCAAACTCTATGCCGCCGAGGGCGAGCTCGAGGCCGAGGAAGCGCTCGCCGCCATCGCGGCTGCGTTCGCGGCCGATCTCGGCGCGCCGATGATCGAAACGCCGAAGCCGGCCCGCAAGCCGGCGGCGAAAAAGACCAAGCCCGCCACGACGGCGCGTTCGAAGCCGGCCGGCGGCAAGCGCGCCGCCAAGCCGGCTCGCGCCGCACCGAAAAAATCATCCGCAAAACGCAAGCGATAGGCTGCCATGCCCATCAACATTCTCATGCCCGCCCTGTCGCCGACCATGGAGAAGGGCAACCTCGCCAAATGGCGCAAGAAGGAGGGTGAGGCCATCGCCCCCGGTGACGTCATCGCCGAGATCGAGACCGACAAGGCCACCATGGACTACGAGGCGGTCGACGCCGGCACGCTGGCCAAGATCGTGGTGCCGGAAGGCACCGCCGACGTGCCGGTGAACCAGCTCATCGCCGTGATCGCGGCCGAAGGCGAGGACGTCAAGGCGGCCGCGAGTGCCGCCGGGCAGGGCGGTGCGCCCGCAAAGGCGGAAGCCAAGCCGGAAGCCAAGCCGGCCGCGCCGGCGACCGTGGTGGAAGCGCCCAAGGCGACGCCATCTGCCCCAGCCCCTTCGCCTCAGCCCTCTCCCCAGCTGGGAGAGGGAGCCGCAGGCCCGAGCGCCGGGCCGGCAGCAGTGCATGCGGGCACACGCATCTTCGCCTCGCCCCTGGCGCGGCGGCTCGCCCGCGAGGCGGGGATCGACATCGCTCGCGTCCTCGGCACCGGTCCGCACAGCCGTGTCGTCGCCCGCGATGTCGACGCGGCGAAATCCGGCAAGGTGCCGCTCAAGGCCACGGCCGGGGCGCCGGCTGCGGCCGCGCCGGGCCCGGTGGCGGCGATGTCCGACGACAAGGTGCGGGCGCTGTTCGAGGAGGGCTCCTACGAGGTCGTGCCGCACGACAATATGCGCAAGATCATCGCCCAGCGCCTCGTGCAGGCCAAGCAGACGATCCCGCATTTCTACCTCACCGTCACCTGCACCATCGACAAGCTCCTCGCCGCCCGCGAGGACATCAACGCGGCGGCGCCCAAGGGCGAGGACGGCAAGCCGGCCTACAAGCTCTCGGTCAACGACTTCGTCATCAAGGCGATGGCGCAGGCGCTGGTGCGCGTGCCCGACGCCAACGTCACCTGGACCGAGGGCGGCATGCTCAAGCATAAGCACGCCGACATCGGCGTCGCGGTGGCGATCCCCGGCGGGCTGATCACGCCGGTGATCCGCCAGGCCGAGACCAAGACGCTGACGCAGATATCCGCCGAGATGAAGGACTATGCGGCCCGGGCGCGGGCGCGCAAGCTCAAGCCGCACGAGTACCAGGGCGGCTCGACCGCGATTTCCAATCTTGGCATGTACGGCATCGAGGAATTTTCCGCCGTCATCAATCCGCCGCATGCCACCATCCTGGCGGTCGGTGCCGGCGCCGAGATGGCCGTGGTGAAGAACGGCGCAATCGAGATCGCCACCCAGATGAAGATTACCCTGTCGACCGACCACCGCGCCGTCGACGGCGCGCTCGGCGCCGAACTCATCAGCGCCATCAAGGCGATGATCGAGAACCCTGTCATGCTGGTGGTGTGAACCCGCTCCCAGGGGAGGGTCGATGTCCGTGCCGAGGTCCTTCGCCGTCGCTGCCCTGGCCGGCTTTTGTGCCGGTCTTGTCGCGATGCCCGGCCGTGCCGAACTCGCACCGCAGTACACGACCTGGCAGGAATTTGCCGCCATCGCCGCCCTGCAGGAAATCCCGCAGCTGATCGGCGTCGTCGACCGCATCGAACGCATCGAGTTCGGACGCTATCTCGTGCGCGGGGGGCGCTGCCGGGTCGAAGTCTCCATTCGCCGCGAGGCCGCCAGAAGCCCCGACGGACGGCCGATGGTCGGTCCGTCCCATGTCGCCGGCGTGAAAATCGGCGACAAACGATGCGACTGAGTTTGACGCCCTGAGTTTTTTGGGTTGTGGCGGGCTCCCGCAAGTCCCCCGCAACCACGCGACACGGTTCACAATTGAACGACGCCGGGCGGGTCCGGCGCAAACGACAGATCGCCATGGCAGACACCAGTTTCGACATCGTCATCATCGGCTCAGGTCCCGGCGGCTATGTGACCGCGATCCGCGCTGCCCAGCTCGGCTTCAAGACCGCCGTCATCGAACGCTCCTTCCTGGGCGGCATCTGCTCGAACTGGGGCTGCATCCCCACCAAGGCGCTCCTGCGTTCGGCGGAAATCTTCCATTACATGCAGCACGCCAAGGACTACGGCCTGTCAGCGGACAACATCTCGTTCGATCCCGCTGCGGTCATCAAGCGCTCGCGCGGCGTCGCCTCCCGCATGAATAGCGGCGTCGGCTTCCTGATGAAGAAGAACAAGGTGACGGTGATCTGGGGCGAGGCGACAATCGACGCCCCCGGCAAGATCACGGTCAAGAAGTCTTCCGTCGAAGCCCCCAAGGGCACGGTGGGCGAGGGGACCTATCAGGCCAAACACATCATCGTGGCGACCGGCGCGCGCCCGCGCGTGCTGCCCGGGCTCGAGCCCGACAAGAAGCTGGTGTGGACCTATTTCGAGGCCATGAACCCCGACAAGATGCCGAAGTCGCTGCTCGTGGTTGGTTCCGGCGCCATCGGCATCGAGTTCGCCTCGTTCTACCGGACCATGGGCGCCGACGTGACCGTGGTCGAGGTGCTGCCGCAGATCCTGCCTGTCGAGGACGCCGAGATCGCCGCCTTTGCGCGCAAGCAGTTCGAGAAGCAGGGCATCAAGATTTTCACCGGCGCCAAGGTGACCAAGCTCGACAGACAGGCCGACAGCGTCACCGCGACCATCGACGACGGCAAGGGCGGCACCAGCCAGCTCACCGTCGACCGCGTCATCTCCGCCGTCGGCGTCGTCGGTAACGTGGAGAACATCGGGCTGGAAAAGCTCGGCGTGAAGATCGAGCGCGGCACCATCGCGATCGATGGCGTCTGCCGCACCAATGTCCCGGGCATCTATGCGATCGGCGACGTCGCGGGTCCGCCCATGCTCGCCCACAAGGCCGAGCACGAGGGCGTCATCTGCGTCGAGGCCATCAAGGGATTGCATCCGCACCCGATGGACAAGTCCATGATCCCGGGCTGCACCTACTGCCATCCCCAGATCGCCTCGGTCGGCCTGACGGAAGCCGCCGCCAAGGCCAAGGGGCTCGACATCCGCGTCGGCCGCTTCCCGTTCGTCGGCAACGGCAAGGCGATCGCGCTCGGCGAAGACCAGGGCCTGGTCAAAGTGATCTTCGACAAGAAGACCGGCCAGCTCGTCGGCGCCCATCTCGCCGGCGCCGAAGTCACCGAGCTCATCCAGGGCTTCGTCGTCGCCATGAACCTGGAGACGACCGAGGAAGAACTGATGCACGCCGTCTTCCCGCATCCGACCATTTCGGAGACCATGAAGGAGGCGGTGCTCGATGCCTATGGTCGCGTGCTCAACATGTGACCGGCCGGGCGCGGCCGGTTGGCGAGGAACGTGCGACGGACGCTCTTCCTCGCAGAAAGAAGTCAGGAGAACATGATGTCGGACCATGTCTACAAGATCGTCGAACTCGTCGGCTCATCCCGCACGAGCATCGAAGACGCCATCGCGACGGCAATCAGCAAGGCTCACGAGACGATCCGAAACATGCGCTGGTTCGAGGTTGTTGAAACACGCGGTCACATCGAGGACGGCAAGATTGCTCACTATCAGGTCACTCTCAAGGTCGGCTTCACGCTGGAAAGCGAGTGATGATTTCGACCGGTCGGAGATGACGAAGGGACATCGCGCCGACCTCGCCAAGCGCGTCCGTCCGTGGTCATAGCAAGGCAGAAATGCGGCGCTGCAATATTGCCGCCGGGACGCCGAGATTCGCTTAGAATCCGTTTAATCGCTTTGGGATGCTCATATTTCAAGCTGTTCACGCGAGTCGTGTTCGCTGCACTGCACCAAAACCAAAGCGAGATCAGTCGGATGTGTTCGGCAGCCCGCGAAAGTGTCGATCCCGACCACACTTTCAGTTGAACCTACGAGCGCTCGTCAAACCAGATTTC
Organism: Astrobacterium formosum; assembly: GCA_030848545.1. Taxonomy (GTDB): domain Bacteria; phylum Pseudomonadota; class Alphaproteobacteria; order Rhizobiales; family Xanthobacteraceae; genus Astrobacterium; species Astrobacterium formosum. The sequence continues at coordinate 28,421 of JAVDCA010000019.1, forward strand.
AGCACTAGGTGGTGTCGTGGAACGTTTCGCTTTGCACGACGCTCACGCCATCCACTGCCTGGGCGGTCGTGCGGGTCGGCAACGTGAGGCGGGGCTGAACCAAGCAGGAGACTCTGATGAACTCGAACCTTTTGACCAAGCGCATCGCCACTCTCGCAGCCGCAGCGATCGTCGGGGCCAGCATGTTGAGCCCGGCCATGGCGGCCATGCAGGACCGCGGTCACGTCCGCGCCGCTCCCTACGCCCAGCAGCAAGGTTACGCGCAGGAGCAGGGCTATGGCCAGCAACGGGCTCCGTTCGGTTCCTATGGCAATGCCTACAATCAAGCGCCTTCCGACGTGCGCACTGACCAAAGCTGGAATTTCGGCCAAGGCAATCGCTGCGTCACCGACGAAGGCTATGGTCGGTGGAGCTATTGTGACGGCGGCGGCAACTGATCCCCCTCGCAGTCAGGTGATACAGGCGGGCCCCCAAAACGGGCCCGCCTGTTTCGTTATGGGGCCTCTGGTTTGCCGTCCCCGATCTGCGCTAGGAAAAAGCGCGCCGCCCGATTCGGGTGCGCGAGCCGTGCACGGGGGACGACATGGAAGCCAGCGAAGCCGCCGAATTGATGGAGCAGGACAAGCAGGAGGATCGCTTCAAGCAGCGCGCCGCCATCCTGATCGCCGTCCTGGCGATGGTTCTCGCCATCACCAGCCTAGGCGGCAACAATGCCGGCAAGGAAGCGGTCAACAACAACATCCTGGCATCCAACTTCTTCAACTTCTATCAGGCCAAGAATATGCGCCAGACGGCGCTGATGCTCGCCGCCGACGAATTCGAGATCGCGTGGTCGAACGATCCGGGCCTTTCGGCCGACGCCAAGGCGGCACTGGCGAAGAAGCTCGGCGACTACAAGAAGACCATCGGGCGCTACGAATCCGATCCGGACACGCAGGAAGGCAAGAAGGAATTGATGGCGCGTGCCCGCGCATACGAGGAGGCCCGCGATCACGCGCTCCGGCAGGATCCCTATTTCGACTACGCCGAAACGCTGCTGCAGATCGCCATCGTGCTGATCTCGGTCGCCATCGTGGCCGACACCGTGTGGCTGTCCTTTATTGGCGCCATGCTCGGTGTCATCGGAACGCTGCTGATGATCGACGGCTACACGCTGCTGGTGGCGATCCCGGGCTTGGGTTGAGGCGTGATGATCGCCGGTCTCGCCGTGCGAGCCTGGATTGCTTCGCTCCGCTCGCAATGACGGAGAACGTCTTTGCGGGCGGAGCAGTGGCGCAATCCAGGGGCTGCACGGCACGACGGCTCGACCTCTCGCGTCTCAATCCCCCTTGATGGCGCGGCCGAGCAAGGCCAGCGCCTCCACGACGGCGCGGTAGCGCACGGCGCCGCGACCGATGTCGCCGAAATGTCGTTCCACCGACAATAGATCGCCGTCACGGGTCGCGGCGGCGATGCACACATACCCGATCGGATTGCCGTCCTCGTCTTTCGCCGGCCCGGCGACGCCCGTGATGGCGACCGCGATGTCGGCCGTCGATGCGGCCAGCGCCCCTAGGGTCATCGCATGAGTGACCGTCGGACAGACGGCGCCGGCGCGTTCGAGGAGTTCGGGTGAGATGCCGAGAGCGGCCGACTTCTGCTTCTTGGTGTAGGTCACGAACCCACCCTGCAGCCGCGTGCCGGCGCCGGGGGCGTCGGAGAGCACGGTGGCGAGAAGTCCGCCGGTGCACGATTCCGCGGTGACGATTGTTTTATTGTGGGTGTCGGCAAGCTGGATGACGGCGCTCGCACGCTCGACCAGGCCTTCGTCGATGCGGGTGAATTCGATATGTCGGATGTCGCTCATGACGGTCTCGCCGCAGGCAACGCAGTGACGGCGCCGAGGTTCCGCAGCCGAAGGCGGTGAAAATGTTTGATCCAGCGCCGCGGCGGTGCGTTGACATTCCAGTTGCGGACGGGCGGGATGGCCGAATGTCGTCGAACGCGGCAGGCGTCGCGGGAAAGCCATAGCGAAGATGCCGCGCTATTATTTCCATTTCCGGGGCCGGGTGAACGCCGAGGACGATATCGGCGAGGATTTCAGCCACGACCGGGACGCCCATGCCTACGCCCGCCGGGTCGCCTGGGAGCTTGCCCGCAATGCCACGCCGGACGACAATCGCAGCGGGCGCATCCTGGTCATGAACGAGGCCGGGCGTGAACTGTTCGCCATCTCGCTCGCAGGCAGCACTGATATGTCGTGATGAGCGACTAATGCCGACGCAGGCGGCCGCGCAGCAAGGCCCAGTAAATCTCGGCGCGGGCGGCTTCGCTGCTGTTGCTGCTACCAGAAGCGATGCGTTCACCGTCCCGGTCGATAACCTCCCAGTTCCAACCGTTTTCGCGCGAGACGACACGGAAGGTACAGCGGTTTGTTTCTGGCGCCGGTGCTGCAGCCACTAAGCCTCCGATCCTCGACAACTCCGAGGCGATGTCGATGAAACCGGCTGGTTTGGTCACCACGGGAACATGACGGAAACGGTCCGGCACGGCGCTGGCGTCATAGCCGGTGGCGAAAACAAAAGGAATACCTCGATCTTCGAGGGCATCGGCCAATGGGTAGACCATCTCGCCGCGCAGATTGATATCGAGCACCGCGAGTTCGATGGACAGGTCGCTCTCGACGACGTCGAACGCCGTCGCCAGCGTCGGAACCGGACCCACGACCTCGGCGCCGTGCTGTTGAAAGGCGCGCGCGACTTCAGAGGCGATGAAATAGTCGTCCTCGACGATGAGAATGCGCCGACGTTCCAGATTATTGTCTCGGGGAGGCATCGGGCTTCCTCGGAATGGATGCAGGCTGGATCAAATGAATATGATCTGCCCCCATCGCCACCGTGGCAATGGAAACAACAGGTTCGAAACCCGGACGCTCAATAAGTTTTCGCAACCAGCCTGACCGTCGGCCAGGAGCCTGGAGAAGACCACCACCCGCCGAAGCCGGGCCATTATATGCTGTCGTGCCGCAGCTAATCCGCTTGGAGTGTTTCGTCTTGGGTTGTTTCGTCTTGGGTTGTTTCGCCTTGGGTTGTTTCGCCTTGGAGTGTTTCGTCGTCAGCGTGGTCCGTATCGCGTCCGGGCAATGATGCCCGATCACGGATACGTAGGTCGGCAAGGTAATATGTTCGGTCTGATGCGGCCAGAGAAATGTCGCCCGTGCCGATCACATGCGCTCGATGCCTGAAACTCGATGCGTGATCGGACGCCAGCTGATCTTGCGGGAGCACATGAGGCGGCGCGTCGTTGACCCACGCCGGTTCCGGCTGCAGTACCCGCCGTCCCGCCCATGCGGCGGACTGACGGAGCGTTTCCACGAACTGCGAGCGGGCGGGCCTGTTCAACCGGGTTGATAGCCGACATTTTACCGAGATGACGGTCGGCAGATTCTGGGGTACGGCAGGGTCTGGTCAGGGCCATCGCTGGCGGCGGCTATGCCGCCTTTAGCCTCCCAAATTCCAGACTCGGTTGCATGCCATCAGTCGGCTCCACCGAAGCCCACTACGATGGCACCGCCTAAAGTTTTCCTCGCTGGTGCGTCAGCAGGGCTCTGCCCTGCGGCCGGCCGGCTTGCGGGGCATCATGACGGCGCGTAGATAAAATCCTCGGTCAGGAGATGAACCCCCATGGTGGTCGTACTCGACACCGTCAACAACCCCGAACGTCCACGCCACCCCGAAAAGGCCCATCGGGCCGACCAGCCGGTGGCGCGGAAACCGGAGTGGATTCGCGTCAAGGCGCCGGTGTCGAAGGGCTACAACGACACCCACGCGATCGTGCGCGGCAACGGCCTGCATACGGTGTGCGAGGAGGCGGGCTGCCCCAATATCGGCGAATGCTGGGAAAAGAAGCACGCCACCTTCATGATCATGGGGGACACCTGCACGCGGGCCTGCGCGTTCTGCAACGTCAAGACCGGCCTGCCGGCTCCCCTCGACGCACAGGAACCGGAGCGCGTGGCGGCGGCGGCGGCAAAACTCGGCCTCGCTCACCTCGTCGTCACCTCGGTCGACCGCGACGACCTCGCCGACGGCGGCGCTGGCCATATCGCGGCGACCATCGCCGCCCTGCGCCGGGATTGCCCCGCCACAACGATCGAGGTGCTCACCCCGGATTTCCTGCGCAAGGAGGGGGCTCTCGAAACCGTGGTCGCGGCCAAGCCCGACGTCTTCAACCACAATCTCGAGACGGTGCCTTCAAAGTATCTCTCGGTCAGGCCCGGGGCGCGCTACTTCCACTCCATCCGCCTGCTGCAGCGGGTCAAAGAACTCGATCCCTCGATGTTCACCAAGTCGGGCATCATGGTCGGGCTCGGCGAGGAGAGGAACGAGGTGCTGCAGCTCATGGACGACCTGCGCTCCGCCGAAGTCGATTTCATCACCATCGGCCAGTACCTGCAACCGACCAAGAAGCATCACCCGGTGGCGCGCTTCATCGCTCCCGACGAGTTCAAAGCCTATGAGACCATCGCGTATGCGAAAGGCTTCCTGATGGTGGCGGCGAGCCCGCTGACGCGTTCGTCGCACCACGCCGGCGAGGATTTCGCCAAGCTGCGCGCCGCCCGCGCGGCGCGGGCCTGACGCCATGCCGGAGTTCTCGACGCGCCGCCGCGTGCGCCATTCGGCCTCCGACATGTTCGACCTCGTCGCCGACATGGAGAACTATCCGAAGTTCGTGCCGTTGTGCCGCGATCTGAAGGTGCGCCAGCGCAAGCAGGTGGAGGAGGGGGTCGAGACGGCGCTGTCCGAGATGACGGTCGCCTACAAGCTCATCCGCGAGACCTTCGTCACCAAGGTGACCCTCGACCGGCCCAAGATGCAGATCCTGGTCGACCATTTGCGCGGCCCGTTCAGTCATCTCCAGAACCGCTGGACTTTCAACGACCGCGACGACGGCACCAGCGACGTCACCTTCTACATCTCATACGAGTTCTCGAGCCGCGTCCTGGCAATGCTCATGGGGGCGATGTTCGATTTCGCCTTCCGCCGCTTCGCCGATGCCTTCGAGCGCCGGGCCGACCAAGTCTACGGCAGGAAGAAGATCGCCTGACGGTGCCGAACTCGCAATGTCGGCCGGGCTGTCACCGCTCCGCCTCGCCGCCGATGTCGTGGTCGTGGGCGAGTTCCATCCGATAGGCGAGGCCGAGGAACAGTGACTGGGCGAGGCTGTGGGTGCTGGTCAGCGACCGGAACCCGAACGTGACGCCATCCTGGGTCAGGAGCGTCACCTTGGCGCAGGCGGCGAGCGGGCTCAACTGGCTGTCGGTGATGGCGATCACCTTGGCGCCGCGCTCGTAGGCGGCCCGCACCGCCTCCACGGTTTCGGGCGCGTAGGGTTCGAACGAAATGGCGATCATCACGTCGCCGGGCTTGAGTGCGCGCAACTGGCCGAGCTGCATGTGGCCGATGCCGTCGAGCCAGTGCACCGGCTTGCCGGTGTATTGCAGGGCATAGTTGAGATAGGCCCCGACCGGGAAGGCGCGGCGGGTCGCGACGAGCCATAGCGACGGCGACTCCAGCATCAGGGCCACCGCCGCATCGAACTGTGCCGCCTGCAGATTCCGCTGCAGACTCTGCAGGCTGGCGATGCAGCCGCCGATCACTTCGTGGGCGATGCGGGCCGGCGACTGATCGTTGCCGCCCGGTCCGACGAGCTTGCGCACGCGTTCCTCATAGGCGCGGTCGAAGGCGAGCCGGCGCACGGCGCGGGCGCGGAATAATGCCTGCATCTCCGAATAGCCGGAGAAGCCGAAATGCTTGGCGAAGCGTACGACCGCCGATGGCTGCACGCCGCATTGGCGCGCGGCTTCCTGAACGCCTTCGAGCGTGATCTGTTCGCGCGCCTTTTCCACATGGCGGGCGATCTTCTTGAGCTGTCCGCTGAGCTCCTCGTACCGACTGCGAACGTCGGCGAGAAACGCATCGGCGTCGGCATAGCTGGCTTGGCTGGTCGTTTGGGCATTCGTCTCGGACATCGCATGCTCGCAATCGTGACGATTTCAACAAAGCGCCAACGTGTCGTCCCGGCACCGCAGGACGACTACGTACGCAGTGAGTAGAACATATTTTCTATTTGACGGCGATATAGAAATTCCTAACATGCCCAAAGAGAGGGCGCCGTAACGGCCAGGCAAAGGGCCGCACGGCAGCAGATCGAAAAACGACACGTCCGTTCACGATGCGGTTCGCGTTCCGGCAGGGACGCGAAGAGGAATTTTTTGTTCTCAAAGGTGACAGCTTTGACCCGCCCGAAACTCGACATCATCGCCATGGGCCGCTCGTCGGTCGATCTCTACGGCCAGCAGGTCGGCGGCCGGCTCGAAGACATGGGGAACTTCGTCAAAGCGGTCGGCGGCAGTCCGACCAACACGTCCATCGGCCTTGCCCGTCTCGGCCTGAAGCCCGGCCTGATCACCCGCGTCGGCGACGAACATATGGGCCGCTTCATCCGCGAACAGCTCGTGCGCGAAGGCGTCGACGTCGAAGGCGTGCACACCGATCCGGGCCGCTTCACCGCCCTCGCCATCCTCGGCATCCGCGACGACAAGAGCTTTCCACTGCTGTTTTACCGCACCGACTGCGCCGACGCGGCGATCGACGAAAGCGATATCGACGAGGACTACATCCTGTCCGCCGGCGCGGTGTTGGTGTCGGGGACGCACTTTTCGCGGCCGAACACCAATGCGGCCCAGCGCAAGGCAATGAAGATCGCCCGCCGCCATGGCCGCCGGGTCGCCTTCGACATCGACTACCGGCCCAACCTGTGGGGGCTTGCCGGGCTCGGCGCCGGCGAGGAACGTTACATCCGTTCCGACACCGTCTCGCAACATCTCCAGGAAGTCCTCGCCGATTGCGACCTCATCGTCGGCACCGAGGAGGAGATCCATATCGCGGGCGGAGTCACCGACACGCTGGCGGCTCTGCGCCGCATTCGCGAACTGTCCGCCGCCACCATCGTGTGCAAGCGCGGCCCGATGGGATGTGTCGTCTTCACCGGGGCGATCCCCGACGACCTCGACCAGGGCATCCGCGGGCCGGGCTTCCCGGTCGAAGTCTTCAACGTCCTCGGCGCCGGTGACGGCTTCATGGCCGGATTCCTGCGCGGCTGGCTCGTGAACGAGTCGATCGAGACCTGCTGCGCCTGGGCCAATGCCTGCGGCGCCTTTGCGGTCTCGCGCCTGATGTGCTCGATCGAATATCCGACCTGGCGGGAACTTCAGTACTTCCTCACCCACGGTTCGCCGCACCGGGCGTTGCGCAAGGACGAGACCCTCAATCACATCCACTGGACCAGCACGCGCCGGCGGTTGCCGCCGAGCCTCACCGTGTTCGCGATAGACCACCGCAGCCAGCTCGAGAAGATGGCGCAGGAAGTCGAGGCGCCGCTGGAGCGCATCGCGACCCTCAAGAGCCTCGCCGTCGACGCCGTCGTCAAGGTTGCCCAGGGGCGGTCCGGATTCGGCATGCTGCTGGACGGCAATTACGGCCGGGAGGCGCTATTCAAAACCACCGACCATGATTTCTGGATCGCCCGTCCGCTGGAGAGATCGGGATCGCGGCCATTGACCCTGGAAGTGGAGGGGTCTTCGTCGCTCGGCGTGCTGCTCGCCGAATGGCCGGTCCATCACACCGCCAAGGTGCTGTGCTTCTATCACCCCGACGACCCCGAGGACCTCAAGCAGCAGCAGGAGCGCGAGCTCAAACGCGTCTACGACGCCTGCCGCGGCGTCGGCCGTGAGCTTCTGGTGGAGCTGATCGCATCCGCGAGCGGTCGGCTCGCCGACGACACCATGGCGACGGTGATGCGCCGGTTCTACGAGCTGGGCATCAAGCCCGACTGGTGGAAGCTCGAAGACCTGCCGTCCACGGACGCCTGGCGCCAGGTCGCGACCGTGATCGACGACAACGATCCCGACTGCCGCGGCGTCGTCCTGCTCGGTCTCGACGTTCCCGAAGCCGAACTGGCGGAAGCCTTCCGGCGCGCCGCCCCGTGCGAGCGCGTCAAGGGCTTCGCGGTCGGCCGCACCATTTTCGCCGCACCGGCGCGCGCCTGGCTCGCCGGACAGATGACCGACGCGGAAGTGGTCGACGCCATGGCGGCCAATTTCGCCTCGCTGGTCGCATTGTGGCGCGCCGCCGCCATGGCGCGGACGCATGCCTAACCGGGACCACGGAATGGACAATTCCGAACGGAGAAACGATGATGAACAAGGCCGTAGAAAATGCCGCCAAGAAGGTGGCCCTGATCACGGGCGGCGCCAGCGGGCTCGGCTTTGCCACGGCGAAGCGGCTGGTCCGTGACGGTGTCTGCGTCGCGCTGGCCGACATCAAGGCCGACCAGTTGGCGAAGGCGGCGGCAACGCTCGCCATGCCCGGCGACCGCGTGCGCACATATGTCCTCGACGTCACCGATCCGGCTGCCGTCCAGCGGGTGACCGCGCAGGTTCACGCCGATTACGGCCACATCGATATTCTGGTGACCAGCGCCGGCATCAGCTATCAGGGCACGGTTCTCGACAATCCGCTCGAGGCCTGGAACCGGGTCATCGGCATCAACCTGACCGGGTCGTATCTGTGCGCGCAGGCGGCCGCGAGGTTCATGGCCGAACGCCGCAAGGGCCGCATCGTCATGCTGGCATCGATCACCGGCCAGCAGGTGTGGTCCGGACGGGTTGCCTACGCGGCGTCCAAGGGCGGCGTGCTGGCGCTGGCGAAGTCCTGCGCCATCGATCTGGCGCCATATGGGATCACCGTCAACTCGGTCTCCCCGGGCCCGATCAGGACGCCGCAGACCGCCAGCCTGCACAACCAGGTCATCCAGGACGCCATCCGCAACGCCACTCCGATGGCGCGTTACGGTGAGCCCGACGAAGTCGCCGACGCCATCGCGTTCCTGGCGAGCGACGATTCACGCTTCGTCACCGGCCATGACCTCGTCGTCGATGGCGGCCTGACCAGCGCCGCCATTCTCTACGATCTCAAGACCAATCCGCTGCGGAACTGAAGGACGCGACACTCTCGCGCTCACATACGGAGCCCAAACAAGCTATCCGACGCGTACTAACCGGACCGACCATCGAAAGATCCGAGCAACCAGGAGGAGCGTTGGTGATCAAGAATCAGAGGGATTTCTACTCCGGCGCCCTGTTCGTGCTGGTCGGCGGCGGATTCGCAGTCTGGTCCTATCTGGGCTACCGCATCGGCACCGGCCTCAGGATGGGGCCGGGGTACTTTCCCTTCGCGCTCGGCATCCTGCTCGCCATCCTGGGCGCGATCATCGCCATCAAGGCGCAGATGGACGGCTCGACCGGCGGCACCAGGATCGGCGCCGTCGCCTGGCGACCATTGCTTCTCATCATCGCGGCCAATCTCCTGTTCGGCGTCGCGATCGGTGGGCTGCCGAGCATCGGGCTGCCGCCGATGGGACTGATGGTAGGCATCTTCGTGGTGACGTTCGTGGCTTCGCTCGCCGGCGACGAGTTCCAGTTCGTCGAGGTGTTTCTGGTGTCCGGCGTGCTCGCCGCCCTGAGCTATCTGGCCTTCATCGTCGTTCTGCGCCTGCAGATCCCCGTCTGGCCGTTCTTCATCGCGGAGTGAGGTGTGCCATGGATCTGTTCGCCAATCTCGCCCTCGGCTTCGACGTCGCGTTCTCGCTCACGAACCTGCTCTACGCATTCATCGGCTGCCTGCTCGGCACGCTGATCGGCGTGCTGCCCGGCGTCGGACCGCTTGCCACCATCGCCATGTTGCTGCCGGCCACCTACGCGCTGCCGCCGGTGTCGGCGCTGATCATGCTGGCCGGCATATTCTACGGCGCCCAGTACGGCGGCTCGACAACGTCGATCCTGGTCAATCTGCCGGGCGAGGCGTCGTCGGTCGTCACCGTGATCGACGGATTCCAGATGGCCCGCAAGGGGCAGGGCGGACGTGCGCTCGCCGCCTCGGCGATCGGCTCGTTTTTCGCCGGCTGTGCCGGCACGCTGGTGCTCGCCGCCTTCGCGGCTCCGTTGACGCAACTCGCTTTCAAGTTCGGACCGGCGGAGAACTTTGCGCTGATGGTTCTCGGCCTGATCAGCGCCGTGGTGCTCGCGTCCGGCTCGGTCATCAAGGCGATCGCCATGACGGTTCTTGGCCTGCTCCTTGGACTGATCGGGACGGACGTCAACACCGGCATGACCCGGTTCACGATGAACAAGCCGGAATTGATCGACGGCATCGGATTCATCGTGGTGGCGATGGGGATCTATGGCTATGGCGAGATCATCAACACCCTGTCGCAGCACAGGAGCGAGCGGCGGGTGGCCAACACCAAGATTTCCGGGCTGATGCCGACCCGCCAGGAACTGCGTCGCATGTTCCCGGCGATCTTCCGCGGCACCGCGCTCGGCTCGATCCTCGGAATTCTTCCTGGCAGCGGTGCCGTGATGGCGTCCTTTGCGGCATACACGATCGAGAAGAAACTGCCGTTGACAGACGGCGAAGTTCCCCTCGGACAAGGCAACATCCGCGGCGTCGCCTCGCCGGAGGCGGCCAACAACGCCGCCGCCCAGACCTCGTTCATTCCGCTGCTGACGCTCGGCCTGCCGGCGAACGCCGTCATGGCCATGATGGTCGGGGCCATGATGATCCACAACATCCAGCCGGGTCCGACCGTCATCACCAGCAACCCGGCGCTGTTCTGGGGCCTCATCGCCTCCATGTGGATCGGCAACATGATGCTCGTGGTGCTGAACCTGCCGCTCATCGGGATTTGGGTGAAGTTGCTGAGCGTGCCGTACCGCTGGCTGTTTCCCTCGATCGTCCTGTTCTGCGCGATCGGGGTCTATTCGACCAACAATCTCACCTTCGACATCTGGCTGGTCGGCATCTTCGGCGTACTCGGCTACGTCTTCATCAAGCTCGACATCGAGTCCGGTCCGCTGCTGCTCGGATTCATCCTCGGCCCGATGATGGAGGAAAACTTCCGCCGCGCACTGAACCTTTCACGCGGCAACTGGAGCATCTTCTTCACCCAGCCACTGTCGGCCGGGTTGCTGCTGGCCGCCTTCCTGGTGCTGGTCATGCTGATGATGCCCGCCATCAAGAAGAAACGCGCAGAAACCTTCGTCGAAGACTAACCGCCATTTCGTACGCACCCCTGAACGCTGTTACCTGAAACCACAGACAGGAGTTCGAGCATGCACGCGAAACGAATAGTCTCCGGGTTTGCCAAGTCCACCGCCTTCCTGACCTTGGCCATAGGACTGAGTGCGATTTCCTCCATGGCGCACGCGCAGTCGGCTTGGCCCACCAAGCCGGTCACCTTCGTGGTCGGCTACCCGCCCGGCGGCCAGACCGATTTCGCCGGCCGTGTCGTCGTCGCCAACATGCAGAAGGAACTGGGGCAGCCGATCGTCATCGACAATCGCGGCGGCGGCGGCGGAAACATCGGCTCCGACATCGTCATGCAGGCGGCACCGGACGGCTACAAGCTCCTGGTCGGCAACGGCGTCATCACCATCAACCCGCACACCTACCGCTCCACCCCGATGGTCGACCCGCTCAAGTTCACCCCGATCGGAACGCTTCTGACCTCGGGACTGGTGCTCGTGGTGCCGGCGACTTCGCCCGTCAAGGACTACAAACAGTTCGTCCAGTACATCAAGGACAAGGCCAAGACACCCGAGGGTGTGAATTACGGCTCTTCGGGCGCCGGCAGTCTGACCCATGTCACCATGGAGCTCCTGCGCGAACGCATGGGCAAGCCGGAGATGAATCACGTTCCCTACAAGGGCACGGCGGCGGTCGCGGTCGACCTCATCGCCGGCCGCGTCGACGCCTTGTTCGATGCGACCTCGGTGATCTCGCCCTTCATCAAGTCGGGGCAGATGCGGGCCCTGATGGTGACGAGCGCGCAACGGGTGCCGGCTTTGCCGGATGTCCCGACCGCGGCGGAAGCCGGTGTCAAGGACTTCGAGATCATTTCCTTCATCGGCCTGTATGGCCCGCCGAAGCTGCCTGCGGACGTCGTCAAGAAGGCGAACTCCGCCATGAATGTGGCGCTGAAGGACGCGACGGTTCGCAAGAACATCATCGACCGCGGCGACGAGCCCGGCGGCGGCAGCGCCGAGGACCTGGGCAAGCTCACCCAGACCCATTTCAAGCTGTGGGGCGGCATCGTCAAGGCCAACGACATTCGCGTCGATTGATCGGCATCGGCATCGGCGACGGATCTCGACCGCGGTCCGTCGCTGGTTTCTTCGTCATCGTGAAGCGGCGCGAAGCAGTCCAGTTCTATTTTGGTGACTCCTGGATTGCTTCGTCGCGCCCCGCAAAGACGTTTGCGTCACCGCAACCAGCCCTTTTCGGTTGGGTACATTTCCATCCGGCCGTCGCGGGTCGCTTCGTCGATGGCCGCGACTTCTTCGGCGCTCAGCGTGAGATTGGCGATCACGCCGAGGTTCTCCTTGAGCTGATCGACATTGCGCACGCCGATCAGCGCCGAGGTCATCTCGCTTCGGCGCAGCACCCAGGCGAGGGCCAGTTGCACCAGGGATTGCCCCCTTTTGCGGGCGATCGTGTCGAGCTTCTCGACGGCCGCCAGCACGCGCGGCTCCACATGGCTTGCCCGCAGGGTGCCGGCGGGGTTCTCGCCACGCGTGCCGGCCCGGCTCGCGGAGGCCGCGTACTTGCCCGACAACACGCCCTGGGACAATGGCGAGAACGCGATGACGCCGATGCCCAGTTCGCCGCAGGCGTCGATGGTACGATCCTCCTCGATCCAGCGATTGATCACCGAATAGCTCGGCTGATGCAGCGTGATGGGCACCCCCATCTCGGCGAGAACGCGATGGGCATCGCGGGTCTGCTGTTCGGGATAGCTGGAGATGCCCACATAGAGCGCTTTGCCTTGACGCACCGCCTGGGCGAGCGCCCCCATGGTCTCCTCGAGGGGAGTGTGGGGGTCGAAGCGATGCGAATAGAAGATGTCCACATAGTCGAGACCCATGCGGCGCAAGCTCTGGTCGAGGCTCGCCAACAGGCTCTTCTTGCTGCCGAACATGCCGTATGGCCCGGGCCACATGGGGTAGCCGGCCTTGGTGGAGATCACGAGCTCGTCCCGATGGGGCTTGAGGTCGCGCGCCATGACGAGGCCGAGGAGTTCCTCCGCCGCACCGGGAGGCGGCCCGTAATTATTGGCGAGATCGAAGTGGGTGATGCCGCGGTCGAAGGCGTAGCCCAGGAGCTCCAATGCGCCGGCATAGTCGCGGGCGGCACCGAAATTCTGCCAGAGGCCGAGACTCAACAGCGGCAGCTTGAGGCCGGATCGCCCGCAATGGCGGTAGGGCATGGTGTCGTACCGCGCCGGATCGGCTCGATAGGTCATTTCTGATCTCCAACAGAGAGAGGGCCGCGCCGACGTGCGTAATCGCAAGCGCGGGTCTGCACAAGCGAAGCGGCGCAATTCCATGGCGCAGGACCGGATCGGGTCCGGGAACACCTCCGCGATCCGCCTCGTCGTGGAACCCGTCTGTTCCATGAATGTTGATCCGGGGCCGACAACAACAACGGAACGAAGTCCCGATGGCGGCAGAACTGCTCAGCGCCGAATTCCTGTCTTTCATGGCCCTCGGTTTCGCGGCCCAGCTCGTGGATGGCGCATTGGGCATGGCCTATGGGCTGATCGCCACCACGGTTCTGCTTTCGCTCGGCACGCCGCCAGCCTTCGCCAGCGCCAGCGTCCACGCCGCCGAAGTGGTGACCAGCGGGCTCGCCGGCAGCTCCCATGTCTGGCACCGGAACGTCGACTGGAGCCTGTTCAAGCGGCTGGCGCCCGCCGGCGTCGCCGGCGGCATCGTCGGCGCCTATATCCTCACCGAACTGCCGGAAAACATCGTCAAGTTCTTCGTCGCGCTCTACCTCATCGCCATGACGGTGATGATCGTGCGCCGCGCCCGCATCGATGCCGTCCAGCAGGGCACCAAGGCGCAGCGCGAAAAGAAACTGCCGACGGCACCGGTCGGAGCGGCCGGCGGGTTCTTCGATGCGGTCGGGGGTGGCGGCTGGGGGCCGATCGTGACCTCGACGCTGCTCGCCCGCGGCGATCATCCGCGCTCGACCATCGGGTCAGTGTCGCTGTCCGAATTCTTCCTTTCCGCGGCGGTGTCGGTGACCTTCATCCTGGCCCTCGACTTCAGCGAATACTGGCAAGTGGTGCTCGGCCTGATCGTCGGCGGCGCCGTCGCGGCCCCGCTCGCCGGCTATCTCAGCAAGGTCCTGGCGCCGCGCACATTGTTGATCCTGGTCGCCTGCGTGATCACGGTCTTGAGCGGCTATAATCTCGTCCGGCTTGGGTTCGCGGCCGCGCAGGCAATGCGGTGAGCGTCGTCAGGGCTCGCTCGCCAACTGGTCGAGCATGGACAGTGCCTCTGCGACCGAGCGTTCGCGAACCTCGGAGCGGCCGATATCGCCGAAGCGCCGCTCGCGGTGCACGAGGCGGCCGTCGCGCGCGGCGGCGGCGAAATGGACGAGCCCGACCGGCTTCTCGGCCGTGCCACCGCCCGGACCGGCGACGCCCGTGATGGCGACCGACAAATGGGCGTGTGAATGCGCCAGCGCCCCTTGGGCCATGGCCTCGGCGGTCGCCTGGCTGACGGCGCCGTGGGTCATCAGCATCGCCTCCGGCACGCCGAGAAGTTCCTGCTTGGCGTCGTTGGAATAGGTCACGAAGCCGCGTTCGAACACGTCCGAGGAGCCTGCGATCTCGGTCAGGGCCGCGGCAACGAGGCCGCCGGTGCACGATTCCGCCGTGACGATCTTGGCGCCTCGCGAGCGCGCGCGCGCGAGCACGCGGGCGGCGAGGGGGGCTTGATCCCCGATGGTCATGGCGATTCCCACGGCAGGCGGACCGTCGCGGTCGCATAGGCGACGAGACCCTCGCACCGGCCGGTGAACCCCATCTTCTCGCTCGTCGTCGCCTTGACGGCGACCCGGTCGACGGCGATGCCGGCGATCTCGGCGATCCTCTGGCGCATCGCATCCCGGTGCGGGCCGACTTTTGGGGCTTCGCACACGACGGTGACGTCGAGATGCATGAGGCGGCCGCCACGGGCGGCGAGGCGCTCGACCGCGAATTTCAAGAACCGGTCCGAGGAGGCGCCCTTCCATTGCGGGTCGGAGGGCGGAAAATGCGCCCCGATATCGCCGTCGGCCAGCGCCCCGAGGATGGCGTCGACCGCCGCATGGAGCACCACGTCGGCATCGGAATGGCCGACGACACCCTGGGTGTGGGGGATCTTCAGTCCGCCCAGCCAGACATGGTCGCCCTGCGTGAAGGCGTGCACGTCGTAGCCCGAGCCGACCCTGATGTCGCCCAGCGCGGCGAGTTCCCGGGCTTCGTGGCGGGCGAAATCCTGTTGTGTCGTCATCTTGATATTGCCCGTCTCTCCTTCGAACACGGCAACCGGCAGCCCGGCCCATTCGGCCAAGGCGCCGTCGTCGGTGAAATCAGTCCGCCCGGCTTCCCGAGCGCGCCGGTGCGCGGCGAGAATGAGCTCAAAATCAAACGCCTGCGGGGTCTGCACGGCGCGTAGCCGGGCCCGTTCCGGAGTGTGGACGACCCGGTTGTCGGCATCCACCTCCTTGATGGTGTCGCTTACCGCGATGCCCGGAATGGCGGCACCGCCGCGGCCGGCCGCAATTGCCCGCGAAATCAAGATCTCGGAGGCAAACGGCCGGGCGGCGTCGTGGATCAGCACCACGGCAGGCCGATGCGGCGCCAGAGCCTCCAGCCCGGCGCACACGGACTCCTGGCGCGTAGCGCCTCCGAAAGCCGGCGTCAGCACGTCGAGCCCGTTGGCGGCGTTGCGGAACTGGCTTTCGTCGTCGCGGTGAATGACCGGCTGCACGAGGCTCACCTCGGCATGGCGGGTGAAGATCTCCAGGCTCTGCCGCAGCATGGGGGCGTGCCCCAGCAGCCGGTACTGCTTGGGCCGGTCGCCACCGGCCCGCAGGCCACGGCCTCCCGCCACAACGACCACCGCCACCTGATTATCAGCCATCACGCCGCCCCGCTCAATCGGTTGCCTCGCCGTTTAGCCCGACCATTCGGCGGGCACAATGCCCACAAAATTGCTCGCCAGAGACCAATCGGGACACGAAGTTGTGCGATGCAGCACTTGCTTTGGGCCAGGAATTGGCTAATCTCTAAGCAATCTGTTTCTTAGCCTAAAACATGGGCATGCCCTTGACGCCCACCGAGCGCCCTGTACCCGAGCCGCTTGCCATCGGCAATATCGTGTTGGCCAATCGCGTGATCCTCGCCCCCATGTCGGGAGTGAGCGATGCGCCGTTCCGCCGTCTGGTGGCGCGCCTGGGCGCCGGTCTGGTCGTGTCCGAAATGACCGCCTGCGCGGCGCTCGCCAACGGCCGGCGTGACATGAAGCTGCGCGTCGAAGGGCATGGGGTCGGCATCCACGTGGTTCAGATCGCCGGTTGCGAGGCCCGCTGGATGGCCGAGGGGGCGCGCATCGCCGCCGACGCCGGCGCCCAGATCATCGACATCAACATGGGGTGCCCGGCGAAGCACGTCGCCAACAAGCAGGCGGGCTCGGCGCTCATGCGCGACCTCGACCATGCACTGGCGCTCGTCGCCGCGACCGTCGCGGCGGTGCCGGTGCCGGTCACGCTCAAGATGCGGCTCGGCTGGGACGAGCGTTCTAAGAACGCGCCCGAGTTGGCCCTTCGCGCCGAGGCGGCCGGCGTCAAGCTGATCACCGTGCACGGGCGCACGCGCTGCCAGTTCTACAAGGGCAGGGCCGATTGGAGCGCGGTGCGCGACGTCAAGGAGGCGGTATCGGTCCCGGTCGTCGTCAATGGCGACATTACCTCGTTCGCGGAAGCCGAGGCGGCGCTCGCCGCCTCCGGCGCCGATGCGGTGATGATCGGCCGTGGCGCCCAGGGGCGGCCGTGGTTTCCGGGTCAGCTCGCCCGCCATCTCGCCGGACCCGGTACCGGCAGCGAGGAGGCGCCGGCGCTCGAGGAGCAGATCGCCATCCTGACCACGCTCTACGACGAGGTTCTGGTCCACTATGGCCGCAGGATCGGAATCAAGCATGCCCGCAAGCACCTGACCTGGGGCTTTGACGCCGCCTTGGCGACAGTGGGCGCCAATCCTGAGGATTTTTCCACAATTCGTCGCGCCGTCCTGACCTCGCAGGAGCCCGACGACGTTCGTCGTCGCCTCGTTGACGCGTTCGATCACTTGTCCCGGAGGGCCGCCGCATGAGCTTCGCGGAAAGCCATACGCCTGCCTCGCGCGCATCCGCCGCCGAAGCCGTGCTCAATTCGCTGCCGCATACGGTCGTGGTGGTTGGCCCGGACGGCCGCATCGCCGACGCCAATGTGGCGGCCGAATCCTTTTTCGAAGCCTCCGTGACCATGCTGCGGCGGCACTATCTGCGCGACTTCGTGCCGTTCGGCAGTCCGCTGCTGGCGCTCGTCGAGCAGGTGCGGGCGCGCGGTGCCGCCGTCAACGAATACAAGGTCGACCTCGGCACGCCGCGCCTGCCGGGCGATCGCATCGTCGACCTGCATGTGGCACCGGTCCCCGAGCGCGCCGGCCACGTGGTCGTCATGCTGCAGGAACGCACCATCGCCGACAAGATGGACCGGCAGCTCACCCATCGGGGCGCCGCCCGCTCGGTAATCGCGCTTGCCGCCATGCTGGCGCACGAGATCAAGAACCCGCTGTCGGGTATCCGCGGCGCCGCCCAGCTCCTCGAACAGTCGGCCGATGACGACGACCGCACACTGACACGGCTGATCTGCGACGAGGCCGACCGCATCGTCAAGCTCGTGGATCGCATGGAAGTGTTCGCCGACGAGCGGCCGGTCGAACGCGAGCCCGTCAACATCCATGCGGTGCTCGAGCACGTGAAGCGGCTCGCCCAGTCTGGCTTCGCGCGCCACATCCGCTTCATCGAAGAATACGATCCCTCGCTCCCGCCCGTGCTCGCCAATCGCGACCAACTCGTCCAGGTTTTCCTCAACCTGGTCAAGAACGCCACCGAGTCGATCGGCCACGACGCGAACGACGGCGAAATCCAGCTCACCACCGCGTTCCGGCCCGGCGTGCGCCTGTCTTTGCCAGGCAGCAAGGCGCGGGTGTCGCTGCCGATGGAGTTCTGCATCAAGGACAACGGACCGGGTGTGCCGGCGGACCTGATGCCGCATCTGTTCGACCCGTTCGTGACGACCAAGCCGACCGGTTCTGGCCTGGGACTTGCTCTTGTCGCCAAGATCGTCGGCGATCATGGCGGCATCATCGAATGTGAATCGCAGCCGCGTCGCACGGTGTTTCGCGTGCTGATGCCGAAATTCACGGGTTACGGCGCCGAGCCGGGCGGTGGAACCTGAGAGGAGTTGAAATGCCCGCGGGATGCATTTTGGTTGCGGATGACGATGCTGCCATCCGCACCGTCCTCAACCAGGCGCTGTCGCGCGCCGGTTACGAGGTCCGGTCGACCAGCAATGCCACCACCTTGTGGCGCTGGGTCAGCCAGGGGGAGGGCGACCTCGTCATCACCGACGTCGTCATGCCCGACGAGAACGCCTTCGACCTCCTGCCGCGCATCAAGAAATTACGGCCCGATCTGCCGATCGTGGTCATGAGCGCACAGAACACCTTCATGACGGCGATCCGCGCCTCCGAACGCGGAGCCTACGAATATCTGCCGAAGCCGTTCGATCTCAAGGAACTGATCGCCATCGTGGGTCGGGCACTGTCGGAGCCCAAGGAGCGGCCCCGCACTGACGCACCCGCCGAGGACTTCGACCAGATCCCGCTGGTCGGCCGCTCACCGGCGATGCAGGATATCTACCGCGTGCTGGCGCGCCTGATGCAGACCGACCTGACGGTGATGATCACCGGCGAGTCCGGTACCGGCAAGGAGCTGGTGGCGCGCGCCCTGCACGATTACGGCAAGCGCAAGTCGGGTCCGTTCGTCGCCATCAACATGGCGGCGATCCCGCGCGACCTGATCGAATCGGAACTGTTCGGGCACGAGAAGGGCGCCTTCACGGGAGCCAATGCCCGCTCGTCGGGACGCTTCGAGCAGGCGGAAAGCGGCACCCTGTTCCTGGACGAGATCGGCGACATGCCCATGGAGGCGCAGACGCGTCTCCTGCGCGTGCTCCAACAGGGCGAGTACACGACGGTCGGTGGCCGCACGCCCATCAAGACCGACGTGCGCATCGTCGCGGCCACCAACAAGGACCTGCGGGTGCTCATCCAGCAGGGGCTCTTCCGCGAGGACCTGTTCTTCCGACTGAACGTGGTGCCGCTACGGCTGCCGCCCCTGCGGGAGCGCAGCGAGGACATCCCCGACCTCATCCGCCATTTCTTCGCCATCGCCGAGAAGGAAGGCCTGCCGACCAAGCAGATCGAACCTCTGGCCCTCGATCGCCTCAAGCGCCATCGCTGGCCCGGCAATGTGCGCGAGCTGGAGAATCTCGCCCGCAGGTTGGCCGCCCTTTATCCACAGGAAACCATCACCGCCGCGGTCATCGAGGGCGAGCTGGCACAGCCGTCCATGCCGGTCGGCGGGGACGAACCCCAGTCCGACGAAAGCCTTTCGTCGGCGGTGGAGCGCCACCTGATCCGCTACTTTTCCGGCTTCGACGACGGCCTGCCGCCGCCCGGCCTCTACCACCGTATCCTGCGGGAGATCGAATACCCACTTCTGTCGGCCGCCCTGGCGGCGACGCGCGGCAACCAGATACGTGCCGCCGACCTGCTCGGCGTCAATCGGAACACGCTGCGCAAGAAGATCCGGGATCTCGACATCCAGATCATCCGGACCGGCGGCTGACCCCCTTCTGAGCGTCCCGGTGCCTGCGAGACAAGATCGGACCGCCCGTTGCCCCCTGGGGGCGCCGGGCCGCTGGGCCGACGGCGGGATAGCGGCAATTTAGGCACAGGCCCGCCCCGGATTAGTCTCAATTAGGCAACATTGTTGTAGAAAAGCATCACCACTGCTTCCGAGCAGCACGGCCAGACCTCCCATTCGGGGAGTTCGAACCCGCCTAGGGAAAGCATGACCACAGCCGACGAGGCCTCCCCAGCCGCATTGATGAGCCCTGCGCGTCCTGGCCCGGTGCGTCGCATCATCGGTCCGGCCGCCGTGGTTCTGGCGCTGCTGTGCGCGCTCGTCACCTTTCTGGTCCTTGCCGGCCTGACGCCGATCGCCCCCACCAGTCAGGTCGTCATCACCCTGCTGGCCGCCGACGGCCTCACCGGGCTGCTCCTGGTCATCATCATCAGCCGCGAGGTCTGGCAGATCGTCCAGGCGCGCCGCCGCGGCCGCGCCGGCGCCCGCCTGCACGTGCGTATCGTCGGCCTGTTCTCGGTGATCGCCGCCGCGCCGGCGATTCTCGTCGCTATCGTGGCCAGCGTCACCCTCGATCGCGGCCTCGACCGTTTCTTCTCGACCCGCACGCGCGCCGTCATCGAGAATTCGCTGATGGTCGCCGAAGCCTATGTGCGCGAGCACGCCGGCCTCATCCGCGGCGACACCATCGCGATGGCCAATGATCTCTCGCGCGCCAAGCCGCTGTTCGACCAGGATCGCGAACGCTTTCGCCAGCTTCTGACAGCCCAGAGCTCGATCCGTGGGCTGCCGGGCGCCATGATGATCCACGGCGATCGTTCGGTCGTCGAGAAGTCGAACCTGACGCCGCAGGTCGATTTCGTGTTGCCGACTCCGGCAGCACTCGCCAATGTGGCCACCGACGAGCCGCAGGTCGCCCTCATCGGCGGCGCCAACTATGTCGCCGCCATCATCAAGCTACGCGAGTTTGAGGACACGTTCCTCTACGTGGCGCGCCCGCTCGACCCACGGGTGGTGTCGCAATTGCGGGAAACCCGCACCAGCATCGGCCAGTATGCCGAGCTCGAGGCCCGTCGCGTCGGGGTCCAGATCGCCTTCGCGCTGATGTTCACCGTCATCGCCCTGACGGTGCTGTTGTCGGCTGTGTGGATCGGACTGTCCTTCGCCAACCTCCTGGTGGCGCCGATCCGCCGGCTGATCGGTGCCGCCGATCTCGTCTCCACCGGCAACCTGTACGTTCAGGTGCCGGTGCGGCCATCCGAGGGCGATCTCGCCCAGCTCGGCGAGACCTTCAACAAGATGACCCAGGAGTTACGCACCCAGCGCGACGACCTCGTGCGCGCGAGCGACGTCATCGACAGCCGCCGCCGCTTCACCGAAGCGGTGCTCGCGGGCGCCAGCGCCGGCGTCATCGGGGTCGACGACGCCGGGCAGATCAGCATCCTCAACCGGTCCGCCGAACGCCTGATCGGCGCCGGCGAATCCGACCTCCTGGGCCGGCCGCTGCGCGACGTGCTGCCCGAACTCGGCGACATGATCGCCGGGGCGCTGACGGGTGGCCAGCGCCTGATTCCCGGCCAAATCACTCTCAACCGGGCAGGGCGCGAGCGGATCGTTTCGGTGCGCGTGACGACAGAGCAGTCGGCCGATCCGCAGCATGGTTATGTCGTCACCCTCGACGACATCACCGAACTCGTGTCCGCCCAACGCACTTCGGCCTGGGCCGACGTCGCCCGGCGCATCGCCCACGAGATCAAGAACCCGCTCACCCCCATCCAGTTGTCCGCCGAGCGCCTGAAGCGCAAATACGGCAAGGTCATCACCGTCGACCGCGCCATATTCGAGCAATGCACCGATACCATCATCCGCCAGGTGGACGACATCAGGCGCATGGTGGACGAGTTCTCGCGTTTCTCGCGTATGCCGAAGCCGGTCATGGCCATGGAGGACGTGGCCGACACCGTCCGCCAGGTCGTATTCCTCATGCGCGTCGGCCATGCCGACATCGACATCGAAGCCGAGATCGTCGACGACCCGATGCCGGCGCGCATCGACCGCCGCCTGATCTCGCAAGCCCTGACCAACATCATCAAGAACGCCGCCGAAGCCATATCGGCGGTCTGCGACGGTTCGCAACGCGGGCGCATTCTCGTTCATGCGGCGCGCATTCAGGATCACATCGAAATCGACGTCGTCGACAACGGCGTCGGCCTCCCGCAGGAAAATCGCAGCCGTCTCCTGGAACCCTACGTCACCACCCGCGAAAAAGGCACCGGCCTCGGACTGGCGATCGTCGGCAAGATTCTCGAAGACCACGGCGGCGGCATCGAACTGCGTGACGCATCGGAGAAGATTCCCGGATCGCGTGGCGCGTGGGTCCGGATGACGATCGCGGTCGAACCGACGGCGCCGACCGACGTCGTCGATCAGACAAAGCCCGAAAACACGACAGGTTGAAACCACATGGCGTCCGATATTCTCATCGTCGACGACGAAGCCGATATCCGCGATCTGGTGGCCGGCATTCTCCAGGACGAAGGCTACGAGACGCGGACCGCCCGCGACTCCGACGAAGCCCTGGCGGTCATGAAGGCACGCCGGCCCAACCTGATCTTCCTCGACATCTGGCTGCAGGGTAGCCGGCTCGACGGCCTCCAGCTCCTCGACATCGCCAAGAACGAGCATCCCGAAATGCCGGTGGTGATGATCTCCGGGCACGGCAACATCGAGACGGCGGTCGCTGCCATCAGGCAGGGAGCCTACGACTTCATCGAGAAGCCGTTCAAGGCCGACCGACTCGTCCTGGTCGCCGAACGGGCGCTGGAAAACTCGCGGCTCAAACGCGAGGTGAAGGAACTCAAGCAGCTGGCGCCGTTCGCCTCCAGCCTGGTGGGACATTCGCCGGCGATCAATCAGCTCCGGCAAACCGTCGAAAAGGTCGCCCCGACCAACAGCCGCATTCTGATCGTCGGTCCGTCCGGATCCGGCAAGGAACTGGTCGCGCGCACCATTCACGCTCAATCGGGCCGCGCCGATGGTCCCTTCGTGGTCATCAATGCGGCGGCGATCACGCCCGAGCGCATGGAAGTCGAACTGTTCGGCATCGAGCCGGCGACCAGCGAGGAGTCGCGCAAGATCGGCGCCCTCGAGGAGGCCCATGGCGGCTCGCTGTTCATCGACGAAATCGCCGACATGCCGCGCGAGACCCAGAACAGGATCCTGCGCGTCCTCGTCGACCAGACCTTCCAGCGCGTCGGAGGCACCAACAAGATCGCGGTCGACGTGCGCATCGTGTCCTCGACCGCACGCAACCTGGAATCCGAGATCGCCGCCGGCCGCTTCCGCGAGGATCTCTACCATCGTCTGTCGGTGGTGCCGATCCGGGTGCCGCCGCTCGCGGAGCGCCGCGAGGACATCCCCGAACTCGTCGACTACTTCATGGATCAGATTTCGCTGTCGACCGGCCTGCCTAAGCGGCGCATCGGCGCCGACGCCATGGCGGTGCTGCAGTCGCACGACTGGCCCGGCAATGTCCGCCAGCTGCGCAACAATGTCGAACGGCTGCTGATCCTGGCGGGCGGAGAACCAGAAGCTGTGATCAGCGCCAGCATGCTACCGCAGGACGTCGGCTCGATGGTGCCGACCATGCCGCACGGCAATGGCGGCGAGACACTCATGGGAATGCCGCTGCGCGAGGCCCGCGAGGCATTCGAAAGGGAGTATCTTCGTGCTCAGATCAGCCGATTCGGCGGCAACATCTCGCGCACGGCTGAATTCGTCGGCATGGAGCGGTCGGCATTGCACCGGAAGCTCAAGGCCCTTGGAATGGATTGACAGGTTCGATGTCCAGAATTGCCTATGTGAACGGCCGCTATTGCGTCCACGCGGACGCCGCGGTGCACGTCGAAGATCGCGGCTACCAGTTCGCCGACGGCATCTACGAAGTATGCGAGGTGAGTGAGGGCCGGCTGGTCGATGAACGCCGGCACATGGAGCGCCTCAAGCGTTCGCTCTCCGAACTTCGCATTCCAGTTCCCATGTCCATGCCGGCGCTGAGCATCGTCCTGCACGAGACGGTGCGGCGAAACCGCGTCATTGAAGGTCTTGTCTACGTACAGATCACGCGCGGCGTGGCCCCCCGCGACCACGGATTCCCGCCCGCCGGAACGCCGCCGGCGCTGGTGGTGACAGCAAAATCCCTCGATCGCGCCCGCATCGACCGGACCGGGCACGACGGTATCACCGTGGTGACGCTGCCCGACAATCGCTGGGAGCGGGTCGACATCAAGTCCGTCGCCTTGCTGCCGAACGTGCTCGCCAAGCAGACCGCCCGCGAGCGCGGCGCCCGCGAGGCGTGGTTCGTCGACCGCGACGGTCGCATCACCGAAGGCGCGTCATCCAATGCCTGGATCGTCACGGCGGCGGGCGAACTCGTCACCCGTCCGGCCGATCACGCGATCCTGCGCGGCATCACCCGCACGGTCCTGCTGGAGGTGATCGCGGCACACGGCCTCACCCTGCAGGAGCGTCCATTTACCGTTGCGGAAGCCTATGCGGCGCGTGAAGCCTTCGTGACATCGGCGAGCCAGA
This sequence comes from Astrobacterium formosum, assembly GCA_030848545.1. Lineage (GTDB taxonomy): Bacteria > Pseudomonadota > Alphaproteobacteria > Rhizobiales > Xanthobacteraceae > Astrobacterium > Astrobacterium formosum. The sequence goes on from JAVDCA010000019.1 coordinate 52,914, forward strand.
GCGTGCAGCCGGTGGTGCGCGTCGATGATCACGTCATCGGCGGAGGAAAACCCGGACCGATCGCGCTCACGTTGCGCAGCAAGTTTCACGGGCACACGGAATTCTCCTGATATTCCAAAAGAAAACGCGGCGTGCCAGGGTGCGGTCAAGTTGTCCTTGCGCGGCACACGTTCGTGCCATCTAATAGATTCGCCCTCGTCCGAGACGTCCTTGCCCACCGGCGAGGTGGAGCGGCGTGACAAGCGCTCTCGCAGGGAACAGGGGCCCGCGAGTAAAAAAACGGAAACAACGGCCATGGCAGCCGAACGAGCACAAAATCTACAAGACACTTTCCTCAATCACGTCCGCAAAAGCAAAATCCCGCTCACGATCTTTCTCGTGAACGGTGTCAAGCTCCAGGGTGTCGTGACTTGGTTCGACAATTTCTGCGTTCTTCTGCGTCGAGACGGCCACTCGCAATTGGTCTACAAGCACGCCATATCGACCATCATGCCGGGTCATCCGATCCAGCTGTTCGAAGGCGCCGAGGAAGCGCCGGTCGGAGACAAGACCTGATTGGAGCCTAGACGCCGCGACGCGCCCCCCGACTCACCGGACCGTCCCCACGGGATGGCCTCGACCGGCCGCGCCATCGTCATCGGACCTTATCTGCGACCGCGTGAAAGCGCTCCCGACACCGCTCGGGCGCGGAGCGGAGAGCGTGCGCCGGCGGCACGGCTCGACGAGGCCGCCGGACTGGCGCGTGCAATCGATCTCGATGTGGTCGAGGCCGGTACTGTAATGCTGTCGCAAATTCGTCCGGCGAGCTATCTGGGCAAGGGCAAGGTCGAGGAGATCGGCGGTCTTCTCAAGACTTTGGACGCCGGCCTTGTGGTGATGGATTGCGCGCTGTCGCCGGTGCAGCAGCGCAATCTCGAGAAGGCCTGGAACGCCAAGGTCGTCGACCGCACCGGCCTGATCCTGGAAATCTTCGGCCGCCGCGCCCGCACCCGCGAGGGCGCCCTGCAGGTGGAACTGGCGCACTTGACCTACCAGCGCAGCCGGCTGGTGCGCTCCTGGACCCATCTCGAACGCCAGCGCGGCGGATACGGCTTCCTGGGCGGCCCCGGCGAGACTCAGATCGAAACCGACCGGCGCCTGATCGATGAGCGCATTGAACGCATCGAGCGTGATCTGGAGGGCGTCAAGCGGACCCGCAAGCTGCATCGCGACAGCCGCAAGCGTGTCCCATACCCGATCGTCGCTCTGGTGGGGTACACCAACGCCGGCAAGTCGACACTGTTCAACCGCGTGACACGAGCCCGCGTCCTGTCGGCCGACATGCTGTTCGCAACGCTGGACCCGACACTACGCGCAGTCGATCTGCCGCACGGCGCCCGCATGATCCTGTCCGACACGGTGGGATTCATCTCGGATCTTCCGACCATGTTGGTGGCGGCATTTCGCGCCACGCTCGAGGAAGTCATCGAGGCCGACCTCATTCTGCATGTGCGCGACGTGTCGCACGGCGACACCGAAGCGCAGTCCCGCGACGTCGAAGCCGTGCTGGCCGATCTTGGCATCGCGCCGGAGGATCCGCGTGTGGTCGAATTGTGGAACAAGATCGACCAAGTCGACGCGAACGAGCGCGAACGCCTCGCCAATCTGGCGGCACGCCGTCCGGCCGACCGCCGTCCGGTGCTGGTGTCGGCCGTGACCGGGGAGGGCCTCGATGTCCTCATCGAGGCCATCGAGGCCAAGCTCGGCGCTAGCCGGGAGGTCATGGAGCTCAACCTCGATGCCGGCGATGGCGCCGGTGCCAGCTGGCTTCACCGCAATGCCGAAGTGCTCTCGCGCACCCTCGACGAGGACGGCCACATTGCCTTCACGATCCGGGTCGACCCCACCAAGGCCGGTCTGGTTCGCGCCAAGTTCGGCGACATGGTGAAGCCGTGATCCGAGCCTGTTTGACGCCGCGGTCATGATCAAAGACGGCCGATAAATTTAGAGCAATTCCAGCCCTATGCGGCGATTGCCTCGACCGGTTCGCGCGCCAGTTGGCGTATATTGCCGGCCATGACCGCCTGTCTCGATCATGCCCGAAAACCGACCGCGTCCTCGTCGCGGGTTGCGCGACCGGCCGGCTCCGACGCGACGCCGCAGCCACATGTTGGCGCTGCGATTACGTCCTATCGGCTGCGCGACCACATCCGGCTGTGCCTGATCCGGCCTGACCACGATCCGCCGCCGCCGATCGCCTTGGCGATGGATGGCAGCTATCTCGCCGTCGCGCTCCGCGGCGCAGCCAACATGCGGGCGGACCGAGGCAGCCAGCCGCTCGAGTCTGGCCGCTTGCATGTCCTGCGCCAGGGACGAGCCGTGAGCCAGCGCTGGATCGAAGTCGAATCGTCGGCGACGCTCGCGGTGCTCGCACATTTCCCAACGCAGTGGTGTCTCGACTGCCCGCGCGGACGGGCCTGTAAGGTCGGTCGCTTTCTGATGCAGGGCGGCGAGGTGCGGGCAGGGGAGGACCAATCGATCGACCTCGACAGTCGCGGTTTGGCGATCGCACGCGGCCTGATCGACACCCACATCGACGACGACGGCGATCTCCTCACGGCCGAGCAATCCGTCCTGGCGCTGCTGTCGTGGGCGTTCGCCCAGGTGTCCATCGCACCAGTGCCGAAGAAGGCGATGCCGACGCCGCCGCTGCATCCGCAGGCGGCGTTCAAGGTGCGGCAGGCGGCCGACATCCTGCGCCGGCGGGTCGACGATCCGCCGACCATTGCCGAACTCGCCGGCGTCGTCGGCATGAACGACAGCGATCTCAAGCGCTGCTTCAAATGCCTCTATGGCGATGGCATTGCGAGCTATTCCCGGCGTCAGCGGCTCGAAGCCGGCCGTGATCTTCTCATTCACAGTCCGCTCGGCGTCGCGGCGATCGCGCTCGAGGTCGGTTTTTCCAATCCGAGCCAGTTCGCGCGTGCGTTCCGCCGACAGTTCGGGCGCAATCCGGACGAGTTCCGCCGCTCGCCGCCATAGGCGGAGCTGCCTGTCCATCTCGCAAACTTCCACCCGTTTGAGCTCGGATCGCACCCGCTTGGAGGCGACCGCCGACACGGCGGGATGCTGTTGTGCGCCTGCACGCAAGAGCGTGCGACACTTTCCGACCTGCGAGGACGGCACATGAACACCACCGCGACGCAGACCAAATCGGCGACGCGTGCCGCGACGGACGCGGTAGACGACGCCATCGAGTCCTGCATGTCGAACCGGCTGCCGGGCGGCGGGCTCAAAGCGGACAAGATGCCGGGACACTGGCTCCTGGCGCGGCTGGGCAAGCGCGTCCTGCGCCCGGGAGGACGCGCCATGACCCAAGCGCTGCTCGAAAACCTCTCCATCGGCCGCTCCGACCATGTGGTCGAGCTCGCGCCTGGTCTCGGCCTGACGGCGGCATTGATTCTGTCGAAGCACCCAAGCTCTTATATCGGGATCGAACGCGATCGCGACGCGGCCGCCTGGACATCCGGCCGGTTGCCGACAGCCGCGAATGTCACGGTGCGTGTCGGCTCCGCCGAGGACACCGGATTGCCGAGCGAGAGCGCCAGCCTCGTGATCGGGGAGGCGATGCTGTCCATGGCGCCGTCCGATCACAAGCGCCGGATCATGGAGGAGGCGTTCCGCGTGCTCAAGCCGGGCGGCTGCTACGCCATCCACGAACTCTCGCTGGTGCCGGACGACATCGCCGCACCGGTCAAGCAGGACATCGAGGCGGCGCTGGCGGCGGCCATCCATGTGGGCGCCCGGCCGATGACCACGGCCGAATGGTGCGCGTTCCTGCGCGAGGCCGGCTTCACCATCGAAAAGGTGGCGCATGCCCCGATGGCCCTCCTGCAGCCTGCGCGCATCATCGCCGACGAGGGACTGTTTCGCGCGCTGCGTTTCGCCTGGAACGTCCTCACCAGTCCGGACGCCCGTCGCCGCGTCTTCCTGATGCGGGGCACCTTCCATCGCCATCGCGCCCATCTCGGCGCGATTTCCATCGTCGCCCGCAAATGACCTGGAATCCTGGGCGCCAGTCAGACAGCAGGAGAAACGTGATGAAAAAGCCGCTGCCGGCCGAGCCGGTCGATCTCGGCGCGCTCGTCGCTTACGAGGACGGATCGGTGGTCTCGAACACCATCCACAAGGACGCCGCCGGGACCATCACGGCCTTCGCCTTCGATGCCGGCGAAGGCCTGAGCGAGCACACCGCACCGTTCGAGGCTTTCGTGCAGATCATCGATGGCGCAGCCGAGATTTCGATCGCCGGCACGGCGTACGCGGTCACGACCGGCCAGCTTCTGCGCCTGCCTGCCGGCATTCCGCACGGCCTGCGCGCCGTCACCCGGTTCAAGATGCTGCTCGTCATGATGAAGGCTTCTGCACAGGCCTGACACCAATCCGGCAAAGCCGTGCCGGGGCTGCCGCAAGGCGGGTCCGCAGTCGTCGTCAGCCTTTCGGTGTCTCGGCCTTCTTGGCTTCGTTCCACAAGGCGTCCATCTCGTCCAGCGTCGATTGTTCCGGGGTGCGGCCGCGGGCGGCGAGGGCGCGTTCGATCGAGGCGAAGCGGCGCTCGAACTTGGCGTTGGTGCCGCGTAGGACACGCTCGGGATCGCCGCCCAGATGGCGGGCGAGATTGACGACCGCGAACAGGAGATCGCCGACTTCTGCGGCGGCTTCGCCCCGGTCGCCGGCATCAAGGGCTTCCTCGATCTCGTCGGCCTCCTCGCGAATCTTGGCCAGCACGGCCTTGGGATCGTTCCAGTCGAAGCCGACCTTGCCGGCCTTCTCCTGGAGCTTAAGGGCGCGGGTGAGGGCGGGCAGGCCGATCGGTACGCCGGCGAGGACCCCGGTCGGCTCCTCGGCGCCGCGCGCCGCCCTCTCATCGGCCTTGATCCGGTCCCAAAGGTCCTTCACGGCGGTCGGGCTCAGGTCGCGGGCGTTGCCGAAAACGTGCGGATGGCGACGGATCATTTTGGTCGTGATTGCCTCGACCACGTCGCCGAAGGCGAACAGACCCTGTTCCTCGGCCATGCGGGCATGGAATACGACCTGCAACAGGAGGTCTCCGAGTTCGTCCACGAGGTGGCCGTAGTCGCCGCGATCGATGGCGTCGGCGACCTCGTAGGCCTCCTCGATGGTGTAGGGGGCGACCGACCCGAAATCCTGCTCGAGGTCCCATGGACATCCGCTCCCGGGCGTGCGCAACGCGGCCATGATGGCGATCAGGCGATGGATGTCACGGGACGGGGTCATGGGCACTTGCACCAGGCTCGGGGATGCCGCGAAACACGGGCCGGCTCCTTATTGGCAGGAACGCCGGCACATTCAATCCGGAAGGTCGGCGACGCAGCCATGACGGGGACGCCGAGGCCCGTGAAGGCAAAAGCCCTGCAGCACAATGCCCAGGGCCTGATTCGCATAAGACATATTATGGAACATATGGTGTGCCGCAGAGGTGTGTGACGCAGGAATGCCTGGCAGGTCCGTGCCATGGGACGGAATCCGAATGTGGGACGCAAGCCGCTCCGTCCGACCTTGCCTAAAACGACAGGTCGAGCGTGCGGCCGCCGAACACGCGGTTGCGCGAGCTTTCGAGATGAAGCCGCATGAGCGTGCGCGCCCTGTCGGCATCGCGATTGCGGATGGCCTCGAAGAGTGCGACGTGCTCCTCGAACACGCCTTCGAGCGCCGCGTTCGGACCCATGAGCGAAAGCCCGTGGAATTTCATGCCGACGCCGATGTGCTCCTTCAGGGCCGACATCGACGACCCGTAGTAGTGGTTGTTGGAAGCGACCGCGATCGCATTGTGGAAAGCGAAGTCGGCGTCCTCGCTGTGGCGGTGGACACGGGTGGCGTCGCGCATCAGTTCGAGCGCCGACGCGATCGCCGCCAGCCTGGCTTCGTCCCAGCGCAGCGCCGCCCAGTGCGCATGATCGGGCTCGATGGTGATGCGGAACTCATAGCAGCGCTGGATGTCGGCGATCGTCTCGACCGGCGCGAAGCCGATGGCGGCGGCCGGCCGCTGAGCTGGCAACGCCGCGCGGACATAGGTGCCCGAGCCGCGGCGCGAATAGACAAGCCCCTGCTCCCGTAGTTGCTGCAGGGCTTCGCGCACGATCGGCCGCGACACCAGAAACTGGGCGGCCAGTTCGAGTTCTCCCGGCAAACGCTGGTTGGTTCTGTATTCACCGGACTGAATCTGAGCCAGCAGCCGCTCGAAGACCCGCTCGACCAATGGACTTCGACTGCGGCGGGCGGCTTCGCCGTCCACATCGGCGTGGGCGATCCCGTCCATGCCGTTGCTGCTGTCGTCTTTCATGTCCTCATGTCCATTCGCGCACCCGCCCGCATTACCGCCCGCCCGTTTCCGGAAACTGATATAAGTCGAAGTTGTAAAATATGTAAATCTGGATGCCCATTACAATAAGCACTATTGCTAGGACTACATTACAACACATTGACATGCGGGGCGTGATTTGGTGATCTCGTCTGCGTGGCTTGTTTGAGCCGGCGAGCCTCTGAACCTTTCTTCGTCGGCGCACCAGCAGGCGATTGTCGATCGTGGTGACGCGCGACTCGTGACCTCCGGGCCCGCCTCGATCACCAAAGGACCCGTCCTGGCATGCTCTCTCTCTCTTCTGCGATCGAACTGGTGCAACCGAACCGCATTCGGTTCGGCCGTGGCACCGTCGGCGAAGTCGGCGCATGGCTGCGAGAACGGGCGATTGCGCGAGTCCTGGTGGTCACCGATGTCTTCAATGCCAAGCGGGTCGATGTCCTCGGCCTCGACGGCATGGTGACGATCGCGGGCGAACTCGCCGGCGAACCCGACACGGCCGATCTCGATCGGATCATCGCCCTCGCCGAGAATGTTGCGCCCGAGGCCGTGGTGGGTTTCGGTGGCGGCAGCGCCATGGACCTCGCCAAGCTCGCCGCGGTGCTGCCAGGCAGCGGACAGAAACTTGCCGACGTGGTCGGTCCGGAGAGGGTCGGCCGCAAAGGCGCCGTTCTCGTCCAGGTGCCGACCACCGCCGGCACCGGCAGCGAAGTCGGTACGCGCGCGCTCGTCACCGACCGCGCAACCGCGGCGAAGCTCGCCGTGCAGAGCCTCCACATGCTGGCCGATCTGGCGGTCGTCGATCCCGACGTCGCGCTCGGCATGCCGCGCGCGATCACGGTCGCGACCGGCGTCGATGCCCTCGCCCACTGTGTCGAGGCCTTCACCAATCGCAAGGCCCATCCGACGGTCGATCTCTACGCTCTCGAGGGCATCCGTCTGGTCGGCCACTGGCTGCCACGCGCCGCCATCGACCTCGACGATCCCGAGGCGCGGGCCGGCATGGCGCTCGCTTCTCTTTACGGCGGCTACTGCCTCGGTCCGGTCAACACCAGCGCCGGACACGCCGTCGCCTACCCGCTCGGTACCCGCTTTCACGTGGCACACGGGGCCGCGAACGCGCTGGTCTTTCCGCACACCCTCGCCTTCAATGCTCCGGCGGTCGCCGACAAGACGGCCCTGGTTCTCACCGCCCTCGGCCTGCCGGCGGCGTCCGATCCCGACACCGTATTCGCCGCCGCCCACCGCTGGTGCCACGACCTCGGCTGCGAAATGCGGTTGTCCGCTTACGGCGTGACGGACAAGGACCTGCCGGTGATGGCGCAGGAGGCGCACGCCATCCGCCGACTGCTCGACAACAATCCGCGCGATCTCACCCGCGAGGACATCCTGGCGATCTACCGTCGGGCCCTTTGAAGGCGCGCGGGTACGACCCGCGCCGCCGGATCCGAAGACGCGACCGAATGACACCACGGGAGGTGTTGTCTGATGATCGTTCGAGACGAACCGGCAACGAGGCCCTTCCTCGGATCCATCCTCGCCAATGGCGACTTCTGGCTGGCGATCGCCCTCGGCGCTTTCATCCTGTGGGCTGCGCAGTTGACCGCCGACCTGCCCGCCGGCGGCGTCGGCACCGAGTTCGGCGCCGGCTTCGTTCCCTGGCTGTGCATCGGCGGATTGGGAATTCTGACGACGCTGCTGCTGATGCGCTCCGTGTGGCAATCGCGTCGAGGCGAGCGCTTCACGGTGGATCTGTCGCCGCGCCTGCTGGCCAAGCTCGGCGTCTTCGTCATGCTGATGCTGATCTACGGCTTCGCATACCTGCCGTTCGGCTATCTGATCAGCACCGGCATTTTCTTCGTCGTGGCGATGCTCGCTCTCGGCGAGCGTCGTGTGTTCCACGTCGTCGTCATACCGACGGCGATCACCTTCGGGGTGTGGGTGGTGTTCGTCCACGTCCTGAAGGTCATTCTCCCCTGAGAGTCACATGCCACCTCGGCCATCCGGCACGGGTGGACCAGCACGGAGGAACCCATGAAGACCTTTTCGTCCGCAGTGATCGCCTTGTGCCTGTCGGCGCTGACGATGCCGGCGGTGGCCGATGGCTATCCGCAACGCGCGGTGCAAATCGTCGTCCCCTATGCGGCCGGCGGCGGCACCGACCTCTCGGCCCGCGTCATGGCCGACGCCATCGAGAAATATCTCGGCAAACCGATGGTGGTGAAGAACATGCCGGGTGGCGGCGGCGCCATCGGACTGAGTTCGGTTGCGCACGCCACGCCCGACGGCTATCTGATCGGCATGGGCGCGCAAGGTCCCCTCGCCATGCTGCCCCACTATGGCGGCATAGACTACACTGCCGCCGACTTCGATTATCTCGCCCTGATGGGCAAGAACCTGATCGTCATCGGCGTCGGCAAGAAGACCCCATTCCAGGACGCCAAGGCGTTCCTCGCCCACGCCAAGGCCAATCCGGGCAAGCTTTCGATCGGCAATTCCGGCGCCGGCGGTGCCGTGCATATCGCCATCGAAGGGCTCGCCACCACGGCCGGCGTCAAGGTCAAGAGCATGCCGTTCGGTGGCAGCGCTCCCGCCATCACCACCTGCATCGGCGGCCATATCGACGCCGTCGCGGCCCATCCCTCCGAACTCGTCAACCACGTCAAGGCCGGCAACATCAAGCCCATCATGGTGCTCGAAGCCACGCGGGTGAAGGAATTTCCCGATACGCCGACCGCCAAGGAACTCGGAATCGACTTCACCTGGGCGGCATGGAAAGGCATCGTGGCGCCCAAAGGCATGCCCGCCGAGGCCAAGGTCAAGCTCGCCGGCGCCTTGCAGAAGGTTTTCGCCGACAAGGACTTCCTGAAGAAGATGGGTGACCTCGGCGAGTACGTCGAATACCTGCCGGCGGACAAGTTCCAGGCTCTCGCCGTGCATGATGCGACGGCGGCCGAGAAAGTCATTCGCGACCTCGGCCTCTACGGCATGAACGTCAAGAAGAAGTGACGTATCCGACGTCCGCCGTGCTGCTCCCTCTCCCCGCCAATGGGGAGAGGTGATGCAGCGAGCCGGGCCACGGGGTGCGATCGTTCATTCGAGGGTATCATGGGCAACCTGCAACACATCCTCGCCGTGTTCCAGCCGTACACACTGTGGCTGATCGCGCTCGGTACGGCCGGCGGCATCGTCATCGGGGCACTGCCCGGCCTCACCGCTACCATGGGCGTGGCGCTGCTTATTCCGCTCACTTTCGGCATGGACCCGGTCGCCGGTCTCAACATGCTGATCGGCATCTATGTGGGCGGCATCTATGGCGGATGCATCTCCTCGATCCTGGTCAAGACGCCTGGCACGCCGGCTTCCGCCGCGACCGTGCTCGACGGATATCCCATGACCCTGAGGGGCGAGGCCGGCAAGGCACTCGGCATGGCGACCATCGCCTCCTTCGTCGGCGGCATATTCTCCTCGATCGTGCTGGCAACGGTCGCGCCCCAACTCGCCGAACTCGCCCTCGAGTTCGGCCCGCCGCAATACTTCGCCCTCTCCGTCTTTGGCCTGACCATCATCGCCAGCCTGTCCCAGGACCTGCTCAAGGGCCTGATTGCCGGGCTGTTCGGTGTGCTGATCTCCTGCGTCGGCGCCGACCCGATCAGCGGCGCTTTCCGTTACACCTTCGATTCCACCGGGTTCGCCGCCGGCTTCGCCTTTACGCCCGCCCTCATCGGCCTCTTCGCGGTGTCGGAGGCGCTCGTGCAAATCGAAAACATCCTCGAGGAGAAGATCAAGGAATTGAAGATCTCCGGCATCTGGCCGAGCCGCGAGGACATGCGGGCCTCGGCCGGCACGCTCCTGCGCGGATCGATCATCGGAACCATCATCGGCATCATTCCCGGCACCGGTTCCGGCACCGCGTCGTGGATCAGCTACAACGAAGCCAAGCGTACCTCGAAGACGCCGGAGCGTTTCGGAACCGGCTACATCGTCGGAGTCGCGGCGACCGAGAGCGCCAACAACGCCGTGTGCGGCGGCGCCCTCGTGCCCATGTTGGCGCTCGGCATTCCCGGTGACGTGGTCACCGCCGTTCTCATGGGCGGGCTGATGATCCACGGCCTGGCGCCTGGGCCGATGCTGTTCCAGGAGCAGCCGCGCATCGTCGCCGGCATCTTCGTGGGCTCGTTCGTGGCCAACATCTTCATGCTCGTGTTCGGTATGGCGATCATCAAGTACTGCTCCAAGATCCTCTCTGTTCCCAAGCGCATCCTCACCGTCGCCATCGTGGTCTTCTGCTTCATCGGCTCGTATTCGATCAACATGAACGCCGTCGATCTCTACACCATGCTGGGTTTCGGCGTGCTCGGCTACCTGATGCAGAAGTTCGACTTTTCACAGGCGGCGCTGTGCATCGCGCTGATCCTGGGCCCGCTGGCGGAATCGAACCTTCGTCTCGGTATGATGAAGGTCGATAACGACATCATCGCCTTCGCGTCGAGCCCGATCACCATCACCTTCCTGGCGCTGACCGTGGTCTCACTCGCCTGGCCGATCTGGCAGCGGCACCAGGCGCGCCGTCGCGCTCCCGCCTGAACTTCCCCGTATTCCGGCGCGGCAGAAGATCCGGCCGGCAGACTTGATGAGGTCACTCCATGAACGAACGTCTTCCCTTCGTGGCGCTGGTCACCTGTTTCGACGGTGACGAGGCCATCGACTACACCGCCGTGCGCCGGCAGGTTCGCCGCCAGGTCGCCGCCGGCAACAATATCCTCGCCTGCGGCACCAATGGCGATTTCACCAGCCTGACATTCGACGAGAAGGTGCGACTGTGCTCGGAAATCGTTGAAGAGGCGGGCGGAAAGGTGAAGGTGTTCGCCAATATCGGCCTGCCCTCCACCTATGAGACCCTGCTGCTCGGCCGCGCGGTGGCGAAGACCGGTGTCGACGCCTTCGCGGTGATCACGCCCTATTTCATCGGCTGCACCCAGGATGGCCTGGTGACGCATTTCACGCGCATCGCCGATGCGCTGCCGCGACCGATCTACCTTTACGACATCCCGGCGCGCACCCAGAATCACATCGAGCCGGCGACCGCCGCCCGCCTCGCCGACCACAAGAACATCCACGGCATCAAGGATAGCGGCGGCGGCAAGGACAGCCTCGACGAATATCTGGCGATCGCCGCCGGCCGCAACGATTTCGCGGTCTTCTCGGGGCCGGATTCGCTCGTCTATTACGCATTGTCGAAAGGCGCCAAAGGCTGCATTTCCGGTCTCGCCAATGTCATGCCGAAGGTCGCCAGCTCCATCTGCAGCAATTTCGCGTCCGGCGACCTTGCCGCCGCGCAGGCCGCGCAAGATCGTTTTACGGCATTGCGCGTCGACCTCTACGCCCTCGGCTATGCGCCCGCCATGGTCAAGCGCGCCCTCTACCTGATGGACGCGAGCGTCGGGGCGAGCCGTCAGCCGGCCTTGATCTCGACGCCCGAACTCGACGCCAAGATCCGCGCTATCCTCGCCAAGCACGAAATCGCGGGATGACCCCGCCACCAGGCATTCGGTGGCACATGCGATGATCAGCCGCCGCGGAACCGGGCATCCGCGGACTGAGTTATCTCCATGCGGGCTGTGCTGGTGGGCTGGAGGGCGAGAAGTGCCCGACCGGCCGCGCCAGCCCCGCCCCTGCCCTCAGGCCCGGACGGATCGTAAAAAGGTATGGTCGGCCGTGCGCCCCGTCCGACGGCGATGATTGCGTTCCTCCGCAATCGCCATTCGGTCGGCCGACGATCCATTCGATCCAGGTGGCATCTTCGCATCCGAGGCAAAAGCCCGGCTCTGTCCGTGCCCGCCATGCGCCAGGTTGGGTTCGATGCCGGAGCGGTTTAATGATACCCTTTTGCGGCACGAAATTGGCCGTTGATCCCAGAACTCCAGCTTTCCGGCTTCTGCGGCGTCACCCTGATTACCCATGAGACGCCGCGCCCCATGTTCCGAATCGACGGGATCATGGAAACTTGGAACCGAGGGCGCGGCGACTGCGTCATCTCGGTAAGAACCGGTTCTGTCTCCCGACCCGCAGCTTCGTCCTGGAGTCGATCGACATACGAATGGGCCACCGACTAAAAATGCTGTGCACGGGGGCTACTTTGTTGGCGTTATTTGATCCAGATTGATGCGTGGGCCGGCGAACGCGGTTAGTCCGTTTGAACGAGCCCTGGAGGATTTCGATGGGCGTCACCGGAAGCGAGCCATTGGCCCGTTCCAGTTTGGCTTTCGTGTTGGCCGGCGGCCGCGGCAGCCGGCTGATGGAGTTGACCGATCCGCGTGCCAAGCCGGCGGTCTACTTCGGTGGCAAGTCGCGCATTATCGACTTCGTCCTTTCCAACGCGGTGAACTCGGGCATCCGTCGGATCGCGGTCGCGACCCAATACAAGGCCCACAGCCTGATCCGCCATTTGCAGATGGGTTGGAACTTCTTCCGGCCGGAACGCAACGAAAGCTTCGACATCCTGCCCGCCAGCCAGCGCGTCTCCGAGGATAAATGGTACCTCGGGACGGCGGACGCGGTGTACCAGAACATCGAAATCGTCGAGAGCCACGCCTGCAAATACATCATCGTGCTGGCCGGCGATCACATCTACAAGATGGACTACGAGTTCATGCTGGCGCAGCACGTCGCCCAGAAGGCCGACGTCACCATCGGCTGCCTGGAAGTGCCGCGCATGGACGCCACCGCATTCGGCGTCATGCATGTGGACGAGAACAACGTCGTCAAGTCGTTCCTGGAAAAGCCGGCCGATCCGCCCAGCATGCCCGGCAAGCCCGACGTGGCGCTCGCCAGCATGGGCATCTACGTTTTCAGCGCCCAGTTCCTGTTCGACCAGTTGCGCCGCGACGCCGCCGATCCCTATTCGGCACACGATTTCGGCAAGGACATCATCCCCTATATCGTCAAGCACGGCCGCGCCATCGCGCACCATTTCAGTCAGTCCTGCGTGCGCTCCAACGGCGAGAGCGCCTACTGGCGCGACGTCGGCACCATCGACGCCTACTGGGCCGCCAATATCGACTTGACCGACGTCGTACCCGATCTCAATCTTTACGACCGTTCGTGGCCGATCTGGACCTATTCGGAGATCACGCCGCCGGCCAAGTTCATCCACGACGACGAAGGCCGGCGCGGCGAAGCGGTGATTTCGCTCGTGTCCGGCGGCTGCATCATTTCAGGCGCCAATCTGCGCCGCTCGCTCCTGTTCACCGGTGTGCATGTGCACTCCTATGCGAGCATCGAGAACGCGGTTATCCTGCCATATGTGGATATCGGCCGCGGAACGAGGCTGAAGAACGTGGTCATCGATCGCGGCGTGCACATCCCTGAAGGGCTGGTGGTCGGTGAAGATCCGGAACTGGACGGCGCCCGCTTTCGCCGTTCCGAGGCGGGCATATGCCTGATCACCCAGAAGATGATCGACAGGTTGCTCAATCGCTAGATGCGACAGAGATCGGATCGGGTCGAACGATGCAGCACATTCGGGTCCTGGCGGTCGCTTCAGAGGTCTACCCGCTGGTCAAGACGGGAGGGCTCGCCGACGTCATCGGGGCTCTGCCCGGCGCTCTCGAGCAGCAGGATATCGAGATCCGCACCATCGTGCCCGGCTATCCGGCGGTGCTCGCCGCCCTGACGGCTGCCGAAGAAGTGCGGCTTTGGGACCGTTTTTATGGCGGACGGGCGCGCATCCTCGCCGCCACGGTCGCCGGCCTGGACCTGTTCGTCCTCGACGCGCCGCATCTGTTCGATCGGCCGGGCAACCCTTACGTGGGGCCCAACGGCCGCGACTGGCCCGACAACGGCATTCGCTTCGCCGCCCTCGCCCGCGCCGCCGCCGATATCGGCCGGGGCGACGTGGCCGCCTTCGTGCCGCATGTGGTCCACGCCCACGACTGGCAGGCGGGGCTGACCCACGCGTTCCTCCAGCACGGCGGCTGCCCGCGGCCCGGCACCGTCACCACGATCCACAACATCGCCTTCCAGGGCCGATTTCCCCGCGCGATGTTGTCCGAGATCGGACTGCCGCCGGAATCGTTCCGCGTCGACGGCGTCGAGTACTACGGTGACATCGGTTATCTCAAGGCGGCGCTGCAATTCGCCGACCGCATCACCACCGTGTCACCCACCTATGCGCTGGAGATCCAATCGGCCGAGGCCGGCATGGGCCTCGAAGGTCTTTTACGCGCGCGCGCGGACGTCCTCAGCGGCATCATCAATGGCATCGACACGGCGGTGTGGAATCCCGCCGACGATCCCCGCATCGCCGCCAACTACACGGCCGACAAGCTCGCCGCCCGTGCCGCCAACAAGCGCGCCTTGCAGACCCGTTTCGATCTCAGCGTGACCCCGAAGGCCTTCCTGATGGGCGTCGTCAGCCGACTCGCCTGGCAGAAGGGTCTCGACCTCGTCCTCGACAATGTGCCGATGATCGCCCGTGACAACATGCAACTGGTGCTGCTGGGCAGCGGCGAGCAGGACCTGCAGGAACGCTTCGTCGCGGCCTCGCTCGCCGATCCCGACCGCATCGGAACGGCGATCGGATACGACGAGGATCTTGCCCACCTGATCCAGGCCGGCGCCGATGCGCTCCTGGTGCCGTCGCGCTTCGAGCCGTGCGGGCTCACTCAGCTGTGTGCGCTACGCTACGGCGCCGTGCCCATCGTTTCGCGGGTCGGCGGCCTCGCCGACACCCTGGTCGACGCCAACGAGATGGCGGTCGCCACCGGCGTCGCGACCGGATTCCAGTTCGCACCGGTCACGAGCGACGCCCTTGCCCGCTCTATCCTGCGCGCCCGTGCCCTCTTCCAGGATACCCCGGCCTGGCAGAAGATGCAGACCAACGGCATGGCGACCGACGTCTCCTGGCGCCTTCCGGCCGCCCGCTATGCGGCGCTCTATCGCGAGGTGGCGGATATCAGGCGGTGAGTCTCGGCCCGATCGGGCCGAGCTCGCGGGCGATAAGGTTGTAGAGAGCTTGCGCGGCCGGCGTTAGCGTCTCTCCTCGCCGCCGAATGACCGAAACGGGGCGATCGACCACCGGATCGACCAGCGGAATCTGCGCAAGATCGGGGCGCAGGTTTTCAACGATGGAGGCGACCAGAATCGCCACCCCCAATCCCTCGGATGCAAGTCCGATCGCACTCGAAAAATACTCGACCACGAACTTGGTCCGGACGTCGATACCCGCACGTGCGAGCTGAACCTCAATCAATAGCCGGTTGCTGCCGCTGCCGCCGATCGTGATCAGATCGAAGCCGGCGAGTTCCGCCCAGGCGATCGAGCTCCGCCCCGCCAGCGGATGGTCGCTGCGGCAATAGGCGACGAAGGGGTCTCGAACCAGAACTTCGTTGTACAGGTCGGGCTGATTTGTCGATTGCACATGCAGGCCGAATGCCGCGTTGCGCCGACGCACCGCATCGATGACGAGGGTGCTGGTGCGGTCGAGGATTTCGACGCGATTGTGGGGATGCCGTGCCGCATAGGTCTTCAGGATGAGCGGCAGGCGCCCGTACATCAGCGACGGCACCGAGGCGATCGCGATGTCGCCGGTCGAGAACCGCGAGATTGTCTTCAGCCGGTCGAACGAGCGGTCGACATCGTCGACGATGCGTTTGGCCTCCGGCAGAAATTCCCTGCCGATGCCCGTCAGCGCGACGGTTCGCGTCGTTCGGTCCAGCAGCTTGAGGCCCACGTGGCTTTCAAGCCGCTGAATGCGGCGCGTCAACCCGGTTTGCGTCACATGCAATTTCTCCGCGGCTTTGTTGAAACTGCCGAGCTCGGCGATCTGGATGAACGCCTCGAGGCCGTCGATCGGGTGTTTCATGACAAAAGCGCATCGATATATGTCATTATTTCAGCATACAAGGGAACTCGCCTCGGTCAATAGTACGCGCAAGGCGACGAACGTAGCCTTCCCCGGGGACCGTCAAACGCCATTAGGAATGTGCATCGATGGTCGATTCCCCTTTCGCCACGCGCGGCAGGCGCGTGCTCGTCACCCATGAGCGGCTGGCCGAAAGCGCCATTCATCTGCTCAACGCCCATGACGTCGACGTCTTCTTTTCGCCGCCCTACACCGCCTCCGATCTGGTGGCGCAGCGTGCCGCCGAACTGAAGATCGACGCGCTGATCGTCCGGCAGGGCCAGGTGAACGAAGCGGTCATCGCCGCTTCACCCAAACTCAAGGTGATCGCCAAGCACGGGGTCGGGGTCGACAATATCGACCTGCACGCCGCGGAAAAGCGCCGCATTCCCGTTCTCCGCGCAATGGGTTCGAACGCGCGCGCCGTCGCCGAGCACACGATCGCGCTATCGCTCACGCTGCTCAAGGAGATCCCGGGCCTGGATTCCGCCGTGAAGGGCGGTGCGTGGCCCAAGCCCACATTCATCGGGCGCGACATCGTCGGCACCGTGATGGGGATCGTCGGATTCGGTGCGATCGGGCAACATGTCGCCCGACTCGCCAAGTCGATCGGCATGGCGGTGATCATGTACGATCCCTATGCGGAACGTGAAATCTCGCAATTCGACCGAGATGGAAACCGTGAACTCGATGTCCTTCTCGCCGAATCCGACATCGTCAGCCTGCATTGCCCGCTGACCAATGCGACCCGCAACCTCCTCGACACCCAACGATTCGACCTGATGAAACCGACGTCGTTCGTGGTCAACACGGCGCGGGGCGGTTTGATCAGCGAGCCGGCGCTGTGCGAGGCCCTGCGGGGCGGCCGGATCGCGGGTGCCGGTCTCGACAGTTTTGCGATCGAGCCGCCGGCCAAGGACAACCCGCTCTGGGGTATGCCCAACGTGATCGTGACCCCGCATATCGGCGGGGTGACCCACGGCTCGGCCACCGCCATGGCAGAAATCGCCGCTCAGCACGTCATCTCGGTGCTGGATGGTCACGCCCCGGATTCCAGGAGCTTGGCGCGGCCGATGGAGCTCGCTGCGCAATGAACCGCCGTGCGACGGCACAATCATTAACAACCGAAGGAACGCAATTATGAGGATTGCTTCACGAATTCTCGCAGGGTTGGCGGTTTCGGTGCTCGCATCGGTCGCGCAAGCGCAGCAGTATCCGGAAAAGGCGATCCGGATGATCGTGCCGTTTCCCCCGGGCGGCGGAACGGATGTGGTCTCGCGCATCGTCGCGGCCAAGCTCGGCGAACTCACCGGCTGGACGGTGGTGGCGGAGAATAAGCCCGGCAGCGGCGGCAGTGTCGGACTGGGGCTGGCTGCCAAGGCCAAGGCCGACGGCTACACGATCGTGATGGCGCAGAACGCCAATTTGGTGATCAACCCGATTCTCGGAAAGGCGAACTATGATCCGATCGCGGATTTTCAGCCGATCGTGCTGACCGCCTCGGCGCCGCAAGTGCTGGTCGTTTCCAAGACGTCGCCGATCAAGTCGATCAAGGATCTTCTGACCGCCGCCAAGGCGAAGCCCAATGCCATCAAGTTCGCGACGCCGGGCGTCGGCACCAGCTCGCATCTGGCGGGCGAACTTCTGCAGCAGCGCGCAGAGGTGAAGTTCATGCATGTGCCCTACAAGGGGACGAGCCAGGCGATACCCGATCTTATGGGGGGACGCGTCGACGTCTATGTCGCGTCCGTGCCGTCGGCCATGGCGCATATCCAGGAAGGCACGATGCGCCCGCTCGCCGTCTTCGCGGATCGCCGTAGCTCCGATCTGCCGGACGTTCCGACCTTGGAGGAACTCGGCATCAAGGATTCCGCAGCCGTGACGTGGTGGGGCATGGCGGCGCCGGCCGGTACGCCGGATGCGATCGTCAAGCGCCTGAGCACAGAGATCAACCGCGTCCTGCAGCTGCCTGACACCAAGGAAAAGCTGAAGATGGCCGGCGCCGAAGCGATCGGCGGCACCGTGCAGGAATTCTCCGCCCTGATCAAATCGGACGTGCCGAAATGGACCGCCGTCATCAAGGGGGCCAACGTCAAGTCCGACGATTGAACACGCGCATGGCCGCCCGCGTCGACAGCCCGGCAAGCCGAGGCTGTCGACGTCGCCGAGGATCTCGGTCGGCGGTCGTGATCCGGCGCTCCTTCGCCATCCGCCGCCTTTCAGTTGCGCAAGCGCGTCTTATGGTCGGAAGCACAGAGCTCGACGGAAAGAGGCCCCGAGCCGGCGGCGCGCGATGGGGGCGCCGACGCACAGGCGGTCGCACGATCTAATCAAGCATTGCGCCGCTTTTCTCCTGATCCGCGGCGGAGGAGCAAGATCAGCATGAAATCGGATATCGCGAAGAACAAGGATGTGCTGGCCGGCCTCCTGTTCATGGCCATGGGCTCGATCGCGTTCTACATTTCGCTCGGATACCGGTTCGGTACGACCGTGCGGATGGGGCCCGGATACTTCCCCAGGGTGTTGAGTCTCTTGTTGGTCGGTTTCGGCATCACCATCCTGATCAAGGGCATCAGGAAACGCGGCAAATTGGTCAGCCAATGGGGCTGGGTGTCCGTCGGTCTGCTCACGCTGGCCATGGTGTTGTTCGGCTTCATGATCGAAGCACTCGGGCTTCTGCCGGCTTTGGCCACCATGTTCCTGGTCGCAGCCTACGCCGGAAACGAGTTCCGGCTGCGCGAGGTCTTCGTCCTGACCGTGGTGATGAGCATGTTCGCCGTCGTCGTCTTCATCTGGGGTTTGAATCTGCCGTACCCCCTCTTCGCGTGGAATTTCTGAGCCATGGAACTCCTGGATCACTTCGCCCTCGGTTTCAGCGTCGCCTTGACGTTTCAGAACCTCGCTTACTGCGTGCTGGGCGTCGCGCTGGGAACACTGATCGGTGTTCTGCCCGGCGTCGGCCCGTCCGTCACCATCTCGATGCTGCTGCCGTTCACGTTCGGGCTTGCCCCGGTTTCGGCATTGATCATGTTGTCGGGCATTTACTACGGCGCCCAGTATGGCGGCTCGACCACCGCGATTCTCGTCAACCTGCCGGGCGAGGCTTCCGCGGCGATCACCTGCCTCGACGGCTATCAGATGGCTCGCCAGGGCCGGGGCGGTAAGGCGCTCGCCACGGCCGCCATATCGTCGTTCATTGCCGGCTGCATCGGCACGCTGCTGATCGTGCTGCTCGGCAAGCCGCTCTCCAGCTGGGCTTTCGAGTTCGGCGCGCCCGATTATTTCTCGCTGATGGTGATGGGCCTGGTTTCGGCGTCGGTGTTGGCCCATGGCGACATGCTCAAGGCACTTGCCATGGTCGTCATCGGCTTGTTCATCGGCCTCGTCGGCACCGACGTGAACTCGGGCTTCGAACGCTTCACCTTTGATCTTCCGGAGCTCGCCGACGGCGTCGGCTTCACGGTCCTGGCGGTGGGCATTTTCGCGGTCTCGGAAGTCGCCATCAATCTGGAGCAGAACGAGACGCGCTCCGTATTCAAGGCCAGTATCGCGGGCCTGCTGCCGAGCCTGGCCGATCTCAGGACGATCTTGCTTCCAGCCCTGCGCGGCACCGCGATCGGCGCGTTCTTCGGCTTGCTGCCCGGCACCGGTCCGTCGATATCGGCCTTCTCGGCCTATATGTTGGAGAAGAAGCTGGCGCGCGATCCGTCGCGCTTCGGGCAAGGCGCCATCGAAGGCGTCGCCGCGCCGGAAGCCGCCAACAATGCCGCCGCCCAGACCCAGTTCATTCCGACGCTGACCCTGGGGATCCCCGGCAACGCCACCATGGCGCTCATCCTCGGCGCGCTGGTGATGAACGGCATCCAGCCCGGACCGACCGTGATGACCCGCAATCCGGAAATGTTCTGGGGTGTCGTCGCCAGCATGTTCATCGGCAATGCCCTGCTGGTGGCGCTGAACCTGCCGCTGGTCGGGATTTGGGTGCGACTGCTCAGCGTGCCCTATCGCTGGTTGTTTCCCTCGATCATCATGTTCTGCGCGCTCGGCAACTACAGCGTCAATAGCAGCGCGATCGACGTCTATCTGTGTGCGGGGATCGGCGTGCTCGGCTATGTGCTCGCCAAGCTGGAATGCCCGCCGGCGCCGCTCGTGCTCGGCTACGTGCTCGGGCCGATGATGGAAGAGAACCTGCGGCGCGCCCTGTTGCTGGCGCAGGGGGATTTCACGGTCTTCTTCACCAGTCCGATCAGCCTCGGATTCCTCATGGCGTCGCTCCTGCTCCTGGTCAGCATGGTGCTGCCGACCATCCGCCGAAAGAAAGCGCAGGTCGAATCCGAAGAAGCCGGCGCGACCTGACCGCGCCGGCCAGGCCGCAAGCCCGCTACGGGCACATCCCTCGGTCCCGACGCGGACGCATTCGCGGCCACGGGCGGCGGCCAAGTCCAAAAAAGGAGACAGTTCATGCTCGGTTTTCGCATTCTCAAACGCGGCCGTCAGGTCGATAGCGGTCTCGTCGAGCGCTACCGCTCGATTCCGGTTGCCAATATCAGCGATTCGATGTCTCGCATGACGGCCGGCGGCACCGCGCTGCGGCCGTATCATCGCGGCGGCGTCATGGCCGGTCCGGCGCTCACGGTCAAGACACGACCGGGCGACAATCTCATGATCCACAAGGCGCTCGACATCGCCGTGCCCGGCGACGTCATCGTCGTCGACGGCGGCGGCGATCTCACGAATTCACTGATGGGCGAACTGATGACCGCCCACGCACAGAAGCGTGGCATCGGCGGCATCGTGCTCTACGGAGCCATTCGTGACTGCGCCGCGATCCGCGAAGGCGACCTGCCGGTCTATGCGACAGGCGTCACCCATCGCGGTCCCTACAAGGACGGTCCCGGCGAGATCAATGTCCCGATCGCGATCGAAGGCATGGTGATTGAACCCGGCGATCTCGTCGTCGGCGACGCTGATGGCATCCTATGCGTGCCGTACGACCAAGCTGCCGAGATTTACGAGGCTGCCCGCAAGAAGCATGAAGCGGAAGAGAAAAAGATGGTCGCGATCCGCCAAGGCCGAGACGATCGAAGCTGGGTCGATGCGACGCTCGTGCGTCTGGGATGCGCCATCGAACCCTGACGGGTCGTCATACCCGCGAACGTTATCCTTGCCTCGCCATGCCCGGCCTTCGGCCGGGCATGGCGGGCTCGCCGACACCACCGAGGCCCGGGACGAAAGCAAGCGCGGCCATCGAACGCGAAGCAAACCCGCCAGCAGCGTGATCGCCGCCAAGCGCGGGACTCCGAAATCCAATTTGACCAAGTAGTCTATGAAGTCCGTGACCTTTCGGCCCATGGACGAACCGAGACAGCGACCGGCCGCCTCAATCCACCTCGACCCGCAGCCCGTCATAGGCCGGCACGACGTTCTCGGGCAGCCGTGCCGCCAGTTCGTCGTAGTCCAAGTCGGAATGCAGATTGGTGAGGATCGCCCGGCGCGGCTTCATGCGCGCGATCCAGGCGAGAGCATCGTCGACGCTGAAATGGCTGGGATGCGAGCGATAGCGCAGCGCATCGATGATCCACAGGTCGAGGCCTTCGACCGCGGCGACGCTCTCGTCCGGCAGGCGCACGAGGTCGGACGAATAGGCGACGCCGTCGAAGCGGAAGCCCAGTGACACGATATCGCCGTGGTCCTGCAGGAACGGCAGCGCCGTGATGACGCCGCCCTCGCCCGCGATCGCGATGGGCTCGCCCGGCTTGATCCGGTGCTCGGTCATGATGGGCGGATAGCCGCTGCCCGGCGGCGTCACGAAGCAGTAGCCGAAGCGGTGGAACAGGACGCGGGCCGTCGGGTCGTCCATGTAGGCGTCGATACGGCGACGCTGGTGGATGAACAATGCCCGCAGATCGTCGATGCCATGGGTGTGGTCGGCGTGCTCGTGGGTGTAGAGGACGCCGTCGAGATGGTCGACGCCGGCATCGAGGAGCTGTTCGCGCAGGTCAGGCGAGGTGTCGACGAGAAGGCGGGTGACCTTGTCGCCGTTGCGGCGCTCCACCAGCAACGAACAGCGCCGCCGGCGGTTCTTGGGATTTTGCGGATTGCAGGCGCCCCAGCCGAGTGCCGGACGCGGCACGCCGCCCGAAGACCCGCAGCCCAGAATGGTGACGGTGAGACTCATGCGGGACGCGGCACCTTGCTGAACAGGCGGAAGAAATTGTCGCTCGTCTGAGCCGCCACGGCGGCGTAGTCCCGTCCCCGCGCATCGGCCAAAACCTTTGCGGTTTCGACCACATAGGCGGGTTCATTGCGCTTGCCTCGAAACTTGCCGGGAGCCAGATAGGGCGAATCCGTCTCCACGAGGATCCGTTCCGCCGGCAGCTCGGCCGCGATCACCCGCAGTTCTTCGGACTTCTTGAAAGTGAGCACGCCGCTGAAGGAAACATACATGCCGAGTTCGATGGCCTTGAAGGCGAGTGCCCGGCCGCCGGTGAAGCAGTGCAGCACCGCCGGAAAGGCGCCGCGTCCCTGCTCCTGCTCGAGGATCACCGCCATATCGGCATCGGCATCACGGGAATGGATGACGAGCGGCAGGCCGGTCATGCGCGCCGCCGCGATATGGGTGCGCAATCCCTGCTCCTGCGCGTCGCGCGGGCCGGTGTCGTAAAAATAGTCGAGCCCAACCTCGCCGATCGCCACCACCCTGGGATTTTCGGCGATCCGCGCCAGGTCGTCGGCGGTGATGTCGAGTTCCTCATGGGCATAATGCGGATGGGTGCCGACCGAACAGTAGACGTCGGCAAAACGCTCCGCGATCGCGAGGATGTCGGCGTGGCGTCGCACCCGGGTGTTGATGGTCACCATGCGCGATAGCCCGGCGTCGCGGGCGCGCGCGACCACGTCGTCGAGCTCGGCGGCGAAGTCCGGAAAATCGAGATGGCAATGACTGTCGACGATCACGCGGACGGCTTTCCCTTTTTGGCCTTGCCGCCCTTGGGCTTGGGCGCCGCCGTCCCCTGCCCGTCCTCGTCGGCCGGTTCGACATGGCGCGGGAACACCGGGCTCGGCGCCGGCAGCGTCGCGCCCGCCGCGATGCGCACGCCATCGGCGAGCGCCGCGAAGTCACGGGCGTCGGCCGGTACCGCGAGGAGGTCGAGCAACTTTGCGGCTGAGCTCGGCATGAAGGGCTGCGCCAGGATGGCGATGCGGCGGATCACCTCGGCGGTGACGTAGAGCACCGTGCCCTGGCGGGCCGGGTCGGTCTTGGCCAGCGCCCATGGGGCCTCGCCGGCGAAGTACCGGTTGGCCTCGGCGACCACCGCCCAGGTGGCGTTGAGCACCTGGTGGAGCTGCTGCGTCTTCATGAACTCGCGCGCCGTGCCGATCAGGGCATCGGCGGAAGCCAGAATGGCCAGGTCGTTGTCGGTGAATTGGCCCGGCTGAGGCAGGACGCCGGAAAAATTCTTCGCCAGCATGGACAGCGAACGTTGCGCCAAGTTGCCGAGGTCATTGGCGAGATCGGCATTGATGCGGTTGACGATCGCATCGTGGCTGTAGTTGCCGTCCTGGCCGAACGGCACTTCGCGCAGGAAGAAGAAGCGCAGCTGGTCGACCCCGTAGGTATCCGCGAAGGTGAACGGGTCGATGACGTTGCCGACCGACTTCGACATCTTCTCGCCGCGGTTGAACAGGAACCCGTGCGAGAAGACGCGGCGTGGCACCTCGATGCCGGCCGACATCAGGAAGGCCGGCCAGTGGACGGCGTGGAAGCGCAGGATGTCCTTGCCGATCACGTGCAGGTCCGCCGGCCAGTAGCGTTTGAACTTGTCACTGTCGGTGTCCGGGAAGCCGACCCCGGTGATGTAGTTGGTCAGCGCGTCGACCCACACATACATCACGTGCTTGGGGTCGCCCGGCACCGGGATGCCCCAGGAGAAGGTGGTGCGCGAGATCGACAGATCCTGCAGGCCGCCGCGCACGAAGCTCGCCACCTCGTTCATGCGCTCCTTCGGCAGCACGAAATCGGGCACGCGGTTGTAGAGGTCCAGAAGCTTGTCCTGGTAGGCGGACAGGCGGAAGAAATAGCTCTCCTCCTCCACCCATTCGACCGGCGTACCGGTCGCGGTGGCGATGCGGGCGCCCGACTCGAGGAGGTGCGTCTCGTCCTCGGCGTAGTAGGCCTCGTCGCGCACCGAATACCAGCCGGCATATTTCGACAGGTAGATGTCGCCGTTCGCCGCCATGCGCTCCCAGATGGCGCTCGAAGAGCGGAAATGGCGCGGCTCGGTGGTGCGAATGAAGTCGTCGTTGGAACAGTTCAGCCGCGCCACCATGCGCTGGAAGATCGCCACGTTACGGTCGGCGAGATCGCGCGCGGTCGTGCCTTCCCGGGCGGCCGTCTGCAGCATCTTCATGCCGTGCTCGTCGGTGCCGGTGAGGAAACAGACGTCATGACCGTCAAGACGCATGAATCGCGCAATGGCGTCGGTGGCGATCGCCTCATAGGCATGACCGATATGCGGAGCGCCGTTGGGATAGGCGATCGCGGTGGTGAGATAGTAGCGTGGTTTCAATGACATGCTCGAAAATGCTCGATCGGCGATTCAGCGCATCGCGGCAACCGGCGCCAGCGCGGCGCCATGGCTCTAGGTATCAACCGCGGGCGACCTCGGCAAGCAAGCCGAAGACGCTGAACACCAGGGGCTTGCGGTCGAGATTGTAGGTCCTGACCTCACCGCTCATGCGGTCGAGGCTCGCCCATGCCTCGGCGACGCGGACAAGGCGGGCGGGATCGGGTTCGCGGTCGAGCCGCGCCGACAGGAAAGAACGCGCCGCGTCGATGAAGGTCTCGAAGGCACCCTCCTCGGAACGGTCGAGCCCCTCCCCCAGCGCGTGCAAGGCGCGCGGGTCGGTCGCGGGCAGTTTGTCGAGCAGCGCCACCATCTGGTCGCGCAGCGCGAGCAGCGGACCGCCGGCGAGCGCGAGCGCGCGGGAGACGCTGCCCTCGGCGGCTTCGGCGGCGCGGGCGATATCGGGGTCGGCCTGCTGGCGGCCGAGCGCGGCGGCGACGGCGCGAGCCACGTCGGCGGCATCCAGGGGCCGCAGCGTGAGCCTACGGCAGCGTGACCGGATGGTCGGCAGCAACCGCCCCGGCGCGTGGCTGACCAGGATGAGCAGGGAGCGCGGCGGCGGCTCTTCCAGGACCTTCAGGAGTGCGTTGGAGCCCTCCGGATATTTCAGTTCGTCGGCGGAATCGACGACGCAGACGCGCCAGCCGCCCTCGCCCGCCGTCGAGCCGAAGAAACCCACGGTGCGGCGCACCTGCTCGACGGTGATCACGGTGCGCATTGTGCCGGTGTCGCCGGCGGTGCGTTCGAGCACCAGGAGATCGCCGTGGGCTCCGGCGGAAATCCGCCGCGCCACCGGATGTTCGGCGGCCACCTCGAGCGCGGTCGCCGCCTGCACGGCCGGCACCGCCGGATCAGGATGGGCGAGGACGAACCGGGCGAGCCGATAAGCGAGGGTCGCCTTGCCGATGCCGGCCGCTCCGCCGATCAGCACAGCGTGCGGAATGCGTCCGCCCTGGTAGTCGGCGAGCAGCGTCGCCTCGGCCGCGGCATGGCCGAACAGAACGGCGGTGTCACGCGGGTGCGGGACCTGGTCGTCCGCCCTCACGTTTCGACGTCCTCAAGGGATACGGGTGCGGCCGCCGGGTCTAACCGGCGGTTGACGATCGCCCAGATCTCGTCGGCGACCTTGTTTTTCGGCCGCTGCGAATCGATCACCACGCAGCGCTGCGGCTCGGCGGCGGCGATCGCCAGATAGGCGTCGCGCAGCCGGGCGTGGAATTCGAGCGTCTCGGTCTCGAAACGGTCGGCCTCGTTGTTGCCGCGCCGGCGGCGGGCACGCTCAAGGCCGACCTCGGCTGGTAGGTCGAGGATGAAGGTCAGGTCCGGCATGGTGTCGCCGACGACGACGCGCTCGAGCCGGCGGATGATGCGCCGATCGACGGCGCCGAGATCG
This sequence comes from Astrobacterium formosum, assembly GCA_030848545.1. Taxonomy (GTDB): domain Bacteria; phylum Pseudomonadota; class Alphaproteobacteria; order Rhizobiales; family Xanthobacteraceae; genus Astrobacterium; species Astrobacterium formosum. The sequence continues at coordinate 79,199 of JAVDCA010000019.1, forward strand.
CCCTGGTAGACGCGGGTTGAGTCGATGAAGCGATCGCAGATCACCCACTGGCCGCGCTCCAGCGCCGGCCGGATCAAGGTGGTGAGATGGTCGTCGCGGGCGGCGGCGAACAGAATCGCTTCGGCCTCGGTGCCGAGCGGCTTGGCGGCGCCCGAGAGCAGAACATGGCGGACGATCTCGGCTCCCGACGAGCCGCCCGGCTCGCGGGTGAGCACGACCCCGACCGCCAGGGCTTCGAGGCGACGGGCGAGCGTCGATGCCTGGGTCGACTTGCCCGTGCCCTCGCCGCCCTCGAAAGTGATGAAGCGTCCACGCATGCAAGGCCGTTATATCTTCTCGATGCCGGCCCGGAACAGGGAGATCACGAGTTCGGACGCGGCATCCACCGCGCGCTGGCCGAGACTACCGACCGCCACGTCCTCCCCGGCAGCGAGCGGCACCTCGAGGGCGATGAGGTCGCCCCGCCATACTCTCAGGACGCCCACAGGCAGGCCTTTTTCCACCGGCGCGCGCACCGGACCCTGATAGGTGATGCGGGCGATGATGCGCTCACCCGAGCCCCGTGGGATCAACAGGTTGACGGGTCCGGGCGCAACCAGCGACACCGAGCCCTGCGAGCCGCCGAATACCTTGGCGGTGCCGATGGTCTGGCCCTGGGCGAACAAGGGCCGGCTCTCGAATCCCTTGAACCCCCATTCGAGCAGGCGCCTCGCCTCCGTTGCCCGTTCGGCCGCCGTCTTGAGGCCGTTGACCACCACGATCAGCCGCATGTCCGCCTGGACCGCCGTGCCCACGAGGCCGTAGCCGCCCTCGCTGGTGTAGCCGGTCTTCATGCCGTCGGCACCGATCCCCATGGCAAGCAGCGGATTGCGGTTCTGCTGGCGGATCTTGTTCCAGGTGAACTCCTTCTCGCTGTAGAACGGGTAATACTCGGGATAGGTGTGAATGATGTGCCGCGCCAGCTTCGCGAGCTCCCGCACGGTGACCTTGAGGTTCGGATCCGGCAGGCCGGTCGAATTGGCGAAGAGCGACTTTTCGAGGCCAAGTTCGCGCGCCCGCCGCGTCATCATGTCGGCGAATTTCGGCTCGCTGCCGGCGATCCCTTGCGCGAGCGCGATGGCGGCGTCGTTGCCGGACTGGATGATCAGGCCGCGCAGAAGGTCCTCGACCCGCACCCGGCTGTGAATGGGAGCGAACATGCTGGAGGTATGCGACGGCGCGCCGCCCCGCCGCCAAGCATCCTCGCTGATCGGAAATTCGTCGTCGAACTTGACGCGTCCGGCCTTGAGTTCCCGGAAAATCACCTCGGCGGTCATCAGCTTGGCGAGGCTCGAGGGCGCGGTGAGCTGGTCGGCGTTCTTCTCCAACAGCACCGTGTTGGATTCGGCGTCGATCAGGATGGCGGTGGGCGCCGCGGTCTGAAACTCGTCCTTCTTGGCTTGCGGACCGGAGACCGGATTCTGTGCCGCCAGCGCGATACCGGCGAGCGCCGCCCAAACGAATAGGAACGCCAGCCAAGCGACGACGCGATAACAGCCGGATTTGCGACACATGGCACGATCCCTGGCACGATCCCTGGCACGATCCCTGGCACGACCCCTGGCACGACCCCGGCAAGCCCCCGACACATGGCTCGTTTATCAGTTTCGCCGAGGGCGGAACAATGGCGAGGCCGCAACGCGGCGCCCGCAGCCATGCGGAGACTTTGCTAGTAAAGCCCGCGGCCGCTCATCACCGAGCTCGACGGCTCGAGGCGTGCCGGCGCGAAGGCGGAGGCCTGGGAGGTCACGCGTTCCTGCGGCTGCCACCAGCCGCGCGGCGAGAAGTCCGATTCCTCCACCATGGCGGTGGAGACCGTGCCGTTATCGTGGGCGGCGCGACGTTGGCCGACGGCCGGGCGTGCCGCCGGCGGGCGTTCGACGCTCGGGCGTTCGATAGCGGTTTCGGCCTGCGGTTCTCCGAGCGTGTAGGGCCGCTCGGGCGGCATCGGCACCGAATCGATGGATGCGTAGCGTTGCCGCCCATGGGGAACGAACGGCTTGGCGGAGGCGAGCATGACCAGCGACGGCGGCGGCGCCGGCATGCCGTCGCGCAGCGTCGCCATCAGCATGGCGTCGTCGGAACCTTCGAGCGGGGCACGGCCGATATATTCGACCCGCACGCGGGCGACCCCGTGGCCGCGGAAGGCGAGCGCATGGGCGGTCGTCGCCGACAGGTCGATGATTCGATTCGAGTGGTAGGGCCCGCGATCGTTGACCCGGACGATGATGGATTTCTTGTTGGCCAGATTGGTGACCCGCACATAGGACGGCATCGGCAGGGTCGGATGGGCCGCCGATATGCTGTGCATGTCGTAGACTTCGCCATTGGCGGTCAGGCGGCCGTGAAAATCGTCCCCGTACCAGGATGCAAGGCCCTCGGCGCGATAGTTCACGTCCTCCTCGGGCACGTACATGCGGCCAGCCACCAGATAGGGCTTGCCGACCCGATAGGCACCGCCGCCCTTGGGTACCGGCTGGCCGGGCTCGATCACGCGCGGACTCGAGGAGACGCCGTAGCGGGGATCGATCCTGCTGGCGAACTTGTCGGAAGCCGCGCAGTTGGCGAGCACCAGACAGGCGGCAACCGCCAGGCCCATACGGCCGGCCGACCTCCACCCTGCCCCTTCGCCGCTGCACCGCATCAGCCGAAATGTCCCCAATTCACACCGGCGGCGCAACGCCGAACAAGCGCAGCACCCGCCGGAAAAGCCAACGCCTTGTCGGATGCGCCGTCCCCAGACGACGACCCTCCCCCGGACATACAGATCCGATTCAGCATAACCCCACCGGCCCCGAACCGAAACCATCCCGGTTAAGGATGGTAAACGAGGCGGAAACGGGACCCCGATCGGGCGCTCCATGCGCTTATGCCCAAGGTGTGTCGCGAGAGCCACGGGCGGCGAGCGCGGCGGCAAGCGAATCGAGTGCCCGCTCGCGGTGCCACCCGCTTGCAAACCGGACGGCGATCCCCCATTGAGGCGGGCGGAACGGAAGGGTGTCCGAGTGGTTTAAGGAACCGGTCTTGAAAACCGGCGTACCCGCAAGGGTACCGTGGGTTCGAATCCCACCCCTTCCGCCATATATTTGATGTAACTAATTGATTTATATATAGTTTAGTTGGTCGTATTTTTGGCGGTCCTAGCACCGGACCTAGTGGGAGTCGCCTGTTGCACGGCTCGCAACATCATTGAAAATTCCAGCCGGTGCGAATACCGATGATGCGTACCGCCAACGAGCGGTCTCAACAGGCGCAGACCATCCAACACCATGACCTGACACCACCCCTTCGTAGAGCGCGCACAGAATCGCCCGGCCTCACGGGCGAAGTGAGCCTATGGAGAAAGCCATGTCAGGAATTCACGGAAAGCCCCAAGCGAAGATCAAAAAACACCGCGCACGCCCCTTGCGTGACGAGCGCCGAGAATCAGGGCTCGCCGCGGACAAGTGGGTGCGCATCATGTGCGACTTCTCCGCAGATGGCGTATGGGCGCGCACCGGCGGCGCGGCAATGCCTGAGGACTTGCCGGTGAGCGCCGGTCTACACAAGAGGATTCGCGCTTGGCAGGACTGGTACGAGTGCCATGCCTATCCTGATCCCGAATTCAGCAGCGCACCGCCCGGCTTCGGCATCGACGCCTTTTCCTCGGAAGGACTCGCCATCGCGAAGGCCGTAAAGGCCGAGCTTCCCGATTGGACGGTGGTCTATCACGACGAGGCAAAGGCCGAGCCGCAGTACCGGGAGCCCTACGTCGACTTGCCACGTTCCTGCTACGAATACGAAGTCTGATTGGGCAGAGTTCGCACTCAAAATGGCCAACGCCCGACCGCAAGGCCGGGCGTTGCTGTCTCTACGGCCCCCGCTTTGCTGGCGCAGTCGTCTGCTCACGGTCTCTCTTGATGCTCCTGCACAACGTGCCCGCTGTCAGCCGGAAACCCCACCTGTCGCCTCGGGTGGATTACCGGGGGTGGCTCCGCGGCTGGCGACTGAGTGGCCGGCGGAGTCTTTGCCGGCCTTAGCGGAATTTCGATGGCGCATCCGCTCAGCACTGTGACGATCGACGCCAACGTCGCGAACGCCACGAACAGCACTCCGGCGCGCCGACAGCGCGCAAGCCATGGGCGAGCCCGCATCATCCCCGTTCGCGCTCCCATATGATTCCTTGTGCTCACGAGCCTCGCCGGCCCGACAAGCCGATCGCGTTGTGCGGGGTCACGTTCGCAGGCTTCTCCGTGCGGGCCGCGCCCTTGAACACGCGCCGAACCGTGACGAACAGCAACGGCACGAAGAAGATGCCCCACAGGGTCGACACCAGCATGCCGCCCATCACGCCGATGCCGATCGAATTCTGCGCCGCCGAACCGGCGCCGCTGGCGACGACCAGCGGCGCGACGCCGAGGATGAACGCAAACGAAGTCATCAGGATCGGTCGCAGGCGCTGCCGCGCGGCGAGCAGCGTGGCGCGATGCAATCCCAGCCCTGCCTGCTGTCGCGCGATAGCGAACTCGATGATCAGGATGGCGTTCTTGGCAGCAAGACCGATCGTGGTCAGCAGGCCGACCTTGAAGTAGACGTCGTTGGTTTGACCGAACAGCAGCGCGGCAGCGAGCGCGCCGAACACGCCGACCGGCACCGAAAGCATCACGGCGAACGGAATCGACCAGCTCTCGTAGAGCGCGGCAAGACACAAGAACACCACCAGGATGGAGATCGCATACAGCGATGCCGCCTGATTGCCGGAGAGCTGCTCCTGCCGCGACAGCGCCGTCCATTCGTGGTCGAAGCCGGCCGGCAGGCCGGCGACCAGGCGATCGATCTCCGCCATCGCGGCGCCGGAGCTGACGGACGGTGCGGCGCTGCCTTGGATTTCAACTGCGGACGCTCCGTTGTAGCGCTCGAGTCGCGGCGAGCCGAAGGTCCAGCGGCCGGATGCGAAGGCGGAGAACGGAACCATGGCGCCAGAGCTGTTACGTACATACCAGAGATCCAGATCCTCCGGCTGCATCCGGAAGTCCGCTGCCGACTGCAAATAGACCCGCTTGACGCGGCCACGGTCGATGAAATCGTTCACGTAGCTGCTGCCCCATGCGATCGAAAGCGTCGAATTGACGTCGGCGAGATTGAGGCCGAGCGCACTCGCCCTCTCCTGATCGATGTCGACCGAATATTGCGGCGTGTCATCCTGCCCGTTGGGGCGGGTCCCGGTCAGGAGGCGGCTTCGACGGGCGGCGGCGAGCAGTTGATCGCGCACGGCCAGGAGCTTGTCGTGGCCCGCGCCGTTGACATCCTTGAGATAGAAATCGAAGCCGTTGCTGGTTCCGAGCCCTTCGATGGCCGGCGGCGCCAGCGCAAACACACGCGCCTCGCGTATGCGTGCGAACACGGCCATGGCACGGTCGACCACCGCATTGGCTGAGAGATCGGCCCCTCTGCGTTCGCCGAAGTCCTTGAGACGCACGAAGGCCATGCCGACATTCTGGCCGGACCCGGAAAACGAAAAGCCCGTGACCGTCATGAGGCCATCCACTGCTTTGGTCTCGTGGTCGAGGAAATAGCGGGTGACCTTATCGAGCACGCGCTCCGTTCGGTCCGTGGTGGCGCCGACCGGCAATTGCACCGACACCATCAGCAGCCCTTGGTCCTCATCCGGCAGAAATGAACTCGGCAGGCGGATGAACAACGCGCCGGCGGCGACAATGACGAGCACGAAGGCGGCGAGCCCATGGCGCGGACGCCGCAGCATGCCGCGCGCGCCGGCGTGGTACGCGTCCGTGCCTTGCCCCAGCGCGCGGTTGAACCATGCGAAGGCGCCGCTCCTCCCGTCGTGTGGCGTCGGTGGTCGAAGAATCGTCGCACACAATGCCGGCGTCAGCACCAGCGCGACGATCACCGACAGCACCATCGCGGAGACGATCGTCACCGCGAATTGCCGGTAAATCACCCCGACCGAACCGCCGAAGAACGCCATCGGCACGAACACCGCCGACAGGACCGTCGTGATGCCAATCAGCGCGCCGGTGATTTCCGTCATCGATCTGGCCGTCGCCTCGCGCGGCGGCAACCCTTCGTCATGCATGACGCGTTCGACGTTCTCGACCACGACGATCGCGTCGTCGACCAGAAGGCCGATCGCCAGCACCATGGCGAACATGGTGAGCGTGTTGATCGAATAGCCGGCCAGCGCCAGCACGCCGAAGGTGCCGAGCAGCACGACCGGCACCGCCAGCGTCGGGATCAGCGTCGCGCGAAAGTTCTGCAGGAACACCAGCATCACCACGAAGACGAGGACGATCGCTTCCACCAGCGTGCGGGTGACGTCGCTGATCGAGATCTCGACGAAGGGCGTTGTATCGTAGGGGTAGACCACCTTCACGCCTTGCGGCAACGTCGGAGCCAGCCGATCGATCGCCGCTTTGACCGCGGCGGCCGTCCTGATCGCATTGGCGCCGGTCGCCAGATTCACGGCGAGTCCCGTCGCCGGCAGGCCGTTATAGGTCGACGAACTCGTGTAGTCCTCCGCGCCGAGTTCGACTGCCGCGACATCGTTGATGCGGACCATCGCGCCGTTGGCGTCGCTCTTGACGACGATGTTGCGGAACTGCGCCGGCGTCTGCAACCGGCTCTGTGCGGTGACGGTCGCGTTGAGCTGCTGCCCCTTGCGCGCCGGCAGGCCGCCGAGCTGGCCGGACGAAACCTGGGTGTTCTGGGCCTGGATCGCCGCCGTGACATCGGCCGGCGTCAGCGCGTATTTCAACAACTTCTCGGGATCGAGCCAAATCCGCATGGCGTAGCTGCCGCCGAACAGCTGAGTGTTGCCGACGCCATCGACGCGCTTGAGCGTGTCGTTGAGCGAACTCTTCATGTAGTCCGCGAGATCCGTTTCGCTCATCTTGCCGTTGGTCGAGACCAGACCGACGATCATCAAGAACCCGGCGCTTGCCTTGGTGACGGAGAGACCCGTGGTCTGGACCATCGACGGCAACGACGCCGTGACGAGCTGCAGCTTGTTCTGCACCTGCATCTGCGCGACATCTGGATTGGCCTTGTTGGTGAAGGTGAGCGTGATCTCGGCCTGCCCGCTCGATGTCGAAGACGCGGTCATGTAGTCGAGATTGTCCAATCCGGTCATGCCTTGCTCGATGACCTTGGTGACCGAGTTCTCGACGGTCTGTGCGTCCGCGCCTGGATAGCTCGCGCTGATCTGGATCGTCGGCGGCGCGATCTCGGGATATTGCGACACCGGCAGGATAGTCAGCGCCAACAGCCCGCCGAGCATGATCACGATCGCGACCACCCAGGCGAAGATCGGCCGTCCGATGAAGAATGCGGAGATCATGGCTCGCCCCTCGGGCCGGCGCGTTGTTGCGGGGGCAGGCGTCTGATCACTTCGCCGGTCGTCTCGTCGACCGCGACATCGGTGCCGATGGCCTTCTGCCCGGGTTGCACATACTGCGTACCTTCGACGATCACCCGATCGCCTTCGCGAACGCCGGCACCGATCAGCCAGCTGTTGCCGACGCTGCGGATCACCGACAGAACGCGCTCCTCGACCGTGCCGTCCTTGTCGAGGAACATCGCGATCGCCTCACCCTTGGTGTTTCGGGTGACGGCGCGCTGCGGCACCAGGAAGCTGTTGGACGCCACGCCTTCTTCGACCACGGCGCGGGCATACATGCCCGGCAGCAGCAATCGCTGCGGATTGGGAAATACCGCGCGCAACGTCACCGTGCCGGTGGTGGTGCTGACATTGGCCTCGGAGAATGCGAGCTTGCCGGCGAGCGGATAAATCGCGCCGTTTTCCAGTTTCAACTTCACTGCGACATGCGGGCCGCTCACTTTCAGGCGCCCGGAGTCGATCGCCTGCCGCAGGTTGAGCAGGTTGGTACTCGACTGAATGACATCGACGAAGATCGGATCGAGCGTGCGGATGGTGGTCATCAGGCCCGTCTGGCCGGCCGTGACGAGTGCGCCGGGCGTCAACGACGAACGCTCGGTGCGTCCGCCGATCGGTGCCTTGATCGTCGTGTAGTCGAGATTGATCCTGGCGGTTTCGACCGCGGCTTTCGCGGTCGCCACCTCCGCCTTTGTCTGCGCGAGCGCCGCGATGGCATCGTCAAGTTCCTGCCTGCTGACGGCGTTCTGTTTGACGAGGCTCTGATAGCGCTCGGACCTGGCCTGTGCGCTCGGCACGGCAGCTTCCGCCTTCTGCAGGGCCGCGACGGCGCTGTCATAGGCTGCCTTGTAGGGCGCAGGATCGATCTTGTAGAGCGACGTGCCCTCGGCAACCTCGCTGCCCTCGGCGAATAGGCGCTGCTGAACGATGCCCGAGACCTGGGGACGCACCTCGGCCGTCTGCGAAGCAACCACGCGGCCGGGAAGCTCCGCGGTCATCACCACCGCCTGCGGACGCAGCGTTACGATGCCCACCTCAGGGTGGTTGGCTCCGCCGCCATCTGCGATGTGATCGTTTGACTCGGGCTTGCAGCCCGCCAGCGCCATGACGAACGCCAGAACCGCGATCTTGGCGATCGTTGGACGAGATTGCACGGCTTCCACCATCGTGGGGTACTAGAGGACGGCACCCGGCGAGCGCGCGGGAGCATGCGAAGGTGCGTCGTATCCGCAGCGCATTGGCCGACTGTGGAGACTTCATGGAGGATTGATGGAGACGGCCATCCGGGGGGCGACAGATCGCGTCGTTGTTCTCAAAAATATTCAATAATGTCAGATGCATAACAAGGATCCGGCGCCGGGCACCCCGACCCGGCGCTGGGCGCCGCCGGCAGGATTTCGGCCGCGATCTTCGCTAACAAGAGCCAGGTCGCAGGTCGCGGCGTTGTCAGGGAGCTCTGTGACCCGATGAGAAACTTGCTGTTGAAAGCCGCGGTGCTGGTGGGCGCACTGTCGCTGTGGGGCGGCAACGCGCTGGCGGCGCCGCTCGGCCGCGCGCTGAATGCACCGTTCGTGATCCTCGCCGACTGGCAATGCGGTCCGGGTTGGCATGTCACGCCCTGGGGCGAGTGCCGTCTCGATCACCGCTTCGACTACAGATACTCTTTGTGGCCCTATCGTTATGGTGGCTACCGCGTCTACGGATGGGGCGACGATCATGGCTGGCGGCATCGCCACGACTGGGACGATGATGACGACGCCCCGCGCTCCGACGACTGGTCGTGGGACGACTGAACGGCTGTAAATCGCGTTCTGCCGATCGAGCCGGTCCCGATCGACATCGCCTTGCTGGACCACCACCTATGAACGAACTGATCCTCATCGCTGAAGACGAGCCGGAAATGGCCAAGATTCTCGACGCGTATCTGGTGCGCGAAGGATTTCGCACCGTGAATGCGGCCGATGGGCAGACCGCGCTCGATCAGCACGCAATCCTGAAGCCCGATATTGTTCTTCTCGATGTGAAGATGCCGAAAATCGACGGCTGGGAAGTCCTCACCGAGTTGCGCCGCCGGGGCGAGACGCCGATCATCATGATCACGGCGCTCGATCAGGATCTCGATCGCCTGCAAGGATTGCGTCTCGGTGCGGACGACTACGTGGTCAAGCCGTTCAATCCCCTCGAGGTAGTCGCCCGAGCCAAGGCGGTTCTGCGACGGTCGGGTCACGCGGCCAGTCGAACGATCCTGCGTATCGGCAAGCTCGAAGTCGACCTCGAGAGTCACCTCGCGAAGGTGCTCGGCGATGACGTCTCGATGCCGTTGCAATTGACCCTGACTGAATTCCGGCTTCTCGCGCATATGGCAAAGGCGCCGACGCGGGCTTTCGGCCGCAACGAGTTGATCGACGCCTGCCTGCCGGGCGGCGATGCGCTGGAGCGAACGGTTGACAGCCATGTCAGCAATCTGCGCCGTAAGCTCGACGAGGCGGGCGTGACCGGCATGATGGCGGTCGTGCGCGGGATCGGCTACCGGTTGACCACCATATGAGACGATATCGCCTCAGTCGGCAGATCACCCTATCGATGAGCGTCGTCGTCGCCATCGCGGTGCTGATGGTGTTCGTCGGCACGTTCATCTTCTACGGCATCTATCTGGCCTGGTTTCCACCGCCCCCGGGTCCGCCGACTCTGCTGCCGGAAGCACCCGACTTCGTCCTCATCGCGGTCTTTCTTCTGCTCGGTCTCGCTATCGCGATCCACGCCGCGCTGCGGTTGACGCGGCGCATCCTGGCGCCGCTCAATTCACTGGCCGAAGGTGCACGCAAGATCGCAGCCGGCGATCTCACTGCGCGTGCGGCGGCGGGCGATCGCTCGCTCGGTGAAACCGCCCAGCTGGTCGACGATTTCAACGCGATGGCTCAACGGCTGCAGGACGTGGCGGAGTCGATGGCGTCATGGAACGCCGCGATCGCTCATGAACTGCGGACGCCCCTGACGATCCTGCGCGGCCGTCTGCATGGCCTCACCGACGGCGTGTTCGAACCGAGCGACGAACTGTTCAGGAGTTTGCTGGCCCAGGTAGAGAGCCTGTCGCGTCTCGTCGACGATCTGCGGATCGTGACCCTCTCTGACAGCCAGCGCCTGGATATGCGTGTCGAGCCGACCGATCTCGCCATGGAGGTATCGCAGGCGGTCGAGGCGATGCGACCGGCCTTGGTCGAGGCCGGTTTCTCGGTTCAGGTGATGCCCCAGCCGGTGACGCTATCGTGTGATGGTCCGCGGATCCGACAGGCGCTGCTCGCAATTCTTGAAAACGCGCGCCGCTACGCCACTCCGGGGGTGCTCAAGATCGTGATGCATCTGGAGAAGGCGCACATCGTCCTCGCCGTCGAGGACGAGGGGCCGGGATTGAGTGCTGAGTTCGCCGCGCAAGCCTTCGATGCGTTCGCTCGGGCCGAGCCATCCCGCTCCCGGCAATATGGCGGGTCCGGCCTCGGGTTGTCCGTGGTTCGCACGATCGCCGAGGCGCATGGCGGGCACGCGCGGTACAGAATATCGAATACAGGCGGCTCGGTTTTCGAGATCGTTCTTCCCGCTGGCGACCCCGATGCATATCCAGCCGACCGGGAAACCGCCCATGACGGGCGCCGTCTCCCCCTCACCTCACACAATACGCCAGCTCCTCCGCCGCCACCTTGAGCCGCGGCAGCGTGCGCTGGACGAGTTCGTCCCGTGACATGCGCGAGGCGTGCACCCCCACATTGATGGCCGCGCAGGCGGTGCCGTCCGCTGCCATGATGGGCACGGCGATGGAACGCAGGCCGATTTCCAGTTCCTCGTCGACCACCGAATAGCCCTGCTGGCGCACGCGCGCGATCTCGGCCGCGAGCGCGGCGGCATCGCGGATCGTGCGCGGCGTCAGCGGCGTGAAGGCGACGCGACCGAGGCGTTCGCCGAGGTCTTCGTTGCGGAACGCGATCAGCACCCGGCCCATGGAGGTAAACGCCGCCGGCAGGCGGCTGCCCACCTGCAGGTCGATGGCCATGATGCGGCTGACCGAGGCGCGCGCCGTGTAGACGATGTCGTCGCCATCGAGGACCGCGATGGAGGAGGATTCCTTCAGGTCGTCGCTGATGGCACGCAGGAGCGGTTCCGCCGCGGCCGCGAACGGGATCGAGCTCAGATAGGCGTGACCGAGGGAGAGGATTTTGGGGCGCAGCGCGTAGCGGCGGCCGTCGTCGGTGTCGGCGAAGCCGAGCGCCCGCAGGGTGTAGAGGCAGCGGCGTACGGCGGCGCGCGGAATGCCGGTCTTGTGGCTGATCTGCGAGATCGTCATGGCCGAGTTCCGGCGCGAGAACGCCTGGATGACCGCAAGCCCGCGAACGAGCGACATCATGATGCTGGGATCGCCCGGGACCGCGCCCTCCCCGAACCCGCCGCGCACGGTCGGCGTGTCGTCGTCGTCTCGCTCGTGCAGATCCATCTCGACCTTGTCCGGCGGGTTTGCGGTCCCGCCCCGGCTCGTTCAAATATCGAACGTATGGGCGATTATAGAACTTGACGGAGGTAACGGAAAGCCCCAAAAGGTAAATCAGGCGTTAATCGAACAGATGTGCGAAATCGGCGCCGTTAGAGGCCAGCCGTCCACATCCCGGGAGGCGGTCGGGAGCCGATGAACAAGATCTGTCCATCCCTTCAGGCGGCGGTCGCCGACGTGCCCGACGGCGCCACCGTCATGATCGGCGGCTTTGGCGATGCGGGCGTCCCTTTCCAATTGATCGACGCCCTGATCGAGCAAGGCGCCAAGGACCTCACCGTCATCTCCAACAATGCCGGCACGGGCGAGACCGGCATCGCGGCCCTGATCAAGAACGACCGGGTCAAGAAGATCGTGTGCTCGTTCCCCCGTCAGGCCAACGCCTCGGCTTTCGACGAGCGCTATCTCGCCGGCCGCATCGCCCTCGATCTCGTCCCCCAGGGCAATCTCGCCGAGCGCATCCGCGCCGCCGGCGCCGGCATCGGCGCATTCTATACGCCGACCGCCTATGGCACGCCGCTCGCCGACGGCAAGGAAACGCGTGAAATCGCCGGCCGCCACTACGTGCTCGAATATCCGCTCGCCGCCGACTATGCCTTCATCAAGGCCCACAAGGGCGATCCGCTCGGCAACCTTGTCTACCGCAAGACCGCGCGCAATTTCGGGCCCGTGATGGCGACGGCAGCCAAGTGCACCGTCGCTCAGGTCACGCAGGTGGTCGGCGTCGGCGACCTCGACCCGGAAGCGATCGTGACTCCAGGAATCTTCGTCAAGCGCGTGATCGAAGTCGCGCCGGCGCGGTGCTGATGGGCGGAGGTCTCACATGAACCAGGACATCAAGCTCCTCAGCCGCCGCGACATCGCCGCCCGCATCGCCGCCGACATCCCCGACGGCGCCTATGTCAATCTCGGCATCGGCGCCCCGACCGAGGTCGCGAACTGCCTGCCCGACGGCGTCACCATCATCCTGCATACCGAGAACGGCCTTCTCGGCATGGGTCCATCGCCACCCAAAGGGGATGAGGACGAGGACCTGATCAATGCCGGCAAGCAGTTCGTTACCGCCCTGCCCGGCGCCGCCTATTTCCACCACGCCGACAGCTTCGCGATGATGCGCGGCGGCCATCTCGACTACTGCGTGCTCGGCGCCTACGAGGTCTCGGTCAGGGGCGACCTCGCCAACTGGCACACCGGCGCCAACGACGCCATTCCGGCCGTCGGCGGCGCCATGGACCTCGCCATCGGGGCCAAGTCGGTGTTCGTGATGATGGACCTTCTGACCAAGAAGGGCGCCAGCAAGCTGGTCGAGCGCTGCACCAGCCCGCTGACCGGCGTCGCCTGCGTCAAGCGCGTCTACACCGACCACGCCACGTTCGACATCACCCCCGAGGGCGTCGCCGCCCGCGACCTCGCCGACGGCTTAAGCCTTGCGGCGCTGCAGGAGATCTGCGGCGTCCGGCTCACCGGCGGATAATTCTTCGTCATTGCGAGGAGCGCAGCGACGAAGCAATCCAGGAGTCAGGAAGGAACCGGATTGCTTCGCTTCGCTGGCAATGACGGAGCCCAATACAACATCAGGGACGAGACATGAAACCAGCCTTCATTTGCGACGCCATCCGCACGCCCATCGGCCGCTACGGCGGCGCCCTGTCGGCGGTGCGCACCGACGACCTCGCCGCCACGCCCATCAGGGAGCTGATGACGCGCAATCCGCAGGTGGACTGGGAAGCGGTCGACGACGTCTTCTACGGCAATACCAACCAAGCCGGCGAGGACAACCGCAACGTCGCCCGCATGGCGCTGCTGCTCGCCGGCCTGCCGCAATCGGTGCCGGGCGTCACCATCAACCGGCTGTGCGCCTCCGGCATGGAGGCGATCGGCCAAGCGGCGCGCGCCATCGCGGCCGGCGAGATGAACCTCGCCGTCGCCGGCGGGGTCGAAAGCATGAGCCGGGCTCCGTTCGTCATGGGCAAGGCGACCGCCGCCTTCTCGCGTGACGCCCAGATGTTCGACACCACCATCGGCTGGCGGTTCGTCAATCCGAAGATGAAGCAGCTTTTCGGCACCGACTCCATGCCGGAGACCGCCGAGAACGTCGCCGACGACTACAAGGTGTCGCGCGCCGACCAGGATCTGTTCGCGCTGCGAAGTCAGGAGAAGGCTTCACTCGCGCAGGCGGATGGGCGGCTCGCCGAGGAGATCTGCCCCGTCGAAGTTCCGCAAGGAAAGGGCGAGCCGGTCAAGGTCGCGCGTGACGAGCATCCGCGCGCGACCACCATCGAGTCGCTCGCAAAGCTCAAGCCGGTGGTGCGGCCGAATGGCACGGTCACCGCCGGCAATGCTTCCGGCATCAATGACGGCGCCTGCGCGGTGCTGGTCGCCGGCGAAGAGGCCGCGAAGGCGAGCGGCCTCACGCCTCGGGCTCGCATCCTCGGCATGGCGTCGGCGGCAGTGCCACCGCGGGTGATGGGCATCGGCCCGGTGCCGGCGGTGAAGAGCCTGTTGTCGCGCCTGAAGATTGGTCTCGATGCCATCGACATCATCGAGCTCAACGAGGCCTTCGCGGCGCAGGGCCTCGCGGTGCTGCGCGAGCTCGGGGTCGCCGACGACGACCCTCGCGTCAATCCCTACGGCGGCGCCATCGCGCTCGGCCATCCGCTCGGCGCGAGCGGCGCCCGGCTCGTCACCACGGCCACCTATCAGCTCCACCGCAGCGGCGGCCGATACGGCCTCTGCACCATGTGCGTCGGCGTCGGCCAGGGCCTCGCCATGGTGATCGAGCGGGTGTGAGTGGAACCCAAGCCCGCAATTTGCGTCGTTCCGGGACGCCGTAGGCGGGCCCGGAATCCATACACCGAAGCGCCGTGGCTATGGATTCCGGGCTCACGGCCTTTCAGGCCGCGCCCCGGAATGACGTGGCGTCGAAGGATCGCAACGACGGCGACGAGTGCTCCGTTCGTCTAGAGCCAGCCCTTTTCCTTGTAGTACTTGACGGCGCCCGGGTGCAGCCCGGCCGACAGGCCGTCCTTGATCATCACCTTGGGATCAAGATTGGCGAAGGCGGGATGCAGCTTCTTGAACTCGTCGAGATTGTCGAACACCGCCTTGGTGAATTCGTAGACGGTCTTCTCGGACACTTTCGCGGATGTCACGATGGTCGCCAGCACGCCATAGGTTTCGGTCGGATTGGGATTGTTGGCGTAGAGGCCGCCGGGGATCTTCGTCTTGGCGTAATAGGGGAACTCCTTGACGAGCGCGTCCGCCACGGGGCCGCTCAACGGCACGAGCCTGGCGCCGCAGCTCGTGGTCGGATCCTGGATGTTGGCGGAAGGGTGGCCGACGCCGTAGAAGAAGCCGTCGATTTTGTTGTCGCACAGCGCTGCGCCGTGCTCGTCGGCTTTGAGCTCGGCGGCGAGCGACAGGTCGGCCATGGTCCAGCCCAGTTTGCTCAGGAGCTGCTCCATGGAAGCGCGGGTGCCGGAGCCGGGATTGCCGACGTTGAGGCGCTTGCCCTTGAAGTCCTCGAATTTGGTGATGCCGGCTTCCTTGCGGGCCAGCACCGTGAACGGCTCCGGATGGACCGAGAACACCGCGCGCAAATCGGCGACGGTGGCGTCCTTGAACTGGCCGGTGCCCTTGGCCGCGTTGAATTGGATATCCGATTGCGCGAGGCCGAAGTCGATCTCGCCGGATTTGATGGCGTTGACGTTGAAGACCGAGCCGCCGGTGGATTCCACCGAGCAGCGTAGCCCGGTCTTGGCCCGCTCCTTGTTCATCAGCCGGCACACCGCGCCGCCGACGGCGTAATAGACGCCGGTGACGCCGCCGGTGCCGATGGTCACGAACTGCTGCTGTGCCATGGCGGTCGTAGCAAACAGCGATGCGATCAGCCCCGCGGCCGCAAGGCCGCCGGTGCGAGTCATGCGAGTCATCGTAGAGTCCCTCCGTTGAAGCGTTTCCGTCCTTGCAAGTCGCGTTCCGCTTTTGGTGCGGAATCGCGTTCGTTCTACGCCGGCAAAGCCGCGTCGATCGCCTCCCCCAGTCGTTCGACGATGGTGTCGATGGCGGCGCCGTCGACGATGAAGGGCGGCGCCAGGAGAACGTGATCGCCACGCCGGCCGTCGGCGGTGCCGCCCATGGGATAGACCATCAGGCCGCGCGCCATCGCCTCGCGCTTGATGCGCGCGTGCAGCTTGAGCGCAGGATCGAAGGGCTCCTTGGTGGCGCGGTCGGCGACGAGTTCGACGCCTTGAAACAAACCGCGGCCGCGCACGTCGCCCACGAATGGATGATTGCCGAAACGCTCGCCGAGTCTGCGGGCGAGATGGGCGCCCTGGCGACGCACATTGGCGAGGAGATCGTCGCGCCGGATGACGTGCTGAACCGCAAGCGCCGCCGCGCAGGCGAGCGGGTGGCCCATATAGGTGTGGCTGTGCTCGAAGGCGCCGGAACCGGCTGCGATGGCGTCGAACACCTTGTCGCCGACCAGGAGCGCGCCGATCGGCATGTAGCCGCCGCCGAGGCCTTTCGCGATCGCCATCAGGTCGGGGCTGACGCCCTCCTGTTCGCAGGCGTGGAGCGTGCCGGTGCGACCCATGCCGCACATCACCTCGTCGAGGACGAGGAGGATGCCGTGGCGATCGCAGATCTCGCGCACGCGGCGGAAATATCCGGGCACGGCCGGTACGGCGCCGAGCGTCGCGCCGACGACCGTCTCGGCGATGAACGCCATGACGTTCTCGGCGCCGAGCTTTGCGATCTCGTTCTCCAGTTCGGCCGCGAGCCGCTGCCCATAGGCGTCGGCGCTTTCGTCTGGGCGGCGGTCGCGATATTCGTAGACGGGCGAGACGTGATGCGCCTCGATCAGGATCGGGGCGAATTTTTCGCGCTGCCGGGCGCGCCCGCCGATCGACAGCGCCCCGATGGTGATGCCGTGATAGCTCTGGCGGCGGGCGATGAAATGCCGGCGCTGTGGCTCCCCGCGTTCGACGAAATACTGCCGCGCGATCTTCAGCGCCGCTTCGATCGCTTCCGAACCGCCGCTGACATAGAAGACGTGGCCGAGCCCGCGCGGCGCATTCGCCACGAGATCGTCGGCGAGCTCTTCCGCCGCCGGCGAGGTGAAGAAGCTCGTATGGGCGAATTCGAGCCGGTCGAGCTGCGCCCGCATGGCGGCGAGTACGTCCGGATGGGAATGCCCGAGGCACGACACCGCGGCGCCGCAAGACGCGTCGATATATTCCTTGCCGGCTTCGTCACGGATGTGGATGCCGTCGCCCGAAACTGCGGTCGGGTAGCGGTGGGCGATGTGGCGATGAAGTATGTGGGTCATGGTTGACGGCGTCCTCTCCCCGCCGGGCGTAAATAGATCGAGAATGCCGAGAGCTGGTCTTCGCTCGCCTGCAACGCGGCGACGGCTGCTTCGCCGCGCCGCGCGGCGATGAGCGCCGCCAGGCATTCGACCGCCGCGAAAGCCGGCGTCATGGTGTGAAAGAAGGACGGCGTCTCAGTGCGCACCATAACGGCGTGGTGCGCAATCGGCACGAGGGGCGACACCTCGCTGTCGGTCACCGCGACGATGCCGGCGCCGCGCGTCCTGGCGAAGCCCGCCACCTCGATCGTATGGCGCACATAGGGCTGCACCGAGATGGCGAGCAGGACATCGGCCGGGCCGATCGCGCGCAGGACGTCGATCGCGGTCGCACCGGGACCGTCGATGAGCACCGAGTTCGAGCCGAACAGGGTGCGGATATAGTGGAAGATGAAGGCGACTGAAAAACTGGAACGCAAGCCCAGGCAATAGACTCGCTCGGCCGCGGCGATGCGCTCGGCCGCGGCGGCGAGCACGTCCACGGATGCGGGCGTCGCGAGGTCGCGCAAATGCTGCGACACCGATGCGAACATGTCCTGCACCAGGGCGGCATCGCCCTCGCGGGAACGTCGCGCCACCAGTTCCTCGGCGCGGCCGCGATAGTTGTCCGGACGCCGGCGCACGGCGTCCGCATAAAGCCTGCGCACGCCTTCGTAGCCGTCCATTCCGAGCCGCTGCGCCAGACGGGTGAGCGTCGCCGGGGTGACCCCCGCCCGGCGTGCCTGCTCGCGTGTGGACAGCAGCGCGACATCGGCAGGGTTAT
Organism: Astrobacterium formosum; assembly: GCA_030848545.1. GTDB lineage: Bacteria > Pseudomonadota > Alphaproteobacteria > Rhizobiales > Xanthobacteraceae > Astrobacterium > Astrobacterium formosum. The sequence goes on from JAVDCA010000019.1 coordinate 97,302, forward strand.
CGATCACCCAGCGCGCCGCCTCCTTCAGTTGCGGCGACAGGGTGTCGTAACCGGCTCGCAGTCGGGCGTCGAAATCCGGATCGTCAGCCATGGCTGAATACTACGCACGTTCAGTGCGCTTGCAACATCTGTTTCATTTGCACAAATAATGATCCAAATGGCGCATCCTTTGATGAGAATCCAGGCATCTCCTCAAAGCGCCGACGCATCGACCCGATAGGCACGCATCCAACGGCGGTCGAGCCAATCCTTGGCGGTCCATAGCCAGGCACCTTCGGCCTTGAATCGCCCCCGCGAGGCGACCACGTAGCGCTCGCCGGTGGTGATCAAGGACAAATGCCGCGATTGCGGCCACCACGGAACTGGGGCCTGCCCGCGGGCACGGCGACGCAGATTGCCGGCGAGCGGCGGACCGGCCCGCACCGCGAATACGCCGGACTTTTCCCGCGGCGTTTCGATCAGTTCGGCGCAATCGCCGGCCGCGAACACGTCCGCGTCGCTGATCACCTGCAAGGTCGGGCCGACCGCCAGGAATCCGCCCCGGTCGAGCGCCAGGCCGGTGCGCTCGAACCACGCCGGCGCGGCCGCATTGGTAGTCACCAGCGTCGCGTCGGCGGGTATCAACATGCCGTCGCCCATACGCACATGGTCGGCGGTGATCGCGGCCACGGGCCGGCCCTCGTGCAGGGCAACGCCGCGTGCGGCGAGGATGCGCCGGAAAGCGGCGCGAACGCGTGCATTATGGCTCGCCAGGAGTTCTTCGGCGGTGACGAGCGTAAAGGTAAACCGGCGCACGTCGCGGCGTTCCGCGACAGCATCGGCAATGAGGCGGGTGCGAACAGCCAGCACCAATTCGACGCCGGCGGCCCCTCCCCCGACCGCGACCACATGCCGGACCAGGCCGGCACGAGCGTCGGCGCGCAGACGCTCGAGCTTGACAAGAAAAGAGGCGATCGGCTTGACGGCGATGCCGTGCTCGGCGGCGCCCGCGATGGAACCCAAGTCCGGCCCGATGCCGACATCGATGGAGACGACGTCGTAACGCACGCTCAGTCCGCTCGCCAGGATGACGCGCTTGCCCTCGCGGTCGAGCCCGACCGCATCGCCGTGAACAAGGCGCGCACCGTTCGCCGTGGCGAGTGCCGCAAGGTCGATATGGGCTTCGTCGTAACGGTAGAAGCCGCACACGACTCCGGGCATCATACCCGAATAAGGGGTCATGAGATCGCGGCTGATCAGGGTCACCCGGCTGCCGGCCAGCGGCTGGTCCCCGAAGGCCTTGAGTACATGCACATGGGCATGCCCTCCCCCCACCAGGACGATATCGGTCGGTCGCCCTCCGTCCGGGGCTGGGAGAGCGTCGTCGGCGGCGTCAGCAGTATTCTGGGAGCGCACGGGCGTAGGTTCCGCGGCGGGAGCCGTGGATGCATATTCGGCCAGGGAGCCCTTCGGGCGCAAGCCGGCACCTGCAGGCCTCTGCTTGCCGGACACCCCGCCTGCCGGACCAAGCTTGCCCCGCGCCGAGGGATTGCTTAAGCACCCGCAGGTCGCGTGGCGCGCCAGGAAGGCGCTACCGCCAGCCGTCTGCGACGCCCCGGCAGGAAGGATTGCAGCATTGAACGTCGTGTCCGCCCATACCGGCCCTCCGGCGCCGGACGCCGACGACACCCCTGCGCCGAAGATCAGCTTCGTCTCACTCGGCTGCCCCAAGGCGCTGGTGGATTCGGAACGCATCATCACGCGCTTGCGCGCCGAGGGCTACGAACTCTCGCGCTCCCACCAAGGCGCCGATCTCGTCATCGTCAACACCTGCGGGTTCCTCGACAGCGCCAAGGAAGAGTCCTTGTCCGCCATCGGGACCGCGCTCGCCGAGAACGGCAAAGTGATCGTCACCGGCTGCATGGGCGCCGAGCCGGAAGCGATCGCGGAGAAATACCCCAACGTCCTCGCGGTCACCGGTCCGCAGCAATACGAAAGCGTACTCGGCGCCGTGCACCGCGCCGCGCCGCCCAAGCACGACCCGTTCCTGGACTTGGTGCCGCCGCAGGGCATCAAGCTCACCCCGCGCCATTACGCCTATCTGAAGATCTCCGAAGGCTGCAACAATCGCTGCACCTTCTGCATCATCCCGCGGCTGCGCGGCGACCTCGTTTCGCGCCCGGCCGCCGACGTGCTGCGCGAAGCCGAAAAGCTTGTCGCCGCCGGCGTCAAGGAACTGCTGGTCGTGTCGCAGGACACGTCCGCCTATGGGATTGACCTCAAATACGCGGCGAGCCCATGGAAGGATCGCGAGGTGCGGGCCAAGTTCCTGGACCTCGCCGGCGCTCTCGGCGAGCTCGGCGCCTGGGTGCGCCTGCATTACGTCTACCCCTACCCGCACGTGGACGAGGTGGTCGAGCTGATGGCCGCCGGCAAAGTGCTTCCCTATCTGGACGTGCCGTTCCAGCACGCTGCACCCGAAGTCCTCAAGCGCATGCGCCGCCCGGCCGCGCAGGAGAAAACGCTCGAGCGCGTGCGCCGCTGGCGCGAGATCCGTCCCGACCTCACGATCCGCTCCACCTTCATCGTCGGATTTCCGGGCGAGACCGAAGAGGACTTCGCCTTCCTGCTCGACTGGCTCGACGAAGCCTCCCTCGACCGGGTCGGCTGCTTCAAATACGAGCCGGTGCGCGGCGCCGCCGCGAACGCGCTGGGCGACGCCGTCGCCGACGAGGTCAAACAGGAACGCTGGAACAGGTTCATGGAACGCCAGCAGGCGATCTCGGCGCGCCGGCTCAAGCGCAAGGTCGGCAGCCGTCAGCAGGTGATCATCGACCACGCGGACGGCGCGGTTGCCAAGGGCCGCAGCAAGGCCGATGCTCCGGAGATCGACGGCGTCGTCCATGTGACGAGCCGGCGGCCGATCCGGGTCGGCGAGATCGCCACCGTCAGGATCGAACGCTCCGACGATTACGATCTCTACGGCAGCGTGGTTGGATTCTGATCTCCCGCTGGCATTGCACAAGAGGCTGAACTCTCCCCATGACGTCGCCGCCACCCGAGAGCGACGCGCCGCAGGTTTCGGTCGAGCCGGCAGGTCCGCCGATGGCCGAAGGGGAACGATGGCGCGCCATGGCGGCGGGCGTGGCGGCCGGCGCTTTCGCATTTCTCGTCTCCGGGCTCAGCCATATGGTCGTCGTGGTGTGGGGGCTCGGCTTGTGGGATATGGCCCGGCCGCTGTCGGCGGCGCCGCCGCCCTCGATCATGGTCGAACTCGTTCCCGATCCATGGAAAACCGGTAAGCCGGAGGCGAAACCGCCAGCGCAGCCGGCGCCCGGCACGGAGCCGCAGGCGCAGAGTGAGCTGCAGCAATCGCAGACCGTGCCGCCGGGTGGGGAGCCCATGGCCCCGCCGGCGGCGATGCTGCAATTCCCGTCACCGACATTCGCCGAACCCACGGCACCTCCGATCGACCCCGACGCTCCGACGGCGGAGCGCCTGGCCCAGATGCTGCAATTGCCGGTCGACCTGCCTGACGCCGGAGAGGGCGGCGGTGCGCCGTCCGAACATGGCGCAGAACTCACCCGCAACATGATCCAAGAATTCAAGGAGCACTTGCAGTCCTGCTTTTCGGCACCGCCCGAGGCCGCCAGCGACCACCGCGTCAAGGTCTTGATCCGCGTCGCGCTCCGCCGCGACGGCAGCATCCAAGGTGAGCCCGCCCTGGTCCAGGCCGTCGCGACGCCCGCCGGTCCCGCCGTGGTCAAAAACGCCATCGCGGCGCTCAAGCAATGCCAGCCCTACGCCTTCCTGCCCGCCGAGGATTATCGGCAATGGCGGTTCATCGAAGTCGCTTTTTCAGCCAAGGGCGTTTTGTGAAGTGGCGGTCGGCCGCGAGGTCTTGGTGCGTTCCGGTGCGCCGGTTAAAATCTCCATCCCACCTTGATCAAGGTTTCGATCGCGCTCTCGAAGTTGACCAGCGCGTGCAGCACGAAGGTCAGCGTCGTCGAACCGGATCGCCAGCGGATCCAGCCGAACAGCAGGCCGAGCAGGAAGACCTGCGTGAGGCCGAACCAGTCGTACTGGACATGCAACAGCGTCCAGATCAGCGAAATGGCGATGATGGGCAGCAGCGGGCTGCGCCCTTCCCTCACGAAGCCGCGGAACATGAAGCCGCGGAAGATGATCTCTTCACCCAAGGGCGCGACGACGACGATGGCCAGCGCAAGGAGCACCAGCCAAAAGACGGACGGAGTCGTCACATAGGTGTCGATCTGGAACGGGGTCACCAGCGCCCGTCCCGTCACGACGGCGTAAGCCGCGATTGCGGCCGCAAGCAGCGCCGCTGTGAGAACGCCGAGCACCAGGTCGTGGCCCCGGAAAGGAACCAGCGCGAGATAGTCGCGTGCGGTCATTCCGGTGCGGCGTGCCGCCGCCACCACGACGGCGATCTGGACCGGATTGAGGATCAGCGTCGCGAGCGCCACCACCGGGCCGGTGTAGCGGACCGTCAGGTCGCCGTCCGTGTCGTATCCAAGCAACGCCAGCGTCGCCATCACCTGTCCGAGCGCGGTCGCCAGCACCGCCCAGCCGAACGTCGCCCAGGCGCCCCACGGCAGGGGCGCCGGAACCGTCGCGGCGGCCGGTGTGTCCGTCACGGCAAAAGGATCGTCGAGCCGGTGGTAGCGCGACCCTCGAGGTCTTTGTGCGCCCGGGCGGCGTCCGCGAGCGGGTATTTCTGGTTGACGGGAATCGTCACCTTGCCGGACGTGACGACATCGAAAAGGTCCTGCGCGATGGCGAGGAGATCGTCGCGCTTGGCCGCATAGGTGTTCAGGGTCGGCCGCGTGGCGAACAGCGATCCCTTGAACTGCAATATGTTGATGTCGAAGGCCGAGATCGGTCCAGAGGCGGAGCCGAACGACACGAACATGCCGAGCGGCTTGATGCAATCCAGCGAGGCCGGGAAGGTCGCGTTGCCGATGCCGTCATAGACCACTTCGCACAAGGCGCCGCCGGTGATGTCCTTGACCCGGGCGACGAAGTCCTCATCGCGGTACAGAATGGTGTGGTGGCAGCCGTTGGCGCTGGCGAGTTCCGCCTTGTCCTTGGAGCCGACCGTGCCGATGACGTTGGCGCCGAGCGCCGACGCCCACTGGCACAGGATCAGGCCGACGCCGCCGGCGGCGGCGTGGACGAGGACGTTCATGCCGGCCGTGACCTTGAAGGTGCGGTTGAGCAGGTATTGGGCCGTCATGCCCTTGAGCATCATGCCGGCGGCCTGCTCATAGGTGACAGCATCCGGGAGTTTGACGGTTCGGTCGGCCGGCACCACCCGCTCGCCGGTGTAGCAGCCGAGCGGCACCACATAGGCTACACGGTCGCCCACCGCGAGGCCGGTGACGCCCGGACCGACCGCGACCACCTCACCGGCCCCTTCATTGCCGGCGATGAACGGCATGGTCGGCGCCTTGTAGAGCCCGGAGCGGAAATAGGTGTCGATGAAATTGACGCCGCAGGCGTGCTGCCTGACCCGGATCTGCCCCTGTCCTGCCGATGGGACGTCGACATCGTCGAGGGTCAGGACTTCGGGCCCCCCGTGCTTGTGAACCCGGACGGCTGCGACCATGGCATGCTCTCCTGAAGGCAGTTTTGGGCAACGCAAGGCCTACGCGCCCCGCTTGGTCCGCGCAGTACCTTTGCCACGCAGGCGTCGGATCATAGGTGTACGGCGCGCGCTGGCAAGGCCGGCAGCGCGTGGGCACAACCGGCGACCCCATGACCATGACTTCGCCGTGGGCGTCGCCGCACTAAAAATGCCGATTGAAGTCCATGCTCTGATGAAGAACACGCACGATGACAATGCCGCCCTCGCGCGGGGTGAAGAACAGGACATGGCTGCCGACCGAATAGCTGAAATAACCACTCCTGATATGGTCGCAGGCCCGCCATCTGCGGCGGTCGGCGGCCACATTCTGTATCGCGTTATGGATGAGCAAGACATAACGATCGGCTTGCCGGTGTTCCAGCGATCGGATGTGTAGGTCCAGATCGACTTCAGATCGGCGCGCGCACGTGGTGTGAGAACATAGCCGCTCATCGCGACGTGACGCGAGCCTGATGCATTTCGTCTAAAAAAGAATCCACATCGAACGGCTCGGCTTCCCCGCTCTGCTCGCCTTCGACCAAAGCGGCGCGGAGCCGTTCGAGCTTCAATTCGTGCTCCTCGAGCAGACGCAGGCCGGCGCGGACCACATCGTTCGATGATTGGTAGCGGCCCGCTTGCACCTGACGCTCGATGAAGTCGGCAAAATGGCCTTCGATCGAAACGGAGGTCTTGTTGCTCATGAGGAATATATAACTGGTTTTGGCCCTCGCGACAAATTGGACGCTCTGTTTAAAGGGATTCAATGTGCCGGAGGTATGCGCCGCCGGCGCGCCCGCTTCTTGCGCATCAGCACCACATTCACCCCCTCGACCAGCGCCGCGAACGCCATGGAGAAGTAGATGTAGCCGCGCGGGATGTGGAACCCGAGACCGTCCGCCATCAGGGCGACCCCGATCAGGACCAGGAAGGCCAACGCCAGCATCTTGGTGGTCGGATGCTCGGCGATGAAAGCCGCGACGGGGCTGGACGCAGCGTACATGACCGCGACCGCGATCAGGACGGCGCCGATCATGATACGGATGTCCTGCACCATGCCGATGGCGGTGACGATCGAGTCGATCGAGAACACCAGATCGATGACGATCACCTGGCCGATCACCAGCATGACGGCGTGCTTGGCCGCATTCGCGGCGGTGACCACCTCCTCGGCTTCGCCGGCGGCCTCGATTTCGGCGTGCATTTCGTGGGTCGCCTTGGCGATCAGGAACAGGCCGCCGCCGATCAGGATGACGTCGTGCCAGGAAATGTCCTGGCCGAAGACCCTGAACAAGGGTTCGGACAGGCCGATCAGCCAGGTCAATGTGAACAGGAGCAGGATGCGGAAGACCAGCGCCAGGGACAGGCCGAGGCGGCGCGCCATCAGGGCTTGGTGGTCGGGCAGACGCGCGACCAGCACGGAGATGAACACCACGTTGTCGATGCCGAGAACGATTTCCAGCGCGCTCAGCGTGACCAGGGCGGCCCAAGCATGGGGATCGGTGAGGAGTTCGAACATGGCGTCCTGCGGAAAACAGTGAGGGGAAGAATGGGGGCAACGCTCATATAAGGCAAATCGACGACAAAGCTCCGGCCGGAATGTCGCGTCCGGCGCATCATTCGGTCAGGCCGGCCAGCGCGCCATGACGGCGACCGCGATGGTCGTGGCCCCGATGGCGATCATGATCAGGCCCGATAGTCGGCTCAGGCGCGGCGTGCCGGCGATCTTCTCCACCGCCATCACCAGCCCCAGGCCGGCCATCCATATGAGGTTCATGGTGCCGACCGCAAACATCAACAGCATCATGGCCCAGCAGCAGCCGACGCAATAGCGCCCCTGCCGCAGGCCGAGTCGGAACCCACCGGAGCGGCCACGCTCGGCGGCGAAGAACGGCACCGGTCGCTGGCAATTGGCGGCACAGCGATCCTTGACGGGCGAAAACTGATAGGCGCCGGCGGCGATGAACACGGCGCCGGCGAACAACGGGCTGGCGGTCACCATGCCGGCATCGAGCAGCGCGAGCCTGGTCAACACTATCTGGGCCACCGCGGCCACAAGAGCGAAAGCGGTCCACACGGCGACATAACCGGCCATCACGGCCAGTGGCGAGGCGGCACTCTCGTGGCGGCGGGCTGCCGCATCGGCGACGGAGGCTGCGGACATGATCATGGGAGCCGCCGTCGGCAGCATCATGGCCAGGACCATGGCGACCCACATGAGAACCGCAATGGCGGCTTCGGTGGCGGTCCCGGCCAGCGACGCATGGCCGAAACTCGGCCGGCACAGCGCGTCGACCACGGCCCGCACGGCCGGGTCGAGCTCGGCCCCCGGCATCACCCGGTCAAGCCATCCCATGCCCGGACCGAGGGCCGCGAAGCCGCCCTGATGACCGGGCATAGGGATGCCATGACCCGCCGTGGCGTCCATATGGCCGGCGATCATCAGGCCGAGATAGACCCAGCCCAGCGCCGTCAACAACACGAGCGCACCGAACGCAACCCATTTCGATCGCGACGGCGCCGCCGGCCCGGACGTCTCCGGTTCGATCCTGGTGGAGATGGACATGTCGGCAATTCTACCCGAAACCCCGAAGGGAAACACCGGGCTGCGGGCGGTTTCGCCTCTCGCCAGCCCGGCGGGTCCGGGTTAGGAAGGAGCATGCAGGACGATCCGGGTTCCATGACGTGCGAGGTGGTAGTCGTCGGCGGCGGACCCGCCGGGCTGATGGCGGCCCTGGCGGTCGCTGCGACCGGTGCCGTTACGGTCCATGTCACCGGCCGCGCCCCGCCGGCCGACAACCGCACCACCGCCCTCCTGGCCGGTTCCGTCAACGCCCTGACTGTGCTCGGTGTCTGGCCCTCCTGCCGCGATCAGGCCGCACCGCTCAAGTCGTTGCGCATCATCGATGATACCGAACGCCTGTGGCGGGCGCCGGAAGTCCGTTTCGATGCCGACGAACTGGGGCTCGAGGCCTTCGGGTGGAACATCGAAAATCGCCACCTCATGGCCGCTCTCACCCACAGAGCGGAAACGGTTGAAAACCTCGCGCGCGTCGACGACGATGCCGCCGCGCTTGCTCTCGACGCCGATGAGGCGACGCTGTCGCTGGCCGGCGGCTGCACCATCACGGCGCGCCTTGTCGTCGCTGCCGATGGGCGGCGTTCCATATGCCGGGCCGCGGCCGGCATCGAAATCGAACAACGGGACTATCCGCAAGCGGCGCTGACCCTCAACTTGGCGCATGGGCGAGCGCACGGGGATGTCTCGACCGAGTTCCACACCCCACAGGGGCCGTTCACGCTGGTGCCGCTGCCGGGACAGAGGTCGAGCCTCGTCTGCGTCGTGTCGCCGGAGGAGACTGCCCGGCTCAAATCGCTCGGTCACGCCGCCCTCGCGGCCGAGATCGAGCGCCGCTCCCATTCGATCCTGGGCAAGATCACGCCCGACCACGAGCGCGGCTTTTTCCGTCTCGGCATCGAAACGGCGACGCGCTTTGCCGCCCGCCGCGTCGTCCTGGTCGGCGAAGCCGCCCACGTGATCCCGCCCATCGGCGCCCAGGGCCTCAATCTCGGCATCCGCGACGCCGCCACGGTCGCCGATGTGGTGGCGGCGGGACGGGGCGAAGACATCGGCTCCGATACCGCGATGGCGCAATACGACCGGTTGCGTCGCGCCGACGTGACGAGCCGCACGATGGCGGTCGATCTGCTCAATCTCACATTGCTGTCGGACATACTTCCAGCCCAGGGGTTGCGGGGGTTGGGCCTTTACCTTCTGTCCCAAGTCGGCCCCCTGCGGCGCGCCTTCATGCAGGAGGGAATCGCTCCGGCGGCGGCGCGCCCTCATCTGCTGCGCGGCGAGGCGCCCGGTTGAACGCAATCACCGCCCGGACTGTGGACGGATCGGCCGCTTCGACCTCGATCCGACAACCGTTTGTGCGGTCAACGCCCTGAAATTCACGAATTAAATACGATCTCCCGCGCTCCGGACAATCCTGTCTGGCCGTTCATGCAGCCGTTCAGCGTGCATTCACGTGGCCGGCGCCAATGTCCCGCGCCAACGAGGGGGAGCACCTTCCGTACGGGGGACTCAGCAAAGGATCGAGCTGTGGTCGCGAGCGGTGTGTTCGCGAGCAGGTCGTCCTTTTGCCGCCTCGGTTCGACGACTGCATCCCGACGATGCCGACGGAACGTGAGAGCGCCTGATGGTAACGAGACACGACGTCGGCCAGATCGACAGGACACGTTCGCGCCACTCCGGCGCCGAGCCCGGTGACGCCTTGCGGATGCGGCCGCTCCTGCGCCGCACCGGCGGCGGTCGGGCGAACCATGATGACGCAGCGGCGACCTCGGTCTTGTCGAGCCCGTTCGACAATCATCTGCGGTGGAGCGTCGGCGAACGCCTGCATCACGTCTTCGAACAGGCCTGCGATTCCTTTGCCGACCGGGTCGCCATCGATTCGGGCGATCGCCGCCTCACCTATCGGGATCTCGACCACCGTGCCAACCAGGTGGCCCGCCATCTGATCGATTGCGGGATCGGCTCGGGCGACCGGGTCGCGCTCCTGTTCGACAAGGGCGTCGAGATGTACGTCGCCCTCCTCGCCGTGCTCAAGCTCAACGCCGCCTATGTGCCGTTCGACCCGGGCTTCCCGCCAGAGCGCATGCGCTTCATTCTCGCCGACGCGAAGGTGCGGGCGATCGTGTCCATGTCGGCTTTCGCGAGCCGGCTCGCCGAGTTCGACGTCGACAGCGTGATGCTCGACGCCGAAGCATCCGCGATCGACGAAAAGGCCACTCGCCGTCTGCGTGCCGACGAAACCGGACCGGCGACGGACCAGCTCTGCTACGTCATCTACACCTCGGGCACGACCGGCAATCCCAAGGGCGTCGCCATCGAGCATCCGAGCATCTGCAATTTCGTCCGCGCCGCCGCCGAGGTTTACGGCTATGCGCCGCCGGACCGTGTTTACCAGGGCATGTCGATCGCCTTCGACTTCTCCATCGAGGAGCTGTGGGTGCCGCTGGTCGCCGGCGCGACCCTCGTTCCCAGCCCGCCGGGCGGTACGCTCCTGGGCGACGAACTGGCCGATTTCCTGGACAAGCGCAGCGTCACCTGCATGGCCTGCTGCCCCACGCTCCTCGCCACCATCGAGCGCGAGCTGCCCAAGCTGCGCCTGCTCCTGGTCGGCGGCGAAGCCTGCCCGCAGAACCTGGTGACGCGCTGGTATCGGGCCGGCCGCACCATCCTCAACACCTACGGGCCGACCGAAGGCACGGTGACCTGCACGGTGACCGAGCTCGTGCCCGACAAGCCGGTGACCATCGGCGTGCCCATGCCGACCTATTCGATCGTCATCCTCGACCCGGCCAATGACCGCCTCGCCGAACCGGGCGAACTGGGCGAGATCGGCATCGCCGGCGTCGGCGTCGCCGCCGGTTATCTCAATCGCGACGAACTCACGGCCAAGAAGTTCATCCGCGACTTCGTCGGCGTCGCCAACAACCCGTCCGGCCGCATCTACCGCACCGGCGATCTCGGCCGCATCGATCATAACCGCGAGATCGATTATCGGGGCCGCATCGACACCCAGGTCAAGATCCGCGGCTATCGCATCGAACTCGCCGAGATCGAGGCGGTGCTCCTCGAAATGCCGGCGATCGGCCAGGCGGCCGTGACCACCTATACGCCCGAGCCCGGCACGGTGGAGCTCGTGGCCTATTACGCCACCAAGAGCGGCGTTGCGGCGCCGGCGCGCGGCGACATCGTCAAGGCCCTCAAGGCCCGCCTGCCCGCCTACATGGTGCCGGCCTATCTGGAAGAGCTCGACGTCATCCCGATGACGCTCTCCAACAAGGCCGACCACAAGCGCCTGCCGAAGCCTTCGGCGCCGCGCTTTGCCGCCGAAGGCGAAGTGGTCGACGCCAAGACCGACAGCGAGCGCGTTCTCGTCCAGGCCTTGGGCGACGTGCTCAAGCTCGAACGCGTCTCGACCGAGCAGAACTTCTTCGACGATCTCGGCGCCAACTCCTTGGTGATGGCGCGCTTCTGCGCCAAGATCCGCCAGTTCCCCGGGATGTCCAACGCCTGCATGCGTGACATCTACCTCAACCCGACCATCGCGCGCCTCGCCGATCACTTCGATCATGCGGCCATCGACGGTTTCGTCGCCCAGGAGCGCGAACCGTTCCACGTGCCGTCGGATTTCTCCTACTACGGCTGCGGCGCTCTCCAGCTCATGTTCTTCGCCGCCTACGGCCTGTTCGGCGTCTGGGTGTTCGACATCGGCCTCGAATGGACCTATGCGGCCGCCCATGATCCGATCGCTCTTTACCTGCGCAGCGTCGGTTTCGCAGCCGGATCGTTCGCGGTCTTCACGGCGATGCCGGTCCTCGCCAAGTGGATATTGGTCGGCCGGTGGACCGCGCAGTCGTTCCCGATCTGGAGCCTGCGCTACTTCCGCTTCTGGGTGGTCAAGATGGTGACGCGCACCGCCCCGGTGGTGATGTTCGCCGGCACGCCCATTTACAATGTCTATCTGCGCCTGCTGGGCGCCAGGATCGGCCGCGGCGCGGTCGTGACTTCGCGCTTCGTGCCCGTGGCGACCGATCTGATCAAGATCGGCGATGGCGCCATCCTGCGCAAAGACTCGATCCTGCTCGGCTACCGGGCACAGTCCAACTTCATCCATACCGGCCCGGTCGAGATCGGCAGGAATGCCTTCGTGGGCGAAGCCAGCGTCCTCGACATCGATACCGCCATGGGCGACGATAGCCAGTTGGGTCACGGTTCGTCGCTGCAGAGCGGCCAATGCGTCCCGGACGGCAAGCGCTTCCACGGCTCGCCCGCGATCGAGACCACATCCGACTATTGCCCGATCGAGACCGGCACGACCTCCGCCGTGCGCCGTCTGGTCTATTCCACGCTGCAGATCGCCGGCACCGTCATGATTGCCGTGCCGCTGCCGATCATGCTCTTCACCCTGTGGGAACACTATTCCGCAACCACGAGCGGCGCCGCCGCCGCGGCCTTCGACGCCTCCGTTCCCACCATGGCGTGGCTGTCGGCGGCCTGGTTCCTGGCGACGCTCGCCGCCAGTCTCGTGGCGGTCTGGGCCTTGCCGCGCGCGTGCCACCTGTTCCTCGAACCGGGCCGCACCTATCCGCTGTTCGGCTTCCACTACTGGCTGCAGAGCGTGATCGAGGTGGTCAGCAATCCCCGCGAACTGATCGTCCTGTTCGGCGATTCATCGGCCATCGTCCACTACATGCGCTTCCTGGGCTGGAACCTGAATCGTGTGGATCAGACCGGATCGAACTTCGGCACCAACCAGAAGCACGACAATCCGTTCCTGTGCGACATCGGCTCCGGCACCATGGTGTCCGACGGCCTGTCGATGATCAACAAGCACAAGTCGGCCGCCGCCTTCCGCCTGGAAGAGACCCGTATCGGCGACCACAATTATCTGGGCAACAACATCCACTATCCGCCCGGCGGCAAGACCGGCGCCAACGTGCTCCTCGGCACCAAGGCGATGATCCCGGTGGACGGCAAGGTGCGCGAGAATGTCGGACTGCTGGGTTCGCCCGCCTTCGAAATCCCGCGCATGGTCGAGCGTGACCGCGAACTTCTCAACGGCGGTCTCGACGAGACCACGCGTCTTGCCCGCATTGCCCGGAAGAACCGCCATAACGCCGTCACCGCCGCCCTGTTCCTCATGGGCCGGTGGGCGTTCTTTTTCGCCACCATGGTGGCCTGGCAGATCGCTTTCGTGAACTATGCGTCCTACGGCGTCTTGGCATTGTTCGCCGCGACCGTCGCCATGTCGATCGCGGGCGTGGCGCTGTTCGTGCTCCTGGAGCGGGCGAGCCTGGGCTTCAAGCGTCTCGCCCCGAAACTCGTCACCATCTACGACCGCGAGTTCTGGGCGCACGAACGTCACTGGAAGCTGTCCGACTCGCCGATCATGCAGCTGTTCGCCGGCACGCCGTTCAAGAACCTGATCCTGTGGGCGGTGGGCGTGAAGATCGGCCGGAAAGTGTTCGACGCCAACTGCTCCATCACCGAACGCACCCTGACCGAGATCGGCGACTACGCCAATCTCAACGAAGGCAGTGTGCTGCAGGCCCATTCGCTCGAGGAAGGCGTGTTCAAGTCCGACTTCGTCAAGATCGGCAAGGGCTCCACGCTCGGACCCGCCGCCTTCGTGCATTACGGTGTCGTCGTCGGCGAGCACGTGGTGATCGACGCCGACTCCTTCGTGATGAAGGGCGAGACGCTCGAGGCCCACACCGGCTGGCGCGGCAATCCGGCCAAGATGGTGCGCGGCGGCACGCCTGCCGCCCTGCCCGGCGAGACAACCGGCGAGGCGCGTTCCTTCGTGCCGCGCCTGGCTGCGGAATAGCATCGAGGGCGCCGCAGCCCGCGGGTTGCGGCGACGTTTCATCATGCAGCGCATCAGGCTCGCCGAAGTCACCGCCGACAATTGGGAAGCAGTGATCGCGCTCGAATTGCGGCGAAAGCAGAAGCGACTTCTGTCCGACAATCTCTATTCGCTGGCCGAATCCAAGTTCGATCCCGACGCCCGCCCGCGCGCCGTCTATGCGGGACGCAAGCTGGTCGGCTTCCTGATGTACGATGCCTCGGGGCGCGGACGGCGACGGACCGCATTGATCTATCGTTTTATGATCGACAAGCACCATCAGGCCAAAGGCTACGGCCGCGCCGCCCTGATGGCGGCGATCTCCGAAATCAAAGCTCTCGGCAATGTCGCCCGGATCGTGGTGTCCTATCTGCCCGGCAATCGTAGCGCCCGACGGCTTTATCTCAGCGTCGGCTTCCGTGAGGCCGGCAAGGACGACGACGGCGAATGCCTGGCCGAGTTGGTCCTGTGAACGCGGCCGTCGACGAAACCCTTGCCCGCGCGCTGGAAAGCGTAGCGCTGCCGGGAGTCCTGATCGGGCACCGCTTGATCTCGCCCGACGATGCTGGCGCGCTCACTGTCGAGGAGGATGCGTCGCTGCCATCGCGGCTGCCGGACGCGCGTCGCGCCAGCGGCGCCGCCCGCATCGTCGCCCGCGAGCTTCTGGCGCGCATGGGTTTTGCCTTGACGCCGCTGCCGAAGGCTCCCTCGGGCGCGCCGATCTGGCCATCGGGCATCGTCGGCTCGCTGGCCCACGACGATCGCATCGCCGTGGCGGCTGTCGCGAGGCGCGCGGCCACCGATGCGCTCGGGATCGACGTCGAGCCGGCCGGTCCCCTGCCCGCCGATCTCCTCGACGTGGTGGCGACGGCGCGCGAGCGCCTCGTTCTCTACCGCGATCCCGGTCTCGGACGGGTCTTGTTTGCGGCCAAGGAGGCGGTCTACAAGGCGATCAGCCCGCTCGACGGCGTCTTTCTCGAATACTACGACATCGAAATCGATCTCGCCGCCAATCGCGCCAAGACGCGCCATGGCCGCACGCTCATCGTCAACACGATTTGCACGGCCCACGTGGTCGTTTTGGCACGATTGGCGTGAAGTCATGCCGGCGGAGCCGACCGGCTGCCGCGCACCAGATGTCCGATCACGGCATGAACGGCAGGTTGCCGGTCTTGACCAGCCACATGGCGGTGGTCAGCGTCACGACGGAGACGAGCGTGCCGAACATGATGCTGCTCGACGACTGCGACACCCACACCTGGTACTGGGTCGCGAACACATAAACGTTGAGTGCCGGCGGCAGCGCCGCCATCAGCACCGCGGTGCCGAACCACAACGGATCGAACGGTCCGAGCGCGGCGAGGCAGGCCAGCGCGATGACGGGATGCAGGATGAGCTTGATGGCGAGCAGGAGCGGCACTTCCCACGGCATGCGGTCGAGGGGCCGCAACGCCACGGTGACGCCAAGGGCGAACAGGGCGCAGGGCGCCGCCGCGTTCTGCAGCAAGCCGAGAATCCGGTCGAGCGCCTGCGGGGCTTCGAACCTGAACGCCGCGCCGGCGATACCGACCGCGCTGGCGACGAGGAGCGGGTGGGTGACGATACGCCTGACCACTTCGGCGACGGTCGCAAGCGCGCCTTTCTGGTCACGGCCCGCAAGGCCCATCAGGATCGGCACCAGGGAAAACAGCAGGAACTGATCGAAGCAGAAGATCAGCGCCGCCGGGCCCCCCGCCGCCGCCCCGAGCGTGGCGACTGCGAGCGGCGGGCCCATATAGCCGATATTGCCGTAGCCGCCGGCGAGCCCCGCGATGGCGGACTCGGCGATGTGGCCGCGCCTGACCACCATGGCGACCACGAACGAGATCGCGAAAGCCAGGAAGGTCGACAACGTGGTGGCGGCGATGAAGGGCGGCCGGATGAGTTCGTCGAACGGCGTCGCGGCGAGCATGCGGAACATCATCGCGGGCAGCGACACATAGAAAATGAAGAAGTTCATCCAGGCGAGCCCGGCGTCGGGAAGTCGCTTGAAGACGCCGGCCAGATAGCCGACCAGCACGAGGCCGAAGAACGGCAGCGCCAGATTGATGACCTCGAGCATGGAAGGATGTCCGGGCGGGAAAGACGCGGCCGGTCCACGCGATCGAGACGGATGGGTATCGGCACGGACGCCACTTGGCCGCAATGGCGCCCCGTGGTCAATAGCGGCAATCTGCTACCAAAAGCGACTTGGCGGCGGGGGCCGGCTTCCTTTATGAGGCGAACGGCCAGACTCGTCATTGCGAGCGAAGCGAAGCAATCCAGTCTTTTTTTGTGCCTCTGGATTACTTGGTCGGCCTCGTCTCCTCGCAATGACGGCGCCTGTGAGGGAGGAACCACCCCATGAAGCTGCCGCGCAATTTTTTCAAGCCGCTCGCCATCGGAGCGCCGGCGCCTCTGCGCGAACTGCCGGTCAGGCTCGAGCGCATGATCCATTTCGTCCCTCCCCACGTCGAGAAAATGCGGGCGAAGACGCCGGAACTGATCGCCCAGGTCGACGTGGTGCTCGGCAATCTCGAGGACGCGGTGCCGGCCGATGCCAAGCTCGCCGCCCGCGCCGGCTTCATCGAAATGGCACGGGGCAGTGATTTCGGCCCGACCGGTCTTTGGACGCGCATCAACGCGCTCAATTCGCCCTGGGGGCTCGACGATATGGTCGAGATCGTCGCCGCGGTCGGAAACAAGCTCGACGTCGTCATGCTGCCCAAGGTCGAGGGGTCGTGGGATATCCATTATCTCGACCAGCTGCTCGCCCAACTGGAGGCGAAGCATGCCGTCAGGAAACCCATCCTGATCCACGCCATCCTGGAGACCGCCGAGGGTGTCGACAACGTCGCCAGTATCGCCTCCGCCAGCCCGCGCATGCACGGCATCAGTCTCGGGCCGGCCGACCTCGCCGCCTCGCGGGCCATGAAGACCACCCGGGTCGGCGGCGGACATCCGGACTACAAGATCCTGGCCGATGCCCAGGACCGCGCGCCCCGCCCGGCCTTCCAGCAGGACCTCTGGCACTACACCCTCGCCAAGATGGTCGATGCCTGCGCGGCCGCCGGCATCAAGCCCTTCTATGGCCCGTTCGGCGATTTTTCCGACCCGGCCGCCTGCGAGGCTCAGTTCCGCAATGCCTTCCTGATGGGCTGTGCAGGTGCTTGGTCGCTGCATCCTTCCCAGATCGCCATTGCCAAGCGGGTGTTCGCGCCGGAACCCGCCGAGGTGGCATTCGCCAAGAAGATCCTGGATGCCATGCCGGACGGCACCGGCGCCGTCATGATCGATGGCAAGATGCAGGACGACGCCACCTGGAAGCAGGCCAAGGTGGTGGTCGATCTGGCGCGGCTCGTCGCCGCCAAGGATCCCGAACTGGCGTCCCAGTACGGATTGTGATCCTACGCCGTGGCGAAAGGCGGCGTAATCATCGCGCCGGCCCGCTTGCCGTTCTACCTTCAAAGGGGGCTGCCGACGCTTCGCCATCCCCAATGACAGGCTGTTGCGCCGGCGCCGGCTGCGCTAGAAGGTCGGCCCATGAGCAAGACCCGCACCGCAAAATTCAAGCTCGGCCAGGTCGTGCGCCACCGCATCTACCCGTTCCGCGGCGTCGTTTTCGATATCGACCCGGAATTCAATAATACGGAAGAGTGGTATCAGGCGATCCCGGCCGACTCCCGTCCGCGCAGGGACCAGCCTTTCTATCACCTGTTCGCGGAGAACGCCGAAACCGAGTACATCGCCTATGTGTCGGAGCAAAATCTGCTTCCCGATACCTCCGGCGAGCCCCTCCGCCATCCCCAAGTGGCGGAGGAGTTTGAGCGCGATGACGACGGCGAATACCGTCCCCGCCATAGCCAGTTGAACTGAAGCCAGTTGAACTGGCGCTTTCGGTCGCCTCGATACGAAAAAAGCGCGCCTCGCAGCGCGCTTTCGTCATTGTGGAACTTGCGCGGGGCTTACTTCGGCGCCTGGCCGCCGCTCTGCTCGAGCTTCTTGCGCGCCTCTTCGGCCCGCTTCTGCAGTTCTTCCTGCAGCTTCTTCTGCTGCTCCTCGAAGACCTTGGGGTCGACCGGCGGGCCTTCGTTGGCCTTGGCGAATTCGGTCAGAGGCAGCGGGAAGGAAATGGCGGCGCCGGCGAGGTTGATCGCCTGAATGGTGAGCGTCTGACCCTTCTTGAGCTTGCCGATCAGGTCGGGCGTACCTTCGTAGTCCGCCATGCAGCCATTGGCGAAGCAGGTGAAGAACGGACCCGTGAGGGGCGGCTGCTGGTCGACGATGACTCGCGTGCCGTACTGCAATTGCAGCGGGCTCGGCAGGGTGATGCGGAAAATCTTCTTCGACTCCCCCTCGGGCTCGATGAGCGCCGCCGCCACCACCGGCACGCCGGCTTCGGTGCGGGCGTCCTTGCCGGTGAAGCACACCTGCTTGGCATTGGCGTCCTGGCCCTTGCCGCAGAATTTGGCCCAAGGCGAATAGATGAGCTGTGGCATCTGCTGGGCCGGAGGTTGCGGCTGAGCTTGCGGCGCGGGCGCAGCCGCCGGCGGCTGGGCAGGCTGTGCCGCCCGCGGCTGGGCCGGACGCTGGGCTGGCCGTTGCTGGGCCGGCGGCGTCTGGGCAGCCGCCAGGCCGGCGACAAGGCTGAACACCGCCGCAGCGGTCGCCGTGGCAAACGACCTGCGCACCGGCCGGGCCGGCGCGATCACGATCGAATGAGTCATTACAAGTCCTTTCTGTCGCCGTTCGCTCGCGGCAATGAATTCAGCGGCCAGTGCGCTCGAAGCGTGCCCCTCGACCGGGTGTCTTGACGTCAATTACGGCAGCAAAGTGGCACCTGAACGGACCACTGCCCCGGCCTGATAGCCGAAAACCCCGGGCCGATAAAGCTTTTCCGACGCCGCCTCGCGGGCGCCGAGCGCCAGCTCCAGCCCGTTCATTTCATCGCCATGTGGTAGAGGTAAGGCAATGTCCCGAATCGCGTGGACCGACCCGACGGTGTTCCTCCTGTCTTTTCGCGCCCGCTTGGCGGCCGGCGCCGCCGTGGTGTTTACTCTCTGGATGGCGCTGGCGACGGTCGCCGCAGCCGATCCCCGCCACGGCATCGCCATGCACGGCGAGCCGGCCCTGCCGGCGGGGTTTTCCGCCTTCCCCTATGTGAATCCCAACGCGCCCAAGGGCGGCGATCTGGTTCAGGGCGTGCTCGGCACCTTCGACAGCCTCAACTCCAACATCGTCAAGGGCTCGCGAGCCATCGAGACGCAGGCCTATGTGATCGAGACCCTTTTGACGCGCGGCTATGACGAGCCGTTCACGCTCTACGGCCTGATCGCCCGTTCCGTCGAGACCGATGCCGAGCGCACTTACGTCACCTTCCATCTCGATCCGCGGGCGCGGTTTTCCGACGGCGTGCCGGTCACCTCCGACGACGTCGTCTTCTCGTGGCGGCTGCTGCGCGACAAGGGGCGCCCCAACCATCGCACCTATTACGTCAAGGTCGCCCGGGCGCAGGCGCCGGACCCCCTCACGGTGCGTTTCGATTTTGCCTCCTCCGATGACCGCGAGCTGCCGCTGATCCTCGGCCTGATGCCGATCCTGCCCCGCCACGCCGTCGACGAGGCCACGTTCGAGGACACCAGCCTCAAGCCGCCCTTGGGCAGCGGCCCCTATGTGTTCAGCGCCGTCGATCCCGGCCGCAGCGTGACGCTGACGCGCAACCCCGACTATTGGGGCCGCAACCTTCCCGTCAATCGCGGCCGGTGGAATTTCGACACCCTGCGTTTCGACTTCTACCGAGACAGCAATGCCGCCTTCGAGGCCTTCAAGAAGGGCCTTTACGACGTACGTGCCGAGCTCGACCCCAGCCGATGGAAAACCGCCTACGACTTTCCCGCCGTACGTGACGGCCGCGTCCTCCAGGAGGCGCTGCCGAGTGGACTGCCGGCCGGAATGCTCGGATTCGTCTTCAATACCAGACGGGAAGTCTTCGCCGACAAGCGCGTGCGCGAGGCGATCACGCTGCTGTTCGACTTCGAGTGGATCAACCGTAATTTCTTCTTCGGGCTCTACACGCGCACGGCCGGCTATTTCGACGGTAGCGAATTGTCGTCGATCGGGCGGCCGGCCGACGCCAAAGAACGCGCCCTGCTCGCGCCTTTCCCCGCCTCGGTGCGCGCCGACGTCCTCGCAGGCACCTACGCGCCACCCAGGACGGACGGCTCCGGCCGCGATCGGGACGTCCAGCACCGCGCCCTTACTCTGCTCAGGGAGGCGGGTTTCGATCTCGCCGGCACGGAACTCAAGCGCCGGACGGACGGCCGGCGCCTGACTTTCGAGATCATGGTGATGAGCAAGGACCAGGAGCGGCTCGCCATCGCGTTCGCGCAAAATCTCAATCGGATCGGTATCGCGGCACGTATTCGTGTCGTCGACGCGGTGCAGTATGATCAACGGCGAATCAATTTCGATTTCGACATGATCCAGTACCGGTGGGATCAGTCGCTGTCCCCCGGCAACGAACAGGCCTTCTATTGGGGATCCGCAGCCGCCCACGAGCACGGCAGCCGCAACTATATGGGCGCCGAGAACGAGGCGATCGACGCCGTTATCGCGGCGATGTTGAAATCACGCGAACGCTCCGACTTCGTCGCCGCGGTGCGTGCGCTCGACCGCCTGCTGATCTCCGGCCAATACGTGGTGCCGCTCTTTCACGTTCCGGCGCAATGGGTGGCGCGCTGGACCCATATCGAACGGCCGAGCGTCACGTCGGTGTCGGGCTTCCTTCCGGAGACCTGGTGGCGACGGCCGGCGGCCCCGTAACGCGGGCCCGCGCCGGCGCGGTTCGTCGTCGTTCGTGATGAAGTGGGCGTGATGCGCTAGACTGCCCGGGGGTTCAAAAATGATTCTCGGTTCGCCTTCCAACCACCAGATGGCCGCCGCCGGCAGCGCCGGGCGTGCGACCCTCGACGACATGTTCGCGCGCGCGGTGGCGCGCCGACCCGATGCCGTGGCGTTGATTGATCCGCCCGACCGCGAGGTCCATCTCGGTGGACCGCGCCGCCGCCTGACCTATGCCGAAGCCGACCGCGTCATCACCGCCATCGCGGCACGGCTGCAGCGCATGGGGCTGCAGACCGACCAGGTGGTGGCGCTGCAACTGCCGAATACCGTCGAGGCGGTGTTGACCCTGCTCGGTGTCCTGCGCGCCGGCCTGATCGCCACCCCGATCCCGCTTCTGTGGCGGACCGCCGATGCCGTCGCGGCGCTCTCGCAGGTGGGCGCCCGCGTCCTGATCGCCGGCGGACAGGTCGCCAATTCCGCCCTGTCGGAACTTGCCATGCATGTGGCGGCTGAGGTCTTCCCCATCCGCTATGTGGCTGGCTATGGCGAGGAACTCCCCGACGGCGTGGTGTCCCTCAACGACGTGTTCGCAGATGCCTCCGACACCTGCCGGCCCATGGAACGCGAGGGTAATCCAGCCGCCCACGTGGCCGTGATCACCTGGGACGTCGGCCCCGACGGCCTGATCCCGGTGGCGCGCAGTCACTATGAGCTCATGTCGACGGCGCTTGCCATCGTCCTCGAGGCGCGCATCGACCAGGAAGCCACGCTCCTGTCCGCCATGGCGACGGCCTCGCTCGGCGGCCTCGCCATGTCGCTCCTGCCCTGGCTCGTGGTCGGCGGCACGCTGTCGCTGCACCATCCGTTCGACGCCGAGGTCTTCGGTGCCCAGTGCGAGGAGACGGCCCACAGCCACGTCTTCGTCCCCGGCCCCCTGGCGGCCCGCCTCGCCGAGACCGGCCTTCTGAGCCGCCGTCGCGGTCAGAAATCGGTGATCGCCGCCTGGCGCGCGCCCGAGCGACTTGCCGGGAGTCCGCTTTGGACCGACCGGTCCGTCGGACTGGTCGACATTCAGACCTTCGGCGAGATCGGCCTCATCGCGGCCCGCCGTAGCGAGAACGGCAAGCCCGCAGCCATTTCCATGGGCCCGGTCAGCGCGCCGCGCGGCGCTCCCGGCGCCTTCCTGGTCCTGGAACTCGCCCGCACCGGATATGGCAGCCTCGCCATGCGCGGACCGATGGTGCCGCGCTTCGCTTTCCCGCCCGGCAGCGAGTCCGGGTTCCGTCTCGGTGACGACGGTTTCATCGACACCGGTTATGGCTGCCGGATCGACCGGGATGGCGGTGCCATGACGGTAACGACGCCACCGCCCGGCCTGATCAGCGTCGGCGGCTACCGCTTCGCCATCCGCGACCTGCAGGATCTCGCCGCCCGGCTGGAGCCCGGCGGAACGCTCGCCGCCCTGCCCGACCGGCTCGGCGGCCACCGTCTCGCCGGCAGCGTCCGCGACCGTGACGGTGTCCGCGAGGCGCTCGAACGCCTGGGCGTCAACCCGCTCGTCGCCGGGGCCTTCCGGGAACGCCGCACGATCGCGGCCTGATAGGGCCGCCATCGATCGCATTCGAGCGCCGCCATTGACGCCCCGTTAATGAGCACACCCTAAGGTTTTAAGGGTTTTGACTATTTGGGGATACGGCGGGCGTCCGGCCGAACGGCCTGGGGTGGCCGTGCCGGTGGGGTGGTCATGTCGCTGCAAGGGCCGGTCGTCGTCATCGCCGACCAGAAGGATGCGGATCTCGTCGCGGCACTCGCCGCCGCAGACGCCTTCCCGGTCGTCGAGGCCTCATGGCGCGACGGCGCCAGCGCCGCCGCCCGCATCGAGCCGGCGGCAGTCCTGTTGCCCGACCACGTCCTGCCGGACGACGTCCTGCTCCGCGAAAAGCTCGCCCGTGCCGTCGCGGCCATGCACGGCCCCTACATGCCGGTGATCGCTCGCATCACGCCCGAGGGCACCGCCCTCGACGACGTCCTGCCGGTCGCCGCCGATGCGCCGGCGGATCGCATCGTCGAACGCCTCGCGGCCGCCCTGCGGGTGCGCACCCAGCACGCCACCGCTTTGCGCCGGGCCGAGTCGCTCACCGCCGAGGTGGAGGACCTGCCGGCCTTGCCGGACACCGATCCCCTCGACGATGCCACCGTGGTGGTCGCCGGCCGCGGCCGCTCCTACCCGGCGCTGGCGACGGCATTCGGTGAACGCGTCGGATTAATCGGCGCCCTGGCGGTGGAGACCGCCGCCAAGTATCTGGCCAGCCGCGACGTCGACGGCATCATGATCGGCGACGGCTTCGGCTGGCGTGCCGTCGAGACTTTTTTGAGCGCGCTCTCCGACGACAGCCGATTCCGGGACTTGCCGGTCGGTGTTCTCGGCGACGTTCCCTCGACCATCGACCGCTCCCGCCTGCCCAATCTCGAGCGCCTCGACGGCGAAGCCCCCGCAATGGTCGAGCGCATGTTGCCGCTCGTGCGCCAGCACGCCTTCGAGGCGCGGCTCAGGCGCCAGCTCACCGCCCTCGACGCCAAGGGGCTGCTCGATTCCCAGACCGGCCTGTTCACCGTGCGGGCTTTCCTGCGCGATCTCGACAAGGCGGTCACCGATACCCGCGAACGCGGCATCGGCCTGTCCATCGCCCGCTTCAGCTTCCCACCCGAGATCGACCGGCGCGCGAGCCTCGATGCCGCCCGCCTGGTCAGCCGGCTGGTGCGCAGCGTCGATTTTGCCTGCCGGGCCGGCGACGGCTCGATCCTGCTGGTGTTCTCCGGAACCGGCCTGCGCCACGCCCATGTGGTGGCGCGCCGCATCGCCAGCGTGCTCAAGCACACCATGCTGCTGTCCGACAACGCCGGCAGCGGCCAGATACGCATCGATCCGGCGGTGACGCTGGCGGCCCTCAAGTCGAACGACACGATCGAGTCCCTGCTCGCCCGCGTCTCCGAACCGACACCGGTTGCCGCCGCCTGATCGCCTGCCTATCTTGCTCCCCGGGCCTCTCGGGAGCTTGCCATGACCAATGCCGTCCTGCCGGTCACCGTCGTCTCGGACGTGGTCTGCCCCTGGTGCTTCATCGGCAAGCGCCGGCTCGAACGGGCGATCGCGCTCGTCCCCGACATTCCGGTCGCGGTCATCTGGCATCCCTATTTTCTCAATCCGTGGATTCCGCCCTCCGGTATCGGCCGCGACGAATATCTCACCACCAAGTTCGGTTCGGTCGAGCGCTATCACGGGATCGCCGAGCGGGTGGTGGCGGCCGCCGCCGCCGAAGGGCTCGTCTATGCCAAGGACCATATAGCCCGCCAGCCCAATACGACCGACTGCCACCGCCTGATCCACTGGGCGCAAGTGGAACTCGGCGACGGTGCCGCCATGAAGCAGCGGCTCATGGAACTTTATTTCGCCGAGGGCGCC
The DNA here is from genome assembly GCA_030848545.1 of Astrobacterium formosum. Classification (GTDB taxonomy): domain Bacteria; phylum Pseudomonadota; class Alphaproteobacteria; order Rhizobiales; family Xanthobacteraceae; genus Astrobacterium; species Astrobacterium formosum. The sequence continues at coordinate 121,672 of JAVDCA010000019.1, forward strand.
GACCTCAGCGACCGGGAGGTTCTCGTCGCGGCCGCCGCCGCATGCGGACTGGACGCCGCGACGGCGCGTGAACGTCTTGCCGGCGACAAGGATGTCGCCTTGATCACCCGCCAGGCGCAATCCGCCCAGGACTCCGGCATCAGCGGCGTGCCCTGCTTCATCTTCGGCGAGGTGCTCGCCGTCTCGGGTGCGCAGTCGCCGGAGTATCTCGCCGATGCCATGACACGGGCGGCGAGCGATCTTGAACGCCGGACGACGCAGCCGGCGCAGTAGTTTCACCCCACATCCTGGCAGACGTCGACCCATTCGGCCTTGGCGAGTTCCGCCATCCGGGTCGGGCTGATCCTGAGCGCGCTGTGGGTCGATCCGGCCGCCGGCACCACCTCGTCATAGGCCTTCAGCGACACATCGCAGTAGACGGCGAGCGGCGTCGCGAGCCCGAACGGGCACACGCCGCCGACCGGATGGCCGGTGAGCGCCAGAACCTCGTCGGGACCGAGCATCGACACCTTGCCGCCGAAGGCCGCCTTGGCCTTGCGATTATCGAGCCGCGCATCGCCGCGGGCGACGACGAGAAACACGCGCTCGCCACAGCGCAGCGACAGGGTCTTGGCGATCTGTCCCGGCGCGACGCCATGGCCCTGCGCGGCGAGTGTCACCGTGGCGGTGCTCTCGCCCAGTTCGATGATGTCTATGTCGGGCGCATGGACGGCGAGGAAGGTGCGGACTGACTCGATGCTCATGGGGAAATGATTCCAGGACATTGATGGACGAGATATGCCACCGCGGCTCGCCGACGTCACGCCGCCAGCGCGAGCGCCAGCACCAGGATCGCTGCGGCGGCGATCCACGAGCCGGCAATGCGTAACGCCAAGCGCTGCCAATCGCGGTTCAAATGCGCAATGGCGGCCGCCAAGGCGGTGGGGATCGCCGTCGCCGCGAGGCCGGTACCGATCAGCATGTGATTGGCCTCGCGCAGCGAGGCGGTCTCGGGCGGCGAGTCGAGGCCGATGGCGGCACCCGTGACACTCATCAGCGGCCAACCAAGGACCGGCGGCAGCGGTCGTGCCGAGGCCGTCCAGGCGCCCGCCGCCAAAGCCGCCGTGGTGAGGACGAGTTTCGCCGAGGACGGGCCGGCCGCCCAAGCGATGGCGAGGAGGCCGGCGGCGACACCGAGCCCGAATATGGTCAGGAACGCCGCGCGTCCCTCCGCCTGCTGTCCGACGAGCAGTCCGACGCCGATCAGCGCCAGGAGATGCGCCGGCACCACGACCGGATGCACAAGGCCACCGGTGAACCTGCCGCCGAATCCAGGCGCATGCGCGAGCGCCGACGAAACCATTGTCGTGAGCAGCAGGATCGCCAGGCGCAGGGCCATCATGTCATCGATGCGTGCAGGAAGACGAGGCCGGCGACCGCGATGGCGCCTCCCGCGGTGCGCACCGCCAGACGCCCGGCCGGCCAGCGCGCCAACAACCCGAAGGCGATGCCGGCAAGGTGCAGGGCGCCGGTCGCGACCACAAACCCGAGCGAATAGGCGACCGGATCGGCGCCTGCCGGCAGTTCGGCGCCGTGGGCATGGCCATGGAAGATCGCGAACGCGCCCACCAGCGCGGCGGCGACGGCGAGGTGCGGACGCGCCGCCAGCGCTACCATCGCGCCGAGCACGACCGCCGAGACCGCAATGCCGATTTCCACATGCGGCAGTGGCACCCAGAGGATGCCGAGCGCACCGCCGAACGCCATCACGAGCGGAAACACGACCGGCAACTGATAGATCGCGGGCGGCCCCAGAAATGCGCCCCACAGGCCGACCGCCACCATGGCGGCCACGTGATCGGCCCCGAACAGCGGATGCGCGAGACCGCCTGCGAATCCGCCCATGCCCTGCCCCGTATGGGCGAGCGCCCATGTGGGCATGCCACATGTGCAGATCCCGACGAGCCCGAAGATGCGGAGGCAACGCAGGGAAACGCTCGGGGGTGAAGCGGACATAGGGTGCCTCGATCAGCGCCGCACCAGCTTAACACCGTCCAAGGCGTTGTCATGGCGGGTCGAAATGGTTGGCGTTCGCTCATGTCATCAAAGTCCGATCGGGTGTACAATGAGGTTACGCTCGGATCGCGTAAGCGGCGCACCCGACCTCGGCCGCCGCGTATGGCGGCCGGCCGCAGGCACACGCTGCCGCCGTTTCGATTGGCCGCAGTCGCCGTCCGCCTTCCTGTGCGTTGACGTCGGGATTGTCGCGGCTCGCCCCGACGTTCCGCCCGGGCCGAAGGGCCGCGTCACGCCGGCTCCGCCGGCGCCACCAGGGATGTGCGCCATGTCTGTGCACATTGCGAGAATCCGGCTTTACGCCGCCGCCATCATCGCCGCGATGCTGGCGTGGGCGCCCGTGCCTGCCTCCGTCCAGGAGGGAACCGGCGGCAGGGCCGTGCTGCTGGACGTCTCCGGCGCCATCGGCCCGGCCACCAGCGAATATGTGGAGGACGGATTCGCCGAGGCGACCCGCCGCGGCGCACCACTGATCATCCTGCGCATGGACACGCCCGGCGGCCTCGACTCCGCCATGCGTGACATTATCCGTCGCATTCTCGACTCGCCCATCCCGGTCGTCACCTATGTGGCCCCGAGCGGCGGCCGGGCGGCGAGCGCCGGCACCTATATCCTCTATGCGAGCCACGTGGCCGCCATGGCGCCGAGCACGCATCTGGGCGCCGCGACGCCGATCTCGATCGGTGGCGGATTCGGCCGCAGCGACGACAAGCGCGGCGACAAGAAGGACGACAAGGCTCCCGCCAGCGCGCCCACGAACGCGGCGGAAGCCAAGGCGGTCAATGACGCCGTCGCCTATATCCGCGGCCTCGCCGGCCTGCGCGGCCGCAATGCCGAATGGGCCGAGAAGGCGGTGCGCGAAGCCGCCACGCTGACGGCGAGCGAGGCCCTCGAGCAGCGGGTGATCAATGTGATCGCCGACGATCTGCCCGATCTCCTGCGGCGGATCGACGGCCGCACGGTGAAGATCGGCCACGAGGACGTGAAGCTCGCAACCGCAGGACTCGAAATCACGGCGGTCGAACCCGACTGGCGCACCCGCATCTTGGCAACCATCACCAATCCCAACCTCGCCTACATCCTGCTGCTCGCCGGCTTCTACGGCATTCTGTTCGAATTCATCAGCCCCGGCGCGGTGGCGCCCGGGGTGATCGGCGGCATCTCCCTGCTGGTCGGGCTCTATGCCCTCAATCTCCTGCCGGTCAATTATGCCGGTTTCGCCCTCCTCCTGCTCGGCATGGCCCTGATGGTGGCGGAAGTATTCATCGGCTCGTTCGGCATCATCGGCATTGGCGGCGTCATCGCATTCCTGATGGGCTCGCTGCTCCTGTTCCGCGGCGACGTGCCGGGATTCCAGCTGTCGCTGCCCATCGTGGCCGGGGCCACCATGGGCAGTGCGGCGTTCTTCATGGTCGCCATCGCCGCTGCCTTGCGGGCGCACCGACGGCCGGTCGTCACCGGCGAGGCGGAGCTCGTCGGTTCAATCGGTCGTGTGCTGTGGTGGGACAACGGCGAAGGCGACGTGCATGCCCACGGCGAACGCTGGCACGCCCATTCCACGGCGGCGCTCGTGACCGGCGACCGGGTCCGTATCGTCGAACGGCGCGGACTCAACCTTCTGGTCGAACCCGCAGGCGAACCGATCGCCGGCGATCCGAGGAGATGATCATGCGTGAAATCCTGACCGATGCCGCCACCTATGTGGCGCTGGTGGCAATTCTCGTCGGCCTCGTGGTGTCGGCCGTCAAGATCATGCGTGAATACGAGCGCGCCGTGGTCTTCACCCTCGGCCGCTATTCCGGAGTCAGGGGCCCGGGCCTGATCGTCCTGGTACCGTTGGTGCAGCAAATGGTGCGCATCGACTTGCGCACGCGCGTCCTCGACGTGCCCAGCCAGGACGTCATCTCGCGCGACAACGTCTCCGTGAAAGTGAACGCGGTGATCTATTTCCGCGTCATCGACGCCGACAAGGCGGTCATCCAGGTGGAGAACTTCATGGCGGCCACGAGCCAGCTTGCCCAGACGACGCTGCGCTCCGTGCTCGGCAAGCACGAGCTCGACGAAATGCTGGCCGAGCGGGACAAGCTCAACCGCGATATCCAGGAGATTCTCGACAGCCAGACCGATGCCTGGGGCATCAAGGTGGCGAATGTCGAGATCAAGCACGTCGACATCGACGAGAGCATGGTGCGGGCGATCGCCCGCCAGGCGGAAGCCGAGCGCTACCGCCGCGCCCGCATCATCGGCGCCGAGGCCGAGCAGCAGGCCGCTGAAAAGCTCGTCCAGGCCGGCGAGATCCTGGCCCGCCGCCCGGAATCCATGCAGCTGCGCTACCTCTCGACCCTGCAGGACATCGCCGGCGAGAAGAATTCGACGGTCGTGTTTCCGATGCCGATCGATCTCATTCAGATGCTGACGGCACGGCGCGAGGGGGTGTGATCCGTCGTCATTTGTGAGGAGCGAAGCGAAGCAATCCAGGGGCCACGCCGTGAAGAACTGGATTGCTTCGTCGCTTCGCTCCTCGCAATGACGGGAGCGATCACGCCGCCTTGGCGCGCGCGGCGATCTTGACCAGCCGGCGCAGGATCGTGGTGGTGCCCTTGAGCCGCTCCTCGGGGGTCTCCCAGTCGTCGAACAACACCACCTTCATGTCGGGACGCACGCGCGCCGCCGGGCCCTGCTCGCGGATGAAGGCGACGAGGCCGGCGGGATCGGCGAAGCTGTCGTCGCGGAATGACAGCACGGCGCCTTTCGGCCCGGCCTCGATCTTGGCGACGTTGGCGCGCCGGCACAGCGCCTTGAGAACGACGGTGTCGAGGAGGTGGCTGACTTCCGGCGGATACTTTCCAAAACGGTCGACCATCTCGGCCGCGAGAGCGTCGATGTCGCGCTCGTCCTCGATTTCGGCGAGGCGGCGGTAGAGGGCGAGACGGACCGACAAGTCGGCGACATAGTCCTCCGGGATCATCACCGACGTCCCGATGGTGATCTGCGGCGACCAGCGGTCGGCGACCGGCTCGGAGATGCCGGCCTTGAGCGACGCGACCGCCTCCTCCAACATCTGCTGGTAGAGTTCGAAGCCCACTTCCTTGATGTGACCGGACTGCTCCTCGCCCAGGAGATTGCCGGCGCCGCGGATGTCGAGGTCGTGGGAGGCGAGCTGGAAACCGGCGCCGAGCGTGTCGAGGGATTGCAGCACCTTGAGCCGCTTCTCCGCCTGGGGCGTGATCTTGCGCGCCGCCGGCAGGGTGAAGAGCGCATAGGCGCGGGTCTTGGCGCGCCCCACCCGGCCGCGCAACTGGTAGAGTTGGGCGAGGCCGAACATGTCGGCGCGGTGGATCACGAGGGTGTTGGCGGTCGGGATGTCGAGCCCCGATTCGACGATGGTGGTCGAGAGGAGCACGTCGTATTTACCGTCGTAGAAGGCCGACATGACGTCCTCGAGCACGGTCGGCGGCATCTGGCCATGGGCGGTGACGACGCGCGCCTCGGGCACGTGCTTGTCGAGAAAATCCTTGGCGTCGGCGAGATCTTCGATGCGTGGGCAGACGTAAAACGCCTGGCCACCGCGATAGCGCTCGCGCAACAGCGCCTCGCGCACGATCAGGGGGTCGAAGGGTGACACGAAGGTGCGCACCGCCAGGCGATCGACCGGCGGCGAGGCGATGATGGAGAGTTCACGCACGCCGGTGAGCGCGAGCTGCAAGGTGCGCGGGATCGGCGTCGCGGTCAGGGTCAGCACATGCACCTCGGCGCGCAGGTTCTTGAGCCGCTCCTTGTGGGCGACGCCGAAATGCTGCTCCTCATCGACGATGATGAGGCCGAGATCCTTGAACTTCATCGACTTGCCGAGGAGCGCGTGGGTGCCGATGACGATGTCGACCGTGCCGTCGGCGAGCCCCTTCTTGGTGGCGGCGAGATCTTTCGGGGTGACCAGCCGGGAGGCGCGGCCAATATTGATCGGAAAACCGCGGAAACGCTCCGCGAAGGTCTTGTAGTGCTGGCGGGCGAGCAGCGTCGTCGGCACCACGACGGCAACCTGCTTGCCGTTCATGGCGGAGATGAAGGCGGCGCGCAGAGCGACTTCCGTCTTGCCGAAGCCGACATCGCCGCACACCAGGCGGTCCATGGGCTTGCCGGAGGCGAGATCGCCGATGACCGCGTCGATGGCGGCGAGCTGGTCGTCGGTCTCGTCGTAGGGGAAGCCGGCGCAGAACTCCTCGTACATGCCCTGCCCGACCGTGAGGCGTTCGCCCTCGCGCAACTGGCGCTCGGCGGCGATCTTGATGAGGTCGCCGGCGATCGCGAGGATGCGCGCCTTCATCTTCGCCTTGCGCTGCTGCCAGCCGCCGCCGCCGAGCCGGTCGAGTTCGACCGCCGTGTCCTCGGAACCGTAGCGGGACAAAAGCTCGATATTCACCACCGGCAGGAACAGGCGGTCGTTGCCGGCGTAATGAATCTCGGCGCAGTCGTGCGGCGCGCCGGCGGCCTCGATGGTCTTGAGACCGATGAAACGGCCGATGCCGTGGTCCACATGGACGACCAGGTCGCCGGCGGCGAGGCTCGTCACCTCGGCGATGAAGTTCTCCGCCTTCTTGGCGGCGCGACGCGGGCGCACGAGACGGTCGCCCAATATGTCCTGCTCGGCGATGACCGCGAGGTCGGCGGTCTCGAACCCGGCCTCCAGGCCGAGCACCGCGAGACCGATTTCCGGACGCGGGCGGGCGAGCATCTCGGCGTGGCTCGACACCTCGACCAGATTGACGAGCTTATGGTCGGCGAGCACGTGGCCCATGCGCTCGCGGGCGCCGTTGCTCCACAGCGCGACGACGACGCGCTTGCCGTCCTTCTGCAGCGCGCCCACATGGGTCTTGACGGCCTCGAAGACATTGCCGTCCTGCTGGGTGCGCTCGGCCGCGAAGTTGTGGCCGGCGCGGGTTCCTGTCTCCACCACATTGTCGCCACCGCCCGGAACCGCGAACGGCGTCATGCGGACGAGTTCGCACGCGCCGAGGCGATTTTTCCATTCGGTCTCGCCGAAATAGAGCCGGTCCGGCGGCAGCGGATGATAGATCATGCCGCCGCCGTCCTGCCCCAGCACCTGCTTGCGGGCGTCATAGTAGTCGGCGATCTGGACGAGGCGCTCGTGCGCCGCCTCCTCGGCCAGTGGTTCGAGCGCGATGGCCGCGCCAGGCACGTAATCCAGGATGGTATCGAGGCGGTCGTGAAAGAGCGGCAGCCAGTGTTCCATGCCGGGGAAACGGCGGCCCTCGCTCACCGAATGGTAGAGGCCATCGTCGCGATCGGGAGCCCCGAAGGCCTCCACATAGCCGAGACGGAAGCGGCGGATGGTCTCGGTGACGAGCTGGAATTCGGCCACCGGCACGAGGTCGAGGCGCCGGAGCTGGTCGGTGGTGCGCTGGGTCTCAGGATCGAAACTGCGGATCGACTCCAGCGTGTCACCGAAGAAGTCGAGGCGGACCGGCTCGGCCATACCGGGGGCAAAGAGATCGATGATGCCGCCGCGCAGCGCATAGTCGCCCGCCTCGCGCACCGTCGAGGCGCGCACGAAGCCGTTGAGCTCCAGCCAGCGGACGATCCCGTCCATGGCGAGCATGTTGCCGGGCGCCGCCGAAAAGGCCTGGCCGGCCACCAACGCCTTGGCGGGCACGCGCTGCAGCACGGCATTGACGGTGGTGAGCAGCACTTGCGGACGCTCGTTCCCCTTCAGGCGCGAGAGGCGCGAGAGCGTCGTCATGCGCTGCGCCACGATGCCGGCATGGGGCGAAACGCGGTCATAGGGCTGGCAGTCCCAGGCCGGGAACTCGAGCCGTTCGACGTCGGGGGCGAAGAAGGCGAGCGCGCGGGCGAGCTGCGCCATGCGTGGCCCGTCGCGACACACCACCAGAAGGCAGGTCGGCGCCGGTTTCGGCCGTGCGGCGAGAGCGCGGGCGAGATCGGCGAGAACGAGCCCTTCGGCACCGTCCGCGACCTGCGAGAGGATCAGCGGCCGGCCGGGTTCGAGGCGATCGACGGGGGAACGGGGCATGGGGATGTCAGTACTCTTGCGTCATTGCGAGTTCGGCACCAGCCGCAGGCCGACCCGGATGGGATGAAGCCGTCATCGCGAGGAGGCGAAGCCGACGAAGCGATCCAGCTCTTCCTTCGCGGTCACTGGATTGCTTCGCTGCGCTCGCAATGATGGGAGGATTCGTCGAACGCACCCTCACCCCACCGGGTTGTCGCGCACGAAGACGAGGAGGCGGCGCCACATGTCGGTATCGTGCTCCGGCGCCACCGGGCGATCGCCGGCGACCCAGGCGTAGAGGTCGTGGTCTTGCGCCTCGGCGAGGTGTTCGAGGGCCGAAACCTCCTCTTCGCTCAGGTCACGGATCACCGCGTCGGTGAAGCGGCCCATGATCAGGTCCATTTCGCGGGTCCCGCGGTGCCAGCAATGGTAGAGCAGCCGGCGTCGCCGCACGTCCAATCCTTCGCTGGTGGTGGTGGTTCCGGTCATGGGGCCTCCGAGACAAGCAAACGCCAAAAGCCCGGACGAGCCGGGCGCGGGTTCATATAGTGACGCTCGCGGCGTCTGTCAGGAAGATTCAGCGGTTGCGTGCCCGCCGCCGGGACCGCGGGACGGCCTCCGCGTCGAGGGCGAAGAAATCGCGGACCTGGGTGCGCACGGCCTCGCGATGGGTGAACAGGCACACATGCTCGCCGCCCTCGATGGCGACCACCTGGGCACCGCGTACCCGCTTCGCGACCGCGACCGCATGGGCGAAAGACACGATCTCGTCGGCGGTGCCGTGCAGCGCCAGCACGGGAACCCGTACCTGCTCCAGGGCCAGGTCGTCCATGGCGCCCATCAACCGCAGATCATGTTCGGTGCCCACCATGCGCGGCGCCAGCCGGGCGAGAATTTCCCGCTGGAGTTCGATGAGCAGCGCCCGCGACTCCGCGTCGCTGCGAATGGCGGTGCGGGCATTGGGATCGCTGATCAGCCAGCCCGCCATCTTCTCCGGATCGCGCGCGAGACGGCGCAGGATGGCGGTGAGCAGGAACGGCCATCGCGCCATCACCCGCAGCGCCTGCACCCGCACCGGCAAGCGCACCTCGAGCCGGCCCGTGCAGGCGGAAATCAACGCCAGGCTGCGGCAACGCGCGGGGTGGCGGATCGCGAATTCGATGGCACTCGGCCCGCCGGCCGAGATCGCCATGACGTCCGCCCGCCCGAAGTGGAGCGCGTCGAGAATGTCGGCGAAGAGGTCGGCTTGCGAGGCCGGTGTGGTGCCGGCCGAAAGCGGCGTGCCGAGGTAGCCCGGGCGGGACACCGCAATGACGGTGCGGCGAGCAGCACCGAGGGCGGCCGCCGCCACCCTCAAACCCTGGTCATAGCCGCCAATGCCGCCATGGACGGACAGAAGTGCCGGCCCCTCCCCGGTCACGACGCACTCGACCGGCCCGCCGCGCGTATCGATGCGGCGCGGCTGCGCACGTCGCAAGAAAACCCCAGCCGCGTCCACGACAGCCGCGTTCATGCGTCACTCCCTAGCCCGGACGACGCGGGCGTCCAGGGACACGACGCGGGTTTCCGGCCAATGCGTTGATGGCGGGAGATTAACGCACGAATGACGGAATTGCGACTGTCATATTTCACTCGTTTTGCGTGCGAGGGGCAGATCAGTGACCGCCGAGCAGGCGCGGCACAGTCAGCGACACTTCCGGTACATAGGTCACCAGCAGCAGGACGATCACGTCGCAGATCAGGAACGGCAGCGCGGCCGTGAAGATGTCCCAGATCGGCAATCCGCTGATCTTGTTGCCGGCGTTGAGGCACATGCCGAGCGGCGGCGATACCAGCCCGACGGCGGTGCCGACGATCATGATGGCGCCGAACTGCACCTCGTCGATGCCGTAGTGCCTGAGGACCGGGATCATGATCGGGGTCACCAGGAGGAGTGCCGGGGTGACATCGAGGAAGGTGCCGATGAACAGGATGAACACCACCAGGATCATCAGGACCCAGAACCGGCTGACTTCCATGGTCATGAAGAACATCGCGATGGTGTTCGGCACCTTCTCCATCGCCATCACCCAGCCGAAGATCATCGAGAACCCGATGATGATCATCACGCTCGACGACGTGATGAAGGTCTTTTCCAAAACCTCCGGCAGATCCTTCAGACGCAGTTCCTTGAAGACGAAGAAGCCGATGATCAGGGAATAGAGGACCGCGATCGAAGCCGACTCACTCGCGGTCGCGACCCCGAACGAGATGGTGCCGATGATGAGGAGCGGCATGATCAACGCCAACAAGCCCTCGCGACCGGTCTTCCAGAAGCCGTGGCGATGCTCGATTGCCTGCTCCAACAGGTGGAGCTTGTTGGTACGCTTGTAGAAGAAGAGCGCGACGAGCTGGAACAGGCCGATCATGACCCCAGGTACCAGGCCGGCCATGAACAGGTCGCCGATCGAAGCGCCCGAAACCATGGAATAGGTCACCATGGGAATGCTCGGCGGGATGATCATGCCCATGGTGGAGGCGGCGACGACGAGGCCGGTGGCGTAGCGCTTGGAGAAGCCCTTCTTCTCCATCGCGGGAATCATCACCGACCCGATCGCGGACGCATCCGCGACCGACGAGCCGGAAATGCCGCCGAATACCATGCTGGCGACGACGCAGACCTCGCCTAAACCGCCCTTGATCGGCCGCACCACATGCAGGCTGAAATCGATGATCCTTTGGGTGATGCCGCCGCGGTTCATCAGTTCGCCGGCGAGGATGAACAGCGGCAATGCGATCATCATGTAGCTGTCGAGGCCCGACCACACCCGCTGCGGCAGCATGACGATGAAGTCGGGGTTCGACACCAGGAGGTACAAGATGCTCGCAAGCCCGAGGCCGGCATAGATGGGCACGCCGGCTAGCGACAGCACGCAGAATCCGAGAAACAGCACCAGCATGCTCATGGATGCTTCTCTCCGGTCCGTGCGGTCAGGATGCGGACGATCTTGCCGAATTCGACGAGCGCAATCAGAGCGAAGGCGACCGGCAGAGCCGAATAGAACCACCAGAACGGCAGCTGCATCGCCGGCGTCGGCACCGTCATCGACACCTCGATCCAGGCCAACGAGGCGTTGATCATCACCAGCATGGTGACGATCACGGCCGCCGAGACGCCGAGATGTACCCACCGGATCTTGCCGGCGGAGACCCAGCCGTAGATGAAATCGACGCCGATGTGACCGCCGCGGCGAGCCACGCAGACCGAGCCCAGCAGGCTGGTCATGACGAAGATCAGCGACACCGCTTCCTCGGACCCGGCGAACGAGATCGAGAACACGTAGCGCAGGATGACCGCCGTCATCACCATCAGGGTCAGTGCGCCCATCAGGGCGATGTTAGCGAGAACGAGCAGCCGGTCGAGGCGCGCGAGCCACAGTTCGAGCATGGTGCCTCCAGGTGTCATCGAGCCGGCAACCGATGCCGTCCCGTTCCGTCATTGCGAGGAGCCACCGGGTCCAGCCTTCGGCGGGCCCGATGACAAGCTCCACGACGAAGCAATCCAGTCCTTCCTTCGCGGCCCTGGATTGCTTCGCTTCGCTTGCAATGACGCCCGTCGATCGACGAGCGTCGACGCCGGCGCCGTCACTTGGCGACGGCGCGCAACTCGTCCATGTCCTTCTGGGTGAACAGGCCCTTCTTGATGTAGTAGGCGTCGACCGCCTTGGCCTTCTCCTGGAACGCCTTGCGCTGCTCAGGCGTCAAAACATTCACCTGCAGGGACTTCTTGATGATCTCGAACGCCTTGTTGTTGGCGTCGGCCATCAGCGAATCGTTGAGCTTCATCGATTCGACGGCAGCGTCCTTGACGATCTTCTGGTTTTCCGGCGACAGCGACTTGAACCATTTCAGGCTGACGCAGAACGGATCGGGATGAAACTGGTAGTCGATCACGGTGAGATACTTCTGCACCTCGTGGAACTTCATCGACTCGATGTTGATGAACGGGTTCTCCTGCCCGTCGGCGACGCCGGTCTTGAGGGCCATGTAGGTGTCACCATAGGGGATCGATACGGCGGAGGCACCGAACGCCTCCAGCGACTTGATGATGGACTCGATGCCGGGCGCGCGGATCTTAAGCCCCTTCATGTCGTCGGGCGAAGCGATCGGGCGCTTGTTGTTGGTGATCTGGCGGAAGCCGCCGGCATTGCCGGTGGCGAGGACGATGATGCCGTTCTTCTCGGCGTTCTTGGCGATGCGCTCGCCGATCGCCCCGTTGGTGACTTTCTGGATCGCCGCATCGGTGCCGAACAGGAACGGCATGGTGTAGATCAGAAGCTCCGGCGCGACGCGTTCGAAGGCGCCGCCACGGGTCCCCTGCAGGGTGCCGAGCTTGACGGCGTCGACCATCGAGGCCTCGTCGCCGAGCTGGGCCGACGGGAAGATGTCGACCTTGATGGTGCCCTTGGTGTTCTTCTCGACCATGTCCTTGAATGCGACGTACGACAGGTGGCGAGGCGTCGTCGTCGGCTGGGCGTGGCCGATTTTCATCGTGACAGTTTGGGCTACGGTGCTTGCGGGCATCAGCGCGCAAAGCAGGCCGGTGGCGACGATGCCGCCGACGAAGGTCTTCAGCATGAGTGTGCTCCTCTCCGGTCAAGGTCCCGCCGGGGGCCGCGGGTCGTGACGGGCCGTGGGCCGGCCCGTGAATTCAAGCGGTCGCGCGGAATGGCGCGAGATCACCGGCGACGCCCTTGAGCGCGCCCTGCAACAGACCCATGTCGTTGCCGCAGATTACCATGTTGACGCCACGGCCGACCATGTCGGCGAGGTGTTCCGGGCTCGCCGGCACCACCGGGCACATGATGCCGATGCCGGCCGCGCGGGCGCGCGCTTCGATCTTTTCGTAGGCTTCGACGATGCGCGGCTCCTCGAGCCGATAGCGGACCGGCGCACCGATCGACAGAGCCCAGTCGAGCGGACCGAAATTGATGGCGTCGATGCCCGGGACCGACAGGATGGCGTCGAGATTGTCGAGGAACTCGTAATCCTCTGCCATGGGGATGACCAGCGTGTCGGCATTCTGGCGCGCGATGTAGCTTTCCCAGGTGAATCCCGGACCCGCATAGCCGGCCGCGCGCACATTGCCTTCGGCGCCGCGCCGGCCGAGGGGCGGAAACTTGGCGGCGTGGATGCATATCTCGGCGTCGGCACGGGTGCGGATGTGCGGCACCACGACGCCTTCGGCGCCCAGTTCGAGGATTTTGCGGATTTCCACCTCGTTGGCTCCCGTGAGCCGCACCAAAGGCGACACGCCGGCGTGCAGCGCCGCCAGGATCTGGCGCTCCATATCCGGCCCGAAGTTGTTCGGCGTGTGTTCGAGATCGAGATAGACGAAATCGAAGCCCCAATGGCCGATCGCCTCGATGGCGCATGAGGCGCCGGTGAAACACGCGATGCCGAACACCGGCCCGCGCTTCATCTTATCTCTCAGGTTCATGGCAGTGACACCCCGCATAGCCGCCGGCCATTCTCTCCGCGAGGTCGCTGTGGCGGCCGCCGCACAGACATACTGGTCAGTAGGCTTTTTCCGACTAGACCGAACGGAAGGTCGCGTCAATCACCATGAGCAGTCCCGAATCGAATGTAAACAGGCAATATTACGCACATACAAGAACATGAAAGCGGTCCATACCTCACGCCCAGACTGCCGGCGCGGGACCGAGTTCCATACCTGCTCGCCGCCTTCCATACCGCGAGATCGCGTGTGGCACGAGCCAGATCCCTGAAGAATCGCGTCTTCTGCCGTGTGAACGCCTCCGACCCCTTGACCCGATCGCGTCAAAAGGGGCTTCATACTCGAATTCCATACTGGATATTTCGATGCCGCCTCTTCCCCCCAACGTCCGCGTCGGCCGCAACGGCCGCATCGGCATTTTGAAGAAAGTGCCCAGGGACTTGTGGTCGCACCCCCGCTACGCCGACAAGTCGAAGGTGATCGAACGTTCGACGGGAAGAACCGATCGCGACGAGGGCGTCAAAGCTGCCCTCGCCATGCTGGACGAACTCGATCGGGAATTCTCCGCTGCCCGGCGCGACATAACCGAGATCGGCACCTACTCCCGTCGCGACGACGAACACCGGCCGCAACCGGCAGCCAAAGCGGTACGCCTTGTGAATGCCTCACGGCGCCGAGCGCGGAGCAAGTCGCCGGTGGGCGAAGCCACCAAGCGCGAAATCCTGTTCGCCGCCATGAACGAGTTCGCCGAGAAGGGCTTGAAAGGCGCGCGGGTGGACGACATCGCGGCCAAGACCCGCACCACCAAGCCGATGATCTATTACCATTTCGGCAGCAAGGAGCGGCTCTATGGGGCGGTGATGGAGGAAGCCTATGTGCGGGTCCGCGAAAAGGAACAGGGACTGCACATCGACGACCTGTCCCCCGAACAGGCGATGCAGCGGCTGGTCGAAGTCACTTTCGACCACCATGCCGCCCATCCGGACTATGTGAGGCTCGTCTGCGTCGAGAACATGGAGCGGGCCCGTCATATTTCGAAGCGCTCGTCACTGGTGCAGCGAAACGCCATCGCGATCGAAACCGTCCGGACCCTGCTGGAGCGCGGCGAGCGCGACGGCGTCTTCCGCTCGGGCCTCGACCCGTGGCATGTGCATTTTCTCATCAACTCGTTCTGCTTCATGCGCGTCTCCAATCGCTACACGTGGAACGCCGTGTTCGAGAAGGACCTCTGGGATCCAGACGACGCCGCGCGTCAACGTCGGCTGATCATTGAAGCCGTGCTGCGCTACGTGAAGGTGGACGGCTAGGCGCCGGCCGGGCCTGCGCCTCGGAAGACACCTCTTCATCACGCCTGCGGCAATGCCAGAAACGCTCTCACGCGGGTCCGGATCGCGCGCCGATGGGTGAAAAGGCAGACGTGTTCGCCGCCCTCGATCGCCATCAGTTCGGCACCGGGCACGCGGGCGGCGACGCCTTGCGCGTGATCGAAGTCGACGATCCGGTCTGTCGTTCCGTGAATGGCAAGCGTCGGCACCGCAATGCGTTCGAGTGGCCAGCCGTCGGCCTCGTGGCAGCGCCGGTGGTCGTTCTCGGTACCGGGGATGCGCTGCGCCAGGCGGTCCGCGATGGTGAGTTGCAGCGCGCCGAACAGTGAACTGGCCACCGGATCGGCAAGCAATGCCGCCCGTGCCTGCGGGTCCGCGATGGAACGCCGCGCTGCCCGTACTGGATCGCGCACGATGCCGGACATGAGCACGCGCGCCAAAGCGGGCCATCGGGCCAGGAGCTTCATGACATGAAAGCGAAACGGCAGTTCGAGCTCGAGACGCCGCGTGCAGGCCGACACCAGGACGAGGCGACGGCAGCGACCCGGATGGCGCAACGCGAATTCGAGCGCGCTCGGGCCGCCCCCCGATACGGCGATCACCGCGGCATCGTCGATGCCGAGACGGTCGAGGATGTCGGCGTAGAGATCGGCCTGTTTCGCGGGCGACGGTCCGGCGGCGAGCGGCGTGCCCAGATAGCCGGGCCGTGACGGCGCCACCACCCTGACGCCCTCCCCGATGGCACTTGCCGCCAAGAGAAGCCCCTGGTCGCAACCGCCGGCGCCGCCGTGCAGGGCGAGCACCGCCGGTCCGGCGCCGTCGACGGCACATTCGACGGCGCCGGCGCGGGTTTTGATCCCGCACGGGCGCGCCGCGCGCGCGAGCAGCGCCCGCGCATCGTCTTGGATGCTCATGATCCCTCAGTCCTTTTCCTGGTTCCGATGGAGGGATCAGGCCGCCCGGCGTTGGCCGAGATGGCGGATCAGCGCCACCGCCTCGGCGGGCGGCGCCTGTTCGAGGCGGCGGTATTCGCGGCCGTCCGCCGTGCGTGCCATCAGGCCGAGGTCGACGAGCTCGCGGCGCAGCAGCGCATGATCGCCGAACAGGTGCTCGGCGTTGAGGGCGCCGTTGATCTCAGCTTCGCTCGACACCCGCCGCGGCTCCATGCGAGACCACAACACCCACAGGCAGGCCAGACGATCGCTGTGCTTGCCCGGCCATCGCGTCAGCCGACCGGCGTCGTCGAAATAGCGGGCGAGACGTTCGATGCGGACATAGTCGACCGCCGGCTCGACGGTGACCGGCGGGTGATCGAGCCGCGCGCGCGCGTCGGCCTGGGCCCGCATATGCTGGAAATTGCGGAACCCGGTCGCACGCGCCAGCATGTTGAGGAGTTCCACGTGCCCCGGACCCTTGCGGCGGGCCGGATCGGCGGCTGACTCCTCGTCGTGGCGGGCGAGTTCGCGCTTGAGCGCGCGGGCGAGCGCGGACACGTCGTCCGCATGAAACGGGATGATTTCCCTGGACATCGCTTATCCTCGGCGTGCCAAAGCCCTTGAAAAGAGGACGGTCGGGTTCGCCGGCTTGCGACGTGGCACGGGATAAGGTGTCAGTCGTTGATGACCATGCGGAAAACGCATGTGGCAGGTTTAGCTCCCCTTTACGGGGCGGCGATGCCTGGGTGAACTGCCGACCGGGGCGCGGTATAGGACGAACGGCGCGGCGGCGCAAGCCGCGCCACTGCCGGCCCCAGACCACCGGACTTGACCAAAATGCGGCCCACTGCCCTCAATCCCCTGTTCGCCGAAGTCACGACCCTTGCCGGCGTCGGACCCAAGCTGGACAAGCTCTATCGCCGCCTGCTCGGCCGCGAGGACGGCGCCCGGCTGCTCGATCTCCTGTTCCATCTGCCGACCGGGGCCGTCGACCGGCGCGCCCGGCCAAAACTCGCCGAGGTCGTGCCCGGACAGGTCGCGACCGTCACCGTCCATGTGGACCGCCATCGCCCGCCGCCGCCGGGCCGCTCGCGCGCGCCTTATCTGATCTATGCGAGCGACGATACCGGCGACCTGGTTCTCACCTATTTCGCCGCCCGCAAGGATTTCATCGACAAGATTTTGCCCGTCGGCGAGACCCGCATCGTCTCCGGCACGACCGCCCTCTACGACGGCATGTTGCAGATGGTGCATCCCGACCGCGTGGTTGCCGAGAGCGAGCTCGACAAGCTGCCCCTGGTCGAACCGGTCTATCCCCTGACCGAGGGATTGAGCCTGTATCAGGTCCGCAAGGCCGTCGACCTGACCGTGGCGCGCCTGCCGCAATTGCCCGAGTGGCAGGACGACGCCTTCCGGAAGCGCGAAGGCTTTCCGCCGTTCGCGGATGCCATCAAAGCCCTGCACCGGCCGGCGGAACCGAGCGACCTCGCGCCCGAGGGACCGGCTTGGTCGCGCCTCGCCTACGACGAACTCCTGGCCGGCCAGCTCGCGCTGATGCTGGTGCGCGCCAATCTGCGCCGCCCGCGCGGCCGCGTCAGCGCCGGCGACGGCTCCTTGCGGGCGAAGATCACCGCCGCCCTGCCCTACCGGCTCACCGGCTCCCAGGCCCGTGCCATTTCGGAGATCGCCACCGATCTGGAAAAGCCCGAGCGCATGCTGCGCCTCCTCCAGGGCGATGTGGGCTCGGGCAAGACCGTGGTCGCGCTATTGGCCGCCGCCGCCGTAATCGAGGCCGGACGCCAGGCCGCCATCATGGCGCCGACGGAAATCCTCGCCCGCCAGCACCTCAAGACCGTCGCGCCGCTCGCCGCGCTCGTCGGGCTACGCGTCGCGATCCTGACCGGCCGCGAAAAAGGCCGCGAGCGTGCCGACATGCTGGCGCGGCTTGCGGCCGGCGAGATCGACCTCCTGATCGGCACCCATGCCTTGTTCCAGGAGGGCGTCGACTTCCACGATCTCGCATTGGCCGTGGTCGACGAGCAGCACCGCTTCGGCGTCCACCAGCGTCTGGCGCTGGCCCAGAAGGGCGAGGCGGTCGACGTGCTGGTGATGACCGCAACGCCGATCCCGCGCACGCTGGTGCTGACCTATTTCGGCGACATGGACATGTCGGAGCTGCGCGAGAAGCCGGCCGGCCGCCAGCCCATCGACACCCGCACCGTGCCGCTCGACCGCCTCGACGAAGTGGTCGACGCGGTCGGCCGCGCGCTTTCGGACGGACGGCAGGTCTACTGGGTGTGTCCGCTGGTGGAGGAGTCCGAGACCTCCGATCTCGCCGCCGCTGGCGACCGCTTCGCCGATCTGGCGCAGCACTTCGGTGACAGGGTCGGCCTCGTGCACGGCCGCATGAAGGGTTCCGAGAAGGACGCCGCCATGGCGGCCTTCGCGTCCGGCGATACGCGCCTCCTGGTGGCGACCACGGTGATCGAGGTCGGCGTCGACGTCCCGGAAGCGACCGTGATGGTGATCGAGCACGCCGAGCGTTTCGGCCTTGCCCAGCTCCACCAGCTGCGCGGCCGCGTCGGCCGCGGGGCGGGCAAGTCGACTTGCCTGCTCCTCTACAAGACGCCGCTCGGCGAGACCGCCAAGGCACGGCTCGCGGTGATGCGCGAGACCGAGGACGGCTTTCGCATCGCCGAGGAAGATTTGAGGCTGCGCGGCGAAGGCGACGTGCTCGGCACCCGCCAGAGCGGCCTGCCGGGCTTCAAGGTCGCCCGCCTGGAGGTGCACAGCAAGTTCCTGCAGACCGCCCGCGATGACGCCGCCTTGACCCTCGCGCGTGATCCCGGCCTCACCTCGGAACGCGGCGAGGCGCTGCGCACCCTGCTCTATCTTTTCGAACGCGACGAGGCGATCCGGCTCCTGCGGGCGGGGTAAGACACATCGTCATTCCGGGGCGGCCGAAGGCCGAACCCGGAATCCAGCCATACATTCGGTACGTGCGGCTGGATTCCGGGCTCGCGCTGACGCGCGCCCCGGAATGACAACGGGATTAGTCAGGCTTTTCCTTTCGCCTTCTGCTGCGCCTTGTCACGGGCTTTGGCGAGGTTGTCGCGCATCAGCGCCTGTTCGGATAGAGCCAGGGCTTTCTCGAACACGCGCGCCGCGCCAGCATAGTCCTTGGCGTGGTTCATCAGCAGTGCACCGAGATTGTTCAGCGCGACGAAGTCGCTCGGATCGGCATCGGCGGCGCGGCGGAATGCGTCGATGGCGGCATCCTTTTCGCCCTTGCCGAGATGCGCCAAAGCGGCGGCGAAATTCTTCTTGCCTTCCATCGACTTGGCGTGCGCACGGGGATCGGCGCAGATCGCCGCCCGCCGCTTGAGCAGCTCCGGTTCGGGGCATTCCGGCTCGGCCAGCGCGGCCTCGATGCGACGTGCCGCATGGGCACGATCGCCCGCCAGATAGGCGGTTTCGGCCAGCGCCCGCAACAAGTCGGGATTGTCGCCGTAGTCCTCGATCTGTTGTTCGAACAGGGCTTCCGCCTCGGCGAAGCGACCCTGGCCCATGCGCACGACGGCGAGATTGTGCATGACGCGGCGCGTGCGGCCTTCCCAGCGTTGCAGGTGGCCGAGCGCGAGTTCGGCCTTCGCATAATCGCCATGGGCGAGCGCGCTGAGCATCACGCGTTCATTGAAGAAGATCATAACCCGCTGGATCATCGTCCCCTCGCGACAAGAAGGCGGCGTCGCCGCCGCCTTCTTGTCGATTCTATATCAGCATTCCGGTCGCCAAACGATCAGCCACAACAGGCAGCCGAACACGAAGGCCGCGCAGCCGGCCACGGCCGTCGACGACGTATAGAGAGGGAGCCGTGCTCTCATGCCGAAAGGGCGGGCGGAATTATCACAATTTGGCCCGAATCGATGCTCGCGGCCCCTCCGGTCAGGACATTTACGGACGCGTTCCGTGCGCAGGCGCACCGCAGCGAACGAACCCGGCGAATCGAGTTCGGGACTATTTCACGGCCTCGCTGTGGTCGGCCTTCGCGGCACGCGACATGCGGGCGACCTTGGCGGTCTCGGCGAGCGCGGACAGCTTCTTGTGGGTGTCGGCGCCGCCATTGGGCTGAATCAGTCCCGCCGACATGATGAGCTTCGCCGCCGCCTCGACGGGAAGGTCGAGCTCGATGATGTCGCTTCTCGCCACATAAAAGAAGAAGCCCGTGGTCGGGTTGGGCGTACACGGCATGAAGACCGAGACGTATTCCTCCTCGCGTGGCAACCGCTCCGCGATCTCGCTGCCCGCCGGTTGCGACAGGAACACCAGCGACCACATCTCCGGCGACGGAAACTGGACCAGGCCGACCTTTCGAAAACTCGAGCCCGAGGACGAGAACAGGGTCTCGAAAACCTGCTTGAGTGCCTTGTAGAGCGGCCGCACGATGGGCATGCGATCGAGGATCGTCTCGCCGGCCTCCATCAGGGTGCGGCCGACCAGGTTGGCGGTGAAAAAGCCGAGCAGCGTCAGGGCGACGAAGCCGATGATAAGGCCGAGGCCCGGCACCTTGACGGGCAGATAGGTCTCTGGCCGGTAGGCCACCGGGATGAGTGGACGGACGAGGTCGTCGACCCAGGTGATGAAGCTCCAGGTCAGCCACGCCGTGATGGCGATCGGCGCCGCGGCGACGAGACCGGTGAGAAAATAGGTACGGATGCGGCTGCCGATACTGTAGTGAACCGTTTCGGGCTCCAGCCGGACGGCGCCCGATTGCTGTTCTTTTTGCTCAGTCATGATCGCTGAATTGAAACTCCCGACCTCGCTCGGCCGCAGGCCACTATAGAGCGAAGTGGCCCCGTGGCGCTACCCGGTCGGAGTGCGAATCCCGGATGGCGCTATTCGACCGTCACCGACTTGGCGAGATTGCGCGGCTGGTCGACGTCGGTGCCCATGATCACGGCAGTGTGATAAGCGATCAGTTGCACCGGAATGGCGTAGACGAGCGGCGTCACCGATGCGGGCATTTCGGGCAGCGCCAGCACGGCGGTGGACTCCACCGTCGCCTCCCGGGCGCCGCGTGGATCGGTGACCAGGATGATACGTCCGCCGCGCGCGGCGACCTCCTGCATGTTGGAGACCGTCTTCTCGAACACCCGGTCGTGGGGCGCGATGACGATCACCGGCATGGTCTCGTCGATGAGCGCGATGGGGCCATGCTTGAGCTCGCCGGCCGCATAGCCCTCGGCGTGGATGTAGGAAATTTCCTTGAGCTTGAGGGCGCCTTCGAGCGCCAGCGGAAAACTGGTGCCACGGCCCAGATAGAGGACGTCGCGGCTCTTGGCGAGGTCGCGGGCGAGATGCTCGATCTTGGATTCGAGCGCGAGGGCCGCAGCCATGTGACGCGGCACCTCGATCAACGCCCTGACGAGCTTCTTCTCGTCCTCGACCGAGAGGACGCCGCGGGCGCGGCCGGCCCCGATGGCGAGGCAGGCGAGCGCCGCGAGCTGACAGGTGAACGCCTTGGTGGAGGCGACGCCGACCTCCGGGCCGGCGAGCGTCGGCATCACCACGTCGCTTTCGCGCGCGATGGTCGAGGTCGCCACGTTGACGATGGAGAGGACGTGCTGCTTCTGCGCGCGCGCGTAGCGCAGCGTCGCCAGCGTGTCGGCGGTCTCGCCCGACTGCGACACGAACACGGCCAGATTGCCGGGGGCGAAAGGCGCCTCGCGGTACCGGAATTCCGACGCGATATCGATCTCGACCGGCAGCCGGGCGAAGCGCTCGAACCAGTACTTGCCGATCAGGCCGGCATAGTAGGCGGTGCCGCAGGCCGACAGGGACACGCGTTCGAGCGTGCGGAAGTCGAACGGCATGTTTTCGGGCAGGCACACCCGCTCGGCGGCCATGTCGATGTAGTGGGCGAGCGTGTGGCCGACCACCTCCGGCTGCTCGTGGATCTCCTTGGCCATGAAGTGACGGTGATTGCCCTTGTCGACCAGGAAGGCGGACGCGCTCGACTTGATGATGGCGCGCTCGACCGCGTGGCCGTCGGCATCGCGGACCTGCGCGCCGCGGCGGTGGAGAACCGCCCAGTCGCCGTCCTCGAGGTAGCTGACCTGGCTGGTGAAGGGAGCGAGCGCCAGAGCGTCGGAGCCGAGATACATCTCCCCGTCGCCATAGCCGATGGCGAGCGGCGAACCGCGGCGGGCGCCGACCAGGAGGTCGTCTTCGCCCTCGAACAGGAAGGCGAGCGCGAAGGCGCCGCGCAGGCGCGGCAACGCCGCCGCCACCGCCTCGACGGGCTTCTTGCCGGTTTTCATCTCCGCGGTGACCAGATGGGCGACCACCTCGGTGTCGGTCTCGGTGACGAATACCGCGCCGGCTGCTTCGAGTTCCTGGCGCAGCTCGTTGAAATTCTCGATGATGCCGTTGTGCACGACAGCGACGCGGTCGGTGGCGTGCGGATGGGCGTTGGTCTCGTTGGGCCGCCCGTGGGTCGCCCAGCGGGTATGACCGATCCCCACCGTGCCGGCGAGCGGCTCCTTGGCGAGGCGTTGCTCGAGATTCTTGAGCTTTCCTTCGGCGCGCCGGCGGGTGAGATGCCCATCTTCCAGCGTTGCGACGCCGGCGGAATCATAACCGCGATATTCCAGTCGCTTGAGCGCATCGACCATCAGCGGCGCTGCGGCGACCCGACCGACTATCCCGACAATTCCGCACATGGCGTGCGTTCCCCTTCCACCCGGATGCCAAGGTCTAAGCGGCGTCGGCCATTACCGCGAAATCACGATGCGTTTCATCGCGTTTCCACGCTGTGACGCCGCCCCGGAGCAAGGCTGCTTCACACTCACGGTGCGGGTGTTTTCTTGGCGTCGGATTTGCCTTTGCGCAAGCGGGCGCCGAAACCTTCCTTAACGACCTGGCGTCCCCGCCCGATCGCGAGCGCATCGGCGGGCACGTCCGTGGTGATCACGGAACCGGAGCCCACATAGGCACCGGCACCGATCTTCACGGGCGCCACCAGGGAGGAGTTGGAACCGATGAAGGCGCCGTCGCCGATGTCCGTCTTGTGCTTGTGGATACCGTCGTAATTGCAGGTGATGGTGCCGGCGCCGATATTGGCTCCGGCACCGATGCTGCTGTCGCCGATATAGGCGAGATGGTTCGCCTTCGAGCCGACCCCGATCTCGGAGGCCTTCACCTCGACGAAATTGCCCACATGGACACGCTCCGCGAGCTGTGCCCCCGGACGCAGCCGGGCATAAGGGCCGACGATCGCCCCTGCCCCCACCTGCGCCCCTTCGAGATGGGAAAACGAGCGGATGGTGGCACCTGCTTCGATACTGACGCCGGGACCGAACACCACATAGGGTTCGATGGTCACGTCGGCAGCGAGCCTCGTATCGGCCGAAAGATGAACCGTCTCGGGCGCCACCATGGTGACGCCGGCGTCGAGTGCGGCGGCGCGAAGGCGACGCTGCAGCACCGCTTCGGCTTCTGCCAGCTGGCCTTGCGTGTTGACGCCTCTCACCTCGTCCTCCTCGGCTTCGAGCACAACCGCCTCGAACCCCATCTTGCGGGCGACCGCCACCGCATCGGTGAGATAGAATTCGTGCTTGGCGTTGTCGTCGCCGATGCGGTCCAGAATGGCCAAGGCGACGTCGCCCCTGAGCGCCATCAAGCCGGCATTGCACAAGGTGATGGCTTTCTCGGCTTCGCCGGCATCCTTCTCTTCGCGGATGGCGAGCAGGCGTGCGCCGGCGGTGATCAGCCGCCCGTAGCCACTGCGGTCGGCCGGACGGAAGCCGAGCACCGCGACGGCGTTTCCGTCGGCGAGCGCCATCCGCAGCCGGGTCAGGGTCTGCGGCCTCACAAGCGGCGTGTCGGCGAACACGACCAGGAGATCGTCACAGCCAGGCTCGATGGCGGCGCGGGCGGCCAGGACCGCATGGGCGGTGCCACGCCGTTCCGCCTGCACGAAAACCGATGCGTCCGGCGCCGTTGCCCGCACGGCGGCGGCCACATCGTCGCGGCCAGGGCCAATCACCACCGCGCTCGTGCCTCCCGCCTCCCCGACGGTGGCGAGCACGTGGGCAAGAAGGCTGCGGCCACCAATGGCGTGCAGCACCTTGGGCCGCGATGAACGCATGCGGGTGCCCTCGCCGGCGGCGAGGACGACAGTCAAACAACGGCGGGAGGACGGAGATGAATTCATACCGGCGCGTATAGCCCGAAGGACCGAGCAAGGAAAGCACACCGAGGGTAATGCTGCGGGGGGCGAAGCCGAATCGCAAGCGTTCATGGTAACGTTTTTCACCTGTCCCCGATTCGCCGGATTGCGATGCCCCTGGCCGACAATACGGGCGGCGCCGGTTATCCCGACGACGACGCCCATCTCGACCTCAAGCCACTGGCGCGCCTGGGCGCCTGGGGCGTCGGCGCGCTTGCGGCGCTGGCCGTCGCCGTGGTGGCAGCCCAGAGCGACCTGGGCGGTCGCCGCGCCGGCACGGCCTTTGCGTCGCTCACCGGCGCCGCGAACGAACAGGCAGTCAGGAACAACGGCGCCGAACTCCTGGTACGTGCCGATGCCGAGCGCGAGGCTCGGCGCCTCGGCGAGGCGGTGCGCGTGCTCGCCGGCGACCGCGACCGGCTCGCCGGACGCGTCGCCCTCCTCGAGCGCAATCTCGAGGACCTCACCGGCTCGGTGGCGCGGGTTGCGGCGCAGCCGCGCCCACCTGCGGAACCCGCCAAGCCGGCGGAGCCGCCTCCCGTCGTGGCAGCGCCCAAGACCGCGCCCGCGAAACCCACCCCTCACCAGGTGGCACCCGTTCCAGCGGCGCCGCCTCCGGCTGCTGCCGCGCCCGGCGAGCCGGTAGCCGCCTGGGGTCCGCAGCCGAGCGTTCCGGCGCCGCCCTATATGGGGGTGGTGACGCCCCTATGGCGCGAGCATGCTGAACTGCCGGTTATCGCGCCCAAAAATACCTCCAAGGAAACCCGGGCATCGGAGGAGATTGAAACCACGCCCCTGCCGCAGCCCGGGCCGATCGCAGTCCTGCAGTCCTATGCGGGGGCTGGATCGCCGTCATCCGCAGCCAGCGCCCAGACGTCCGCAACCCCGGGTAGTAAACAGGCCACGCCACCCGTCGACAGCCAAGCGGCGCCCCGACCCGAATATGCGATCGATCTCGGTGCCGCCCACAATCTTTCCGGGTTGCGTTCGCTCTGGGAGCGGGTGCGGATCCGGCAGCCGGCTTCGCTCGCGGGACTGCGGCCGCTGGTGAACATCCGCGACGGCGCCAAGCCGGGCACGACCGAACTGCGCCTAGTCGCCGGGCCGCTCGCCGACACGACCGCAGTGGCGCGGGTCTGCGCCGCGCTGTTGTCAGTCGGCATCGCCTGCCAGCCGGCCGTGTTCGATGGCCAGCGCCTGCCCAATGTGGAAGCATCGCGGCCCCGACCGGTCGCGCCGGCGGCCCCGACCCGTCCGCCGGCCTGAACCGGGCGGTTTGACACGCGCCGGCGGTTTGGCGATACGGGGCAGGCTTGAGCCGTCGCCTTTTGCCTGCCGGAGTTCCCATGTCGCGCCGTTTCATGCCCTCCCCGGTCCAGATCCATTGGCTGATCGCGGTCGGTTTCTCGTCGGTCGGCTACGGCATGTATCTGCGCTATCTCGGGATCGAGAATTCAGTGGTGGGGCTCGCCTGCGACGCCGGCCTCGACACCTGGATGTGCCTGACCCGCCGGATCGCACTGCCGATCTATGAGCACTACGCCATCGGCGGCGCCGCCGTGGCGGCGGCACTCGTCCAATTGCTACGCCCGACCTTCCCCGTGCTGGCGGTGGCCCTGGCGCTGACCGGCCTCGGACTCGTCCTGTTCAATGCGGCCCTCTCCGGGCTTGCGGCCGGGCTCCTCGTCCTCAGCTTCGCCCGTCCGGCAGCCGCCACAGCGTGACGCCCAGGACCAGCAGCAGCGCCGCCACCCATAGGGCCTGCCAGTTGGCGTAGTTTTCATTGAAGACGATATAGACGGACGCAGTCGCCAGGATGGCGGCAGCCAGACGTTCGGCCGTCCCGGTGCCCGTTCGGCCCGCGCCCGCCATCAGTCGGACGGTCGCCAGCGGTATGATCGCCGCCGAGAGCGGCGCGAAGGGAAAATCCCGGTAGCGGGCATCGAAAGTGAGCCCGAGGGCGGTCTGGATCGCAAAGAGCGTCGCCACCACCGCCAGGGCCCCCAGCGCGAAGGCGAGCCGGTCCGGGGTGCGCTCCAGCCGGCCACCCACAACAGCGGCAAAGCCGGCAATCCGGTCGCCACCCGCCAGGGCGGCGGCGGCGATGATCGGCGTTGTGCCCGCCAGGGCCGCCAGCGCCAGCCAACGGGCCCATCCGCCCGGCCCCAGGCTCTCCAGAGGTACCAGGGCGATGGTCCACGGCACCATCAGACCCGCCACCGTGGCGAGAACGAAGACGGATGCCCAGGTGCCCACCGGTGGTGGAAGTGACGATGCCACCCGGCGGCGCAGGCGCGCCGCCGCCACCACGGCGAAGGCCAGGACGGCACCACCGGCCGCCTGCCAGCGCCAAAACGGGTGATCGGAGACCGGCGCCCCGAGCACGAATTTGGGCTCGCTACGGTCGGCCGGGATCAATCCCCAATGCCCCCCGACGGTGCCTTCCATCAGGCGCTTCCAGGGCTGGTCATAAGCCTCGATGATGTTGACGCGGTAGTTCTGCCGCGCCGCCAAGGCCAGGACCTCCTGGATGACCCGCGCCTGGTTGGACGGCGACGGCAACGCCCCTTCGCGCATGCGGCCGGCGCTCGGCCAGCCGAATTCGCCGATCAGGATGTCCTTGCCGGGAAAGCTCGCGGCCACTTGGCGGCGGATGTCGTCGGTGTGGGCCGCCGCCTTGTCGGCGGCGATCGGGAAATCCTCCCAGTAGGGCAGGATGTGCACGGTGACGAAATCGACCGCATTGACCAGGTCGCGGTAGCGCAGCCAGAACTCCCAGACATCCGCGTATGTGACCGGCATGGGCACGGCCGCCTTCACTTCGCGGATGAAATCGCCGAGCTGGACGGCGGAGAGTTCGCCCCGCAGCAGTACTTCGTTGCCGACGATGACGGCGGCGATGACGTCCGGATGACGCTTGGCGAGCGCGATGGCGGTGTCGATCTGCCAACGGTTCTTGTCCGCCAACCGGCTGAGCCAGATCCCCTGCAGCACCTTCAGTCCGTATTTCGCGGCGATCGCCGGCACCTGGTCGACGCCGTGCTCGATCGAATAGGTGCGCACGCAATTGGTGACTTTGGCGAGTTGGGCGAGATCGGCCTCGATCTGCGCCGCCGTCACCCGCGTGTCGTCCCGAAGCGGCGTCTGGTCGGCCGCGAACGGGGCGTAGGAGACGCACGGAATCTTGGCGCCGACGTCGACCGGCGGCATGGCGACCGGTCGGCCGAGCCACCACCAGCCGGCGACGATGACGGCGACAGAGGCGACGAGTGCGCCGACGGCATTTTTCATGATGGTACCGAGATGGCAGGATAAGGCTGAATGCGTCGGCTTAGCCCGGACCGGAGATGCTGCCAAGGTCCGATCCTGGACAGAAACGGCAAGCTCTTAATCAAGCCTGCCGGCTTCGCTGGACAAAGACCACGAGTTCCGCCATTGA
Organism: Astrobacterium formosum; assembly: GCA_030848545.1. Taxonomy (GTDB): domain Bacteria; phylum Pseudomonadota; class Alphaproteobacteria; order Rhizobiales; family Xanthobacteraceae; genus Astrobacterium; species Astrobacterium formosum. Next base: position 149,181 of record JAVDCA010000019.1, read on the forward strand.
GCGACAGCGACGCCGCGATGTCGTGACGCCGTATTGCCGACCCATTCGAGTGGTGAAACCCGACCTCCCGTCGGAAGCGACTCCCAGCAACAACATACGACGCCATGCCCCTTTTCGGTTCGCGCTTCTGGTCCGCCTTCGCTTGCGCGGCGTTCATCGCCGCGGCTCCCATATCCGCCCTGGCGCAGAGCTCGACGCCCGAGCAAAAGCCGGCCGAAGCGCCCAAGGCGCAGCAGGGCGAGCCGGCGAAACCCGATCCGTCGAAAAAGGCCCTCGATGAAATCAACGAGGCGGGGCGCGTGCTCACCGGCCCGGCGGCCAACCCCGAATGCGTGTGGATAGGACGCCGCGTGGTGCGGTTGTTGTCCCAGGACGACCTCGATACCGCCTTTCGCCATCTCGACATCTATGACCGCTTCGGCTGCCCCGGAAACCACATCCAGGCGACCTTCCGCTGCCTGCTCAAGCAGGGCATTCCAGATGCCAAGGCTGCGGATACCTTGAACGCCCGTGTCCATTCTTGCTGGCTCAATCCGACCACGGCGGCACCCGCGGCCGCGCCCCCCAATGCAGCCCAGGCACCTGCGACGACACCCGGAACAACTTCCCGCTGAACACGTTCTCCCCGCCGTGGCGACGGGAAATTTTTTTATGAGGGCGGTCTGCGCCGCCAACAAATCGCCATGCACAAACGCTACTTGCTTCAGCACCTTCCACGGGGATATACCGCGACGCGGCAGATCCCCTGTTCGAGCCTAGGGGACAGGCTCGGGTCCCAGTTTTTCCGCCCCATACGGTAAGAGTCGATGCGCTCCGTCGCTGTCGTCGTCGCGCTGGCTGCGTGTGTGCACGCTGCGATCTGGGGGCTTGTTCAGCGCAATGCCGCTGCCCCCGAATTCAATCAGATTCTCCCCAGCGTGTCCTACGCGCCCTTCGAGGGAATCACCCATCCTGACGAAATCGCGTCCCGTCCGACGGCGGCGCAGATCCGGGCGGATCTCAAGGCCATCGCCCCTTATACCCGCGCCATCCGCACCTATTCGGCGACCGGAGGCCTTGAGCAGGTGCCGGCCATCGCCGCCGAATTCGGGCTCAAGGTGACATTGGGCCTCTGGATCGATCCGAAGAGCTCGAAGGACAGCGAGGCCGAGACCAAGCGCAAGGCCGACCGGGCCGAGCGCGAGATCCGTTCGGCCATCGAGCTCGCCAAGCGCCACAGCAACGTGGTCGCCATCGTGGTCGGCAACGAAACCGTATTGCGTGCCGAGAAGCCCAAGACCGCAAGCCGCCTCGAACTGCAGGACTTCGTGCCCGAACTCCTGACCGCCCTGCAGCGGGTCAAACGGGCAAGCCCGGTGCCGGTAACCACCGGCGAGACCTGGGACGTATGGATCGATTATCCCAAGCTCGCCTCGCATGTGGACTTCATCGCCGCCCATATCCTGCCCTACTGGGAGGGCGTCAGGCCGGCCGACGTGCTCGACCAGACCATGAGCCATTATGACGCCCTGCGGCAGATGCATCCGGGCAAGCGCATCGTCATCGCAGAATTCGGCTGGCCGAGCGCCGGCTACAACCGCCATGCCGCCCAGCCCGGCCGGTTGGAGCAGGCTATGGTGCTGCGCCAGTTCGTGAACCGGGCGGAGGAACTCGGGATCGACTACAACGTCATCGAAGCCTTCGACCAGCCCTGGAAGACGTTCGAAGGCAGCGTCGGCTCCTATTGGGGCCTGTTCAACACCAATCGCGCCGCCAAGTTCTCCTGGACGGGCGTCATCACCGAAGCCAACCACTTCAAACTCGCCGCCATCGCGGTCGGGGTCGGTTTCCTGATCTCCCTGCCGATCCTGTTCATCGCCGGAGCCACCTTCATGCAGGCCGCCGTGCTCGGCGCCGCGGCCCACGGGGCCGGGGCGTGGGCGGCGATCGTGTTCGACTATTGGAACGGCCACTACTTCGTCATCGGCGCCGCGATCGCGCTCGGCTTCGGGCTTCTTCTGCTGCTGCCGCTGGCCGCGATCGCCATGGCACGCATCCAGGAGATCGCCACGATCGTGTTCGGCCGCGGGCCGCGCCGCCTGCTCAAGCCGCTCGTCGCCCCGGAAGGGTACGCCCCCAAGGTGTCGATCCACATTCCGGCCTATTTCGAGCCGCCGGAAATGCTCAAGGCGACCCTCGATTCGGTCGCCCGCCTCGACTATCCGAACTTCGAGTGCGTGGTCATCATCAACAACACGCCCGATCCGGCGTTCTGGCGCCCCATCGAGGAGCACTGCCGGACACTGGGCGAGCGATTCATCTTTCTCAACGCCGAGAAGATCGAAGGTTTCAAGGCCGGCGCGCTGCGCCTCGCGCTCGCCCGCACCTCCCCCGACGCCGAGATCATCGGCGTCATCGACGCCGACTACACGGTCGACAAGGATTGGCTCAAGCATCTGGTGCCGGCTTTCGCCGATCCCAAGGTTGGCCTTGTGCAGGCACCGCAGGATCACCGCGACGGCCACAGGAGCCCGCTGCACACCGCCATGAACGGCGAATATGCCGGCTTCTTCGACATCGGCATGGTGGAACGCAACGAGGTCGACGCCATTGTCGTGCACGGCACCATGTGCCTGATCCGACGTGCCGCCATGGAAGATGCCGGCGGCTGGTCGAGCGACACCATCTGCGAGGACACCGATCTCGGCCTCACCATCATGGAACGGGGCTGGTCGGCCCAATACACGAACCGCCGCTACGGCTACGGTCTCCTGCCCGACACCTTCCAGGCCTACAAGCGCCAGCGCGACCGCTGGGCCTATGGCGGCCTGCAGATCGTCAAGAAGCACTGGCGCCGCTTCCTGCCCGGCATGAGCCGGTTGACCCTCGAGCAGAGACGCGAGTTCCTCATCGGCTGGCTGAATTGGCTCGGCGCCGAGAGCGTCGGCGTCGTGGTCGCGATGCTCAACCTCATCTGGGTTCCGGTGGTCTCCTTCGCGGGCATCGCCATTCCGGACAAGGTGCTGACTCTGCCGATCCTGGCCGCCTTCATCGTGTCGTCCGCCCACTTCGTGACGCTTTACCGGCAGCGCGTCGCCCTGCCTGCCGGCCCCACCGCCGGCGGCATGATCACCGCCATGTCGCTGCAGTGGACGGTCGCCAAGGCGGTCGCCACCGGCCTGATCAAGGACCACCTGCCCTTCGTGCGCACCGCCAAGGGCGGCGCCGGCAAGCGCAAGGTGAAGTTCGCGGCCTTCCCGGAGGCGGTACTGGGCTCGCTGCTGGTGATCGGCGCCACCATCGTGTTCGCGACCAATTACGAGCGCGTGCGCGAGATCAACCTGTTCGGCGCTATCCTGGTGGTGCAGAGCCTGCCGTTCCTCGCCGCTGCCGCCGTGGCGGCGTTCGAAACGTCGCGCTTCAACGACTTCGCCTATCTGGCGAGCCTGCGCACCCGCACCGCCGAGCTCCTCACCCGCCGTCCGGCCTTGCGCCGCGTCGGCCAGTCGATCCCGTCCACCACGGCGGTCAAGAACCGGGTCGAGACCGCGCAGTAGTCTTCGGGCGACTGACGCTCAACCTCTCCCTCGTGATGGCCGGGCTCGTCCCGGTCATCCGCGTCTTTGGACGCGGCTAGTCCTTTAAAAACGTCGATGCCCGGGGCAAGCCCGGGCATCTCGTCGTCAGAGGCAAGGCCGGCGCCGTCACGCCGGCAGGGCGGTCTCGATGAGGCGCGCCCAATAGGACACGCCGTAGGGAATCGCCTCTTCGTTGAAATCGTAGGCCGGGTGATGCAGGCCGGCGCTGTCGCCGTTGCCGATGAAGATGTAGGCGCCCGGCCGCTTCTGCACCAGGAACGAAAAGTCCTCGGCGATCATCAGCGGCGCCATGGCGTCGTCGACCCTGTCGGCGCCGGTGACCGCGCGGGCGACGTCGGCCGCGAAGGCAGTGGCGCGGGCATCGTTGACGAGCGGCGGATAGTTGCGCTCGTATTCGAGCGTGGCGGTGGCGCCGTGGATTTTGGCGATGCCCTCCACCACCTCGCGCAGGCGCGCCTCGACGAGATCCTGGACCTGCGCCGTGAGGCTACGCGCCGTGCCGGTCAGCACGGCGGTCTGCGGCACCACATTGTCGGTGTGCCCGGCTTTGAACGTGCAGATGGAGATCACCGCCGAGTTCACCGGGTCGACATTACGGGCGACGATGGATTGCAGCTGGTTGACGATCTGGGCTCCAACCAGGAGCGCGTCGACCGTCAGGTGTGGCCGCGCCGCATGGCCGCCGCGGCCTTCGATGGAAATCTCGAGATAGTCGGACGCCGCCATGATGGCCCCGGGCCGGATCGCGAACTCCCCGACCGGCAGGCCGGGAAAGTTGTGCATGCCGTAGATTTCGTCGATGGCGAAGCGCTCGAGCAGGCCGTCCTCCATCATGGCGCGCGCGCCCGCCCCGCCCTCCTCGGCCGGCTGGAACACGACCACGGCCGATCCGGCGAAATTGCGGGTCTCGGAGAGGTATTTTGTTGCTCCGAGCAGCATGGCGGTATGACCGTCATGGCCGCAGGCGTGCATCTTGCCGGCGACGGTCGAAGCGTACGGAGCGCCGGTGATCTCGGTGACCGGCAGCGCGTCCATGTCGGCGCGCAGTGCCACCACTTTGGGGCCGCTGCCATTCGCGGCCTTGCGGCCCCGGATGACGCCGACGACGCCGGTACGGCCGAGGCCGGTCGCCACTTCGTCGCAGCCGAATGCCTTGAGCTTTTCGGCCACGAAGGCGGAAGTCCTCGGCAGGTCGTACATGAGTTCGGGATGGGCATGGAGATCGCGCCGCCAGGCGACAATTTCGGATTGATAGTCCACGATACGATTGATGATGGGCATGTGGAGTCAGCTCACAATGTCGGATGAAAGTGGCCGACGCGCCGGGCGTCTCGTGCGGGCAGGCGACGGAATCCACGCCGACCTATGTAGCAAACCCACCCGGCCGCTGGCGAGCCGCGTCCGCCGCGGCCCCCATTTCGCGTCTTGCATGGGTGGCCGAACACACCATGGAGGTGCCAAGAGACCGGATTTCCAACGAAAATGCCGCGCCACCGCGGCCCGCGTCGTATCGCACACGCGCTGGCGCTTGACCCCGGGCGGTACCGCCCCTACAGAGGCGCACGGACCGAGCGCGTAGCTCAGGTGGTAGAGCAACTGACTTTTAATCAGTAGGTCCAGGGTTCGAGTCCCTGCGCGCTCACCAAGCAAAATCAACCGCTTAAAGGAAAGCGCCCGGGAACGGGGCGTGAACGTGAGACTGGCAAAAGTGTCTCAC